>NZ_BDAU01000108.1 GCF_001612615.1 Nocardia amikacinitolerans NBRC 108937 | reverse complement strand
GCGGTGACTCGTTCGTTTTGGGATTTGGTTGTTGGTAGTGGTGTGTCTGCGTCGGCCGCGGGGTTGGCGGTCGGCGCGTCGGCGACCAGTGGGATGCGATGGTTCCGTGATGCTGGCGGGGTGAAACCTGCACTGGGCGAACCGAAGACCTGCGGCCCGCGGTCGCGGTTGACGCTTTCGGAGCGAGAGGAAATCACGGTGGGCGTCGCGGCCGAAGAATCGATCCGGTCGATCGCGCGGCGGTTGGGTCGCCACCCGTCGACGATCATGCGCGAGATCGCCAACAACGGAGGCGGACGCGGCCGTTACCGCAGCACCCACCGGTTCGGCGCCCGCAGGGGCGGGTGGGAGGCCAGACCGCCGTATCGAGCGAGTCTGGCCCAGGCCCGGTCCGAGACGCGGGCGCGTCGCCCCAAACCACGCAAACTGGCCCTCAACGACGCGTTGCGCGAAACTGTTCAGGATCGGTTGAACGCCAAGCACAGCCCCGCCCAGATCAGCGGCGCCCTACGCCTCGAGCACCGCGACCG
>NZ_BDAU01000107.1 GCF_001612615.1 Nocardia amikacinitolerans NBRC 108937 | reverse complement strand
TGGGTGAGTCGGATCCGGCATCCCGCGCGATGTACGAACTGGACTGGGTATCGCATCGCCTGTCTTCCACTCCCACAGTGCCGAGCACAGCATCCTGGGTCGTGATCGACAACCCCGACATCGCGACCGAGCTCTCCGCCGCGGGCGCCTCGGCGCGCACCTGTGAGACACTTGCCGACCTGATCGACGAGGTGAACCAAGGACAACCGGCACCGGACTACACGCTGCTGTCACTTCACTCCGCGCCCGACACGACCGAGGTGCCGAGCAACGCCCACGACCTGTGCGCGCGTGCGGTCACAGTCGTCCAGGAGTTCCTCGGAACGGCGGCATTGGCGGAGACACGGCTGGTGATAACAACCCGTGGCGCGGTCGCGGTCACGGCCAGCGAAACGATCATCGATCTGGCCGCGTCTCCGATATGGGGGTTGATCCGCTCCGCACAGGCAGAACACCCCGACCGTTTCACTCTGATCGACATCGACGACACCATCGATTCCCGCACGGTTGTCGCCTCCGCGCTCGCCACGGGACAACCCCAGCTCGCCTTGCGCCGCGGCCGGGCCCACCTGCCGCGTCTTACCCGTGCCACACTGCCCGACTCCCCCACGGCTG
>NZ_BDAU01000106.1 GCF_001612615.1 Nocardia amikacinitolerans NBRC 108937 | reverse complement strand
AACCACCGCTCCACGCAAAACCGCAGATCCTCAAAATATGCTGCACAGGCTCGAAGGTCTGGATGGAGCAGCCAAATACGCCTTGCTTGCGGAGGTCGTCAAAGACCACATTCGGGCCGTCCTCGGTCACGACTCAACAGAAAGTGTTGATCCGCACCGTCCACTAATGGACTTTGGATTCGACTCCCTTACTGCGGTCGAGTTACGCAACCGACTGGGTCGCGCGACTGGACTCCGATTGCCTGTGAGCATGCTTTTCGACCACCCAACAGCGGCGGCGCTGACTTCCCGGTTGAAGGAAATGCTCGAAGCAGGTTCACAGCCTAATTCGGTGCTTTCCGAGTTGGACCGGCTTGAGCGGCTCATCAACGAGGCGCCATCGAACAATGTTGACCGCGCAACAATAATCTCTAAGCTGAATTCGCTGGCAGCCCTGTTCAGCGACAGCGCCCATACAGATATCGGGGTCAGGGAGAGAATCGGCAGCGCAACCCCCGACGAGATCTTCGACTTCATCGACAAGGAACTCGGGCGTAACTAATGTCTGACGAAACAAGACTTTTCGAATACCTGAAACGCGTCACAGCTGACTTGCACGACGCTCGGCAACAGATCAAACAATTGGAGGAGGACC
>NZ_BDAU01000105.1 GCF_001612615.1 Nocardia amikacinitolerans NBRC 108937 | reverse complement strand
CCCGGAGATGCAGGTGTCCCACGAAGCGATCTATCAGGCACTCTACCTGCAAGGACGTGGTGGGCTGCGCCGTGAGTTGGTCTCGTGCCTGCGCACCGGGCGGGCCATGCGCAAACCGAACCGCAGCCTCGAACGACGCAGCCGCCGACGGATCCCCGGCATGGTCAACATCAGCGAACGTCGCGCCGAGGCCGAAGACCGCGCCGTGCCCAGACATTGGGAAGGTGATCTGATCCTCGGCAAAGACAATGCCTCGGCGATCGGCACCCTGGTCGAACGCCGCTCCGGATTCCTCATGCTGCTGCACCTACCTACCGATCACACCGCCGAATCGGTCGCCGATGCCGCCGTCGCCACGATGAACACCCTGCCAGGGTTCCTGCGCCGCACCCTGACCTGGGACCAAGGCAGCGAAATGGCCCACCACGCCCGCATCACCATGGCCACCGGCCTGGACATCTACTTCTGCGACCCCCACTCACCCTGGCAGCGCGGCACCAACGAAAACACCAACGGCCTTCTGCGCCAATACTTCCCCAAAGGCACCGACCTCTCGATCTTCCCCGCCGACTACCTCGACTACATCGCCGCCCAACTCAACACCCGACCCCGCAAACGCCACGCCTTCCGCACCCCCGCCCACATCCTCAATGACATACT
>NZ_BDAU01000104.1 GCF_001612615.1 Nocardia amikacinitolerans NBRC 108937 | reverse complement strand
TCCGGAGATGCAGGTGTCCCACGAAGCGATCTATCAGGCACTCTACCTGCAAGGACGTGGTGGGCTGCGCCGTGAGTTGGTTTCGTGCCTGCGCACCGGGCGGGCCATGCGCAAACCGAACCGCAGCCTCGAACGACGCAGCCGCCGACGGATCCCCGGCATGGTCAACATCAGCGAACGTCGCGCCGAGGCCGAAGACCGCGCCGTGCCCGGGCATTGGGAAGGTGATCTGATCCTCGGCAAAGACAATGCCTCGGCGATCGGCACCCTGGTCGAACGCCGCTCCGGATTCCTCATGCTGCTGCACCTACCTACCGATCACACCGCCGAATCGGTCGCCGATGCCGCCGTCGCCACGATGAACACCCTGCCAGGGTTCCTGCGCGCACCCTGACCTGGGACCAAGGCAGCGAAATGGCCCACCACGCCCGCATCACCATGGCCACCGGCCTGGACATCTACTTCTGCGACCCCCACTCACCCTGGCAGCGCGGCAGCAACGAAAACACCAACGGCCTTCTGCGCCAATACTTCCCCAAAGGCACCGACCTCTCGATCTTCCCCGCCGACTACCTCGACTACGTCGCCGCCCAACTCAACACCCGACCCCGCAAACGCCACGGCTTCCGCACCCCCGCCCACATCCTCAATGACATACTCACCGAATCAGCTGTTGCATCGACCACGTGAATCCGCC
>NZ_BDAU01000103.1 GCF_001612615.1 Nocardia amikacinitolerans NBRC 108937 | reverse complement strand
AACCACAGAAAACCAGCAGGTACAACGGCCGTCACTTGCGCAGCAGCTATTGCAAGTAATTCCTGAGCAGAGACACGGCCTTCTGCTTGAAATGGTCCGGAAGCACATTGCAGAGCAGCTGCATCATGCGTCGAGCGCGGACGTGAAACCGAACCGACCACTTCAAGAGCTCGGGTTCGACTCATTAGCTGCGCTGCAGTTCCGTAATCGCCTCAACAAGGTCACTGGTCTGCAGCTGCCGACAACCATCGTCTTCGACCACCCGACGCCCTTCGCCTTGGCCGAACACTTACTTGCCATGTTGGCGCCGCCAGCACCAGAGCTTGGCCCAGCCATGTTGGCGCAGCTCGGGAACCTCGAAACCGATCTGCTCGCGATTCCCCGGACCAGTCCCTACTACACACGCGCAGCCGACCGTCTTCGGAGAGTGTTGAGGAAGTTGAGTCAGCCCGACAACAGCGACGCGGAAGACAGTAGTTCTCCATCACCCGGTCTCGACGCCGCGACGGATTCTGAACTACTCGACGCACTGAACGCCGAACTGCGCATCCGTAAGTAATCGGCAGCTGAGCTCCGATACGAAGAATAGTGAGCCCCCCAAATGAACGAAGCGGAACTGCGCGACTACCTCAAACTTGCCACCGTTGAGCTGCAACACGCCAATCGCCGAGTGCGCGAGTTGGAGTCGAAGGATCAC
>NZ_BDAU01000102.1 GCF_001612615.1 Nocardia amikacinitolerans NBRC 108937 | reverse complement strand
TCCCCTTGGATCCGGACGGGACAGTATTGATCACCGGCGGCACCGGCACCCTCGGCGCCATCCTGGCCCGCCACCTCGTCACCACCCACCACACCCGACACCTACTGCTGACCAGCCGCCGCGGCCCCGATCACCCCACCGCCGCGGCCCTGATCGCCGAACTCGCAGACCTAGGCGCCACCGCCACCGTCGTCGCCTGCGACTGCGCCGACCCCGACGCCGTGGCCCAACTCCTGCGCGACATCCCCACCCAACACCCCCTGACCGCCGTATTCCACACCGCCGCAGTACTCCACGACGCCACCCTCGCCACCCTCACCGCCGACCACCTACACCAGGTACTCCGCCCCAAGATCGACGCCGCCTGGCACCTGCACCGCCTCACCGCCGACCTACCCCTGGCCGCATTCGTGCTCTACTCCTCCGCAGCCGGACTCCTCGGCAACCCGGGTCAGGCCAACTACGCCGCCGCCAACACCTTCCTCGACACCCTCGCCCAGTACCGCCACGCCCACGGACTGCCCGCCCAGTCCCTCACCTGGGGCTACTGGCAGCAGACCAGCGAACTGACCGCCAACCTCACCAGCGTCGACCAAGCCCGCATCACCGGCACCGGACTCAACCCACTGCCCACCGACACCGCACTGCGGCTCCTCGATACCGCCCTCACCAGCACCAACCACCCCATCCTGGCACCACTCACCCTGCACCTGCCCACCCTACGCACCCACAAAACCAACGCCACCCTCCCCTCACTCCTCGACAACCTCATACC
>NZ_BDAU01000101.1 GCF_001612615.1 Nocardia amikacinitolerans NBRC 108937 | reverse complement strand
ATTCTCCACTCACACCCGAAGAGTCGGGATGGTAAACGTGTGGTGGCAGAGACCGTTTCGGAAGCAATCGTCTTCCGGCGGGAGCTCATGGGTGGAACGCTGACAACCTTCACCGCATCCGGTCGAGGCCATGTTCTCGATCGCGGTGAATATATCGACACACTGTTGGGTCCTGAAAGAACAGACGTTCTTTCCAGGCAAAAAGACGATCCGCTCGGATCTCCTGTCATACCGGCTTCGACCCTTGGGGTTGGGGTGCTGGTGCGGGGTGTGGGTTTGAGTGGGTGTGTTGTTTGAGAACTGCACAGTGGACGCGAGCATCTTTGTTTGTAAGTGTTTAAGAGCGTTCGGTGGATGCCTTGGCACCAGGAGCCGATGAAGGACGTAGGAGGCTGCGATAAGCCTCGGGGAGCTGTCAACCGAGCTGAGATCCGAGGATTTCCGAATGGGGAAACCCAGCACGAGTGATGTCGTGTTACCCGCATCTGAATATATAGGGTGTGTGGAGGGAACGTGGGGAAGTGAAACATCTCAGTACCCACAGGAAGAGAAAACAATAGTGATTCCGTGAGTAGTGGCGAGCGAAAGCGGATGAGGCTAAACCGTGTAGATGTGATAGACGGCAGTCGTTGTCTATGCGGGGTTGTGGGGCTCATTTTCTTGTCACTGCCGTGGCGAGCAACAGTCAGAAAAGTGTGTGTTAGCTGAATTGGTCTGGGACGGCCAACCGTAGACGGTGAGAGTCCGGTAAGCGAAAACTCATGCTCTGTTGTAGTGAGTT
>NZ_BDAU01000100.1 GCF_001612615.1 Nocardia amikacinitolerans NBRC 108937 | reverse complement strand
TGTGGGTGGTGCGGCTTGGAGGATGAGGTGGGCGTTGGTGCCGCTGATGCCGAAGGAGGAGATGCCGGCGCGGCGGGGGCGGTCGGTGTCGCTCCAGGGGGTGGGTTCGGTGAGGAGTTCGATGTGTCCGGTGGTCCAGTCGACGTGTGGGGTGGGGGTGTCGATGTGGAGGGTTTTGGGGAGCAGGTTGTGTTGGAGTGCCTGCACCATTTTGATGACGCCGGCGACGCCGGCGGCGGCTTGGGTGTGGCCGATGTTGGATTTGAGTGAGCCCAGGTAGAGGGGTCGGTTGGGGGGTCGGTTTTGGCCGTAGGTGGCTAGGAGGGCTTGGGCTTCGATGGGGTCGCCGAGGGTGGTGCCGGTGCCGTGGGCTTCGACGGCGTCGATGTCGGTGGGGGTGAGTCCGGCGTCGGCGAGGGCGGCGTGGATGACGCGTTGTTGGGCTGGTCCGTTGGGTGCGGTGAGTCCGTTGCTGGCGCCGTCTTGGTTGACCGCGGTGCCGTTGATGAGTGCTAGGACGTGGTGGCCGTTGGCCTGGGCGTCGGAGAGCCGTTCGAGTAACAGTAGGCCGACGCCTTCGCCCCAGGCGACGCCGTCGGCGGCGGCGGCGAAGGATTTGCATCGTCCGTCGGGGGCCAGACCGCGTTGACGGCTGAACTCCAGGAACATGCCGGGGGTGGCCATGACGGTGGCGCCGCCGGCCAATGCCATCGAGCATTCCCCCGACCGCAGGGCTTTCACGGCCAGGTGGATGGCGACCAGGGAGGAAGAGCAGGCGGTGTCGACGGTGATGGCCGGGCCTTCGAACCCGAAGGTGTAGGCCACCCGACCCGACGCCACACT
>NZ_BDAU01000099.1 GCF_001612615.1 Nocardia amikacinitolerans NBRC 108937 | reverse complement strand
ACCGATCGACGTCGATCGCTCGAATTCTCAGCTCATCGACGGTGAGCACTGGGTGCCCTGAGCTATCTGCCACGTGCAGACTGACGGTCTCAGCGCTCGTCGGCGTCAACCAAACCCGTAGCGCCGTCGGCTTGGTATTGAATAGCGATACCCCTGACAAGGTGAACGGGAGTTTGATCGTTCGCTCGTCATACGCAGTTGTGGGATGCAGTGCCATGGTATGCAGCGCCGCATCGAGGAGCGCGGGATGGACTGTGAACCCGAGTCGACCGACGTCAGCGATCTCTTCGGTGATGGCGACTTCCGCGCAAATCGTGTCGCCATCCTGCCATGCGCGCCGTAATCCCTGGAAGGAGGGCCCATAGCCCATTCCTATCGCTGCCATCCGTTTGTAGAGATCGGTGACCTCCATAGGTGTGGCATCCGGAGACGGCCACGGAAGGATGCGGCCACCATCCGGAAGGCATGATCCAGCGCGGCCGGTCGCATGCCGCTTCCACGGCTCGTCCCCGCAACGAGCATAGACTGCAATGGCTCGCTCGCCGTTGTCGTCCGGCGCGCCCAGGCGAACCTGCAAGGCGGTGCTGGCCGACAACGGTAGGGGCGCTTCTATAGCGAGCTCAGTGATCCCGTCGAGGTCTGCTTGCTGGGCAGCTTCAAGAGCGATATCGATGAAAGCAGTGCTGGGCAGAAGCGGAATCTGCGCGACGGTGTGATCTGAAAGCCAAGGGTACGCATCCATCGATATGTCGCCGGTGAGCACGAGCTCGTCGGCCCCAGCGAGGTGCGTTATGTGGTCAATGAACGGATGACCAGTTCCGTTGTGCCTTGTCCCGCTTCCCTCGATTGCGTTGTTG
>NZ_BDAU01000098.1 GCF_001612615.1 Nocardia amikacinitolerans NBRC 108937 | reverse complement strand
AGCCAGTATTTTTGGTGTTGGAAGGGGTAGGTGGGTAGTGGTGTGTGTTGGGTGTGGGTGGTGTTGTGGAGGGTGTTCCAGTTGATGGGGAGGCCGTGGGTGTCGGCGTTGGCGAGTGAGGTGAGTAGTTGGTGGTGGTTGCCGTGGTCGCGGCGGAGTGTGGGCAGGGTCAGGATTGTGTCGTTGGTTGTTTCGGCGGTGGCCTCGATTGATTGGATGAGGATGGGGTGGGGGCTGACTTCGATGAAGGTGGTGTGTCCGGTGGTGAGCAGGGTGGTGGTGGTTTCCTGCATGCGGACGGGGTTGCGTAGGTTGCGGTACCAGTAGTCGGCGTCGAGGGTTGCGGTGTCGAGAGCGGTTGTGGTGACGGTGGAGTGGAATGCGATTGGGGCTGTTTGTGGGGTGATGGGTGCGAGTAGTTCGAGCAGGTTCTCGCGTAGGGTTTCGACTGCCGGGGAGTGGGAGGCGTAGTCGACTGGGATGATGCGGGCGGGGATGTCGGCGGTCAGGTAGTTGTCGACGAGTTGGTGGATGTCGTGTGCGTCGCCGGCGATGACTGTGGCGGTGGGGCCGTTGATGGCGGCGATGCTGATGTTCAGCTCGGAGGTGGTGATGTCGTGTTCGACCCGGTCGTGGGACAGGGGGATCGCGGCCATGGCTCCGGTGCTGCCGAGGGTGGCGATGGCGCGGCTGCGTAGTGCGACGATGCGGGCGCCGTCGTCGAGGCTGAGTCCGCCGGCGACGACCGCGGCGGCTATTTCGCCTTGGGAGTGCCCGATGACCGCGTCGGGGGTGATTCCGGCGACTCGCCAGAGTTCGGCCAGCGCGATCATCATCGCGAACAGGGCCGGTTGCACGACATCGACTCGGTCGAGTGATGGTGTGCCTGCGGCGCCGCGCAGGGTGTCGATCAGTGGCCAGTCGATGTGGGGGTCCAGTGCTTGTGCGCACTCGTCGAGTCGTTGCCGGAATACCGGTGAGCTGTCGTAGAGGTCTGCGGCCATGCCTGGCCATTGGGAGCCTTGACCGCCGAAGACGAACGCGATCCGGCCGGTGTCGCTGGCTGTGTTGGTCACGAGGTTGGGGGCGCTGTGGTGTCGGGTCAGTGCCTGTAGTCCGCGGCGTAGTTCGGGCAGGTCTGATCCGATCACCACGGCGCGGTGTGGGTGTCGAGCTCGTGT
>NZ_BDAU01000097.1 GCF_001612615.1 Nocardia amikacinitolerans NBRC 108937 | reverse complement strand
GACCATGGAGAGGCAGATGACGACCTCAGAACTTCCCGCACGCACGTCCATGACCCCCGATGTCCGCAATGGCATCGACTACAAGGTGGCGGACCTGTCGCTGGCCGAGTTCGGCCGCAAGGAGATCCGTCTGGCCGAGCACGAGATGCCCGGTCTGATGGCTTTGCGCCGCGAGTACGCCGACGTGCTGCCGCTGAAGGGCGCGCGCATCTCCGGCTCGCTGCACATGACGGTGCAGACCGCGGTGCTGATCGAGACCCTGACCGCGCTGGGCGCGCAGGTGCGTTGGGCCTCGTGCAACATCTTCTCCACCCAGGACCACGCCGCCGCCGCGGTGGTCGTCGGTCCGCACGGCACGATCGAGGAGCCCAAGGGCACCCCGGTCTTTGCCTGGAAGGGCGAGACCCTGGAGGAGTACTGGTGGGCGGCCGAGCAGATGCTGACCTGGCCGGGTGAGCCGGCCAACATGATCCTCGACGACGGCGGCGACGCCACCATGCTCGTGCTGCGCGGCGCGCAGTTCGAGAAGGCCGGTGTCGTCCCGCCCGCCGACGAGGACCACTCCGCGGAGTACACGGTCTTCTTGAACCTGCTGCGCGAGCGGTTCGAGACCGACAAGGGCAAGTGGAGCGCGATCGCCGAGAGCGTCAAGGGCGTCACCGAGGAGACCACCACCGGCGTGCTTCGCCTGTACCAGTTCGCCGCCGCTGGCGAGTTGGTGTTCCCGGCGATCAACGTCAACGACTCGGTGACCAAGTCGAAGTTCGACAACAAGTACGGCACCCGCCACTCGCTCATCGACGGCATCAACCGCGGCACCGATGTGCTCATCGGCGGCAAGAAGGTGTTGATCTGCGGCTACGGCGATGTCGGCAAGGGTTGCGCGGAATCGCTTGCGGGACAGGGCGCTCGGGTGCAGGTCACCGAGATCGATCCGATCAACGCGCTGCAGGCGCTGATGGACGGCTACGACGTGGTGACCGTCGAGCAGGCGATCGCAGGCGCCGACATCGTGATCACCTCGACCGGCAACAAGGACATCATCACCCTCGAGCACATGAAGGCGATGAAGGACCAGGCCATCCTCGGCAACATCGGTCACTTCGACAACGAGATCGACATGGCGGCGCTGGAGCGTTCCGGCGCAACGCGATTGAACATCAAGCCGCAGGTCGATCAGTGGACCTTCGGTGATTCGGGCAAGTCGATCATCGTGCTGTCGGAAGGTCGGCTGCTGAATCTGGGCAATG
>NZ_BDAU01000096.1 GCF_001612615.1 Nocardia amikacinitolerans NBRC 108937 | reverse complement strand
CTGTCCACGGGCTTCGGTTGCGTGAACGGGAGTGTGAGAGTGGCGCTGCGCCAACGGATTTGGATCGGAATCGACGTCGGCAAGGTCAGTCATCACGTGTGCGTGGTCGACGAGAACGGCAAGGTGTGCTGGTCGGGCAAACTCGCCAACGACCAGCGGGCGATCGAAGCGGTGATTGACCGCGCTCGTCGGACCGGGATCGAGTTGCGGTGGGCCATCGATCTGACCAGTCCCATGTCGGCGCTGCTGATCACGGTCCTGCTGAGCGTCGGCGAGTCGGTGGTGTATGTGCCCGGCCGCGTGGTGGCGACCATGACCGGTGTCTTCCGCGGTGAGGGCAAGACCGACGCCAAGGACGCCCGCGTCATCGCCGACACCGCCCGCATGCGCACCGACCTGCAGCCGGTGACCGTACCGGATGACCTCGTCGCCGAACTGACCCAGTT
>NZ_BDAU01000095.1 GCF_001612615.1 Nocardia amikacinitolerans NBRC 108937 | reverse complement strand
GTCGAGCTACCGCACCGACCTGATGGGCGACTGGGTGCGCGGGGTCAACCAGCTGCGCGCCATGCTCGCCTCGATCTTCCCCGCGCTGGAGGCCGCGTTCGACTACTCGACGCGCTCGCCACTGATCCTGGTCGCCGGACTGTGCACCCCGGCCGAGATCCGCGACGCCGGAATCGACGGTGTCACAACACATCTCACCGAGAACGGAGCCTGGCGCAAAGGCATCGACGCGATGGCGGCCCAAGCGGTCGCTGCGGCCAGGACCCAGGACATCGCCGTGCCGGGCGAGGCCACCACCGCAATGCTGATCAAGCGGTTGGCGGTCAAACTGCTCGATCTGGATCGCGAGATCAAAGACCTCGACAAGCAGATCACCACCCGCTTCCGCGAACACCCGCAGGCGGCGATCATCGAGTCGCTGCCCGGCATGGGCCCGCATCTGGGCACCGAGTTCCTCGTGAACACCGGCGGCGACGCCGTGGCCGAGTTCACCACCCCGGGCCGGCTGGCCTCCTACGCCGGACTCGTGCCCGTGCCACGCGACTCCGGCCGGATCAGCGGCAACCTGCACCGACCCAAACGCTACAACCGGCGGCTGCGGCGCGTGTTCTTCATGGCCGCCCTGTCCTCGATCAAGGCCGAGGGACCGTCGCGGACGTTCTATCAGCGCAAACGCGCCGAGCGGCTCATTCATACCCAGGCGCTCCTAGCGTTGGCCCGGCGCCTGGTCGACGTGCTGTGGGCCCTGCTGCGCGACAACCGGCCCTTCGATCCCAAGCCCCCGAGCGTCAACGGGGTCCCGATCGCGGCTTGACATCGTCATTGAGATTCCTTC
>NZ_BDAU01000094.1 GCF_001612615.1 Nocardia amikacinitolerans NBRC 108937 | reverse complement strand
AGTGCGGCCCGCATGTTCGTTTCCGCCCTCCGGCACCTCTACCGACACGCCGAGCGTGACGGCTTCGTTCATCCCTCCACGAACCCAGCCGCAGCGGTGCGCAAACCCAGCCAACTGGCGAGCGCCCGCCACGCGCTCACCACCCAACAAGTCAACCAACTCGCACACATCGCATCCACCACAGGCAACGATCCCCAACTCGATGCGCTGCTAGTCCGCTTCCACATCGAGACCGCATGCCGCCGCGGTGGCGCACTACGCCTGCGAGTAGCCGACCTCAACATCGAGCACTGCCTCGTCAGACTTAGGGAAAAGGGAGGCACCCTCCGATGGCAACCGATATCACCAACCTTGATGCGGCACCTCGTCCAACACATTCACGATCGAGGCGGCATAACCCGAACCGATCGAGTGTTCCGCTACCGCAACGGCCGCGCCATTGGCCGCCGTCGCTACGACACCCTCAACCAGCGTCTTCGCGCCCACCTTCCCTGGGCCGCCGCCCTCCAAGTCACCGCGCACTGGTTCCGCCACACCACCCTGACCTTCGTGGAACGCGAGTTCGGTATCGCAGTCGCGCGGGCCTACGCCGGCCATACCGGACCCGGCAACGGCCCCGGATCCCGATCCACCCTCATCTACGTCAAGGCCGGACTACCGGAGGTCATAGAGGCACTCATGACACTGACCGGCGAGAGCCACCCCCTATCCGGCATCGACCAACCGGCGCCGATCGCACCGTCAGGAAGCACGGGTATCACGATGCAACCCGTATCCAGCTGAACAGGTGCGCGTTCGAAGTGTGGAGTGCGCCGTGGATAGGACGCACGCGTTCCGCGACCTTCCGCTTCTCGAGCTGAGATTCGAGGCAGAGCCGGAGCTCAGCGCTGCCAAATCCCGTGGTCTGATCCGCGACACCGCCATCACATCGAGATTGTCGCCCAGCCCGAAGGCTCGGCGCTGCTCGAGAACTGGCAGCAGGTCGTCGAGTACGCCGAGGTTGAGATTCTCGCCGAGCCCGGAGGCTCGGCGCTGCCTCCAAAACCCCCGCCGCGCCAGTGATCTTGCGATTGTTGAGATTCTCGCCGAGCCCGGAGGCTCGGCGCTTCCGGTGCCTGCTCACCAAAGGGCGTTGGCGGATCGTCCAGTTGAGATTCTCGCCGAGCCCGGAGGCTCGGCGCTGCCTCTCGTACGTCGCTCATCGCAGTGGCCCTCCCTCGTTGAGATTCTCGCCGAGCCCGGAGGCTCGGCGCTGCGCACCCACGGTGCGTTTCCAGCGAATTGCGTCCGGC
>NZ_BDAU01000093.1 GCF_001612615.1 Nocardia amikacinitolerans NBRC 108937 | reverse complement strand
TTCCGTCGGGTAGGTCTGTGGTTGCGGTGAGTATTGGGTGGTTGGTGGGGCGGAGGCCTGCTCCGACGGTGGTGTGGGTGGAGGGGGTGGGGGTGAGCCAGTAGGAGTGGTGCTGGAAGGGGTAGGTCGGGAGTTCAGTCCGTGGGGTGTGTGCGGGGTTGGGGCGGAGGTGGTGGAAGCCGATGGGGTGGCCGGTGGTGTGGAGTTTCGCGAGAGTGGTGAGCAGGCTGTCGGGTTCAGGTGTCCGGGGGCGCAAGGTGGGCAGGATGGTGGGTTGGGGCGCGGTGGTGTCGGCGTGGATATCGGTGGTCAGTGAGGTGAGTGTGGGGTCTGGGCCGAGTTCGAGGTAGGTGGTGGTGTGGTTGGCGGTGAGGGTGTCGATTGCGTCGAGGTAGCGGACAGGGCTGTGGATGTGGTCGACCCAGTAGTCCGGTGTGGTGATGTGGTGCGGATCGGCGAGCGTGCCCGTGAGTGTGGAGACGATGGGGATGGTGGGGGAGTGGTAGGTGAGAGTGGCGGCGACAGCGCGGAACGGGTCCAGCACCGGGCGCATGTGTGGAGAGTGGAATGCGTGGCTCACCGTCAGTACGCGGGTCTTGCGGCCTTGGCCGCGGAAGTGATCGGCCAGGGTGTGAGCGAGTGTGGCCTCGCCGGAGATGACAGTGTTGGTTGGGCTGTTGACCGCGGCGATGGCCAGGTGGTCACCGGTGGGGTCCAAAGACTGCAGTGCAGTGGTGATTTCGTCGGCTGTGGCGGCGATGGCGATCATGGCGCCGCCGGGAACGGCGTGCTGGTGCATGAGGCGTGCACGAGCGGCGACCAGGGTCGCGGCGTCGTCGAGGCTGAGGATGGCGGCAACATGAGCGACGGCGAGTTCCCCGATGGAGTGTCCGGCAAGGTGAGCGGGGATGGGGCCGACGCTGGTGAGCAGCCGATAGAGGGCAACATGCAGGGCGAACAGCGCGGGTTGGGTATAGCGGGTGTCGTTGAGCAGTCGGGCGTGGTCGGAATCGGGGGAGGCGAATAGGAGATCACGCAGGGGCTTGTCCAGGTGCGGGTCCAACGCGGCGCAGGCGTCATCGAGTGCGGCAGCAAATGTCGGATAGGCGTGATAGAGCTCGACACCCATGCGGGGGTGTTGAGCTCCTTGCCCGGAGAACAGCATGGCCAGCGTGGGGGTGGTGGTAGCGATCCCGGTGTGTAGCTGTGGGTGTGGGCGGCCTGCAGTGAGAGCGGCCAAAGCGGCGCGTCGGTCCGCGTTTGTGGCGGCTGTGATTACCGCGCGGTGGTGGAAATGGTGGCGGCTGAC
>NZ_BDAU01000092.1 GCF_001612615.1 Nocardia amikacinitolerans NBRC 108937 | reverse complement strand
CGCGGAGCATGTCCTCGCGCTCGACGACCTTGACGCGCTCGCGGCCCTCGGGCTCGCCGAGCGCGCGCTCGTGCGCGTCGAGGCGGTACCAGCCCGCCCAGGTGGTGAACGGGATGCCCTTGCCCTCGAGGAACTCGGTCACGGCCTGCGGATCCGGGTTCTCGGCCGGGGCGAAGCCGGGGGCGTCGTCGAGCAGGCAGGCGATGGTCTCGTTGGCGTCGCCCTTGGTGTGGCCGATCAGGCCGACCGGGCCGCGCTTGATCCAACCGGTGACGTAGGTGGCGGGCATGTAGCGCGCCGGGCCGTCGGCGTTCTCGTCGGCGATGACGCGGCCCGCCTCGTTGGGCACGGTGCCCGCCTGGTCGTCGAACGGCAGCTGGTTGATGTTCTGCGACAGGTAGCCGACGGCGCGGTAGACCGCCTGCACGTCCCAGTCCTTGAACACACCGGTGCCCTTGACGTTGCCGGTGCCGTCGAGCTGGGTGCGCTCGGTGCGCAGACCGACGACCTTGCCGTTCTCGTCGCCGAGCACCTCGGCCGGGGACTCGAAGAAGTGCAGGAACAGCTTGTGCGGGCGGTTTCCCTGATCGCGGATGGCCCACTGCTCGAGGGTGTTGGCGACCATGTCGACCTGCTTGGAGTGACGGCGCGCGGCCTCCGAGCCCTCGTCGTAGTCGATGTCCTCCGGATCGACGATGACCTCGATGGTCGGCGAATGATCCAACTCGCGCAGCTCCAGCGGGGTGAACTTCGCCTGCGCGGGACCGCGACGACCGAACACGTGCACCTCGACGGCCTTGTTCTGCTTGAGGCCCTCGTAGACGTTCGGCGGGATCTCGGTCGGCAGCAGCTCGTCACCGGTCTTGGCCAGCACGCGCGCCACGTCCAGCGCCACGTTGCCGACACCGAGCACCGCGACCTTCTCCGCGTCCAACGGCCACGAACGCGACACGTCCGGGTGCCCGTCGTACCAGGACACGAAGTCCGCCGCGCCGTAGGAACCGTCCAGGTCGATGCCAGGGATCGGCAGCGCGCGGTCGGCGTTGGCGCCGGTGGAGAAGATCACCGCGTCGTAGAAGCGACGCAGGTCGTCGAGGGTGATGTCGGTGCCGTAGTCGATGTTGCCGAGCAGGCGCACCTGCTCCTTGTCGAGCACCTTGTGCAGGGCGGTGATGATGCCCTTGATCCGCGGATGGTCCGGCGCGACGCCGTAGCGGATCAACCCGAACGGCGCGGGCATGCGCTCGTACAGGTCGATGCTCACCTCGGCATCGGACTTCATCAACGCGTCGGCGGCGTAGATCCCGGCCGGT
>NZ_BDAU01000091.1 GCF_001612615.1 Nocardia amikacinitolerans NBRC 108937 | reverse complement strand
GATCCTTGGGTTCAAGGGGTGGATGCAACACCCCGTTCTTTTGAGCCTTGTGGAGTGTTGCGATGGCGCTGCCGCCGTTGAATGTGGTGACTCGTTCGTTCTGGGATTTGGTTGTTGGTGGTGGTGTGTCTGCGTCGGCGGCGGGTGTGGCCGTGGGTGCCTCGGCCACCAGTGGTATGCGATGGTTCCGGAATGCTGGCGGGGTGAAACCTCTACTGCCCGAACCGAAGTCCTGCGGCTCGCGGTCGCGGTTGACGTTCTCCGAGCGGGAGGAGATTGCGGTGGGTGTGGCTGCCAAGGAGTCGATCCGGTCGATCGCGCGGCGGTTGGGTCGTCACCCGTCGACGATCATGCGCGAGATCGACAACAACGGAGGCGGACGCGGCCGCTACCGCAGCACCCATCGGTTCGGCGCCCGCAGGGGCGGGTGGGAGGCCAGACCGCCGTATCGGGCGAGTCTGGCTCAAGCCCGCTGCGAGGCGCGGGCGCGGCGACCCAAGCCACGCAAGCTGGTCCTCAACGACGCGTTGGGTCAGACTGTGCAGGACCGGTTACACGCCAAGCACAGTCCCGCCCAGATCAGCGGCGCCCTACGCCTCGAGCACCCCGACCGTCCGGAGATGCAGGTGTCCCACGAAACCATCTACAAGGCGTTGTATCTGCAAGGCCGCGGTGGGCTGCGCCGTGAGTTGGTTTCGTGCCTGCGCACCGGGCGGGCCATACGCCAACCCAACCGCAGCCTCGAACGGCGCAGCAACCGCACCCGCATCCCCGGCATGGTCAACATCAGCCAGCGCCCGGCCGAGGCAGCCGATCGTGCGGTGCCCGGCCACTGGGAAGGCGATTTGATCCTCGGCAAAGACAATGCCTCGGCGATCGGCACCCTGGTCGAACGCCGCTCCGGGTTCCTCATGCTGCTGCACCTACCTACCGATCACACCGCCGAATCGGTCGCCGAGGCCGCTGTCGCCACGATGAGCACCCTGCCCGAGTTCCTGCGCCGCACCCTGACCTGGGACCAAGGCAGCGAGATGGCCCAGCACGCCCGCATCGCCATGGCCACCGGCCTGGACATCTACTTCTGCGACCCGCACTCGCCCTGGCAGCGCGGCACCAACGAAAACACCAACGGCCTTCTGCGCCAATACTTCCCCAAAGGCACCGACCTATCGATCTTCCCCGCCGACTACCTCGACTACGTCGCCGCCCAGCTCAACACCCGACCCCGCAAACGCCACGGCTATCGCACCCCCGCCCACATCCTCAATGACATACTCACCGAATCAACCACTGTTGCATCGACCACGTGAATCCACCATCTTG
>NZ_BDAU01000090.1 GCF_001612615.1 Nocardia amikacinitolerans NBRC 108937 | reverse complement strand
GGTGGATTCAAGCGGTCAATGCAACACCGGGTGGGTTGGACGGGTTTGAGAGTAGCTCGTCGAGGGCTTCGGCGGGTTTCTTCCAGTTCAGTGTTTTGCGGGGCCGGTTGTTGAGGCGGGTGGCGATGAAGTCCAGGTAGTCCGCGGGGAAGACCGAGAGGTCAGTGCCTTTTGGAAAGTATTGACGCAGAAGGCCATTGGTATTCTCGTTGGTGCCTCGCTGCCACGGTGAGTGAGGGTCGCAGAAGTAGATGTCGAGATCGGTGGCGGCGGCGATCTGGGCGTGGTTACGCATCTCGATGCCTTGGTCCCAGGTCAGGGTTCGACGCAGGATCGCCGGCAGCGCCGCCATTTTCGTGATCATCGCCTCCTGCACGGCCAGTGCGCTGTGGTCGTAGGGCAGGTGCAGCAGCAGCACGAACCGGGTCATCCGTTCCACCAGGGTGCCGATCGCCGATGCGCCGTCCTTGCCGATGATCAGATCACCTTCCCAGTGCCCCGGTACCGCACGGTCGGCGATCTCGGGCGGGCGCTGACTGATAGTGATCATGTCCGGGATCCGGGCCAGCCGCTGCCCGGCGCGGCGGCGTGGCCTGCGCACCGCCCGGCCAGTACGTAACTGTGTATGTATCTCACGCCGCAGTCCGCCACGTCCCTGCACGTAGATCGACTGGTAGATGGTCTCGTGTGACACACGCATCTCCGGGGCGTCGGGGAACTCGACCGGCAGCCGGTGGGCGACCTGGGCGGGGCTGTAACCCTCGTCCAGCCAGTCCTGCACCTTCTGCTTCAATCTCTGATTGTCGGCCAGTTTGCCGGTCTTGGGCCGGCATATACGTTGCTCGTAACGAGCTTGGGCCAAACTCGCCCGATACACCACCACCGCGGAACTACCGCTGCGGCGGGCACCGAAACGATGCTTGCGCCGATACCGCGCCTTGGGTCCGGCGCCACGACCCGCCGGCCCGTTCTTGGCGATCTCCCGCATAATCGTCGAGGGCCACCGACCCAGCCGCCGCGCGATCGCATTGATCGATTCCCCCGCGGCCACCCCCACCGCGATCTCCTCCCGCTCGGCGAAACTCAACCGGCGCCTCGGTCCCGCCTTCGGCTCGTCGAACTTCGGTTTCACCCCGCCAGTCTCAGCGAACCACCGCAGCCCCGTCGTTTCCGACACACCAACCCACACACCCGCCTTCCCCACACCGACCCCCGCACCAACCAAATCCCAGAACGCCCTCCGCACCGACCGCAACGACCGCACCGGACCCTGCTGAACCACGCAACACCTCGACTCTCATCGACTGTTGCATCCACCCCTTGAAT
>NZ_BDAU01000089.1 GCF_001612615.1 Nocardia amikacinitolerans NBRC 108937 | reverse complement strand
CACCCCGGGTTTGGTGCTCACCTCCGTTCTTGAGGAAGATGAGCAGACCATGCCAGCGAAGTACGACGAAGCGACCAAGGCCAAGGCTGTCCGGCTGGTCGTCGAGCATCGAGACGACTACGACAGCGAGTGGGCCGCGATCACCGCAGTCGCGTCTCGGCTGGGGATGACCCCGGAGACGCTGCGGAAATGGATCCGTCAGACAGCGGTCGACACCGGGACCGCAGAGGGCGTCTCGACGGAGTCGGCGAAACTGATCCGGGAACAGAAACGCAAAATCGCCGAGCTGGAACAGACGATCGAAATCCTGAAGGCCGCAACAACTTTCTTCGCGCGGGAGAGCGACCCGCGACAGCGGTAATCTGCAGGTTCATCGCCGAGCATCGGGCTCGGTTCGGGGTCGCTCCGATCTGCCGTGCGCTCAGCGCGCACGGCGTCAAGATCGCCCCGAGAACCTTCTACGCCTGGGTGAAACGGCCGCCGTCGAAACGGGCGATGTGGGACACCGCGGTGAGCGAGATCCTCGCCGGGATCTACGAACCCGACAAACACGGCAGACGTGCACCGGAATCGCTGTACGGCGCCGAGAAAATGTGGGCCCACCTGCAACGACAGGGTATTCCTGTGGCTCGGTGCACGGTGGAACGGTTGATGCGCGCCAACGGATGGAAAGGGGTCGTGCGTCGCAGGAAGGTCCGCACCACCGAACCCGACCCCACCGCGTCGCGCGCACCGGACCTTGTCGATCGCCAGTTCCGGGTGCCCGCGCCGAACATGTTGTTCGTCGCGGACTTCACCTACGTCCGACTGGTCACCGGCGCATTCGTCTATACCGCGTTCGTCATCGACGCCTACGCCGGCACGATCGTGGGCTGGGAAACCGCATCGAGCAAGCACACCTTGTTCGTGGAATCAGCGATCCGTGGTGCGGTCGCGCTGCGCGCCCGGCAAGGTCATCCGGTCACCGACGCGATCCATCATTCCGATGCCGGGTCGCAATACACGGCAGTGAAATTTGGTGAGACACTGGCTATTTCAGGATTGACACCCTCGATCGGGTCAGTGGGCGACGCCTATGACAACGCTCTTGCCGAGACGACGATCGGGCTCTATAAGACCGAGGCAGTCCGTGAAGATTCCCCGTTCCGGCGTGGCCCGCTGCACCGGATCGCCGATGTCGAACTCCTCACCGCCGACTGGGTTTGCTGGTTCAACCAATCCCGTTTGATGCACCGCCTCGGCCGCAAACCGCCGATCGAGTACGAAGCCGACTACTATGCCGAGCTGACCCAGCAACCCGCCGGAGTCAGATAACCAGGCGCGCATCGAACCCGGGGCGATTC
>NZ_BDAU01000088.1 GCF_001612615.1 Nocardia amikacinitolerans NBRC 108937 | reverse complement strand
CTAGTGTCCTGCACCTGAAATCCGTTGAAGATATTTAGCGAGTGATTCGAGGATCTCCTCCGCAGTTTTGCGCCAGACGAATGGTTTCGGGTCGGCGTTCCATTGCTCGATCCAGGCTGTGATGTCTTTGTCCAGCGCTGCAACGCTTTTGTGGACGCCGCGGCGCAGGAGTTGGTCGGTGAGGAACCCGAACCAGCGCTCGACCTGGTTGAGCCAGGACGAGCCGGTCGGGGTGAAATGCATATGGAAGCGTGGATGTTTGGCCAGCCAGGCGTTGATCGTCGGTGTCTTGTGGGTGGACAAGTTGTCGCAGACCAGGTGCACGTCCAGTTCCGCGGGCACGGCCTTGTCGATCGCGATGAGGAATTTCTTGAACTCGGCCGCGCGGCGGCGGGAGTACAGCTTGGAGATCACGGCTCCGTCGGCGATGTCGAACGCCGCGAACAGGCTGGTCACGCCGTGGCGGACGTAGTCGTGGGAGTATCGCTCGGGCATGCCAGGCATCATCGGCAGCACCGGTTGCGAGCGGTCCAGTGCCTGGATCCCGGACTTCTCGTCCACACACAGCACGACCGCCTTTTCCGGCGGATTGTGATACAGCCCGACCACATCGACAACCTTGTCCATGAACAACGGATCGGTCGAGAGTTTGAAGCCGTCGGCCACATGTGGTTTCAGCTCGAACTTGCTCCAGATCCGTCCGATCGTCGACGGCGACAAGCCACTTCGTTTGGCCATCGAGGTCCGCGACCAATGCGTCGCATCTGCCGGCTTCTGTTCCAGGGTCATCGTGAGGACTTCTTCGACCTTGTCCAGCAGGATCGACGGGGGCCGTCCCGGACGCGGCTCGTCGGACAGCCCCTCGAGCCGTTTCTGCGCGAAACGCCTCCGCCACTTACCCACCGTCTGGGCTGTGATACCCAACTCGGCTGCCACATCCTGATTGGATTTTCCTGCCGCACAACCCAATACGATCCGGCAGCGTTCCGCGAGCGCCTGCGACGACTTCGCTCGACGCGCCCACCGCTGCAACGTCTCACGTTCCTCGCCGGTCAACACAATCTGGGCCACCGGCCGCCCACCACGATCACGATCACCCAGCCCTTCCAGGCCCTCGGCGGCGAACTGCCCGCGCCACCTCGCCGCCGACCCCACCGAGACACCGACCAGCCGCGCCGCACCGGCATTCGACATACCCTCAGCGCAGGCCAGCACGATCCGAGCTCGTTGCGCCTCACGCCGATCCGACGATTCCGCCATACGCGCGAGCTCCACACGCTCAGCGTCGGACACAACGATCCCAACAGCAGAAGGCCCACGATGCGACACAAAAACAGGCTAACAACTTAGGGGACGCATTTCAGGCGCGACACACTAG
>NZ_BDAU01000087.1 GCF_001612615.1 Nocardia amikacinitolerans NBRC 108937 | reverse complement strand
TCTCCATAAGGTTGTAGGTGTTCAGGGCCAGACGCCCTGGATGCCCAGGGCGGCGGGGTGTGGCTGATCGGTTCTTGCCGTTGGGTGGTTTACTAGGAGTGGCCGCCCCGTCGTGCTGGACGCCTTGGTCGCTGATTGAAATCTGTGCGCGTAGTCGCTGTTTATGGAGATGCAGGCAGGGTCGTCCGCGGGGTCGTGTCGTGAGTGCGGGAGGTCGTGCCGGGTGAAGGTCCGCGAAAAGGTTTGGGTTGGAATCGATGTTGGCAAAGCCGCGCATCACGCCTGTGTGGTGGATCAGGCGGGCAAGGTCGTGTTCTCCCAGAAAGTGGTCAACGGGCAGTCCGCGATCGAGGCGTTGATCGCCCGGGTCCGGGCCAAGGCCGTCGAGGTGGTCTGGGCAGTGGACATGACCTCCGGGGCGGCGGGGCTGCTGCTGGCTTTGCTGGCGACCACCGGGAATCCGGTTGTCTACGTGCCGGGCCGGTTGGTCAACCGCATGGCCGGAGCGTTCGCCGGGGAAGGAAAGACCGACGCCAAAGACGCCCGCACCATCGCTGAAACCGCCCGCATGCGTACCGATTTGACACCGATCACCAGCCCAGATCAGATCGTGACAGACCTGAAGGTGCTCATCGCGCGCCGCGAGAACCTGATGACGGACTGGGTGCGTGGCATCAACCAGCTGCGCGAGATGCTGGCTTCGATCTTCCCCGCGCTGGAACGCGCTTTCGACTACTCCACCCGCTCGGCGTTGATCCTGCTCACCGGATACCAGACCCCGGCCGCCCTGCGGGGCGACGGTCACGACGGGGTGCGCGCCTACCTGCTCGAGCACGGCGCCTGGGCCAAAGGCATCGCCGCCATGACCGACAAGGCCCTGGCCGCTGCCGCCGAGCAGACCATCGCCCTGCCCGGCGAGGCGGTCACCGGGCCCCTGATCGCCCGGCTGGCCCGTCAACTGCTCGATCTCGACCGCGAGGTCAAAGATCTCGACAAACAGCTCACCGACCGATTCGGCGACCATCCCCACGCTGCGGCCATCACCAGCGTCGACGGATTCGGCCCGATCCTGGGCGCGCAACTGCTCGCCGACGCCGGCGGCGACCTGCACACCGTCTTCGGCCACGCGGGACGGCTGGCCGCCTACGCCGGACTGGCGCCGGTGCCCCGCGACTCCGGCAAGGTCAAGGGAAACCTGCACCGCCCCAAGCGATATCACCGGGGCATGCGCAAGGTCTTCTACATGGCCGCGCTGTCGAGCATCCGCCGCACAGACAGCCCTTCCCGCGCCTTCTACCAAAAGAAACGAGCCGAGGGCAAAGTCCACACCCAAGCACTCATCGCGCTGGCCCGCCGCCTGATCGACGTCATCTGGGCACTCGTACGTGACAACCGCACCTTCGCCATCGAGGCACCAGCCCCGATCAGCGCTGCGGCTTGACACGATCATTGAAACTCCTCG
>NZ_BDAU01000086.1 GCF_001612615.1 Nocardia amikacinitolerans NBRC 108937 | reverse complement strand
GGCGAACACAACAGGCGCCGCACCCCCTGGGACCCTGCAACATTGGGCGAACATAACGACAGGCAGACCCCTCGGACACCCAGCCATCCGCCAACATCCCGATCGGGAGGCGCGGCTCGGCACCTGGTGGCCCGAACGCGCGCAACCCCGATCGGAGGCAGCGTCGGCTCCGGTCGGGGTCAGCGGGCGGTCGGCTCAGCCGACCGCTTCGGTACGCGCGGGGGCGTACGCGGAGTCGAGCACGCGGGCGAGTTCATCGTTGAACCGCTCGTACATCTCGACGTTGCCGAGGTGGCCGGTGTTCAGCACCTCGTAGCGCACCAGGCTGCCCACCGACTCGAGCATCTCGGCGATGATCTCGGAGTGCAGCGGCGGCGTCATGTCGTCGGCGGAGCCGGCCAGGATGGTGGTCGGCACCACCAGGTTCTTCGCCGACTCGCCGAGGTCCATCACGGCGAGCAGCTTGCCGAATTCGGCGCGCACCATCGCGGGGCAGGAGCGAACCACGGCCATGCTGTAGTCCACCAGGTCGCCGGTGGATTCCAGGCTCATGATCTGCCGGGCGAACACCCATTTGACGGGCTTGATCGGCGGAAAGACGATCGGGGTTCCCAGGCCGAGCTTGCCGACGACGTGCGGCAGCGAGACGCCGGTGCGCTTCCACGGCAGCGGCCGGTTGAAGAACGGCACCACGGTGGTCGTGGCGACCAGACCATGCGGCGCGGTGTTGGTCAGCAGCACGGCCTCCGCGCGCCGGGTGACCTCCTCGGGGTAGCGCCCGGCCCATGCCTGCAGCGTCATGCCGCCGAGGCTGTGTCCGACGAGCACCGCCTTGCGGCCCGCGGGCAGCGCCGCTTTCAGCACCGCGGCGAGATCGTCGGCCAGCAGTTCCATGGTCAGCTTCGAGGAGCCGCGCTCGCTCTCACCGTGTCCGCGCACGTCGTAGGCGATCACCCGGTATTCGCCTGCGAAAGCGTTGATCTGGGCGTTCCAGTACTCGATGGCGCAGGTCCAGCCGTGCACGAGCACGAGGGCGGGAGCGTCGACCGGACCGTACGCGTGCACCCGCAGCTTCGTGCCGTCTGGCGCGGTCACCGGGATGACGTCGTGTGGCACGGTGGGCGGGTTCAGCGCCGAGGTCGAGTAGGTGCGCGCCCGGAGATTGGCGCGATGTACGTCGAGCAGGCCCCGAGCCTTTCCCGGCAGCTCGCCCAACGCGGTCTGCAGCTGTGCACGCATCGGACACTCCTTTGTGTTACTGATAATTACAGTAACCCGAAGTACCGCCTGCTAGCTAGTGCAAGCACAAAAAAGCGCCGCCGCCCGGTGCCAGGGCAGCGGCGCACAAGGTCGCCTACCAGCGCGAACGCCAAGTCCGCTAGCTGCGGCAAGCGCGAGAAATTTCTGCCGCAGCTCGTTGAATCCCCGCGCACATTCCGCACAGCCACAGCACCACGAGCGGCGTATTCATGGCAGCGGCGGCGATCAACCGGTGGTCACGAGCCCCACACGGAACCAGCAGCCAGAGGCGTACGGCAGCGATCTCAGCCGAAGGTCACCAGCCCCACACTGAATCAGCAGCCGCGAGGCGTACAGCAGCTATCAGCCGAAGGTCACCAGCCCACACCGAACCAGCAGCCACGGCGGGACGTACGGCAACGATCAACCGGCAGCCACCACAGAAACAGCTCCCGCAAGGCGCATGGCAGCGAACAACCGGCAGCCACCAGCCCACACAGAACCAGCAACCGCAAGGCGCATGGCAACGAACAACTAAAGGTCACCAGCCGCCACAGAACCAGCTCCCGCGAGGCGCATGGCAGCGAACAACCGACGGCCGCCGGCCCACACAGAACCAGCAACTGCGAGGCGCGCGGCAGCGATCCGAAGCTCACCAGCCCCCACAGAACCAGCAACTGCGAGGTGCGCGGCAGCGATTAGCCGG
>NZ_BDAU01000085.1 GCF_001612615.1 Nocardia amikacinitolerans NBRC 108937 | reverse complement strand
ACCTTCCCTGAACAGACGCCTCTCCCCGCTCAGGTGCCCGCCATGCTTGCTGCTCACGGTGTCACTTTGGATATCGAGTCCGTCACCAACGGCGTAGCCGCGTGACCGACCCGAGCATCGAATCCCCCCGTCCGCCGCGTACGAGTAAAGGAACGCAACGTCGCGCCGAGCTTCTCGACGTCGCCGAACGAATACTCGTCGAATTCGGGCATGGAGAGCTGACCATGCGCGCGGTCGCCTCCGCGGCCGAGATACGGCTGGGCCACCTGCAGTACTACTTTCCGAACCGCGGCGAACTGATCGCCGCGGTCTTGGGCCGTACCCTCGAACAATCCCTGCAACGGCTTGCCCCACTGCTGGCCTCCGCCGATTCGACCGAGCCGGTCGCCGATATGGTCCGAATGCTGCTGGTAGAGCAGGACGACTTCTGCCTTGTGCGTGTATACACCGAGATTTGGGCGCTGGCAGGGCGCGACGAGTCGACGGCCGAAGCGGTGCGACGTTTCTACCGTTCCTATCAGGACCAGGTCGTAAACCTCATCCGGGCGCGAAACCCCGAAGCGCCCGAAGACATCTGCCGAATACGCGCCCGCGTCTTCACCATGCTGATCGAGGGTGCGGCATTGTTTCGCTCCGGTATCGCCGACCGAGTCGACCCGGCCACGGACGTCACGCTGATAGCGACAGCTACCGCGTTGCTGACTGTATGAGTAGCCGGGGATGGAAACGCAGCCAGCGGGCTGTCGACCTGCATCAGCAGATACGCGCCGCCGGACGGAAGCCTACTGGCTGTGAAGTTCGCGGGCACGGGGTTCGGGTTCAGCCCGTGAGAGCAGGGCAGGCCCGTTGCAGGGCTTGCCAAACTTGTTGCGGTGCCTTGAATTCAGGATCGGAACGGTAGACCTCGGCGATGGCCGTCGCGTCGTCGAGCTGTTGGGCGGCTTGGTCGAGCGTGCCTGCCGCAATGGGTGGTTGTGCGCCGGGTAGCCCGCTGAACACCGGAGCGTGCGGGTCGAGAATTCTGTAGTCGATGCTGGATTCGATCTGGCGGTCGCAGCGGCACGGATTGGCACGATCGATCAGGCCGCAGCGCTCGGCGATGATCGTCCGCATGGTCCGTCGAGCGCGGGCGAGTCGCTGCCGGAACGCGGTGCGGGTGATCCCGAGCGCTTCGGCGCCCTCGGTGTCGGGAAGTCCGACGAGATCGCCGAGTAGGTAGGCGATGCGTAGGTCACGGGTAAGTGCCAGCAGCATGCCATAGGTGCAGGCCATGCGTACTTCTCCGGCCAGCACGCGAAACTCTGCCTCGTCGAAGCGATCGGGCGGAGCGAGTGCGAGGTTGCGGTCGATCCAGTCTGCGAACGGCTCCGGACCGGCCACGCTCAGTTCGATCGGCCCCCGCGCGGTCCGCAGCAGATAGCGAGTGGCGATGGAGTACACCCAAGTGGTCAGCTTGGACCGGCCCTCGAACTCCGACAGGTGGGTGACGACGAGGATGAGGATCTCCTGTGTGGCGTCGGCCGCGGCCTCGGGATCCGAGGTGAACCGCAGCGACAGACGGAACACGAGGTCCTGTAGATGGCGGCATAGTTGTTCGAGCGCGGCCGGGTCCCCGGCGACGGCTAGGCCGGCCAGACCCTCGAGGTCTGGTCGGCCCGCTGCCTCAGGCATCGGCGAACTCGACGGTCGCGTGCTCCATCGACACCATCTCCTTGATGAAAGCGAATGCCGCGACGCACTCCGGCACCGCGGCGATGCCCGCGGCCGCCGCGTCCGCGGCCGCCCGATCCTGCCATTGCACCACATCCATCCAGGTGTGTTCATCGAGACGGACCAGCCGCAGCGACACCAGTCCGTCGAACCGCTCGCGCAGTGCGGTCAGCATCGCCGGTCGCGCGGCGAGCATCGCCTCGGCATCGGACGGGTCGACCGTGAATCGTGCCATTTCCATGACGGCCATAGGACTCTCCTTGGGTAGTGAATCTTTCGACACCAGGTGAGAGACCGACGCTGCTGTGAGTGTGACAGCGCGGAGTCGGTGACTTCGGTCACTAATCGCCCGTCGCGGGGCTGTGTATCCCACTTGTTCGGGCGCGATCAGGTCTGCGCGGATGCGCCACCCGACTCGGCTTCTCGCCGCCCGTCGAACCACATCGCTTCACCCTGCCGGACAAGTACGGCGCGATCTGATCGCCGCTGCCGTAGGAGTGTCGGTCGATCACTGAGCTCCGCCCCCGAACGGGTGCTCGCACGAGTTGCGACGGCGAAGGAGCGCGGGAGGGGCAACACAAACTAGCACCAAGCAAACGCTTGGTTGTATTATGACCCTCGTGACCGCACCTGACGCCTCGAAATCAGCACGACGCAACGAACTGCTCGCGCTGGCGGCCGAACTGTTCGCCGAGCGCGGCTTGCGCGCGACCACGGTGCGCGATATCGCCGACGCGGCCGGAATCTTATCGGGCAGCCTCTACCACCACTTCGATTCCAAGGAGTCGATGGTGGACGAGATTCTG
>NZ_BDAU01000084.1 GCF_001612615.1 Nocardia amikacinitolerans NBRC 108937 | reverse complement strand
TCAGCTACATGTGTCGCGCCGGTCTTCCGGGCAGGTTGCAGTGGTGCAGTCGTCCTTAGATCGCCAGCGATCTGGGCCCACACTTGATTAGCCAGCGCCAGCGGGGTCGGATAGTCGAATAGCAACGTGGCTGGTAGTTGCAGTCCAGTGGCCTTGTTGATTGTATTGCGCAGCTCAACGGCACTCAGCGACTCGAAACCGAGATCCTTGAATGAGCTGGCTGGGTCAATAGCGCTTGCCGTGTCGTGCCCCAAGACGCCTGCAATATGAGGGAGAAGATACTCGAGAACGGTTCGCTTTTGCTCCTGCTCGCTCCGACCTGACAGCTGGCGACGGATCTCGAGCTCTTCTTCTCGTGTTTCGGCGTTATACGCACGGCGACGAGATCGAGTCAGCCTGTAGAACAGGGGCGGAAGACTATCCTCTTCGGCGCGGGCATCAAGTGTGACCGAGTTCAGTCGCGTGGCGAGCACGTGTGCTCTATTGGCCGCGATCGCTCGGTCGAACAGCGTGAGCGCAAAATCGGGGGACATCGGTACGATGCCACTGCGGGCGAAGCGCTCCTTGTCTGCGTCAGTCAGCGTCGAACTCATCCCGCCTGACGTGTTCCACAGACCCCATGACACCGCTGTTGCCGCCAACCTTCTTCGCGTACGGTGCTGTGCGATTCCATCCAAGTAGCTGTTAGCGGCAGCGTAGTTTCCCTGGCCCGCGGAGCCGAGGACGCCGACAACCGATGAGAACAAGACAAACGCTTTAAGGTCCAGGTGACGGGTCAGATCGTGAAGATGCCATGCGGCATCGACCTTCGGTAGTAGCACGCTACTAACCCGTTGTGGAGTGAGGCCTGCAATGGTTCCGTCGTCGATGACTCCGGCGCAGTGGATAACCGCGGTAAGCGGATGGTCAGGAGACACGGATGCTATGACTTCGGCAACGGACGCTCGGTCAGAGAGGTCACATATGGCAGTGTGGACCTGGACGCCGCGCTCCTGCAATTCCTCCGTCAGTTCTGCCGCCTGAGGTGAATCGATACCGCGACGGCTAGTCAACAATAGGTGCCGCACGCCGTAGTGGGAGGCGAGATGCCGAGCGACGTGCGCCCCCAGTCCCCCAGTTGCACCGGTTATGAGGACAGTGCCGTCGGCGGGAAGATCCAACGCGGTCGGCTCTGCGGTGGTTCGCGTCCGGACCAGTCGTGGTACGACAATGGCACCATTGCGTACGGCAAGCTGAGGTTCGGAGAGGGACAGCGCGCTGAGCAGCGCTTGGCCTGACGAGGGTGCGCCATCCGAATCGATCAACGTGAAGCGACCCGGCTCCTCGGTTTGCGCCGTACGGATCAAACCCCAAATGGCGGTGCTGCCTAGGCTGGAGATGTCCTCGTCCTCGGTTGTCGCAATGGCACCTGAAGTAACAAATGCGACTCGCACGGCCAGCCCGTCAGTGTCCACTAGTTCCTGCACAAGGCCAAGAACTTCTTTGCACAAGTCATGTGTCAGATGCGGAAGCTGTTCGTCAGCGTTACGCATGGCACCCGTGTCGGCGTCAACCGGGACGATCAAAATATCCGGGGTAGGGTTGCCGGTTGCGACAGCCGCCCGCAACGCCGCAAGGTTGGGAAAAGAGGCGACGTCGCTACCGTTCACACTCAGTTCAACCGCGAGCTTTGAGTCGCCCAATACAGCAGGACGGAGACCACCAGCGTTCCCGGCGACGGAAGGAGCCTGAGTCCATTCGATGTGGTACAAACCGTCAGCGGTAGCAGGTATGGCCGCCTGAAGCTGTTCCGCACTTACTGGACGCATCGCCAGGGAGCCGATGGTTACGACCGGCGCACCTTGACGATCGGCGACATCGAGGGACACCGTCTCGGCGGTGGGACGCGACAGTCGAATCCGCGCATGGGTGGTGCCAATAGCGTGAACCGTTACGTCTCGCCATGAGAATGGGACTCGTATGGAGTCGTTCTTCGGCGAACTTCCCGTTACAAGCGCGGCAGGCTGCAAGGCGGAATCCAGCAGGCCGGGATGGATCCCGTACCCCGTAGGATCGGTGCCGTCAGGGAGGGCAATTTCGGCATACGTGGTAGTGCCGTCCTGCCACGCTGCGCGCAGACCGCGGAAAAGCGGACCGTAATCGAAGCCTGCGTCGACGATGCGTTCATAGAACTCGGGGATGTCCAACGGGGTGCCACTTGGTGGCCAGAGAGTCGCATCGAACGAAGTGGTTGGGGCTGATTCGAACACGCTCGCAGTGCCAGTTGCGTGCAGTGTCCACTCGGCATCCGATGGTGTGTCCTCGGGTCGGGTGTGCAGCGCGAAGGTACGGCAGCCGGTGGAGTCGGGTTCACCGATCGTGAGGTGTATTTGAAGTCGTTCGCCCTGTGGCACCGCGAGGAACACGTGGTGGGTGAGTTCGTCGATTCGGTTGCATCCGAGTGACCGAACGGCATCGAGAATCATGTCGATGAATGAGGTCCCCGGCAGGATTACCGAGCCGTGGACTATGTGCTGGGGAGCCCAGGTCGGTGTATGGCGGGAAATACGACCACTGAAGAGGTGGCCC
>NZ_BDAU01000083.1 GCF_001612615.1 Nocardia amikacinitolerans NBRC 108937 | reverse complement strand
ACCCGGAAGCTAAGGCCACCTGCGCCGATGGTACTGCACTCGACAGGGTGTGGGAGAGTAGGACACCGCCGGAACATCATTGCGAAAGGCCCCCAGCATCAGTTGGGGGCCTTTTTGCGTTCGGCGGATGTCCGTCAACCGCGAAGGTCCCGACCGTAGCTGGAGGCATTTCGGGGGCTCGCCGTATCGAGGCTGATCGCGCGCCGAGGTCGCGGACTACCGTGGTGCACATGTCCAGCACCAGGATCGGCAAGCACATTCGCGCATCGCGGTCGACCGTCTACGGCCTGCTGCTGGACGCCGACGCGGTCGCGCGGTGGCGGGTGCCCACTGGAATGACCAGCCACGTCCACGAATTCGAGCCGCGCGAGGGCGGCCGATTCCGCATCACCCTCACCTACGACGACCCGACCGATACCGGCAAGACCACCGCCCAATCCGACACCTATCAAGGGCGTTTCGTCACCTTGATCCCCGACGAACAGGTTGTGGAGATCATCGAATTCGAGAGCGACGATCCGGCCGCGGGCGGCGAGATGACCGTCGCCGTCACCCTTTCCGACGCGGCCGACGGCGGCACGGATCTGGTGGCGATCCACGAGGGCCTGCCCAGCGCGGTGAAACCGGAGGACAACGAACTGGGCTGGCGACTCGCGCTGGCCAAACTCGCCACGCTCGCCGAAACCGGTTCGCTCGACTGAGCGAACCGGCGCAACCGACCTGTGGCTGAATCAGCGCACCGCGTCGTCCACGCGGGGCTCGATCCCGGAGGGCGGCAGCATGTTCCACCGCTCCAGCTGCTTGCGGATTTGTTCGGCGGCGTCGATGTTGAGCGGCCCGCTGGTCCACAGCGCGTACGGCAGGTTCAGGAAGCGGCCCTCGGTCACCGCGCGGAGCCGATTGATGCCGGGCTTGGTGCGCAGCATCTCCACCTTCTGCTCGAACGACTGCTTCGGGTAGTCGACGAACATGATGGCGTCCGGGTCGGCGGCCGCCAGTCGCTCCCAGGAGACCCTGGTCCAGGTGTCGTCGACGTCGTCGAGGATGTTGCGCGCGCCCGCGGCGTCGAGGATCGCCTGCGGCGCACCGAATTTGCCGCTGGAGAAGATCGTGTCGCTGGCGCTGTCGAACAGGAACACGGTGGGCCTTCGCTCGGGCTGCGGTGCGGAACGCAGGGCGGCGAGCCTGGCATCCAGGTCGGCGGTGAGTTCGGCGGCGCGGTCGGCGCGGCCGGTGATCGCGCCCAGATTTGTGAGATCGTCGCGCAGCGCCATCCAAGGTTCCACGATTCCGCGCTGGCGTTCGCCCTCGCGCTGGCGGCAGCTTTCGGTGAGCACATACGCGGCGACGCCGTCCGTGCGCAGCGAGTCGGGGGTGAGGTTCTTCGCCTCGTCGTAGCCGTAGCTCCAGCCCGCGACCATGACGTCCGGGCGCTGGGCGAGCACCGTCTCGCGCGCGGGATATTCGGGGGCAACGGATTTCAGTGCGTCGACCGCCGGTCCGTAGTGGCGGCGAAGCGTGTCTGCGTCGCGCTGGAGACTGGAGACGGCCACCACCTGCTCCTGCGCGCCGAGTGCCAGCGCCATGGAGATGAGGTTGCCGTCGTTGACGAACATCCGCTGCGCGGGCGCGGGAAACCGGACCTCCTGGTCGCAGTTGCGGATCGTGAGGGTGCCCGCGGCGGGGGCTTGGTTGCTACATGCCGCCAAGGTCGCCGCCAGCGTGGCCGCGGCCAGCATTCGGGACGTGTTCTTCATGGTGTCGCCTCTCGCGGGGTGATCAACAGGTGGTTTTCGCCGGTGTCGGGGTGCGGTACGCGGGTCGCGCGCACACCGAAGACGGACGCGACCACTTCGGGACGCAGCGCCGTCTCGGGCGGCTCTGGCGGATGCGTGCGGCCGTTGTGCAGCACCATGATTCGGTCGCAGTAGCGGTCGGCCAGCGCGAGCTCGTGCAGGGCCATGACGACCGTGCGGTTCAGGGTGCGGGCCAAGGCCAGTAGCTCCAGCCGATGGGTGATGTCCAGGTGGTTGGTCGGCTCGTCCAGCATCAGCACCGGCGTGTCCTGCACCAGGGCCCGCGCCAACAGGACCCGTTGCCGTTCGCCTCCGGAGAGGCGGTGCACCGGACGCTCGGCGAAGCCCGCCAGGTCGACCGTCGCCAGCGCCTCCTCGATCGCTTGCCGCTCCCGTGGTGATCCGACGCCCCACGGCGGTAGGTAGGGCGTGCGTCCCAGCGCCACCACTTCGCCCGCGAGAAGATCCGCGGGTGGCCGTTCGTCCTGGGCGACCAGCGCCACGGTCTTGGCCCGCGCCCGCGGCGATAGCTTGTGCAGCGCGCGTCCGCCCACCCGAACTCGCCCCGCCTTCGGCCGCCGCACGCCCGCGAGCACATGCAGCAACGTCGTCTTGCCGCTCCCATTGGGACCGACGATGCCAACGACCTCCCCGGCCCGAATCGTGAACGAAGCGTCGACAACGACCTCCCGCCGCCCCACCGCACAGGTCAACCCGACCGCCTCGATGTCGGCGCCCGCCCGCGGACTACCTGCCGATCCGTCGACACCGGCCGTCGCAGCCCGACGTGGACTCGTCGCGCGTATGTCGAGGTCGGTACCGGCTGCTGCGGTCTGACGCGAACTTGCTGCGGGTGCGTCGAGGTCGGTACCGGCTGCTGCTGTCACGCGTGGACTCGCGGCGAGTGCGTCGAAGTCGGTACCGGCTGCTGCGGTCTCATGCGGACTTGCTGCGGGTGCGTCGAAGTCGATGTCGGCCGCTGCCGCCACATGTGGACTTGCTGCCGACTCGTCGTACGCGTCCCGTGACGTCACGTGCGGGTTGGCTGGGGACGTCGGCGGTGTGCCGCACTGTGTTCGATTGTCAGCCATGGCGGCGGCAGAGGGCGGTTCCCCGTCTCGGTGCTGCGCGGGCCGACCCCCGCCGCGCGATGCCCGCGCACCTGGGGCCGATGCGTTCGCCGTTGCGTCGCACGTGGTCTGGTCGTACCGGTTTGGGGAGTTCGGCGCACACGGCCTCGCTGCTTCCATCACCGGTGCGCGACACGCGGTCTGGTCATCCGGTGCGCCGCGGTCGGCACACCCGTCGGTAGCGGGATTCCCCCGATCCTCCGCGCTCACGCGTCACCGAACCGGTAGCGCCGACGGCCGAGCAGGAGCAGGAATGTAGGGGCGCCGATCAATCCGGTCAGCACGCCGACCGGGATTTCGGTGGGCGGCACCAGGACACGGGTCGCGGCGTCGGCGACGACGAGGAACAGCGCGCCGCAGAGGGCGCAGACCGGGAGCAGGCCGCGGTGGCGTGGACCGACCAGGAGGCGGGCGGCGTGCGGCACGACCAGGCCGACGAAGCCGATGCCGCCCGAGACCGCCACGAGCACGCCGACCAGCACGGCGAGCAGAACGAACAGCGCGATCCGCAACTGCTTCACCGGAACTCCCACCGACAGCGCGGTGTCCGCGCCGAGCGTGAGCGCGTCCAGCCACCCGGCGGCGGCCACCAGCGCGGACCCGCAGGCCAGGACGACGGCGAGGGGCAGCCCGAGGGTCGTCCAGTCCGCGCCCGCGAGGCTGCCGAGCAGCCAGAACAGAACCGATTGCGCGGCAGCGGGATCCGAGCTGCGGAAGACGAGATAGCTGCTGAGCGCGGCGAACGCGGAACCGAGCACGGTGCCGGTGAGCACCAGACGCAGCGGAGTCAGACCACCTTGGGCGACGGCGATGAGGAAGACAAGCGCGGCCGCCGCCAGCGCACCGACCAGCGCGCCGCCGGACAGCGCCCACACGCCCGCGCCCGCGAACAACCCGGAGGTGATTACCGCCGCGGCACCGACACCCGCACCGGAGGACACACCGAGCAGAAAGGGATCGGCCAACGGGTTGCGCACCAGCGTCTGCATCGCGGCGCCTGCCAGGGCCAGTCCCGCGCCGACCACGGCGGCGAGCAGCGTCCTCGGCACGCGCAGCTGCCACACGATGGTGTCCAGGGCGAGGTCGGTGGGCGTGCCGCCGACGAGGCGCAGTCGCAGCACCTCTGTCACCGCCGAGACGGGCAGCGTCTCGGCGCCGAAGCCAGTGGCGAGGATCATCGCGGCGGCCAGCAGCGCGCCGAGAACGGGGATGGCGATCGATGTCCGGACACGGATCATCGGTGGTGCTCCACAGGCAAGTCGCGGCCCTTCCAGAGGTGTCTCGGCGGGGGAGGTCTGACTTTCGCCGTGGTGGCGATCACAGTGGCGCGACCGTTCCGGATTCACACCGGATTCCCGCACCCGCCGGGGATGACGGCAGAACTCTACCGGTCAGTCGGCTTTTCCGGGGAGCCGGGTCCGCGGCGGCGGCCACGTGGCAAGCCTCCGCATCCGTCGATACCGTGAAGAGATGTCGCCGTTGGACGATCGGCACCCGTCCACCGTCACCGACTGGGATGATGCGCGACGGAAGGCTCGGCTCCGGGAGACCCGCCTCGGGCACCGGTGGACGACGTTGCGCCGCACCAGGTTGACACTGCTGCGGGTCGCCGCACTGCTGATACTCGTACTCACCGTGTTCACTCAGTACTGGGTGCACGATGTCGCTCCCGAGCGCGCCAGACTCGCGTTGACCGAGCCCGCGCTGCTCCCCGTCGCGACTCCCGCGCAGCAGGAGAACTGGGACACCGCGGTCGTCGATCTGGTCGGATTGGGCGGTCTGAACGCCTCGGACACGGCGGAGTCGTTGCCCGCGCTGCGGCGGATGGGCGTGGTCTGGGCGATCAAATACGACAATCAGGGCATCGACAGCAAGGTGATCGCCGATCTCGTCGTCCGCGCCGCGCAGATGTCGGGCGTGCGGAACATCGTGCTCGTCGGCCACAGCATGGGCGGGGTCATCGCGCTGGAGGTCGGGCAGCACATCCATCTGGACAGCGACCGGCGGCTGGCCGGCGTGCTGTTGGACTGCACCCCCGTCGATCTGAACGCGGTGCGCCCGGAGAGTCGCGGACGCGGCGAGGACATGCTGCGCTGGATGGGCTGGATGCCTGGGGCGCGCGAGAGCCGGGCCCTGCGACTCGCCGTGGAGACCTACGCGCGCCGGGAGCGCTTCGTCGATCGCGCGGCCGATCCGGTGCCGACGATTCGGTTCGCCGAACTGGCGGACGTGCTCGCCGAAGTAGCGACCGAGAAGGTCTTGTCGAGCAACGCCGCGAGCAACGGTCTCATCGAGTCGCAGTTCCTCGCCATCGTCGGTGGCGGCGCGATCGACAATCTGCGCGCGCTGTCCCGTCCGGTGAACGGCAAACCGCGCCCGGCCATCGTGTTCATCCGGCCGCGCGACGCCGAGCGGGACCGCGTCGTCGATGTCGAGTACTCGCACCAGGTGCTCGTCGAGCGGGCGGGCGGAGTCGACGGCAGCCTCCTGGTGGTGATGCCGCGCAACACCGGTCACGCGAATCCGCGGCAGGCGCCGCAGGAGTACAACAAGGTCATCGACCAGCAGGTCATGCCGTTCATGCAGCGGTATCTGGATCAGGTGCGCGGGGTGCGCAGCGCGGCGGCGCCGGGCTGATGTCGCGCCGCGGCGTCCGGCTGGCACAGCGGCGCCCGGTTGCGGGCAGTGCCGCGGAGCCGGGTTGACACCGGTTCGAATCACCCTGCCGTTAACCGTGTTCGGGCCCGTTTCGTCCTGCTTGACTACCGAACATGTTTCGACCGAGTACGTTTCCGCCCGGCCGCCGTGGCCGCCGCACCACCGCCGTCTTGCTCGCCGTTGCGACCGCCGCGACCCTCGGGCTGACCGGATGCGCGAAGGACGACACACCGGTCGTCGACACCGCCGACACCCCGCTGCCGACCGAGGTCCCCGCGGGCGCCAAGCTGATCGTCGCCGACCAGCAGGAGCGCCTGCAGAGCGTGCTGCGCTTCTCCGGTGAGCTGGACAAGCTCCCGTTCCAGGTGGAGTTCGCCAATTTCGTCGGCGGCCCCGCCATCCTGGAGGCGTTCCGCGCGGGCGCGGCCGACGTGGCGCCGGTCGGTGACGTGCCGCCGATCCACGCGCTGGCCGCCGGTCAGGACGTGCCGATCGTGGCCGCGCAGCAAACCAGCCCGGCCGCACTGAAATTGGCGGTCGCTCCGGGCCGCACCGCGACCACGCTGGCGGATCTGAAGGGCAAGAAGATCGCCTACGCCGAGGGCACCGCGCAGCAGGCCGCGGTGCTGCGCGCCCTGGACAAGGCCGGGCTGACGACCGGTGACGTGCAGCTGGTCCGGTTGCAACTGGCCGAGTTTCTCGACGCGGTGCGTACTGGCCAGGTCGACATCGCCCCGCTGATCGAGCCGAATGTGACCCGGCTGCTGCGCACACCCGGCGCGTCGGTGATCCCGGACGCCGAGACCGCGGGCATCTACGGCGGCCTGGCCTACCTGTACGCGCGGCGCGCGGTGACGCAGGATCCGGCCAGGTCGGCCGCGGTCGGCGCGCTGGTCGGCGCCTATATCCGGGCCTACCAATGGGTGAACACCCACCGTGAGGAGTGGGCGCAGAAGTACTACGTGGACAACCAGAAGGTCAGCCCCGAGGACGCGCGGCGCATCGTGGAATCGCTGGGGACGTACACCTTCCCGCATCTCGATCAGCGGCTCGTCGACCGGCAGCAGTCCACCATCGACGCCATCGCCGCCGCGGGCGAGTTGCCCAAGAAGATCAGCGCCACAAACGGTTTCGACCTGCGCTACGACGCCGTCGTGACGCGCGCGGTCGCCGAATCCGGCGCGTCACACGAACCGAAGGAGCGATGATGGCGACACTCGAAGCGGGCGTACTCGGCCGATTCGGCAGGGCGGGAACAGCGCCCGTCGAACTCCGGGCGCGCGGCAAGGTGTCGCGGCGCAGGCTCGGTCCCGGCAAGCCGATTCCGTTCGGCATCGCCCTCGGTCCGACGCTGCTTGTGGCCGCATGGGTGATCGGTTCTGCCACGGGCACACTGGATCCGGAGACGCTGCCCGCGCCGTGGACGGTGGCGCAGACCGCGGGCGATCTGATCGCCGACGGCCGCTTGCAGTCCAATCTGCTGACCTCGGTGCAGCGCGCCGGTCTCGGTTTGGGGCTCGGCGTCGCCATCGGTGTGGTGCTGGCGCTGGCCGCCGGGCTGAGCCGTGTCGGAGAAGCATTGCTGGACGGTCCGATTCAGATCAAGCGCGCGATTCCCACGCTGGCGCTGATCCCGCTGTTCATCGTGTGGTTCGGTATCGGCGAGGAGATGAAGCTCATCGTCATCACCACCAGCGTGCTTGTTCCGGTGTACATCAACACGCACGCCCACCTGCGCAGCGTGGACGCCCGCTACGTGGAACTCGCCGAGACGGTCCAGCTTTCGCGGTGGGGATTCATCCGGCGCATCGCCCTGCCCGGCTCGCTGCCCGGCTTCTTCATCGGCCTTCGCCTCGCGGTCACGATCTCGTGGCTGGCGCTGGTTGTCGTCGAACAGGTCAACGCCACCAGCGGCATCGGCTATCTGATGACGCAGGCGCGCACCTACGGCCAGATCGACGTCATCGTGGTCGGGCTCGTGATCTACGGCCTGCTCGGTTTGTTCGGCGACATCGCCGTGCGCGCACTGGAAAGGAGGACGCTGGCATGGCGCCAGACACTCGCGGACTGAACGTGGTCCGCGCCCGAAACCTCAGCCGCGGCTTCGGCGACCGGGTGGTGTTGCGCGGCATCGACCTCGACATCGCCCGCGGCGAATTCGTCGCGCTGCTCGGCCGCAGCGGCTCGGGCAAGAGCACCCTGCTGCGCGCACTGGCCGAATTGGACGACGACGTACCGGGTTCCGGCGATCTCGCGGTGCCCTCCGAACGCGCCGTGGTGTTCCAGGATTCGCGTCTGCTGCCGTGGGTGCGGGTGCTCGACAACGTGACGCTGGGCCTCAGCGGTGCGGGATCGGCGGATCGTGGCCGCGCCGCGCTCGCCGAGGTCGGCCTCGCGGGACGCGAAAACGCCTGGCCCAAGGAGCTTTCCGGCGGCGAACAGCAGCGCGTGGCGCTGGCCCGCTCGCTGGTGCGCGAGCCCGAGCTGCTGCTGGCCGACGAACCGTTCGGCGCGCTGGACGCGCTGACCAGGATTCGGATGCACGCGCTGCTGCAGGAGCTGTGCGCCAAGCACAAGCCCGCGGTGCTGCTGGTCACCCACGATGTCGACGAGGCCGTGTTGCTGGCCGACCGCGTGCTCGTCCTCGACGAGGGCCGCATCGCCATCGACCTGCGCATCGACCCGGAACGTCCGCGCCGCCACAGCGATCCGGCGTTCATCGCGGCGCGCGAGCGGCTGCTTGCCGGGCTCGGCGTCGATCCCCTTGTCAGCACGGCCGGTGACGCGGCCGACCCCCATCTTCACGAGGAAGAGAAGCAAGCCTCATGACCGAGCAACCGCGCCAGCTGAGCCTGAACGCGTTCATCTACCCGTCCGGCCACCACGAGGCGGCCTGGCGGCACCCGCAGAGCCGCCCCGACCGGATCTACGACGTCACCTACTACCAGGAGATCGGCCGCACCGCCGAGGCCGCGAAACTCGACGCGGTGTTCTTCGCCGACGGACCGGCCCTGCGCACCAGCGTCGAGCACAATGCGGCTCCCGGCCTGGAGCCGATCACGCTGCTGACCGCGATCGCCGCGGCCACAACGCATCTCGGCTTGATCGCCACCGCGTCCACCACGTACTACGAGCCCTACAACCTGGCCAGGCTGTTCTCCAGTCTCGACCACATCTCCGGCGGGCGCGCGGGCTGGAACATCGTCACGACCGGAACCGACCTGGCGGCGGCCAACTTCGGCCTCGACCGGCATCCCGACCACACGGAAAGGTACGCCCGTGCACGGGAATTCGTCGACGCCGTGGTGGCGCTCTGGGACAGCTGGGAGGACGACGCGATCCTGCTCGACCGGGCCGCAGGCGTCTACGCAGATCCGGACAAGATCCACCGCATCGACTTCGAGGGCGAATACCTCAGGGTGCGTGGACCGTTCAACGCGGCGCGGACGCCGCAGGGTTATCCGGTGCTGGTGCAGGCGGGCGCGTCCAACGAGGGCCGGTCCTTCGCGGGCCGCCATGCCGAGGCCATCTTCACCGCGCACCAGCGGCTGACCGACGCGCAGGCCTTCTACGCCGACATCAAGGCCAAGGCGCGGGAATTCAGGCGTGACCCCGATCAGGTGAAGATCCTGCCCGGTATCAGTCCGTTCATCGGCGACACCGAGGCCGACGCCAAACGACTGGAGCGCGAGTTCAACGAGCTCACCGTGCCGGAATACGGTCTGGCGCAACTGGAGAGCATCGCGGGCAAGAGCCTGCGGCACCTGGCGCTGGACGATCTCGTCCCGGTCGAGGAATTCGACGGCGCGGGCGATGTCACCGACAACGCGCAGTCGCGGCTCCAGGTGGTCGCGGGCATCGTGCGGCGGGACCGGCCGACCCTGCGCGGGTTGCTGCACCGACTGGCGGGAGCGCGTGGTCATCGCGTCTTCGCGGGCACGCCGGAACAGGTCGCCGACACCATCGAGGAGTGGTTCCGGCACGGCGCGGCCGACGGTTTCAACGTGATGCCGCCGTACTACCCGGGCGGGCTCGAGGTCTTCACCTCGACCGTCGTGCCGATCTTGCAGGAGCGCGGGTTGTTTCGCACCGAATACACCGGAACCACGCTGCGCGACCACTTCGGTCTCGCGCGGCCGGAGAGCCGGTACGCTCGACGACCGGCGCTGGCGGGGTGATCCTGGCGGGCGATCGTGCTTGTCGAAGAAGTTGCGCGCCAGCCGATTACCGCGTCGGCAGACGGTGCTCTCGGGTCTGCCGGTGGTGAGGTAGTTTGTGCGTGCCATGAGGAGTCGCGACGAGGTCACGCACCGAATCGATGAGGTCTTCGCCGGCTCGCAGCCGCTCACCGAGGACGAACTGGCACCTCCGAGCATCGAGGCGCCGTACGTCGTCGCGCATTTTCACGGCCGCTCGCGGGCGGACATCGATCGCTCGAGCTTTCTGCCCAGCCTGCACATGGAAGACTTCACGTACATGACCGCGCGGGCCGTCGAGTACTACCTTCCGGCGGTGCTGAAGTTGATGCTGATCCCACCGTACGACTTCGAGCTTTGGATCCATCTCAGCGGCTTTCTCGGCAGTGCGCGACGAGACGACGAGACGACGCTGCGCGGCCTCCGCCCCGCGCAGCACGCGGCGATCGCCGACTGGCTCGAGCTCCTGTCGCGCGAGATCGACGAGGGGATCGGATTCGAGCGCAAGGACGCCGTGAAGCTGGCGCGGCTCTATCGGCGGCTCGCGAACGCCGCGGCGTAGCCGGCGCGCTCAGCGGATGCGGCTGCCGAGCAGGTGCCGGACGCCCGCGACGAACAGTTGCAGGCCGAAGTCGAAACGGGCTGTCGCGTCCGGGGTTTCGTCGATGGGGGTGCTGTCCTCGGGCAGCGCCCCCGCCGAATCCATCTGCATGCGGGACTGTTCGTCGACGGTCTGGCCCAGCACGTAGTACAGCAGAGTGAACGCGGCCAGCTCGGCCTCCTGGCGCGGCATGCCCGCGCGGATAGCCGCGACGGCGAGGCGTTCGCGGCCCTTGCTCGTGGTCAGGCGGGAGGCGTAGGTGGACGAGACCAGCTCGGCGCCGTCGCGATAGGCGAGCAGGCAGTCGCGCAGCCGGTGCGCGAGCTCGGAGATCTGGCCGGACCACTCCTCGGCGGTCACCGGATCCTCCATCGGCGCGAGGATGCGGTCGGCGACGGCGCCGAGCAGCGCCTGCTTGTTGGGGAAATGCCAGTACAGCGCGCCGGGCTGCACCTGAAGCGAGCTCGCCAGCCTGCGCATGGTCAGATCGGCGAGGCCGTACTGGTCGAGAATGGCGATGGCGCCGTCGACCACGTCCGCCCTGTGCAGTTGCACCCGGATTCCTCCCCGTCGTGTTTTGACTCACTCCTACCGCTACCCTAGCCTGAACACCGTTCAAGTTGCACGGCCACCTCGGGCGCGAGGCGCGCCGACAGGCAGTTCAGCCGAAGGGATCCGTCCAGTGACGCAGGCACCCGTTGACACCGATATTCTCTCGATCGCCCGCGAGCAGGTGCTCGAGCGCGGCGAAGGCCTGACCCAGGAGCAGACACTCGAGGTGCTGCGCCTCGGCGACGACCGGCTCGAGGAGCTGCTGTCGCTGGCCCACGACGTGCGCATGAAGTGGTGCGGTCCTGAGGTCGAGGTCGAGGGCATCATCAGCCTCAAGACCGGCGGCTGCCCCGAGGACTGCCACTTCTGCTCGCAGTCCGGTCTGTTCCAGTCGCCGGTGCGCGCCGCCTGGCTCGACATCCCCAGCCTGGTCGAGGCCGCCAAGCAGACCGCCAAGACCGGCGCCACCGAGTTCTGCATCGTCGCCGCGGTGCGCGGACCGGACGAGCGGCTGATGGCGCAGGTCGCCGCTGGCGTCGAAGCGATCCGCAACGAGGTCGACATCCAGGTCGCCTGCTCGCTCGGCATGCTGACCCAGGAGCAGGTCGACCAGCTGGCCGCCATGGGCGTGCACCGCTACAACCACAACCTGGAGACCGCCGAGTCGCACTTCCCGCAGGTCGTCACCACGCACACCTGGGAGGAGCGCTGGGACACCCTGCGCATGGTGCGCGAGGCGGGCATGGAGGTGTGCTGCGGCGGCATCCTCGGCATGGGCGAGACCCTGGAGCAGCGCGCCGAATTCGCCGCGCAGCTGGCCGAATTGGAGCCCGACGAGGTGCCGCTGAACTTCCTCAACCCGCGTCCGGGCACCCCGTTCGGCGACCTCGAGGTGCTGCCCGCCGCCGACGCGCTGCGCGCCGTCGCCGCGTTCCGTCTCGCGCTGCCGCGCACCATCCTTCGCTTCGCGGGCGGCCGTGAGATCACCCTCGGCGATCTCGGCGCCAAGCAGGGCATCCTCGGCGGCATCAACGCCGTCATCGTCGGCAACTACCTGACCACCCTCGGCCGTCCCGCCGAGGCGGACCTGGATCTGCTCGGCGAGCTGAAGATGCCGATCAAGGCGCTCAACGAAACGCTGTAGGGCCTGGCCATGAGTACTGTCATGGATATGGACGAGCGCTACAACCCGTTCACCGGCAAGCGGATCGTGCCCGGTCTCGACGACACGGTGCCCGCCGCGGCCGCGCTCGGCCTCGAGCCGCCGCGGTTCTGCGAGCAGTGCGGGCGCCGGATGATCGTGCAGGTGAGTCCCGACGGCTGGTGGGCCAAGTGCTCGCGGCACGGCGTGATCGACTCGAAGAGTCTGGAACACCGCTAGTGGCGGCCCGTGGTGTGCGGACCGAGGCGGGTGCGGCGTTGCTCGTCTCGGCGGCGGTCGTGGTGTGCAGCGTGCTCGTCGGCGTGCTGTGGGGCTTCCTGGCGCCGACCGAACAGCTGCTCGTCACCGAACCGGGGCGCGGCGCGCCGCTGACCGGCGAGAGCACCCACCAGTTCGACGCCGTCGCGCTGTTCGTCTGCGCGGGCGGGGTGACCGGACTGCTCACCGCGGTGGCGGCTTGGCGTCTGCGCACGGTGCGTGGACCGCTGCTGCAACTCGGGCTGGTGTCCGGCTCGTTGCTCGGCGCGTATTCGATGGCACTGGTGGGGGAGACGGTCGCGGAGCTGCTGCATCCGCGGCCGGACGACCCGCCCGTCGGCCAGATCATCGAGCTCCCAACGCAAGTCGGCACGGCGCTCGCGTTGGTCGTGCAGCCGCTGGTGGCCTCGCTCGTGCTGCTTTTCCTCGCGGCGCTCAATCCGTCGGAGGATCTGGGCACCGGCTACGGCAGCGCATTCGGTCGTTCGCGTCCGGTCGAGGCGTTCACGCCGATCGGGTTCGACGCCGCCGGAGCGGGCGCGCAGTACGGGAGCTCCTACGGCCGTTACGATCCGGCCGCCGAGGGCGGGACGGATTCGGTGTCGCGCCCGGCTCGCTGACACGTCACCCAACCGTTGCCGCTCCGAGCCGTTTCGGTGCCTCTACCACGTAAAATGGTGGAAACACGAGCATTCGGAGAGGGGCGGGTCGTGGCATTCATCGGTGGCGGTCCGGTCGTCGAGGAGATCGACGCGAAGTTCTGGCGGCTGTCCGAGCCGCTCGTCTATCGGGGTGATGTTCAGGAATTCACCGTGCCCGCTGGCTTCCGCACCGACTTCGCCTCGGTGCCGCGCGCGTTGGTCTGGCTCATTCCCCGCTACGGCGCCTACACCCGCGCCGCCATCCTGCACGACTATCTGCTGCGCTCGCGGGAAGTCAGCAGCGCCGACGCCGACGGCCTCTTCCGACGCTGCCTGCGCGAATTCGGCATTTCGGTGCCGCGCCGCTGGATGATGTGGGCGGCGGTGCGCTCGGCGAACCGGTTGCACGGCGCGAGCCCGCGCGACTGGGCCCTGTTCCTGCTGATCGCGGTGCCCTCGGTGCTGTTCCTCGCCATACCGGTGATCGTGGTGACGCTGTTCCTGTGGTTGTTCTGGGTGGTGGAACTGGTGTTCTGGGCCGGTGGGCGGCTCGTCGCCCATACGGCCGCGCCTCCGCCGAAGCCCCAGATGAAGACGGCCTGAACCGATTCGCCGTGCCGCGCCCGGGGTAATCGGCGCCGACCCCTCGCTCCCGCCGTGACGCTCGATGCGGGAGCGGCGGACACCGCAAGACGATTCGCACCGAACCAGTCGCGCGCCCTTCGGTCGATGCCATCCGCGCCTCGCACGGCGGAAAATGGGTGGAGCCCGAAAGGCGGTCGTCGCTACCGTGATCCGGCAAGCAACGGGCCAGGGGGGAGGTGACACCATGCCCGCCCACGCGCATACCGCATCGCAGCCCGACGCATCCCGAATCCCTTCGGAGCGCCCGGATCTCACCGCCTGGCGCCGCCGCCACGAACTTCGCCGCTCCAACGCGGCCCGCCCGATCCCCGGCAAACGCGAGTACCGCCGCACGCCGAAACACCGAAACCGTTCCCACGAAGCCTGATTCGCCTCGGGGTTTCCGGGCTCCGCGGCGGCATGGGACCGGTCCGTCGGGTCCGTCGGAAAATTCAGCGCCAAGCGTCGACGAGATCCGCAGGACCCCAATGCATCGCGAGCGGGAGTTCGGCACCGAGACCCGCGCGGGATACCGCGACAAGCGGCGTTCGAGTGTCGGCACCCGGCACCGAGAGTGTCGCCCGGGCGAGGGCGTCGTAGTCGTGGCGATCGAACGGCCGGTCCTCGAGCCACTTGATCGATCCGAGGAAGTGGATCGCGCCCGCGACCGGCTCACGATCGGCGCCGATCAGATCGATTTCGGGATTGTTCCGCCGGTTCCACCACCCGCCGACCGCCTCGGTATCGGGCCAGCGCTCATCGGGCAGCAGGCGCAGTAGCGATTCGCGGATCAGCGGTTCGACGGCACGCCCACGCCAGGTCGTCCACGACCGTTCGATCCGAGTGCGGGCGACATCGCCACGACCTCGTTCGATCAGCGGAATTCCACGCTGCAGGAAGGCAAGCCAGAATCGAAGGTAGGAATCGGCGATTCGATAGCGCTTGTTCTTGCTGTCGGCTTTGGTCGACAGCGGAAGATCGGCCGCGACAATTCGTTTCGATTGCAATGTGGTCAGCAGTGGTGTCAAGGTTCCGGCGGGAAGTGCGCCCGCTCCGCCCGCCTGTGCCGCGATGGTGCTGAAAGTGCGCTCACCGCTGCCCACCGCCTCGAGCACCGCACGCGATCGCGAGGCTTCGGGAAACTCGCCGAGCAGCGTCAGTTCCCCCGCTACGAGCAACGGAGACAGCGGATTGTCCGTCGAAGCGCGCAGGAAGTCCATTCTGCTCATGCCGGGTCGCCATGACTGGACGATCTCCGGGAAGCCGCCGGTGATCAGCAGTGCGTCGACGGCACCGGCCGGATCGAGACCTGTCATCGACTGAACGTCGGCCAGATGCAGCGGTTCGACGGTCATCTTGGCGGCTCGCCCGAAGAACGGTCGATCGCGGGACTGCAACGCCTCCATGACCGAGATGTCGCTGCCGACCAGAATCAGGAGAACGGGCTTGGCCGACAGGTGACGGTCCCACACCGTCTGCAGTGCGCCCTCGAACTCGCCGTCCTGCTCGACCAGCCACGGGACCTCATCGATCACCGCGATGGTCGGGGAGTCGTCCGGAATCGCAATGGCCAGGGCGCGCAGCGCTTGATTCCAATCGGTGGCTTGCAAGCCGGATATCAACTCCGCGCCACCGAGTGCGGAGTGAGCGACGGTGGAGATGAAGTCCCCGCGCTCGGCAACAGGGTTGCGTCCGCGGGTCGCCTGGAAGACGACGTAGGCGAGCCCGGAGCGATCACAGAACTCTTGGACCAGTCGTGACTTACCCACTCGCCGACGGCCGGTCAAGATGACCGCGCGCCCCCGTGTCGCCCCGGCATTCTCGGTGACGAGGTTGCGCTGCCGAGCCAGAATGTCGAGGTCGGTGGCCCTGCCAGTGAACTCCACGGGACCTCCTGTCGTCTAAACATAGATCGAATCTTACTTTTCCTCATTCTAACTTCGAGACCTCCCGCAGACCCGGGCAGGCGGCTGGATCACTCGGATCGGGGGCGGAGGGCGGCGAATTCGTCGGTGACGCGGAGACCGGAGTCGGTGAAGCGGTAGACGGCGGCGGGGCGGCCGCCCGCGCGGCCGGGGGCGGCGGTGGCTCCGGTGGGGGTGATCACCTTGCGGCGCGCGAGAACGCGCTGGAGGTTGGTGGTGTCGACGTCGTAACCCAGTGCCGCACAGTAGATTTCGCGCAGCGTCGACATGGTGAACGCGGACGGGGCGAGCGCGAAGGCGATGTTCGTGTAGGAGAGCTTGGCGGCCAGCCGGGTGCGGGCGTGGTCGACGACCGTGCCGTGATCGAAGGACATCGCGGGCAGCGCCGAAACCGGGTGCCACGCGGTGTCCTCGGGCAGTTCCGGTTCGGCGGTGAGCGGAACCAGCCCGAGATAGGCCGACGCGATGCGGCGCGGGCCTGGCACGCGGTCGGGGTCGCTGAAGACCGAGAGCTGCTCCAGGTGCGTCAGCTCGCGCACGTCGACCTTCTCGGCCAGCTGGCGGCGCGCCGAGGCGTCCAGATCCTCGTCGTCGCCGAGCCGCCCGCCAGGCAGCGACCACGTGTCCTTCTGCGGGTCGAGCGCGCGCTCCCACAGCAACACCGCGAGCTCGGTGCGCTGATCGGGCGGGCACGGGCCCATGACACCGCTCGCAGCGCTCTGACCTGAGCCTTTGTCTGCGGGGAAGCGGCGAACCTGGAACACCGCGGTGAGCGATTCGTGGATGGTGCTACTATGGGCCACGTTTTCGATTGTAAGTCGAAAACCTGGTTTGGTGCGAATCGGCGGTGTTGCCGGCCGCACGAGGAAGGGAGCCATCATGGCGACGACGGGTGCGAAACTGGCGCCTCCGCTGATGGGGCAGGTATTCGACGGGCCCTCGGGCTACACGGGTGTCGCGGCGACGCCCGAGTGGGCGCAGGAGGTCAAGCGTCTCGCGCGGGAGCGCAACGCGACCATTCTCGCGCACAACTACCAGCTGCCCGAGATCCAGGACGTGGCCGATCACGTCGGCGACTCGCTGGCGCTCTCGCGGATCGCGGCCGAGGCACCCGAGGACACCATCGTCTTCTGCGGCGTGCACTTCATGGCCGAGACCGCGAAGATCCTCAGCCCGGAGAAGACCGTGCTGATCCCGGATCAGCGCGCGGGCTGCTCGCTGGCCGACTCGATCAGCGCCAACGAGCTGCGCGCGTGGAAGGCCGAGCACCCGAACGCGGTCGTGGTGTCCTACGTGAACACCACCGCCGAGGTGAAGGCGCTCACCGACATCTGCTGCACCTCCTCCAACGCGGTCGACGTGGTCGCCTCCATCGATCCCGACCGCGAAGTGCTTTTCCTGCCGGACCAGTTCCTCGGCGCGCACGTCAAGCGCGTGACCGGCCGGGCGAACATGGAGATCTGGGCGGGCGAATGCCACGTGCACGCGGGCATCAACGGCGACGAGCTCACCGAGCAGGCGCGCAGCCACCCGGACGCGGAGCTGTTCGTGCACCCCGAGTGCGGCTGCGCCACCTCGGCGCTGTACCTCGCGGGTGAGGGCGCCTTCCCGGCCGACCGGGTGCACATCCTGTCCACCGGCGGCATGATCGACGCCGCCAAGGCCGCGGCGGAGCGGAGCTCGCGGAGCGGAGGAAAGGACGCAGCGACACAGGTCCTGGTCGCCACCGAGGTCGGCATGCTGCACCAGCTGCGCAAGGCCGCCCCCGGCATCGACTTCCAGGCCGTCAACGACCGCGCCTCCTGCAAGTACATGAAGATGATCACCCCGGCCGCGCTGCTGCGCTGCCTGGTGGACGGCGCCGACGAGGTGCACGTCGATCCGGAAACCGCGGCGCTCGGCCGCAATTCGGTGCAGCGGATGATCGCGATCGGCAATCCGGGCGGCGGCGAGTGAGCCGACGCCGACGACATGCGGCGGGCGCGTAGCGGCGCCGCATGACCTCGGCGGGCGCGGCGATGTTCGCGCCCGAGCTCGGAACGAGAGGCTGGCGGAGATGAATGCTCCGGTAATCGAGTGGGAGGCCTCGGCCGACCTGGTGGTGGTCGGCGGCGGGGTCGCCGGACTGACGGCGGCCCGCACCGCGTCGCTGCGCGGGCTGCGGGTCCTCGCGCTCAGCAAGGGCGGCCCGATCGACACCTCCACCCAGTACGCGCAGGGCGGCATCGCCGTCGTGGCGCCGCACGGTGATTCGATCGAGTCGCACGTGCGGGACACGGTGGAGGCGGGCGCCGGGCTGTGCGAGACGAGCGCGGTGCGCGCCATCGTCGAGGGCGGGCAGGCGGCCGTCGCGGCGCTGACCGACCTCGGCGCGGTGTTCGATCTCGGTCGCGACGGCCAGATCTCGCGCACCAGGGAGGGCGGGCACAGCACGCGCCGCATCATCCACGCGGGCGGCGACGCGACCGGCGCGGAGGTGCAGCGCGCCCTCAACGCGGCGGGTCTGCCCGTGCTGTTCGGCGCGGCGGCCTGCGAGGTGGTCACCGGCCCGAGCGGGGTGCAGGGCGTGATCGCGGTGTCGGACAAGGGTTTCGGTGTGGTGCACACCCCGGCCGTGCTGCTCGCCACCGGCGGGCTCGGCCAGCTCTACGCGCTGAGCACGAATCCGGCAGGCGCGACCGCGGACGGCGTCGCGCTCGCGCTGTGGGCGGGTGCGGCGGTCGCGGACCTGGAGTTCGTGCAGTTCCATCCGACCGTGCTGTACACGCCGGGCGGGCTTGGGCGTCGGCCGCTGATCAGCGAGGCGGTGCGCGGCGAAGGCGCGACCCTCGTTGATGCCGAGGGCAATTCGGTGACGGCGGGGGTGCATCCGCGCGGTGATCTCGCGCCGCGCGATGTGGTCTCCAGGGCCATCGCCGCCAGGATGCGCGAGCTCGGCACGGATCACGTCTTCCTCGACGCCCGGGCGATCGACGGTTTCGCGCAACGTTTTCCGACGATCACCGCGTCCTGCCTTGCCGCGGGGATCGACCCGCGCGCCTGCCTGATTCCCGTCGCGCCCGCGGCGCACTATCAGTGCGGCGGCGTCGTCACCGATGCGCACGGCCGGACCGGTGTGCCCGGACTGTACGCGGCGGGTGAAGTGGCGCGGACCGGGTTGCACGGCGCGAATCGGTTGGCGTCCAACAGCCTTCTCGAAGGACTGGTCGTCGGCGAACGAGCCGGTGCGGCGGCCGTGGAGCGCCTCGGCGCGCCCGCGGAGGTCACCGACGTGCGGCCGCGGACCATGCCGCGGGTGCCGCGCGCGGCGCTTCAGCAGGTGATGACCGCGCACGCCGCAGTGGTGCGGGACAGGGACGGGCTCGCGAGCGCGACGGCGACCTTGGAACGCGCTGTGCTGCACGGCATGTCGAGCCGCTTCGCCTCGGACGGTGCCGTCGTGCCGCCCGCACCGGAGGATCTGGCGGCGCGCCGGATCGCCGAACTGGAGGACGGCGCGCTGACGCTCACCGCCCGGGTGCTGCTGCTCGCCGCGGCGGCCCGCGCCGAAAGCCGGGGCTGCCACACGCGATCCGATCATCCCGAGCCGAACGAGGCGCTGCGGCACAGCATTCCGATTCGCCTGGACGCCGACGGACGACCCGACGTGTTCCTGGCAGGCGGCTCGCCGGAAGGGGAACCGCTGGCTTCTCGCCTTGCCGACGACCCCGAGGCCCCGGCGCTGACCCTGGCGGTTCCGTGAACCCCGATATCGACTTTCGCCCGCGCCCGTCGCGGGCCGGCAGAAGAGGAGTGCGCTGATGGCGCTGGACGCCGCACTGGACCGCGACGAGGTGCTCGCGCTCATTCGCACCGCGCTGGACGAGGATCTGCGCTATGGACCGGACATCACCACGATGGCGACCGTGCCCGCCGACGCGGCGGTCAAGGCCTCGGTGGTCTCCCGTCAGCCGGGCACCGTCGCCGGCATCGACGTGGGGCTGCTGGTGCTCGACGAGGTGATCGGCGCGAGTGAGTACGAGATCACCGAGCGGGTGGCCGACGGGACCCGGGTGCGCGCTGGCGACGTCGTGCTCGGCGTCGTCGCGCCGACGCGCGGGCTGCTGACCGCCGAGCGCACCATGCTCAACCTGATGTGCCACCTGTCCGGCATCGCCACCGCCACCGCGGCGTGGGTCGACGAGGTCGAGGGCACCGCGTGCGCGATCCGCGACAGCCGCAAGACGCTGCCCGGCCTGCGCGGCCTGCAGAAGTACGCGGTGCGGGTCGGCGGCGGGGTGAACCACCGGATGGGGCTGGGTGACGCGGCGCTGATCAAGGACAACCACGTCGTCGCGGCGGGTTCGGTCGTCGACGCGCTGCGCGCGGTGCGCGAACTGGCGCCCGATCTGCCCTGCGAAGTGGAGGTCGACAGCCTGGAACAGCTCGACGCCGTGCTCGCCGAGAACGTGGAACTGGTACTGCTGGACAACTTTCCGCTCTGGCAGACCCAGGCCGCCGTGCAGCGGCGCAACGCCGTCGCGCCGGAGACCAAGCTGGAGTCCTCGGGCGGGCTGACCCTGGAGATGGCGGCCGATTACGCGCGCACGGGTGTCGACTACCTCGCGGTCGGGGCGTTGACGCACTCGGTGCGGGTGCTCGATCTCGGTTTGGACATGTGAGCGGGCGCGGTCGCAGGTAGGCGCGCGGTTGTTCACCGCTCCCTGGCAACCCGATCGCAAATGGGGGTCGGCAATCGGCGGCAAAAGGCGCAAACTTACTCGTAGAACGGCTTGACGCGGTTCATCCGACTGGCGTTGTCACCGGGACCCGGTGGCGTGCCAGCAAACGAGTGGAGGTACGCGATGTCCATGTCATCGACGGTGGAAGAATGCCTGCGCGATGCGGGCGTCGAATACGAGGTCGTGCGTCATCCGCACAGCTACACCAGCGCCCATACCGCGTCGGTGGCCAACATCCCCGCAGATCGTCTCGCCAAGACGATCATGCTCGAGGACGATCAGGGCTACGTCGGCGCGGTGCTGCCATCGACCCATCACCTGCGCCTGTCGAAACTCTGGGCGCAGACCGGACGGCATCTGGTCCTCGCCAAGGAGTCCGAGCTTCGCTCGGTCTTCAAGGACTGCGAGGTCGGCGCGATCCCGGCCGTCTGCACCGCGTACGGCGTGCAGACGTTGATGGACGAAAGCCTCACCACGGTGCCCGACGTCTATTTCGAGGCCGGGGACCACGAGGAACTCGTCCACCTGCGGACGGATCAGTTCATGCGGCTGATGGAGCGGGCGGAGAAGGCGCACTTCGCCAAGCGCGGGGGAGGTCCTCCGGAGTGAGGTTCCGTTTCGAGCGCTGATCAGAGGGCGCGGACCATTGTTCGCTGATGCACCGGCTTGCCCCGATGGCGCAGGCCGGGGACCAGCGGCGCCGGGCCGTGCTTGGTGAAGCCCGACCGCTCGAAAAACCTTACGGCGCGGGTGTTTTCGACCAGGGTCTGGAGGTGGCAGCCGGGGGATCCCGCCGCTGTGGCGTGCTCGAGGAAGCGCGCGATCAGTCCGTCGGCCGCGCCGGTGCTCCGGCCCTCCTCGGCCACGTTGATGTGCAGGTGCGAGGGCCAGCGCGGGTCGGTGAAGTCGCCCGCGGTGGGTTGGCGGCGTAGCTTCGCGACCGATGCGTCCAGTGCTTACACCGCCGCCTCGGATTCCGCGTGTCTCCACAGTGATTCGGTCGGTGCTCCCGCGCCGGCGCGGCGGGCGAGGGCGCGCAGCTCGTCGCGATCGGACTCGGTGAACCGGCGAATCTCCACGGCACCCAACGTACCGCCGCGAAGGAATTCAGCGTCTCCGAGGCGTGGGTGTCAGCTCGTCAAGCTCGCGGTCAGCCGACGCAGCAGCGTCTCGAACTGATTCAGGATCTCGGGCGGGTACTCGGCGAGGATCGCGTCCTGGCGTTCGTTGCACGGGCGGAAGAACTCGTCGGCCAGCTCCTTGACCTGCGCGCCTGCGCGCAGCGTGACCACCCGCCGGTCGGTGTGCTCGCGGGTGCGGGTGATGTACCCGGCGTCTTCCAGCCGGTTGAGCAGCGAACTCATCGCGCCCGAGGTCAGCGCGATGCGCTTGCTCAGCAGCGCCGGCGAGATCGGCGTGCCGAGCGACTCCGCGGAGGCGATCTCCAACAGCGCGAAGGCGTCGGTGGAATGCACGCCGAGTTCCGCGGCGAAGCGGCGGCCGAGCTCGGCGAAGCTCGCGCCGTAGGACAGCAGGCCGTCGGCGAGCCGTTCGCGTTGCGCCGCATGGTCGTTCGACACCCGCACTCCTTTCGCTCGATGAGCACGAGCCCGTGCCCGCACGGATTGACAACTTACCCGGTCGCGGAATAACTTCATCATAAAGTAACTTGATGATGGAGGTAAATTGTCAGCCGAAACCGATACACCCTCCGCCCGGCGCTGGTTCGGGCTGATCGCCGTCTCGTTGGGTGTCGCGCTGATCGTCGTGGACCTGACGATCGTCAACGTGATCGTCGCCCCGATCATCGACGACCTGGGCATCACCTCGATCGAGGCGCAATGGATCCAGGAGTCCTACGCCATCGTCTTCGCGGCGCTGCTGTTGGTCACCGGGCGCGTCGCCGACTTGTACGGTGCGCGAAGGCTTTTCGTGATCGGTCTGGTGATCTTCGGCGCGACGAGCCTGCTGGCCGCCGCGGCGCCGAGCGGAGGCGCGCTCATCGCCGCCCGCTTCCTGCAGGGAGTCGGCGGCGCGATGATCTTGCCGACCTCGCTGGCGTTGGTGAACGCGGGTTTCGCGGGCCCGGCGCGCGCCAAGGCGTTCGCGATCTGGGGTTCGACCATCGGCGCCGCGGCGGCGGTCGGCCCGCTGCTCGGCGGCTGGCTGGCCGACTTCTCGTGGCGGTGGGCGTTCGGCATCAACATTCCGCTGGTGCTCGTCATCGTGGCGGCGGTGCTGCAATTCCTGCCGGATCGGCGCGGAACGGAGGCCGTCGACGGTTCCGCGCACGGCCGGAGGGAAGTCGGCGGCGGACTCGATCTGCGCGGCGCGGCGTTGTCGGTGCTGGGGCTCGGGCTGCTGTCGTTCGCGTTGATCGAAGGGCGTCATTACGGGTGGGTGCGCACGATCGAGCCGATGGTCGTCGGGGAGATCGCCTGGCGCGGTGGACCGTCGCCGGTGCTTGTCGCGTTCCTCGTGGCGGTCGCCGCGCTGGCGCTGTTCTGGCGGCGGCAGCGTCGGCTGGTGCGCACGGGCGGTGAACCCCTGCTGGATATTCGGCTGTTCGGGATCGCGTCGTTTCGCAACGGCAATGTCGTCACGCTCGTCGTGGGTGTCGGCGAATTCGGGATCATCGCGGTGCTGCCGCTGTGGATGCAGTTCACCCTCGGCTACACCGCCTTCCAGACGGGGCTCGCGCTCGCCGCGCTGGCGGTCGGCAGCTTCTTCGCCAGCGGGGCGAGCTTCTCGATGACCGCGTCGGCGATGGCGCAGGTGCGCATCGGCTTGCTGCTGGAGGCCGCGGGGCTGACGTTGCTCGCGTTCGTCGCGGCCGTGGACACGCCTTGGTGGGCCATTGTCCTCGCGCTCTTCGTCTACGGCGTCGGCGTCGGCTTCGCGACCGCGCAGGTGACGAACGTGGTGCTCACCGAAGTGCCCGCCGAACGCGCCGGCCAAGGCTCTGGCATCCAGAGCGCCGCAAGGGAACTCGGCTCCGCCCTCGGTATCGCCGTACTCACCACGCTGTTCTTCAGCGTGCTCGGCAACGACCTGCGCGACCGTCTGGTGGAAACCCCCGGCGCCGACGGCCTGACCGACGCCGTCACGGCCAGCGCCGGATCGGCTATCCCCGCACTGGCCGCGGATCCCGCCACCGCCCCGGTCGCCGCGGCCGCCCGCGAGTCCATGTCCTCGGGTCTAGCGCTCACCGCCTACGCCTGCGCGGGGCTGCTCCTCTTGGCCTTGGCCGCGACCGTGTCCATCCGCCAGCGTCCAGCGCCGGTTTCGACTCCTGCGGTCGACGAACCCGCCACTCCCTGAGTCCGGCACACGGTCACCCGTCCCACAAGGTGCGGCCTTGTGGGACGGGTGCACGCTGCGGTCCATGGGCGGGTCCAGGGCAAGTCGCAGTGCTTGCTTGTCGGACTCGGGCGCGGCTCCTCGCTCGCAGCCGCCCGATCCGGACAGGGATGGTTGCGCACAGCGGTGCGAGCGCCTGTCGCGCGGCGGGCCATGCGGGGGTCGGTCGCTTCACAGACCTTTGGACGCTTTGTAGGCGCCATCGAGGCGTGTGGAGGTATGCGGAGGTATGCGACAGAGCGCATGCTCGGGACGGCGGGCGAGAGAAGTGCGGAGACGTCCCACCCGAACGCGTGGTCACGAGTAGGGGTGCCTGCGGTCCGCGGCGTCAGGCGGTGAGTTCGCGTTCCAGCGGGGTGCGGAAGCGCGGGATGGCGCGGACGGGGCCGAACCACTTCGCGGTGCGGGCGGCTTCGGATTCGATGCGGGACTCCGCTTCGGAGCCGACGTCTTCCAGGAGGCGCCAGACGATCTCGCCGTCCTTGCGCTGGGCCCAGCCGCCGACGATGCGGCCGTTCCACCAGAGGGTGGGGCCGATGTTGCCGTTGCGGTCGAAGAGGGCCGTGGCGTGCGGGCCGAGGTACCAGTCGCGGGACTGCCAGCCCATCGGGGTCGGGTCGAGCGCGGGGAGGAGGGCGGCCCAATCCTCGGGCGGCGCAACGGGTTCGAGGTCGTCGGCGAGGGCAAGGCCGGGTGTGCCGTCCAGGTCGACCTCCGCCACCTCCAAGCGGGCAAGCGCCTTGCGAACCTCGGCCAATGACCAACCCGTCCACCATTTGAGGTCGCTGAGCGGGGCCGGGCCGAAGGCGGCCAACCACTGGCGCACCAGTTCGGCGCGTGCCTCGTCGGCGGGCATGTCCGCGACGCCCTCGGGCAGCCACGATTCGACTGGCGCCCACAGGTATTGGCTGCTCGCCCAGCTGCCGTTCGGCCGCCCGCGCACGATGCGACCCTCGCAGCCCAGGGTGACCAGCACCCAGGTGGTGATGTTGGTCGGCTTCGAATACGCCTTGTCCGGTGCGGGATTCACCTGGGTGCGCAGCCGCGGCACGTCCTTGCCGAGCTGCGCGCCGGTGGCGGCGCCGCGAGCGAGCAGCGCGCGGTGGGTTTCCTCCTCGACCTCGGCCCACCAGCTCGCGACATCGCCGTCGCCGATTCCGGCCTGCTCGAGGAAACGCCCGTAGGTCTTGCGTTGCTTGTCCGCCAACGCGTTCGCGCACGCGGCCTGGAGCACCGGAACCAGGTCGACGGGCGCGACGAACATGGTCCGGCGCATCGCGAGCATGCGCAGCAGCGTCCGCTCGTCGTACAGCGCGCGCTCCACGTCGGCGGGTGTCGCAAGCAGGCTGCGCGCGCCGAGGGAAAGGAACACCGTGGCCGGGTCGGTGGCGTGCAGAACCACCAGCGACCTCGCGATATCCGTGATGTCGTCGGTGCGGTGCGCGTCCGCAAGCCGGTGCCGCACTCCCAGTCGCGCACGCCGCTCGGCGGCATCTATCGAACGCATAGGCGAATACTAGCCGCGGAACACTTCCCGCCGGTCGTCGGTTGTTCGGTTCGACAACGACGAAGAGAGGCGTGAGATGAGCAAGCCGGCGGATGCCGCATATCACTGGAACGGCGCGGAGTTGGACCTGGACGCCTATCTGGACAGGATCGGCTTCGACGGAGAACGCGCCCCCACCCTCGCGACGCTGCGCGAACTCGTCCGCCTGCACACCACCGCGATCCCGTTCGAGAACCTGGAGCCGGTGCTCGGCCGCCCGATCCCGCTGGACCTGGCCACCTTGCAGGACAAGCTGGTGCGCCGCCGTCGCGGTGGCTACTGCTACGAGAACGTCGGGCTCTTCGCCGCCGCGCTGGAACGCCTCGGCTTCGGGGTCACCGGACTCAGCGGCCGGGTGACGATGGGCTCCGGCGGATTGCGCCCCGCGGCGCACGCCCTGCTGCGCGTGACGACCGCGGACGACGACCGCGTCTGGATCTGCGACGTCGGGTTCGGTTCGGGCCCGCTCGAGCCCTTCGAGCTGGTCGAACGTCCCGGCGAGTTCGCCTTGGGCCAGTGGCGATTCCGCCTCGAACGCACCGTCGGCGAGCTGGACACCGATCTGTGGGTGCTGCACCAGTTCGGTCGCGACGGCTGGATCGACCGCTACACCTTCACGACCACCCCGCAGTACCGCATCGACTTCGAGGTCGGCAACCACTTCGTGTCCACCTCGGCCCGCTCGCCGTTCACCGCGCGCCCGTTCGTGCAGCGCTTCCTGCCCGATGTCCACCACGTGCTCGACGGCCTGAATCTCGTCACCGAACACCCCGACGGATCGAGCGAGACCCGCGAGCTGGAGCCCGGTGAACTGCCCAAGATCCTGGAAGAGGTCTTCGACATCGAACTCGACCCGGCCGACGCCGCCGAGCTGAGCACGGCGCCCTGGCTCGACCGCTGACCGCGACACCGTCGGCGCGGGTACGCCGCGCCGACGGACGGTTTGGGTACCGTCGGCTGGGTGCGCACCCACCGGAAGCTCCTGGTCCTGTCCGCAGCGCCCGTGCTCGCCCTCGCCGCGTGCGGTTCCGGGCCCGAACAGCCGGACACCGTGGCCGGTCAGTTCGCCGACGCGCTGAACCGCGACGACGTCGCCGCGGCGGCCGCGCTCACCGACGACCCCGCCAAGGCGACCGACACGCTGAATCAGCTCTACGACGGTCTCGGCAAGGAGGTCACCTTCGAGGTGCGCTCGACCGACGGGAACGGTTTCACCCTCGCCGCCACCTGGCACCTGGGCAAGGGCGGCAGGAACGAGTGGAGCTACACCACCGTCGGCGAGGCCACCGAGAACGGCGACTGGAAGATCCGCTGGGATCCCGCCACCGTCGCGCCCGGCTTGGCCGCGGGCCCGTTGACCTTCGGACCCGCCTTCGCCAAGCCCGCTCGCGTCCTCGACGGCGCGGGCGGCGATCTCATGACCGAACAGATCGTCACCTTGGTGAATCTCGCGCCCGGTGTGGACACCGCCGCCGTCGCGGCCCTGCTCGCGCCGCTGGCTCCGGGCATCACCGCGCAGTCCCTTGACGCGGAACTCGCGTCCGCGCAAGGGAAGCCGGTTACCGCGATCACGCTGCGCGCCGCCGACATCGCCCCGATCAACGACGCGCTCGCCGCGCTGCCCGGCGTCACCCTCGCACCGCAGACCCGGCTGCTGACCGTCGACAAAGCGCTGTCCTCGCCGACCATGACCGGCATCGCCGAGCTGTGGCAGCAGAACGCCGACGAGGCGGCGGGCTGGGCGGTGCGCGCCAAGACGCCCACCGGCACCGAACGCATCGCGGGGGAGGATCCGCGCCCGACCGCCGACATCGCCACCACGCTGAGCACCGGATTGCAGCGCGCCGCAGAGGACGCCCTCGCCCCGATAGCCCAGCCCGCGGCGATCGTCGCGCTCCAGCCCTCCACCGGCAACGTGCTCGCCATGGCGCAGAACGCCGCCGCGGACGCGCAGGGACCGATCGCGCTGACCGGCCTGTACCCGCCGGGCTCGACCTTCAAGACGGTGACGGTCTCGGCCGCGCTCCAGGCGGGTGAGGTGAACCCCGACACCGTGTTGCCCTGCCCCGGCTCCGCGGACATCGAAGGCCGCCGAATCCCCAACGACGACAACTTCGATCTCGGTCAGGTCCCGCTGCACACCGCGTTCGCCCGCTCCTGCAACACGACGATGGGCATGCTCGGCGTGCAGCTGCCGCCGGACGGGCTGACCAAGGCCGCCGCCCAGCTCGGGCTCGGCATCGACTACGTCACACCCGGCTTGACCACGGTCACCGGCAAGGTGCCCACCGCCGACACCCCGGCCGAGCGCGTCGAGTCCAGCATCGGTCAAGGACAGGTGACAGCGTCGCCGTTCGGCATGGCGTTGGTCGCCGCCTCGATCGCCCGTGGCTCGGTGCCGACGCCGACCGTGGTGCAGGGCAGGCCCGGCGTGGCGGATCGGCAGCCGGAGCCGCTCTCCGGAACCGTCGACGACCAGCTGAAGACCATGATGCGCGAGACCGTCACCGGTGGCACCGCGACGCAGTTGCGCGACATCCCCGGCCTCCTCGGCAAGACCGGCACCGCGGAGTACATCGACGACACCCACGCGCACGGCTGGTTCGTCGGAATCGACGGTGACCTGGCCTTCGCGGTGTTCGTCGCCGACGCGGGCAGCTCCGCTCCGGCGGTGGAGGCCGCCGGTCGGATGCTGCGCGCCCCGCGATAACCTTCTGCGTCTGCTGTTCGGGCGATTTGGGCGGCGGATATATCCCGGCTGGCGCGGACCGCGCTCGGTGCGCCCGCTACACTCGTCGGCGGGCCGCGTCAGCGGTCAATATGCGGGATGTCACGATTTCGAGAAGGTTCGGAGTAGGCGCCATCGATACCGGTCAGTTGATCGCGGAGCATTACCGCCTGGTCGAGCGGATTGGTAGCGGCGGCACAGGTGTCGTCTGGCGTGCCACCGACGAGCGACTCCGGCGTTCCGTGGCGATCAAGCAGATCCACATAAAAGCGAGCCTGCCGGAGGCCGAACGCGACATCGTGCGCCAGCGCGCGACCCGCGAGGCCAGGAACGCGGCGCGCTTCCAGCACCCCAACGCGATCGTGGTGTTCGACATCACCGAGCACGAGGGCGACCCGTGTCTGGTGATGGAGTACCTGAAGTCGCGCAGCCTTGCCGCGGTGCTCTCCGCGCAGGGCACGCTGCCGCTGACCCAGGTCGCGCGCATCGGCGAGCAGGTCGCCTCGGCGCTGATCGCCGCGCACCAGGCGGGCATCGTGCACCGCGACGTGAAGCCGGGCAATGTGCTGCTCGACGATCACGGCACGGTCAAGATCACCGACTTCGGCATCTCCCGCGCCACCGGCGACGTCACGCTCACCGAGACCGGCCTGATCTGCGGCACCGCCGCTTATCTCGCGCCCGAGGTGGCCCGCGGCGCCGATCCGACGCCCGCCGCCGACGTGTTCTCCCTCGGCGCCACGCTCTTTCACGCGCTGGAGGGCGAACCGCCCTACGGCGCAAGCGCGAATCCGCTCGCGGTGCTCTACGCGGCGGCCAACGGTCAGGTGAGCCAGCCGCGAAACGCGGGGCCCGCCACCGATTTCCTGCTCGCGCTGCTGAACCCGGATCCGGAGGAACGGCCGAGCATGCGCGTCGCGCGCGACACGCTCGCCGCCTTCGCCGACTCCGGCGCCAACCCGGTGCCGGTCGGATTCGTCCCGGCCAGTGAGACTTTCGCGCGCCAGTCGGCCTCGGAGGCGGCGACGCGCGCGCTGCGCACGCCGGTGCCGCAGCCCACCCACCAGCCGACCGAACGGCACGTCCGTCCGCTGCCGCCGCCGCAGCACGCCGCCGCGCACCCGAACACGGCCGCGCACCCGAGGACCGCGGCCCAGCCGCGTCCGGCGTCCGGCTCCTCGGCGGGCAAGCGGCGCGCGGTGCTCATCGGCGGCGTCGTCGGCGCGGTGGTGGCCGTCGCCGCGCTGCTGATCGGCAGCCTGAACGAGTCGGACTCGAATTCCCCTGCGGCGCAGGCCACTCCGCCGTCGGCGAGCGCCACCGCCTCCGGCAAGGCGACCACGACGGCACCGGCGCTCGGCCGCACGCCGAGCGCGGGCACCGTCGAGTGGGGACCGGCCGGTCAGCTGATCGTCGACTTCTACAGCAACCCGAGCGGGTCCTGGTCGCTGCTCACCCCGGCGGCGCAGAAGGCCTACGGCGGGGAGCAGGCGTTCCGCGACTACTGGGGCTCGCGCATCGTCGACACGTTCTCCAGCATCCAGGCGGCCACCGGCTCCAACAACGCCGACGGCTCGGTGGACATGCGGCTTGGCAACCTGACGGTGGAGGGCGAGTCCAAGCAGCTGGTGCTGCGGGTCGTCGACAGCGGCGGGCGGCTGCTCATCGACAGCGAAACCCGCTGAGCCGCAGCGGGTCCGTCGCGCAGGGGTCTCGGTTAGGGGCGCCGGCGAAACAGCTTGGCGCGATTGTGTATATCGCCGCTCGCTTGCGGCCGAGTAGGCTTCCGGCATGACGATCAGGGGGATGCTGGCGGAGGAACGCGCCGAGCTCATCGCGTTGCTGCGCGACCTGCGCGCGGAGGAGTGGGAGGCGCCGTCGCTGTGCACGGGGTGGACCGTGCGGGACGTGGTCGGGCATCTGCTGTACGACACCATCGCGCCGCTGACCTACGGGGGCATCGTCGTCCGGTGCGGGTTCTCGATCGACCGGGTCAACGATCGGCTGGTCCGTAAGACGCGGACGCTGTCGACCGACCGGCTGATCGACGAGTTCGAGAATGCCGCGGGCAAGCTCTCCCGGTTCGGTCCGGCGCTGGTGCTCGCCGATCTGTTCGTGCACCAGCAGGACATTCGACGCCCGCTCGGCCGCACCCGCGCGATCCCGGCCGGGCGGATGCGTTACCTGGTCGAGCATCCCGACCCGTTCGTCCGGCCGGGGCGACGTACGAAGGGGTTGCGGCTGGTGGCCACGGACCTGGACTGGGCCGACGGCAGCGGGCCAGAGGTGCGCGGGCCTGCGGAGGCCCTCGCTCTCGCGATGGTCGGGCGTCCGGTGGTGCTCGACGAGCTCGAAGGCGAGGGGGTCGCCGAATTGCGCCGTCGCTCCGCGTGAGCGTCGCGTTCGGCAATCCGGCAGGCGGAGCGCGGTTCGGCGCGACAATGAGGTTCGACACCGGCGGGAGGAGAGACGAATGGCGGCGCAGCTCGTCGAACTCGGGGTCCTGGTCGGGACCTGGGAGGTGAACAGCCCGCAGTTCCCCGGTCCGCCCGGCCGCACCGTCGTCGAATGGCTGGCCGACGGCGCGTACCTGCTACTGCGCGACACCGTGCCGGAGCCGGGCCCGAGCGGAACGTGGATCATCGGCGCCGATGACGACGAGCAGGGACTCACCGTGTTGCACCACGACGAACGCGGGGTGTCCAGGGTCTATCGCAGCGCCTTCGGCGGCGGGCACTGGCGAGTCTGGCGGGACGCCCCCGGCTTCTCACAGCGATTCACCGCCACCCTGGACGAGACGGGGACGACCCTGCGCGGGGCCTGGGAGACCTCGGCGGACGGCGCCCGCTGGGAACACGACTTCGACCTGATCTACCGCCGAATCGGCTGAACGCGCCCCTGCGGCCGAGGCTGGGCGGGTTGCGGGGCTTGCAGGCATTCGGCAAGTGCCATCATGCGCACCGCCCAGTTCAGCTGGGCAGAGGTTGCCGCCGGATCGACGCCCAACCGCGCGCATCGGCGTACCGCCTTCGGTGCGGCTGTGCTCGTCTGCGGGCATGCCGCAGGCAGTCTGCGTTGCTCGAGTCGTGCGCGGGCTAGCGGCGGACGGGCGTCCGGCTGCGTCCATTAGGCTGGTAGCGGCAACTTTCCTGTTGTGACCAGCTGGAGACAAGGATCGACACCGACATGACATCCCGCATCGAGCTCGCCCGCGTCGACTTGCGCGGTCGTACTCCTTCCGCTGCCGAGCTGCGCTCCGCGCTGCCGCGCGGGGGAGTCGACGTGGACTCGGTGCTGCATCAGGTGCGGCCGGTGGTGGAGGCGGTCCGCGACCATGGCGTCTCTGCGGCGCTGGAGTTCGGTGAGCGGTTCGACGGTGTGATTCCGGCGACCGTCCGCGTCCCGCGGTCCGAGCTGGTCAAGGCGCTCGACGAGCTGGACCCGGCGGTGCGCGCCGCGCTGGAGGAGTCGATCGCGCGGGCTCGCGCGGTGCACGCCGATCAGCGCCGCACCGACACCACCACCGAGGTGGTGCCCGGCGGCACGGTCACCGAACGCTGGGTGCCGGTGGAGCGGGTCGGGCTGTACGTGCCCGGCGGCAACGCCGTCTACCCGTCCAGCGTGGTGATGAACGTGGTGCCCGCGCAGACCGCTGGCGTCGGTTCGCTGGTGGTTGCCTCGCCGCCGCAGTCCCGGTTCGGCGGGCTCCCGCACCCGACCATCCTGGCCGCCGCGCAACTGCTCGGCGTCGAGGAGGTGTGGGCCGTCGGCGGCGCGCAGGGCGTCGCGCTGCTCACCTACGGCGGCGTCGACACCGACGGCGCGGAACTCGAGCCGGTCGACCTGATCACCGGTCCTGGCAACATCTACGTCACCGCGGCGAAGCGGCTGTGCCGCGGCCTGGTCGGCATCGACGCCGAAGCGGGCCCCACCGAGATCGCCATCCTTGCCGACGCCACCGCCGATCCGGCGCACGTCGCGGCCGACCTGATCAGCCAGGCCGAGCACGACGTGCTGGCGGCCAGCGTGCTGGTCACCGACAGCGTCGAGCTCGCCGACGCGGTGGACGCCGCGCTGAGCACCCAGATGACCGTCGTCAAGCACGGGCACCGGGTGCGAGAGGCGTTGACCGGCAAGCAGTCCGGCACCGTGCTCGTCGACGACATCGACCAGGGCCTGCGCGTGGTGAACGCCTACGCGGCCGAGCACCTGGAGATCCAGACCGTCGACGCGTCCGCGGTCGCGGCCAGGGTGCGCAGCGCGGGCGCGATCTTCGTCGGCCCGTACGCGCCGGTCAGTCTGGGCGACTACTGCGCGGGCTCCAACCACGTGCTGCCCACCGCGGGCTGCGCGCGGCACTCGTCCGGACTCAGCGTGCAGACCTTCCTGCGCGGCATCCACGTCGTCGAGTACACCGAGGCGGCGCTGAAGGATGTCGCAGGGCACGTGGTCGCGCTGGCCAACGCCGAGGATCTTCCGGCGCACGGCCAGGCCGTCACGGTGCGATTCGAGACGCTGTCATGACCGGTCAGCTCGTCGCGCCCGGGTCGGCCATCGGCCTGGACGATCTGCCGCTGCGCGAGAGCCTGCGCGGCAAGAAGCCTTACGGCGCACCGCAATTGACCGTTCCTGTACAGCTGAACACCAACGAGAACCCGCACCCGCCGAGCCGCGCCCTCATCGACGACGTGGCCGAGTCCATCCGCGCCGCCGCCGCCGACCTGCACCGCTACCCCGACCGCGACGCGGTCGCGCTGCGCACGGATCTGGCGAACTACCTGACCCGCCAGACCGGCGTCACGGTGGATACGGCGAACGTCTGGGCGGCCAACGGTTCCAACGAGATCTTGCAGCAGCTGCTCCAGGCTTTCGGCGGACCGGGCCGCAGCGCACTGGGTTTCGTGCCGTCCTACTCGATGCACCCGATCATCTCCGAGGGCATCGACACCGAGTGGGTCGAGGCAAAGCGCAACGCCGACTTCTCCCTCGACATCGACTACGCGCTGGCTGCCATCGCCGAACGCAAGCCGGACGTGGTCTTCGTGACCAGCCCGAACAACCCCACCGGACACAGCATTCCGCAGGACGACCTGGTGCGCATCCTCGATGCCGCGCCAGGCATCGTGGTGGTCGACGAGGCCTACGGCGAATTCTCGGCGGCGCCGAGCGCGATCGCGCTGATCGACCGTTTCCCGGCCAAGCTGGTGGTGAGCCGCACCATGAGCAAGGCCTTCGCGTTCGCGGGCGGCCGCCTGGGCTACCTGGTCGCCGCGCCCGCGGTGATCGACGCGATGCTGCTGGTGCGGCTGCCGTATCACCTGTCGGTGGTCACCCAGGCCGCCGCGCGCGCGGCCCTGCGGCACGCGGACGAAACCCTCGGCAGCGTCGCGGAATTGGCGGCGCAGCGCGATCGGGTCGCGGCCGCGCTCGCCGAGCTCGGCTTCGAGGTGGTGCCGAGCGACGCCAATTTCGTGCTGTTCGGCCGGTTCGCCGACGCGGGCCGCGCCTGGCAGCGATACCTGGATCGCGGCGTGCTCATTCGCGACGTCGGCATCCCCGGCTATCTGCGCGCGACCATCGGCCTCGCCGCCGAGAACGACGAGTTCCTGCGCGTCAGCGGTGAGCTGGCGGCCACCGAACTCACGCCCCGATGAACCCCGTGGAGGACACACCGATGACCAGAACCGCGCGGGTCGAGCGCATCACCAAGGAATCCAGCATCGTCGTCGAACTGGATCTGGACGGCACCGGCAAGACCGAGATCTCCACCGGCGTCCCGTTCTACGATCACATGCTCACCGCGCTCGGCGCGCACGCCAGCTTCGACCTGACCGTGCGCGCGGAGGGCGACATCGAGATCGAGGCGCACCACACGGTCGAGGACACCGCCATCGTGTTCGGCCAGGCGCTGGGCAAGGCGCTGGGCGACAAGTCCGGCATCCGCCGCTTCGGCGACGCCTTCATCCCGATGGACGAGACCCTCGCGCACGCGGCGGTCGACGTGTCGGGCCGACCGTATTGCGTGCACACCGGCGAGCCGGAACACCTGCTGCACGCGGTGATTCCGGGCAGCCCGGTGCGTGGCCGTTCCGAGCCGGGCGCGCCGTACTCGACGGTGCTCAACCGTCACGTCTTCGAGTCGATCGCGCTCAACGCCCGTATCGCGCTGCACGTGCGGGTGCTCTACGGCCGCGACCAGCACCACATCACCGAGGCCGAGTTCAAGGCGGTGGCGCGGGCGCTGCGCGCGGCCGTCGAGCTCGACCCTCGGGTGAGCGGTGTGCCGTCGACGAAGGGAACGCTGTGACAACGAAATCCGTCGCCCTGCTCGACTACGGCTCCGGCAACCTGCACTCCGCGGAGCGGGCGCTGGTGCGCGCGGGCGCGCGCGTCGAGGTGACCGCCGATCCCCAGATCGCGCTGGCCGCCGACGGTCTCGTGGTGCCCGGCGTCGGCGCGTTCGCGGCTTGTATGGCGGGGCTGCGCGAGGTGCGCGGGGAACGCATCATCGGTCAGCGCTTGGCGGGCGGGCGTCCGGTGCTCGGCATCTGCGTCGGCATGCAGATCCTGTTCGAGCGCGGCGTCGAGTTCGGCGTCGAGACCGAAGGGTGCGCCGAATGGCCCGGCGTGGTGGAGCGGTTGTCCGCCCCGGTGCTCCCGCACATGGGCTGGAACACCGTGTCGGCGCCGTCGGACAGCGTGCTGTTCAAGGGCATGGACGCCGACACCCGCTTCTACTTCGTCCACTCCTACGCCGCCCAGACCTGGGACCTCCCGCCGAGCGAGCACTTCGCCTCCCCGAAGCTCACCTGGGCCGAACACGGCGTGCCGTTCCTCGCCGCGGTGGAGAACGGCGCCCTGTCCGCCACCCAGTTCCACCCGGAGAAGTCCGGCGACGCGGGAGCGCACCTGCTGCGCAACTGGATCGACTCCCTCTGATCCGCAGCTTCCACACACTTCGTGTACGCCTCACATAGCCACCGCCTGTGTGAGGAGTGCACGAAGTGTGTGCCAGCACCCCCACACACTTAGAACCGGGTACCGATGGCCCACTGCGGGGTGCTCTGCACGCGAGAGAGCCGCCACCCGGCCGCGGTTCGCACGGCGTCGAAGCTGTAGATCTCGCCGAGGGTGTACTTCGGCTCGGTCAATGTGCCCTCCGCCGCGGGCGTGAAGGTGGCCAGCAGGTTGGCGCGCACGGCGGCCGTGTCTCCGCGCAGGTCGACGATCACATTGCTGATGAAGTGCTGAATCTTCTTGTCCGCGGAGTGACTTCGGCTCGCCTGCGCGATCATCGCGTCGACTCCTCGTGCGGTGCCGCCGGGCGTGGTGGCGGTGGCGTCGGCGGTGTAGATCTCCCGGAAGTTCTCGAATGCGCCTTCGTCCAGCACTTGGCCGAGGCGGTCGACCAGTGCGGTGATGTGGTTGCGGTCCATCAGTTCTCGGATCTCCTGCCGCTCGGGGTCGGCGGCCGTCGAGGTGGACGAGCAGGCGGCCAGCGCCGCGATCGACAGCAGGGCGAGGGAGAGGCTGATCTTCTTCATGGCGATGGCCTTTCGTATCCAATGTTGGCGTCTCCAGCGTTGGTAAGTCCAACGATATAGAATGTGGGTCGCGCCAACAAGTGGGTTGCTAGATTGGTGCCATGGAGATCGCGCACAATGGCGTCGCGGGCAGGCTGCGTGCGCTGCCCACCCGGCTGATCAACCAGGTCGCCCTCGTGGCCGACCGGGCGACGGAACGGGCGCTGGAAGACACCGGGTCGCGCCGACACCACTACGCCCTGCTCACCACGCTGCGCGAGTTCGGTCCAGCGAGCCAAGCCGATCTCGGCCGCCGCACCCGCATCGATCGCAGCGACATCGTCGCGGCACTCAACGATTTGGCCGACCGCGGTTTCGTGGAACGCAACCCCGACCCGGGTGATCGCCGCCGCAACATCGTCACCCTGACCCGCTCCGGCGCGCGCCATCTCGACGAATTGGACGGTCGCCTCGACACCGCGCAGGACGAATTGCTCGCCGCGCTGTCCGCCGCCGAGCGCCGCCAGCTGGTCGGCTTGCTCACCCGGATACTCGACGATCACTCGCGATCTTGACCGGCGGCGACCTCGTCGGTGTTTCCGCAGGCCGGAGGTGGGGCGCGGGGAGTGGCCGACTATGCTGCTCGGAGTGAGTCTTGTGCTGCTACCTGCCGTCGATGTCGCCAATGGAGAAGCCGTGCGCCTGGTCCAGGGGGAGGCGGGCAGCGAGACCAGCTACGGCTCGCCCCGCGACGCCGCACTGGCCTGGCAGGAGGCGGGCGCCGAGTGGGTGCACCTGGTCGACCTGGACGCGGCGTTCGGCCGCGGCTCCAACCGTGAACTGCTCGCCGAGGTGGTCGGCGAGCTCGACGTGCGGGTCGAGCTGTCCGGCGGCATCCGTGACGACGAATCCCTCGAGGCGGCCCTGGCCACCGGCTGCGCCCGCGTCAACCTCGGCACCGCCGCGCTGGAGAACCCGGTGTGGTGCGCCAGCGCCATCGCCAGGCACGGCGAGCGCATCGCCGTCGGCCTCGACGTGCGCATCATCGACGGCGAGCACCGGCTGCGCGGCCGCGGCTGGGTCAGCGACGGCGGCGACCTGTGGGAGGTGCTCGAGCGTCTGGAGCGTGACGGCTGCTCGCGCTACGTGGTCACCGACGTCACCAAGGACGGCACCCTGACCGGCCCGAACCTGGACCTGCTTCGCGACGTGTGCGCGGCGACCGACGCCCCGGTTGTCGCCTCCGGCGGCGTCTCCACCGTCGAGGACCTGGTCGCCATCGCCGGGCTGGTGCCCGACGGCGTGGAGGGCGCGATCGTCGGCAAGGCGCTGTACGCGGGCCGGTTCACCCTGCCCGAGGCACTCGCCGCGGTGCGCTGACCGAAAACCGATGGCTGCCAACCCGATCGCGGAGCTTCCCGAGCTGCTCGCCGTGGCGAGCGAGATCCTCGACGACGCCAGCGGGCGTTTCGTCGAGGGGCTCGGCGCGCCGAGCGCGGTCACCAAGGGCCGCAACGACTTCGCCACCGAACTCGACCTGGAGCTGGAACGCACCGTCTCCGAGGGGCTGGCCCTGCGCACCGGAATCGAGGTGCACGGCGAGGAATTCGGCGGTCCGCAGCTGACCTCCGGCACCGCGTGGGTGCTCGACCCGATCGACGGCACCTTCAACTACTCCTCCGGTCACCCGCTGTCCGGCATGCTGCTCGCGCTGGTGCGCGACGGCGAACCGGTGCTCGGGCTGACCTGGCTGCCGATCCTCGGGCAGCGCTACGCCGCGATGCGCGGCGGGCCGGTACTGCTCAACGGCACACCGCTCGCGCCGCTGCCGCCCGCGAAGCTGGCCGACTCGATGATCGGATTCGGCGCCTTCAACGTCGATTCCGACGGTCGCATCCCCGGCCGCTTCCGCTTCGATCTGCTCGGTCCGCTCAGCAGGCTCTCCTCCCGGGTGCGCATGCACGGCTCCACCGGCATCGACCTGGCCTTCACCGCCGCAGGGGTGCTCGGCGGCGCGATCGTGTTCGGCCATCACCCGTGGGACAACGCGGCCGGTGTCGCGCTGGTCCGCGCGGCGGGCGGCGTGGTGACCGACCTGGCGGGCGAGCCGTGGACCATCACCTCCGGCTCGGTGCTCGCGGCGGCGCCCGGGGTACACGAAGAACTGCTCGAGATGATCTGCACGGTCGCCGATCCGTCGACCGCCGAGGAAGGATGAGCCGATGACGTTGGCCGTACGCGTGATCCCGTGCTTGGACGTGGACGCGGGCCGGGTGGTCAAGGGCGTCAACTTCGAGAACCTGCGCGACGCGGGCGATCCCGTCGAGCTGGCCGCGCTCTACGACGCCCAGGGCGCCGACGAACTGACCTTCCTCGACGTCACCGCCTCCACCGGCGACCGAGGCACCATGATCGACGTGGTGACCCGCACCGCCGAGCAGATCTTCATCCCGCTCACCGTCGGCGGCGGCGTGCGCACCGTCGAGGACGTGGACCGGCTGCTGCGCGCCGGCGCGGACAAGGTCTCGGTGAACACCGCCGCGATCGCAAGGCCCGAGGTGCTGCGGGAGATGTCGGAGCGATTCGGTTCGCAGTGCATCGTGCTCTCCGTCGACGCGCGCACCGTGCCCGACGGCCAGCCGGACACTTCCTCCGGCTGGGAGGTCACCACGCACGGCGGCAAGCGCGGCACCGGCATCGACGCCGTCGAATGGGCCGTGCGCGGTGCGGAATTGGGCGTCGGCGAGATCCTGTTGAACTCGATGGACGCCGACGGCACCAAGACCGGCTTCGACCTGCCGATGATCCGCGCGGTCCGGGCCGCCGTCTCGGTGCCCGTCATCGCCAGCGGTGGCGCCGGGGCACTCGAACACTTCGCTCCCGCGGTGCAGGCGGGCGCGGACGCCGTCCTCGCCGCCAGCGTCTTCCACTTCGGCGACCTCACCATCGGCCAGGTCAAAGACTCCATGCGCGCGGAGAACATCGTCGTCCGCTGACCCCGCGCCCGCGCTGGCCGGGCGCAGGCGACGACGTTATGGTGTTGCTGCTCGGCCGGTGTTCGGAATCAGGAGGGGGAGCGCGTGCTGCGCGAGGGTGAGGTGTTCGCGGGTTACCGCATCCAGCGGCAGCTGGGTCGGGGCGGGATGGGATCGGTGTACCTCGCCGCGCATCCGCGCCTGCCTCGGTCGACGGCCCTGAAGTTGTTGAATCGTGAGCTGTTCGCGGACAACGAGATTCGCGCCCGGTTCGAACGCGAAGCGGATCTGGTCGCGCAGCTGGATCACCCGAACATCGTCACGGTGTTCGATCGCGGCGTCGAGGACGACCAGCTGTGGATCTCGATGCAGTACGTCGACGGCACGGACGCCGGGATGATCGATCCGCGCGCGACGCCACCGGAGCGGGCGGTGCAGATCGTCGAGGAAACGGCGAAAGCGCTGGATTTCGCACACAGCATGGGGGTGCTGCATCGCGACGTCAAACCGGCCAACATCCTGCTCGCGCACCCGTCGGCGGGGCAGAATCGGGTGAATCTCACTGATTTCGGCATCGCCCGGCTGCGCGACGACGCCGGTCATCTGACCCAGACCGGGACGTTCACCGCGACTCTGGCCTACGCGTCGGCGGAGCAGCTGACCGGCGCGCCGATGGACGGCAGAGCGGATCAATACGCGCTGGCCTGCACGCTGTTCTGGTTGCTGACCGGGACGAGTCCGTACGAGTCGGCCAACCCGGCCGCCGTCATCCAAGGCCACCTACAGGCGGTGCCCCCGCGCGTCACGGCGCTGCGCCCCGACCTCCCGCCTGCCCTTGACGATGTCCTCACGCGCGCGTTGGCCAAACGGCGGGAAGACCGATTCGGGTCCTGCACCGAGTTCGCCGAAGCCGCGCGCGCCGTGCTCGGCCCTTGGCAGGGACCGCCACCGACGCCGAGCGGTCCCCGGCCCGTCGTCACGCCCGCCCCGATGCCGGTGATGCCGCCGCATGGCATCCCCGCGCCAGCGCCCTCGCCGGTACGTCCGCCGTACGGGTACCGGCCGCCCGCACGCAGGCGCAGTGTTGGGCTGTCGATGCTGGTGATGTTCGCCGTGCTGCTGGTCGTGATCGTCGGTGGAGCGCTCGGCGTCCGCGCCGTCTATCGACACTTCAATCCCGATCCGCCGTACGGAGCGATCGCCGAGGAGTTCCCGAAGATGATCCCCGCCGAGCGCGGCGGGCTCGGCTACCTCGGGGCCCGGTGCTTCCCGGAGAGGCCGGAGGCCAAGCGGTACTGGAATTCGCCGTCCCGTCCCGACCTCGGCGCCTGGACCGCGGGATGGGGCTGCGACTACCACGACGGCAGTGGCAATCCGAGCTACTTCCTGTTCGTCTACGACTCTCCCAGCGACGTGCTCGCCGCGACCAGCAATTTGAAAAAGAGCGAAAGCCGCACCGAGACCAACGCGGGCACGTCGTACACGAATCACTATCTCGCGGGGGACGGCTCGACGACGCCGAGGCTGGTGACAACGTTCGACGAGCGGGGGCGGGATCGGTTCCTGATGTACACGATCGGTTCGTACGGCGAAGAGGGCGAGCTCGCCGAGTGGTGGAAATCCGCGCCGCTGAAGTGACCACTCGGCGGTCGGCCGCGGGCGATACCATGTCGCCGCGACCGCCCTGTTATAACGGTGGCATGACACTCGACCCCGCCATCGCCGCCCGACTCAAGCGCAACGAGGCGGGGCTCGTCGCGGCCGTCGCGCAGGAGCGCGGCACCGGAGATGTGCTGATGGTCGCCTGGATGGACGACGAGGCGCTGGCCCGAACCCTGGAATCGCGCAAGGCGACGTACTATTCGCGCTCGCGCCAGCAGTACTGGGTCAAGGGCGAGACCTCCGGTCATACCCAGTACGTGCACGAGGTGCGGCTGGACTGCGACGGCGACACCGTCCTGCTCGTCGTGGACCAGGAGGGCGCGGCGTGCCACACCGGCACCCACACCTGCTTCGATTCGGATGTGCTGCTCGGCGAACCGAGCTGACGGCTCAGGCGGTCACTCGCTCGACCGGTCTCGGCGTCCGGCGCCGTCGGCCGACGCGAGCTGGCCGATCACCTCGGTCAGTCGCTGCGCGAGGACCTCGCTGAGATCGGCGAGCTGCGCCTTCTGTGTGGCGTCCAATCCGTCGAAAACCAAGCGCCGCACCGCGTCCAGATATCCGGGCGCCGCCTCGACGACCTTGAGGTAGCCGTCGTCGGTGAGGACGGCCTGGACGCCGCGGCGACCGACGGTCGCCGAGCGTTGCGCCCAGCCCATGCGCTCCAGCTTGGAAACGACATGGGACAGACGCGATAGCGAGGCATTTGCTTTGTGGGCAAGATCACTCATTTGGAGCCGATGTCCCGGTTCCTCGGAAAGCAACGTCAAAACCCAATACTCGAAATGAGTGACTCCGGATTCACGCTGCAATTGCGTATCCAACGCGCTCGGCAGCCGTGTCATCAGCGCCACGACCGCGCGCCACGCCCGTTGTTCCACGGGATCCAGCCACTTCGTCACTATGCGCCTTCTTTCGAGCCAAGTGACGTGGGATAGTCAGGGAGCCTATCGATCAGAGGGAAACGTAGTCACGGTCACTCGCGTGCACGAGTTTGCCACGACTTCGCTCGACGGTCATACGGATCACCCGTGTCGTGAGTTCATTCACAGGTGGTCGTGGCGTGTCGGAGACGTGTCCGGCGTGGTGGCCGTCGGTGTCGCGGTGTTCCCGGAGGCGTTCTGCTTGGCGGCCTTCCTGCGCCGCATCTCGCGGCGGGTGGCGAGATACACCGCGCCGAGGAAGAACAGCGCCGCGAGCACAGCGCCAACCAGACAGGCGCCGCGGAACGCGGGCGCGTCGACGTCCAGGATGCGCTCGCCCGCGTGGGCTGCGTTGTTGCCGCCGAGCACGATGGTCAGCGTCATGAGATTCGGTATGGCCACGAGGACGGCGAGCACCGCCGCCGCGCCCGCCAGGAACTTGCCCGCCCGCTTTCGCCACATCAGCACCGCGAACAGCAGCAACAACAGCGGGACGAGGGTGCACATGCCGCCGAGGAGCAGTCCCCAGCCGATGCCCTTGGCGAAGCTGCCGTTCACCATCTCGGCGAGCCGCTGCGCCCACCACCGCGGGATGAAGGCGGCCAGGATGAGGTAGGTGACGACGACGGCCACGAACAGGGCCACGCCGCCGATGATCCGATTGCGCCAGACGGACGCGCTGGATTTGCCGTCCGGCCGAACCTCGCTCGAAGTCATGATTTCAGCGTAGGCCGACCGGTCGGTCTACGGTCGGCGGCGCGCGCCCCGGCGTTTCGCCTCGGCGGAGCTCAGCGCACGCGCTCGCGCAGGAAGGTCAGCGCCTTGTCGGCGTGCACGTCGGCCCGCAACTCTCCAGTGATCACTTCGAGCACGGTGCGGTCGGTGTCGATGACGAAGGTCTGCCGCTTCACCGGCGCGAGTTTGCCGAGCAGTCCGCGCTTGACGCCGAACTGCGCGGCCACCGCGCCGTCGGCATCGGACAGCAGGGGGTAGTCGAGCCGTTGTTTGGTGGCGAAGCCCGCCTGGGTGTCCACGGCGTCGGCGCTGATGCCGGCGCAGGACGCGCCGAGTGCGACGAATTCCGCGGAGAGATCACGGAAGTGGCACGCCTCCGCGGTGCAGATCGGGGTGTTCGCCGCCGGATAGAAGAACAGCACCAGCGGCCCGTGGGTGAGCAACTCGTCGAGGGAGCGGAGGGTGCCGGACTGGTCGGGGAGCTCGAACTGCGGGGCGAGCTGTCCTTTGCGCATGATCAGGACAGTACCGGGTGCGCTGGTCGGCGGCGACGCGCCGATGGGGGCCTTGGACCGGGCCGGACGAAGCCCGAGCTCCCGCCCTGGGATGATGGAGTAATGCCTGGCGCGTCCACTCCCACCACCACGACCCGCGAACAGTTCCATCTGCTCGCCGCGGAACACCGGGTGGTTCCCGTGACCCGAAAGGTGCTGGCGGACTCCGAAACTCCGCTGTCGACCTATCGCAAGCTGGCCGCCGACCGGGCGGGCACCTTCCTTTTCGAATCCGCCGAGAACGGACGGTCCTGGTCGCGCTGGTCGTTCATCGGCGCGGGCAGCCCGTCGGCGCTGACCGTGGTGGACGGCGAAGCGGCCTGGCTCGGCCACATTCCGGTCGACGCCCCCTCGGGCGGCGACCCGCTGCTCGCGCTGCGCGAGACGCTGCAACTGCTGCGCACCGAGCGGCTGCCTGATCTGCCGCCGCTGACCGGCGGCATGGTCGGCTACCTCGGCTACGACGCGGTGCGCCGCATCGAGCGGCTGCCCAACCTGGCCGCCGACGACCTGCGGCTGCCCGAGATGGTGCTGCTGCTCGCCACCGACCTGGCCGCCTTCGACCACCACGAGGGCGCCATCACCCTGATCGCCAACGCCGTGAACTGGAACGGCACCGCCGATCGGGTCGACGAGGCCTACGACGACGCGGTCGCGCGGCTGGACCGGATGACCGAGGCGCTCGCCGCGCCCGCACCGTCCACCGTCTCGGTCTTCGACCAGCCGGAGCCGAGCTACCGCCGCCAGCGCACCTCGGACGAATTCGGCGCTGGCGTGCGCAGGCTGGTGAAGGAGATCGAGGCGGGCGAGGCGTTCCAGGTCGTGCTCTCCCAGCGGTTCGAGATGGATTACCACGGCGAGCCGCTCGACCTCTACCGGATGCTGCGGGCCTCCAATCCCAGCCCGTACATGTACCTGATCCACGTCCCCGACGGCGAGGGTGGCACTGCCTTCTCCATCGTCGGCTCCAGCCCGGAATCGCTGGTGACCGTGAAGGAAGGCGTGGCGACCACGCACCCGATCGCGGGCACCCGCTGGCGCGGCCTCACCGAAGAGGACGACCTGCTGCTGGAGAAGGGCCTGCTCGCCGACGAGAAGGAGAACGCCGAGCACCTGATGCTCGTCGATCTCGGCCGCAACGATCTCGGGCGGGTCTGCCAGCCTGGCACGGTGCGCGTCACCGAGTACCGGCACATCGAGCGCTACAGCCACGTCATGCACCTGGTGTCGACGGTGTCGGGGCGGCTGAAGCCGGGCAAGGTCGCGTTGGACGCGGTGAGCGCCTGCTTCCCGGCGGGCACGCTCTCGGGCGCGCCGAAGGTGCGCGCGATGGAACTCATCGAGGAACTCGAGCCGACCCGGCGCGGCGTCTACGGCGGCGTCGTCGGTTACCTCGACTTCGCGGGCGACGCCGACACCGCGATCGCCATCCGCACCGCCCTGCTCAAGGACGGCGTCGCGTACGTCCAGGCGGGCGCGGGCGTGGTCGCCGACTCCGACCCGGACTACGAGGACGTGGAATCGCGCAACAAGGCGATGGCGGTGCTGAAGGCCGTCGCCGCCGCCGAGACCGTGCGCGCCTACGGCACCGATTCCGTGCGCGCCGCCGACGCCGAGACAGTGGGCAGCGGCGCTGAGAGCATGAGCACCACGGGCGCTGAGAGCATGAGCACCACAGGCGCTGAGAGCCTAGGTGCCACGGGTGCCGAGAGCACGGGCACCACAGGCGCTGAGAGCATGAACGCCGTGGGAACGGCGAATCAGGACGGCGGCGCCCTATGACGAGCGCGGAACCGGACCGAGATCCCGGCGCCTCGGCCGAGGCAGTCGAATCCGGCGAGACCCCGACGGGCCGCAAGTATCCGATCGGGGCGATCGTGTTGCTGGCGCTGGCCGCGGCACTGATGTGGGGCTCGTCGCGGTTGACCTGGGTGACGGTCTCGTCCTCGGACGGGCTCACCGAACCGCGCACCGACGAGCTGAACGGCAGCGTCTGGTTCGGCGCGCTCACGCCGCTGGCGCTGGTGCTGCTGGCGGCTATCGCCGCGCTGCTCGCCACGAAAGGGTGGCTGCGCCGGATGGTCGGCGTGCTGGTCGCGCTCGTCGCCGCGGTGACCGCCGTGCCAGCCTTCGCGTTGCTCACTGGTCAGGGCGCGACCGCGGAGCGTGCCGCCGCGCTGGCCGAACTGCCCGGCCGCGCCACCGTCACCGAGGTGACCACCGCGCCGTTGCCCGCGGTGCTCACGTTGGTCGCCGCGTTCGCCGCGTTCGCCGCCGGAGTCCTGCTCGCCAGGATGCCGCGAGAATCGGGCAGGCTCTCCGGCAAATACGAGAGCCCGGTGGTCCGCCGCGAGGCCGCCACCGAAGAGGTGACCAAGCGCCGCGCCGCCGACAACTCCGGGCAACTCTCCGAGCGGGTGCTGTGGGACGCGCTGGACGCGGGCACCGACCCGACCGAGGACACCGACACCGCGCTGCCGGGAACGGCGTCACGCGGCACGGCGGGCCACACCGAGTCCGCCGAACCGGATGGCAACGCTGCGTCCGAATCACGCCCGGGCGTCGGCTCCGATTCGCGCCGGGACGCCAGTTCTGTTGCGCCAACGGACACCGAAACCGATTCACTTCGAGACGCCGCCTCCGACTCGCGCCGGAACGCGGAGCTCGATTCCCCCCGCCGCACAGTGGACGGCGGTGCGGGCTGACGTGACCGCCCACGCCCCGCCCCGCGGGTCGACTCCCCGCCGCGACCATCGACGGCGCGCGGAGCCGAACCCCGGCGCGGAGACAAGAGGTACAGCCATTTATTCTTTGTCAGCATCGGTGAGACAGCGCCTGGGGGGATTCTCAGGCAGCAAGTCCGTCTCCCCAGAAAGGATTCGAGCCAGATGACGGTACTCGACTCGATTCTCGACGGGGTCCGCGCGGATGTGGCCGCTCGGGAAGCCCTTTTGGACTTCCCCGCCATCAAGGCCGCAGCCGCCGCCGCGCCCGCCCCGCTGGACGCGCGCGCCGCACTCCTCGAAGACGGCATCGGCGTCATCGCCGAGGTCAAGCGGGCGAGCCCGTCCAAGGGACCGCTGGCCGACATCCCGGACCCCGCGAGCCTGGCCAAGGCCTACGAGGACGGCGGCGCCCGCGTCATCAGCGTGCTCACCGAGGGACGCCGTTTCGGCGGCTCGCTCGACGACCTGGACGCGGTGCGCGCCACCGTGAACATCCCGATCCTGCGCAAGGATTTCGTGGTCGGTCCCTACCAGATCCACGAGGCGCGCGCGCACGGCGCCGACGTCATCCTGCTGATCGTCGCGGCGCTCGAGCAGGACGTGCTCTCCTCGCTCATCGATCGCACCGAATCGCTCGGCATGACCGCGCTCGTCGAGGTGCACACCGAGGAAGAGGCCGACCGCGCGCTCACCGCGGGCGCGTCGGTGATCGGCGTGAACGCCCGCAACCTCAAGACGCTCGAGGTGGATCGGGACGTGTTCGCCCGCATCGCGCCCGGCCTGCCCACCGAGGTCATCCGTATCGCCGAGTCCGGCATCCGCGGCACCGCCGACCTGCTGGCCTACGCGGGCGCGGGCGCGGACGCCGTCCTCGTCGGCGAGGGCCTGGTGACCAGCGGCGACCCGCGCGCGGCAGTGTCCGAGCTGGTGACCGCGGGCACCCACCCGTCCTGCCCCAAGCCGGCCCGGCGGGGCCGGTGATGGCGGTGCACGGACTACCCCAGGCCAGCGCGGGCGTCGCGCACCCGAGCTCGCACGAACCGGATCTCGGCGGCCACTTCGGCGTCTACGGCGGCAGGCACGTGCCAGAGGCGCTGATGGCGGTGATCGAGGAGGTCACCGCCGAGTACGAGAAGTGCCGCGCCGACCACACCTTCCTCGACGAGCTGGACCGCCTGCAGCGCGATTACACCGGCCGTCCTTCGCCGGTGTTCGAGTGCAAGCGGCTCGCCGAGCACGCGGGCGGGGCGCGCATCCTGCTCAAGCGCGAGGATCTGAATCACACCGGCTCGCACAAGATCAACAACGTGCTCGGCCAGGCGCTGCTCGCCAAGCGGATGGGCAAGACCCGCGTCATCGCGGAGACCGGGGCGGGCCAGCACGGCGTCGCCACCGCCACCGCGTGCGCGCTGCTCGGTTTGGACTGCGTCATCTACATGGGCGCGGTGGACACCGCCCGCCAGGCGCTGAACGTGGCGCGGATGCGGCTGCTCGGCGCCGAGGTGATCTCGGTGACGACCGGTTCGCAGACGCTCAAGGACGCCATCAACGAGGCGCTGCGCGACTGGGTCACCAACGCCGAGCAGACCTACTACTGCTTCGGCACTGCCGCGGGCCCGCACCCGTTCCCGCTCATGGTGCGCGATCTCCAGCGCGTCGTCGGCCTCGAGGCGCGCCAGCAGGTGCAGGACCTGACCGGCAGGCTGCCCGACGCGGTGACCGCGTGCGTCGGCGGCGGCTCCAACGCGATCGGCATCTTCCACCCCTTCCTCGACGATCCGAGCGTCCGGCTGATCGGCTACGAGGCGGCGGGCGACGGCGTCGACACCGGAAGGCACGCCGCGACCTTCACCGGCGGAACGCCGGGCGCGTTCCAGGGCGCCTACTCGTACCTGCTGCAGGACGAGGACGGCCAGACCATCGAATCCCATTCCATCTCCGCGGGATTGGACTACCCGGGCGTCGGCCCCGAGCACGCCTACCTCAAGGACATCGGCCGCGCCGAATACCAGCCCATCACCGACACCGAGGCGATGGACGCGCTGCTGCTGCTCAGCCGCAGCGAGGGCATCATCCCGGCGATCGAGTCCGCGCACGCCGTCGCGGGCGCGCTGAAGCTCGGCAAGGAGCTCGGCCCCGGCGCGATCATCCTGGTCAACCTGTCCGGCCGCGGCGACAAGGACATGGACACCGCGGCCCGCTGGTTCGGGCTGTTCGACGCACCGCAGGAGACCGAGTCGTGAGTCAGCAGTCCCGTCTGGCCAACACCTTCGCCGCGGCGCGCGCGGAGAACCGGGCCGCGCTGATCGGCTACCTGCCCGCGGGCTACCCGGACCTGGCCGGTTCCATCGACGCGTGCCGCGCGATGGTCGAATCCGGTTGCGACATCATCGAAGTCGGCGTCGCCTACTCCGACCCGGTGATGGACGGCCCGACCATCCAGGCCGCCGCCGAGCAGGCGCTGCGCGGCGGCGTGCGGGTGCGCGACGTGTTCACGGTGGTCGAGTCGATCGCCCAGGCGGGCGGCAAGGCCGTGGTGATGACCTACTGGAACCCGGTGCTCAAGTACGGCGTCGACCGTTTCGCGCGCGATCTGGCCGCGGCGGGCGGCTCGGGTCTCATCACCCCGAACCTCATCCCGGAGGAGGCCGACGACTGGTTCGTCGCCTCGGCCGCGCACGATCTGGACCGTATCTTCCTGGTCGCGCCGTCCTCCACCGAGGAGCGACTGGTGAAGACGCTCGAGGCGAGCCGCGGTTTCATCTACGCGTCCTCGACCATGGGCGTCACCGGCGCGCGCGACGTGGTGTCCTCCGCGGCGCCCGCGCTGTGCGCCCGCGTCCGCGCCCACTCCGACATCCCGATCGGCGTCGGCCTCGGCGTCCGCAACGGCGCGCAGGCCGCCGAGATCGCGAGCTACGCCGACGGCGTGATCGTGGGTTCGGCGCTGGTCACGGCGGCGGGCGAGGGGCTGGACGCGGTACGCGCGCTGACGCGCGAACTCGCCGAGGGCGTGCGCTCGGCGACCGTCGCCTCGTAGGCGTCGGGCGAAGCCCCTCGGACCGGCCGGAGCTACGGCGCGCGCACCGCCGGATCGTGCACTCCGCGCGTCCTCGACTACGGTGGCCACCGTGACCTTACGAAGCGATGTGCTGGCCTACATTCCCAGCCCCCCGCAGGGCGTGTGGCAACTCGGGCCGATCCCGTTACGGGCCTACGCCCTGTGCATCATCCTCGGCATCGTCGTCGCCATCTGGTGGGGCGAGCGGCGCTGGCAGGAGCGCGGCGGTCAGCCGGGCACGGTGCTCGACGTCGCCATGTTCGCGGTGCCGTTCGGTCTGGTCGGCGGGCGCCTCTACCACGTGGCGACGGACTGGCAGAAGTACTTCGGCGCGGGCGGCAACCCGATCGAGGCGCTCTACATCTGGCAGGGCGGCCTCGGCATCTGGGGCGCGGTGTTCCTCGGCGGCGTAGGCGCCTGGATCGGCTGCCGGGTGTACCGCATCCCGCTGCCCGCGTTCGGCGACGCCATCGCGCCGCCGATCCTGCTCGCCCAGGCCATCGGCCGCCTCGGCAACTACTTCAACCAGGAGCTCTACGGCCGCGAGACGACCGTGCCATGGGGTCTGGAGATCTACCCGAGGTTCGACGCCAACGGCGATCCCGACCCGATGAACGGCGTCTCCAACGGCGTGGTCGAGAAGATCGTGCACCCGACGTTCCTCTACGAGCTGCTGTGGAACGTGCTGATCGTGGTGCTGCTCGTGCAGATCGACAAGCGCTGGCGGATCGGCCACGGGCGACTGTTCGCGCTCTACGTCGCGGGATACAGCTTCGGCCGATTCTTCGTCGAGCTGATGCGCGACGACGTGGCCACCGAGATCGCGGGCATCCGCATCAACTCGTTCACCTCGGCGCTCGTCTTCCTCGCGGCCATCGCCTATTTCGTGTTCGCCACCAAGGGACGCGAGACCGCGGATCAGCTGCAACCCGGCGCGATGAACCGACCGTGGCCGTGGCAGATCGGCGCGTTGCGTGCGGCGGGCGCCGCGTCGGCGAGCGGTGTGGCGCTGGACAAGGACGCCGCGGGCGAGGCGGGCTCGGCGGCCGGCGACTCGCCGAGCGCGGCCGAGAAGCCTGCCGCGGCTGAGGAATCCGCTGAGGCGGACGACTCGCCGCAGACGAGCGACGAGAAAGCGAAGTCCGGCATGGGTGCAGGCGAGAAGTCCACCGCCGACAACGGCAAGTAAGCACGCCCCGCGAAATCGACGGCGTAGGCAACACATTCACCATAGGGCGCGATAACCACACGGGGTCCGAGGAATTCATTTCCTCGGACCCCGTGCCCGATGGGCGCCGATGCGACAAAATCGGTCGATTCCGGCAAGAATGACCGGTGATCGTCGCGGGCGTGTTCGAGGCGATCGTGGAAATCGGGGGCCAGTAATGGGTGCCCACTTGATGAGGAGGACATGAGTGACCGACCCTTACCAGAACAACCAGGGCTTCGGCGGCCCGCAGTACGGCCCGCCCGGTACCGGACCGGACCTGAACAAGGACGCTTCTGGCCAGCAGTACGGCCAGCCCGTCGACCCGTACGGTCAGCAGCAGTTCGGCCAGCAGCCCGGTGGCTACCCGCCCGCCGCGCCGTACGGACAGCCGCAGCCGCAGGGCTACAACCCGGCCGACCCGGAGGCCCCGTACGGCCGTGACATGATGGGCGTGCCGTTCTCCGACAAGCAGAAGATGATCGCGGGCATCCTGCAGCTGCTGGTCGGCACCCTGGGCATCGGCCGCTTCTACCTGGGCTACACGACCATCGGCATCCTGCAGATCGTCACCTGCGGTGGTTGCGGTATCTGGTCGCTCATCGACGGGATCATGATCCTCACCGGCAAGGTGCCCGACGCCAACGGGCGACCCCTGCGGGACTGATCGCCATCCGAGAGGGCGTCGCCGAGCAGGCGGCGCCCTTCGTGTTTCCGTGATGCGGCCTTTCGCGCACGGTGAGCGAAATACTGTGCAACGGCCCGCAACGGGCGTAACTTGGGCCGGATCTGTGTGTCGTGTGTGGGGCCTCCACGCACCGGAGAGAGGGATTTCGTGCGTCGCAAGCTGTTCGCCGCCGCCATGCTCGCCATCGTCGCCGCCACCGGCCTCACCGCCTGCGGCAGCGGCGACGACCCGAACGTGCTGAAGGTCGGCACCGAGGGCACCTACTCGCCGTTCAGCTACCAGGGCTCCGACGGCGCGCTCACCGGCTACGACGTCGACGTGGTCCGCGCCGTGGCCGACAAGCTCGGCCGCAAGGTCGAATTCGTGCAGACCCCGTGGGACGCGATCTTCGCGGGCTTGGAGTCCAAGCGCTTCGATCTGGTCGCCAACCAGGTCTCGATCACCGACGAGCGCAAGAACAAGTACGAGCTCTCCCAGCCGTACACGACCTCCGAGGGCGTCATCGTCACCCGCGCCGACAACAACGCCATCACCTCGCTCGCCGACCTCGCGGGCAAGACCTCCGCCCAGTCGGCCACCAGCAACTGGAGCGCGGTCGCCGCGGGCGCGGGCGCGAAGGTGGAGGCCGTCGAGGGCTGGGTGCAGGCCATCCAGCTGCTGAAGAACGGCCGCGTCGACTGCACCGTCAACGACAACCTGGTGTTCAACGAGTACACCAAGACCTCCGGCGACAAGTCGGTGAAGATCGCCGCGCAGACCGGCGAGACCAGCACGATGGGTTTCGCAGCCCGCAAGGGCGACCCGCTGATCGCCGAGGTGAACCGCGCGCTGGACGAGCTGCGCGCCGAGGGCAGGCTGGCGCAGATCTCGGACAAGTACTTCGGCGTCGACGTCAGCAAGTAACCGCCCGTGGACGCCGCGACTCGGGAGCTGATCTGGCGCAACTTGTGGCCGATGCTCGAGGCCACCGTCACCAAGACCATCCCGCTCACCGCGATCAGCTTCGCGATCGGTTTGGTGCTCGCGCTGTTCGTCGCGCTGGCGCGGATGTCGCCGACCTGGCTGCTTTCCGGGCCCGCGCGGTTCTACATCTCGATCATCCGCGGCACGCCGCTGCTGGTGCAGCTGTTCATCGTGTTCTACGCGCTGCCGCAGTTCGACATAGTCATCGATCCGTTCCCTGCGGCGGTGATCGCGTTCAGCCTGAACGTCGGCGGTTACGCGGCCGAGGTGGTGCGCGCCGCGATCCTGTCGGTGGCGCACGGCCAGTGGGAGGCGGCGCAGGCGCTCGGCATGTCGTATCCGATGATGCTGCGGCTGATCATCCTGCCGCAGGCCGCGCGCATCGCGGTGCCGCCGTTGTCGAACACGCTCATCTCGCTGGTCAAGGACACCTCGCTGGCCTCGACCATCCTGGTCACCGAACTGCTGCGCACCGCCCAGCTCGCGGCCGCGCCGACCTTCGACTTCTTCGCCCTCTACGGGGTTGCCGCGCTGTACTACTGGGTCATCTGCCTGATCCTCGGCTTCGGTCAGACTCGCCTCGAGACGCGCCTTTCCCGGCACGTGGCCAGGTGAGGACCAGTTCACCAATTCTTCATCGAGGCCGCGACGGGCCCGTACCACTCAGCAGGACTAGGCTCTACTCGTGATGCGACGGACGAAGATTGTGTGCACGCTCGGCCCGGCCACTGCCACCGAGGACCGGATCCGCGAACTCGTCGAGAGCGGGATGGACGTTGCGCGGCTGAACTTCAGCCACGGCGAGCACGCGGACCACGCCGAGAACTACAAGAAGGTGCGTCAGGCCTCGGACCATGTCGGCAGAGCGGTCGGCATCCTCGCCGATCTACAGGGCCCCAAGATCCGGCTCGGCCGGTTCACCGAGGGCCGCACGGTGTGGGCGACCGGCGAGGAAGTGCGCATCACCGTCGAGGACGTGGACGGTAGCCACAGCCGCGTCTCGACCACCTACAAGGAGCTGGCCAAGGACGCCAAGCCCGGTGACCGTCTGCTCGTCGACGACGGCAAGGTCGGCCTGACGGTGACCGCCGTCGACGGCAACGACGTGGTGTGCCGGGTGACCGAGGGCGGACCGGTCTCCAACAACAAGGGTGTCTCGCTGCCCGGCATGGACGTCTCGGTGCCCGCGCTGTCGGAGAAGGACATCGAGGACCTGGAATTCGCGCTCAAGCTCGGCGTCGACTTCATCGCCCTCTCGTTCGTGCGATCGCCGTCCGACGTCGAGCTGGTGCACGACGTGATGGACCGGGTCGGCAGGCGCGTCCCGGTGATCGGCAAGCTGGAGAAGCCCGAGGCCATCGACAACCTCGAGGCGATCGTGCTCGCCTTCGACGCGATCATGGTCGCGCGCGGCGACCTCGGCGTCGAGCTGCCGCTGGAGCAGGTGCCGCTGGTGCAGAAGAAGGCCATCCAGATGGCGCGCGAGAACGCCAAGCCGGTCATCGTCGCGACCCAGATGCTGGAGTCGATGATCGAGAACTCGCGCCCGACCCGCGCCGAGGCCTCGGACGTGGCCAACGCGGTGCTCGACGGCGCGGACGCGGTCATGCTGTCCGGTGAGACCTCGGTCGGCTCGTATCCGATCGAGACGGTGCGCACCATGGCGCGGATCGTGCACGCGGTCGAGGCGGAGTCCTCCACCCGGGTGCCGCCGCTGACCCACGTGCCGCGCACCAAGCGCGGCGTCATCTCCTACGCGGCGCGCGACATCGGCGAGCGGCTCAACGCCAAGGCGCTGGTGGCGTTCACCCAGTCCGGCGACACCGTGCGCCGCCTGGCCCGGCTGCACACCCCGCTGCCGCTGCTCGCCTTCACCCCGCTGCCCGAGGTGCGCAGCCAGCTGGCGCTGACCTGGGGCACCGAGACGTTCATCGTGCCGACGGTGAAGACCACCGACGCGATGATCCATCAGGTCGACCAGGCGCTGCTGTCGATGGATCGATACAAGAAAGGTGATCTGGTGGTCATCGTGGCGGGCTCCCCGCCCGGTACTGTCGGTTCCACCAACCTGATCCACGTGCACCGTATCGGTGAGGAGGACCATTAGAGTGAGTGCTTCGCTGAGCGACCCCGTCGGCACCCAAGGGTCGACGACGCGGTCCGATCTGGATGTGTTGCTCGGTCTGCTCGAGCTCGAGCAGATGGACACCGACGTCTTCGTCGGTCACCATCCGGAGAAGGTCTGGAGCCGGACCTTCGGCGGACAGCTGGTCGCCCAGGCGATCATGGCGGCCGGTCGCACCGTGGGCGACCGGCCCGTGCACGCCGTGAACGCGCACTTCGTGCGGGGCGGCGATCCGAAGCAGCCGATCGAGTACCGGGTGGACCGGCACCGCGACGGCCGCTCCTTCGCCAACCGCACGGTCACCGCGGTGCAGGACGATCAGGAGCTGTTCGTCATGCTGGCCGCCTTCCAGGACTGGGGCAAGGGACTCGAGCACGCCCATCCCCACCCCGAGGTGCCGGATCCCGAGCAGCTGCCGCGCGTCGAGGAGAGCTTCGAAGGCTTGGAGGACAAGCTGGAGATGTTCGTCAACGCGCCGCATCCGATCGACATGCGCTACACCAACGACCCGGCCTGGATCCTGAAGGGCACGGGGGAGCGGCTCAACCACAATCGGGTCTGGATGCGCGCCGACGGCAAGCTACCCGACGATCCGCTGATCCACGTCGCCACGCTCGGCTATTCGTCCGACACCACGGTGCTCGACTCGATCATCACCACGCACGGCCTGTCCTGGGGCCTGGACCGGATCGTCGCGGCCACCGTGAACCACTCCATCTGGTTCCACCGTCCGTTCCGCTTCGACGACTGGGCGCTGTATTCCACCGAGTCCCCGGTCGCGGCGGGCTCGCGCGGACTGGCCACCGGCCGGTTCTACTCGCGCAGCGGTGAGCTCCTGGCCACCACGGTGCAGGAAGGCCTGATCCGCCACTTTCCGTCCCGGCGGTGAAGGCGCGCCAGCGGATTTCGGGCGCGGGGCGCTGGCGGATTTCGGGCGCGGGGCGCTAGAGGATTTCGGGCGCGGGGCGCTAGCGGGTCGCAGGCGCGGGGCGCTAGAGGATTTCCCGCTCCGTCTCGAAATCGAAGCTGTCCCTGCGCTGCGTGCTTATCGTGCGCGGCACATCGGGATCGGCGGTGCCGCAGGATGTTTCGATCATCAGCCGCCGTTCCAGCGCGGCCAGGCTCGGGGCGGTCAGGTCGCGCGGTGCGCCGACCAGGCTGAGTGCGATCTCGTAGGTGCGGCGCGTCTCCGGTTCGCTGCCGGGATGACCTCCGCGCCATTGGGTTTCGAGCATCACGTGGGCGGGGTGGTCGGTGTCGACGGGCAAGGTGAAACGCCAGGCGAAGACGTCGCGGTCGTGCAGGTGGTCGTCCACCACCGCGCGCACCGTTTCGACAACCTGTTCGAGCGTTTCCGGTGTGACATAAACATGAAGCGAAACATCCGAGATGCGTTTCGGCATGTTTGGTTCCTGTCGTGTGTCGAACCATCAACGGCGGATGCTGTCCGCGGGGAGTGTAGTGCCTCGGTGGGCGTGCGTGACACAGCCGGGTGTGATTTCACCCGCGCGTGCTGATTTCGTGACGTTCATCGGTGGTGTGACGGCGACGGATTGCGTTGCGTCACCGAATGGGCTGTGTCAGCCGGACTCGGTGCGTCACCGGATGCGCTGTGCCGCCAAGAAAGCCGAGAGCGGCGCGGGCGCGGCGCCCGGTTGCAGCACTAGTCCGGTGCGGTCGTCGTCTTCGGGCCTGGCTTGTTCGTGCGGGGCGAGCACGAGCATCAGCGGGACCAGCGCTTCGGCGATGCGGTCGCCGACTTCGCAGTACGCGGCTTCGGAGAGGCCGACCGGGTCGGCGATGTTCTCCCTGCCGACCAGGGACAGGTCGTTGCGGGCCAAATTCATGTCGGCGACCGTGCGCGCGCCGGTGACCTTGGCGATTCGGTGCGCTTCCAGCAGCGTGAAAGTTCGTGCGGCAGCACCGAATGCCATGTCGGCGGCTTGGTCGCGGATTTGTTCGGTCATCGCGAGCACGAGATCGGCGCGGTCGATCATTTCCGGCTTGAGTTTGCGTGCGCGGAAGCCGTCGGGATTCGCGCCGAGACCGGAAATGGTTTGTGCGGTGAGCGGTTCGATGGGGAATCCGACCAGCGCGCGGGTGCCCGCGCTTTCCGCGGTGAGACCGGCGAGGTCGTGTTCGACGGCGAGAGCGCGGGTGAGCCGTTCGGCGATGACCGAACGACAGACATTGCCGTTGCAGACGAACAGGACGTGCATGGGAATACGGTAATTCGGCCGGTCGCGGACCTGAAGGCGCGCAAGATCGAATCACAGGTGCGCAGACACATATTCATCTCGGTGTCGCGTGCCGTACACAAAGCTCACCCGGGTATTCAGGCGGATTCTCGATGCGTGTCACGATCGAGCGCCGGGCTTATCGGTGAACTTACCCAGCCGCTTCGATCTTCAATCATCGACCTGCCGTCGCGGCGTTGTGCGCTCACTCACTCGGATTCGTTTCGGTAATAAGAACTTTCGGAGACCACCGGCGCAACTTTCGACTTTTCGCCGTGCACCCGCCCGCGCGTGGAGAACATCGGCCCACGGGAGGCGATCACCGGTGCGAACCGAGCCATCCCCGTCGCCGGCGCCATGTCGTCGTACATCGCGTCGATGCCGCCGCGCGCGAAGTAGGCCTCGTGCCAGAACCCCGTCCCGCCCGAGTCCTTCAGGAATCGCGCCCACCATTCCCGGTGCGGCTCCGACCGCGTCCACTGTTCGAGGCTGTCCAGATCGCGCCAGTACTGCCGCGCACCCCAGTGCGGCGGAAACAACCCCCACACAACGTCCTCGTGCAGCAGCAGCCCGTCCGGCCGGTCCCGATGCGACCGATACAGCTTCGGCCCCAACCCCAGCAACCGCAGCATCCCCCTCGGCCGCCGCACCCGCATCCCGAGGTAGACGACGACCAGATCCGGATACCCGGACAGATCCACGGTCATCCTGCTCACCCGCATACCGCAACCTCCGCAACGGCGCGCACCTGTACGCCCCACCCTACGAGGTACGTGTGAGCCCCCGCCCCGGTTCACACGCACGCACTCCGAATGCCGATCTGCACGCCGGACGGCATCGGCCCGACCTCGGCAACCGGCGACCAGGCCACTGACACAACGCAGCTGCTGCGCTGCGTCTGCCCGCTGGACGTCTAACACCGATGTCACCATTTCGAAATATCGGGTCATCACATCATGCGAGTATTCGGAACGAGATCTTCGTTTCGATGGGAGCGCCTTGTCTTGACCGATTTCCTCAACACAGTGAACGGCTATATCTGGAGCAACAGTCTGGTCTACCTGTGCCTGGCCGCAGGGGTGTACTTCTCCGTCAGGTCACGGTTCGTCCAGGTCAGGCAGGTTCCGGACATGATCAGGCTGTTGATCCACGGGGAGAAGTCGTCTGCTGGAGTGTCGTCGTTCCAGGCGCTGGCCATGTCGTTGTCGGGCCGGATCGGCACCGGCAACATCGCAGGCGTGGCCACCGCGATCGCTTTCGGCGGGCCGGGGGCGCTGTTCTGGATGTGGGCGGTGGCGTTCCTGGGGGCTTCGACCTCGTTCGTCGAGTGCACTCTCGGCCAGATCTACAAGACGCGTGACCGCCTGACCGGCGAGTACCGTGGCGGCCCCGCGTATTACTTCAGCCAGGCGATGGCGCACACCAAGATGGCGCCGGCGTTCAAGATCTACGGCTTCGTGTTCGCGGCGGTCACGGTGCTCGCCTGCGGGTTGCTGCTGCCCAGCGTGCAGTCGAACTCGATGGCTTCGGCCATGACCGAAGCATGGGGTTTCTCGGAATGGGCGGTGGCCGTCGGGACGGTCATCGTGCTGGCGTTCGTCATCATCGGCGGCGTCAAGCGCATCGCCGCGTTCGCCACCGTCGTGGTGCCGTTCATGGCGGTGGTCTACATCGCGGTGGCGCTGGTCATCGTCATCGCCAACGCCGACGCAGTGCCGGGCATGATCGAATTGGTGTTCGCCAGCGCGTTCGGCATGGATTCGGTGTTCGGCGCGATCATCGGTGCGGCGGTGATGTGGGGCGTCAAGCGCGGGGTCTACTCCAATGAAGCCGGACAGGGAACCGGACCGCACGCCGCCGCGGCCGCGGAGGTCTCGCATCCGGCCAAGCAGGGTCTGGTGCAGGCCTTCGCGGTCTACGTCGACACGCTGTTCGTCTGCACCGCGACCGGGTTCCTCATCCTGTCGACCGGCGCGTACCGGGTGTTCGAAGGAGAGACCGCGACCGGCGCTGTCTTGCGCGACGGCGGCGCGCTGCCCGCGGACACCGCGGTCGGACCGGCTTTCGCGCAGGCCGGTTTCGACACGCTGTGGAACGGCGTCGGATCCACGTTCATCGCGATATCGCTGGCCTTCTTCTGCCTGACCACGATCATCGCCTACTACTACATGGCCGAAACCAACCTGCGGTTCCTGCTCGGAAAGTTCGCGCCGGTCCCGGTGCCGTTCATTCGCGGCACGATCGGATCGAACACGACGCTGCTGCTGCAGGCTCTGATCCTCGTCTCGGTGGCCGTCGGTGCGGTGTCGACCGCGACGGAGGCGTGGACACTGGGCGACATCGGCGTCGGGTTGATGGCCTGGCTCAACATCATCGGCATCCTCGTCGTGCAACAGCCCGCCTACCGGGCACTGCGTGACTACGAACGCCAGCGCAAGGCGGGCCTGGATCCGGTCTTCGATCCGCTCGCGGTCGGCATCACCGGCGCGACGTTCTGGGAGACTTACGAACCCACCGGCAAGGATCGCGAACGGGCCACCGTATAGCCGCCGGCGTCGTTCCAGATCTCACCTACCGTTGTGCCGCGAGTTGGACTGTGCGGTGTGGGGCCCTGTGCTTGCGCCGGCTGCGAAGGCGCGGATGGCGGCTTCGATGGCTCCGATGCGGTCGGCCAGTAGGCCGAGTCCGCCGACGGCGCGAACCATCGGGTCGTCGGCGTCGCCGCCGAGGGCTCGTTCGCGCAGGTAGGCGGCTTTGACCTCGTCCCATCGGGTGGCCTGGGCGGGGGACGAGCGGCCCCGCAATTCTGCCAGCTGGAGCAGATTGGCTTCCGCGTCGGCGGCGAGGGCTTGCGCTTCGCCGGTGTAGTGGTCGTCGATGAGGGCTTCCAGTTCGTCGTCGTTCATGACGGGCACGATGCGTGCGGCGAGGGCGTTCATGTCGCGATAGGAGCCTTGGAGCCGGAACGGGGGCTTGGTGCGTGCGGCGTCGGCGGTCGCGGCGGAGGCGATATAGGCGCGGTTGGCGTCCAGCACAACTTCCTGGACCCGCAGCATCTTGCGCAACACCGAGGTGATGTCGGACAGTTCGGTGGGTGTGTACGGGTAGATGAGCTGGTCGGTGCGCGCGGTGTCGTCGCCGCGTGCGATGCGCAGGAGTAGTTCGAGGTCGCCGCGGTCGCGTGCGGACAGTGGTGCGAGAACGGGATTGGCGGTGAGCGCGTTCTCGAGGTAGCTGAGGGCGAACAGATCCTCCCGCCCGGACAGCACGTCACCGAGGTTCCACACGTCGGCGCGGTTGGCGAGCATGTCGGGGATGCGGAAGCGCGTGCCTTGCTCGGTGTAGGGGTTGCCGGACATGCAGACCGCGAAGCGCTTGCCGCGCAGGTCGTAGGTGCGGGAGCGGCCGTCCCACACACCTTCCATGCGGCGCTGACCGTCGCACAGCGTGATGAACTTCTGGAGCAGTTCGGGGGAGGTGTGCTGGATGTCGTCGAGGTAGAGCAGCACGTTGTTACCGAGTTCCAACGCGAAGTTGATCTTCTCCACCTCTTGGCGCGCGGTGGCGTTCGGTGCCGCCGCGGGATCGACCGAGCGCACCGCATGTCCGAGGGACGGACCGTTGACCTTGACGAAGATCATCCCGAGGCGCGCGGCCACGTACTCGATGAGGCTGGTCTTTCCGTACCCGGGTGGAGAGATCAGCAGCAGCAGCCCGGACTGGTCGACGCGCTCGCCATCGCCGGTCACGCCGAGCTGTTTACCGAGATTGTCGCCGATCAATGGCAGATATACCTCGTCGATGAGGCGGTTGCGCACGAATCCACTCGGCACGGTCGGTCGATACTCGTGCAGGCGCAGACGGTGTCGTTCCTCGGTGACCAACTCGTTGCGACGGCGCAGATAGGCGCGGAAGCCGGGGACGCGTTCGGTGCGGAAGCTGTAGGCGCGCGCGGTCAGGTCATCGATGCGGAAACTCATCGTGCGGTGCGTGATTCGCGGGTGGTCGCCGAGCAGCCCGGGTACGGTCGCGGTGAGTTCTGCCGCGCTCTCGTGTCGGATCACCTCGGAGCCGCACAGTTCGATCGCGACCGCCTCCGGCAGGTGCGTGGTGGTCTCGGCATCGTTGCCCGCGTGGTCGTCGAACGCGGTCAACCACGTCGTGACGAGCTGAAAGCGCAGTGGCAGATCGGCGTCCGAGGCCAGCAGATCCCGCTCGTAGTCCACCCTGGCGGTGGCGTGCGCACCCGCCAGATGACGGTGGAAACGATCAAGGAGTATTCGCGCGGCGCGAGCGGTGACGAAACCCGGCGGCGCGGTGGCGAGTTCCTCGAACAGATACGCGCCCGCCTGCTGCGGATCGACATCGGCGAGTTCGAGCCGACCCGCGAATTCCGCGATCGCCGCGGCGAGGTCCGCGCGCACCCGGGTGAGTGCCGCGGCATTCGCGAACAGGGTTCTGGCCGTCGCCATCGAGGTGATGCGGGTCGTCCACCGAGTACGGGTCGCGGTGTCGTGCGCCCCCCAGTCCACTCCGCCGAATCGCCACCACAATTGAGCGGCGGCGCGATCGGCGGGACGGTAGCGCAGCAAGCCTGCCCCGGCGCGCAGCCGCAGCAGGGCGGACAGGATCACGGTTGCGTCGTGATCGTGCACGCCGAGTTGGTAACCCTCGTCATAGCGGTGTTCGGCCGCACGGCGCACGAGGGCGGGCAGTTCACCGTCGTCGGCAGCGGCGTGCAGTGACTCGAGGCTGCCGTCGGCTTCCGCTTCGGCCAGCAGGGTGGTCGCGAGATATTCCGAACGGTAGAGTTGCTCGGTCTCGGAGACGAGCAGCTGCGACCAGAAAGGTGCGGTGTCGGCGAAGTCGCTGTCACGGACCGGTGCGCGATAGTCGGTGCCGGTGATGGAGTACACGACCGAATCGGCGTGCGGCACCAGCGCCACATCCATCGGCTGGGAGTCGACCGTGAAACGGTGCCGACCCAGTCGGATCGTCTCGCCGCCGTCGGTGTAGAGGTCCTGCCTGTCACGCAGCGCTCGAACTGCCTCCTGGCGCACCGTGCTGACGCGTCCGTCGAACTCCTCGGCACGTACGACCTCATCGATGGCGCGCAGTTCGGCGACGACCTCGCGGAGCCGGGCAGGCATCGGGTCCGCGGCGAAGTAGGCGTTCACCTCATCGGTCGATGTCAGTGTGGCGCACCGGCGTTCGATGCTGCGCAGCAGCCGTTGCGCCGACTCGGTCAGGCGCCCGGCCCGCTGCGACCGCTCGTCGACCAGAGCTTGCTTGCGTGCCGCGAACGCTTCGTGGATGTCTTCGCGCTCGGCCGCGAGTCGCACCGCGAAATCGTCCAGCTCTCCGAACCTGGCTTCCAGGTTCTCCACGGTCAGCAGGAGCTTCGCCACCTGATCGTCACAGGCATCGGGCGTGTCGGATATTGCCAGCGCGCCCGTTACCGCTTGCCCGAACAACGCGAACTCGGCGGCGAATTCCGCGCGTCCTTCCACTGTGGCGAGATCAGCGCGGCGGGCCTGGAGCGTGGCGCGAACCCGGTTGATGCCGGCGAGTGCGGTACCGAGGCTTTCCAGAATCCCGGTACGGACGGTCGCGTCGGCGATGCGCAGGCCCGAGACCACGTCGATGACCGTCCGCAGCGCGTCGGCCCGTTCGGTGAGCCACCGCCGGATCGGCTCGGCTTCGGCGGACGTCGCGATCGTCTCCGCACGCTCGGTCTCGGCGGCGATTTCACGCTGGAGCTCATCGAATGCCTTCGCATCGCTGAGCGCTTCGATCGCGCGATGCCCGGCGCCGACGAGCGCGGCCGATACCGTCGCGGTCAGTTCATCGAGGCGGGTCGTGTCGACGTAGCGCAGCTCACGCAGGGTTGCCAGCCGCCCGTGGGCTCGATGTAGCTCGGTGAGCTGCCCGACCCAGCCTTCTGCGGTGGTGTGTGCGGCCGTGTCGACGGTTCGCACCAGGTCGGCGATTTGGTCGGCGGCCGCCGCGACCGCGGCGGCGGCCTGTTCGGTCCGTGCGGTGACCTTCTCGAACTCGTCGAGCACCTGCTCGGCGGTGGCGCGCAGCGCGGCGAGCGGTCCGGCGACAGCGCCGAGGTCCGGGTCGGCCAGCCAAGGGTAGTGATCGGCGACGCGGACGCACGCCGCGATCATCGCCTCGAAGACCGCCGTGGCCGGCGCCATGTCGTCGGCCATGCGTGCCACCGACAAGCACTCGGAGATGCCGCGTACCAGCTCGGCGTTGCCGATTCGCGCCAGCGCCCCGGCTCCCACCGGCTGCCGCGCGGCGTGCACATCGGAGACGAACGGCGTCTGCCACAGCTGCATGGGATGCACTCGGGCCGGTTCGTCCGACAGTGCGCGGAAGACCACCATGGTGCCGTCATTGAACAACGAATATCCGTGGCAGGTGATCGGAGTGGAAACCCGCTTGGCGATCACGTTGTAGGGCAGCAGCAGAGTCCGGCCCTCGGCCCTGGCATGGAATACATACAGCACATCCTCACCGCTGGCGGCGCGCACGGTGCGCTCGTACTCCAGGTCGGTGACCGCGGTGTCGAAGGTCTTGTGCACACCGGTATCGAGGTAGTAGCCGCCGGGAAAGATGATGCCCTGCTCGTCGGGCAACAACCGGCACGACAACCCGATGCCATCGAGCCGCAGCACGCCCCTGGTTCGCGTATTGAAAACCAGGTAGCGCCAGTTGATTTCGTTGTAAGGGCGAATGCGTAGCAGGATCAGCACACCGACCCTCGCGTAGTGCACGTCGGCGTCGGCCAGACTCTGCAGCGGTTCCGCCACCGGCTCGCTGTAGATGCCCGATCCTGTCTCGGTGTCGTTCTCGACCTTGATGGTGAGGGTGCCGCCGAGCGTCTCGACGAACACCTCGTTCAGGATCGACAGGTGCGGATGCCTGCCGGGTACCTGGTCCGCGCGGGTGGTCTCGGTCCAGGTGAATTCGTGGGCGGCGGGAAACACGTGGTCGCGTTCACCGCGGTTGTCGAGGTAGCGCACCGAGTCGGGATTCTCGGTGCGCCAGCGCAGGACTTTGATGTCGTCGGTGCGCTGACCGGTCTGGAAGACGGCCAGCATCCGGCCCTCGGTCCTGCGCAGCTGGAGTAGGCGCGTCTGGCTGTAGTACCGATACAGTTCGGCGAAGTCGCGGTGGAATCGCGCGTCATCGAACAATCCCGCGGGGTCGACTTCCTCGAAACCGAACCAGGTCCCGTCCCGGCGGAACCGATGGACGGCGAACACGTCGCCGACCTCGGTATGTGGCTTCGACCCGATGAACACGTTGTAGCCGAAGACCATTCGCCCGTCCGGCAGTGCCACGATGTCGCGTGGCACGCAGTTGTGCTCGGTGCGGATCCGCTCGGTGCCCAGCAGCGTCATCTCGATACCGCCGAACTCCGCGATACGGCGGTCGTTGAGCTGTGTACAGCGCCGCGCCAATTCGCCCGACTGCTCGCGCAGCCGGGCCCGCAGCACCTCGTACGTGCCGCCGTCCAGGGCGGCGGCCGGGGCGGATGTCGCCACCCCGGCGTCCGCGTCCAGCTGCCGCGGCAGGTCGTCGCTCATTTCGCGAAGCTGACGTCGGAGGCACTGTCGCTCGACGCCGCTGGGTCGGAGCCGTTGCGGGCAAGCAGCGAGCCGACGACCGCGCTTGCCGCGGCACCGGTGTCGGTGTGCAGCAGCCGATCCAGGCCCTTGCCGAGACCGATCGAACCCACGAGCCGGTCCAGGAACACCGACTCGCCGCCGACGATGTCGATATTGGCCTGCTCGAGACCCGTTGCCAGCACCTTGGCCTGCGCTGCGGCGACCTCCCGATGCGCATGCACCTTGGCCAGTTCGACCTCCTTCTCGAGTTCCAACCGCAGCCGGTATTCCTCGTGCTCGCGAGTCGCGTCGTCGAGCGCCGCCATCGCCGCGGCCTTGTCCTCGAGGCCTTCGGCCTCGCCCTTGAGCTTCTCGCGCAGCCCCTCGGCCTCGGCCAGGTTCCGCTCCCGCAGCGCGGCGGCCTCGGCACGACCCACCTTTTCGATCGCGTCCGCCTCGCGCTCGCGGACCTGCGCCTGCCCGAGACCGTAGGCGGCTGACTCGGCCTGGGACGCCTCGGCGAGCCGGATCTTGGCCCGCGCCTGCAACTCGGCGGCCTGCTGCTCGGCCTCGGCCAGCGTCAGGGTCTCCTTGGCCTTGAATCTCGCCGCCGCCTCGGCCGCCTCCGCGGCTTTGATGTCCTTGACCAGATGCTCTTGGGCGTCGGCCTCGGCGCGGATGACGATGGCTTGGCGTTCGCGCTCGGCAGCCTCCACCGCGCGCAGGCGGTTGATCCGCTCCTCCTGTTCGGCGACGGTCTTGTCGACCGCGACCCGCTCGCGCACCACCTCCGACACCGTGCGGCGTTCGGTCTCGAGTTCGCGCTCGTTGGCGATCTGGGCCAGTGAGACCGCACGATCACGGTCGGTGACTTCGAGCAGCCGATCCTTCTCGATTCGTTCGGATTCGATGGCGATGACTCGCTCGCGGTTCTTCTCCGCGACCGCGATCTCACGGTCCTTGTTCTGTTCCTGGATACCGAGCGCTTCCTCGGTCCGCAGGAACGCGGTCCGAGCCTTGAGCCGCTCCTCGGCTTGCACCCGCAGGATCTCGGCGTCCTCCCGGGCGCGCAAGGTCTCGACCTCGCGACGCTGCCGGTTCTCCGCGTCGGCCTGCTGACGTTCCAGCTCGAGCACGGCCTCGCGCGCTTCGACGTTCTGCCGGGTGATCTCCTTCTCTTCCTGGCGGCGGAACTCGTTGGTGCGTACGTGCTCGATCGCGGTCAGCTCGGTGATCTTGCGAATACCCTGGGCGTCGAGGATGTTCTGGGCGTCCAGCTGTGTCAGCGGCGTCTGCTCGAGGTAGTCGATCGCGGCGTCCTCGAGACTGTAGCCGTTCAGGTCGGTGCCGATGACCGCGATGATGCGATCGCGGAACTCGTTGCGCTGGGTGTACAGGTCGACAAAGTCCAAGTGCTTGCCGACGGTCTTGAGCGCCTCGGAGAACTTCGCGCTGAACAGCTCCTGCAACGTCGCCTGGTCGCTGGCCCTGGTGGTCCCGATCGCTTGAGCCACCTTGATCACGTCCTCGACGGTCTTGTTGACCCGGACGAAGAAGGTGATGCGGATGTCGGCGCGGATGTTGTCGCGGCAGATCAGCCCATCGCGACCGACCCGGTCGATCTCGATCGTCTTCACCGAGATGTCCATGAACTCGGCCTTGTGCAGCACCGGCAGCACGATCGCGCCGGTGAAAGTGACCTCCACCTTCCGCATCTTCGAAATGATCAGCGCACGGCCCTGACTGACCTTCTTGAACAGTCGGCTCACCAGAAACAGGCCGGCGAGCGCCACGAGCAGAACCAGCGCCAGCAGTACGCCGAAGCCCAGTGCGATGGTAGACATCAGATCCCCTCCGTTGCGGCCACCCAGAAGGCTCCGGTGGCCTGGTCGTAGTCGAGAACGACAGCAGATTCCCCCTGCGCGAGGGGAGCGGTCGCGGCATGCACGAAGCTCTGCCGGACCTGGATGATCGCCGACGAGCCGTCGGCGCAGGTGAGTTCGGCCTGTCCGAACTCCGCATCGACACGGCGGGTCCGAATCACGCACACCCGACCGATGAAATCCTGCCGCGATGGCGGGACCGGTTGGCGGAAGAAGCGCCGGAGCGGGATCACCACCACACGGGTTCCCTGGACCGCTGCCACGACAGCCGCGATCGATACCGCGATACCCGCGGCCATCGCGGCGGCTCCACCGAGATCGACAGCTCTGATCGCCACAGTCCCCACCAGACTCGCGAACCACGACAGCGAAACCAGCCCGGTCACCGCGACCGTCGCGGGCACGCCGCCCACGCCGAGCGCGTCGAAGCCGTCCGCTGCCCAGTCGGTTTCGCCGCTGCCGACGCCATCGAACGCGTCCACTTCGGTGGCGCCGACCAGGACGAGCAGCCAGTACCCGAGCACGACGAGCAACGCGAAGGTGAACAGTGCGGTGGGAAACGTCAGTGTCGCAGCGAGGAACTCACCCATACGACGGTGAGATCGTCGGTAGCGCTCCCGAATCTGGGCGCCATCCGCGAAGATCACCACATTGATCGAACCGCCTGTGAACAGCGCGGCGGAAAAGCACGACAAGCACCGTTGATTTCCCCTCGTCAGCCGAAACCCCCAGGCCCGAACAGGCCAGGTTGTGCCGACCAGACTTCCCGGCGCTCCTATCCGTAAGAATGCCGTAAAAGAATAACTGCCGCAACCGAATTGGCCGACGCGAAGCGTTCCCGGAATAAATGCCCGAGCAGGCGGGGAATCGCTGCCTCGAACTGGACGCCTGCCCAGCCCGCGGGGACCATGGTGGTCAGGCAGCCAGGTCGGCGGCCGAGGTGGAGACCGAGTGGGTTGTCCCGCACGGTCGTCGCCATACCGGCCGCATCGTCAGCGCTCGGCCGATGTCGAGGTCGTTCGGCGGATGCTCGGGCATAGGACCGCCGCGTGGACTCGATCGGTACAGGCACCTGTTCCCGGATGATCTGAACACCGTCGCGGCGGGCATGGACGCCGGAGCGCGGGCACAACACCAAGCGGTTCCCAAAGAATCAATCGCGAGCAACCCACCCAACGCAACCACCCACACGGGGGTCCGGGGGGCGAAGCCCCGCCGGGCGGGGCCTAGGGGTTGCGCCCCCAGATAAACACGAACACCAATGCCCCGGCGCAGCCGCGAAGCGCGCAAGCAGGGCTCACCCAGCATTGGTGCCGAGTGTGGGACTCGAACCCACACGTCCTTTCGGACAACGGTTTTTGAGACCGTCGCGTCTGCCAGTTCCGCCAACCCGGCGCACCGGTTGTGAACTATAGCGGGTCGGTGCGGCCTTCCGCGAACGGGTTGCCGTGTACGCCACAGTTTCCTCTTTGCGCAGGGTATATGCGTTGTGAGCCGAACTGAAAGGTACTCTCTACATCACTCGACAGCGTGCAGGGTGGGGCGAGACCGGTTGGTTGGGTCTCGGCCCATTCGCGCGTGTCGGGACAGGCATCGGAACCAGAGGGGCATACCTATGAGTGAGCGCAGCGAGCGAATCCTGTGCCAGCGCGCAGTGCGCATGCCGGAACCGAGCGGCAGCGAGGTGAAGGCATGAGCACTAACGCAGCAGGGGGCGCCGGCACGAAGAAGGACGCCGGTGCGAAGCGGGTCGTCGTCGCCGAAGACGAGGCGCTCATCCGGATGGACCTGGTCGAGATGCTGACCGAAGAGGGTTATCAGGTGGTCGGCGAGGCGGGCGACGGCCAGCAGGCGGTGGATCTCGCGGTGGAGCACCGGCCCGATCTGGTGATCATGGATGTGAAGATGCCGCGGCGTGACGGTATCGACGCCGCCGCCGAGATCGCGTCGAAACGTGTTGCGCCGGTGGTCATTCTGACCGCGTTCAGTCAGCGTGACCTAGTGGAGCGGGCGCGCGACGCGGGCGCGATGGCGTATCTGGTGAAGCCGTTCACCAAGTCGGATCTGGTGCCCGCGATCGAGTTGGCGGCGAGCCGTTTCCACGAGATCACCGCGCTGGAGGGCGAGGTCGCGAATCTGGCCGACCGGCTGGAGACGCGCAAGCTGGTGGAGCGGGCCAAGGGTGTGCTGATGCAGACGCAGGGGTTGTCCGAGCCGCAGGCTTTCAAGTGGATTCAGCGGACCGCGATGGATCGCCGGACTACCATGAAGGCGGTCGCCGAGGTGGTGCTGGAGAACCTGGCGCCGAAGTGATGCGCCACCCCTCGGGTCGATGTGGGCTGGAAAGATTTACGCGCCGGAAACGCGATCGCCAAAAAGAATTCGCCACGATGTCGTCCGCATGATGCGAATGTGATGCGGATCTAACGTGCCGACGCTATGTTCTGACCGGGCTGACGTGGTCGGCCTCCTCGGATTGCCGGGGGAGCACAGGACGTAGAGGTGAGACGTGCTTAGTTCGACATGGCGCAGTCGTTCGACGCGGGGTGTATTGGTCATCGGTGCGGCCGCGGCGCTCGCGCTGACCGGGTGCAGCGACAAATCCACCGACAGCGGCTCGGACGCGACCGGCGCCGGTTCGGGAGGCCTGTCCATTCAGCCGGTCATGCAGGTGGACACGGCGGGCAAGGAAGTGCCGAAGACCGACCCAGCGAAGGCGGCCGACCCGGCGGGTGACGGCAAGGCCACCTGTGCTCCCGGTACCGCCGTCGCCATGGCGGGCGCGCTCACCGGCCCGGACGCCGCGCTCGGCATCAACATCGTCAACGGCGTGAAGCTGGCGCTGGATCAGCACAACAAGGCGAATCCGGGCTGCAAGATCGAGCTGAAGCAGTTCGACACCGAGGGCGATCCGCAGAAGGCGACCCAGGTCATCCCGCAGATCGTCAACGACAAGTCGATCATCGGCCTGGTCGGCCCCGCGTTCTCCGGTGAGACCAAGGCGACCGGCCAGATCCTGAGCGACGCGGGCCTGGTGGCGGTGACCTCCTCGGCGACCAACGCGACGCTGACCCAGAACGGCTGGACCACCTTCTTCCGCGGCCTGGCCAACGACGACGTGCAGGGTCCTTCGGTGGCGAAGTACCTGGTCGGCACCGCGAACTACAAGAAGGTGTGCGTGGTGCAGGACAACACCGATTACGGTGTCGGCCTGGCCAAGAGCGTCACCGAGGGCTTGGGCGCCGCCGCCGATCCGGCGTGCGCGGCCAGCATCAAGAAGGGTGACAAGGACTTCTCGGCCACCGTCACCAAGATCGCGGCGGCGGCGCCGGACGCGGTCTTCTTCTCCGGCTACTACGCCGAGGGCGCGCCGCTGGCGCAGCAGCTGAAGTCCGGTGGCGTGAAGGCCGTGTTCGTCGGCCCGGACGGTGTCAACGACCCGCAGTTCATCTCGCAGGCGGGCAGCGCGGCCAAGGGCGCGAACCTCACCTGCCCGTGTGGCCCGGCTCCGGAGAAGTTCGCCAAGGACTACGAGGCGCTGAACGGGCAGGCGCCCGGCGTGTACTCGGTGGAGGCCTACGACCTGACCACCATCCTGGCCAAGGGTATCGACGGCGGTAAGGTCACCCGCCCCGATCTGCTCGAATTCGTGCGCTCCTACGACGGGCCCGGTCTGGCGCGTAACTACAAGTGGAGCCCGAACGGCGAATTGGCCAACGCGCAGATCTGGATCTACGAAGTCAAGTAAGTACCGCGAACCGAGCACGTACGGGGGTGCCCGTGACGCCCCCGTACGTGCTGTTTCATGAGGGGCACCGGGTGAGGGCGTTTTTCGAATGACAGCATCAGCACTGGCCGGCGTGGCATACCTCGCCGACGGTTCGATCGACTTCGACTATCAGGGAGTGATCGATCAATTCTGGCGACTGACCGTCGACGGAGTTACCTACGGTTCCATCTACGCCTTGGTAGCGGTGGGCTATACCCTGGTCTACGGCGTACTTCGGCTCATCAATTTCGCCCATTCGGAAATATTCATGTTGGGCATGTTCGGTCAGTTGATCGGACTGATGCTGTTCGGTTTCGCCGCCAGCCCCGATGTCTACAACCAGGGCGTGCTGCTGACGGTCGTCTACATCGGTTTGGCGATGATCGTCGGCATGTTGGTCTCCGGCGGCGCTGCGGTCGGACTCGAGCGGGTCGCCTATCGCCCGCTGCGTAAACGCGGAGCCAAACCGCTGGCCTTCCTGATCACCGCGATCGGCATGTCGTTCGTGATCCAGGAGTTCGTGCACTTCATCCTGCCGAAGATCAATCCCGATCTCGGCGGCACCAACGCCCAGCAGCCGATCCAGCTCGTCGAGCCGACGGTGCAGTTCAGCTTCAGCGGCGCCGACGTCACGAATATCGCGATCCTCATCGTGGTCGCCGCGGTGGTGCTCGCCATCGCCACCGAAATGCTCATCAACAGAACGAAATTCGGCCGCGGCATCCGCGCCGTGGCGCAGGACCCGGACACCGCGACGCTGATGGGCGTCTCGCGGGAGCGGGTCATCATGCTGACCTTCCTCATCGGCGGTGTGCTCGCTGGCGCGGCGGCGACGCTGTACGCGATCAAGATCCCGCCCGCGATCATCTACTCGGGCGGCTTCATCCTCGGCATCAAGGCGTTCAGCGCCGCGGTGCTCGGCGGTATCGGCAACCTGCGCGGCGCGCTGCTCGGCGGCCTGATCCTCGGGATCGTCGAGCAGTACGGGCAGATCCTGTTCGGTATCGAATGGCGCGACGTGGTCGCCTTCGTCGTGCTGGTCGTGGTGCTGATGGTCCGCCCGACCGGCATCCTCGGTGAAAGTCTCGGGAGGGCCCGCGCATGATCGACTCGACCAAGACCCCGCAGCGCCAGGGCGTCGGCGACGCGCTGCGCACCTGGTGGGAGGGACTGTCCCGGCCCGCCCAGTGGGCCGTCGGCGTGCCAGCGATCATCGCGCTCGCGCTGCTTCCGCTCTTCCCACCCCCGATCCTGGACACCCCCGCCTACAACTTCGGCCTCGTCATGGCCGAGGTCGCGATGTTCGCGCTGATCGCCATCGGCCTGAATGTCGTTGTCGGACAGGCGGGTCTGCTCGACCTCGGCTACGTCGGCTTCTACGCCATCGGCGCCTACACGGTGGGCCTGCTCACCAGCCCGAACAGCCCGTGGAACCAAACCGACGGCGGCTGGCTCGACCCGGAATGGGCGTGGCTGGCGTGTCTGCCGATCGCCGTCGCGGTGACCGCGATCTCGGGTCTGATCCTCGGCTCGCCGACGCTGCGGCTGCGCGGCGACTACCTGGCGATCGTCACGCTCGGCTTCGGCGAGATCGTGCGACTGCTCGCCGACAACCTGCACGAGCTGACCAACGGCAGCCTCGGGCTCTCGGGCGTGGCGTACCCGCATGTCGGTGAGTCGACGGAGAAGCCGAACGGCGTGTTCTCCGCGGGCAATACCGGCGACCCGGACAGCGCCAACCTGCTCGACCGGGCCAGCTACGGCACCTACTGGTTCTGGCTCGGCATGGTGCTGGTGATCATCGTGCTGCTGATCGTCGGCAACCTGGAGCGCAGCCGGGTCGGCCGCGCCTGGGTCGCCATCCGCGAGGACGAGGACGCCGCCGAGATCATGGGCGTGCCGACCTTCAAGTTCAAGCTGTGGGCGTTCCTGATCGGCGCCGCGGTGGGCGGTCTGTCCGGCGCGATGTACGCGGGCCAGGTGCAGTTCATCAACCCGACCGGGTTCAACATCATCAACTCGATGCTGTTCCTCTGCGCGGTGGTGATCGGCGGCCAGGGCAACAAGCTCGGGGTCATCTTCGGCGCGTTCATCATCGCCTATCTACCCAAGCGGTTGACCTCGGTGCAGCTGGTGGACAACGAGTCGACCGGTTACGTGCTGCTGATCATCGACGTGGTGCTGTTCGTCGGCCTGCTGGTGCTCTGGCGGTACAAGGGCCGCACATTCGGTATCTGGCCGCGCCGCGGATTGATCACCGGCATGGTGTTCACGGGCGTCATGGCGGCGCTGCTGCTCGGCAGCGTGCTGCTGTTCCGCAAGGGCGGCGCCCAGTCGCTCGGCGACCTCAAGTATCTGTATTTCGGAATCGCGTTGGTGGTGATGATGATTCTGCGGCCGCAGGGTCTGTTCCCGGCCCGGCAGAAGCTGCTCACCTACGGCAGGCAGGTGTACCAGGCCGTGCGCAGACCCACGGTGGGCGAACCGATCGGAGCGGGGAAATGACCGGGCCTGGCGCGGGCGACGCGCTGTTCGACAACGAGGACATGGCCGCGGGCTATGCCGCACCGCCGGAGCCGGAGAAGAGCGCGGGCGAGGTCGACGTCACCGCGGTGCTTCCGGAACTCGGCGACAAGGAAGCCGTCGCCGAAGTCGTCGCCCCGCATCGGGAAATCGAGACCGAGGTCGGCGCCCCGCTGTTGAAAACCGAGGGCCTGACCGTGAAGTTCGGCGGTCTCACCGCGCTGGACGACGTGAGTTTCGAAATCCGCCGCGGCGAGATCCTCGGGCTCATCGGTCCCAACGGTGCGGGCAAGACCACCTGCTTCAACGCGATCACCGGCGTGTACAAGCCCGCCTCCGGGCTGGTGTACTTCGACGGCAAGCCGCTGACCAAGACCAAGCGCAACGCCATCACCCGGCTCGGCATCGCACGCACCTTCCAGAACGTGCGGCTCTTCGGCGAGATGACCGCGCTGGAGAACGTGGTGGTCGGCACCGACGCCAGACACAAGACCTCGGTGCCGGGCGCGGTGTTCCGCAGTCCGAGGCACCGGCGGGAGGAGCGCGACGCCATCGAGCGCGGGATGGCGCTGCTCGAATTCGTCGGCATCGCGCCACGCGCGGTGGAGAAGGCGCGCAACCTCTCCTACGGCGATCAGCGCCGCCTGGAGATCGCGCGCGCACTGGCCACCGAGCCGAAACTGCTGTGCCTGGACGAGCCAGCCGCCGGGTTCAATCCCAGCGAGAAGTCGGCGCTGATGGACCTGATCCGCAAGATCCGCGACGACGGGTTCACCGTGCTGTTGATCGAGCACGACATGCGGCTGGTCATGGGTGTGACCGACCGGATCGTGGTGCTGGAGTTCGGCCGTAAGATCGCCGACGGACTGCCGGGCGAGATTCGGGAGGATCCGGCGGTCATCGCGGCCTATCTCGGCGTGCCGGATTCGGAGGTCGAATCCGGTTCCGCCACAGGGGTTTCAGGCGAGTCCGAGTCTTCCGCGGGCGGTTCCGATACGGAAGCAACGTCTTCCGCTGGCGAGGGCGAAGCAGGCTCTGACGCGCAGGCAACGTCTTCCGCGGACGAGGGTGCAGCGGGCTCCGATGCGGGGACAACGTCTTCCGCGGACGAGGGCGACGCAGGCTCCGATGCGGAGGTCACGTCCTCCACGGACGAGGGCGAATCCGATTCGGACGCGGGCGAGGCGACCGGGAAGCCACCGACCACCCCGCCCGGCGCTGGACCCGCGGTGAGCGTGCGGAAGGAACCGGGCGACCAACCGGCGACGCCTCCCGAGCGCGACTTCAGCGACGCGCCCGCACTGCTCGAGGTCGACGACATGGTCGTCAACTACGGCAGAATCCAGGCACTGCACGGTGTTTCGCTGCGGGTCGCGGAGGGCGAGCTGGTCACCTTGCTCGGCGCGAACGGCGCGGGCAAGACCACCACCATGCGCGCGCTGTCCGGGCTGCTGCCCTTGGCGCGCGGGCGGATCAAGTTCGAGGGCCGCGACATCACCACGATGAAGGCGCACGAACGGGTGATCGGCGGGCTGATCCAGGCGCCGGAGGGCCGGGGCGTTTTCCCCGGCATGACGGTGCAGGAGAACCTCGACATGGGTTGCTACGGGCGGACTTTCGCGCAGAAGTCCGAGTATCAGCAAACCTTGGATTGGGTGTTCGAGCTGTTTCCCCGGCTGCTGGAGCGGCGCAAACAGGTCGGCGGCACGCTCTCCGGCGGCGAGCAGCAGATGCTCGCCATCGGCCGCTCGCTGATGGCGCGCCCCCGCCTGCTGCTGCTCGACGAGCCGTCGATGGGCTTGGCGCCCATGGTGATTCAGCAGATCTTCCGCATCATCGCGGAGATCAACCGGCAGGGAACCACGGTGCTGCTCGTCGAGCAGAACGCCCAGCAGGCGCTGGCCCGCAGCGACCGCGCCTACATCCTGGAGACCGGCGGCGTCACCAAGACCGGAAGCGGCAGCCAGCTGCTCACCGATCCCGCGGTGAAGTCGGCGTACCTCGGCGTGGGATAAGGTGCCCCGCCGGGTTGGGGGCTGTGGACGGCTTGCGTTCGGCTAGACGACCGTCCACGCCTTCGCAACCACCTCCGGGGCGAGTCTTACGAGCCCGTTCGCGGCCGTCTCGCTTCCGAGCGGTCGAAGCGCATGCGACGAAGTCGCGAGTCTCGGCCGCTCGGAAGCGAGACATAAGGGGCCGCGAACACGCCGCGCCGCAGGCGCGGCCATCATTACTGCATGGACGAGGAGCTGCTCGCACTGGCGGACCGGTACTGGGACGAGACGTTGGCGGCGGCGCCGAGCTTGGCGACTCTGCTCGGCGATCACCGCTTCGACGATCGCATCGAGGATCTCTCGCTCGACGCCGAAAAGCGTCGGCTCGAGTCCGCGCGCGATCTGCTCGGCCGGGTCGACGCGCTCGACCCGGCCGGGCTCTCGCCCGCCGATCGGGTGACCCGCTCCCTGCTGCGCGCCGAATTGGCCACGGCGGTGGACCATTTGGCCTGGCGGCCGGTGGAGATGGCCTCCGATCAGATGGACGGCGTCCACGCGGCGCTGCTCACGGCGGCGCCGCAGATCAACGCGCCGCGGCCCGAGCACGCGCGGGCGCTGGTGCGGCGGCACGAACAGCTCGGCGACATGCTGAGCACGGCGGTGGACCGTTTCCGCGACGGTCTGGCCGCGGGCCGCGCTCCCGCTCGGATCACCATCGAGCGCTCGCTCAACCAGCTCGACGGCTATCTGGCGTCCGACCCGTCGACCGACCCGTTCGTCACCTTCGCCGGACCGCAGGACTGGGACGGCGAGGCCGAGTGGCGCGCCGAACTCGCGCGGGTCGCGGCGGAGGTGATCCGGCCTGCGTTCCAGCGGTACCGCACCGCGCTCGCCGACGAACTGCTGCCCGCGGCCAGGCCGGACGAGCGCAGCGGTCTGTGCTGGCTCGGCGACGACGGCGCCGAGATCTACCGCAGCCTGCTGCGCCACCACACGACGCTGCCCGATCTGGGCGCCGAGGAGATCCACGAGCTCGGTCTCGCCGAATTGGCTCTGCTGCGTGCGGAATACGCGAAGATCGGCGCGCGGCTGTTCGGCACGTCGGACCTCGCGGAGATCTTCGGCAGGCTGCGCGACGATCCCGGCCTGCGCTACGCCGACGGCGCGCAGATCATGACCGACGCCTACCGTTGCCTGAACGCCGCGACCGCCGAGATGGGGAACTGGTTCGGCAGGCTGCCAAGGGAATCCTGCGACATCGTGCCGGTGCCGGACTTCCTGGCCGCCGACGCCCCGACGGCCTACTACTTCCCGCCCGCCGCCGACGGCTCCCGTCCGGGAACGTATTTCGTGAACCAGCACGAACCGCAGGAGCGCGGTCGATTCGAGACCGCGGCGGTGGCCTACCACGAGGCGATCCCTGGGCACCACCTGCAACTCACCATCGCCAACGAGCTCGAGCACTTGCCGCGCTTCCAGCGCCAGTCCTTCGCCAACACCGCCTTCGTGGAGGGCTGGGCGCTCTACACCGAGCGGTTGGCCGACGAGATGGGTTTGTACGCCGACGATCTCGACCGGCTCGGCATGCTCGCGGGCGATTCCTGGCGTTCCTGCCGCCTGGTGGTGGACACCGGCATCCACGCGAAGGGCTGGAGCAGGCAGCAGGCCATCGACTTCATGGTGGCCAACGCGCCGGTGGGCCTGACCGAGATCACCGTCGAGATCGACCGCTACATCGCGATTCCCGGGCAGGCGGTGTCCTACAAGGTGGGGCAGCTGGAGATTCGGAAGCAGCGGGCGCTGGCCGCCGAGCGGCTGGGGGAGCGCTTCGACATCAAGGCTTTCCACGATGTCGTGCTCGGCTCGGGCACGGTGAGCCTGCCGGTGCTCAGGGAGTTGGTCGCCGCGCTGTGAGGTTCTCGGTTCGAATGGCCGGGTTGCGGGCGGCCGCCGCGTCGGGTTCCATGAAGGTGCGTTAACGAAGCACGGTCAGGGGGGACGATGAACCGGCTGTTGGCAACCCGCATCCGAAGACGAATCCTCATCGCGCTGCTCTGCGGTGCGGTGGCGATCGGTGCGGCGGTGAGCATAGGCGCGCTGAGCGGGCCGCCAGCGGACGCGGGAACTCTGCGGTCAGGGGGACTCGCGGCCGCGACCGGACCCGGTTTCGCGGGATCGGTCGGCGACGCGACCGATCCCGCGCGCGACGCCGCCCCGCCGATCGCGCCCGCGCCGCTGGCCGGGCTTCCGCTGGCCGGATCGCCGCACGCCTCCTCGGCCCGCCCGGTGTACGCGCTGCGGGACCATCCGCTGTTCGCCCAGCACATCGGATTGGGCCGGGTCGACTGCGAGTTGCCCGAATGGCGCGACGATCCCGAGGGCGCGCGAGTGTTCTACCGCGCCGCGCTCGGTTGCCTGAACGCCGCGTGGGAGTCGACGTTGCGCGGTGCCGGGCTGCCGTTCCGGCCGCCTCGGCTGGACGCGCCCGCCACGGTGGACGCGGTGCGCGGCGCCTGCCCGCAGGACGGACGGCCCGCGTCGTACTGCGAGTCGGACGAGACGATCGTCATCCCGTACGCCGCGGCGCGGGACGTCATCGCCGATTCGCGCCGCGGCGCGCAGCTGGCGCTGCTCGCCCAGGAGTACGGCCACCACATCCAGCAGGTGGTCGGCGTGCTGCGCGCCTACACCGAGCGGCGCACCGAGGTGGGCTGGCAGACCGCGGCGGGTCAGGAGCAGAGCAGACGGCTCGAGCTGCAGGCCGGCTGTTTCGCGGGCATGTTCTTCGGCATCAACCACGGCCGCGGCGACATCGACCAGCGGACCTGGGACGAGGCCGCCGACCGGGCGCGCGCCGTGGCCGACCGGCCAGGCGCACCTCGGTTGCACGGCGCGGACCACAACGTGTGGGGCTGGTGGAAGTGGGGCTCCGACAAGGGCGACACCTGGGAGTGCAACACCTGGTACGCCGACCAGGAGAACGTCGAGTAGCGCCGCCGCCCCGAGCCGGTTCGGCGCGTGTGCCGGTGTCGGCGTATCGGCTTGTCGGTGCCGGTCCCTAGACTCTGGGGCGTGAGCTCACCCTCGACTGCCTCGCGTCCCGCTTCCGCGACCGCCGCCGGTTCCGGCGACCGGCCGACACTGCTGTTGCTGGACGGGCATTCGCTCGCCTACCGCGCGTTCTTCGCGCTACCCGCGGAGAACTTCAAGACGGTCACCGGACAGACCACGAACGCGGTGTACGGGTTCACGGCGATGCTCATCAACCTGCTGCGCGACGAGAAGCCGACGCACATCGCGGCCGCCTTCGACGTGTCGCGCAAGACCTTCCGCACCGAGGCGTACCCGGAGTACAAGGCCAACCGCAGCCAGACGCCGGACGAGTTCCGCGGCCAGGTGGAGCTCACCAAGGACGTGCTCGGCGCGCTCGGCATCCCGGTGATGGCGATCGACGGTTTCGAGGCCGACGACGTGATCGCGACCATCACCACCCAGGCGCGGGCCGAGGGTTTCCGCGTTCTCATCGTCACCGGCGACCGCGACTCGATCCAGCTGGTCGACGACGAGGTCACGGTGCTGTACCCGCGCAAGGGCGTCAGCGATCTGACAAGGTTCACCCCCGACGAGGTGATGGCCAAATACGGCCTGACCCCGAATCAGTACCCGGACTACGCGGCGCTGCGCGGCGACCCGAGCGACAACCTGCCCGGTATCCCCGGCGTGGGGGAGAAGACCGCCGCCAAGTGGATTCGCGAGTACGGCGATCTGGCCACCCTGGTGGAGAAGGTGGACCAGGTGAAGGGCAAGGTCGGCGACGCGCTGCGGGCCAACCTCAGCAGCGTGGTGCTCAACCGGCAGCTCACCGAGATGGTGAAGGACGTGCCGCTGCCCTACACCCCCGATCAGCTGGCGCAGGCGCCGTGGAACCGGGAGCAGATCCACCGGCTCTTCGACGATCTGGAGTTCCGGGTGCTGCGCGACCGGCTGTTCGAGACCTTGGCGCCGCCGGAGCCGGAGGCCGAGTCCGGTTTCGAGATCTCCGGTGGCGCGCTCGCCGTCGGCGCGGTCGCCGAGTGGCTCGCCGAGCACGCGAAAGCCGGTGTCCGGCACGGTGTCTCGGTGGTCGGCACGGGCACGCCGGGCAACGGCGACGTGAAGGCGATCGCGATCGCGGCGGCCGACGGCGAGAGCGGCTACATCGACGTCACCGTGCTCACCCCGGAGGACGAGGCGGCGCTCGGCGCCTGGCTCGCCGATGCCGCGGTGTTCAAGGCGCTGCACGAGGCCAAGTCGGCCGGGCACGCGCTGCGCGGACGCGGTTGGCGCATCGCGGGGCTCACCAGCGACACCGCGCTCGCGGCCTATCTGGTCCGGCCCGGCCAGCGCAGTTTCAATCTCGACGACCTCTCGCTGCGCTACCTGCACCGCGAGCTGCGCGCCGAGACCGACGCGACACCCCAGCTCTCGCTGCTCGACGACGAGGACACCGCCGACGCTGAGGTCGCCCAGGCCGAGATGCTGCGCGCCCGCGCGGTGCTCGATCTGGCCGCCGCGCTGGACGGGGAACTCGAGCAGATCGAGTCCACCGCGCTGCTCACCGACATGGAACTGCCGCTGCTCGGCGTGCTCTCCACCCTGGAGGACGCGGGCATCGCGGTGGACGTTCCGCAGTTGGAGACCTTGCAGCGCCAGTTCGCCGACAAGGTCAGCGAGGCGGCCGAGGCGGCCTACGGCGTGATCGGCAAACAGATCAACCTCGGCTCGCCCAAGCAGCTGCAAGTGGTGCTGTTCGACGAGCTCGACATGCCGAAGACCAAGCGCACCAAGACCGGCTACACCACCGACGCCGACGCGCTGGAATCGCTGTTCGAGAAGACCCAGCACCCGTTCCTCGAGCACCTGCTCGCGCACCGCGACGCCACCCGGCTCAAGGTGACGGTGGACGGCCTGCTGAAGTCCGTCGCCGAGGACGGCCGCGTCCACACCACGTTCAACCAGACGATCGCGGCCACCGGACGGCTCTCCTCGACAGAGCCGAACCTGCAGAACATTCCGATCCGCACCGATACCGGACGCATGATCCGCGATACGTTCGTGGTCGGCGCCGGATACGCGGAGCTGATGACCGCCGACTACAGCCAGATCGAGATGCGGATCATGGCGCACCTGTCCGGTGACGAGGGCCTGATCGAGGCGTTCAATTCCGGCGAGGATCTGCACAGCTTCGTCGCGTCCAAGGCCTTCGACATCCCGATCTCCGAGGTCAGCCCGGAGCTGCGCAGGCGGATCAAGGCTATGTCGTACGGTCTGGCCTACGGCCTGAGCTCCTACGGTCTCTCGGCGCAGCTGAAGATCAGCACCACCGAGGCGAAGGAGCAGATGGACATCTACTTCTCCCGCTTCGGCCGCATCCGCGACTACCTGTACGAGGTCGTCGAGCAGGCGCGCAAGGTCGGCTACACCGAGACGCTGTTCGGCCGCCGCCGCTACCTGCCCGACTTGGACTCCAGCAACCGGCAGCGCCGCGAGGCCGCCGAGCGGATGGCGCTCAACGCGCCTATCCAGGGCACCGCCGCCGACATCATCAAGGTGGCGATGATCAACGTGCACAAGGCGATCGGCGAGGCAGGCCTGCGGTCGCGGATGCTGCTCCAGATCCACGACGAACTCGTCTTCGAGGTCGCCGAGGGCGAGCGGGAGGCGCTGGAACAGCTCGCGTGCGAACAGATGTCGACGGCGATCGATCTGTCGGTGCCGCTGGACGTTTCGGTCGGCACCGGCCGCAGCTGGGATTCCGCCGCGCACTGATTTTCGTCCCACACACCTTTCGTACGCCTCACACAGGCGCTGCCTATGTGAGGCGTACACCGGGTGTGTGGGAACCCGCGTTCAGCGGCGGGGGCGGAGGCCGTCCATCATGTGGATGGTCATCTCGTCGAGGAGTTCGTCGGCGGCTTCGTCCGCGATCACGCCGGAGCCGACGAAGGTGGCCAGGCCCTGGAGCGCGGCGACGGCCGAGAGGGCGATGCGCCGTGGTTCGCCCGCGATGACCTCCCCACGCGCCTGCGCGTCCGCGATCAGCGCGACCGGCGCGGCGAAGGCGCGGTCGACGGCCTCGGACATGGCATCGCCCGCGGCCGGGCTGTGTCTGCGCGCGAACATCAGCGCGAGCAGCGCCGAGTTCTCCGTCGCGAAACGCAGGTAGGTCCGCGCCATCTCGCGGATGCGTCCGCCGAACGAGTCGCTCGCCGCGGTCCGCTCGAGCGCGGCGCCCAGCTGCTGGAACCCGGACACCGCGAGGGCGTCGAGCAGCGCCTGCTTGTCCTTGAAATGCCGGGTCGGGGCCCCGTGACTGACGCCGACGTCGCGGGCCAGCTGTCGCAAGGACAGGCCGTCCACACCGGATTCCCGCAGCGTCGCCTCCGCGCGCTGGAGCAGCTCGGCGCGCAGGTCGCCGTGGTGATAGGCGCGGGCTCGGGTGATCGGCATGGTGTATGCAGGATAACAAGATGTAGTCGTTGACTACTTTGTAGGCACTGCCTACATTTTCCGGTATGACGGTTCGGACCTTCACCGCCCCGATCGCCGTGTTGATGGTGTTCGCGGCGCTGCTCGCCACCATGTACCTCGGCTACGCCAGCAATACCGAGAAGAACCTGCACGACTTTCCCGTCGCGCTGGTGAACCAGGACGTCGGCGACACGATCGACGGCAAGCCCGCGAATTTCGGCGCCCAGGTCACCGACGGGCTGGTGGCCGAAATCCCCTCGGAGACGGTCGATCTGCGAGTCGTCGGCATCGCCGAAGCGCGCACCCAGCTGCAGAACGCCGAGGTGTACGGCGCCATCGTCATCCCTTCGGACTTCACCAAGCGACTCGCCGTCCTCGGCGCGGGCGCGGTGGTACCCGGCGAGATCGAGCGACCGGTCATCACCGTGCAGACCAACCCCCGCGTCGGGCCGTATACGACCGGCATCATGCAGCGCATCGCCGACCGCGCGCTTGCGCGGGTGAACGAGACCGTCGGCAATAGCCTGACCGACCAGGTGAACGCCGCGCTCGCCAACGGAACCCCGGTCGAGATGAGCGGCGCGGCAAGGCTTTCGCTCACCGATCCGGTGCGGGTCGTCACGGCTCCCTACCGGCCCATGGACGACGGCGCGGGGCAGGGTCTGGTGGCCTTCTTCTACACACTGATTCTGCTGCTGGCCGGATTCACCGGCGCCATGATCATCCACACGCTCATCGATTCGGTGCTCGGCTTCACGCCTACCGAGTTCGGCCCCTGGTTCGTGCACCCGCCCGCCACCGGCGTCTCACGGCTGCGCACTTTGCTGATCAAGTGGGGCGTCATCGCGACAGCGGCGCCCGTCCTGTCCGCGGTATTCCTCGGCGTCGCAACAGCATTGGGCGTCCCGCTCGGCAACGGACCGCTGCTCTGGCTGTACGGCACCCTGGCCATCATCGCCGTCGGCGTCACCGCGCTCGCGGTGCTCGCCATCTTCGGCACCGCGGGTCTGCTGGTGAACCTGGTGCTGTTCGTGGTGCTCGGACTGCCCTCCTCGGCCGCCACCGTCCCGCTGGAGGCCACGCCGTCCTACATCGCGAATTTGGCCGCCTTCGAACCCATGCACCAGATCTACCTTGCCGTGCGCGCCATCCTCTTCTTCGACGCGGACGCCGGTCTCGGCCAGGGCTTTTGGATGACGCTGCTCGGCTTGGCCATCGGACTCGTCCTCGGAGTCCTCGGCACCCACCTCTACGACCGCCGCGGTCTGCCGCGCGCAGCGTCCAGCGGCCAAGCGGCTCAGGCGGACACTGTGACCGAGGTTGCCGCCGTGGCCGCTGTCGGCTGAGGTCGGCGCCGGTGGACTCCGTCACACGCATGGGCTGAGCGCGAAACTGGTTGCAGCTCAGCCTGATTCGGCCCGCATGCGGTCCGATCCGGGTTCTGTCAGGCCTTCCGTACGAGGCGGGCCGAGCCCGCGGTGAGGTCCACCTCGTCGCGGGGCGGCGCGCCGTCGGACTCCGTCTCGCGGTGCATGAGGGTGGTCATGCGCTGCTCGAACTCGAAGTGCTTGGAGCCTTGGAAGGCCGCGGTCACCTCGTCGAAGGCGGTGGCGGCGACGGGGTGGCCGGTGCGGCGCTTGGTCCACGGGAGCAGGCGGCTGCCGGTGAGGCGATTCCAGAGGACTTCGGTGAAGGCGACCGCGACGAGCAGGATGGCGAGGCCGGGGATGGTCATGGCGATGAGACCCATGCCATAACCGTACCGGCGTCGCGAGCGGTGTGAGCTGCGGTGATGGTACTCGTGAGTAGAGGAAACGGGGGTACGAAAAGGTTGCTATCGGGCCTCGGAATGCCTATTCTCGATGCCGTGCCGAATCCCGCCGACCGCCACAGCGCAGCGCTCCGTGTCGCAGACCGCGACCGCGTTGCGCTAATTCCGCTTACCGCGGTTGTGGCGCACGCGCGACTTCTCGTAGTAACCCGCCGTAGCGGGGTCTGATTCGGACCGGCCCCCTCGCTGCGGGCTGTAGATGTGTTGACGCTGGTCCCCTCCGCCGACATTCTTCGGGAAGACCTACCTCACAATGACCATGCTCACTCTTGATACGAAGACTTTCATCGCCGCCGCTCCCAAGGGGCTGCGCGCGGAAGCCGCCGGGATGACACCGGCGGAGTTCTACGACTCCTACTGCGGGCACACCGGTCCGGTCCGGCTCAGCGAGTTCGCCGGCGGTCACCGCAACGCCGAGTGCACCGCCACGCTCGAGTTCGCCGACCACCTGCGCACCGTGGCCACCACCGGCAGCCCGGTCGCCGCCCTCACCTCGGCCCTCTACGAGGAGGGCTACCCGGTGGAGATCCTGCAGTTCCACCAGCGCCGCACCGCGGGCGGCACCGCGACCTTCGTCCGGTGCGAGCTCGACGGCAAGCGCGGGTGGGGCGCGGCGGTCGCCGACGACGGTGCCGAATCCATCGTCCGCGCAATGATTTCCGGTATCAACCGACTCGGTTCCTGAACGTACGACGGTTCCTGAACGCACGACGGGCCGGGCGCCCCGCTGGGGGTGCCCGGCCCGATCCGTTGGCGCGGCCTACTCGGAGGCGGACTGCTGCTCGGCGAGTTGCTTGCGGACCTCGTCCATGTCGAGGGCCTTCACCTGGGTGACCAGGTCCTCCAGCGCGGCGGGCGGCAGCGCGCCCGGCTGCGCGAAGACCAGCACGCCCTCGCGGAACGCCATGATGGTCGGGATGGAGCGGATGTTCGCGGCGGCCGCGAGACCCTGCTCGGCTTCGGTGTCGACCTTGCCGTGCACGACGTCGGGGTGTTGTTCCGAGGACTTCTCGAAAGTCGGCGCGAAGCTCTTGCACGGGCCGCACCAATCGGCCCAGAAATCGACGAGTACCACGTCGTTTCCGGTGACTACCTCATCGAAGTTCTGCTGGGTCAGCGTCTGGGTGGCCATGACGTCCTCTCGTTCGAATGTTGCCAGCTGTAACGCCGGGCTCGTCTCTTATCTTCCACGGGCCACCGGCCACTCCCGCCGTTGGTCGCCGTCCCACCGCCGGATACCCGCGATCGTCGCGGGGAAATCACTGTCGGCGGCCACGGCGTGCACAGCGGCGCCGAGCTGCCGGACGGGTACCCGCCTGGCCAGCGTGATATGCGGCGTCCAGGCGTCCGGACGCAGGTTCGCGGGCGCGCCGGGACAGGGCGACACGACGTCGTAAACCCGCCTTTGCAGCGCCAGCAGTTGTTCGGAGGGCACCACCAGCCGCACCAGGATCGGGTGCCGCGCCCCGAACACCAGCACACCGCCGAGCCGCACCGGGAAAGGCCGGAAGATCAGCTGGTCGAGTGCGTGGTCGATGCGCGGCCAGATCTGTCTCGCCACCGCGATCGTGATGTGCGGGCGATGGGTCTCGATCGCCTTCGCCGAGACGCTCGGCAGTCCGGCCTCCGCGAGCAGCGTCCACTGCCGCCGAATCTCCGCCTCGGCCGCGTCGTCCACCAGCAATTCGACCGACTGCACCATGATCTTTCCAACGTAGCCGCACGGCCGGTGCGGCGGGCCGGTTCCGGTGCGGCGAGGCGTCGGCGAGAGGATTGCCCGGTGAAGCAGGCGAGGACAGCGGTGCGACTGGGGTTGATCGAGGGCGACGGGATCGGTCCCGAGGTGGTGCGCGCGACCAGGGTGGTCGTGGACGAGGCGCTGGCGGCGGCAGGCGCGCCCGCGGTGGAGTGGGTGGAGTTGCCCATGGGACACCGCGCCATCGAAGAGTTCGGCGTCGCGCTGCCGGACCACACGCTGCGCGGACTCGAGGAGCTCGACGCGTGGATCCTCGGACCGCACGACAACGCGTCCTACCCGGCCGAGCACCGCGGCGCGGTTGCGCCGGGCGGCGCGATTCGCAAGCAGTTCGGCCTGTTCGCGAACATCCGCCCGGCCCGCGCCTTCCCCGGCGTGCGGTCGGCGGCTCCGGATATCGACCTGGTGATCGTGCGCGAGAACAGCGAGGGGTTCTACGCCGATCGCAATATGTTCGCCGGGTCGGGGGAGTTCCAGCCGTCCCGCGACATGGCCATGGCCGTCGGCGTGGTGACCCGGCGGGCCTGCGAGCTGATCGCGCACGAGGCCTTCCGCGTTGCCTCGGCCCGCCGCAAGCGGGTGACCATCGTGCACAAGGCGAACGTGCTGCCGATGACCATGGGCCTGTTCCGCGATGTCTGCTACGAGGTGGCGCGGGCCTACCCCGGCGTCGAGGTGGACGACGAGCACGTGGACGCGACGGCCGCGCATCTGGTCCGCGCCGCGGGCGATTTCGACGTGCTGGTCACCGAGAATCTGTTCGGCGACATCCTGTCCGATCTGGCGGGCGAGCTGAGTGGTTCGCTCGGCATGGCCGCCTCGCTGAACTGTTCGGCAACCCGCGCCATGGCGCAGGCGGTGCACGGCGCCGCGCCGACGCTGGCCGGACACAACCGCGCCAACCCGGTGGCGCTCCAGCTGTCCGCGGCGATGTTGTTGCGCTGGTTGGGAACTCGCGACGCGGATGCTGTGGTGAGCGACGCCGCCGACCGCATCGAGCGGGCGGTCGCGGCCACCTTCGCCGCGGGCATCGCGACCGCGGATCTGGGTGGTCAGGCTTCGACGGCGGAGTTCACCGAGCAGGTGTGCGCGCGGGTGCACCGCCGCTGAACCGGCCGAGTTCGTCCGGTAGGGCGTGATCGATGGAGCAGGGTGCTGTCAGTTGCCGCCGGTCAGCCCGGTGGCGATCTTGACGACCACCTTCTCGTCGGTGACTTCCTGCACCGTGACGTTCATGCCCTCGGCGGCCTGTGTCTCACCGACCGGGACGTCGACCTGCTGGCCGCCGATCTTCAGGGTGACCAGGTTGCCGTTCACCGCGACGAGTTCCGCGTCGATGCCGAGGATGTTCGCCTTGGCGTCCACACCGCGGGTGAAGGTCACGGTGCACCCGCCGACATTGCACTCGGACTTGGTGCCCGGCCCCTCCACGGTGCAGGCGGCAGCGCCGAGCGGAGCGAGCAGGGCCACGAAGGACAGGGCGATCAGCCGTCGAACACGCACGCGCCCAGTGTAGAGGGAAAACGGACATCTCCGGCGCGTCGCGCGCGACGGCACCCCGGCAACCCGCGCTCGGGCGCGCCGCCAAGCGGTGCGCCGCAGCGACTCCCGCACCGGCTCCGACACCGCGGGCCGAGTGCGAGCCGTACCTGCCCAGCGGGTGGTTGTGCACCACGGGGCTCCCGCTCGGTGCCGGGCGGATGGCCCGCCTTGCGGGTGCGCCGCCGGAGCGGTACGGGCCGTTCGCTACCCGCGAGCCGCACCAGGGTAAAAGTCGCTGGTCGGCGGGCGTCGGTTCTCGGTCGCGTGGCCCGATCGCGAGACGGTCCGGGTTCCTAGTGCGCTGCCGCACCCCACGCGTCGACCGGATCGCGGCCGCCCACCCCGGACGCGAATTCCTTGAGGCGGAACCGTCCGCCCGCGTCCGAGGCGAGCGGGGGAGTGTCGCCGCCCGCGTTGGCGCGGAATCCGTCCAGCACCTCGCGCAGGGTCTCGACGGCGGTGTGGCGTGGCGTCCAGTCCAGTTCGGTTCGCGCGCGGCCGGTGTCCATGATCGGCAGCCGCAGCAGCGCGTCGAAGAGGCCGGGCGGTGTGGGCGCGAGGCGCAGCCGCCACGCCGTCGAGAGGGCAGCGCGGATCGTGCCCGGCGGCACTTCGACGGTTCTGGCGTCGAAGAGTTCGCCGAGGCGCGCACGGTCGAGCACCGGGTCCGCGGCGATGTTGTACGCGCCGTGCGCGTCGGTGACGGCGGCGCGGGCGAAGGCGCGGCCCGCGTCGTGGCTGTGCAGTGCCTGCATGCGCAAGCCTCGCGGTATCGGAAGGAAAGGAACAACTCCCGGGCGAATCAGCGGGTGCGGCAGCAGCGGTCCGGCGAACAGGCGGCGCTGCTCGCTGGCCGAGGCGCGCTGGAAGACGAACGATGGCCGCATGCGCACCACCCGCGTCTCGGGATGCGCGGTTTCGAACGCGTCGAGCACCCGCTCGACGTAGGCCTTCTCCCTCGTGTATGCCGCGAGCGGCCATCCGTCGGTGGGCCACGACTCGTCGACAGGAGTGTCGTCGCGCGCGGGCGAGTAGGCGCCGATCGACGAGGCGCAGACCACCGCGGGCACGTCCTCGGCCGCCGCCGCGGCGAGCACCCGCTGGGTCCCGATCACGTTGGCCCGCCAGGTGACCTCCGCCCGGTGGGTCGGCTGGAACAGCCACGCCAGCTGCACGACCGCGTCGGCGTTGCGGAAGACCCGGCCGAGATCGTCCATGCGCACGTCGGCGCAGGCGAACTCCACCCCGGACGGCAGCGTCGACGGCGCGCGACGCGCCACCCCCACGATCGAGGTCACCGCGGGCTCGGCCGTCAGGGCCGACACCACCGAGGTGCCGATATTGCCGGTGGCCCCCACCACGACGACGCGCATGGCCACTCCTCACTGTCGGGTAGGTCCGCCGTACCACCCGATCGCCGGATCAAACTCGCGCGAGCGGTTCGTCGCGCCCGTTTCTCGCAGGCGTGCCGTGTCCCTCGGCGGGTACGCGCGCGGTATGGAGACCCGAGATCGAATTGCCGACCCTTGGGGGCGCAGATTCGCCTACGGCGCGGGACAGCGGTGGCCCGAGCGGGTCGACATGTATCTGGCCGACGGCGTCGAACCCGAGTCCGTGCAGCGGTGGGTGCCGTCCGCCTCGGTCATGAGCTCCAACGGCGACGCACTCGACATCGCGGTCGTGGACGGGCGGATGGTCGGGGTGCGCGGCCGCGCGGTGGACCGGGTCAACCGCGGCAGGCTCGGACCGAAGGATCTGTTCGCCTGGCAAGCCAACGCGTCGCCCGATCGGCTGACCCGCCCGCTCGTCCGCCGCGACGGCGAACTCGTCGAAACCGATTGGGACACGGCCATGGACCGCATCGTGCGGCACAGCAAGAGCCTGCTCGAGCGGCACGGCCCCGAGGCGATCGGCTTCTACACCTCCGGCCAGTTGTTCCTGGAGGAGTACTACACGCTGAGCGTGCTCGCCCACGCGGGCATCGGCACCAACCACGTCGACGGGAACACCCGGCTCTGCACGTCGACGGCCGCGGAGGCGCTGAAGCAGTCCTTCGGCTGCGACGGCCAGCCCGGCTCGTTCGCCGACGTCGACCACGCCGACGTCATCGCGCTGTTCGGGCACAACGTCGCCGAGACCCAGACGGTGCTGTGGGCGCGGATGCTCGACCGGCTCGCCGGACCGAACCCGCCCGCGATCGTGTGCGTCGACCCGCGCCACACCCCGGTCGCCGAACACGCCGCCGTCCACCTCGCGCCCCTGCCCGGCACCAATGTCGCGCTGATGAACGCGCTGCTGCACGAGATCATCGCCAACGGCTGGGTGGATCACGACTACATCCGCGAGCACACCGTCGGCTTCGACGAACTACGCAGCCGGGTGAGCGAATGCTTCCCGGAACGTGCGGCGCGAATCTGTGGAGTCGCGGCCGGGCACATCCGCGAGGCGGCCCGCCTGCTCGGTACCGCGCCGCGGCTGCTGTCCACCGTGCTCCAGGGCTTCTATCAATCCCATCAGGCGACCGCGGCGGCCGTGCAGGTCAACAACGTGCATTTGATCCGGGGACAGATCGGGCGGCCCGGCTGCGGGATATTGCAGATGAACGGCCAGCCGACGGCGCAGAACACCCGCGAATGCGGCGCCGACGGTGACATGGCTGGCTTCCGCAACTGGGCCAACGACGCGCACGTCGCCGAGCTGGCCGAGCGGTGGCGGGTCGATCCCGATCGGATCCCGCACTCCGGACCGCCGACCCACGTCATGAAGATGATCCGATGCGCCGAGCAGGGCGATATCCGGATGCTGTGGGTGAGCGCCACCAACCCGGCCGTGTCGCTGCCCGAGCTGGCCCGCGTCCGGTCGGTCCTCGCGCGCGAGGACCTTTTCCTTGTGGTGCAGGACATCTTCCCGACCGAGACCGCGGCGATGGCCGATGTCGTGCTGCCCGCCGCGGCGTGGGGCGAGAAGACCGGCGCCTTCACCAACGCCGACCGCACCGTGCACCTCTCGGATCGAGCGGTCGACCCGCCGGGCGAGGCGAAGTCCGATCTGGACATCTTCCTGGACTACGCCCGCCGCATGGACTTTCGCGACCGGGACGGCGGCCCGCTGATCCACTGGCGCGACGCGGAGTCGGCGTTCGAGGCGTGGAAGGCGTGCTCGGCCGGACGTCCGTGCGACTACAGCGGCCTGACGCACGCGCGGTTGCGCGAAGGCTCGGGCATCCAATGGCCTTGCGACAGCGCGCATCCGGACGGCACCGAGCGCCTCTACGCCGACGGACTGTTCTGGAGCGCGCCCGACGAGTGCGAGTCCTACGGCAAGGACCTGCTCTCCGGGAAGCCGGTCGAGCTCGCCGAGTACCGCGCGCTGAACCCGGACGGCAAGGCGATCATCAAATCCGCCGACTACGTGCACGCGCGCGAGGCGCCCACCGCGGAGCATCCGTTCGCGCTGGTCACCGGCCGAACGCTGTACCACTTCCACACCAGGACGAAGACCGCCCGCGCACCGCAGCTGGCGGCGGCCGCGCCGGAGGTCTGGCTCGAGATCTCCCGCACCGACGCCGAACACGCGGGGATCGGCGAGGGCGACCTGGTGGAGGTGTCGACCCGACGCGGATCGGTGCACGCCCGCGCCCGCATCGGCCGCATCCGCCAAGGCGTGCTCTTCCTGCCGTTCCACTACGGCTACTGGGACCGCGGGGACGATGCCCACGACCGCGCCGCGAACGAACTCACCCCGACCGACTGGGACCCCGCGTCCAAACAGCCTCTCTTCAAGACCGCGGCGGCAAACCTCCGGCGCGTCGCCACCGGCACCGCCCCATCCTCCGCCCCGACGACAACCGCCTCCGCCCCCGTCGACGAATCCGTGTCCGCCACCGCGGGCGGCCCCTCGGCCGTGGCGGTCGAACTCGATCCGAGGTAGAACGGCCGCCTTCGACACCGACCGCATTCCGAGGTGATGCTCGAAAGCCAACCGGCCGTGCGCTTTCCGTGGCACGAATCAACGGTCAGGACTCCGCTTTGGTGCATGGACGCGGCGTTCGAAACACTCCCGCATGACGAAGGGCAATTATGTGGCAACCCACACGACTCGGTTGTGAGGTGTCGGGGTATGGTGTCCGGTCGGCGCACCGGCAACCTGTACCGGGATGGAGTCCGCAACGACCCGATGTGGAATTCCATTACTGTCCAGCACGAAACGTCTCGGTCGCTTAGATTGCCAAACGGGTGGTGACACCCGGGTTTCTTGTAACCGAAATGTGGAGGGCTGCTGTGTCTGATCGATCCAAGCCTGGCAGGCGGGCCCTGCGAGCGATGTGCGCGCTCACCGGCGCCGCACTCGTTCTCGCGGGCTGTACCACCAATACCGAAGACACCGGACCGGCGGTCTCCAAGGTGCAGGTGGACAAGGTCACCGAAATCGCCGATCAACTGCCCGACAAGATCAAGCAGTCCGGCAAGCTGGTCATCGGCGTGAACGTGCCCTATCAGCCCAACGAGTACAAGGACGCCAGCGGCAAGATCGTCGGCTTCGACGTGGACCTGATGGACGCGGTCACCTCCGTACTGGGTATCGAGGCCGAGTATGTGGAGTCGGCCTTCGAGAAGATCATTCCGGCGATCCAGGCGGGCACCTACGACGTCGGCATGTCCTCGATCACCGACTCGAAGGAACGCGAGCAGCAGGTCGACTTCACCACCTACTTCAGCGCTGGCATCCAGTGGGCCCAGCAGACCGGCAAGCCGATCGACCCGAACAACGCCTGCGGCAAGAAGGTCGCGGTGCAGGCCACCACCGTCGAGCACACCGACGAGGTGCCCGCCAAGAGCGCCAAGTGCGTCGCCGAGGGCAAGCCCGCCATCGACATCAAGCCGTTCGACGAGCAGAGCGCCGCGACCAACGCGCTGGTGCTCGGCCAGGTCGACGCGATGTCGGCCGACTCCCCGGTGACCGCCTACGCCATCAAGCAGAGCAACGGCAAGATCGAGACCGCCGGCCCCGTGTTCGACTCCGCGCCCTACGGCTGGGCGGTGCCGAAGGGCTCGCCGCTGGCCAAGGTGCTGCAGGCCGCGGTCAACCACCTGATCAAGAACGGTCAGTACAAGCAGATCACCGAGAACTGGGGCGTGCAGGACGGCGCGATCACCGAGTCGGTGATCAACGGGGCCGTGAGCTGACCGATGTCCGACACCGACACCACCGTCGTGCCCGGCGATCCCGGGCCCGGCGGTATCCCGGCGCCGTCCGAGCCCGAACCGATCAAAGCGGTTCCGCTGCGCAGGCCGGGGCGATGGATCGCCGCCGCCGTCATCCTGGTGCTGCTCGGGCTGTTCGTCTACGGCGCCGCCACCAATGAGGCCTACCAGTGGGGCACCTACTGGAAGTACCTGTTCGACAGCCGCATCGTCGCGGGCGCGGTCGTCACCCTGGAGCTGACCGTGCTGGCGATGGCCATCGCGATCGTCCTCGGCACGGTGCTCGCGGTGATGCGCCTGTCGCCCAACCCGGTGCTGCGATCGACGGCGTGGGTGTATCTCTGGATCTTCCGTGGCACACCGATTTTCGTGCAGCTGGTGTTCTGGGGTCTGGTGCCCTCGCTGTATCAGCAGATCCATCTCGGCGTGCCGTTCGGGCCGCAGTTCTTCGAACTCGACGTGCAGGAGTTGCAGGCCGCGTTCACCTTCGCGGTGATCGGTCTCGGTCTGAACGAGGCCGCGTACATGGCCGAGATCGTCCGCGCGGGCATCAACTCGGTGGGCGAGGGGCAGCGCGAGGCGTCGATCGCGCTCGGCATGTCCTGGACCCAGACCATGCGGCGCACCGTGCTGCCGCAGGCCATGCGGGTGATCATCCCGCCGACCGGCAACGAACTCATCGGCATGCTGAAGACCACCTCGCTGGTGACCGCGATCCCGCTCAGCACCGACCTGTTCGGGCGGGCCCGCGACATCTACGGCGTGAACTTCCAGCCGATCCCGCTGCTGCTCGTCACGGCGACCTGGTATCTGGCCATCACCAGCGTGCTGATGGTCGGCCAGTTCTATCTGGAGCGGTACTACTCGCGCGGCGCGTCCCGGCAGCTCACCGCCAAGCAGTTGCAGGAACTGGCCGACGCGCAGAGCGTGGTGAAGGCGAAATGACGGTTTCCATGGACAAGGACGAGCAGGCCGCGCCGCGGATGATCGTCGCCGACCGGGTCTGCAAGAACTTCGGCGCGCTGCAGGTGCTCAAGGGCATTTCGCTGGAGGTGGCGCGCGGTGAGGTGTTGTGCCTGATCGGACCATCCGGTTCCGGCAAGTCCACCTTCCTGCGCTGTATCAATCACCTCGAGCAGGTGAACGCGGGCAGGCTGTACGTGGACGGCGAGCTCGTCGGCTACCGGCAGAAGGGCGACAAGCTCTACGAACTGCACCCGCGCGAGGCGGCCAAGCAGCGCCGCGACATCGGCATGGTGTTCCAGCACTTCAACCTGTTCCCGCACCGGACCGCGCTGGAGAACATCATCGAGGCGCCGACGCAGGTGAAGAAGGTGCGTAAGGCCGACGCCGTGGCCCGCGCGCACGAGCTGCTCGATCGGGTGGGCATGGGCGACAAGGCCAACGCCTATCCGGCCCAGCTGTCCGGCGGCCAGCAGCAGCGCGTGGCGATCGCCAGGGCACTGGCCATGGATCCGAAGCTGATGCTCTTCGACGAGCCGACCTCGGCGCTGGATCCGGAGCTGGTCGGCGAGGTGCTGCAGGTGATGCGCGAACTCGCCGAGAGCGGCATGACCATGGTGGTGGTGACGCACGAGATGGGCTTCGCCCGCGAGGTCGCCGACCAGCTGGTGTTCATGGACGGCGGCGTGGTGGTGGAGGCGGGTGCGCCGCGTGAGGTGCTCGGCGACCCGAAACACGAACGGACGAAGGCGTTCCTGTCGCGGTTGCTCTGAGTGTTCCGATCGCGGTCGCGGTGTTCTCGTCGCGGTCGCTCCGAGTGTCCTCGTAGCGGTCGCGCCGGATGGCGACAGCAGTGGGCCGGGCGTCCGAGGGACGTCCGGCCCGCATGTCGTTGTTGTCGGTTACTTCGCTCGGCGACCTATCACGGCCATGGTGAGAAGAAGCCGAGGGTGGCGCCGACCGCTGCGCCGATGACGCATCCGGGGATGGCTCCGACCAGGAAGAACCAGATGCCGATCGCGAAGCCGATCGCGCAGCCGATAGCAGCGCCGACGACGATCGAGAACGGCCCCCAGGCCTGCTGCACGCCGGGCAGATCTTGCGAGTTGACCGCCTCGGTCGTCGGCCCGCCGATCGGTGTCAGCGACAGCTGGGTGCCCGCGGCGTTGACCACGGGTGCGACGGCGAACTGCCCGAACGTCGTCGGGATAGCGCCGACTACCGAGCCGTCGTCCGCGAGGACCGTGACCGCGTCGGGCGTGATGGCGAACTTGCCGGAAGTGAGGTTCACCAACGCGCTCGAATGATCGGCCGCGAGTGTCGTCGTGTAGCCGACCGCGCCGTCCGTGCCGCTGAAGCTGACGTCTGCCAGACCGGCCTCCCCGTGTCCGGTAGCGGTGGCTATACCGGTGGCCGCAATGGCCATGAAGGCGGTAGCCACCAATTTCTTGATAAACATTGGACTCCAATCATCCTTGCCTGTTCCTTTGACGTTCCCCCGACGAACGGCACCGGATAAGGAATATGATGCTCCTTTGAATTACTTTGGTCCAGGGGTTACCAGCGCTTTCGGGGCCGATTCCGGGTTTGTTTACCGCTGACGGTGAATTCTGGCAATTCGAGATTCAACTTGCCCTGACAAGTGCGTTGACCAGTGTCGATGCAAGCGCGGATCGGAGTGAGTTGTGCTGTCGATAGTGCCGGAGGATTGGCGGGCTCGCCACTCGTTCGGGTGGTGCGACGGGCCTGGTGAAAATTACTCGTCAGTATTCTTCGGATATTTGTCGTCGGTCGCCGGAACGGTCGCCAAGCGCGATTCGAAGTTGGCCGAGGAGGACTTTGGTGGCGGGCGCCGCCGGATGGTCGGTGCGCCAGACGATGGCGAGTTGCCCGCGCAGTTCCGGCTCGACGATCGGCAGCGTCCGCACCCCGTGCGCGGCGGCCTCCGCCGCGGTGAGCGCGGGCACCACGGCCACGCCGAGCCCGCGCGCGGCCAGCCGCAGCAGCAGGGGCGGCGCGGCCGCCTCGAACGCCACCCGCGGCTCGAATCCGGCCGCGGCGCAGGCGCGTTCGAAGACGCCGCGCAGGCCGGTGCCCGCGGGCAGGCAGATCACCGGCTGGTCGCGCAGCGCGGCGAGCGGGATGCTCGCGCCGTGGTCCCAGTCGTCGGCGGCGACGGCGGCGACCACCGCGGTGTCCAGCACGACCTGCTTGCCGAGCCCGGGATCGAGCTCCGCGCCGCTCAGGCCGACCAGGGCGATGTCGAGTTCGCCGCGGCCGAGCGCGGCGAGCATGCGTTCGGAGGTGTCCTCGGTGAGGCTGATGGCGACCTTCGGGTGGTCGTCGTGGAAATCCGCGAGCACCGCCGCGACGTCGAATTCCTCGGGGGCGGCCCCGGAGATGAGTCCGACGCGGACGTGACCGCGCAACAGGCCGGTGAACTCGTCCACCGTGTCCGCGATGCGCTGCGCCGCGGCCAAAGCTGCTTTGGCGTGCGGCAACACGGCAGCGCCGACTTCGGTGAGCGTCACCGTGCGCCCGCCGCGGTCCAGCAGCGGCTGGCCGAGTTCCCGCTCGAATTGCCGGATCTGGGCGCTCAGGCCGGGCTGGGCCAGGTGCAGGCGCGCGGCGGCGCGGGTGAAGTTGGCTTCCTCGGCGACGGCGACGAGGTAGCGCAGGTGGCGCAGTTCCATAACTGTCGATTCTAGGATCGATAGAAACCATCTGTTGTACTTCTTGCTGGGACCCGAGCATCGTCGAAGGCATGACAGACAACGCGACGCAGACCACCGATTTCCCCGCCTTCACCGGCCAGGTGTTCCGGCCGGGCGAACCCGGCTACGAGGCGGAGATCGCCGGCTTCCAGACCGCCTACACCCACCGGCCCGCGCTCGTGGTGGCCGCGGCACACGCCGAAGACGTCCGGGCCGCGGTGGAATACGCTGCGCGCCAAGGGCTTCCGGTCGCCGTGCAGGCTACCGGGCACGGGCTGTCGGTGGCCGCCGATGGCGGGGTGCTGATCAGCACGGCGCGGATGACCAATCTTCGGATCGATCCCGAGGCGAAGACCGCGCGGGTCGCCGCGGGCGTGCGAGCGGGCGCGCTGGTCGAGGCGGCTGCGGAGTTCGGGCTGGCCCCGCTGAACGGCTCATCGCCGTCGGTCGGCGTGGTCGGCTACATGCTCGGCGGCGGACTGGGCCTGCTGGCCAGGAAATTCGGCTACGCCGCCGATCACGTGCGGATGATCGAACTGGTCACCGCGGACGGCCGGATGCGCACGCTGCGCCCCGGCGACGAACTGTTCGGCGCGGTGCTCGGCAGCGGCGGCAATTTCGGTGTGGTGACGGCGCTGGAGCTCGACCTGGTTCCGGTGCGGACGGTCTACGGCGGGCAGCTGGTGTTCGACACGCCCTTGGCCGCGGCCGCGTTGGAAGCCTGGCGGCAGTGGACCGCGACGGTGCCCGACGAGTTGACCTCGACCGTCGCCACGCTGACCTACCCCGACATCCCGCAGGTGCCCGAGTCGCTGCGCGGCCGCTATGTTGCCTCGATCCGGATCGCGTTCGACGGACCGGCGGCCGAAGGTGAGCGCCTTGTCGCGCCGCTGCGCGCGGTCGGGGCGCGACTGCGCGACGGTCTGCGCGAGCTGCCCTACACCGAATCGCACACCATCCACAGCGATCCGGACCATCCGCACGCCTACGCCGCGACCAATGCCGTGCTCGGCGAGCTCCCCGAGGAAGCGCTTGCCGCGCTCACCGCGGCCACCGGTCCCGGCGGTGCGATTCCGGCCGTGGTCGACATCCGCCACCTCGGTGGCGCGCTCGGCAAGCCGGGCTCCGCGGGTGTCGCCGTGGACCGGCGCGAGGCCGCCTACGTCGTCCGGGTGATCAACATGCCATCGCCCGACTCGGGGGCCGCCGTGCCCGACGAGCACGGTGCGATTCGAAAGGTGCTTGCGCCGTGGACGATCGGCCACAGTCTGGCCTTCCTCTACGGCGCGGGCGACGGTGCGGACGACGCGCAGACCCGTGCGGGCTACGCGCCGGAGACCTACGCGCGGCTCGCGGCGCTGAAGGCGAAGTACGACCCGCGCAACATGTTCCGCTTCAACCGCAACATCCGCCCAGCGGCCTGAGCGTCGGATGCGCCGGGCAGCCGATCGCGGATTGGCTGCTCGGCGGCTGGTCGCCGATTGGCTGCTCGGCGGCCCGGCGCCGATCGGCTCGGCGGCTGGTCGCCAATTGGCCGCTCGGCGGCCGCATGCTATCTTCGTGATATCACTCTGATACCGGGAGGATGTCATGAAGCTCAGGCCCGCATTCCACGTCAACGGCTTTCTGGTGCTGTTGGCCTGGTTGGTGCTGACCCTCTTCTTCGGCGGCGCGGCCGCTTTGGGGTACGTCGCGGCGGCCAAGGACGGGAACATGCCCGCGCTGATCGCGGCGATCGCGGCCACCGTCGTCGTGGTGGTGCTCGCGCTGCTGGCCACCGGGTTGGTGATCGTCAACCCGAACGAGGCGAAGGTGGTGCAGTTCTTCGGCCGCTACATCGGCTCGGTGAGCGAGCCCGGCTTCTTCTCGGTGGTGCCGCTGACCGACCGCAAGAGCATCTCGCTGCGGGTCCGTAACTTCGAGACGCAGAAGCTGAAGGTCAACGACGCCGACGGCAACCCGGTGGAGATCGCCGCGGTGGTCGTCTACCGGGTGGTGGACAGCTTCAAGGCCGCGTTCGCCGTCGACGACTACGAGGAGTACGTGGAGACCCAGTCCGAGGCCGCCGTCCGGCATCTGGCCACCACCCATCCGTACGACGCGCACGACGCCGGACGCACCAGCTTGCGCGACGGCGCCGAGGTGGCCGAGGAACTGACCGTCGAACTGCGCGACCGCACCGAGATGGCGGGCATCGAGGTGCTGGAGGCCAGGATCACCCACCTCGCCTACGCGCCGGAGATCGCCCAGGCCATGCTGGTTCGCCAGCAGGCCGCGCAGGTGGTCGCCGCGCGCACGCACATCGTGGAGGGCGCGGTCGGCATGGTGGGCCTGGCGCTCGACCGCCTGACCGAGCAGGGCGTCGTCGAGCTCGACGAGGAACGCCGGGCCGCGATGGTGTCCAACCTGCTGGTGGTGCTGTGCGGCGATCGCGCGACCCAGCCCGTGGTCAACGCCGGATCGCTCTACAGCTGAGCCGGGCCCATGGTCGAACGCAAGAAACTGTTGCTGCGCCTCGACCCGGCCGTCCACGAAGCCCTGGCCAAGTGGGCGGCCGACGACCTGCGCAGCATCAACGCACAGATCGAATACGCCCTGCGCCTTGCGCTCGAACAGGCGGGCCGCAAACCGAAGTCCAAGGGGAACTCCACGGACGACTAGTTGGACGCCGGAAACCGAACGGACGCAGCGCCTTCCCCGTCGGGAGGCGCTGCTTCGTGTTTCGCGGGACGATCAGCGAGCGAGCTCCGCGATCAGGGCAACGCTGTCGTCGTAGAGCGCCCGCTGCGCCTCGCGATCGTAGGAGGCCGCGGAGGACGGACGGTCGGCGCGCCCGACGAAATGGCGGCCGGTGGTGGCGGCCAGCGCCGGGTCGGTGATCAACCTGGCGAGATCGGCGCCGGAGCGGGCGGGTGTGTTGACACCGGGCAACAGCACGAGGGCCTTGGCCGCCGTCTCCCACAGTGTTCGCGTGAACCGGCTTGCGTCTCTGGCCAATCCGGTGCCCGGCATCAGGCCGGGGTCGAAGGCGTTCACCGTGATGCCCTGATCGCCGAGCCTGCGCGCCAGCTCGTAGGCGGTCTGCAAGTTGGCCAGCTTCGAGGTGCTGTAGCGGCGGCGGCCGTCGCGGTGCGCGGCCTCCGTCGCGGCGGGCGGGTGGGCGAGTTCGCGCGCCGTGGCGGTCAGCGGATGCGGCATACCGGTGACGCGGCGCGGATCGTGTGTGCCCGAGGTGACGAAGACGATCCGCGCGGGCGCGACAAGATCCTCGCGCAGCGCGTTCACCAGCGCGAGGTGGCCGAGATGGTTGACGCCGAAGGTGGCCTCGACACCGTCGGCGGTGTAGGCGCGGCGGGTGAATTGCAGCCCGGCGTTGCAGACCACGCCGCGCAGCGGCGGCAGCCCGGCCTCGCGCAGTTCGGCCGCGAAATCGCGCACCGACGCCAGTGAGCCCAGATCCAGGGGCATGCCCTCGGCGCCGAGTTCGGCCGCTTCCCGTGCGGCGCGCGCCGCGTCCCGGCCGGTCACCACCACGGTCCAGTGCGGATCGGCGGCCAGCACCCTGGCGCATTCGCGGCCGAGTCCGCTTGTGCCGCCGGTGATCACCACGGTCCTGTCACTTGTTGTCATATGGCATAGTGTGCCACTTTCTGCCATGCGTGACAATGCTTCCATGTCGTTGCGTGATCGGAAGAAGGAACGCACCCGGCGCGCGATCGCCGACGCGGCGTTGCGGTTGTTCGCCGAGCGCGGGTTCGAGGCGGTGACCATCGCCGACATCGCCGCCGCGGCCGAGGTGGGCACCCGGACCCTGCATCGGTACTACAGCGGCAAGGACGAGCTGCTCTTCGCCGAGGACGACGAGCACCGCGCCGAACTCGCCCGGCTGCTCGCCGAGCGCCCGGCGGGCGAGGATCCGGAGACGACGCTGGGCGCCGTCATCGGACCGATGGTGGCGCACTTCGCCGACCGGCTCGACGAGTTGCGCACCCGTCACGCCCTGATCGCCGCCAACCCCGCGCTGCAAGCCCGCGACCTCGCCAAGCGTGGTGCCATCGAAGCCATGCTCACCGCCCACCTTGCCCAGCAGATGGGCGTCGACCCCGCCGCCGACGTCCGCCCGCTGCTCTGGGCCAAGGTCGGCATGTCCTGCTTCTTCGCAGGCTTCGAGATCTGGTTGCGCAGCGGAGGGAATCTGGCCGACCACGTCGCCGCAGCACGCACCGCATTGGTCGCCGAACTCGGCGCCACCAGCTGACGGCTCAGGTGATTCCGAGGGCTCGCGACAGCAGTCCCTGCCGGGTGTGCACGCCGCACTTGGCCAGAATCGCCTTCACGTGATCGTTCATCGCCTGCTCGCGCAGTCCCGAATCGCTTGCCGGGCGGCGGGTTTCGCGGCCGGTGGCGAGCAGGGTGAGCACCTCGTTCTCGCGCGGGGTGAGCGCGTGTGCCCGCGCGAACAGATCCAGGCGCTCTGCGGTGGTGCTCGGCGCCATCGAGACCGCGATGTCCTGATCCCCGAGCCGGTCCGCGCGCACCGTCAGCCAGCGGGCGCCGCCCAGATGGACGCGCGATGTCGGCGGACCGACGGGTGTGCCGAGCTCGGCGGCCAGCAGCGCGGCGCCCACGTTGTAGACCGAGTTCGGGATCGGCGGCATGGCCTCCTGCGGTGGATTCAGCCGGAGCAGCCCCGCGGCGGCGGCCGGGGTCTGGCCACGCATCCGCAGGTCGGGCCCGAGCGTGACGACCGCGGGTTCGGCGGGGACGGGTCCGCCCGCCTCCGCGACGAAGGTGCGGCCGAGCGCGGCGCGCAGCCCGCGCGTGATCGGCGCCGCCAGCGCGGCCAGGGTGGTGAGCTGGGTCGGGCCGAACGCACGCGGGGTCTTGCGCAGCAGCTCGAGGAATCCCCAGCATCCGTAGCGGTCGCCGAACACCACCGTCGCGGTGTCGAAGACGCCGAGATCGCGCAGCACCTCGCGCCACACCCGCGAGCGCGCGGGGTCGCCGCCGGTGGCGGTGCGCAAGGACGTCGCCGCGGTACTCCTGTCGAGCAGATCGCTCCAGCGGGTGAACTCGGTCATGTACCGCAGACGGATCAGCTCCGGCAGCCGTGACCAGGGCAGACCGAGCAGGTCGGCCAGCGGCGACGTCCCGACCCTGGTGGCCGGATCGGTGAGCATGAAGACGTACCCGTCGAAGGAGACGGCCGCGCGGAGATCGGCGAGCACCACTTCGCGCAGCCGCTTCGCCGTCTGGTCGGCTCGGCAGTGGCGCTCGACGCGATCGAGAAGATCTCGCGCACTGGGCACCGGCCAAGTCTAGGTCGAGATCCCCTGGCTCTGTGTCAGGGTCCGGGCTTCTCCGAGACGAAGATGGCCGTGCCGGGGAAGAGTTCGCCGCGCAGCGGGCTCCACTGGCCCCACTCCCGGTCCAGCCATTCCGGCCAGTCGGGTTCGACGATGTCGAGCAGCGTCAATCCCGCGGCGACGATCTCGCGGACCCGATCACCGATGGTGCGGTGGTGCTCGACGTAGGTCGCCGCGCCGTCGGCGTCGACCTCTACATAAGGGGTGCGATCGAAATAGGGAATGGACGCGGTGAGACCGGCCGGGCCTGGATCGTCGGGGAAGATCCAGCGCATCGGGTGGTTCACCGAGAACACCCAGCGCCCGCCTGGCCGCAGCACCCTGGCCACCTCACGCATCAGCAGCGCGGAATCGGCGACGAACGGCACCGCGCCGAACGCCGAACAGGCCAGATCGAAGGATTCGTCCGCGAACGGCAGCGCCTCGGCTCCCGCCTGCACCAGCGGAACCCGGGGACCGCCGTGCGCCATCGCGGCAAGCCCGCGCTCCAGCATGCCCATCGACAGATCGAGACCGACCGGCAGTGCGCCCTGCCCGGCCAGCCAGCGCGCGCACGGCGCGGAGCCGCAGCCGATCTCGAGGACGCGCTTGCCTGCCAGGTCCTCGCCGAGGAAGTGCATATCGCCCTCGTGCAGCCCCTCGGGGCACCACACGAACTCGCCGCCGGGGGAGTCCACGCCGAGGAAATCGGCGTGTGTCTGGTGATACTGGTCGGCGTCGGCGTCCCACCAGCGCCTGCTCGCGCGTTGACTGTCGGCCGAACTCAGCCGGGTCCGTGCGGTTCCGGTGGTTCCGAGCAGCGCGTTCGCTTGGGCATGGCGATCTTCCGACACGCGCGTGAGCTTAACGATCGCGGCGCGCCGGAACCGCTCCGGCGTGGCGTGCGGACCGGTTTGCCCGTGCGGACCAAGGTCGCGTACGCTGAACGCGCGAGTGTCTGCTGTACCGACGTACCGGTGTACCGAAGTAACGATCTACCGACGTATCAGCGTACTGAAATAACAGAGCGCCCGTGCTGAGTTTCACAAGTGGATGAGTGCGGTACGTTCCTCTGTGTCCGTCGTCGCATCGTCGCGGTGATTTCGCAGCGTACCGAAAGTTCCAATGTCCGCAACCGACCACAATCCGTCCGGAGCAAACCGACACATGCCCACCACCGTCACCTCGCCGCAGGTAGCCGTCAACGACATCGGCTCCGCCGAGGACTTCCTCGCCGCCATCGACGCCACGATCAAGTACTTCAACGACGGCGACATCGTCGAAGGAACCATCGTCAAGGTCGATCGCGACGAGGTTCTGCTCGACATCGGTTACAAGACCGAAGGCGTCATCCCCTCCCGTGAACTCTCCATCAAGCACGATGTCGACCCGAACGAGGTCGTTTCCGTGGGCGATGAGGTCGAGGCCCTCGTTCTCACCAAGGAGGACAAGGAAGGCCGCCTGATCCTGTCGAAGAAGCGGGCGCAGTACGAGCGTGCGTGGGGCACCATCGAGGAGCTCAAGGAGAAGGACGAGGCCGTCAAGGGCACCGTCATCGAGGTCGTCAAGGGCGGCCTGATCCTCGACATCGGCCTGCGCGGCTTCCTGCCCGCCTCGCTCGTCGAGATGCGTCGCGTCCGCGACCTCCAGCCGTACGTCGGCAAGGAGATCGAGGCCAAGATCATCGAGCTGGACAAGAACCGCAACAACGTGGTCCTGTCCCGCCGCGCTTGGCTGGAGCAGACCCAGTCCGAGGTGCGTTCCGAGTTCCTGCACCAGCTGCAGAAGGGCCAGGTCCGCAAGGGTGTGGTCTCCTCGATCGTCAACTTCGGCGCCTTCGTCGATCTCGGCGGTGTGGACGGTCTGGTGCACGTCTCCGAGCTGTCCTGGAAGCACATCGACCACCCGTCCGAGGTCGTCGAGGTCGGCAACGAGGTCACCGTCGAGGTTCTCGACGTCGACCTGGACCGCGAGCGTGTCTCGCTGTCGCTCAAGGCGACCCAGGAAGACCCGTGGCGTCAGTTCGCCCGCACCCACGCGATCGGCCAGATCGTGCCGGGCAAGGTCACCAAGCTGGTTCCGTTCGGTGCGTTCGTGCGCGTCGAAGAGGGCATCGAGGGCCTGGTGCACATCTCCGAGCTGGCCGAGCGCCACGTCGAGGTGCCGGACCAGGTCGTCGCGGTCGGCGACGACGCGATGGTCAAGGTCATCGACATCGACCTGGAGCGTCGCCGGATCTCGCTGTCGCTGAAGCAGGCGAACGAGGACTACCACGCCGAGTTCGACCCGTCGAAGTACGGCATGGCCGACAGCTACGACGAGCAGGGCAACTACATCTTCCCCGAGGGCTTCGACCCCGAGACCAACGAATGGCTCGAGGGCTTCGACAAGCAGCGCGAGGAGTGGGAAGGCCGCTACGCCGAGGCGGAGCGTCGCCACAAGATGCACACCGCGCAGATGGAGAAGATGGCGGCCGACGCCGCGGCCGAGGCCGCGAACGGTGGCGGCGCGTCGAACTACTCCTCCGAGAGCGGTGCGCAGTCCTCCTCCAGCCAGGCCGAGCCCGCCGGCGGGTCGCTGGCCAGCGACGCCCAGCTGGCGGCACTGCGGGAGAAGCTCTCCGGCAACGCCTGATTCGGGTAGAGCACACGCGAAGGCCCCGGTCCACACGGACCGGGGCCTTCGCCCTGTTCGGGGTGGCCCGCGGTCAGGCGGCGGCGACGGTGAAGCGGCGCTGCGGGAAGCGGGGGTTCTCGGCTTCGTCGAGAAGGGCGACGGCCAAGTCCTCGGCGGAGATGTCGGCGTCGGCGATCAGAAGTTGATCGCCGCCGACGCGGTAGCGGCCGGTGCGGGCACCGGGCTGGACCAAACCCGACGACGGGCTCAGGTAGGTCCAGTTGCGGTTGGAGACGCGGTAGACGTTCAGCGCGTCCCGCAGCGCCAGCACCACGTCGCGGTATTCGGCGGGTACGCCGAGGTCCTCGGTGAGAATGCGCGTGAATTCGGTTCCGGTGTCGACGAGTTGGCGTCCCGGCGCGACCTCCAGGCTGCCCCCGCCGCCGACGGCGATGAGCCGGATGTCCGGGTGCCGCTCCAGCGCGCCGACCATCGCGTGCGCGCCGGTGACGAAGGCGCTCGCGTTGGCGATGGTGTCGGCGATGCCGTGCCCGGCGTTCACCGCGCTGATTACCACGTCCAGGCCCGCGATGGCCGCGTCGATGCTGTCGGTGTCCAGCCAGTCCGCCACCCGCCAGCGCACCTCGCCCTGGTCGGCGGGGAAGCGCGCGGAGTCGCGCGCGAAAGCGGTCACCTCGTGGCCGCGTCGGCGCGCCTCCTCGACCACGCGGGCACCGATCACGCCGCTCGCGCCGAAAATTCCGATCTTCACGATAGCCATCCTCTAAACGCTGTTCGTTTACTACACGCCGTTCAGTAACGACACGGGTGATAGTAGTCGCACGCTGTAGAGTGTCAACCGTGGTCGAGGTGCAGAGTCGCAGGGAACGTTTGCGTGCGGAGGCGACGGAGGAGATCAAGGCCATCGCGCGGCGACTGCTCGCCGAGGGCGGTCCGGACGCGATCTCGCTCCGCGCCATCGCGCGCGAGATGGGCATGACCGCGGGCGCGCTGTACGGCTACTTCGCCACCCGCGACGAGCTGATCACCACCCTCATCTCCGACGTCTACACCGGACTGATCGACCGGCTGGAGGCCGCGCGGGACGCCGTCCCCGAGGACGACCCCGGCGGGCGCATCATCGCTTGGGGCGAGGCCGTCCGGGAATGGGCCGTCGCGAATCCCGAAGGGTTCCGGTTGATCTACGGCGATCCCGTGCGCGGTTACCAGCCGCCGCCGGAGGGCCCGGCGCGCACGGCGGAGCTGCGTGCCTGCGACGGACTCGTCGGCCTGGCCGCCGCCGCTTGGCCGCGCGCCGCCGCGACGCAATCCCTCGGCGATTCGACGTGGTCGGACTTCGACCCGGACTTGGTCGAGCACGTGCGCGCCGACTTTCCCGACCTACCCCCGGCCGCGCTGGCGCTGGCGCTGCGGATGTGGGGCCGCATGCACGGCCCGATCGCGCTAGAGGTGTACGGCCACCTGCGGCCCCAATCGCAGGACCCGGCAAAGCTTTTCCACATCGAGATGCTCGATCTGGTGCGGGCGGTGGGCCTGTGACGGCGACACACCGGAGGTTCCCCGCCACCCTCTGGGAACGCAGGAAGGTCGAGGCGATGAGCCGGATTCAGCGGGTCGCGCTGGATCTGTTCGACGAGTACGGATATCGCGAGGTGACCGTCGAGCGGGTGGCGGCCGAAGCGGGCGTTTCACCCAGCTCCATCTACCGCTACTTCGGCACCAAGGAGATGCTTGTCCTCTACGACGAGGCGGATCCGCACCTGCTCGAGGTGCTGCGCACCGCGGGCGACGGCGAAACCCTCGATCCCGCAGCGCTTCTCGCGGTGGCGCGGCCGCTGGTGCCGGTGATGATCGCGGCACTGATCACCCCGGACTCCGAACACCGCATCGCGCGCAGGCTGCGCTACGTGCGCGCCTTTCCCGAGGTGCGGGACGGCCAGACCAGGCAGATGCGCGAACTGGAGAAACAGTTCGGTCAGCTGTTCGCCGAACGCTGCGGGCGCGACCCCAACGACCTGAAGGTCCGGATGGCCGCCTCCACCGCCATCTGGGGCGGTGTCGCGGCGCTGGACCATTGGGCAGGAAGGGATTTCGCCGAGCCGCTGAGCGAGGTCTACACCGAGGCGGTGGGATCCATCATCGACGCGCTGGAGCTGATCGTCCGCTGACGGTAGCGTTTTCGGCCTTGGCGGGCCACCGCGGCAGCCACCAGTTCCACCGGCCGAACAGCCGCATGAACGCGGGCACCAGGATCAGTCGCACGACGAGCGCGTCGATGGTGATGGCGACCGCCAGCGCGAGCCCGATCTGCTTGAGCTCCAATACTTCCGCGGTCACGAAGCTGGCGAACACGGCGACCATGATGGCCGCGGCGGCGGTGATCGGGCGTGCCGTGCGCTGCAATCCCTCGGCGACCGCGGCGGCGTTGTCGTTGCCGCGGTCCCACGCCTCCTTCATGCGGCGGATCAGGAAGACCTCGTAGTCCATCGAGAGACCGAAGAGCACCGCGAACACCAGCATCGGCAGATACACCTGGAGGAAGCCGGTGCTCTGGAAGCCGAGCACGGATTCGCCGACGCCGTACTGGAACACACCCACGGTGATCCCCAGCGCCGCGCCGGTGGCGAGCAGATTCAGCAGAATGGCCTTGACCGCGAGCACGATACTGCGGAACGCCAGGATCAGGAAAGCCAGCGAGACCGACAGCACCAGGGCGATCACCCACGGGAAGCGGGCGGTGATCCGTTCGGACACTTCGGCGAAGGTCGCGGGCGTGCCGCCGACGCGCAACCGCGCGCCCTCGAATTCGCCGGCGCGGGAACGGATGTCGTCGGTGAGTTCGGCGACACTGGTGGAGTCGAAGGACTCCCGCGGCACCACCGTGATCATGATCCGTCCCGCCGACTGCTGGGGAAACACCGTGGCCACGCGCGGATCGTCGGACAGCTCGTCGGCGAACTCGTGCACCCGCGTTTGCGCCGCGCTCGGCAGCGGCCCGTCGTCGGGCCCGGTCGCGAGTACCGCGAGCGGAGCGAGCAGGCCGGGGCCGAAGTTGTCCCGTACCAGTTGGGTCGCCTGGCCGCTCGGCCGGTCGCCGAGCGAATCGAGACCCATGTCGATGCCGTACCGGATGCCGGTGATCGGCGCGGCGGCCACGGCCAGCACGGCGACGCCGAGCAGGCCGAACATTACCGGTCTGCGCATGACGGTGTGCGCCCAGCGCGCCCAAGCGCTCGACGCCACCGTCGAGCGGGTCTCCGCGGGACGCAATCGCGCGGGCAGCGCGCCCCGGTTCACGGCCGGTCCGAGCGTCGCAAGCAGCGCGGGCAGCAGCGTGACGGCCGCGGACAACGTAGCCAGCACGGCGGTCACCACGCCGATCGCGACCCCGTCGAGCATCGGCAGGCCGACCACGGCAAGCGAGCACAGCGAGATCAGCACGATGAGTCCGGAGGCGAGCACCGTCCGGCCGGTGGTGTCCAGCGCGACGGCGACCGCGCGGTCGATCTCCGCGCGCGCCGAGCGGTCGCGCACCCCGCGTCTGGTCAGTTCCTCGTTGAACCGGCTGACGATGAACATGGCGTAGTCGATCGCGGTGCCGGTGGCGATCATGGTCGCGACGGAGAGCACCAGCGAGTCGAAGGTCAGGAAGGTGGTCAGGCCGAACAGCGCGCCCACGGCCGCCGCGATGCCCGCTGCGCTCACCGTGATCGGCAGCGTCGCGGCCGCCAACGCGCCGAGCGCGAGGACGAGCACCGCGGCCGCCACGGGCAGACCGATGGTCTCGGCGCGCTGCATATCGGCGGTCTCGATGTCCATCAGATCGGCTTGGGCCGGGCCGTAGCCGGTGACCGCGACGCGGACGTCGGCGTCGGAGATCGCGGTGACGGCCGCCTGCAACCGGGTGGCGACCGCGACCCGCTCGGACATGTCGCCCGCCAAGCCGACGATGCCGAACGCGGTGTGCCGGTCGGGGGAGATCTGCGCGGCGGCGTTGCCCTGGAACGGTCCGAGCGCACCGGTGACGCCCGCGGTCTCGCGCGCGGCGACGAGCGCGCGGTCGATCGCGGCGCGGAACTCGGGGGCGTCGGCGGTGAACCGCGCCGAGTGGAAGACGAGCAGGTCCTGTTCCGCGCCGAACTGCGGGAAGTGTTGCGCCGCAAGGCTGTCCACCTCGCTGGAGGCCGAACCCGGCACGGTGTAGTCGGGCGCGCCGAGCCGATCGTGCAGCAGCGGATAGGCGGCGCCGCCGAGCACCGCGAGCAGCAGCCAGACGCCGAGGACGATCCGGCGGTACCGGGCCATGGCCGCGCCCCAGCGTCCGAGCGCGCGCAGTCGCGGCGGCGGGACGGGTCGTTGGCCGGGCTCCTTGGTCAGGGTCGGTAGCGACATGGCCCCTCCTGTCAGTACCTGATAGTCACTATCAGGTTTCTCGGTCAGCCTAGGGCGGGTTTCCCGTTTTCTGCAAGTGACTACCAGGTGTGGCGGACCTCACGTCACCTACCGGCTCCCTGGAGCAAGTCTGGCTTCGAGACCTCGAGATCCGCGCCGTGCGTAGAACGAAAAGTGTTGGGGGCGGGGGGATTCGCCGGTAGTGTGCGCGGCCATGGGGAGTAATCCGGGTAAGAACACCTATCTCGATCAGGTCGTCGCGCAGCAGGCGGCGCTGGAGGACGATCTGCGCACGCGCAAGCCTCCGGCCGTGGGGGCGCCCGCGCCGCAGGCGCCCGGCGCTCCGCTACAGCCGCGCAGCGCGCTGGCGAAGCGGGCCGACCGGGTCGGCCAGAGCGTTCATGGGCAGGGCGCGGGACCGGTCGAGGTGCGGGTCACCGGCTTCTGGCGGTGGCGCACGGTGCTGGTGCCGCCCAACGCCTTCGTGGTGCACACCAGGCGCGGGCGCGCGGAACCGCTGCACATCGGGCTCGGTGTGTCGTTCCGGTACAACCCGGCCACCGACTCCTATCTCGTGGTGCCGGGCGCGATGCAGACCATCCTGATCAACGCCTACTGCATCTGCCGGGAGCTGCAGGGCGTGCTGGTGCAGGGCTACGTGCAATGGATCATCGAGGATTTCGGCACCGCGTACCGCAAGCTCGACTTCTCCGACGCCGAAGATCCCATGCGACTGGTCAACATTCAGCTGCGGGAGCAGGCCGAGGCCGCCATCAAGGACAAGGTGTCCACGATGGGCGTGCGCGACGTGCTCAGCGACAAGCAGCCCATCATCGAGGAGCTCACCGCCCGGTTGCGCGCGGTCGCCGAAGGCAGCGGCGAGGCGCAGACCGGCGGCGGTGATCGCGGCCTCGGACTGCGGATCGTCACCGTGCAGATCAAGGAGGCGGTGGTCAGTTCCTCGACGCTGTGGGAGAACCTGCAGAAGCCCTACCGCACCGAACAGAATCAGGTCGCGCGGCTGGCGGAACTCACCGCGCAGGAAGCGATCTCGGCCAGGGAGGCGGCCGCGCAGCGGTCGAGCGAGGAACGGCGCATCGAGAACGAGCGCGAACTCGCGCAGCTGCGCGACCGCAACGAGGCGGCGCGCTTCGACCGCGAGACCGCGGAGCGGATGCGGCGCACCACCCGCGAACACGACGACAAGCGCGCGGTCGCCGAACTCGCGCAGCAGACCGCACTGCACGCCGTGCGGCTGGAACGCGAACAGCACGCCGAGCTGCTCGAGAACCTGCGCCTGCGCCAAGAGCTGCGCCGCGTGGAAGTGGACGGCGAGCTGGCGCTGACGGCGGCGCGGCAGCGCGCCGAACACGAGGGCGAGCTGCTCGTCGTGCAGCGCGAGCGGGAACGCGTCGCCACCGCCAACGCGCAGAACGACGCCAACATCCAGGCCACCCTGGTCGCCAACCTGCCCGAGATCGTCGCCAAACTGCCCGCGCCCGCCGAACTGCGCTCGTACCAGATCGGCGGTGATCTGTCGGGGCTCGCGACGGTGGTCGCCCAGCTGAACGGCGTGATCGACGCGTGGTCGGCGCGCCGGGCGTCGGGGAATTCGCCAGCGGACTGACCTGCGTTGCCGTCATTCCACTCGGTCTCGTCCGCCGCCTAGGGCCGGGGGAGTACGGAATTTCCCGCCCGCGAGTGCCGATCCTGGTCGACCGAGCGCTACTTCGACACACTTGCGCGGCACCTGCCGCGGGCCGACGATTCCGGGTGGCACGCGCGTAGACCGAGTTCTGTTTCGCCTGCGGGTGCCGCGACACGGAACGCCCAGCTCGTGTGTGTGAAGTGCAGACGGCTCCGGGTGACGCGGGCGAGGACCGGGCCGCCGTGCTATCCGGCCCCGGGGGTGACGCGACACACGCTCCATTTGATTGGGCACAATTGAATTGCGGGCTACTCTGGGTCCGGTATCGCGAAACCAACGAGCGAAGGAGGCCGACGTGCGAGCCGTTGTCATCGAAGAATTCGGGGAGCCGAAGGATGTGCTGGCCACGGCGGACCGGCCGCTGCCCGAGCCCGGTCCCGGCGAGGTGCGGATCGCGCTCGATCTCGCGCCGATCCACAACCACGATCTCGCGATCATCCGCGGCGTCTACGGCTACCGGCCGCCGCTGCCCGCGATCCCCGGCACCGAAGGCGTCGGACGGATCGACGCGGTCGGCGAGGGCGTGACCGACCGGTCTGTGGGTCAGCGAGTGGCGGTCTCCGGCGCGACCGAGGTGTGGGCCGAGTACTTCGTCGCCAAGGCGGCGCAGGCGCTGCCGGTGCCCGACTCGATCGACGACGAGACGGCCGCCCAGTTGCTCGCGATGCCGTTCAGCGCCGCGGTGCTGCTGGACGATCTGCGCGTGCGGCAGGGCGACTGGGTGGTGGTCAACGCCGCGAACGGCGCGGTGGGGCGGCTGCTGAATCTGCTGGCGCGACGCCGCGGCGTGCGCGTGCTGAATCTGGTGCGCGGCGAGGCGTCGGTGCGCGCTCTGCGCGAACTCGGCTACGAACCGGTCGTCGACACCGAGACCGACGGCTGGCTCGACCGAGCCGCCGCGGCCACCGAAGGAGCGCCGATCGTGCGCGCCGTGGATCAGGTGGGCGGTCCTGCGGGCGCTGACCTGCTCGAGTTGCTCGCGCCGAACGGTGAGCTGATCTCCTTCGGCGCGCTGTCCGGCAAGCCGTGGACGATCTCGCCAGGCACCCTCATCTTCAAACAGGCTGTGGTGAAAGGCTTCTGGGGCGCCCAGCGGGCGCAGGAGATCGGCGCCGCCGAGCGCACCAGGGTGCTGCGCGAGCTGGTCGAGCTCGCCGCGAGCGGCGAACTGCGGCTGAGCATCGCGGCGGTGCACTCGCTCGAGCACGCGGCCGAGGCGGCTGCCGCCAGCGAACGCCCAGGTCGCAATGCGAAGATCGCACTTTCGCCAACGCCGGATCGCGCCGGGTGAATTGCAGGCCACTGAATCGGCTACTACCTTCGACAAAGAGGTGGTGACCATGACACAGACGAGCGAACTCCAGCTCGACAACCAGGTGTGCTTCGCGCTGTACGCCGCCTCGCGGGCGCTCACGCGGCTCTACCGGCCGATGCTGGACGACCTCGGGCTGACCTATCCGCAGTACCTGGTGATGCTGGTGCTGTGGGAGCGCGAAACCGTGACGGTGAAAGAGCTGGGCGAGGCGCTCGACCTCGACTCGGGCACCCTGTCGCCGTTGTTGAAACGGCTGGAGACCACGGGGCTGATCAGCAGGGTGCGCTCCGCGGAGGACGAACGCTCGGTGCTGGTTCGACCGACCGAGGCCGGTGCGGCGCTGCGCGAACGGGCCAGGGAGGTCCCGAGGAAGATCGCCGACGCCACCGGCCTCGACCGGGAGGGTCTCGCCCGCTTCCGCGCCGAGGTGCGCGAGTTCACCGCCGTTGTGGAGGGCGCCAAGCTCTGAGCCAGGCTCGGCGCACGCGAATGGCCCAGCCGAGCGGCTGGGCCACTGTCGTGGAACGAGTTCAGTTGGCGGTCGCCGGTACCCAGTAGGCCGTGGCCACGGTGGAGCGTTTTCGCATGGCCGCGAAGCTGTGCCGGGCCGGACTGATCAGTGCGGTGAACCAAGAGCGGCGGTGCTCGGCGAGCGCGGCCGCGACGGCGGGGATCTCGAGGCAGTGCACCCCGCCCGCCATGCCCAGGCGGTGGCGACCCGTCTGGTTGATTCTGGTGCCCAATGGTTTTCCTTTGCTTGCTGGTACTGGCCTGGATCGCCACGGCGAAGATTAGCGGAACGAAAGTGTGGAACACAGTATTTTGCGGAAGTAATTGCCTCGGCGTGTCGGAAAGTTGTCGGGCCGCGCGGCGGTTCCGACGTAAATGTTGCGAATCGGTCTCGGCCGCGTCACGGAACGGGCAATTGGCGCCGCCGTGAGTGAAATTGCCGGGGTGGGTGGGTAATCCGCTTGTTCGCGCGGTGTGCCCCCGTTGCGCCCCGCCGGGCGGTCGGCCGGTCGGGCGCGGCGGATGCGAAACTGAACGAATGTTGCGGATCGGCCTCACCGGAGGCATGGGAGCTGGCAAGTCGACGGTGGCGCGGATCCTCGCCGAGTGTGGCGGGGTCATCGTCGATTCCGACCTGATCGCCAGGGAGGTCGTCGCGCCGGGCAGCGAGGGACTCGCGGCCTTGGTCGAGGCGTTCGGTCCCGGCATCCTCACAGCGGACGGCAGCCTGGATCGCCCGGCGCTCGCGGCCGTCGCGTTCGCCGACGACGCGGCAAGGGCAACCCTGAATTCCATTACTCATCCGCTGGTCGGAAAGCGCACCGCGGAATTGATTTCGGCGGCCCCGGCGGACGCCATTGTCGTCCAAGATATTCCGCTGTTGGTGGAAAATGGTTTGGCGCCGTTGATGAATCTGGTGTTGATCGTCGACGTCGACGCGGAAACTCGAATTCGTCGTCTCGCGGAATTCCGCGGCGTTACGGAAGCCGATGCGCGGGCCCGAATTTCGGCGCAGGCGACGGACGAACAGCGGCGTGCGGTGGCCGACGTCCTGCTGGACAACAGCGGCCCTGCGGGCGAGGTCGACGCCGCGGTGCACCGGCTGTGGGAGGAGCGGCTGGTGCCGTTCGAGCGCAACCTGCGCACCGGGACGCCCGCGGCGAGAGGGGAGCTGCGGCTGGTCCCGCACGATCCGGAATGGGCCGCGCAGGCGCAGCGGCTGATCGCGCGACTGTGGGTGGCCTGCGGCGCGGTGGCCTCCCGCATCGATCACATCGGTTCCACGGCGGTGCCGGGTCTGCCCGCGAAAGACGTGCTGGATCTGCAGGTCACGGTGGCAGATCTGGCGGCGGCCGAGGGGCTGCGCGACGCGCTCGGTGCGGCAGGTTTCCCGGTGAAAGCGCATGTCACGCACGACAATCCGAAGCCGACCGAGGGTGACCCGGAGGGGACCGACACCGCACGGTGGGTCAAGCGGCTGCACGGCAACGCCGACCCTGGCCGCCTCGCCAACGTGCACATCCGGGTGGACGGGTCGCCGGGGCAGCGGTTCGCGCTTGCCTTCCGCGACTGGCTGCGCGCGGACGCGGCGGCGCGCGAGGAGTACCTCGCGGTGAAGCGCGAGGCGGCGGCCAAGGCGTCCGGGCTCGTCGGCGACGCCGCCTCGGAGGCGTATTACGCGGTGAAGGAACCGTGGTTCGACGCGGCCTATCGGCGGCTGCTCGGCTGACCGTTATCGCGCGAATCTCCCATTTCGGACGACTTCACCGGAAATTCTCCGGAAAGCCGGATGCTGTGCTCACGGGCGTCCTGGGGAGTGGCGGTCGTCATATCGGTGCGCACGCTGATATCGATACCGCCGGGTAACCGGCACCGCCATTCTTCCGGCCGAATCACGACAGCCGACCGAACGGCCGTCCCAGAATTTCCGGTATTTCTCCTTCACGGGGTCGTTCCTCGTGGGCGCGGGGCTTCGGGTGCGGGTGAGCAAGCCCGTCGCAAACCGGTGCGGCTCAGCCGATGGAGGTCGTTGGGCGCGGTGCGGGCGAGTGCCCGGCGGGAATCGCTCCGCCGGGCACTCGGCGTTTCTCCGGTGGGGTCGGTGGCGGTTTTTCCGGTGGGATCGGCGGCGGTCAGAGCCAGGTCAGCTCGATGTCGCGGGTGGCGAGCCAGTCGTCGAGGGAATGCCCGTGCGCGGCGATGCCGTCGATCGCGGCGGTCGCGTGCTGGATGGCGGCCTCCGCCTCGGCCGCGCCGATCAGGCCAGCGGCGTGCGCGGCGAGCAGTTCGTCCACGTCGAGCAGGATCGTCTCGCGCTCGGAGCGCACCACGATGTCGAGGTAGTGGTCGACCGACCGCCACTTCTTCGGTTCGATCCTGGTGAACTCGCCGAGGTCCAGGTAGTAGTCCTGATCGCGCCGATGCGCCGGGTTGTAGTGGAAAACCGTTGCGCGCAGGCCCAGTTCGGGCAGCAGCCAGGACTCCATGTAGTGGAACTGCGGATGGTCGGCGGTGCGTGCCATGTACAGGCCCCACGGTTCGACGCGATAGCGCTCGACCGGCCGCACGAACCCCTTGGGGTCCGTGTTGGTCAGGCTCGCGACATCGAAGTACTCGACCTTGGGTCGGTGCACGTTCACTGCTGGTGCCTGTGTCATGCAGTCAGAATCTACCGTCGCGGACGTTCCGTCGAGTCCTGCGCTCGTGCGCGTGGCCGATGCTCGGGGTTCGGCACGCGGTCGCGGTCGGAGCAGGTGGCGGCGGGTAATTGAAAATTGAAATTACAGGATTTGCCAACCGATAACTGTGGTCGATATCCTGGACCGCGGCCCAGGCACGAGTGTTCCGTTCGGTTTCCGCTCCGCCGGGAGTGGGGCCGAGCAGGAGGGGAGTTCGGCCCCACTCGAAGGCCCCGCGCGTGCGCCGGGTCACCGGGCCGCGAAATCTGTCGGTGCCTGCGCCTACGCTGGTTGTCATGGCTTTCGCTACCGAGATTCCCGCCGAAGGCGAGACCCCGCTCGCGCGTTCGGAGTTCCGTCCCGTCGGCGCCATCGAGCGCGCCGAGGGGCAGTTCCAGGTGGTCAGCGAGCACCAGCCGGCGGGCGATCAGCCCGCGGCCATCGCGGAGCTGGAGCGCAGGATCAAGGCGGGCGAGCGCGACGTGGTCCTGCTCGGCGCCACCGGCACCGGCAAGTCGGCCACCACGGCGTGGCTCATCGAGAAGTTGCAGCGCCCGACCCTGGTGATGGCGCCGAACAAGACGCTCGCCGCCCAGCTGGCCAACGAGTTGCGCGAGATGCTCCCGCACAACGCGGTCGAGTACTTCGTCTCGTACTACGACTACTACCAACCCGAGGCGTACATCGCCCAGACCGACACCTACATCGAGAAGGACAGCTCGATCAACGACGACGTGGAGCGGCTGCGCCACTCGGCGACCTCGAGCCTGCTGTCCCGGCGCGATGTGGTGGTGGTCGCCTCGGTGTCGTGCATCTACGGCCTCGGCACGCCGCAGTCGTATCTGGACCGCTCGGTGCAGCTCGAGGTCGGCACCGAGGTCGACCGGGACGCGCTGCTCCGGCTGCTCGTCGACGTGCAGTACACCCGCAACGACCTGTCCTTCACCCGCGGCTCGTTCCGGGTCCGTGGCGACACCGTCGAGATCATCCCGTCCTATGAGGAACTCGCGGTGCGCATCGAGTTCTTCGGCGACGAGATCGAGGCGCTGTATTACCTGCACCCGCTGACCGGCGACGTGGTGCGCAAGGTGGACACGCTGCGCATCTTCCCGGCGACCCACTACGTGGCGGGCCCGGAGCGCATGGAGCGCGCGACCCGCGACATCGAGCAGGAGCTCGAGGAGCGGCTCGCCGAGTTCGAGCGCCAGGGCAAGCTGCTGGAGGCGCAGCGCTTGCGCATGCGCACCCAGTACGACCTGGAGATGATCCGGCAGGTCGGGTTCTGCTCCGGCATCGAGAACTACTCGCGCCACATCGACGGCCGAGCGGCCGGCTCGGCGCCCGCGACGCTGCTCGACTACTTCCCCGAGGACTTTTTGCTCGTCATCGACGAGTCGCACGTCACCGTGCCGCAGATCGGCGGCATGTACGAGGGCGACATGTCGCGCAAGCGGAATCTGGTCGAGTACGGCTTCCGGCTGCCGTCCGCGGTCGACAACCGCCCGCTCACCTGGGAGGAGTTCGCCGATCGCATCGGGCAGACGGTGTACCTGTCCGCGACACCTGGCCCGTACGAGCTGGGGCAGGCGGGCGGCGAGGTGGTCGAGCAGGTCATCCGCCCGACCGGCCTGGTCGACCCTAAGGTGGTGGTGAAGCCGACCAAGGGGCAGATCGACGACCTGCTGCACGAGATCCGGCAGCGCACCGAGCGGGACGAGCGAGTGCTTGTCACCACGCTCACCAAGAAGATGGCCGAGGATCTCACCGACTACCTGCTCGGGCTCGGCGTCCGGGTGCGCTACCTGCACTCGGAGATCGACACGCTGCGCCGCGTCGAGTTGCTGCGCCAGCTGCGCCTCGGCGAATACGACGTGCTCGTCGGCATCAACCTGCTGCGCGAGGGTCTCGACCTGCCGGAGGTCTCGCTGGTCGCCATCCTGGACGCCGACAAGGAGGGCTTCCTGCGCAGCAGCACCAGCCTCATCCAGACCATCGGCCGCGCGGCCCGCAACGTCTCCGGTGAGGTGCACATGTACGCCGACAAGGTCACCGACTCCATGCGCCACGCGATCGAGGAGACCGAGCGGCGCAGGGCCAAGCAGATCGCCTACAACGAGCAGATGGGCATCGACCCGAAGCCGTTGCGCAAGAAGATCGCCGACATCCTGGACCAGGTGTACCGGGAGGCCGACGAGGTCGAGGTCGGCGGCTCGGGTCGCAACGCCAGCCGCGGCAGGCGCGCCCAGGGCGAACCAGGGCGCGCGGTCAGCGCGGGCGTCATCGAGGGCCGCGACATCAAGTCGATGCCGCGTGCAGAACTGGCCGACCTGGTCACCGAGCTCACCGCGCAGATGATGAACGCCGCCCGCGAGCTGCAGTTCGAGCTCGCGGGCAGGCTGCGCGACGAGATCGCCGACCTGAAGAAGGAACTGCGCGGCATGGACGCCGCCGGACTGAGCTGAGTCGCGATGGCGTCCGCCGTCGCGTCAGCTCTGCGACGCCATCCACTCGTCGACCCGGCGCTGGGCCTCCTCGCGCGAGATGTCCTCGACGCGAGTCATCACCGCCCAGCGGTGACCGAACGGGTCGATCACGACGCCGAAGCGGTCGCCGCTGACGAAGGTCTGCGGCTCCTCGGCGCTGCGCGCGCCGTGCTCGATCGCGCGCTGGATGACGGCGTCCACGTCGGGGCAGTAGTGCACGATCGAGGTGTGCACCCATTCGCCGTTGGGTGCCTGAACGCCGTTGGCGGGTATCGGCATACCGAGCTGCAGCGTCGAATCGCCGATCTCGAGTTCGGCGTGCGCCGGCTGTCCGTCGGGCAGATCGCTGCGGCTGACCACCTTCGCGCCGAAGACGGCGGAGTAGAACTCGATGGCCTTGTTCGCGTCGGCGACCGCGAGGAAGCAGGTGATGGAGTGGTAGCCGGAGGGGATGGGATTCACCGATGTCGTCATGCCTTCGACTCTGGCAGGGCGGGCGCGCCCGATCTTGTAAGAAAGCGACAACCTCAGGGGAGGGCGCGCGATGGTCGCTGACGAACGGACTCCGCTGGACAGCGAGAAGGGAATTCTGCACCCGCGGGAGCAGTCTCGGCATCGCAGCCTGACCCGGCTCGAGCCGGGGCCGGGGGTCCGCGAGTTCGTGGACTGGTACTGGGTTGTGCACTGGGATCTGCGCGATCGCCCGCCGTATGTCGCGGAGGTGCTGTCGTTCCCGTGCGTGAACATCACCTTCGAGCACTCCGCGCACCGCGTCGGCGGCTTCGTGACCGGAGTGTGCACCACCAAGTACACGCGCGAGCTGACAGACCGCGGGCTGACCTTCGGCGCGCGGTTCCGCGCGGGCGGGTTCGGCGCCTTCACGGGCTTGGACGTCGGTTCGCTCCGCGATCGTTCGGTCCCGATCACCGAGGTGTTCCCCGACGCCGAGGGACTCGCCGAACGGGTGCTGGCCGCCGCATCCGACGAAGACCGCCGCGTGCTCGTCGAGGAGTTCCTCGCGCCGCGCGCCGTCGGACAGGACCCCACCTTCCAGCTGGTGACGCGGATCGTGCACGCCATGGAGCACGACCGCGGGCTCACCAGGGTGGACCAGATCACCGAGCGCTTCGGCGTGCCGGTGCGCACCCTGCAGCGCATGTTCCGCCGCTACGTCGGCGCGGGCCCGAAATGGGTGCTTCGCCGCTACCGGCTGCAGGACGGCGCGGATCTGCTCGCCAAGGGCTGGGTCGAGGATTTGGCCGCGCTCGCTGTCGAACTCGGCTATTTCGATCAGGCGCATTTCTCCCGTGAGTTCACCGCGGAGATCGGAATGGCGCCGCTGGAGTACGCGCGGCATTCGGCGTCCGATTTGGTCGGTGCGAACCGCTCCGGGCGGTGAATCCCGCGGATAAAGCGCGGCTATTCGGAAGGGTCCGCCGCGCGGGCGAGCCGCCGCGGCGCGCCCGCAACGCAACTGGTCAAGGGCTCAGCGAGGTAGGCGACGGCCGCGCGGCGGTGTGACGCACGCCGCGCGGCGGTATCTTGTGATGAATATCCCAGGCCCGCAAGAACGTTCATCGCGGTTGTGATTTATCACAGGATTACCCACGAGAATTTGAGTCCACGCAGGTCGCCAAGGCCCCACCGCATTCGATGACCGAACGCCGGGGCGAAAAGCCCGACATGGGCGAGTGTGATGTGTTGCGATTTCTGCTGTTTCCGCCCGGAGAGCGGCTATGGTCGAGCGCAGTCGCCGCGCCGGTGCCCGACTTGCCGGGACGCTGGACGCAGGCACCCGACCCGCACAGTTGGAGGAAGAGACCGTGAGCGAGCGAAGCGAGCGAACCAAAGACACAGCGCCACAGGCGGCCATGACCGCGCCGAGCGTTAGCGAGGTGCGGGCATGACCGCCTACCGGACCATTGTCGTCGGTACCGATGGATCGGAGTCGTCGTACAAGGCCGTCGAGAAGGCCGCGGCACTGGCCGGCGATGCCGGTTCCACCCTGATCGTGGCCTGCGCCTACTACCCGACCGACGACCGTGACGTCGCCGCCGCGGCGGATGTGCTCAAGGACGAGGCCTACCAGGTGCGCGGCTCCGCCCCCACCAACGAGATCCTGCGCACCGCCAGGGACAAGGCGTCGGCTGCGGGCGCCAAGGAGATCGTCGAGCGCGCCATCGTCGGTGAGCCGGTGGAATCGCTGCTCAACCTGCTCAAGGAGACCCAGGCCGATCTGCTGGTCGTCGGTAACCGCGGCCTGAACACCCTGGCCGGCCGCCTGCTCGGCTCGGTGCCCTCGGATGTGGCGCGCAAGTCTCGCACGGACGTGCTCATCGTGCACACCGTCCGGTAGGCGTACCGCCGCCCTCGCTCCGGCCCTGCGCGGGCTGAGGACGGACTTCGTCCAATGCCGCGCCTGAGACCCCTTTGAAAGCTCCGTATCGCCCGTTCGGTGCGATGCGGAGCTTTCCCGCGTTCGGCGGTCGCTCGGAAGCGTGGTCACCACGGCGGGGCCGGCGGTCGCCGCCCGCGAAGCGGACGACGACCCGCGATCAACCCAGCGCCGCCAGCACCTCCGGCAGATCCTCGCTGTGCACCACCGTGAGCCGCTGGGTGGCGCGGGTCAGCGCCACGTACAGGTCGTTCATGCCGCGCGGCGATTCCGCGAGAATCCGCGCGGGCTCGACCAGGAACACCGCGTCGAACTCCAGACCCTTGACGTCGTGCACCGTCAGCACCCGCACCGACTCCCCGGCCAGGTCGGCCAGCTCCGCGACTTGCGGGTGCGGCGCGATCACCGCGGTGGTGCCGGGCCCCTGCTCGGCGGCCACCAATCGACCTACCGCGCTGGACAATTCGGCCACCTCGACCCGGTGCGCTCTCGGCGGATTCCCGGTCTCGCGGACCGAACGCGGCGCTTTGGCGTCCGGGTCGATCACCGCGAGCACATCGGCGGCCACCGCCATGATCTCTGCGGGGGTGCGGTAGTTCACCGTCAGCTCGGTGCGCTTCCACCGTTGTGCCACATAGGGTTCCAGCATCCGCTGCCAGGAAGAGGCGCCCGCCGGGTCGCCCGTCTGCGCCACGTCGCCGACCACGGTGACCCAGCGGTTCGGGATGCGCCGCATCACCATGCGCCACGCCATCTCCGAAAGCTCCTGCGCCTCGTCGACGATGACGTGCCCGTAGGTCCAGGTGCGGTCGCCAGCCGCGCGTTCGGCGGTGGTCTGCCTGGCGCGCACGTCCTGGCGCTCGGCCAGCTGGCTCGCGTCGATCAGGTCGTAGGCCATCAGGATCTCGGGGTCGAGCTCGTCCTCCAGATCCTGCGGCGCCGAGCCGGTCAGGATGTCCAGCGCGTCCTGCGCCTCGGCCAGCTGCGCGCGCCAGCGGCGGCGGGCCCGCTCGCGCTCCTCGGTGTCGTCCACACCGAGCAGTTCGGCGAGTTCGTCGAGCAAGGGGGCGTCGGCGGCGCTGAACTCGCCGTCGTCGGGGCGGACCAGTTCCGCGCGGTCCTCGGGGCTCAGGCTCGCCGCCGCGCGGTCCAGCCGCGCCGGGTCGGCGAGCAGGTCGGCCAGTACTTCCTGCGGTGACAGGATCGGCCAGAGCCGCCCGATGGCCGCTTGCACGCCGGGATCGGACTTCATCTCGTCGCGGATCTCGGCGAGATCGGTGCGGCTGAGCAGACTCGGGCCGCCGGAGAGATCGGCGCCCATGGTCTGGGCCAGCTGATCGGTCAGTGCGTCGATCACCGAACTCGCGAAGATCGGCCTTGCCAGGTTGTGCGGGCGGCGCGAGGACCTGGCCCGGCCGCGCGCCTTGGTCGCGATCTTCTTGTCCAGCGTCACCGGGTAGCCGTCGAAGCTCAGCCGGATCGGTTCGGCGGGAACCTCCTGCCGGTCGCGGACCGCCTGCTTGAGCACCTCGAGAATGCTCAGCGCGCCCTTGATCTGGCCGGCGCGCAGCGAATCCTCGCGGGTCGCCTTCACGCCGGGGTAGAGGTCGCCGATGGTGGACAGCAGCACGCCGGTCTCACCGAGCGAGGGCAGCACCTGGCCGATGTAGTCGAGGAAGGTCGCGTTCGGTCCGATGATCAGCACGCCGCTCTTGGCCAGCTGCTGGCGATAGGTGTAGAGCAGGTAGGCCGCACGGTGCAGCGCGACCGCGGTCTTGCCGGTGCCCGGGCCGCCCTGCACCACGAGCACGCTCTTGTGCTCGGAGCGGATGATCGCGTCCTGCTCGCTCTGGATGGTCTCGACGATGTCGTTCATGTGGCCCGTCCGGGCCGCGTTGAGCGCCGCGAGCAGCGCGCTCTCGCTGCCCACGCCGCCGTCGGACTCGATCGTGCCCGCCTGCTCGGCGGCCGCGAGGTCCAGGTATTCGTCGTTGACCGCGGTGACTCGCCGGTTGCGGGTGCGGATGTGGCGGCGCCGGGTCACGCCGTCCGGTGTCGCGGTGGTCGCCAGGTAGAACGGGCGGGCCAGCGGTGCGCGCCAGTCGAGCAGCAGGGTGGCGTAGTCGTCCTTCTCGTCCAGGATGCCGAGGCGGCCGATGTAGCGCGGCTCGTCGCCGTTCAGGTCGATGCGGCCGAAACACAGGCCGTGCTCGGCGGCGTCGTACTTGGCCAGATCCTCGGAGTACAGCTGGGTGAACGACTCGCGCTCGCTGCGCGCCTGCGGGGTGCCCCCGGTCTCCAGCAGCACGGTGCGCAGCCGGTTCTTGGCGTACTCGCGCATCCCGTCGAGCCGCTCGTAGAGCACCGAGAGGTACGCCTGTTCCTTGTCGATTTCGCGGGGCCGATCGACCGCACCGTCGGTGACGGCACGGTCGTGGGCGAGGCGGTCGGGCAAACTGGACTCCTTGTCACCGCGAAGGGGCGAACGCGCGCGCCGATCCCGCGCGCACGTCGGAAAACAGAGTTGTCGAGTCTACTGCGAGTTCGGTGCGCTCGCCGTAACCGCAGGTGGGGCCGCCGAAATCGGCTCCGCGCACACCGGCTCGAAGTGCTGGACCACCGGGAACGGTTCGTAGAAGTGGTGCAGCAGCGCCTTCCACCGCTGGTACTCCGGCGACCGCCGGAATCCGTCGACGTGGTCGCTCAGCCGCTCCCACTCCACCAGCAGCAGATAGGTGCCCGGCGCCTCGACGCAGCGTGCGAGCGACAGCGAGCGGAAGCCGGGCATGCCCGCGATGATCGGCCGCGCCTCGGCGAAGGCGGCTTCGAAGGCGGCGGTCAGTTCCGGCCGGACCGGCAGCAGGGCGTGTTCGACGATCATGCGGTGACTTTCAGGACGCGTGCGTGTTGTTGGTGCGGCCCTTGGCGACACCTCTGTCGCGCTGGCCGGGCGGCTTGGCCTGGTACATGGCGACATCGGCGTCGTGCAACACGGCCTCGGGAGTCCGGCGGTCGCCGGGAACGAGCTCGGTGACGCCGACCGAGGCGTCGACCGCGATGCGGTGCCCACGCGCGATGATCGGCTCGGACATGGTGGAGCGCAACCGGTTCACGAGCACGTCCAGGTCGACCCGCCGGGCGCGGCCGGAGAGCAGCACGAGGAACTCGTCGCCGCCGAGCCGCCCGACCAGGTCGTCGGCGCGCAGCGCGCGTTGCAGCCGCTGCGCGACGATCTGCAGCACGGTGTCGCCGATGGCGTGGCCCATGGTGTCGTTGATCGCCTTGAATCCGTCGAGGTCGATGAACAGCACCGTCGAGTAGGGCAGGTCCTCGCTGGTGGCGAGCGCGTTCGCCAGCTGGGAGAGGATCAGCGAGCGGTTGGCGAGGCCGGTCAGCGCGTCGTGCGTCGCCTGGTATTCCAGTTGCCGTCGGCTGGCGCGGAATTCGGTGATGTCGGCGAAAGAGGAGACCGCGGGGGAGTCCGGGTCGCCGGGGTTGAGCAGCCTGCTGCTGCCCGAGAGCCAGCGCCGCTGCCCGTCCCTGCGGTCGACGCCGAAGATGTAGCCGGTGATGGTCTCGCCGGTGGCAAGGGTGCGCGCCATCGGATGCCTGCTCGGCGGCAGCGGCTGGGCGTTGGCGTCGAGCAGCACCATCGGCAGTTCGTCGATGGTGCGCCCGACGATGTCGCCGTGGCGCTCGTCGCCGCCGAAGATGCGGTGCGCCGCGGGGTTCGCCGACTCGATGCGTCCGCCGCGATCGATGACGACCACGCCCTCCTCCAGCTGGGAGACCACGGTGGTGAAGTGCTGTTCGGCGCGGCGCTGGGCGTCCTCGGCGGCGCGCTGCGCGGTCAGATCGTGGATGACCACCTGATAGGCGAAGTGATCGTGCCAGGGCGTGAGCACCGACACCGTCTCGACCGGCACCGTCTCGCCGTCGGTGCGCAGCAACAGCATCTCGGTCGGTACCGAGGCCGTGCCCTTGCTGGTGAGCAGTTCGATGCGTTCGCGCATGGCCGGGATCGAGTCGGGGTGGACGAAACGGGTGAGCGGCTGGCCGACGACCTCGTCGGCGCTGCGCGCGGCGAGCAGCCGGACGGTGGCCTGGTTGACGTAGACGATGACGCCGTTCTCGTGCACGCAAATGCCGTCCGGCGTGTGCTCGATCAGCGATCGGTAGCGCTGCGCCAGCTGTTCGGCATCGACGACGCCGCCCGTCGTCTCCTCACCCACTCGCAAACCCCCGATCGTCGACCGACCTATGGCCATTGGAACATGGGATTATTCTGGTGTCGACGCGCACGAGTTCAGAGCGTCGACGCACTTGCTTCGATCACGGTTCGGGCACTTCATCGGGCTCCTACCGGTGATCATGACAGACTCCGGTTCCTTGGGAACAGGGCGGACCGAGGGTTGGCCGGCCCGGGGGATCCGGTGAAGGAGCGTTGCCATGCCGGGCGCCAAGCCGGAGCACAGAGTTCGGTACCGGGATCATATGTCCATCGCCGGCGTCGGTGCGGTGACCGGATACGGATGGGGGCGGGAGTCGCTGTGGCAGGGACTGCTCAGCGGTAAATCCGCGGCACAGCTGCAACCCGGTTACGGGCCGGGCCGCGACGAGCACGCCTGGGTCACGCTGGTTCCCGACGGCGGCGACCAGGCGGTGAGCACCAGCCGCTACGGCCGCGCCATGCACGAATCCGCCCGCGAGTCGATCGCCGACGCACGCGAACGCGGCTGGCGGCCGGGGCGCACGGTGGGCCTGCTGCACGCGATCGTGCTCGGCGACGTGGTGAACTGGCGCGACTTCTATCAGATCGACGAGGGTCATCGCCGCTCCCGCGACTACCTGCGGCTGCTGCCGTCCACCCCGATCTCGGTGCTGATGCAGGAGTTCGGCTTCCACGGTCCCTCGATGAACGTGTCGGCGGCGTGCAGTTCGGCCAACGTCGCGCTGATCACGGCGAAACTCTGGCTCGACAGCGGCATCGCCGACGACGTGCTGTGCGTGGCCACCGACATGTCCGCGACACCGGACATGGTGGAGCATTTCGTCCGCCTCGGCGCCGCGATCACCGACGCCGAACCGCTCGAGGCGTGCCGCCCGTTCCAGGAGGGCAGCCGCGGCTTCGGCTTCGCCGAGGCGTCCGTGGCGTTCGTGCTGACCCGCGAGGTCGAGCGGCCCTACGCGGCGGTGCTCGGCGGCGGCATGACCAACGACGGCTACCACGTGGTGTCGGTCGAGCCGGAGCACGCGCAGATCCTCGATTGCGCCCACCGCGCGCTGGCTCAGGCGGGCGTGGCGGCGGGGGATATCGCGTACGTGAACGCGCACGGCACCGGGACGCGGCAGTGCGAACTAGCCGAGCGTGATCTGGTCGCGCGGGTCTTCGGGGATCGCCCGCACGTGTACGGGCTCAAACCGCTCACCGGGCACAGTCAGGGGGCAGCGGCGGGGGTGGAGGTGGCCGTGGCGGCCATGGCCTACGAGCGCGGGGTGTTGCCCGCGCCGCCGATCGTTGCCCCGGCGCATCCGCGGCTGCTGGACGGACCGACGCCGTTCGAGGGCGGTCTCACGCTGAAGTCGTCGCTGGGTATGGGCGGGCACAATTCGATGCTGGTGCTCGGGCCGCCGGGTATCTGAGGTCGCGGTGCACGGCGGCCGGGATGCGCACCGGTCTGCACCGAGCCGGTCGGTGCTTGCGTAAAGCCTTGGGATGCGGACGCTCGGCTGGTCGCTGTCCGGCATCACTCCGCGGGCAGCGGCACCGACCAATATAGTCGCGTCCCCGGCAGACCCGACCCGTCACCGGACTTGCCCACCGGACCCACCGTGAAGCTGCCGTCGGACTTCTCGGCCCGCTGCTCCAGATTCCGCAGCCCGCTGCGGATGACGTGATTCGGTACGCCCCAACCGTTGTCGGTGACCACGATCGTCAGATCGTCGGCCACGCTGATCTCCACCGCGATGGTGTCGGCGCCCGAGTGCCGCACCGCGTTGCTCACCGCCTCGCGCACCACCGCCTCCGCGTGGTCGGCGAGTTCGGCCTCCAGCACGGAGAGCGGACCGGTCACCTGGACGGTGGCCTCGAGCGTGGTCTCGGCCGTCTGCTGGCGTACCGCGCGCTCGATGCGCTGCTGCAATCCCGCGCTGTGCCCGTCGCCGCCGTGCAGATCGAAGATCGAGGTGCGGATCTCCTGGACGACCTCCTGCAACTCGTCGATCGAGGTCGACAACCGCTGGCGCACTTCGGGAATCACCGCCTTCGGCAGCGACGCCTGCAAGGTGAGACCGATCGCGAACAGCCGCTGGATCACGTGATCGTGCAGGTCGCGGGCGATGCGGTCGCGGTCGGCGAGGATGTCGAGCTCGCGCATCCGCCGCTGCGTGTCGGCCAGCTGCATGGCAAGCGCGGCCTGGTCGGTGAACGCTGCGGTGAGTTCGACGAGTTCGTCGGCGTAGGGCGCGGATCCGGTGGGGCGCACCGCGACGAGCACACCGAGCGTGGCGTCCGGCGTGCACAGCGGCAGGATCAGCGCGGGCCCCACATCGGCCAGCGGCACACCGAGGTCGATGCGGGCCGCGTCGTCGAAGCGCAGCGGCGTGCGCCGGGTGAACGCCTCGCCGAGCGCGGTGCCCTCGGTCGACGCGAGCCACCCCTCGTGCCCGGTGCCGGGACCCGACCACTGGGTCAGCACGAGTTCGCCGATCTCGCCCGGTGTTCCGTGCTCGTCGAGTCCGGCGAGGAAGCAGCGGTCCGAACCGGTCAGCGTGCGCGCGTGGTCCACCACGTGCGCGAGGACGCGCTCGGATTCGGTGCCCGCGAGAAATTCGGTGGCGATGTCGCGGGTGGCCTCGATCCAGGCCTGCCTGGTGCGGGCCGATTCGTAGAGGCGCGCGTTGTCCACGGCGATGCCCGCCGCGGCGGCCAGCGCCTGCACCAGCACGTCGTCGTCCTCGGTGAAGGGTTGTCCGCCCGACTTTTCGGTGAGGTAGAGACTGCCGAACACCTCGTCGCGGATGCGCACCGGCACGCCGAGGAAGGTGTGCATGGGCGGATGCCCCGGTGGGAAGCCCACGGACTCCACATGTTCGGTGAGGTCGTCCAGCCGCAGCGGTTTCGGGCGATTGAACACCACGCCGAGCACGCCGTGTCCGGCGGGCAGCCTGCCGATGCGCTGCCGGACCGCCTCGTCCATGCCCTCGTCGATGAATTGCACGACCTGCCTGTCGTGCCCGCGCACCGCGAGCGCGCCGTATCGGGCGTCGACCAGGCTGGTCGCGGTGCGGACGATGGCGCGCAGCGTGTCGTCCAGATCCAGGCCGGAGGTGACGGTGAGCATCGCCTCGACGAGACCGTCCATCCGGTCGCGCGAGTCGATGATCAGCTCGACGCGCTCCTTCACCTCGCTGAGCAATTCGCGCAGGCGCAGTTGCGAGAGCGTGTCGCGTACCGAGTACAGGCCGTTACCGCTGTGTTCGGTCATGTCGGTTCCTGTTCGGGAGGGCGCTTGAACAGCGCTTCAGCCAGTGTAATTCGCGGATCGGGGACTTTCGGCCCTGTTCGCGGCGACGTTGCAGAGGTGGGATAGCGGCACTGGGTGAATTGAGAGTAGAGGTGTCCTATGAATTCGTTGCAATCGTTGTACTCCTCGGAACATTGGTCCAGCGCCGCGGATCCGGAGCTCGCGGTGACCACCCGCGGCGCCGTGCCGCCCGCCGACGTGACGCGTGCCGTGCGCGCCATCGGGCGGGTGCTGCGCCGCCACCACTTGGACGTGCCTGCGCGCGTGCGCGTCACCGCCCCACCGGATATGGACGAACCCACGGTGGTGCAGGCCAACGTGCGGCTGCACGACACACCGACCCGGGTGCAGGTCACCGGGCCGCGCGGGTTCGCGGTGACCTTCGCCGTGGAGCGGCTGGACCGTCAGCTCAGCAGGCTGGTCGCCAATCAGTCTCGGGCGTGGCCGGATCCGGCGCGGCCGCCGCTGGCCAAGGTCACCGAGCAGCGGCCGATCATCCGCCGCAAGAACTGCGCGCTGCTCACCGGAACGCCCGCCGAGGCGACCGCGGTGATGGACGCGATGGACTACGACGCGTACCTGTTCACCGACGCCGAGACCGGCGAGGACGCCATCGTGCACTGGTCGGATTCGTTCGGCGTGCGGCTCGTCCGCCAGTGGACCACGATCACCCCGCTCGAGCGGATCCGGCCGCTGAGCGCGAATTCCCTACCGTTGACGGTGCATTCGGAGCCGAGCCCGCTGCTCAGCGAGTCCGAGGCGGCGACCAGGTTGTGCGGCGCGGGCCTGCCGTTCCTGTTCTTCACCGACGTGGAGACCCGCCGCGGCCACCTGCTCTACCGTCGCTACGACGGGGACCTGACGATCGTCGCCCCCGCCGAAAACGACTGAATCGCAGCATCGTCCGCGGGAGCAGTGCCGCTCCTCGGACATCGCGCACCTGCTCACCCCTCGCGCAGGCGGGAGGCGAGCACCGCGGCTTGCGTGCGTCGCTCCATACCCAGCTTGGCGAGCAACCGCGAGACGTAGTTCTTGACCGTCTTCTCGGCGAGGAACATCCGCGCCGCGATCTGCCGGTTCGTCAAACCCTCGCCGAGCAACGCGAGCAGCTTGCGTTCCTGTTCGGTCAGTCCGGCCAGCGGTCCGTCGGCCTCGACGCTGTCGCGCAGCCGCGCCTTGAGCGCTGTCGCCGCCCGGTTGTCCAGCAGCGAGCGGCCCGCGCCGACCGCCTTGATGGCCTCGGCGAGCTCCATGCCCTTGATGTTCTTGACCACGTAACCCGAAGCGCCGGCGAGGATCGCGTCCAGCATGGCGTGCTCGTCGGTGTAGGAGGTGAGGATCAGGCAGCGCAGACCGTCGATTTCGGCGAGCAGGTCGCGGCACAGTTCGATGCCGTTGCCGTCGGGCAGCCGCACGTCGAGCACCGCGACATCGGGCTCGGCAACGCGAATGCCCGCCATGGCCTGCGCGACATCGCCCGCCTCGCCGATCACCGCGAGTTCTGGGTCGCTCTCCAGCAGATCGGTCAGCCCGCGCCGGACGATCTCGTGATCGTCGACCAGGAACACCTTGATCACCGCGGCCCCTCCTTACGCATGGATCCCGCCGCGGGACCGACCTCGGAATCCCGTCCCAGCGAACATCTGGCGAACGGAACGGGTCGAATTGCCCTGGGCGTATTGATGTTCCGAGTATGCTGGATTTCTGGACCGCACGCGTGGAAGTTGTCGAACCATGGCCGATTCAGCGACACCGCGGAACGCCCCGAGCGCTCCGGCCGATCCCCGGCGCAAGGACGAGTGACGTCATGGACCCGTGGGGCAGCGGACCCGCGCAACACGGGACGGCGGGCGCGGTCACGCTCGTCGAGGGATCCACGTTCTGCCTCAGCGATTCCGGCGGCGGCATCGAGCCGCGCCGGGCGCAGGGCCTGTTCGTCCGCGACACCAGGGTGCTCTCCCGCTGGCGACTCACCGTGGACGACCAAGCGCCGCAACCGTTGAGCGTGCAGTACGCCGATCCCTACAGCGCCACGCTGCTCGCGCGCACCACGCCGCCGCCGGGCCGCGCCGACAGCACCGCGCTGGTGATCGTCGGACGGCACGTCGGCGACGGCATGCGCGAGGACCTCACCGTGCGCAACCTCTCCGGCGAACCCATCGACTGCGCGATCGCGCTCGAGGTCGACGCCGATTTCGCGGATCTGTTCGAGGTCAAGGAAGGTCGCGTCGGCGCGGGCCCCGAGACCGAACACCGGGTGGACAACGGCAGCCTCGAGATCGCGGCGCCCGCGCTCGGTGTCGCGATGGCGGTGCGGGCCGCGGACGCGACGTTCGACGGCCGGTGCCTGCGCTGGTCGGTCCGGCTGCCCGCGCGCGGGTCCTTCACGACGTGCGTCCAGTACCACCCGCTGCTCGGCTCGGCCGAGGTCACGCCGCGGCACATGTGCGGCAGCTCGATCGCGCACAGCGCGCCGGCCCGGCGGCTGCGCGCCTGGTACGAGAACTCGCCGCGGGTGCGGACCGGCGACCCGACGTTGGCCGCCGTGCTGCGCCGCGCCGTCGCCGATCTCGGCGCACTGCGCATCTTCGATCCGGCGAGCCCCGAGCGCGCGGTGGTCGCGGCGGGCGCGCCGTGGTTCATGGCGCTGTTCGGGCGGGACTCGCTGCTCACCTCGTGGATGGTGCTTCCGGTGGACACCAGGCTGGCCATCGGCACCTTGCAGAGCCTGGCCGGGCTCCAGGGCGTCCGCGAGCACGCCGCCACCGAGGAGCAACCCGGCCGCATCCCGCACGAGATCCGCTTCGGCAGGGCCGCGACGAAACTGCTCGGCGGCGACACGGTGTACTACGGAACTGTCGACGCCACACCGCTTTTCGTCATGGTGCTCGGCGAGTTGCACCGCTGGGGACTCGACGCCGCCACCCGCGACGAACTGCTGCCGCACGCCGACCGCGCCATCGAGTGGATCCAGCGCTACGGCGACGCCGACGGCGACGGGTTCGTCGAATACCAGCGGAAAACCGACCACGGCCTGGAGAACCAGGGCTGGAAGGACTCCTGGGACGGCATCAACTTCGCCGACGGCACGCTGCCCGAACCGCCCATCGCGCTCGCCGAGGTGCAGGGCTACGTCTACGCCGCGTACCTGGCGCGGGCCGAGCTGGCCGCCGACCTCGGCGACCGGGACACCGCCGACCGGCTGCGCGCCGCGGCCGCCCGGCTCAAGGCCGAGTTCAACGCGAAGTTCTGGCTGCCCGAGCGCGGCTGGTACGCCGTCGGGCTGGACAGGGACAAACGGCCGATCGACGCGCTGACCTCGAACATCGGCCACTGCCTGTGGACCGGTATCGTGGACGAGGACAAGGCGGCGCTGGTCGCGGACCGGTTGCTCGCCCCCGACATGTTCACCGGCTGGGGCATCCGAACCCTGTCCAGCGACATGGGCGCCTACAACCCCGTCAGTTACCACAACGGTTCGGTGTGGCCGCACGACAACGCGGTCTGCGCGGCCGGGCTGATGCGCTACGGACTCACCGAGCACGCGAGCAGGGTGATCGACGCGGTGCTGGACGCCTCGGTCCGGTTCGGCTACCGGCTGCCCGAGCTGTTCTGCGGTTTCGACCGCGCCGAGTTCGACGCGCCGGTGCCGTACCCGACCTCGTGTTCGCCACAGGCCTGGGCCGCGGCCGCGCCGCTGCTGTTCCTGCGCAGCCTGGTCCGGCTGGAGCCGGGCGCGGGCGCGGCGGAGGTGGCGCCCGCCGTGCCCGAGCGGTACCTGCCGCTGCGGATCAGCGGGCTCCGGGTCGGCTCGGAGGTGTTGACCGTCACGGTGGACGCGCACGGATGGCAGGTCATCGGGCGGTCGGAGGGCACGCGACGGGCCGGGTGACGGGCGTCGTCCGGGCAGCCCGCGGTCGCTCGGACGAAAACTTGTCGGTGCCCCGGCCTAGAGTGGCCAACGGGGGTATGTCTGCACGTCAACACACGATCGAGAAGGGACACACCTGGTGGCGGAACGCCTCACCGTGCGCGGAGCCCGGGAGCACAACCTGAAGGGGGTCGACCTCGATCTGCCCCGCGACAGCCTGATCGTGTTCACCGGACTGTCCGGCTCCGGCAAGTCAAGCCTCGCCTTCGACACCATCTTCGCCGAGGGCCAGCGCCGGTACGTGGAATCTCTGTCGGCCTACGCCAGGCAGTTCCTCGGGCAGATGGACAAGCCCGACGTCGACTTCATCGAGGGTCTCTCGCCCGCGGTGTCCATCGATCAGAAGTCGACCAACCGCAACCCGCGCTCCACCGTGGGCACCATCACCGAGGTCTACGACTACCTGCGTCTGCTCTACGCGCGCGCGGGCACCCCGCACTGCCCGGTCTGCGGCGAGCTGATCGCCAAGCAGACCCCGCAGCAGATCGTCGACCAAGTGCTTGCCATGGAGGAGGGCACCAAGTTCCAGGTGCTCGCGCCGGTGGTGCGGACCCGCAAGGGCGAATTCGTCGACCTGTTCGACCAGCTCAATTCCCAGGGCTACTCCCGAGTGCGGGTCGACGGCGTGGTGTATCCGCTGACCGATCCGCCGAAGCTGAAGAAGCAGGAGAAGCACGACGTCGAGGTCGTCGTGGACCGGCTCACCGTCAAGCCGACCTCCAAGCAGCGCCTGACCGATTCCATCGAGACCGCGCTTCGCCTTGCCGACGGCATCGTGGTGCTGGACTTCGTCGACCGCGACGAGCACGCCCACGACCGGGAGCGCCGCTTCTCCGAGCGCCTCGCCTGCCCCAACGGTCACCCGCTCGACATCGAGGATCTCGAGCCGAGATCGTTCTCGTTCAACTCGCCCTACGGCGCCTGCCCCGACTGCACCGGCCTCGGCATCCGCAAGGAGGTCGATCCGGACCTGGTGGTCCCCGATCCCGAGCTCAGCCTCGCCCAGGGCGCCATCGCGCCGTGGTCGCGCGGGCAGACCGCGGAGTACTTCACCCGACTGCTGTCCGGACTGGCCGAAGCCATCGGCTTCTCCATGGACACCCCGTGGCGGGAGCTGCCGGTCAAGGCGCGCAAAGCCGTGCTGGAGGGCAGCGCCGACCAGGTGCACGTCTCCTACACCAACCGCTACGGACGCAAGCGCTCCTACTACGCCGACTTCGAGGGCGTCATGCCGTTCCTCCAGCGGCGCATGGAGAACACCGACTCCGAGCAGATGAAGGAGCACTACGAGGGGTACATGCGCGATATCCCGTGCCCCGTCTGCAACGGCGCGCGGCTGCGACCGGAGATCCTCGCCGTCACCATCGCGGGGGGCGCGGAACGCAAGTCCATCGCCGAGGTCAGCGACCTGTCGATCGGCGACTGCTCGAAGTTCCTCAACTCGCTGACGCTGGGGGAGCGCGAGGCCGCGATCGCCGGGCAGGTGCTCAAGGAGGTCCAGGCGCGCCTCGGCTTCCTGCTCGACGTCGGCCTGGAGTACCTGACGCTGTCCCGCGCCGCCGCGACCCTGTCCGGCGGTGAGGCCCAGCGCATCCGGCTGGCCACCCAGATCGGCTCCGGCCTGGTCGGCGTGCTGTACGTGCTGGACGAGCCGTCCATCGGCCTGCACCAGCGCGACAACCGGCGACTCATCGAAACCCTCACGCGGCTCAAGAATCTCGGCAACACGCTGATCGTCGTCGAGCACGACGAGGACACCATCCGCGCCTCGGACTGGGTCGTCGACATCGGTCCGCTGGCGGGCGAGCACGGCGGCCGGGTGGTGCACAGCGGCCCGTACCAGGAGCTGCTCACCGACCCGAATTCGCTGACCGGCGCGTACCTTTCGGGCCGCGAGCGCATCGAGGTGCCGATGGTGCGCCGCCCGGTGGACAAGAAGCGCAAGCTCACCGTGGTCGGCGCCACCGAGCACAACCTGAAGGGCATCGACGTCTCCTTCCCGCTCGGCGTGCTCACCGCGGTGACCGGCGTCTCGGGCTCGGGCAAGTCGACGCTGGTCAACGACATCCTGGCCACCGTGCTGGCGAACAAGCTCAACGGCGCCCGCCAGGTGCCGGGCAGGCACACCAGGGTCAACGGCCTGGATCACCTGGACAAGCTGGTGCAGGTCGATCAGTCGCCGATCGGCCGGACACCGCGGTCGAACCCGGCCACCTACACCGGCGTGTTCGACAAGATCAGGACGCTGTTCGCGGCGACCACCGAGGCCAAGGTGCGCGGTTACCAGCCGGGCCGGTTCTCGTTCAACGTCAAGGGCGGCCGCTGCGAGGCGTGCTCGGGCGACGGCACGCTGAAGATCGAGATGAACTTCCTGCCGGACGTGTACGTGCCGTGCGAGGTCTGCCACGGCGCGCGCTACAACCGGGAAACCCTCGAGGTGCACTACAAGGGCAAGACCATCGCCGAGGTGCTCGACATGTCCATCGAGGAGGCCGCCGAGTTCTTCGAGCCGGTCACCTCGATCCACCGCTACCTCAAGACCCTGGTCGACGTCGGCCTCGGCTACGTGCGGCTCGGCCAGAGCGCGCCGACGCTGTCCGGCGGCGAGGCGCAGCGCGTGAAGCTGGCGGCGGAGTTGCAGAAGCGTTCCACCGGCCGCACGGTCTACATCCTCGACGAGCCGACCACCGGTCTGCACTTCGAGGACATCCGCAAGCTGCTCGCCGTCATCAACGGTCTTGTCGACAAGGGCAACACCGTCATCGTCATCGAGCACAACCTGGACGTCATCAAGACCTCCGACTGGGTGGTCGACATGGGTCCCGAGGGCGGCTCCGGCGGCGGCACCGTGGTGGCCGAGGGCGTCCCCGAAGACGTCGCGGCCGTGCCGAACAGCTACACGGGCCAGTTCCTGAAGGAGGTGCTCGCCCAGCCCGCCGCGACGGCTCCGGTGAAGCGGGCACCGGCGAAGAAGATCGCGAAGAAGGCTGCGGCCAAGGCGGTTCCGGCGGAGCCGACGGCGGCCAAGCCTGCGAAGAAGGCTCCGGCCGAGAAGGCGGCGGCCAAGAAGGCGCCCTCGGAGACAGCGGCGGCGAAGCGGCTGGCCAGGAAGGCCGCTGCGCTGCGTTGATGCGAGAGCCGAGCTGATTGGAGAGCCGATTCGCAGAGCTCCGCCGACCAGCAACAGATCGAGTGGCCGTGTCCCGAGGACGCGGTCACTCGTCGTTTCGGTGCGCAGGGCGACGGCGGGCGGTTCTGTCCGGCCGCAGTCGAAGGCTCCATCCCCGGGCGTCCAGCATCGAGTCGAGAGGGAAGTCGACGGAGTGTGTGGCGCGCGGATCGATCCGGGGAAGTGCCCTGCGCATTGGGCTCCCGAAACGCGGGAAAAAGTGAAACAGGCGTGTGTAAGATCGGCTCACCGTGTCCGGGCGCGTCCGGGACAGTAACGGTGAGTGCACCGCTCGGTGGCGTTCGCGCGCCCGAAAAGCGGTGGGAGAGAAAGGAACACGCCCATGGAAGGCGTCGACATCGCCGCGCTCGTCGCGCAGATCCTCACGTTTCTGAGCAGTGGATCGTCCATCAACTACAACCCGGGCGCCTGAGCGCGCCGCACAGCGAAAGGAAATCCCATGGACAGCGGAAGCGCCGGTCTGACCAGCCTTTTCCAGGCCCTCGCCAATATGATCGCCACCGGATCGTCGATCTCGGTCACCCCGGGGCAGTGAGCGCGCCGGGCGGGGCCGGTCGTGTCGGCCAGCCCCGTCTCGGCCGTGCCGCCCTCAGTTCTTCGCCGACTCCGACGCGGCCTCGGCGATGATCTGCGCCAGTTCCATCGGCTTCGACCACATCGGCCAGTGCCCGGTCGGCAGGTCGATCAGCGTCGCGTCGAACCGGGCGATCTCGCTGAACACCGGCGCCTCGCCGCTCGTGCTCAGCTGCCGCACCAGCTCCGCGGTGATGCTGGTGCACACCACCGTCGTCGGCACCGCGAGGCGCGCGGGCGAATCGCTCAGCCGCAGTGGCGCGCCCGCGATACTCGCCGGTTCCGACACCGCGCGCTCACGGAAGCGGGCCAGTTGCGCCTTGTCCAGCCCGACGAGGCTGTCACCCTCTTCCGCCAACTGCTCCCAGCTCGGCAGCGGGTACTCGCGCGCCGCGCCGAGCGAATCGTTGAGCACGAACCCGTCCGGCACCGGCGCGCAGTCGACGTACACCGCGTGCTGGAAACGCTCCGGCGCGACATCGGTGGCCAGATAGCCCGGCGCGGCGGCGCCCGAATGCGATACCAGCACAGCGGATTCCGCGGGGTCGATGGCCGCGAGGATGGCTCCCGCCTGCTCCTCGATGGTGGCCGCGAGCCGGTCCTCGTCGTCGGGATCGAGTCCGGGCAGCGTCAGCGCCCGCACGTCGAAACCGCGCCCGCGCAGGTCCTCGGCCACCTCGTCCCACGCCCACGCGCCGAGCCAGAATCCGGGAACGAGCAAGATCGGTGTCGACATACTGCCAGCATGCCGCATGAACCGCCGACCGTGTGAGCGGTCGCGGCGGACGGGAGCGGGAAAACCCGGCTCAGTAGACGGGGCCGGTGTACTTCTCGCCCGGTCCCTTGCCCGGCTCGTCCGGGTGGGCGGAGGCCTCGCGGAAGGCCCGCTGGAGCGATTGCAGGCCCTCGCGGATCGGTCCGGCGTGCGGCCCGAGGTATTCGACCGAGGCGGTGACCAGGCCGGCGAGCGCCGTGATGACCCGGCGCGCCTCGTCGAGATCGCGGTGCGGGCTGTGGTCCGGGTCCGGGTCGGCGAGCCCGAGCTTTTCCGCGGCCGAACTCATCAGCATCACGGCGGCGCGGCTGATCACCTCGACGGCGGGGATGTCGGCCAGTTCGCGGATGGAGTCGAGCTCGTCAGTCATACCCCACAGGCTAGCGAGGCCGCCCGCAGCAGCCGGAGCTGGCCGATCTCCGCGGCGTTCTTCATCAGTTCGGCGTTCACCCAAGCGGCCAGATGCGTCACGGTGAGCCCGGCGTCGGCGGGCCACGGGTACGCGGCGGGCGCGTCCGGATCGGCGGCCTCCAGCGCCGTCGCCCACCCGGCGCGCAGGTCGTCCAGCCTGGTCAGCGCCGCGTCACCGGCCCAGAACACTTCCTCGCGCGGCGTTGGGGTCCGGCCCTCGACGTGCGCGAGCGCCGTGCTCCACCACCAATCGATGTGCCAGGTGAGCCAGGCGACGTCGGCACCGGGATCGGGTCGGGCTCGACCTCGGCCCAGTCCGGTCGCCAGTTGCCGTCCGCGCCGCGGTGCACGGTCCAGATCAGCGGGCCTGGTTCCCAGTGGAAGTCCTCGGGTGTCAGCGCGTCGAAGTGGTAGCGCGCCAACGACCAGGTCAGGTCGAACTGCCAGCGCAGGATGTCGTGAGAGGATGCGGGCACCGAGGGAGCGTGGCACCGCGCCGCCGGGCGCGCAACGCGTTTTCGAGCCGATTCGGCGATAGCGGACGGCAATGCTAGACTTTCCGCTGACGACCGCCCCGAACGGTGTTGCGTGATGCCGCACGATCCGGGGCTGATAAGTGGAGCCCGACTCCCACCGTTGCCGACGAGCGATCGTACTGGTCAAACGGTCCGGTCACCCGCCCGACGTGGTGGGTTTCTTGCGTGGCGAGCCTTCTCGCGCGCAAGAGTCGATGCCTGTCATCGGCGATCGGTCGACTCGGGCCCCGTCGCGGTGAAATACCGCACCGGGGCCTTTGTGTTGAACAAGGGGTTGCAGTTATTGCCTGCGGTCGTCAGACGACACCGCTTGACCTAGGAGGCCCCATCAGCACTGAGACCCGCATCAACGATCGCATCCGAGTTCCCGAGGTTCGACTCATCGGACCTGGCGGCGAGCAGGTTGGGATCGTGCGTGTTGAAGATGCGCTACGCGTCGCCCTCGAGGCCGATCTCGACCTGGTCGAGGTGGCTCCGGATGCCCGTCCGCCGGTTTGCAAGATCATGGACTACGGCAAGTTCAAGTACGAGACGGCGCAGAAGGCGCGCGAGTCTCGGAAGAACCAGCAGCAGACCGTGATCAAGGAGCAGAAGCTCCGGCCCAAGATCGACGACCACGACTACGAGACCAAGAAGCGCAATGTCGTTCGCTTCCTCGAAGCCGGGTCCAAGGTCAAGGTGACGATCATGTTCCGGGGTCGCGAGCAGTCCCGGCCCGAGCTCGGGTTCCGGCTGCTGCAGCGGCTGGCCTCCGACGTCGCGGACCTGGGTTTCGTGGAGACCTCGGCCAAGCAGGACGGCCGGAACATGACCATGGTCCTCGCACCCCACAAGGGAGCGAAGACCCGCGTGAAGGCGCAGCAGGAATCGGCCGGACGGCCTGCCGCGAGCGCCGCACCCGCCGGTGAGACCCCGGCCGCGGAGCAGGCCGAGTAGGCCACGCCCGCAGTTATACGAACAGACACCGGCGGTCGGCGACGACCGCCGGGACGACCAGATAGAGGAATCCATGCCGAAGATGAAGAGCCACAGCGGCGCCTCGAAGCGATTCAAGGTGTCCGGTAAAGGCAAGCTGCTGCGCCAGCAGGCGAACCGTCGCCACCTGTTCGAGCACAAGCCCACCCGCCGGACTCGTCGTCTGGACGGCACGGAGGTCGTCGCGGCTGCCGACGTCCGTCGCGTGAAGAAGCTGCTGGGTATCTGATCCCCTTCAGGCAGCACCGCGACCGGAGATTCCGGACGCCACCCCTGACCAACCTCCCGGGCGCCGCACGCGCCCCCTATTCGATCAAGGACTGACCAGTGGCACGCGTCAAGAGGGCCGTCAACGCTCAGAAGAAGCGCCGTTCCATCCTCGAGGCCTCCAAGGGCTACCGGGGCCAGCGCTCGCGGCTTTACCGCAAGGCCAAGGAACAGCAGCTGCACTCGCTCACCTACGCCTACCGGGACCGCCGGGCGCGCAAGGGTGACTTCCGCAAGCTGTGGATCGCCCGCATCAACGCAGCGGCGCGCATCAACGACATCACCTACAACCGGTTCATCCAGGGCCTGAAGGCCGCCGGTGTCGAGGTGGACCGCAAGATCCTGGCCGAGCTCGCCGTCTCCGACGCCGAGGCCTTCGCCGGTCTGGTCGCTGTCGCCAAGGCCGCCCTCCCGCAGGACGTCAACGCCCCGGCCGCCTGATCCGGCCGACCCTGTTGACCAAGGGACACCTTTCGGAACGACCCGCGGACGCGCTCTCCGAGCGCAACCCGCGGGTCGTTTCCGCTGTCAAGCTGCACCGCGCGCCGCAGCGTCGCAAGACCGGGCTTTTCCTCGCCGAGGGCGCGAACTCGGTCACCGCGGCACTGGCGACCGGCCGGGTGCGTGAGCTGTTCTATTCGCCGTCGGCCGCGGAACGCGACCACGCGCTGATCGCGGGCGCGGTCGCCGACGGAGTGCGGGCCACGCTGGTGAGCGAGCGCGCGGCCGAGCATCTGGGGCAGACCGTGACCGCGCCCGGCCTGGTCGCCGTGTGCGAGCTGGTCGACGTCGGGCTCGACGAGGTGCTCACCGGCGAGCCGCGCATGCTCGCGGTGCCGGTCGAGATCGCCGAGCCTGGCAACGCGGGCACGCTCATCCGGGTGGTGGATTCGGTCGGCGCCGACGCGGTCGTGCTGGCAGGCGACACCGTCGACCCGCACAACGGCAAGTGCGTGCGCGCCAGCGCGGGCAGTCTGTTCCACGTCCCGATCGCCCGGCACCGCGACGTCGCCGAAACGCTTGACGCGCTGGCCGCCGCCGGGATCACGATTCTGGCCACCGCCGCCGACGGCGAGATCGATCTCGACGACGCCGACGACCTGTTCACCGGCCGCGTCGCCTGGCTGTTCGGCAACGAGGCGCACGGCCTCGACCCCGCCGTCGCCGCCCGCGCCGACCACCGCATCCGCATCCCTATCCGCGGCCGCGCCGAGAGCCTCAACCTCGCGACCGCCGCCGCCATCTGCCTGTACGCGAATTCGCGAGTCCGCTACCGGTAGGGGCGGGGGCGTTCTAGGGTTCGATCATGAGCGCCGGGGACGAACTGCTGCGCCGGATCGAGGGCGATCCCGAACTGGCCGGGCTGCTGGCCTGGCCGAGTGACTTCGACGTCACGCGCCGCGAGCCCGTCGAGGACCTGCGGCTGCCGAACGGAACGCCGCTCACGCCGATCGCCGGTGACGGTGCGGGCGGCACGTTCTTCCTGTGCGGCGCGCCGGGGACGGAGCGCCCGGTGCTGTACGCCGATTCCGAGGGCGGCGCGGTCCTGCTCGCCGCCGATCTGGTGGAGGCGGTCACGTTGATCGCGACCTACCCGTACTGGCGCGATCTCGGCGCGGGCCGTCCGGTGGCCGAGCTGGAGGAGGAGTTCGCCGTAGATCGGCCCGAGTTCCTCGAGGTGCGCGCGGAACTGCTCGACCGGCTCGGCATCGCCGCGCCCGGCGTGGAGGAGGCGGTCGCCAAGATGCGGGCCAGCGCCGCGCGGACGGTCCCGGACTTCCTGCCCGTCGCCCCCGATCTGGACGGCGAGGCGGTGTACGAACCGCTCTGGTGACCGGCCGGATGGAAGGTCCGAGCGGGTTCTGGCGAGCCGACGGGCGATCACGCCGCCGACGCGACCGCTCGCGCCGGGCGAGGCGCATACCTGCGCGGATGCCCGGTTCCATGGACCCGATCGGTGGCTCTAGCACACTCGCCGCGCCGGTAGCGGGTAATCCGCGTGATTCGGACACAGCCGATCCAATAGGATTCCACCAGCAGCAATGTGGGTAGGCAATAAGCCGGACCCGCGAACCGATCCCCAGGGGAGAGACGAACGATCGTGGCCGACGACAACACGGGAGTCGAGCAGAACGCCGAGGGGCAAGTCACCGCGCTGACCGAGGAGGCGCTGGCCGCGGCGGCGGCCGAGGCCGAGAAGGCGTTCGCGGCGGCCGCCGATCTGGACGCTCTCGCGGTGGCCAAGACCGAGCATCTCGGCGGCAAAGCGCCGCTCGCCCTTGCGCAGCGCGCGCTCGGCGGGCTGCCCAAGTCGGAGAAGGCCGACGCGGGCAAGCGGGTGAACGTGGCGCGGGCGCGGGTTTCCGAGGCGTTCGAGTCGCGCCGCGCGGTGCTGCTCGCCGAGCGCGACGCGGCCGTGCTGGTTGCCGAGACCATCGACGTCACGCTGCCCGCCCGCCGTCTCCCGGACGGCGCGCGCCACCCGATCACCGTCATCTCCGAGCAGATCGCCGACGTGTTCGTCGCGATGGGCTGGGAGGTCGCCGAGGGTCCCGAGGTGGAGACCGAGCACTTCAACTTCGACGCGCTCAACTTCCTGCCCGACCACCCGGCTCGCACCATGCAGGACACCTTCCACATCGCGCCGGAGGGTTCGCGCCAGGTGCTGCGCACCCACACCTCCCCGGTGCAGGTGCGTTCGATGCTCGAGCGCGACCTGCCGATCTACGTGGTGTGCCCGGGCCGCACCTTCCGCACCGACGAGCTGGACGCCACCCACACGCCGGTGTTCTCCCAGGTCGAAGGCCTCGCGGTGGACAAGGGCCTGACCATGGCGCACCTGCGCGGCACACTGGACGCGTTCGCCCGTGCCCTCTTCGGCCCGGAGACGCGCACCCGCATGCGCCCGAACTACTTCCCGTTCACCGAGCCGTCCGCCGAGGTGGACGTCTGGTTCCCGGACAAGAAGGGCGGCGCGGGCTGGGTCGAGTGGGGCGGCTGCGGCATGGTGAACCCGAAGGTGCTGATCGCCAGCGGCATCGATCCCGAGGTGTACAGCGGGTTCGCGTTCGGCATGGGCCTGGAGCGCACCCTGCAGTTCCGCAACGGCATCCCGGACATGCGCGACATCGTCGAGGGCGACGTGCGGTTCACCCTGCCCTTCGGCATCCGGTCGTAGCACCGGCCCGATTCCCGAACTCCCTTCGATCGAGAGAGCGAAACCTCAAGTGCGAGTAGCGCAGTCCTGGCTGACCGAGATCATCCAGCGCACCACGCCCGAGTGGTCGGTGACGCCGGAGGAACTGGATGCCGGGTTCGTCCGCGTGGGTCTGGAAGTCGAAGAGGTCGACAAGCTCCAGCGGGTGACCGGTGACATCGACAAGCCGCTGGTGGTCGGCCGCGTCGCCGAGATCACCGAGCTGACCGAGTTCAAGAAGCCGATCCGCTTCTGCAAGGTCGACGTCGGCAACCCCGAGCTGCAGGAAATCGTCTGCGGCGCACGGAATTTCGCCGTCGGCGATCTCGTCGTCGTGGTGCTGCCCGGCGGCGAGCTGCCCGGCGGCTTCAAGATCTCCTCGCGCAAGACCTACGGCCACGTCTCCAACGGCATGATCTGCTCGGTCGCCGAGCTCGGCATCGGCAAGGACCACTCCGGCATCCTGGTGCTGGAGCCGGGCACCGCCGAGCCGGGCACGGACGCCAACGAGCTGCTAGGCCTGAACGACACCGTCATCGAGCTGAACATCACGCCCGACCGCGGCTACTGCTTCTCGGTGCGCGGCTTGGCGCGCGAGCTGGCCTGCGGCTTCGATCTCGAGTACGCCGACCCGGCGGTGCGGACGCTGCCCGACGACGAGGCCGACGCCTGGTCGGTGAAGCTGGAGCCCTCCTCCAAGTGCACCCGCTTCGCGGTGCGCCGGGTCACCGGCATCGACCCGAACGCGGTCAGCCCGTGGTGGCTGCAGCGGCGGCTGCTGCTGTCGGGCGTGCGCCCGATCTCCCCTGCGGTCGACGTGACCAACTACGTCATGCTCGAGCTCGGCCAGCCGCTGCACGCCTTCGACGCCGACAAGCTCACCGGCGGCCTGGTGGTCCGCACCGCGCACAAGGGCGAGTCGCTGCGCACCCTCGACGAGGTGGAGCGGGTGCTCGACGCCGAGGACGTGGTGATCGCCGACGATTCCGGTGTGGTCTCGCTGGCGGGCGTGATGGGCGGCGCGAGCACCGAGGTCGGTTCGCAGACCACCGACGTGGTGCTCGAGGCGGCCACCTGGAACCCGCTGCTCGTCTACCGCACCGCGCGCAGGCACAAACTGGTGTCCGAGGCGGGCAAGCGCTACGAGCGCGTGGTCGATCCCGAGATCAACGTCGTCGCGCTGGACCGGGCCGCCACCCTGCTCGCCGAGATCGCGGGCGGCACCATCGAGCCCGTGCTCACCGACGTGCGGGTGCCGACGCCGCCCGCGGAGCCGATCCGCATCGACATCGACCTGGCCGACCGCGTCGCGGGTGTCACGTACCCGACCGGCACGTCCGCGCGCCGACTCGCCCAGATCGGCTGCACCGTCGAGGTGGCGGTGAACGAGGAGACCGGACACGGTCAGCTCGTGGTCACTCCGCCGAGCTGGCGGCCCGACCTGGCCCAGCCCGCCGACCTGGTGGAGGAGGTACTCCGGCTCGAGGGGCTTGAGCAGATCCCCTCGGTGCTGCCGACCGCCCCGGCCGGGCGCGGACTCACCGCCGCGCAGCGCCGTCGCCGCGCGGTCAGCCGGGCGCTGGCCTTCGCCGGTGGCGTCGAGGTGCCGCCGCCGATGTTCCTGCCCGCCGGCGTGTTCGACACCTGGGGCTTGGACGCCGACGATCCGCGCCGCACCACCACCCGGGTGCTCAACCCGCTCGACGTGGAGCGCGCCGAACTGGCCACCACGTTGCTGCCCGGTCTGTTCGAGGTGGCCGCCCGCAACATCTCCCGCGGCGCCCGCGACCTGACGATCTACGGCATCGCCCAGGTGGTGCTGCCCGGTCCGAACACCAGGGCCGTCGAGGCGCTCGCGGTGGACCGTCGTCCGACCGACGAGCAGATCGCCGAGCTGATCGACTCGCTGCCCGCCCAGCCGGTGCACGTCGGCGCCGTGCTGACCGGCCGCCGCGAGCCGCGCGGGCCGTGGGGTCCAGGACGGCAAGCCGAGGCCGCCGACGCGTTCGCCTTGGCCGATGCCATCGCGGACGCGGCGGGCGTGACCATCGAGCGTCGCGCGGGCGCGCACCTGCCCTGGCATCCCGGCCGCTGCGCCGAGCTGGTGGTGGACGGCCAGGTCGTCGGCCACGCCGGTGAACTGCACCCGGCCGTGCTGGAACGTTCCGGCCTGCCGCCGCGCACCTGCGCGCTCGAGCTGAACCTGGACGCGCTGCCGCTGCGCGAGTCCCGTCCGGTTCCGGTGGTGTCGCCGTTCCCGGCGGTGCTGCAGGACGTGTCGGTGAGCGTCGAGAAGTCGGTGCCCGCCGGCTCGGTCGAGGCCGCGCTGCGCACCGGCGGCGGCGAGTTGCTCGAGGACATCGCCCTGTTCGACGTGTACGAGGGCGCGCAGGCGGGCGAGGGTCGCAAGTCCCTCACCTACGCCCTGCGTTTCCGCGCCGCCGATCGCACGCTGACCGAGGACGAGGCGAGCGCCGCCCGCGACGCCGCGGTCGCCTCGGCCGCCGAGGCGGTGGGCGCGGTCCTGCGCGGTTAGCCGTACCGCCGCATTCGCTCCGGCCACGCGGGCCGAGGCGGACTTCGCCCGCCTGCGCTCATCAGGTGGATCGACGACAGACGCGCAACGGCGTCCTGCCCGGATCGGGTAAGGACGCCGTTGTGTGACCAGGGCCGGTCGTCACCAGGGCACCGGGCCGTCCGCACCGAAGAAGCCACCGGTCGGCCCGTCGGCGCCGAGCGTAGCCAGGCGCACCAAGACCGCCGCGCCCTCCGCGGGCGTCAGGAACCCGGTGTGGTTGTTGCTATCGGTGTCGACGTAACCAGGGGCGACAGCGTTGACGAGGATGCCGTCCTTGCGCAACTCGTTGGCGTATTGCACGGTCAGCGCGTTGAGCGCCGCCTTGGACGGCGTGTACGCCGCCGACGGCAGGAGAGACGCGAAGGGGCCGTCCGGATCGCTCGTGAGGGCCAGGGACGCGGCGTGACTGCTGACGTTGACGACGCGCGGTGCTCGCGAGCGCCGCAACAGCGGCAGCATGGCATTGGTCACCGCGATCACCCCGAAGACGTTGGTCTCGAACACCGACCGGACCATGTCCAGATCGACCGTGCTGGGGAGTTGGTCGTGGGCGTCTTCCGGGGACACCTGCCCGGAGCCGGTGATTCCCGCGTTGTTGATCAGCACGTCGAGCTGCCCGAAGCGTTCCTCGACGTACGTCGCGGCGGCCTGGACGGTGCTCGAGTCGGTGACGTCCAAGGCGATCGCGTGCACACTGCCACCTGCCACGCGCAGCGCCGCGGCGGCCTCTTCGCCGCGTCGCCGGTCTCTCGCACCGATCAGGACTATCGCGCCCTGCGCCGCGAGTGCCTCGGCGGCCGCACGGCCGATCCCCTTGTTGGCCCCGGTGACCAAGGCGATCGTTCGATTTCCGTTGGGCTCGTTCATGGTTCGTCCTCACTCGTGGGTGCTGTGTGCTGAACGAACACAAGACGCCGGAGATCGTGCCCTTGTGACGGAGCAGCCGTGTGACACGGGCAACACGACACGGGCGTTGCGAAACGGTCGCTCCGGGATCGGCGCTCGCGGCGGCAGGCGGCGGGGTGTTCGGGAGTAGCGTGGCGGTTGGCAGCTTTCCTCCGACGACCGGGAGGTCCGATGACCGTACGAGCGGTATGGCGCGAGACGGTGCTCGCCGAGAGCGACGACACCGTGGTGGTGGAGGGCAATCACTACTTTCCCGCGGACGCCGTGCGCCGCGAGTACTTCGAGCCCAGCGAACACCACACGATCTGCCCGTGGAAGGGCACCGCGTCCTACTACACGGTGACCGTCGACGGCGAGCGCAACCCCGACGCCGCCTGGTACTACCCGACACCCAAGCCGGACGCCGAGATGGTGCGCGACCGGGTGGCGTTCTGGCGCGGCGTCGACGTGGTCGTCGACTGAACCCGGCCGCCGAGTCGGGGCGGGTCGGGCAGACTCACCCGGGCCGGGCGGGGTAAGAACGTCTGCATGCGACATCCCGCGGCTCGGATCCTCAACGCGCTGACCTACCTGCCGGAGCGGCAGGTCTGGCAGACGCCCGCCGCGGTCGGCCTGGACTACATCGACCTGTCCCCGCGGACCGACGACGGTGAGACGCTGCACGCCTGGTGGTTGCCCGCGCCGCGCTCGATCGGGCACGTCCTCTTCGCGCACGGCAACGCGGGCAATATCGGCGACCGGGTCGCGATCTTCGCGCTGCTGGTCGCCGCGGGCTTCGACGTGCTCGCCTTCGACTACCGCGGCTACGGCCGCAGCACCGGACGACCCAGCGAGCACGGCACCTACCTCGACGCGCGTGCGGCGCGCGCCGCGCTGCTCGCCCGGCCGGAGGTGGACCCGAATCGGGTGCTGTACCTGGGCAAGTCGCTGGGCGGCGGTGTGCTGCTCGAGCTGGCCGTGGCGCATCCGCCCGCCGGGTTGGTGCTGATGTCGACCTTCACCGGCATCCGTGACGCGGCCGGGTCGATCTACCCGTTCCTGCCGCGCCCGCTGATCCCCGACGCCTACCCGAACCTGCGGAGGATCGCCGGACTCACCGCGCCGGTGCTGATCATGCACGGCGACCAAGACGAACTGCTACCGCTGCGCAATGCCGAGCGGTTGTATGCCGCGGCGCCGGAACCGAAACGGCTCGTGGTGGTGCCGGGCGGCGGGCACAACGACCTCATCGCGCTGCTCGGCGCCGAATGGCCCGCCACCCTGCGGGCCTGGGCGATGGAGGTGCTCGCCGAATAGCACGGGGCGAGCGGTCTGTTCCGGTGCGTAGCCTGGCGTTATGAGCGATACGAGAGAAATCCTCGCCCGACTCGCCGCCCTGCCGGACGCGGAACTGGCGGCGACGTTGCGCGCCGCGGTGGAGGGGCGCTCGACGTTCTGGGCCGTCCGCGCGGCCCTTGACGAGCTGATCGGGGCGGGTGATACGAGCACCGGGTCCGATGTGAGTCCCGCCACGTCCGGCGCTTCGGTTTATGACAGCGTCGCGGACGCGTCGGCATCCGGGCAGGTCGGAGGCGGTTTCCCGGTACCGGCGGTACCGGTTCAACCGACCGGTATCACCGCACCGCCCGAGACCGGCGGATATTCGCCATCCGGGGTGCCTACTTTCGAGTCGGTTCGCGATAAGGTCGAGCAGCGCTTCGGCACTGCGCAGGGGATGGGTGAGCTCGACCGGCAGACCCCGGCGGGCCGCAGCGCCGACGAACGATTCGCCGCGCGCGAGAAGGCCGCGCGGGAACGTCTGGACCAGATACGGAAATCGCTGCGCGGCAACGACGCGGGCTGACCCGCGCTGGTCCGACCTGTGCCGGACCGAGAACGAATGGGTGGAATTTCGATGAGCGAGCCGCGTGAGATCGCCGAACGGCTGCTGGATGCCCAGGTGGAGTGGCTGCTCGCCGAGGTGACCGGCGACCGTTTCGCCGAGGTGGTCGCCCGCGATGTCGAAGCGGTGCTCGGCGTCGCCGACACGCTCCTGTTCCGCGAAGTCGTGGAGATCGACCAGGCGAAGCAGACGGTCGCGACAATCGTCGACCTGATCGGCGGCAGTCCCGTCCTTGCCGACATGGTCGGGGTGTTCGCGGACTCGATCTACGACAACATCGCGGCCAACCACGACTACACCCTCGGCGAGGTGGTCGAGCGGGAGCCGGTGGAGGCGTTGCTGGAGAAGATCTTCGGCATGCACCAGGCCCAGGAGCGCATCCTGGACCGGCTCACCGAGAGCCCGCTGGTCGCCACCGTGGCCTCGAAGTTCGTCGACAAGCTGATCAACGACTTCATGCAGGCCAACCGGGAACGCGCCGAGAAGATCCCCGGCGTCTCCTCGCTCATGTCGCTGGGTCAGTCGGCCGCCAACCGCGCCAAGAAGGCCGCCGACGGCACCTTCGTCGGCGATCTCGCGGGCAAGGGCGCGATGTTCGCGCTCAAGCGCACCAACAACGCGATCCGCGAGATGCTGCGCGACGCACCCGTGCACTCGGCCGCCATGGAGTTCTGGGATCTGCACGCCGACGAGCCGGTCAGCGGCCTGCGCGAGTACCTGACCCAGAAGGATCTCAACGAACTCGTGCTGCTCTGCTACGAGATCGCCGTGACCACCCGCGAGAAGGAGTACTTCGGCCTGCTCGTCGAGGAGTGTGTCGAGGTGTTCTACGCCAAGTACGGCGACTACACGCTCGCGGCCATGCTGCCGGAGCTGGGCCTTTCCGGCGACGACATCGCCACCGAGATCCTGCGCTACGGTCCTGCGGTGATCGAGGGCGCGAAGCGAAACGGTGTGCTGGCCAAGCTGATTCGCGAGCGGCTCGAGCCGTTCTACACCTCGGACGCCGTGCTCGGCATCCTCGCCGACGCGATCGGCTGAGGACTCGGCGACGTGTTGTGAGCCACTGAAGCGGCTTTCGACAGCGTCGGTGCGGTTTCCGATGATTCCTCGCGCGGTTTCGAAGGTGCCGTCGCGGGTATTCGAAGCCGATGGCTCGGTATTCGACGCCACCGGGATGGCTTTGCGAAGGTGCTGATGTGGTGCACTTCACCTGTGCCGCGGTCACCGTCGCGGGCGGCGGGGTGTGAGCGGATCGAAACCGCGAAAATACTGGATTACCAGCGTGTTTAGAATGGTGACCGGTGTCCGTTTTGTCGGATTTTCGCGTTGACACCCCCCGCTGTGCTGTGACAGCTTGCTCCTGATTCCGCGCGTTCGTCCCCGAACCGTCGCGGTCGCAGTTCGCGAGGAGCGGGGTGGTACGTGTGCGTTCGAGGCCGCAAACAGGCGGCGCGGCAATGGTTTCGGCCGCCGCGTCGGAACCCGCCGGTGTCGGAAGGATAGTTCGGCCGCGCACCATTCGGGGCCGATTGGCCAGAATCCTGTTCGTCTCGCTGACTTTGGTGCTCACGCTGCTCGGCATCACCCTCGCCAGGGAGGTTCAGGCGTTCCAGCGCAGCGGGAACACCGTGGACGCGGTCTCGCTGGCGCTGGTCGTCCAGGACCTGTTGCACGAGGCGCAGCGGGAGCGCGGTCTGAGCAACGGACTGCTCGGCGGCGACATCCGGCTGCACCAGGCCGTCGCCGACCAGCGCGCGGCGACCGACCGGGCGCTACGCGCGCTCGACGCCGAATTGTCCCGTGGCGCATCGGGTTCCGATGAGATCCGGGTCGCGGTCGGTCAGCTCGCCGGATTGCCCGCGGTCCGCGCCCAAGTCGACGCGGGCCGGATCGGCCGGGCGGCCGCGTTCCAGTTCTACACCGATTCCATCGACGCGCTGAACCGTCCTCGGCTTGGTCTGGACCAGGCTCGCGACGCCGAGGTGCGGCACGGTCTGCTCGCGCTGTACGCGCTCGGCGAGGCGAAGGAGCAGACGGCGCGCGAGCGCGGCTTCCTCAACGGGGTGTTCGCCGCCGACGGCTTCGAGCCCGGCGAGTACGTGCACTTCCTCGACATCCGGGCCGCCAAGACGGCTGCGCTCGCCGCGTTCGCGCGCGACGCCACCGCCGCGCAGCGGGAGCTGCTCGACACCGTACTGCGCGGAGCCGACGCGACCAACGCGGCCGAATCCGAGCGCGTGGCCATCGATTCCAGCGGCGGGCCGCTGCCGCGCCGGGTGGATCCGAGCATGTGGTGGACGCAGATGACGGCCGTCATCGATGACCAGCGCGCCGTGCAGCAGGCCGTCGGCGACGCGGTGCGACAGCGCGCGGCCGAGCTGCGCCGGACCGCGGCGCTGACCCTCGCGGGGTTCCTGATCGCCGCGCTGCTCGCGATCGCGGTCGAGATCGCCTTGGTGGTGGCAGGCGTGCGCGCCATCGTGCGGCCGCTCGCCGTGCTGGCCGCCGAGGCCGACGACGTCGCGGGGCGGCGGCTGCCCGAGGTGATCGCCGCGTGGCACGCCGGTGGCGACACGCAGCCGGATCGACCGCGGCCGGTGCGGACGCCGCCCGGCGCCGCGGTCGAGATCGCGGCTGTCGCAACCGCTTTGGATCGCGTGCAGGCCACCGCCTACGACCTGTCCTCGGAACAGGCGCTGCTGCGCCGCAACAGCACCGAGTCCATGGCGAATCTGGCCCGCCGCAATCAGAATCTCGTCCGGCGCCAGCTCGGTCTGATCAGCGAGTTCGAACGCGAGGAACTCGATCCGAAGGCGCTGTCGAATCTGTTCGAACTGGACCATCTCGCCACCCGCATGCGCCGCAACGCCGAGAGCCTGCTGGTGCTGGTCGGCGAGGGCAGTCCGCGGCGCTGGGCCGAACCGATCGCGCTCACCGACGTGATACGCGCTGGCCTGTCCGAAGTCGACGACTACCGCAGGGTCGTGCTGCGCCGCATCGATGAGGTGACCGTCGCGGGCGCGGTGGTCAGCGAGCTCGCGCACATGCTCGCCGAATTGATCGAGAACGGACTCGCCTTCTCCCCACCGGATCTGGAAGTCGAGATCCACGGCAGGAAGCTGCCCGGCGGGTACCTGCTCGCGGTGGTCGACCACGGCGTCGGCCTGCCACCGGACCAGCTGGCCGAGGCCAACGCTCGTCTGCGCGGCGATCGCGATTTCATGGTCGCCCCGACCCGCTACCTCGGTCACTACGTGGTGGGCAGGCTCGCCAAGCGGCTGGGCATCGACGTCGAACTGACGGTCGCGCCCGTGTGCGGCATCGTGGCGCGGCTGTTGCTGCCGACGGAACTTCTCGGGGGACAAGACAATTCGTCGTCCGGGCCGGCCGGTTCGGGCGGCGGCGGGAAAGCGGCTGGAGAACCGCTGTCACGGGTCGGCGCGGCAGGAGAACGCACCGGTCCGCTGGCGCCAGCGCCGCACCCGGCGTCCATCGAGGCAAACGGCGTCGGAGACGGTCGCGCGACACCGGATTCCTCCGAGGTGAACGGCGCCCGACATGGTATGGCCGAGCGGTCGACGCGGGCCGTCGGCTCCTCGATGGCCGAGGGACGGCCCGGCGTCGGTACCGGAGTGGTTCGGCGCGAATCTCCCTCTGCGCACGCGCTTTCCGCCACTATCGGTCCCCGGCACCGAGCCGTGGGCGTTAGTGACACTCGACTACCTGCCGACCAGGGCGAATCCCCTTGGTTCCGCGCTCCTTCGGGCGACGAGCAACCAACGGTGCAACGCACGCGCAACGGACTGGTCAAGCGCACCAAGCGAACTCGCCCCGCGGCGGAGAGCGCCGCTCAGCGCCGATCCGTCCAGCGCCCACCCGCCGCCCCCGCCGTCGAACGTTCACCGGACGAGGTGCGCGGCATGCTCGCGGCCTTCCGCACCGGCCACCAGCGCGGCAGCGATCCCGCTCCGCGCGTCGAAACACGCACGCGCACCGCCGATCCGGCCGAGACCACCGCAGTAGCAACGACGATCCTGAAGGGGAGCCCGTGACCACACACCTGCCGCAGACCGCCGACCCGCACACCTTCAACTGGCTGCTCGCCAACTTCGTTCGCGACACCGATGGCGTCCGCGACACCGTCGCCGTCTCCTCCGACGGCCTGCTCATCGCGATGTCGGACGGCTTGGACCGCGCAGGCGGAGACCGGCTCGCCGCCATGGTGTCGGGTCTGGCGAGTCTGGCGAGAAGCGCCTCGCGCAGTTACGAGTTCGACGGCCTGAAGCTGATCATGATCGAGATGAAGCGCGGCTTCCTGCTGGTCTCCGCGCTCGGCGACGGCAGCTGCCTCGGAGTGATCGCCGAGGGCGGCTGCGACGTCGGGCTGGTGGGCTACGAGATGGCGGTGCTCGCCGAACGCGCGGGCACCCTGCTCGATCCGGCTCTGATCTCGGAACTCAGAGAGACGTTGCGCAGATGAGGGATTCGGCCGCCGACGCCTTCGTGCGTCCGTTCGTCCTCACCGCGGGGCGCACCACCCCGTTGCTGGACGGTTTGCGCATCGAAACCCTGGTGCAGGCGCCGCCCGCCGCGCTCTCGGCCCCGCTGCGCTTCGAGCAGCGCACCGTGGTGCGGCTGTGTCAGCGGCCGCATTCCATCGCCGAGGTCGGCACCGCGCTGCGGGTGCCGGTTGGCGTCGCGAAGGTGATCGTCAGCGATCTCGTGGCCGCGGGCCACGTGACGGTCCGCGACGCCCAGGAACTCTCCACCGCAGCCATCGAGAGGATCAGGGATCTTGTACGGGCACTCTGACGCGGCGGTTCCGCTCGTGGAACCGGCGCTGCCTTCGTCGGTGAAGATCGTCGTCAGCGGCGGTTTCGGCGTCGGCAAGACCACCTTCATCGGCGCCATCTCCGAGATCGAGCCGTTGGTCACCGAAGCCGCCATGACCGAGATGGCGGTCGGCGTCGACGATCCCGGCCACCGCGCGGACAAGACGCAGACCACCGTCGCGCTCGACTTCGGGCGCATCACGCTGGACAGTTCGCTCATCCTCTACCTGTTCGGCACGCCGGGCCAGGACCGTTTCGTCTTCCTCTGGGACGACCTGGTGGACGGCGCGCTCGGCGCGGTCCTCGTCGTGGACACCGACCGGATCGAGGACTGTTTCCCGGTGCTGGACTACTTCGAGGAGCACGACACCCCGTTCGTCGTGGTGGTGAACCGCTTCGAGCGCGGCGCGTGCTTCGAGCTCGACGAGGTGCGCGAGGCGCTGGGACTCGACGCGTGGATCCCCGTCCTGGAATGTGACGCGCGACGGCGCGAGTCGGTCAAGCAGGTGCTCGTCGGTCTGCTGGAACAGGTGCTGCTGCACCGTCTTTCGGCGCCGCACCGGACGGCGCGGGAGGTTGGCTGACCCGGCCGCGCCGCTCGGCTAGCGTGGGGCGAATGGGCGAGCACAAGCAGCGGATGCTGCGCGGGGAGTTGTACAAGGACAGCGATCCCGAGCTGGTCGCGGAGCGGCAGCGTGCGCAGTCGCTGTGCGACGAGTTCAACAGGACCGCCCCCGACGAGACCGCGCGGCGCGAGCAGGTGCTGCGCGAGTTGCTGGGCAAGCTGGGGGAGGGGTCCTGGATCATGCCCCGGTTCCAGTGCGACTACGGCTATCTCATCGAGATCGGCGCTAACAGCTTCCTCAACTACGACGCCATCCTGCTCGACTGCGCGGCCATCACCATCGGCGACGACGTCTCCATCGGCCCCCGCTGTCAGCTGCTCACCGCCCTGCATCCGATGACCGACCACGAGGCGCGACGGCAGCGCTGGGAGTCGGCGGCCCCGATCGCCATCGGCGACAACGTGTGGTTCGGCGGCGGCGTCATCGTCTGCCCCGGAGTGACGGTCGGCGCGAACACGGTGGTCGGCGCGGGCAGCGTCGTCACCCGCGACCTCCCCGATGCCGTCTTCGCCGCGGGCAACCCGGCGCGAGTGATCCGCACTCTATAGCCGGTCCACGGACCCGGCGACCGATGCGTGGAGTTGCCGATCACTCCGCGGCGCGGCTGAGCACCGCGATCGGCAGACGTCGCGAGCTGAGCGCTTGATACGTCGCGAGGTCGGGGTAGTGGGCGACAAGGACCCGCCAGCGCGCCGCGTATTCGTCGTCGTCGGTCACCACCCGCGCGGTCACCGGCCACGTCTCGTGACCGACCTGCGCCTGTCCGCCGCCCGCGGCGACCAGATTGCCCCACCAGTTGGGCGGCTTCGGGTGGCCGCCGAACGAGCCGCTGACCAGCAGGTCGTCGCCGTCCGGGATATACATCAGCACGACCGAACGCGGCAGGCCGGTCTTGCGGCCCGGCACGGTCAGCTGGAACACGGGCCGACCGAGCCACTTGCCGAACCGGGTGCCGCCGAACCGGGCGTACAGCCGACTGTGCAGCCGGCCCTGCCACTTGCTGATCGCGGTCAACCTGGTGGAACCGAAGTGGGCGAACCGGCCGGTTCGGCTGAGCTCGGCGGGACCGCTGTCGGATCGTTCGGCCATCGGAATCCTCGGGTTCGGAGCCGTTGTGCCGTCCACGTTACCGGCGCGATTCCGGGGCGTCTCGACACCGGCGCGGGGGAGTGTGATCCTGACACGTCCGTCGCGTCGTTCGGTGGGAACCGGCAGTAGGGTCGATCTCATGACCGAACCGCGGATCGAGACCGAACAGGACGCGACCCGGCCGCTGCGCGACGACATCCGGTTTCTGGGTGGCGTGCTCGGCGACACCATCCGTGATCACGAGGGCCCCGAGGTCTTCGACCTGATCGAGCGGGTCCGCATCGAGGCGTTCCGGGTGCGGCGCGAGGAGGTCGGGCGCAGCGCCGTCGCGGAGATGCTGCGCGGCGTCGACATCGCGGTGGCGCTGCCGCTGATCCGCGCCTTCACCTATTTCGTGCTGCTGGCCAACCTGGCCGAGGACATTCAGCGCGACCGCCGCCGCGCGGTGCACACCGCCGCGGGGGAACCGCCGCAGGACTCCTCGTTGGCCGCCACCTACCGCAAGCTCGACGCCGCCGCGCTGAACGGCGCGGAGGTCGCCGACCTGCTCACCGACGCGCTGGTCTCGCCGGTGATCACCGCGCACCCCACCGAGACCCGCCGCCGCACCGTGTTCGACGGGCAGACCAAGATCACCGAGCTGATGCGCCGCCGCCAGCGCTACGCCGAGACCGAACCGGAGCGCGCCGACCTGGAGCTGCGCATCCGCCGCCAGGTGCTCTCGCTGTGGCGCACGGCCCTGATCCGGTTGGCGCGCTTGCGGATTCAGGACGAGATCGCCGTCGGTCTGCGCTACTACGAGCTGACCCTGCTCGACGTCATCCCCGCGATCAACGCCGAGGTGCGCGCCGCGCTGCGCTCCCGCTGGCCCGGCGCCGACCTGCTGACCCGCCCGATCCTGCGGCCCGGCTCCTGGATCGGCGGTGACCGGGACGGCAACCCCTACGTCACCGCGGATGTCGTGCGGCACGCGGCCACCCAGGCCTCGGCGGTGGCGTTCGGCCGCTACCTGCGCGACCTGGTCGAGCTGGAGAAGACGCTGGCGCAGTCCGCGCGTCTGGTGCGGGTGACCCCGGAGGTGGCCGCGCTCGCGGAGGCGGGCTATCCGGATCCGACCGCGCACGCCGACGAACCGTATCGCCGTGCGCTGCATGCCATTCGGGCCCGCCTGACGGCCACCGCGACCGCCGCGCTCGGTGCGCCGCCCGCCGACGGGATCACCGACACCGACGCCGCGCCGTATCCCACACCGCGCGCCCTGCTCGACGACTTGGACGCCATCGACGCCTCGATGCGGGCCACCGGCGACGGCCTGCTCGCCGACGACCGGCTCGCCGCGCTGCGCCACGCCGTCGAGACCTTCGGCTTCCATCTCCAGGGCCTGGACATGCGGCAGAACTCGGAGGTGCACGAGCAGGTCGTCGCCGAACTGCTCGCCTGGGCGGGCGTGCACGCCGACTACCGGAGCTTGCCGGAGCGCGAGCGGGTCGACCTGCTCGCCGCCGAGCTGCGCACCCGCAGGCCGCTGCTCGGTCCGTACGCCAGGTTGAGCGATCTGGCCACCGGTGAGGTCGCCATCATGCGGGCAGCCAAGGACGTCGTCGACACCTTCGGCGCGGAGGCCGTGCCGAACTACATCATCAGCATGTGCACCTCGGTCAGCGACATGCTGGAGGCGGCGCTGCTGCTGAAGGAGGGCGGCCTGCTCGATCCCGGCGAGCCGGACGGCCCGCCGCACTGCTCGGCGAACATCGTCCCGCTGTTCGAGACCATCGAGGATCTGCGGGCGGGCGCGGACACGCTCGCCGCGGCGCTCGAGGTGCCGGTGTACCGAGAACTGGTGGCCGCCAAGGGAATGCGGCAGGAGGTCATGCTCGGCTACTCCGATTCCAACAAGGACGGCGGGTACCTTGCCGCGAACTGGGCGCTGTACCGCGCGGAGCTGGACCTGGTGGACGTCGCCCGCAAGGCGGGAATTCGGTTGCGGCTCTTCCACGGTCGCGGCGGCACCGTCGGCCGCGGCGGTGGCCGCAGCTACGACGCCATCCTCGCCCAGCCCGCTGGCGCGGTGCACGGTTCGCTGCGGCTCACCGAGCAGGGCGAGGTGATCGCCGCCAAGTACGCCGAACCCGGTGCGGCGCATCGCAATCTGGAATCGCTCATCGCGGGCACCCTGGAGTCGACGCTGTTGGACATGGAAGGACTCGGCGCCGACGCCGAGCCGTCCTACGAGCTCATGGACGATCTCGCGGCGAGGGCGCGCGCCGCCTACTCGCGGCTGGTGCACGAGACGCCCGGATTCGTCGAGTACTTCCGCCAATCGACGCCGGTTGCGGAAGTCGGCGATCTGAACATCGGCAGCAGGCCCGCCTCCCGCAAACCCACCAGCTCGGTGGCCGATCTGCGCGCCATCCCCTGGGTGATGTCCTGGAGCCAGGCCCGAGTGATGCTGCCCGGCTGGTACGGCACCGGGGCCGCGCTGGAGGAGTGGGTCGGCGGCGATCCGGAACGGCTCGCGACGCTGTCGGATCTGTACCGGCGCTGGCCGTTCTTCCGCACGGTGCTGTCCAATCTGGCGCAGGTGATGGCCAAGAGCGATCTCGACATCGCCGCGCGTTACGCGGAATTGGTCGACGACGTGGCGTTGCGCGAGCAGATCTTCGGCATGATCCGCGAGGAGCACGCCAGGACCCTGCGCATGCACGCCGCCATCACCGGCCACGAGCAGCTGCTCGCGGACAACCCGTCGCTGGCGGAGTCCATTCACAACCGCTTTCCGTACCTGGAGCCGCTCAACCAGATGCAGGTGGAGCTGTTGCGCAGGCTGCGCGCGGGCGATGACTCGGAGTTGGTGAAACGCGGCATCCTGTTGACGATGAACGGCCTGGCCACCGCACTGCGCAATTCGGGGTAGCGGCGACGGCCTGCGAAAGGACTACGGCACAAGCCTGTTTCGCGGCGTGGCAGAGCGCGACCTCGACCGGCGCCTCCTCGTGCGCCCGCCGAAGGTGCGGCGCAGGTCCGGATGGTGCGGATTCCGTGCCACCGATCGCGATCGGTCGAGCGCGCGGGAAAGTCGATCACTCGCGCGGGCGCCGGTCGCCGATCGCGCGCGACGGCGGGGTGAAAGGTGCGCTCGCGCGCGGTAGATCGCGCGCGACACCGGCAGCGGGACCATCGCGATCGAGGACCGTTCCCGCGCGAACTGACGCGCGCGGAGGCGAACAACTATGCGCGGGCGGTCGTCGATCGCGGGCTCTCACGACAGCCGTTCTCGTCATCGGCAGCCTACCGATTTTCGTCCGACGCAATAGTCCGGAATCGCCATGTGGGTGCTCCCGGGCCGACCGAACCAGCGGGGTTGCGAGGGCGCATGAGAATGTCAGTGGCGCGAGCTGGGGAAACGGCCTGGCTGGCCGTTTAGCTGCGCCGGTCCGGACAGCGCATCGATGACGAGGTCCTGGCCCACATCTCCCCGGCCCACAGCGCCAACATCATTCTTCGGCGCGATCGAGGTCGACATCGACGCCGAACTCGCCCAGCTCGGCCCTACCGGCTACCGACCGCTGCGGGTGCGCGACACCCTGTTCTGACCTCATCTCAGCGCTCCGGACGCCTTGGATCGACATCCTGTAATAGCCGATAGTGGACGATTGTCGAGTAGTCAGAATGGTTGCCTGACAAGGCCTTACAGCGCCTGCACGTGCGGGCGTGCCAGGATGGGCCGCATGACTCCCGTTCCGGAAGGCACCGCGCTTCCTGCCGATCCCGCCCAGGCGTACAACTACGACAGCATTGCCGAGGGGTATACCGCAGAGAACGAGACCAGCCTGCTGAACGCTTACTACGAGCGGCCCGCGGTGCTGGAGCTCGCCGGGGACGTGAGCGGTCGGCGGATCCTCGACGCCGGGTGCGGATCAGGTGCTTTATTCGCTGAACTGCGCGATCGGGGTGCCATGGTGACCGGCATCGACGCGAGTGCCGGAATGCTGGAGGTGGCTCGACGCCGACTGGGCACCGACGCGGACCTGCGAATCGCCGACCTCGCGAACCCACTCCCGTTTCCCGACGACGCGTTCGACGACGTCGTTGCATCCCTGGTGCTGCACTACCTGCAGGACTGGGGACCGACACTGACAGAGTTGCGGCGCGTCCTGAAGCCCGGCGGTCGGCTCATCGTCTCGGTCGAGCATCCTTTCGCCATCTGGGTCACCGAACGCTCGGCTGGGAAGAAAACCGACTATTTCCAGACCCGCGAGCGGACCGAGGAGTGGACCTTGGGCGGGCAGTCCGCCCGGTTGCATTTCTGGGACCGGCCGCTGCACGCGATGACCGATGCTTTCACCGCGTCGGGTTTTCGCATCAGTGTTATCAGTGAGCCGCCGCCTGTGGCTGCGGCCCGCGATGTGTTTCCGGAGGTGTTCCGTGAAGTCATCGGCGAAAGTTTCTTGGGTTTCCTGTTTTTCGTCCTCCAGGCAGACTGAGCCATTGCGACCTCGCACCACCGACGAAGCAGCACATCGATCACGCCGAACGCCCTGCCACGCCGCTGGTCGTGCTGTCCGAATCGGTCAGCACAGTCGGCGGAATGCGCGATCACGCTCCGCATTCTGCGCGTTCGGCAGACTTTACCCGGGCAATCTCTTTGCCCTGGATAACAGCGAGGACATCCTGGTGGGCAGCGGGCGACCACTCGACGCACTCTGGCACGAAGACGCACCCTGGTTCTGGGAGCTCAACGCCTGAGGCTCTCGAACGCAACGAGAACCGGCCAGAGTATCTGGCCGGTTCTCACGTTCCAGGCTCGCACGCTGCGTAGCGGTCCGGCGCGGACCGGGGCGGGCCGAGGACTATTCCTGAGTCAGAGTCAGGGTCCGGTTCTCGGTGGTGTCCATATGGATCTCGACCTGGCTCATGTCCTCGGCGTCAGGTGGCAGGTAGGCGAACGCGGCGGTGATCTCGACCGCACGGTCATCGTAGTAATACGTCATGAGTTCATTGCCGTCGCCGTCGTGAGCATCCGCGAGATTCGGGCCCTCGCCGTAGTCGTAGCCCAATGGCACCCTGACCTTCGTCTGCCGAGATTCGCCGTCACAGGTCACCTGACCCAGCGCCTCGTCTTTCATGCGGACGGGTTGGCCTTCCGGGCTTGTGAACCGTTCGGACTCGACCTTGACCCACAGGGCGTTGGCCTGGCCGGGTTCGCAGACGTAGGTGATCTCGGCGACGACCCACCAGCTGTAGTCGCCGTGTGCGTCTGTGAACGCTCTCCCGATCCATATGCTGGTCGTTGCGCTGGCCGGTCCGGCCACATTGACCAGTACAGCGGCGGTCAACGCCAGTATCGAAGCGAAAAGTCTTCCACGAACCACTATGTGTGCCTTTCGGTGTCGGCAGGCGGTGGGACAGATCCGTCGAGCAGATCGCAGCCTAGACCACCCACGCAGCAGTTATGCGTAAGCCCTATGGATAGTCCTGTAGGGATGCTGGACACCTGAACCCAGGCAGAACGAGAAACCGGTCTGCTCGCGTGACTTTTCTCGCGGATGTTCCCTGACCCCCTGACCCCCTGACCGCCGGTAACGCCGGCTTATCGGCGGCCAGGAAGCGCACACATGAGCGTCAAGAGAACTTGTCGAATCGTCAAGAAAACTTGTCGTTAACAATCTCGTACTTCAAGACCACCGACCTCGGCTACCTGTCCGGTGGCACTGATATCGGCGCTGTCCTGCGTGACGGCGGCGAGCGTGCCGTGCACGCGGTGTGGAAGGCTCACCACCACATCCGGTTCACGCGCGAAACGCTGACGAAGCTCGCTGCTCGCGAGATCGAGCCCAGTCCCGAGGTCGACTTCATGGCGCATTGGCGAGCCGAGAACGGCGGTCATCGTCATATGGTTCGGCCTGCCTACTGCGTCACGGCTGGGGTGCGGTGCCGGTCCCGGGACCGCTTACCAACTACGGCGGTACGCTCGAGGTGCGGGTCCGCGGAAAGGAGCACCGTGGCGATCGATGCGAAAGCCGTTGCCGCACTCCACGATCGGGTGCTGGGTCCCGAGCACAAGGGGCTGCCGCCTCAGGCGTGGGGGCGCACCGTCCACGAGTTCCTGGCGACCGAGCCGTCCCTGGACGAGTTCGAGACGCCGATGCTGACCCTGGACCGTGCCGCGATGACGGCCAACCTGGCGATCATGGGTGACTGTGCTCGCACGGCGGGCGTGCGCCTGGCTCCGCACGGCAAGACGACCATGGCGCCGCAGCTGTGGTCCGAGCAGCTGGCCGCCGGTTGCTGGGGCATCACGCTGGCCACCGTCTGGCAGGTGCAGCTGGCCCGCGCGTTCGGCGTGTCGCGGATCGTGCTGGCCAATGCCCTGCTAGATCCGGTCGGGTTGCGCTGGGTGGCAACGGAATTGGCCCGCGACGCCGACTTCGAGTTCTATTGCTGGGTGGACGACGTCGCCGCCGTCGCGCTGATGGACGAGGCCCTGGCGGACGCGCCCGGTGTCCGCATCGCGGTCGTCGTCGAGCTCGGTGGCCCACACGGACGCACGGGAGTCCGCCGAGTCGAGGACGCGCACGCGATCGCCGACGCGGTCCAGCGTTCGCGCCGCCTGACGCTGGCCGGTGTCGGCGGCTACGAGGCCGCGCTGGCCCACGACCGTGGCGCGGACGCCCTCGCCGCGGTCGACCGCTACCTGGACGAGCTCGCCCGGCTGCACCGCGTATTCGCCGACGGCGGGCGGTATCCGGGCCGCGCGATTGTCACCGCGGGCGGCAGCGCCTACCAGGACCTGGTCGTCGAGCATCTGGCCGGACTCGCGGACGAACATGGCGCGCAAGGCGTTCCGACCACGGTGGTGTTGCGTTCGGGCGCCTACCTGATCCACGACGACGGCTTCTACGCGGGCATCTCCCCGCTCGCGGCCGACCGCACGGACCGGCCGCTGCGCGCGGCGATGCACGGCTGGGCCCGCACCCTCTCCCGGCCGGAGCCGGAGCTCGCGCTGCTCGACGGCGGCAAGCGCGACCTGCCTTACGATCTGGGACTGCCTGTCCCGCAACTCGTTTCGGGATCGCCGGTGCCTCCGGGCGCGTCGGTCGGCGCGCTCAACGATCAGCACGCCTTCGTCCGCCTGCCCGGCGCCACGGCCACCGACCTGCCCGTCGGCTCGGTGGTGCGGCTCGGGCTCTCGCACCCGTGCACGGCCTTCGACAAATGGCGGCTGATCCCGGTCGTCGACGACGCGGACGCCGAACGCCCTCGCGTGGTCGACTTGGTACACACCTTCTTCTGAGTGCCTTGGGTCAAGAGAACAGGCCGCGACGTTGCGTGGGATAGGACTCAGCTGTGGGCTGATCATCTGACGCTCGGCCGTTGGAAGCGCTGCCGCCGAGTCCGGAACAGCGCCCGCGGTAGGCCGCAGCGTTTGCGCGGGATCGAAATCGGTTGTGGTCCTGAGCAACTGGTGACGGTACGAAAGCGAAGGCGGTTCCGGACCGGTCGACCCGCGGCGGGTGGATCAGACCGGAAGGTCACGCAGCGCTGCCGTGCATCGCGCCGCCTGGGCGCGCAGGGCGGCGACCAACTCGGGCGGGCCATCGAGCAACGTGAAGTCGAGGTCGACGGAGGTGATCATCCAGGTCAGCGCTTCCGGGGTGTCCGCGCCGATGTGCATGCGGCAGCTCTGCTCGTCCACGGCTTCGACGACACCCATGCCGGGCCAGACCTGGGGACCGGCGACCTCGGCCGAAGCGTGCAGCAGCACGGTCGCGCGGAAGGGCCAGGCGCGCGACGACAATCGCATCGAAAGATAGGCCGCCGCATCGCCTTCCGGTATCTCACGCGGTGTGAAGCGCGGGCCGGTGGGGACCCGCGGGGTCAGCCGATCCACCCGGAAGGTGCGCCAGTCGGCGCGCGCCACATCCCAGGCGACCAGATACCAGTGGCGACTGAAGTGCACGAGACCGTGCGGCTCCACGTCCCGCGTCGCCGTCGCCCCGTCGTGCGCCCGGTAGTCGAAGCGCAGGCGCTCCCGGCGCTGACAGGCGTCGGCGATCGCCATCAGGGTGTCCGGCTCCACCGTCGCCGCGGGCGCGCCGACTCGGACCGTGGCCGCGCGCAAGGTGCGCACGCGGTGGCGCAGCCGCGGCGGCAGCACCTGCTCCAGCTTGGTCAGCGCCCGCAGCGCGGCCTCCTCGATGCCCGCGACCGTGCCGTCGGACGCGCCGCGCAACCCGACCGCGACGGCGATGGCCTCCTCGTCGTCGAGTAGCAGCGGCGGCAGCGCGGCGCCCGCGCCCAGGCGGTAGCCCGCCGTGCCCCGGGTGGCGTGCACCGGATAGCCGAGTTCGCGCAGCCGGTCCACGTCACGGCGGATCGTCCGGCCGGTGACGGCGAGCCGCTCGGCGAGTTCCGCGCCGGTCCAGTCGCGATGCGTCTGGAGCAACGCGAGCAGTTTCAGCAGGCGCGCCGAGGTCTCCAACATGATCTCGAGAATGCCAGATCCTTAGGAACGGAACTGTCCTAAGCGGCTCCTACCGTCGTTCGCATGACGACCGAACAGGACATTCGCCCTTTCCGCATCGAGATCCCGCAGGCGCGGATCGACCGGCTGCACGCTCGCCTCGCCGACACCCTCTGGCCCGACGAGCTGCCCGGCGTCGGCTGGGACAAGGGCATGCCGGTCTCCTACCTGAAGCCGCTGGCCGAGTACTGGCGCACCGGCTACGACTGGCGCGCCGCGGAAGCGAAGCTCAACGAGCTGCCGCAGTTCGTCACCGAGATCGACGGGGAGCAAGTGCACTTCCTGCACGTCCGCTCACCCGAGCCGGACGCCCTGCCGCTGGTGCTCAGCCACGGCTGGCCCGCCACATTCGTCGAATTCCTCGATGTGCTCGGTCCGCTCAGCGATCCGCGTGCGCACGGCGGCGACCCGGCCGACGCATTCCACTTGGTCGTCCCGTCGCTGCCCGGTTTCGCCTTCTCCAGCGTCGGGCCGAAGGTGGGCGAAGGATCCACCGAGCACTACGCACAGGTGGTCGCGAAGCTGATGGCGCGCCTCGGCTACGACCGCTACGGCGCGCAGGGCGGTGACGCCGGGTACTTCGTCTCGACCGAACTGGGACGCATCGCGACCGACCACGTCGTCGGCATCCACGTCAACGGGCCGATCACGATCCCCTCGTGGGGTGCGGATTCGTGGGGCGGTGAAGATGGTGAGTCCTGGAGTGCGGACGGTGGCGACTCGTCGTGGGGCGGCGAAGCAGCCGAGGGCGGTGAGTCCTGGAAGGCCGAACCCCCGGGTACGGCGGGCGGCAGCTCGTGGGGTGGCGGGTCCTCCGGGTACAGCCCCGAGGACCAGGCGAAGCTCGAGAAGCTGACCGGCGAGGAGAGCTTCACCCGCTTCGGCTATGCCATGGTCCAGGCGGGCCGCCCGCAGACCTTGGCCATCGGCATGCACGATTCGCCCGCGGGCATGCTGTCCTGGATCGTGGACATGTTCCAGCGCTGGACCAACCCGGCCATCGAGCTGCCCGAGGACGCGGTCGACCGCGACGCCTTGCTCACCAACGTCAGCCTCTACTGGTTCACCGGCACCTTCGCCTCCTCGATCCGGCTCTACGGCGAGGGTGAGGCGTGGGGCGGCGGGGCGAAGAACTCCGGCGTCCCCACGGCCGCGGCGATCTTCCCTGGCGACCTGTCCATCCGCAAGATCGCCGAGGAGGAGCACAACCTCGTCCGCTGGACCGAATTCGACCGCGGCGGCCACTTCGCCGCCATGGAAGCCCCGGACCTGCTGACCGAGGACGTCCGCGCCTTCTTCCGCACCCTGCGCTGACCCGAACCCGCGTGCCCGCAGGCGTCCGAAGCCTGCGGGCACGCTCGTGTCAGCTCGGCTCGAGTCGGACGACGCCGCGTCGGTCGGCGCTTGGTGCCGCTGGGTGACTTGGCGCCGCGTCGGTTGTCGCTCCGTCGGATGCCGCTGCGGCACGTGGTGCCGCGGCGGATGGTGCTGGGTCGGTGCGGCGCTTGGTCGGGGCGGCGCTTGGTCGGCTGGTGCCGGGTCTGTCGGCGCTGCCTCGATCCGGCACCGTGTCGATGTCCCTGCGGCGGACCGCGCTGTGCTGTCTCCGTGGCCGTGCATGCGAGAAGTGTCCGCAGCTCTCTCTTCGAGAGTTGCGGGCACGCTGGCGTCAGGTCGGGCTGGCGTCGAACGGCGTCGGCTCACCTGGTCTCGCGTCGAACCGCGCTGCCTCGGGTGGCGCCGGGTCGGTCGGCTCTGGGCTGAGTGGGGCGGCCCCATATCTCCGCGCCATCGCCGCCGCGGTCCGTGCCAGTTGCGCCCGCAGCTCGGGCGGATCGAGGATCTCGGCGTACTCGCCGAGCGGCAGAATCCCGTGCGCCAGAACCGGATACGACTCCGCCGCCAAGGTGACCACCACCCAGCCCGCCGCGTCCGGTTCGCCCATCGAGGCCAGCGCCTCGGCGACCGCCGCCGGTTCGAAGCCGAGCCGCAGCAGACGCACGTGCTTCGCGTCGATCCGGCAGCGCGCCCGCACCCGAAGCATCGACCGCGCGAACTCGTGCTGCGCCGCCGCCCAGTGCGCGGCGAGCTCGAAATCGTCCGGTCGGTCGAAGAAATCACCGGTCGGCGCGGCGTCGAGAATCCGGCTCACCCGATAGGAGCGAATGTCGGCCTCGTGCCGCGCCACGAGATACCAGGTGCCCGCCTTGGAGACCAGCCCGAGCGGGTCGAGCAGCCGCCGCACTTCGCGGTCCTTGCGCCCGTAGCGGACGTCCAGTCTGCGGTCGTGCCAGAGGGCGTCGGCGATGACCGCCAGGGTCGGCGTCTCCTCGGGCCGGTGGAACCAACCGGGCGCGTCGATGTGCACCCGGTCGGCGATCCGGGTCGCCCGGCCGCGCAGTTCCGGCGGCAGCGCCGCGAGCACCTTGAGCTGAGCGGTGGCCAACACGGTGCCGAGTCCGAGATCGGCCGCGGCGTCGGGCAGACCGGACAGCAGCACCGCGTCGGCTTCCTCGGAGGTGAGGCCGGTCAGCCGGGTCCGGTAGCCGTCGACGAGCCGGACACCGCCGCCGCGGCCCGGCTCGCTGTAGACCGGGACGCCCGCCGCGGAGAGCGCCTCGACGTCGCGGTACACCGTGCGGACGGACACCTCCAGCTCGGCCGCCAGCTCGGGCGCGGAGATCCGCCCCCTGGTCTGCAGCAGCAACAGCAGCTGGACCAGTCGACTCGCTCGCATGTCCCCAAGATTATCGGGAAACCTTGACGTGGGCTGTCAGGTTTCGGGCGTAGCGTCTGCGCCATGACTTTCTGGACGGAGTTCACCGAAGAAGCGCCGAAGATCTCGACCGTCTTCCGCCGTCGCCACAAGGCGACCGGCAACCTGTGCATGCTGGCCACGCTCCGCGCCGACGGTTCGCCGCGGATCAGTCCGGTGGAGCCGAGGATCTTCGAGGGCATGCTGGTCATCGTCGGCATGCCGGGGACGACGAAGTTCAAGGACCTCGGCCGTGACCCACGGTTCTGCCTGCACACCGCGACCGTCGACACGATGGTCGGCGACGGCGACGCGAAACTGTTCGGCACCGTCACCGACCTGCCGGACCGCGAGCTGCACGCGCGGTTCGCGCAGGATCTGTTCGAGGAAAGCGGCTTCGATATCCGTGGCCAGGAGTTCGACCACTTCTACGTCGCCGACCTCACGGGCGCCTCGTGCGTGGAGGTCGCCGACGATCAGCTCGCCATCACGATCTGGAAGCCGGGCGAGGGCGAGCGCGTCGTACGCAAATAGCGCGACGACCCTGTCACCCGGGGGTGACAGGGTCGTCGGAAGGTCACTCAGCGAGCGACGCTACGCTCAGAGGTAGGCGCCGCAGACCGGCCAGGCGCCGGGGCCCTGCGTGGCGAGCACGTTCTCGGCGACGCGGATCTGCTCCTCGCGGCTCGCGTTCGACGGGTCGCCGGAGCCACCGTTGGCGGCCCAGGTGCTGTCCGTGAACTGCAGGCCACCGGAGAAGCCGTTACCGGTGTCGGTGGACCAGTTGCCGCCGCTCTCGCACTGGGCGACAGCGTCCCAGTTGTTGGCGGAAGCGGTGGCCGTGGCCAGACCGAACGGGACGGCAACGAGGGCGCCGAGGGTGGCAACGGTAGCGGCGGCACGGGTGCTGAACTTACGGGTCTGAGACATGTGGTATTCCTTGCTGCGCCCGCCGGCTCGACCAACGATCGGTCGAGTCCCTGTCCCCAGTGGATGTCGGGGGTTCTCGAACCGCGGGACAGGGTTGCCGGTGTTCGGCGGTTCGAGCTCGAGCCCGTCGCGTTCGATCGGGCCGTCACCGACGATAACGAATCAATCTCGGCAGATCACGTGGCAATAACGTCCGAGTTGTCAGAACGCTCGGTCGTACATCTCCGCATTCACCCAGTTGAGGCCCGTGAAATGGGTAATCGAGACGATGTGATTCCTAAACGAAAAAGTGGTTCGGATCACTGAATGAATGTGGTAACGGTCTCGTTCAGCGTAACGATTTGCGAGGTTTGGGGTCGTATCGGGCCGCGATCCTCGCGGGCTCGCCTGCTGCAAAAGGCCAGGTGAATGCCTATGTGACGCCGGACGCACCGTCTCTTCGGCATCGAGTTTTCCGGAAGGGAGCTGGGTCACAATTCGGCTCGAGCTCGCATCAGAAAATCACGATGGCCGTTGTTTCCGATCATCGTGACCGACGTGTAATAGGTGGGCGTAGTGTCCGTGATTCGGCCTGTTCGACGGGCCGGATGCGTTCGAATCGCCTGGAACAAAGGAGATTTCGCGGCCATCGGTGTGTCCGCGTCGGCGAATTTCGCTGCGGGACCGCCGATTTCGGCGGGGGCGGCGGCGCCGACGAGGGGTGACGATCGGAGCCGGCGCGGCGACGGACACTGGTCGTACGAACACCTCGGGCTCGTCCGGGCATCAGCTCGCGCGGCACGCGAGTCGATCGAATCGCCTCCGCGCGCAGGTCTGCTCATGGCGCTTCGGCGGATCGAGACCTCATGGCAACGAGTTCGCCTGAATATCGCGATAGCTGGGGATGCCCGCGGCGACCGGTCGTCCCGCGCGCACCGCGTCCGCGACGTCGACTGCCGCCGCCAGCGCCGCCCGGTACAGCAGCGAGCCGGTGCTGATCCGCCGCACGCCCAGCTCCGCGAGCTCGGCAACCGTTGGCCCGCCGACGGCATAGAGGACGTTGACCGGCAGCGACACGGACTCGACCACCAGACGGATCGCGTCCGGCTCGGTGAGCCCGGGGACGAAGAGCCCGTCGGCGCCCGCCCGCGCGTAGCGGTCCGCGCGCTCCAGGGTGGTTTCGGAGTCGATGCCGAGCCAGTGTGTGTCGACCCGCGCGTTGATGAACACCGTGGGTGTGCGCTCCTTGATCGCGGCGATCAGCGCGGCCTGATGCTCGGGGGCGGCCAGCTCGGTGTCCGCCCGTCCGTCCTCGATGTTGATGCCCGCGATGCCGAGCTCGTCCAGCTCGGCGACGAACTCCGCGACCTCGTCCGGTTCGTCGCTGAAGCCGCCCTCGATGTCGACGGTCACCGGGACGGCGAGCCGCGCGAGCCGCCGCGCCAGCGCCAGGGTCTCCGCGCGGGTGACGCCCGTTCCGTCGGGTACGCCAGCGGCGGCCGCGACGCCGAGACTGGTCGTGCCGATCGCCGGGAACCCTTCGGCGGCCAGGACGGCGGCCGAAGCGAAGTCCCAGGCGTTCGGCAGCACCAGCGGGACCGCGCGGTGGTGCAGTTCGTGGAATGCCGTCACCTTGTCCATAGCGCCGACGGTATCCCTCGAACGCCGGTCCGTCGTTCGAATCCTTCCCGGATGGATACTTCCGCCGCGCTGGGTAATCACAGTGCTGTGGGTGTCGTTCGTGCTGTCCAGCGCGGTGGCGAGGGTGTCGGTGCGCCCGCCGCCGAACCCGTCAACGGCGAGCTCGGCACCGCGAGTTCGAACGCTCGTCGCACCCCGTCCATGAATGGGATTGCATAATCGTGCATAATCATTTCATGGCTGATTCGGATGCGCCCCCGTTGCGGGTTGCTGTTGCCGGTGCGAGCGGGTACGCGGGCGGCGAGGTGCTACGCCTGCTGCTCGGCCATCCACGCTACCGAGCCGGGCGCCTCGAGGTCGGGGCGCTGACCGCGGGTTCGAACGCCGGAACCACCCTCGGCGAGCATCAGCCGCATCTGCTGCCGCTGGCCGACCGGGTGCTCGCCCCGACCACCGCCGAGGAGCTCGCGGGCCACGATGTGGTCTTCCTCGGCCTGCCGCACGGCCAGTCCGCCGCCATCGCGCAGGCGTTGCCCGAGTCCACCGTGATCATCGACTGCGGCGCGGACTACCGGCTGCGCGACGCCGCCGCGTGGGAGAAGTACTACCGCAGCGAGCACGCGGGCAGCTGGCCCTACGGTCTGCCCGAACTGCCCGGCGGGCGGGACGCGCTGCGCGGCGCGACCCGGATCGCGGTCCCCGGCTGCTACCCGACGGTCGCCAGCCTGGCCTTGGCGCCCGCCGTCGCCGCGGGCATCATCGAGCCGCAGGTGACGGTGGTCGCGGTGAGCGGCACCTCGGGCGCGGGCCGCAAACCCGACGTCGGCCTGCTCGGTTCGGAGGTGATGGGCTCCGCCCGCGCCTACAACATCGCGGGCGCGCACCGGCACACCCCCGAGATCGCGCAGAACCTGAAGGCCGCGGGCGGCGTCGACGTCGCGGTGTCGTTCACACCCGTCCTCGCCCCGATGCCGCGCGGCATTTTGGCCACCTGCACCGCGCCGACCGCGGTGGACGCCGCCCAGGCCCGCGCCGTCTACGAAAAGGCCTACGCCGACGAGCCTTTCGTGCACCTGCTGCCGGAAGGCGTGCTGCCCCAGACCGGTTCGGTGCTCGGCTCCAACGCCGTCACCCTGCAGGTCGCGGTGGACGCCGACGCCGGACTGCTCGTGGTGATCGGCGCGATCGACAACCTGACCAAGGGCACCGCGGGCGCCGCGGTCCAATCCATGAACCTGGCCGTCGGATTCGACGAGACCGAAGGACTTTCCACCGTAGGAGTGGCACCGTGACGACAACCGCTGAGAGCGTGAACGGCAAGCTGGTCCGCACCCAGGGCGTGACAGCGCCGCTCGGCTTCCGCGCCGCGGGCATCGCGGCGGGTATCAAGGCCAGCGGCAAACCCGATCTGGCGCTGGTGTTCAACGAGGGCCCGGAGTACGCCGCCGCCGGTGTGTTCACCCGCAACCAGGTCAAGGCAGCACCGGTGCTGTGGTCGCAGCAGGTGCTGAAGTCGGGCCGGTTGCGCGCCGTCATCCTGAACTCCGGCGGCGCCAACGCCTGCACCGGCCCCGGCGGCTTCCAGGACACCCACCAGACCGCCGAGAAGCTCGCCGAGGCGCTGAGCAACTGGGGCACGGAGACCGGCGCCGGTGAAATCGCGGTCTGCTCAACGGGTTTGATCGGCGACCGGCTGCCGATGGACAAGCTGCTTCCCGGGATCACCGAGATCGTGCACGAGATGGGCGGCGGCATGTCCGGCGGCGCGGACGCGGCCTACGCCATCATGACCACCGACACCGTCCCCAAGGAAGCCGCCTTCCACCACCGCGACAAGTGGAACGTGGGCGGCATGGCAAAGGGCGCCGGCATGCTCGCGCCCTCGCTGGCCACGATGCTCGTCGTGCTGACCACCGACGCCGCGGTGAGCGCCGAACAGCTCGACAAGGCGCTGCGCAACGCCACCAGGCTCACCTTCGACCGGCTCGACGTGGACGGTTCCTGCTCCACCAACGACACCGTGCTGCTGCTGGCCAACGGCGGCAGCGAGGTCACCCCGTCGCAGGACGAACTCGACGCCGCCGTGCTCGCGGTCTGTGACGACCTCGCCGCCCAACTGATGGCCGACGCCGAGGGCGTCACCAAGCGGGTGACGATCACCGTCACCGGCGCGGTCGACGAGGAGCAGGCGCTGATCGCGGCCCGCGCGGTGGCCCGCGACAGCCTGGTCAAGACCGCGCTGTTCGGCTCCGACCCGAACTGGGGCCGGGTGCTCGCCGCCGTCGGCATCGCGCCGATCACCCTGGATCCGAACCGGATCTCGGTGTCGTTCAACGGCAATCCGGTCTGCGTCGACAGTGTCGGCGCGCCGGGCGCCCGCCAGGTCGACCTGTCCGGCGCGGACATCGCCGTGCTGATCGAGTTGAACGTCGGCGACGGCACGGCCACGGTCCGCACCACCGACCTGTCGCACGGTTACGTCGAAGAGAATTCGGCCTACAGCTCATGACAAGTCCCGCGATCCACGAACTCTCGGCACTGGACAAGGCGCACGTCCTCGCCGACGCACTGCCCTGGCTGCAGAAGTTCCGCGACAAGATCGTCGTGGTGAAGTACGGCGGCAACGCCATGATCGACGACGAGCTCAAGCGGGCCTTCGCCGCCGACATGGCGTTCCTGCGCACCGTCGGCGTGCACCCGGTGGTGGTGCACGGCGGTGGTCCGCAGATCAGCGCGATGCTGAAAAGGCTTGGCCTGCAAGGTGAGTTCCGCGGCGGCTTCCGCGTCACCACGCCCGAGGTGATGGACGTGGTGCGGATGGTGCTTTTCGGTCAGGTCGGTCGCGAACTGGTCGGGTTGATCAACGCGCACGGGCCGTACGCGGTCGGCATCTCCGGTGAGGACGCCGGACTGTTCACCGCGACGCGCCGCACCGTCGACGTGGACGGCGAGGCGACCGACATCGGACTGGTCGGCGACGTCACCGAGGTCAACCCGGACGCGGTGCTCGACCTGATCGGCGCCGGACGCATCCCGGTGGTCTCCACCATCGCGCCGGACGCCGACGGCGTGGTGCACAACATCAACGCCGACACCGCCGCCGCCGCACTCGCCGAGGGCATCGGCGCGGAGAAACTGGTCGTGCTGACCGACGTGGAAGGCCTGTACACCGACTGGCCCGACCGCTCCTCGCTGACCAGCCGCATCGACGCCGTCGAGCTGGCCGCCTTGCTGCCGAGCCTCGATGCGGGCATGGTGCCCAAGATGGAAGCCTGCCTGCGCGCCGTACTCGGCGGCGTGCCGACCGCGCACGTCATCGACGGACGGGTCCCGCACTCGGTCCTGCTCGAGCTGTTCACCGGAGAAGGAATCGGAACGATGGTGACGCCCGCCCCGGCCGGGACCGGCGCGCCGAACGGAACGAAATCATGAGTACTGTCGACGAATTGCAGCAGCGGTGGTCCGCCGCGTTGATGAACAACTACGGCACGCCGAAGGTCGCGCTGGTGCGCGGTGCCGGCGCGGTGGTCTACGACGCGGACGGCAAGCGCTACGTCGATTTCCTCGGCGGTATCGCGGTCAACAGCCTCGGCCACGCGCACCCGGCGATCCTCGCCGCGGTCACCCAGCAGCTGGGCACCCTCGGTCACGTCTCGAACCTGTATGCCAGCGAGCCGGTCATCGAACTGGCCGAGCGGCTGCTCGCGCATTTCGGCGACGGCGAGGGCAAGGCGTTCTTCTGCAACTCCGGCACCGAGGCCAACGAGGCCGCGTTCAAGATCGCGCGGCTGACCGGCCGGACCAAGATCGTCGCCTGCGAGGAGGCGTTCCACGGCCGCACCATGGGCGCGCTCGCGCTCACCGGCCAGCCGTCCAAGCGGGCGCCGTTCGAGCCCATGCCGCCCGGCGTGGTGCACGTGCCCTACGGTGACGCGGCCGCGCTGGAGGCGGCGGTCGACGACGAGACCGCCGCGGTGTTCCTCGAACCCATGATGGGGGAGAGCGGCGTGGTGGTCCCGCCGATCGACTACCTGGTCAAGGCGCGCGAGATCACCGCGCGGCACGGCGCGCTGCTGGTGCTCGACGAGGTGCAGACCGGCATCGGCCGCACCGGAAAGTTCTACGCGCACCAGGCCGTCGGCATCGTGCCCGACGTGATCACCCTGGCCAAGGGCCTCGGCGGCGGTCTGCCGATCGGCGCGGTGCTGGCCAACGGCCGGGCGGCCGAGCTGCTCACGCCGGGCCTGCACGGCACCACCTTCGGCGGCAACCCGGTGTGCGCGGCGGCCGCGCTCGCGGTGCTGCGCACCATCGACGAGACCGATCTGCTCGCCCACGTCGAATCGGTCGGCAAGCGGCTCAGCGACGGCATCGAACTGCTCCAGCACCCGCTGGTCGATCACGTGCGAGGCGCCGGTCTGCTGCTGGGAATCGTTCTGACCCAAGATGTTTCGGCGCAGGTCGAAGCGCGGGCGCGGGAGGCGGGATACTTGGTGAACGCGCCGAAGCCGAATGTCATCCGGCTGGCGCCCCCGCTGGTGCTCACCGAGACCCAGTCCGACAATTTCGTCGCCGACCTGCCGCAGATCCTGGACGGCGCGGCGGCGGACGCCAAGGAGGTCCGGTAATGAGTGAGCTGCGGCACTTCCTGCGCGACGACGACGTCTCGCCCGCCGAACAGGCCGAAATCCTCACGCTGGCAGCGGCGTTGAAGAAGAACCCCTTCGCGCAGCGCCCGCTGGAGGGGCCGCGCGGGGTCGGGGTGATCTTCGAGAAGAACTCCACCCGTACCCGGTTCTCCTTCGAGATGGGCATCGCCCAGCTCGGCGGGCACGCGGTGGTGGTCGACGGCCGCGACACCCAGTTGGGGCGCGAGGAAACCCTCGCCGACACCGGCCGGGTGCTCTCGCGCTATGTCGACGCCATCGTCTGGCGCACCTTCGAGCAGGTCCGCCTTGACGAAATGGCGTCGGCGGCAACCGTTCCGGTGGTGAACGCGCTGTCCAACGAGTTCCACCCGTGCCAGGTGCTCGCCGACCTGCTCACCCTTCGCGAGCGCAAAGGCGACCTGACCGGGCGCAACCTCACCTATTTCGGCGACGGCGCGAACAACATGTCGCACTCGCTGCTGCTCGGCGGCGTCACGGCGGGGTTGAACGTGACCATCGCCGCCCCAACGGGATTCGAGCCGCTGCCGTGGATTCTCGAGGCCGCGCGCAAGCGGGCAGCCGAGACCGGCGCGACGATCACCGTCACCGGTGACCCGATCGCGGCCGCCGCGGGCGCCGACGCGCTGGTCACCGACACCTGGACCTCCATGGGCCAGGAGAACGACGGGCTCGACCGGGTCGGCCCGTTCCGCCCGTTCCGCCTCGACGCCGCGCTGCTCGCCAATGCCGAGCCCGATGCCGTTGTGCTGCATTGCCTTCCTGCCCATCGCGGGGAGGAGATCACCGACGAGGTGCTCGACGGACCACACAGCGTGGTCTGGGACGAGGCGGAGAACCGGCTACACGCGCAGAAGGCGCTGCTGGTGTGGTTGCTGGCCAGACGAAGCAGCGGTGCGTCGTGACCGGGCGACGCGCCGGCGCCGGGGAGGCGACGATGAGCGTACGCAGTCAGCGATGCCAGCGAGCCTCGCGCATGCCGGAGCCGAGCGCAGGCGAGGTGCGGGCATGAGCGTCGACGCGACGGTACCGGGCAAAGGTCCCGCGATCGCCCGCACTCGCGCAGGCCGCCAGTCGCGCATCATCGAGCTGCTCTCCGCGCATTCGGTGCGCAGCCAGACCGAACTGGCCGCGCTGCTGGCCGCCGAGGGCATCGAGACCACCCAGGCGACCCTGTCGCGTGACCTGGACGAGCTGGGCGCGGTGAAACTCCGCGCGGCCGACGGCGGTGCGGGCGTCTACGTCGTCCCCGAGGACGGCAGCCCCGTCCGCGGCGTGACCGGCGGCACGGGCCGCTTGTCCAAGCTGCTCGGTGATCTGCTCGTCTCCACCGACGCCAGCGGCAATATCGCCGTCCTACGCACACCCCCCGGCGCGGCGCACTTCCTGGCGAGCGCGCTGGACCGCGCGGCGCTGCCCTTCATCGTCGGCACCATCGCAGGCGACGACACCATCGCGGTCATCGCGCGCGAACCGTTGACCGGTGCGGAACTGGCCGCCGAAATCGAGCGCCTGGCCTGACGCGGCGCGCTGCGAGGTCGTTGTCGGTGTGCCCGAGTCCTGGCATATAAGAGAGACCTCCCTTAATGTAGGTATGTACCTACATTAAGGGAGGTGTCGATGACCACGATGAGTGCGCGTGAGTTCAATCGGGACGTCAGCGCGGCCAAGCGTGCCGCGGCGCACGGTCCGGTCGTGATCACCGATCGCGGCGAGGATGCCTTCGTGCTGCTCTCGATCGAGGAGTATCGGAGGTTGCGGGCGGACAGTCAGGACCTCGTGGCCCGGTTGAGCATGGAGGACGACGATATCGACTTCGATCCAGCCCCGCTGAATGTCGAGTGGAAGGTTCCGACGCTGTGACGTTCTTGCTGGACACGAACGTCATCAGCGAGTTGCGGAAATCGTCGCGGGTCGCGGATCAATCGGTTCGCGCCTGGGTCGCGGGGCGAAGGCCGTCGGAGCTGTATTTGAGCGTGATCACCGTCATGGAAATCGAGGTCGGCATCGGCCGGGTCGAACGACGTGACTCGACGCAGGGCAAGCAACTGCGAATGTGGTTGGAGGACAAGGTCCTCGACGCATTCGCGGGCCGGGTTCTCGACCTCGACCTATCGACCGCGCGCCGCGCCGCGCAGCTGCACGTGCCGAACCCTCGTCCCGAGCGAGACGCCATGATCGCCGCGACGGCGAGTGAACACGGTATGACAGTCGTGACGCGAAACGTGAAGGACTTCGCCCCGATGGGCGTTCCGGTGATCGACCCGTGGAATGCCTGACCAGGACGGTCCGTCTGCCGTCCAGCCACCACTACGGTTGTAGCTACCGGCGGTATCGGTGACGCCAATCAGCACGGGCGGGACGACCACGAAAGCCGGGTCCGTGGTCCAGTCTGGTTCGAACTGCGATGATGTCTGGTATGAGCGCTCCCGACGAGCAACAGGTACTGCGTGTGACGGCTGAGGAGTTCGCCGAAGGGGCGACTGCCGAACTCGGTGACATCGAGATCGTCGACGGGCGCGTGGTCCGGCTGATGGCTCAGAGCCCGGTGCACAGCCGCGTGGTCCGGCGGCTGGCCGGGATGCTGGAGGCCGCCCGGCGCGTCGGCGGGCCGTGCATGGTGGTGGACTCCGACGTCGCCGCGCGATTCGCCGACGCGGAATCCGCATCAGCGGATCGGCGGTTGAACGTCCGCTATCCCGACATCTGGATCCGGGACTGCGAACCCTACGACGTCAACACCGTGCGTGAGCACATCCTGCTGGTGGTCGAGGTTACCTCCGAATCGACCATTGATGCCGATATCAACGACAAGCGAATTCAATACGCGACCGCAGGCATTCCGCGGTACCTGATCGTCCGGCTGGACCAGAAGGAAGACCGCATCGAAGAGATCGAGGAATACCGTCTCGACTGGTCCGGCCGCCGCTACGCTGCCCACACGGTCCACCGACGGGTCTTGCTTCTCGACGACCCGGTCGAGGCGACAATTCCCTTCGACGTACTGGAACAACCGTAGCGGCGACCGGCTCGGGCACCGCGTGCCCGGCTGACTCACCCAGGGCCGGGATCCTCTCGGGTTCCGGTCCGACGCAGGTAGGGAAAGCGGTGGGTCAGTTGCTCGTTCACCCAGGTCAACCGTTGCGTGAGGGATGCGGCGCGGTCGGGGCGGGCGCGGTCGCGGACTCGCTCGAGCATTTCCCGCAGGTGCGTCAGGGCCATCGGTGAGCCGACAGCGGCCACGGCGATGTCGTCGAGGCCGGTGCGGACGAAGTCTTCCCAGTGCGGCAGCTGCACAACGAGGCGTTCGGCGCCGTCTCGGTCGGTCAGCGGCAGCGGCCCGAGCCGCGCCGCCGCCACCCAGCCAAGCAGATCACCCAGCTCGTCCATCGCCTGCACCGCGGTCGCGGGGTCGTGCACCGCGGGGGAGAGCGCGCGCAGCGCGATGTCGGCGAGCAGCCGGAACGCCAGCAGCGGGTCTTGGTCGAAAGTCCGCTCGTTGCCGACGATCAGCGCCTCCAGGACGGCGGTATCCGGCAGTTCGGCTCCGTACACGTCTGCGACCGCACTGCCGTGATGCAAGGTGGCGCCGGGCGCCGACCGCAGGACGACGACGGCGTTCGCGGAGCGCGCGGTCTCGAGCAGACGTTCCATCCGCACGGATTGCAGCGTCGCGGGCGGATGGGGCCACGTCACCGTCGCGCGCGGCGCGGCGGTGACCGCTGCTGGCCCGGTGTCCTGCGGGTAGGCGACCGCCAATATCGCCCGCCCGCGCGCGGCGATCGCGCTGAGCGCGGGGGCCAACTGGATGGCGGAGAAGGCCCTCATGTGCAGGTTTCGCAACAGCGCGAGCAGACCGAGCGTCAGGACGACCGCGATGATCGGCACCGCCATCGAGACCTTGCTGTCGGTGCCGATCACCAGGGCGGCGGTGAAGCAGAACAAGGCGACCCCGCCGGCGTAGCCGGATGTCCGCCAGACGATCGGGGCGTCACGGAACAGGGTCAGCCTCGGCGTGAAAGTCGTTGCCACCCACTGCACCACAAGAAACAGCAGCGAGAAGATCACCGCGACAACGCCGAGCACACCCAGACCGACCGAGAACAGCATGTTGATCACCGCGTGCGCCGGTACCTGCGGTCCGCGGCCGATGCCCGGCACCGCCAGGCCCAGGCCCACCCCCGTGGCGACGAACACCAGCTGGGCGAGCCCGGCGCGCAGGCGGCGCCGGGTCGGGATGACCCGGGCGGGCACGGTCCGCTACTCGCGCGACAGCATGGCGGCGGCTTCGCGTTCGAGGTCGACGTACGGTTCGCCGCTCACATCGACGGCCACCCGGTGCAGCGTGCCGCCGGTGAACGCCCAGGGGAAGGTCCCGGGATAGTCGTCGCTGACGGCTTCCGCGTTGTCGCGGCCCGCGTTGAGACCCTCACCCGCGATGCTGAACTTGCCGGGCTGGGTCCTGATCCGTCCCGCGCCGACCTTGCGGTCGCCGTAGTAGAGGCTCAGGGTGCCCCGCGCGGTGCCGGGCGGGTCCTCGGTCTCCTTGTCGAAGGAGGCGGCGAGGATCAGGTTCGCACCGGTCGGCAGGTCCTCGGTCGCGCTGATCCGCTGCTCTTCGCTGCCGAGGAAGTTGTAGACGTAGTGCAGCCGATTGTCCTTGATGTACAAGGCATGTCCGCCGAACCGGCCACCGTGGGAGAACAGCACGCCCTCGGCGCCAGGGCCCGGCAGATCGACGAGCGCCCCGATCGAGTAGGAGCGGTTGCGAATGTTGACCGCGACCGCCTCGGGTACCTCGGCGCCGCCCGGGCGGTAGACGTAGCGGTTGCGCGGCGGCGCGAGCTGGGGGCGCTGGGTGGTGAGAATCTCGACGCCCGAGCGGTCGTCGAGCGGGAACGCCTGGTTGGCGCCCGCCTCGTAGAACCACAGGCCGATGAGTTCGGCGAGCTTGCCGGGTTCCTCGGCGGCGAGGTCGTGCAACTCCGCGCGGTCCTGGTCGGTGTGGTAAAGCTCCCAGGTGTCGTCGGGGAAATGGCTCCATCCGCTGAGGGTCGGATGGGTGGTGACCGCCTTCCAGCCGTCGTGCCAGATGCCTCGGCCACCGAGCATCGAATAGAACTGAGTGTGTTTGGCGGTCGGGATGTTGGCGGCGTCGAAGCTGTACCGCATGCTCACGCCCTGAATCGGCGTCTGGGCGTGGCCCTTCACCGTGTCCGGAAGCTCCATGCCGAGGCAATCCAGCAAGGTGGGCACCAGGTCGACGGCGTGGTGGTACTGGTCGCGAGTCTCGCCATGCGCTTTGATCCCGGCGGGCCAGGAGATCACGCACGGGTCGCAGGTGCCGCCGTTGAACGAGTACCGCTTCCACATCTTGAACGGGGTGTTGAAGGCCATCGCCCACCCGTTGGGGTAGTGGTTGTAGGTCTTGGGACCGCCGAGCTCGTCGAGCTTGGACAGGTTCTCGGCGAGGTCGTCCGGGACACTGTTGGCGATCTTGTTCTCGTTGACCGAGCCGTCCGGACCGCCCTCACCGCTGGCTCCGTTGTCGGAAACCACGACAATGATCGTGTTGTCCAGCTGCTCGATCTTCTCCAGGTAGTCGAGCAGGCGGCCGATCTGGTCGTCGCAGTGCGAGAGGAAGCCCGCGTACACCTCGGCCATCCGGGCGAACAGGCGTTTCTCGTCCTCGGAGAGGCTGTCCCACGGGCGGGTGTAGTCCAGCGGCGGGAACGGCTGACCGTCGGGACCGCTGCGGGTCTCGGGGGTACCGATCGGGTTGAGCGGCGGCAGTTCGGTGTTCTGCGGGACGAGCCCCATCTCCTTCTGCCTTGCCAGGATCTGCTCCCGCATCACCTCGTACCCCGCGTCGAATCGGCCGCGGTAGCGTTCGATCCACTCGCGCGGCACCTGGTGCGGAGCGTGCGCGCAGCCCGGCGCGTAGTACAGGAAGACCGGACGCTCGGGGGCGATCGCCTTGACGTCATCGATGTACTGGATCGCCCGGTCGGTGATGTCGACGCTGAGGTGGTAGCCCTGCTCGGGTGTGGCGGGCTGCTCGGTGGGATGGTTGTCGTGCACCAGGTCCGGATACCACTGGTTGGTCTCCGCGCCGAGGAAGCCGTAGAAGCGCTCGAAGCCGCGGCCGACCGGCCAATTGCGTTTGGTGGACGCCAAATTCATCTCGTCCTCGGCGCACAGATGCCACTTGCCGACCATCGCCGTGCTGAATCCCCGCTCGACCAGGATCTCGGCGAGCGTGGCGCATTCCGGCGGGATGTGTCCGTTGGCGCCGGGGAAGCCGACCGCGCACTCGCTGATGCACGCCATGCCGTTGGTGGTGTGGTTGCGGCCGGTGAGCAGGCAGGAGCGGGTCGGCGAGCACAGCGCGGTGGTGTGCCACTGGGTGTAGCGCAGCCCGTTCGCGGCGATCCGGTCGATGTTCGGGGTCTCGATAGGGCCGCCGTAACAGCCCATCGCGCCGAAACCCACGTCGTCGAGCACGATGTACAGCACATTCGGCGAGCCGGGCGGTGCCTTCGGCTGCTCGTAGGGGCCCCAGTCGGGAATCGAGTCGCGGATGTCAAGGTTGACCACACCGCGGAATGGAACTGCCATGGTCTTCTCCTCATGGGTAGACCCCCGGCCCTCAACCTAGGAAGCCGTGAGGACGATCGCCTCACCCGTGGCGGGTGATACGCCTGCCGATGCGACGCTTCAGAAAACGGTCGCCCAGTCGTCCCGGATGCTGACCACCTGCCAGCCGTTCACGTCGGCCAGCGCGAGGGCTTGCTCGGCGCCCGCCACATCGTCGGGTTGGGCGCATCACCCGTTGCGGGCGAGGAACGGCCGGTCGCGCTTGGCTGAAAGCCCGTCAGGCGAAGGGGTATTGACCGCCGACACCGCCGCGTCCACCCTGTCCGGGGTCGGCGAGGGCGAGCAGGCCGGTGAGAACGTCGCGGAGGGCCTGGCCGAAGACGCGCAGGTCGCGGCCGATCCCGAAATCGAGTGTCAGGGTCCGGAGCATTCGGACACCCCCTCGCCGTCCGGTGATATCCCGTCCAGCGTGGCACAGCCGGATTACTCGGATCGGCGGAATCGCTCGATGATCACCAGGGTTGTCGAGCCGCGTGCGGCCTCAGGCGAACGGGTAGTCCCCGCCGCGTCCTCCGCCGGTGCCCGGACCTTGGTTCGGCGTGGTGATGTCGATGATGTCCTGAATCAGGTCGACGACGGCGCGACCGATGTCCAGCACGTCGTTGCCGAGGGTGGAGAATTCCTGCGCGATCAGCTGAAGCATGTCGTCTGTCCTTCGGCCCGTACGGCTGAGTACCGTTCTCAGCGTGGCACAGGGACGCCCGGTGGGGCGGCGGATTCGGGCGACGGCCCGGCCCGCCACACCCGGCCGCGGGGTCCGTGGTAAGACGAGGGCACCCCGGTTCTGAATGGGATTGCATCGTCATGCATAATCATTTGCAGAAGGGCGCGGGCCGCCTGACCTGCGCGCCGGCGCGACCGGCCGGGCCGCCGAACGCGGCGCCCCGAGACACACCCGCACGAAACCGAGGAGCACACAGACATGTCCGAGCGCGTCGTACTCGCCTACTCCGGTGGGCTTGACACCTCCGTCGCGATCAGCTGGATCGGCAAGGAGACCGGCGCCGAGGTCGTGGCCGTCGCCATCGACCTCGGCCAGGGCGGCGAGGACATGAACGTGGTGCGCCAGCGCGCGCTGGACTGCGGCGCGGTCGAGGCGATCGTGGTCGACGCCCGCGACGAGTTCGCCGACGAGTACTGCCTGCCCACCATCCAGGCCAACGCCCTGTACATGGGCCAGTACCCGCTGGTCTCCGCGATCAGCCGCCCGCTCATCGTCAAGCACCTGGTGGAGGCCGCCAAGTTCCACGGCGCCACCACCGTCGCGCACGGCTGCACCGGCAAGGGCAACGACCAGGTGCGCTTCGAGGTCGGCATCGGCGCGCTCGCGCCCGACCTGAACGTGATCGCCCCGGTCCGCGACTACGCGTGGACCCGCGAGAAGGCCATCGCCTTCGCCGAGGAGAACAGCCTCCCGATCAACGTCACCAAGAAGTCGCCGTTCTCCATCGACCAGAACGTGTGGGGCCGCGCCGTCGAAACGGGCTTCCTCGAGGATCTGTGGAACGCGCCGACCAAGGACGTCTACGACTACACCGCCGACCCGACCGTCAACTTCGAGGCGCCCGACGAACTGATCGTCACCTTCGACAAGGGTGTGCCGGTCGCGATCGACGGCCGCCCGGTCAGCGTGCTCGAGGCGATCGTCGAGCTGAACCACCGCGCGGGCCGCCAGGGCGTCGGCCGCCTCGACATGGTCGAGGACCGTCTCGTCGGCATCAAGAGCCGCGAGATCTACGAGGCCCCCGGCGCCATCGCGCTGATCACCGCGCACCAGGCGCTGGAGAACGTCACCATCGAGCGCGAGCTGGGCCGCTACAAGCGCCAGGTCGAGCAGCGCTGGGGCGAGCTGGCCTACGACGGCCTGTGGTTCTCCCCGCTCAAGCGCGCGCTGGACGCCTTCGTCCAGGACACCCAGCAGCACGTCTCGGGCGAGATCCGGATGGTCCTGCACGGCGGCAACGCGGTGGTCAACGGCCGCCGGTCCGAGCAGTCGCTCTACGACTTCAACCTGGCCACCTACGACGAGGGCGACACCTTCGACCAGTCGCTGGCCAAGGGGTTCGTGCAGATCCACGGTCTGTCCTCGAAGGTCGCCGCGCGCCGCGACCTGAACCAGAAGTAAGCGAGCATCCCGGCAACGAGGGTCGACGCCGACGCGTCGGCCCTCGTTCGTCGTGCAACCGGGCGGCAGGGTGGCGAGCGCCCGGCAACCCGTACCCATCGCGGCGGCGTGGGCCCCGGCTACCGTAGGGACCGACGTGTTCGAGATCCGCACCGCCCGACCGACTCACCGAGGAGACAGCACACGATGACGCAGAGCGGCAGCACGAACGAGGGTGCGCTCTGGGGCGGACGTTTCGCGTCCGGGCCCGCGGCGGCGATGGCGGCGCTGAGCAAGTCGACCCACTTCGACTGGGCGCTGGCTCCCTACGACATCCGCGCGTCCAAGGCGCACGCCCGGGTGCTGCACAAGGCGGGGCTGCTGTCGGAGGCCGATCTCGCCGGGATGCTGACCGGCCTGGATCAGCTGGCCGCCGACGTCGCGTCCGGCGCCTTCGGTCCCGCGGAATCGGACGAGGACGTGCACGGCGCGCTCGAGCGCGGGCTGATCGAGCGCGTCGGCGCCGAACTCGGCGGACGGCTGCGCGCGGGACGCTCACGCAACGACCAGGTGGCGACCCTGTTCCGGATGTGGCTGCGCGACGGCGTGCGCCGGATCGCGGCGGGCGTGCTCGAGGTGGTCGACGCGCTGGTCGCCCAGGCCGCCGCCCACCCCGACGCGGTGATGCCGGGCAAGACCCACCTGCAGGCCGCCCAGCCCGTGCTGCTCGCGCACCACCTGCTCGCGCACGCGCATCCGCTGCTGCGCGACATCGACCGGCTGCGCGATTTCGACCGCAGGGCCGCCGTGTCGCCGTACGGTTCCGGCGCGCTGGCCGGTTCCTCGCTCGGCCTGGATCCCGAGGCGATCGCGGCGGAGCTGGATTTCACCGCGGCCGCGGCCAATTCGATCGACGCCACCTCCGCACGCGATTTCGCCGCGGAGGCGGCCTTCGTGCTCGCCATGATCGGCGTCGACCTCAGCCGGCTGGCCGAAGAGGTGATCATCTGGAGCACACCGGAATTTGGCTACATCACGCTCGCCGACGCCTGGTCTACCGGTTCGTCGATCATGCCGCAGAAGAAGAACCCGGACGTCTCCGAGCTCACCAGGGGCAAGGCGGGTCGGCTGATCGGCAACCTCACCGGTCTGCTCGCCACCCTCAAGGCCCAGCCGCTGGCCTACAACCGTGACCTGCAAGAGGACAAGGAACCGCTGTTCGATTCGGTCGCCCAGCTCGAGCTGTTGCTGCCCGCCATCGCGGGCCTGGTCTCCACCCTCACCTTCCACACCGACCGGATGGCCGAACTCGCCCCCGCCGGTTTCACTCTCGCCACCGACATCGCCGAATGGCTTGTGCGCCAAGGTGTCCCGTTCCGCGTCGCGCACGAGGCCGCTGGCGCGTGTGTCCGCGCCGCCGAGAACCGCGGCGTCGGCCTCGACGAACTCACCGACGAGGAATTCGCCGCCATCGACCCGGCCCTCACCCCCCAGGTCCGCGAAGTCCTCACCGTCCAGGGCTCCATCGCCTCCCGCAACGCCCGCGGCGGCACCGCGGGCACCCAGGTCGCCGTCCAGATCGACGAGGTCCGCGCGTCGTCCGCCGCGGCCCGCGCCTGGTTGCACTGATCGTCGGCCGGCGGCGGGCATCTGGTTCGGCCCGCCGCCGTCGCTGTTCACAGGAATTCGGCCGTATCGAGATCGAAATCGAACGGTGCCGGAAGATGCAGCGGCGCACCGAATTCGGCGGCTGCCAGCTGTTCAGGAGTTACACCAGCCCCGCTGACATACAGGCTGTCCAGTGACGGTGTGGCAGAGGGCCTCAGTCGAACAGTTCGTCCGCCATCGTGATGGTCGCGGCGCGCCGTGCCCAGTCCTCCAGTTGGCCGACGTCCCGGCAGCCCTCGATACGAGCTCGTTGGCCTTCGGACAACACCACGCCGCGCGCGTCGAGAACGGTCAGCACCACCCGAGCGACTTCCGCGAGTCCTTCCTCGTGCCCTTCTTGCCAGCCCTCTTCACGCCCCTGGGCAACGTACTTACGCGCGATCCGGCCTCGGTACTCGTAAGTCATTGTCATCAGTTCCTCCAAACGTCGGCTGGCTGCTTCTGACAACACATCGTCGACCAGGTCATGGTACATTCTCGCCCGCTCATCATCGGTCTTCATCAGCCCCGCCAGGAACGATTGCAGCACTTCCTCCATGTGGGGTCCGCTGCCGTAGGTCATCGCCGAGAGCACCGCGCGTTCGGGCGACGACTGCGCCTCGATGGGATCGGTCACCAGCGGCATGTTGCCAGGGCCCAGTACCAGCGGCCTCAACGTCAACCCGGGATGTCCGAGTTCGATCGGCGCACCGGCCCATTCCGCGACCTGCTGGTTCGGTGCGACCACCAGCAGTAGAACCGGGCACCGCAGCCGTGAACGCAGTGTCGCCAGGTATACCGGCCAGCTCCACGCCCGGTCCCGCTTGATCGCCAACTGGACCTCGACGCAGATGCCGAGAACGTACTCTCCGCTGTCACCCCGCATCCCAAAGGCCAGATCGCCGCGATACTCCTTCGGTCCCATGTCGGTGAAGTCGCACGCCTCGGCCTTGGCGCCGGTGGAGTCCGGCAGCAGCACACCGCATTCGCGAGCGATCAGCGTCGCCGCCAACGACGGGTCCGCGCGGAACAACTCCAGAACACCTTCGTGCAGGTAGCTGGGCATGGCTACGAAAGCTAGTCCAGCGCAGCTCGATACCGCGAATCGGACACATCGGCTGAGGCGAATGCGCCGTCGGCGCGGAGCGGGACGGCCTTGCTGACGTCCACCTCACCGGCGATGGCGACGTCGTCGGCGAATCCCCCATCGCAGAGTTCGCGACCGGACGAGCACTCCGCAAGGGTAGCGGCGATATCGTCCGTCGATTCGAAAGCTGTTCTGGCGATGGTTGATTCGGGTGACAGTGGTCCGGCGCCCGCGGCCGACAACGCGGAGACGACCGCTCCGGCGCCCAGTAGGTCTTCGATGCTCGGACGCAACGCGCCGCGACCGGGCCACTGCTCGCCCGCCGCGATCACGGCAACCGGCCGATCCGCTGTGCCCCACCCCAGTCGGCGGATCCATCGGGCGACCGCGGTCGCGTTGCGCAACGACGCGGCGAGCACCGGAATCCCGGTGACGGCGGCGGAAATGGCCGAACCGTTGGGCGACGGAAGAACCAGCCTCGGCACCGCAGGGGCGCGGCGCAGCGCCGCGGGCGACAGCGACCACGGCGCCTGCTCGGTGACGGCGCGGCGACCCACGGCGAGCACCGCGTTCTCGGCCGCGGCGAAGTCGGCCGCGCGATCGTCGCGCCAGGGAACGGAAAGACGCGGGTACCGGCGTCGACCGCGACGCTGACCGACGTCGTGAACGACAGCACGTCGACGACCACCACGCACGCGCTGCCCGGCGCCAGCGCGAGCGCCCCCGCCACACCCCACTCGCAGCGAACGCCGAAGGTCCGCTGATCGAACCATGTTCCTCCCACCACCGGACTGTTCTAACAAAAGTCCCTCGGTCGCTCGTTCTGCCGAAAGCAGGTGGCTCCCTGCTGCGGCAGGGGCCGTGGGAGCGCCTGGTGACCGAGCGGACGACACGCGTACTGCCGCAGGCGCGCACGCGGGTTCCGGGTCAGTGGGCGCGGCGTTCGATCAGGGTGGCCAAGTGGAGGACGGGTGCGGCGAGATCGGGGATTGCGTCGGGGTCGCCCAAGCGGCCGGTTTGGTAGCTGAGGAGTTCGTGGCCCGCGAGGCTCCAGCGGGGAACGACGCCCGCCAAGTGGGCGGCGATCAGTTGCGGGCCGACGAGCAGGCGGGCGTAGTTCGTGTCCACGGCGGTCACCCGGAAGTGGTGGTCGAAATCGCGATGGCCGGTGGTGACGGGCGAGTCGCTGAACAGGCCGCTGCCGGGCTGGGAGAGCGCCGCGACATCGACCACCGCCACCGGCGGATAGGGCCGCTCCAGCAGCACCACCACCACAACGCACCGGTGGGTGATGGTGTGGACGACCTCGCCGTTCCATGTGCTCGTCGGGTAGGAGTAGTCGGCCACGGTGACCTGGTGCCCACCGAGCTCACCGGTCAGCGTCGCGCCGAGTCCGGTGGGATTGCGGCCGGGCAGCCGCGCGGTCCACGGCACGAGCGGCGCCATCTCGAACTGCCAGCCGTGCCGCGCCGCCCACTCGCTGAACGTCTGACCAGAAGCCCGCCTCCTGCGCACCCGCAACGGAAGCAACACCCCGAAACCCGCCGCCAACAGCACGGCCACGAACACGATCAGACCGATCCGGAACGCTTCCACCACGCGCCATCACATCCCTCGATCGACGGACCCTCCCATTGTCCGCCGACTCACTAGGCTGCCGCCATGACCTTGCTGCTACTCGCGCTGGCTATCGCCTCCGAGGTGACCGCGACCGTTTCGCTGAAGTTCTCCGAGGGGCTCACCAAGCTCGTTCCCTCCATCGTGGTCGTCATCGGTTACGGCGCGGCGTTCTTCTTTCTCTCCCAGGCGCTGAAGCGGGGCATGCCCATCGGTGTGGCTTATGGGATCTGGTCCGCGGTCGGTGTCGCCGCCATCGCGATCATCGGCGTGCTTTTTCTGAACGAACGACTCAGCTTGGTGCAGGTCGGCGGCATCGCGATGGTCATTCTCGGCGTGCTCGCACTCGAACTCGGCGGCTCGCACTAGCGTCCGCGTCGTCGTGTTGCGAAGGGCCTCAATCCTGAACGCGCACCGTGTAACCCGCGTCGTCGAGTGCGGTGAGCACGTCGTCGCGGTGGTCGGGTCCGCGAGTTTCCAGCGTGAGCGCGACTTCGACTTCGTCGACGGCAAGCCAGGTTCCGGTGCGTGAGTGGACCACGTCGACCACGCTCGCGCCCGTCGCGCCGACGACGGTGAGCAATGCGGACAATCCGCCGGGGCGATCCGAGATCGTCACGCGCACAGCGAGATAACGCCCGGCGGCGCTGAGGCCGTGGTTGACGATCCGGGTCAGCAGCAGCGGATCGATATTTCCGCCGGAAAGCACCGCGCAGACCGGCTCACGCAACTCGAGTTCGGTTGCGGCGCAACTCATCAGCGCCGCGACAGCCGCCGCGCCCGCGGGTTCGACGATCAGCTTCGCGCGTTCCAAACACAGCAGCAGCGCCGTGGACAGCGCCTCCTCGTCCACCGTGACGATGCGCGGCGCGTGCGCGGCGACATGCGCGAACGGCACCTCGCCGGGCAACCCCACCGCGATTCCGTCGGCCATGGTCGACATCCGTTCCGCCCGTACCGGTTTGCCGACCGCCAGCGATTCCGGCCACGCCGCGGCCTCGGCCGCCTGCACCCCGATCACCCGCACGTCGGGCGCCAGACGGTGCAGGGCGATGGCGATACCGGCCAGCAATCCGCCGCCGCCGGTCGGCACGAGCACCGTGCCCACATCCGGCAGCTGCTCCAGGATTTCGAGCCCCACGGTCGCCTGCCCGGCCACGATGTCCGGGTGGTCGAACGGGTGGATCAGCGTGGCCCCGGTGCGCGCCGCGAAATCCAGTGCCGCGTCCAGCGCTTCGTCGATGGTGTCGCCGATCTGCCGCACCCGCGCGCCATAAGCCTTGGTGGCGGCCAGTTTCGGTAACGAGGCGCCGACCGGCATGAAGACGGTGGCCTCGATGCCGAGCGTGGTAGCCGCCCACGCGACGCCCTGCGCGTGATTGCCCGCGCTCGCCGCGACCACCCCGCGCGCCCGGTCCTCGGGCGGCAGATTCGCGATCCGGTTGTACGCGCCGCGCGGTTTGAACGAGCCGGTCCGCTGGAGGTTCTCGCATTTCAACCACACGTCCGCGCCGCAACGTTCGGACAGCACCCGCGAGGCCACCACCGGCGTCCGGCGGATCACCGGCGCCAACAGCGCCGCGGCCGACTCGATCCGTTCCAGCCCGATCAGCTCCATGGCCTCATGCTGCCATCGCGAGCCGAAGACATCCTATGATTCCGTGCGTTCAGTCCGCTTTCTTCGCGAGGTTGTGCGCCAGTGCGCCCAGCCGGGCCAAGCGGGCATCACCGAGTGGGGTGAGTTTGCCGCCGAGCCGATTGGTGACGAAGCCGAGCGACATCCCCGTGGCCGGGTCCGCGAACGCGCCCGAGCCGCCGAGCCCGAAGTGCCCGAACGCCGAGATCGGCGCGGCCTTGGAGGGCATCATCGGCACACCGTGGAATCCCAGTCCCCACGGGATGCGGAACGCGAGCACGTAATCGGGTGTGAAGACCTGGCGCTCGCGCATGTGGTCGATGGTCTCCGCGCCGAGCAGCCGGTAGCCGTCGAGGCTGCCGCCGATCGCCAACGCCCCGTACAGCCTGGCCAGCGCCCGCGCGGAGAAGACACCGTTCACGCCGGGCATGACCGAATCGTGCAGTCGCGGGTCCGACATCAGCTCGGCGAAACCGCTGGGCGTCGTCTCCGCGGCGGCGGCGAGGCGGCGGCTGCGACCCATGATCCGCGCGCCGCTCTCCCAGCTCATCCCGGCGACGGTCAGCTTCGGGAAGTTGACGGCGATGCGGTCGCGCTCGGTCTCGGGCACCCGGAACCAGAGTTCCTCGGCGCCGAGCGGCTCGGCGATCTCGGTCCGCAGCACGTCGGTGAAGTCCGCGCCCGCGACCCGCTGTACCAGCTCGGCGACGAGATGTCCGAAGCTGATGCCGTGATAGCCGCTGGTCGTGCGGTGCCGAGGGTCGGGTGCGGCGGCGGCCAGCGCGGACGTGACCGCGGCGTCGTCGAAGAAGCGTTCCGGCGAACCGGGCAGCAGATTGCGCAGCCGGTGCAGTCCCGCGCGGTGGCTGAGCAGCGCGCGCACGGTGATGTGCTCCTTGCCCGCCGCGGCGAACTCGGGCCAGTATTCGGCGACGGGACGGTCGTAGTCGAGCAGTCCGCGTTCGGCGAGGCGGTGCAGCAGCGTGGCGGCGACGCCCTTGCCGGTGGAATACGCCACGGCCAGCGTGTCGTGCTGCCAGGCAACGCCCGGTCGCGCGAAGCCTGCCCAGACGTCGACCACGGGCTCGCCGTGCAGATAGACCGTCAGCGCGCCGCCGCCGTCGCTCGGACGGCGGAAGAGCCGGTCGAATTCGGCGACGAGGCCGACGAAGCGCCGGTCCACGAACTGCGTTGTCGGAGGTGTCGGCATCGAGGCTTCCCCTTTCTGTCCCTTACCCAGACTAAGGGTCTGGGACACGGCGAACCGGCGCGCCCATCCCACATCGGGTCGGAAACGCCCGTTCCCGGGAGTCGATGGTGGCCGTCGCCCCGCCAGCGCCGAGGACCGGCGACGCCGCCGCGGACCGCTTAGAGCGATCCGGCGGCGATCAACGATTCGACCCCGCCGGTCGGGAACCGGCGGGGGAGGGGAGTGGGTCAGGCCGCGACGGCGGTGCGCAGCGCGCCGAGGATGTCGGCGGGCTCGGCGACATCGATCACGAGCCGGGTGAACTCCGAGCCCCTGAGCTCGACGCGCACGCCCGAGCCGTCGAAACGGGTGTCCCAGAATTCCTTGCGGCCCTTGCCTCGGAAGGTGCCCGCGGCGATCACGCCGGGGAAGAAGGTGCCGGGCGCGCGCACCCACGGCGGTCGCAGATCGACCTCGGCGGGCGCGACTTCGGTGACATCGCGCAGGTCGAAACTGAGTTGGTCGCGCAGTGCGAGCAGTCGATGTCCGCCGAGCACCTTGACCGTCACCGTCGTTCCAGTGACCTCGATCTCCACCATGCCGCGTACCTCGCAATCGCCCCCGGATTTCCGTACGCCTCCAGCATCGGGGCCGCCCCTGGACTGACCCTGTGCCGATCCTGTGATTTCCCCAAGCTTCTGAAGGAGTACCGCCCGAGACGAGTTCCAATTCGGACCGCGCCGGGACCTGCCGCTCCGGTTGGCGCTGCGACATGGCGAGTACGCGGGCTCGCCCACCTGCGCCGCCAAGCCCATAACCTGCGGCCTCCGCCCCCAGGTCCACCGACGGCTGCGGAGAGAATGCAAGATGCCGCTACGTAGATATGCGCATCAACGCATGTTGACTCAAAACGTGACTCCGCGACATGGTTCGACTCCTTCAAGACCAGCAAGGAAGGGGAAGCCCACCTTTCGAAGTGCGGACTCTTCGCACACTCACCGAGCCAGCAGCCGAGACGACCAGCGGCAGCGTCTGCCGGTACATCGATCGAGGCCGTGACGATCAGCGATATCGGTCACCGACGGCAGTCGAAACTTCGAGAAGGAAGGACCCAGCCCGACAACTCATGGGCTGGGCCACAGCTTTGCCGACCATTGCGGCTTTGCCGACCGCCGGCGCCGCTACTCCCTACTCAGAGCGACCCCGCACGCCCCGCGTGATGCGCCGCGTCGGCGATCTCCAACACATCCGCCAACCACGGCGTGTAACTCGCCGGATCCTCCGCGAGCGCCGAACGCAGCTCCTCCGGCTGAATCCACGTGTACGCGGCGACCTCGGCGGGGTCGGGCCTCGGCATGCCCGCGTCGAGCAGGCCGATGATCACGTGGTCCCACTCGTGTTCGACGCGTCCGGTGGCGGTGTCCCGCGCGTGATAGCGGAAGACGCCGACCTCGGTGAGCGTGGTGGCCAGCCCGAGCTCCTCGGCGAGCCGCACCGCCGCCGCGGCCGCGACCGGCTCGCCGGGTGCGGGATGTCCGCAGCAGGTGTTGGCCCACAGCAGCGGAAAGCGGGTCTTCACGGCGGCCCGCTGCTGCAGCAGCACCCGTCCCGCCGCGTCGAAGAGCAAGACGGAGAACGCGCGATGGAGTCGCCCAGGCGCCTGGTGCGCCTCCGAGACCGGGCACGCGCCGACCGCGCGGCCCGCCTCGTCCACGAGCTCGACGGGCAGGGCCTCGCGGTCGGTCAACGGCTGGGCGAGGGTCTCGGTCACCTCCCCACCTTATCGGCGGCGATCAGCAGGTACTGGAAGCTGCCCTCCCGGTACGCGGTGAGGAACGGCTTCTCCACACCCGTCGCGAGCTCGGATTTCGTGCGCAGATCCCAGTACGGGATGGTGGCCGCCGTGAGGTCGACCACGTCGATGGGAACCAGTCCGTTCTCGGCGAGCGCGCGGAAGTACTCGCTGCGCGGATGAATCATGCAGCCGTAGTGCGCGTCGATCCAGCTGACCGAGGACGAACGCCCGCCGGTGACGTCGTTGGAGCAGCCGGTGATGCAGACGTAGCGCCCACCCGGCTCCAGCAGCCGGGAGAACTCGCGGAACAGGTCGAACAGGTCGACGTACATGGTGGTCTCGTTGGTCCAGATCCCGCGCATCACGCCGCTGTCGAAGCCGGTGTCGAGCATGTTGCGGAAGTGGAACCTCACCTTGTCCGCGACGCCGCGGCGCGCGGCCTGGTCGTTGGCGAAGCCGACCTGGTACTCGGAGATGGTGACACCGTCCACCTGGCAGCCGAAACGCTGGTTGGCCATGAAACTGGTGCCGCCGCGGCCGGACCCGCCGTCCATCAGCCGGTCGCCGGGACGGACGTCGCCGAGGTGGTCGAGCAGCAGATCGGCCTGCGCGGTCTCGAGCCGGTGCAGCTCCTCGACGATCCGTTGCTGGCGCGTCTCCTCGGGACCTTCCAGCACCGAGAGATCGGGGTCGCCGATGCCGTAGTGGTGGTGGTAGAGCCCGTCGACCTCACCGAGCTTGGTGTTGACGCGGTCGTCGTTGGGGTTGTTGTTCCAGTACGCCGCAACGGATTTCTGGTAGTTGGTGCGCAGCACGGCCTCGGTCTTGGGGTTGAGCATGGTCATGCGTGATCATCCTCTCTCGTTGCGGTACCGGCTATCCGACATCTGTGTAGCGACGGCTGTCGGCATGCCAGGCGCGGTTGCCGCCCATCCATGCCCACAGTCCGACGAGGAAGCGTCGCAGTTCCGGCGATCCGCCGGCGGCCAACGGCGCGGCCTCGCGTTCGAAGCGGTGCACGAGTTCGTCGTGGACCGCCGCGGTGTGCAGCACCGCCTCCCGACGGGAGCACCGCTCTTCGGCGGCGAGCACCGTGGGGAGGTTGAATTCCCTTCCGTTGGAAAGGTCTTCGCGTGCCATCGAATACAGGTCGTTGACCATTTGGGCGGCGAGCGCCGCGGTTGTCGTTACGCGCCGCATCGCCGGGTGGGTGTATTCGGCCGCCGAGAGTTCGTAGCCGCCGAGTACGTCGATCGGGGCCATGCACGGCAGAAAGCTGTGCGGCTGGCGGTTGGCGAGATATTCCCAGACCGGCGGCATCCGGCCCGCGCCGCGCCAGCCCGCCTCGGCGCCCAGCGCGATGAACCAGCCGGCGATCTCGGTTCGCAGCCTGGCCAATTGAGCAGGGGTGGCGTACTTGGCCAGGTGCTCGAACGAGGTACGGAAGGCGCGCATGATCGGATCGGCCTGCAACGCCCGTTCCAGCTGCGGTGCGTAGCGCGCGGGCAGATGCGCGGGATCCATGACGGCCATACACAATTCGAGCCGCGGCCCCAGTTCGGCCTCCGGGCTGGACGGGGTGCCGTCCGGTGCGCGGTCGTCGGCGTCCTCCTCGCAGTAGTAGTCGTCCACCGACCATTCCGAGACCGCGCATTTGGCCGCGGCAAGCAGCCGGTCGGCGTCGGAACAGTCGGGGTGGGCGAGCATGATGAGCCGTCCGAAGTCGGCCTTGCGCAACTCGTCCAGGCGACCGGCGTAGAGCCCGATGTCCTCGGCCCAAGCCAGCAGTCCCTCGTTCACCGCCTCGGCCAGCGTCGGATCGTCGCGCAGCGGCGGCGGACAATAGAGCGGCGGTATCCGAGAGCTACCGCCACCGCGCCGCGTCGATTCCGTGCCGAGCCCGGTCGGGCCGAGCGGGACGGGCGCCGGATCGGACGTTGCGACCGGTGCCGGACGCACCGCCGAGCCCGCGGTCCCCAATCCGCTCGGTCCCAGGGGAATTCGAGACCGGAATCCATCCGTCGTGGACATCCCGCCTGCGCCGGATGCGTGCTCGTTGCTTTCCGGTGCGGCGACGCGGCCGTCGATTCTTCCGGCGACCGGAACGGCGGGACCGGACGGAATCGGCGGGCGCCGCGACCCCGCCGGACCGGCCCCCTGCGCCGGCCCGACGGAGTGCGCGACGTTCCCGACCGGCGAACCGGACGGAGCCTCGTCGACGCCGTCCGCGACCGGAGCGGCGTCGGGTGCGGACGGCCCGAGCGCCAGACCGTCCGGCGCCAGGTACGGCGTGGTCGGTCCGGCGGTGCGATCGACGGGCAACCGCAGCGCGCCCGACCCGAGCCCCCTCGGGCCGAGCAGCTGGACCGGCGTCGGGCCGGCCGCTCGCGCGGGTGGACTCGAATCGGTCGGCGGCGCCGGGGATTCGGCTACCGCTTCGGCGAACAGCTCGGCGGGCGCCGTGCTGTCCGTGTTGGTGAGCAGCGCCACGACGTCGGCGGCCAGATCGTGCGTGGCGGCGGGCGCGGCGGCGCGGGAGAGCACCGACATCGGTCATCACCCCGGCTAGTCCGCCTGCCGGGCGACCAGGACATTGTCGAGCACCCCGAGGGCGTCCGGGACCAGCACGGCGGCCGAGTAGTAGCAGCTGACCAGGTAGGAGATGATCGACTGGTCGTCGATGCCCTTGAAGCGCACGTTCAGACTCGGCTCGAACTCGTCCGGAATTCCGGTCTGGTGCAATCCGATTACGCCCTGATCCTTCTCGCCGAGGCGCATGGCGAGGATCGAGGTGGTCCCGTTGTCGCTGACCGGGATCTTGCCGCACGGGTAGATCGGCACGCCGCGCCACGCGGGCACCCGGTGTCCGTCGACGTCCACCGGATCGGGATAGATCCCGCGCTTGGTGCATTCGCGGCCGAACGCGGCGATCGCTTTCGGGTGCGCCAGAAACATTTTCGTGCTGCGGCGCATGCTCAGCAGCTCGTCCATGTCGTCCGGGGTCGGCGGGCCGGACTCGGTGTAGATGCGCTGTTTGAGATCGCAGTTGTGCAGCAGCCCGAAATCGGGATTGTTGACCAGATCGTGTTCCCGGCGTTCGTAGAGCGCCTCGATGGTCAGGCGCAACTGCTGTTCGACCTGATTCATCGGATCGTTGAACAGGTCGGCGACGCGCGAATGCACTCGCAACACGCTCTGCGCCAGGCTGAGCTCGTATTCGCGCGGGGAGGCGTCGTAGTCGACGAAGGTGCCTTCCAGCAGCGGCTCGCCGTCGTGGCCCGAGGAGACCTCGATGTTGGCCTCGCCCTTGGAATTCTGCCGGTGGGCGGGCGCGGCGGCGACGCGTTCGAGTTGCTCGCGCAATGCCGGTGCGGCGTCGACCATTTCGTCGAGCGATTGCCGGGGCAGCACGAGCATGGTCGTCTTGGTGACCGTCTTGACGGTCACCGGCCAGATGGCGGAGGCATCGAGCAAGGTTTCGGCGCCGAAGTAATCACCGGTGCCGAGCATGCCGACCTTCGTTTGTTCGCCGAATTCGCCTGAGCCGATTTTGGCCAGCTTGCCGTGCACGATCAGAATGACCTGATTCATCGGATTGCCGAATTCAGTGACGACAGTTCCTGGTTCGAGATCGCGCTGTTCGAAACGCCGCGCGAGCGCGGAAAGCGTTTCCTCGTCGTCGAATCCGCGCAACGGCGGAAGTTCTTGCAGTTCCAGCGGTATCACGTGGGCCTGTCCGCCGTCGACGACGAATTCGACCTCACCGTTGCCGACGGTGTGGGTCAGGCGCCGGTTCACGCGGTAGACACCGCCGTTGACCTGCACCCAGGGCAGCGTGCGGGTGAGCCAGCGCGAGCTGATTCCCTGCATCTGCGGTTCGGATTTGGTGGTGTGCGCCAGCTGGTGCGCGGCGCCCGTGCTCAGGCTCTTGCGAACGTTGTTTTCCGATTGGACTGGCATTTCGATGGTCATGCGTGGTCCTCACCTCGAGGGGTCACCGGGACGGTCGATGGTGCTTCTTGGGCACGGCAGATCAGCAGACCGGAAATGGTCTGCGAATGGAGAGGCATTCGAGTGGAAAAGATCTGTGCGACAGTGCGTTCCAGACGGCATCGATGGTAGGTGGCGGAAGTGTTGCGGCGCAGCGAAATTCGCAGATTCCGCCGAACGGTTTCGGATGGTTACGACATGCGTTCGATCGGATAACGACAGATAACGGCACGGCGACGCGCGCGAACATCCTGGGATGAATGATGGATTCGCCGACGATTCGCGGTCGGCTGGCTATCTTCTGTCCCATGTTCACGTGGATCTACGTGTTGCCGATCTGGCTGGTCTTCCTCATCATCACCGGCACCGCAGTGCTACTCGCTTCCGTCGGCATCCTGGTGTCACGCAAGTACGTGATCAGGATCTTCGGGCCCGAGCCCGGCAAGAACGACACCGTCACGATGGTGCTGACCGTCGGCGGCGTGTTCTACGGCCTGCTGCTCGGCCTGATCGCGGCGGCGACCTACGAGTCCTACGACACCGCACAGGCGTTGGTCGCCGACGAGGCCGCCGCGCTCGGCACGCTCTACCGCGAGGTGGGCGCCTACCCGGAGCCGCAGCGCACTCAGCTTCAGCAGGATCTGGTCGACTACGCCGACAACGTGCTGACCGAGGCGTGGCCCGCGCTGCGCGAGGGGCGCGAGCCGATGGGCGGCACGGCTCTGGTGACCCGGTTCCAAACGAACCTGTTGGCTTTCGAGCCGCAGACGACCGCGCAGGAGATCGTGCACGCCGCGACCATCGAACAGTTCGCGCAGTTCGACTCCGACCGCAGGCACCGGATCAACGCCACCGCGGGCGGCATGCCCGATGTGCTGTGGTGGGTCATCCTGGTCGGCGGCGCGGTCAACCTGGTGTTGCTGTGCATGTTCAGCCTGAGTCGCGGCGCGCACCTGGTGCTCGGCGGTCTGTTCGCCTTCTTCCTCGGCGCGATGATCTTCCTGATCGCGGCCATGGACTATCCGTTCCGCGGTGATCTCAGCGTCAGCCCCGAACCGTTCGAGAGCATGTACATCCACGTCATGGGGCGGTGACCGCGCTCACCTGCCATGGAACCTGTCACAGCCGACACATGAGATCACCCCGATGTGGGAAGCTCGTCTATACGCGTGGACGGCATACTTCCCCGGGGGTCGGAAGGTGTCTCTTCGCGCCGAGCGCGCGGAGGTCGTGTGGGCACATTGCAGGGTAGGGCCAGGAGCGATGGTGAACTTCGGTAAGGAATTGGTGGGTTCGGTGCAGCGGTTGATGGCGACCGCGCAGAACGGCCTGGAGGTGATCCGCTTCGGTGGACTCACCCACGATGTCGAGTCGTCGCCCTTCGAGGTGGTCGAGCGGCGCAGGATGTATCGGCTGCGCCATTATTTCCCCGACGAGGCCACGCCCGGTCGCCCGGTCGCGGTGCTGGTGCCGCCGCTGATGGTCAATGCCGACATCTGGGACGTGAACGCGGAGGACGGCGCCGTCGGCATCCTGCATCGTGGCGGAATCGATTGCTGGGTGGTCGATTTCGGTTCTCCGGCGAGCGAGGAGGGCGGCTGGGAGCGCGATCTCGCCGACCACGTGCTCGCGGTGAGCAGCGCCATCGACACGGTCTGCGAGGCGACCGGCAGCAACGTGCACCTGATGGGTTACTCGCAGGGCGGCATGTTCGCCTACCAAACCACCGCCTACCGCTTCGGCAAGGGCGTCGAGAGCATCGTGACCTTCGGCAGCCCGGTCGACATCGTCGCGGGCATGCCCTTCGGCCTGCCCTACGGCCTGGTGTCGGACGTGGCGGATTTCCTCGCCGACCACGTGGTGACGCGGCTGCCCATCACCGATTCGATGGTGCGGTTCGGCTTCCAGATGCTCGACCCGGTCAAGACCGCCAAGGCCAGGATCGACTTCCTGCGCCAGCTGCACGACCGTGAGGCGCTGCTGCCCAAGGAGCGTCAGCGCCGTTTCCTCAACAGCGACGGCTGGGTCGGCTACGCCGGGCCCGCGGCCGCCGACCTGCTCAAGCAGTTCGTCGCGCACAACCGGATGATGCTCGGCGGCTTCGTGATTCGCGATCAGCCGATCTCGCTGGCCGAACTGAAGTGCCCGATCCTCGCCTTCGTCGGCGAGGTGGACGACATCGGCCAGCCCGCCGCGGTGCGCGGCATCGTGCGCGCGGCGCCGAACGCCGAGGTCTTCGAGGCCAGCCTGGTCGCGGGTCATTTCGGTCTTGTCGCGGGCAGCATGGCAACCAACCACACCTGGCCGCTGGTGCGCCAGTGGGTGGAGTGGATGGACCGCGACAAGCCGCTGCCCGAAGAGATCTTCCGTATGTCCGAGCACGTGGCGACCAACCGACCGCGCTCGGCGGCCACCCGGGTGGTGCACACCGCGGGGACGCTGGCCGAGGCGGGCGCCGGGGTCGGCAAGGCGCTGGAAGGCATCGCCAACAACACCGTGCGCGGTTCGATCGAGCTGGCGGGCGAGGCGGCGCGGGCGGTGCCCAGGTTGACCCGGTTGGGCAGGATCCAGCCCAACACCCGCATCTCGCTCGGCAAGCTGCTCGCCGAGCAGGCCAAGCGGGCGCCGCTGCGCGAATGCTTCCTCTTCGAGGACCGGGTGCACACCAACGCGGCGGTGCAGGTCCGCATCGACAACGTGGTGCGCGGGCTCATCTCCGTCGGCATCCGGCCCGCGACCCGGGTCGGCGTGCTGATGGAGACCCGCCCGAGCGCCCTGGTGACGGTGGCGGCGCTGTCGCGCCTCGGCGCGGTGGCGGTGCTGCTCGCGCCGGGCAGCGAGCTGAACCGCGCCATCGAACTCACCGGCGCCGACACGGTGATCGTCGATCCGGAAAACCTGCGCCAAGCTGCGGCGAGCGGCGCACGGGTGCTGGTGTTGGGCGGCGGCGACGCCCGCGGACTCGACATCACCTTGGGCGACAACGTGATCGACCTCGAGCAGATCGATCCGACCCAGGTGCGGGTGCCCGGCTGGTATCGCCCCAACCCGGGTTTGGCGCGCGAGCTGGCCTTCGTGCTGGTGACCGGCACCGGTGACCGGTTGGAGTCCAAGCACATCACCAACCACCGCTGGGCGCTGTCGGCCTTCGGCACCGCGACCACCGCCGATCTCGACCGCAAAGACACGGTGTATTGCCTCGCGCCGCTGCACCACTCGTCCGGACTGCTGGTCAGCCTCGGCGGCGCCATCGCGGGCGGCAGCCGCATCGCGCTGGCCAGGTCGCTCGATCCGGAGCAGTTCGCCGAGGAGGTGCACCGCTACGGCGTCACGGTGGTGACCTACACCTGGACGATGCTGCGCGACATCCTCGACGCCGGGGTGTTCCCCGCAGGGCACAGCCACCCGATCCGGTTGTTCATCGGCTCGGGGATGCCCGCCGGACTGTGGCGGCGCACCATGGACCAGTTCGAGCCGGCGCGGGTGCTGGAGTTCTACGCCTCCATCGAGGGCGATGTGGTGCTCGCCAACGTGACCGGAGCCAAGGCGGGCTGCAAGGGCCGCCCGGTGCCGGGCACCGCCAAGGTCGAACTGGTGGCCTACGACCCGAGCGAGGGCCGCATCCTGGTCGACGATGCCGGTTTCGCCCGCCGCTGCGCGGACAACGAGGTCGGCCTGCTGCTCGGCCGGGCCTCGGAGGGCGTCGACATCTCCGAGGGCGGCCTGCGCGGGGTGTTCACCCCGGGCGACTCGTGGATGCCGACCGAGAATCTGTTCCGCCGCGACAGCGACGGCGACTACTGGCTGGTCGACCGCAAGGACACGGTGATCCACAGTGCCCGCGGCCCGGTGTTCACCCAGCCGATCGTGGACGTGCTCAACGACATCACCGCCGTCGACATGGAGGTCGCCTACGGCCTTCCGGTCGGCGACCACTGCCTGGCTGTGGCGGCGGTGTCCGTGCGGGCGGGTTTCCACTTGGAGCCCAAGGACGTCACCGAGGCGATGCGCGCCCTCGACACCGAGCAGCGGCCCGACCTGGTGTACGTGGTCGACGACATTCCGCGCAGCTCGAGCTACCGGCCGTCCACCAGGGCGGTGCAGGCGGCCGGGCGGCCGGAACCGGGTCCGCTCACCTGGTGGTACCACCGCGAGACCGAGAACTACGAGGTGCTCACCGAGACCGAGGCCCGCGCTCTGTTCGGTGACTGAACCCAATACGGCCGCACCGGCCCCCGGTGCGGCCGGAACGTGTTGTAGATCCGCCGGATTCGCCGCGGCTCGCGCACCCGGACAATTCGCGTCGCGGCGTCGGCTGGCATAGTTTGTGCGCGGGTCCGCCCGCGCGGCGCCGGAGGCCGCACCCGACGTCCGACAACCGTTCAGGGGTACTTGGTGAGTCAAAGCCTCATCTATCGCAATCGCGCCGTGTACGAGCTGCTGATGCGCGGGCTGTACGGCCGCCACTACGCGGCCAGGTACGGCGCGATCGCCGGGCTGGTGCCCGACGGCGCCGAGGTTGTCGACGTCTGCTGCGGTCCGGCGACGCTGTACACCCGTTACCTGCGCGCCAAGTCCGTCGACTACACCGGGCTCGACCTCAACGAGGGTTTCGTCGCGGGCGTCTCCCGCGCGGGCGGTCGCGGCCTGGTCTGGAACATGCGCTCCGACGCGCCGTTGCCGGAGGCGGACTACGTCATCATGCAGGCCAGCCTCTACCACTTCCTGCCCGAGCCGGGACCGGTGCTGGACCGGATGCTCGCGGCCGCGCGCAAGGCCGTGATCGTCGCCGAACCCGTCCGCAACCTCGCGACCAGCCGCAACCGAATCCTGGCCACCGTCGGACGACGGTTCACCAACGCGGGCGACGGTCGTCAGGCGCACCGCTTCACCGAGGCGACCCTGGACGAATTCTTCGATCGCTACCGGCCGCGCATCGCCCACCGCGCACTGATCGCGGGCGGCCGCGAGAAGTTGTACGTGCTGACGGCGTGAACGACCGAAGGTGACCGCCACCGCGCCCGACCGGGTGACGGTGACGTTCGGTCGGTCGGTCGCGCGGGTCAGACGGTGAAGGCGGTGACCGCCTCGATCACCCTGGCGACCTGCTCGTCGCGCAGATCCGGCCAGAGCGGAAGGCGCACAACGGTTCCGGAGAACTCCGCGCTACGCACGCAGGGCCGGGGCGTGCGGCCGAGCTTGAGGCCCGCCGGGCTGGAGTCCAGCGGCACGTAGTGGAACGGCGCCGAGATGCCGAGACCGCCGAGGTGTGCGATCAGGTCGTCGCGGCGCTGCTCCGTGGGCGTGCGCAGGTAGTACAGGTGCGCGGTGTGCGCGCGGTCCTCGGGCACCGTCATGAGCCGGACGTCGTTGCGCGCGGCCCAGTCCGCCAGGCCGGCGGCGTACGCGTCCCACACCCGATGCCTGCCGGACTGGATCGTGTCGAACTCGTCGAGCTGCGCGTCGAGCACCGCCGCGTTCAGCTCGCTGGGCAGGTAGCTGGAACCGATGTCCTGCCAGGAGTACTTGTCCACCGCGCCGCGCAGGAAGCGGGCACGGTCGGTGCCCTTCTCCCGGATGATCTCCGCGCGCGCCATCAGGATCTCGTCGGTGAGCAGCAGCGCGCCGCCCTCGCCGCAGTGCACGTTCTTGGTGTCGTGGAAGCTGAGCGTGCCCAGCGTGCCGATGGTGCCGAGCGGCTGCCCGCGCCAGCTGCCGCCGAGCCCGTGCGCGTTGTCCTCGACGACGGCGAAACCGTGCTGGGCGGCTAGCGCGAGCAGGCCTGCCATGTCGGCGGCCACACCGCCGTAGTGGATGACCACCACGGCCTTGGTGCGCTCGGTGATCGAGGCGGCCACCGATTCCGGATCCAGGTTGCCCGACGCCGGATCGATGTCGGCGAAGACGCACGTCGCCCCGCGCAGCGCCATCGACGTGGCCGTGGAGGTGAACGCGAAACTCGGCACGATCACTTCGTCGTCGGGGCCGAGCTCGAGCAGCAGACCGGCCATCTCCAGCGCGGAGGTGCACGAGGTGGTCAGCAGCGCGTGCGGCGCGCCGGTGATGGCCTTGAGCTTCGCGGTGGCCGACGCGGTGAACCGCCCGTCGCCATGGCTGTGGTCGGAGGCAAGCACGGCCTCCAGATTGGCCAGTTCCCGGCGCGCCCGGAACGGGCGGCTGAAGATGACGCGGTCAGTGCTCAACCCGGTCGATCCCCCTACTCGTGGTCGTGGTCAGTTCCCGCGCGTCGATCGGGCGCGGCGTCGGTGAATCGACGGTGAGGTAGAGCGGCTTGCCCACCAGGATGTGCAGGGCGACACCGAGATACTCGGCGATCAGGCCGAGCGAGAACAGGATCGCTCCGGAACACAGCAGCAGCACCACGATGGTGGAGGCCCAGCCCTCCGGCGCCCAGCCGTCGGTCGTGAGTGCCTCGTACACGACGACACCCGCCATCACCACACCGGCCAGCGCCAGCGTCACGCCGAGCATGCTGACCAGGCGAAGGCCGCGGGTTCCGCTGCACAGCACCATCTTCCAGAACAGCGAGAACAGCCTGCGGTAGTTGTAGCCGGACTCCTCGCGGCCCTCGGCGCGCAGCATCACCGGCTCCTGGACGACCGTGCCGACCACCCAGGTCAGCGCGACGTCGAGGTACACGCCGTTGGAGGCGACCTCGGCGAGCTGGCGGCCGATGGCGCCGCGAATCAGCCGGTAGCTCTCGAACCTGGTGGAATCGGGGAAGGCGAACAGCGTCGCCAGCACGATCTTGGCCCCGCGCGAGGTCAGATTGCGCAGGAAACCGTGCGGGCGGGTGTTGGTCGGCTTGGAGTAGACCAGGTCCGCGCGCCCGTTGAGCGCCGCGTCCAGGAACGCGCCGATGAAGCGCGGATCGTGCTGGCCGTCCTCGTCCATGGTGACGATCCAGTCGCCGCGCGCGGCCGACATTCCGGCGATGGTCGCGGCGTCCTGGCCGAAATTCCGGCTCAGCCAGACGGTGCGCACCTCGGGATAGGTCTGCTCCAGCTCTTGCAGCACGACATCGGAACGATCGGGCCCGTTGTCGTGCACCAGAATGATTTCCTGGACGGTGAACGCGGTGCCGCCCGGCGTCTCCGAGCCCGCGGTGAGCGCGTGCAGCTCGGCGACCAGTCCGCCGATGGTGTTCTCGCCCCGATACACCGGAACCACAACGGAAATGCCGTGCGGCCGGTCGACGCCGGGACGTCCGTCCGCGGCAGGGTCGGAGTACGGGCGAGCGGAGGGAATCGGCATCAGCTGAATCAACTTTCGATGACGGTGCGTGCCGGTACTGCCCGCTGGACAGCGGAGCCCGAGCCGCCGTGAACTGTAGCACGATGCGAACAAGGCCTTCCGGTGCAGTTCATCAGACCATCATCAACACCTCGGCGGCCGATGCCAAGCGCCGCGGTGGGCTGTAGGGTTTGGAACTCGTGACCGACAGTGCAGTACTCGACTCGCGGCCGCACTCGCGACGGGACGTCCACCGGTGGGCCGCGATCACAGTGCTCGGGGTGATCGCGGGATACGCGGCGGTGCTGCTCGCCAACGTCCGCCATTACTTCACCGACGACACCGAATCGCAGTACACCGCACTGTGGGTGGGCCTCGGCCGTGCGCTGCGCGACGGCCAGTTCCCGGTGATGGTCCCGGAGCAGTGGATGTCGGGCAACAACACGATGGACGACGCGGGCCTGTTCAATCCGCCGCAGCTGCTGATCGATCTGATCGCACCCTCGGTGGACAACGTGGCGCTGTACGCGACGGTCGTCAAGCTGATCTTCTCCATCATCGCCGCGACCGGCGTCTACCGGATCTGTCTGGCCTACGGCGCGCGCCCGGCCTGGTCCGCGGTGGCCGGTATCGCGTTCCCTTTGTCCGGTTTCTTCCTGTTCTTCGATCAGGCCAGCTGGATGACCGCGCTGACCGGCACCGCCTGGCTGGTGCACGCGTGGGCCTCGTCGGTGCGCTACACCCGCGGGCTGGGCGGGCCGATTCCGGTCTTCGTCTTCCTGTATCTGACGATCTCCACGCAGTACATCTTCCCGGCCGTGGAGGCGGCGCTGATGCTGCTCGCGGTGGCCGTCGGCGAGCTTGTGTATCAACGCAAGTGGTGGCCCGTCGCGCGGCTGACGGCCGTCTCGCTGTGCGCCGGGCTGGCCGGACTGCTGACCTTCCTGCCCAGCATGCTCTCGGCCAAGGTGACCTGGCGCGGCACGGCGCAGATCAACAACGACCAGTTCCTGACCGTGCCGTGGTCGGAATCGCTCAACGCCAGCCTGCCCAGCTCGCTGCCCGCCTTCACCTCCTGGTGGGGCTACGTGCAGCCGATGCCGCTGACCTACATCGCCTGGTTCCTGATCCCGGCGCTGGCGTTCATCGACTGGAAGCGGGCCCGCGAGTCGTGGCGCGAGCTGAGCGCGGTCGCGCTGTTCGCCATGATCATGCTGATGTGGACAGCCGGACCCGGTTCGATCGGTCCGCTGCGCTGGCCGGTGCGCGTGCTGCCGATGCTGGCCATCGGTCTGCTGGTGCTGGTGTGCGTGTTGCTCGGCCGCTACGGGACATTCCAGAACTGGAAGAACCGCGGCATCGCGGGCGGTGTGCTGATCCTGGCGCTGTGGGTGCGGTCCTTCTCGGCCGACCCGCAACACGCGCTCTGGCACGTGGTCGCCGCGCTCGCGCTCGCGGCCGTCGGCGCCGGGGTGGTGTGGCTCGCCCGCGAGCGGGGAATCGCTGCCGCATGCGCGCTGACCATCTTCGCGATGTTCCCGATCGCCTATTTCCAGGTGAGCGCCGCGCAGCCGACGCCGATGCCGTGGAACCTGCCCGCCGACCGCACGGAAGCGATGGCGAAGTTCCCCGATTTCACCGGAACCACCCTCCAGCTCGGCGAGCGCGGGCTGCTGCAACCGGCCGACCGCGACATCGACGCCGCCTACGGCTCGCTGGTCTTCGGCAACTACGCCAGGGCGCTGGAGCTGAAGTACGTCAACGGCTACACGCCCACCGGGCATTTCTACTTCGGCGAGCTGTTGTGCATGCGCTGGGACAGCAGCGTCTGCCCGGACGCCTACCGCAGGGTGTTCGCGCCGGAGCCGACCACGGGCCGCCCGTTGGTCGACCTGATGAAGCTCGATCGGGTGGTGTTGCAGCGCGCGCTGTACCCCGACGCGCGCGACCAAGCCGCCCCCGAGGGCTGGAAGTGGGTGGACTACCCGGGCCACGAGCGCTACATCGCGGTGCTGGAGCGCGTCGACGGTCCGGTGTCCACCGTGAACGGGCGGGTCTCGGACACGAAGAACGTGACGGCCACGTCGATCGACGAGACCGACACCACCAGCCGCGTGCGGGTGAGCTCGGAGCAGGGCGGCCGCGTCGTCTTCGCCCGCCTCGGCTGGCCCGGATACCGAGTCACTCTGGACGGCAAGCAGATTCCGATCACCACCGTGGCCAAGTCCTTCGTCGCCGTGGAGGTTCCCGCGGGCACGAAGGACGCGGAACTGGTGCTGACCTGGCGTCCGCCGGGTTGGAAGATCGGCATCGCGACCATGGTGGCCGGGCTGGCGGGTCTCGGGGTGTTGCAGTGGATGTACGTGCGATCCCGGCGGCGCGACGACGACGCGGACTCCGAAGAACGTCCCGCGGGCGAGCCGGAGCGCGAGCTCGCGGATGTGGTCTCGTGAGCGCGCGTCTCGATGACACAGACCGCGGCGAGGCGCGAGTGAACGCGGCGGCGGTGTCGTGAGCACTGACCAGGGTTCGATCGCGACGACCGAGGCGGCGGCGCCCGCTTCGGGTCTGCTGCTGCGGCTGGTCCGGCGGCAGGAGGTCGCCTTCGCGCTGATCGGCGCGTTCAACACGGTCTTCGGCATGGCGCTGACGGTGGGCTGGCTGACCGTGCTGCCCGACGCGGGGTGGGCGCCGCTGGTCGCGGTCCCGCTGGCCTACGCCCTCGGCATCACCGTCGCGTTCGTGCTGCACCGCACCCTCGTGTTCCGGGTGCGCGGCCACGTGCTACGCGATTTCGCAGGCTTCGTCGCGGTCAACTCCGGCGGTCTCGCGCTGAACACCGCGCTGCTCTACCTGGCCGTGACGGTGCTGCACCTGCCCGCGCAGCCCTCCGCGGTGGTGGTGATGGGGCTGGTCGCGGTGGCGAGTTTCTTCGGGCATCGGCACATCTCGTTCCGCCGTCGCCCGGCCGTCGAAGCGGGCGAACCGGTCGGGTAGGTTCACGATCATGCCGGAGGAAACCGCGTTGGACGCCACCCTGCTGAGCCTGCTCGCCTGCCCGCAGGACAAGGGCCCGCTGCTGCTGGTCCGCGACGCCGCGGGCGCCGCGCTGCTCTACAACCCGCGCCTGCGCCGCGCCTACCCGATCGAGAACGGCATTCCGGTGCTGCTCATCGATGAGGCGCGCGACGTCACCGAGGCCGAGCACGAGGCGTTCACCGCCTGAGCGCGCGACGACGGCCGCGTCTTCGGGCGGCCGATCGAGTAGATCGGCGTCGCCTAGGGATCGTCCCGGCAGTTCGCGCGGGTTCGCTTGCGGCCGATGTTCCAGCGCGTTTGCGTCGCTCTGGAATCCTCTCAGGGTGGATTCGCTGACGGCCCACGCTCGAGTCGTCGGCGCCGCCCTGCGATCGTTTCGGCGGTCGGTGCGAATTCGCTTGCGGGCGAGCCGATGTCGCCGGTCAGGTAGCGCTGTAGCGTCGGGCCGACGGCGGCGACCAGCTCCTCGATCGGCATCGACGCCAGGGGTTCGACACCGATGATCTTGCGAGCCACCAGCACCCCCATCATCTGCGAGGCCGCCAACGCCACCCGCGCGTGCCCGTCGTCCTCCGGGGTGGCGATGCGTTTGCGGACCCGTTCGAGCACCACCTCCAGGATGAAGGTGCGGGCCAGCACCGGATCGCTGCCGGTGAGAATGCTGCGCACGGCGGCGACGATGCCGGGACCCGCGGGGGAGTCCCACACGCCGACCACCGCGCCGAGAATCGTCGGGCCGAGTTGGTCCAGCGGCGCGCTCTCCATGACGCTCAGGATCACCTCCGGGTCCACCGGAAGCTCGACCACCGCCCCGAACAACTGCTGTTTGGTGCCGAAATAGTGGTGCACCAGCGCCGGATCCACCCCGGCGTCGGCCGCGACGGCACGGATCGAGGTCTTGTCGAACCCCACCTCGGCGAACCGCGCGCGGGCGGCGGCGAGGATCGCCTCCCGCGCGCCGGATCTGCCCGGCCGCCGTCCCGAACGCCCCTGCCGCTCCTCGGCTTCCACCGCATCGGTTCGTTGCGATCCGTTACGTCGCCGCGTGGCCGCGGTCGAGACCCTTTTCGCCGCTGCGGCTTTCGGCGCTCGGCCGCCGGGCGCCACCCGTTTCGGCGCCGCGCTGCCAGACGGCGGGCAGTCCGTGGCGACACGTTCGTCCGCGCTCGTGCCTTCCGACTCTCTCGATGCCGGAGGGCTCGTCGCCGGATTCTCGTTCGAGCTCATGCGGTCCGCCTGCGTAGGGTCGCCGCCCCGAGCACCAGCGCCACCACCGCGAAGGCCGCGACGACAGCCAGATCGCGCCACATCTCCGCGGTCGCCTCGGGGTTCATCGAAACCTGTTGCAGCGCATCGACGGCATAGCTGAGCGGCATCAGATCGCTGATCGGTTGCAGCCAGCCGGGCAGTTGGTCGCGCGGAACAAGCAAACCGCACAGGAAGATCTGCGGTGCGACGACGACCGGCATGAACTGCACCGCCTGAAACTCGGTGCGCGCGAACGCACTTGCCAACAGGCCGAGCGCGACACCGCAGATGGCGTCGACGACCGCGATCAGCACCACCCACGCCGGGTTGCCCGCCGCCTCCAGGTCGAGCAGCCCGAACGACACCAGGCACGCGACGGTCGCCTGCGCGGCCGCGGCCAGCGAGAAGGCGGTGCCGTAGCCGCCGAGCAGGTCGAGCTTGGACAACGGTGTGGTGAGCAGCCGTTCGAGGGTGCCCGAGGTGCGTTCGCGCTGCATGGCGATCGCGGTGATCAGGAACATCACGATGAACGGCAGGATGCCGAGCATGCTGATGCCGACCCGGTCGAACAGCGTCAGCGGCTGATGCGGCGCGGTCGGCGCCTCGGCGTAGATGAAGTGCAGCAGCGTCATCAGCAGGGCGGGGACCACCAGGATCATGGCGACGGTGCGGTGGTCGTTGCGCAGCTGGCGCAGGATGCGGGTGGTGGTCGCGGCGTACGGGCGCAGCGTCCACCGGGTCACGCTCGAAGGTAGGGCTGTCGTGGTCATGCCGCTCGTCCCATCGTGATGAGGGTGAGGAACGCCTGTTCGAGGTTCTGCTCGCCGGTCTGTTCGCGCAGTTCGTCGGGGCTGAGCTGGGCGAGCACGTCGCCTTCGCGCATCAGCAGCAGTTTGTCGCAGTGCTCGGCCTCGTCCATGACGTGACTGGAGACGAGCAGCGTCGTCCCGCCGGCCGCCAGCTCGTGGAACTGCTTCCACAGATCGACCCGCAGGACGGGGTCGAGCCCGACGGTGGGTTCGTCGAGCACGAGCAGATCCGGCTGGGCGACGAGCGCGCAAGCCAGCGAGGCCCTGGTCATCTGACCGCCGGAGAGTTCGTCGCCGCGCTGGTCGGCGTGGTCGAGCAGGCCGACCGCGGCGATGGCGGTATCGGTGTCGTCGCGATCGCGGCCGTACAGCGCGGCGTAATAGGCGACGTTGTCGCGGACGCTGATATCGGGATAGATGCTCGGCGACTGGGTGACGTAGCCGATGCGCCTGCGCAGTTCGGCGGACCCCGCGGGCAGACCGAGCGCGGTGATCTCGCCGGACGCCACGATCTGGGTGCCCACGATGCTGCGCATCAGCGTGGTCTTGCCGCAGCCGGACGGTCCGAGCAGCCCGGTGATCGAGCCGCGCGGAATGGTCAACGAAATGTTGTGCAGGACTTCGCGTTTGCCGCGCCGGACGGTCAGATTCCGGATTTCGACGGCCGGAGCCGACGAGGGGTGAGACATGACGGCCTCAATTCATCGAGTGTTGAATTCACTGTGTGATGAATTTACCGCCGTCGCGCCAGGCGCGGCAAGTGGTGTCAATGCCCGTGACGGTGCGGGGGACGTCCCGGCGTGCCGCCGGGCTCCACGACGACGAACTGGCCCATCATGCCGAGATCCTCGTGCCACAGCAGGTGGCAGTGGTACATGTACGGCGTGTCGGGATCGGCGGGGCCGTCGAAGCGCACCGCCAGCCGCACGGTCTCGTTCGGTGCGAGGAAGACGGTGTCCTTCGGGCCGGTCAACCGCGGCGGCGGCGCGTTCTCGCCGACCGCGAGCACACGGAACTGCACGTCGTGGATGTGGAAGTTGTGCGGCATGCCGTCGCGGTTGTGCACGATCCAGGTCTCGGTGGAACCGCGGGTGGCGGCGAAATCGATGCGGTCCATCGCCATCGGTTGGCCGTTGATGCCGCTCAGGTCGAGTTCGAAGCGGCGTTCGGTCACCGAGTCGCCGCCGTCGGGGGTGGACGCGGGCGCCAGTGTCGCGGGCAGCGCCGGGGAGGGGCGCAGGGTCGCCGCCGCGCGCAGTTCCAGCAGGTCGAATGTGTCGTCGCCGCCGCTGAAGCGCTGCGTCCAGAAACCGAGGCCCGCGGCCAACTTGTTGCTGCGCAACACCGTTCGCTCGCCGGGGCGCATCCGCACCACGATCTCCGCGCGCTCGCCCGGCGAGAGCGGCAGCTCGTGCAGGGTGGCCGGGCGTTCGAGCAGGCCGCCGTCCGTGCCGACGAGCGCGAAGGCGCGGGCGTCGTCGAAGCCGAACGTGTAGACGCGCGCGGTGGAGGCGTTGAGCAGTCGCAGCCGGATCAGTTCGTCGCCGACCTCGCGGTAGGGGGCCAGTGTGCCGTTGACCATCGTCTGCTCGCCGAGAAAGCCGACTTCACGGAAGATCCGGTGGGTGCCGTCGAAGCGCGAGCCGCGGAAGGTCACGTCCTGCACGATGACCGGCAGGTCGTCGACGCCGTAATTCCTTGGTAGCGCGAGGGTTTCGGTCAGCTCGTCGTCGAGCAGGAACATCCCGGCCAGGCCGCGGCGCACGTGGTCCTCCGTCTCGCCGTGCGGGTGCGGGTGGTACCAGAGCGTCGCCGCGGGCTGGTCCACCGTCCACTCCGGCGTCCACGTCGCGCCCGCCTCGACCATCTGGTGCGGGCCGCCGTCCATGGCCGCGGGGAGGTGCATGCCGTGCCAGTGCACCGTCGAGGCCTCGGGCAAGCCGTTGCGGACGCGGACCCTGACCTGTTCGCCGCGCCGGGCGCGCAGCGTCGGTCCGAGGTAGTCACCGTTGAAACCCCAGGTTTCCGTGGCCTGCCCGGGCCGGAATTCCCTACTGCCCGTGCGCATGTCGAGCTCGAACAGGCGCGCCCCATCGGGCTCGACGCGAGACTCGGCAAGCGGCGGCACCGCCAGCTCGTTGCGAAACTCCGTGCGACCGACGGTGGAGACCGCCGCGTCGACGTAGACCCAACCGGCACAACCGCCGATCGCGGCGAGCAACACGACGACGAAGGAAACGAGAACGAGGAACAACCGCCGCCATCGACGCGGACGGGAAACCGAAGACATGCACCGACGGTAGGAATCTCGGGTGCTCGGGCGCATCGGGGAGCGTCCCCATTTCGACCCTGGAACCAGCCCCGATCGCGGCGTGACACGGGTCGCGATCCGCGGTGCCACGTTCGGCGCCGGTCGCCTGTCCCGTGGTCGTCGCCAACCAGCGACCGAGCAACGAATCGGAGACACCGCCATGAACCACCGAACACCGCATCGTCATACTCGGCGCGGGCTACACGGGCATGCTTGCCGCCGTGCGGCTGGCCCGCCGCACCCGCCGCCTGCCCGTGCGGATCACGCTGGTCAACCCGTCCGATCGCTTCACCGAGCGGTTGCGCATGCACCAGATCGCCACCGGGCAGGAACTGGCCGATCACCGGATCCCCGAGATCCTCGACGGCACCGGCGTCGAATTCGTCTGCGGCTGGGCGACTTCCGTTGACCCCGAGGCACGCCTGGTCGCCGTCGACGGCGATCGCGTGCTGCCCTACGACGAACTCGTCTTACACCCCGCGCCGGTTCCATCTCACCGGACGCGCCGCGGTGCTGTACAAGGAGACCGTGAGCGGCTCGCCGCCGAAGACCTTCCGGCTCAGCAAGAAGATGACCGTCGCCGTGCAGCTCTGGCCTGGTGGCCGGGCCACCCGCCCGTCACCAACCTGTCGCTCGATCGGCTCACTCGGCCAGGGCCACCCGCGAGAGCTACGTGGGGCCCTGGCTGCCCGAACCCCTGCTCACCACACCCGATTTCGCGGAACGGACCGAGTTGGCCGACACCGTCTCCACCGCCATGCTCGTGGTGCTGGAAACCCTGACTCCGATCGAGCGCGTGGTGTTCCTGCTGCGGGAGGTGTTCGGCTACAGCCACGCCGAGATCGCCGACACCGACACCCTGGACCGGCCGGAGGCCACCATCCGCCCGATCGCGCACCGCGCAAGAAACCACGTGCGCTCGCCCCCGCTTCGACACCGACACGACCGAGCGCGCGCACGTCACCGAGCAGTTCATGGCGGCATGCGCGGGCGGCGACCTCAACGCGCTGATGGACCTGCTCGCCCCCGACGTGACCTGATGGTCCGACGGCGGCGGCGTGGTCACTGCGGCCCGCTGTCCGCTGCACGGCCCCGACCACGTCGCCCGCTGGATCCTCGGCGTGCTCGCCATGCCCGAGTCGGCGGGAATCGTGCTCGAGTCCGCCCACATCAACGGCGAAGTCGGCGCGCTGGCCCGCATCGGCGATGTCCCGGTCGCCGCATTCACCTACGACCTGGTGGACGGCCGCATCGAGAACCTGCGCTTCCAGGTCAACCCGGGGAAGTTGAAGGGGCTGACGATGAGCACGTCGACGCTGGGGTGACGCGTAGCTCGTCGTGTGGGGGAGCGGGCGTCGCTGTCGTGGCTCGCGCCTCTGGGTGCTGGTCGAGACGATCGTCCGATCACTGTTGGGCGCGCGCCGATTCCGCGGGATCGGTGGTGCGGGGGCGCTCGGTCGTGCGGCGAGACGAGCGACATGAGGGGGGCGGCGCGGCAGGTGTGCTCGGAGCCGTCGCTGCCGGGGGCTCACCATGGCGGCTGACCAGCGGTTGGGCGGTTGTCGGTGCGGCCGAGGAGAATGGCCGCTGTGTCTTTCGATGATCTCGTGGTCGAACCGCCCGCTGCCGCCCGTCGCCTGCTCGGTGCCACGCTGCGGTCGGGGCCGGTGGCCGTCCGGATCGTCGAGGTCGAGGCGTACGGCGGCGATCCCGAGGGACCGTGGCCGGACTCGGCCTCGCACTCCGGGCGCGGGCGCACCAAACGCAACGCGGTGATGTTCGGCCCCGCCGGCTTCCTCTACGTCTACCTCAGCTACGGCATGCACAGCTGTATCAATGTGACCAGCGGCCCGGACGGTATCGCCAGCGCGGTTCTGATCAGGGCGGGTGAGGTCGTCGAGGGCCTGGATGTCGCGCGTTCCCGGCGGCCAGGTGCGCGCTCCGACACGGACCTGGGGCGAGGGCCGGGGAATCTGGGCACCGTCCTCGGCATCACCCTGGCCGACTACGGCACGCCACTGTTCGATCAGGCTTCGCCGATCCGGCTGGAGCTCGACGGCGCGATCGATGCCGCCCAGATCGCCAGCGGTCCGCGCGTCGGCGTCAGCACGGCCGCCGATCGTCCGTGGCGGTTCTGGCTACCGTCCTCGCCCGCGGTCTCGGCGTACCGGCGCAGTCCCCGCGCGCCCCTCGCCGCCGCGGCCCCCTCGGTCGTTCCAGGAGCCGGTGGCCGAGTTCGCCGAGGCACGCGCGGTGGTGCCAGGAGTTAGACGGACCCGGCCTGCACCGCGACCGCGGACCGTGTCGCGGAGAATCGCCCCCGGTACCTGCGCATCGGCGCAGGACAGCGGTGCGGAAAGATGGGACGGCGTGAGCGGCGACATCATCGACGAACTGACCTGGCGCGGACTGATCGCGCAGTCCACCGACCTCGACGCCCTGCGCGCGGCGCTGGCCGACGGGCCGCTGACCCTGTATGCCGGTTTCGACCCGACCGCCGCGAGCCTGCACGCCGGCCACTTGGTCCCGCTGCTCGCGTTGAAGCGTTTCCAGCGCGCCGGGCACCGGCCGATCGTCCTGGCAGGCGGCGCGACCGGCCTGATCGGCGACCCGCGCGACGTCGGCGAACGCACCATGAACTCGACCGACACGGTGGCCGAGTGGGCGCAGCGGATCCGCTCCCAGCTCGAGCGGTTCGTCGACCTGGACGATTCGCCCACCGGCGCGATCATCGCCAACAACATGGACTGGACCGGGCAGCTCACCGCCGTCGACTTCCTGCGCGACGTCGGCAAGCACTTCTCGGTCAACGTCATGCTGGCCCGCGACACCATCAAGCGACGCCTCGACGGCGAGGGCATCTCCTACACGGAGTTCAGCTACATGCTGCTGCAAGCCAACGACTACCTGCAGCTGCGCCGCAACTACGGCTGCCGCTTGCAGGTCGGCGGTTCGGACCAGTGGGGCAACATCATCGCGGGCGTCGAGCTGAACCGCCGCGTCGACGGGGAATCGGTGCACGCGCTGACCGTGCCGCTGGTGACCTCCGCGGACGGCAAGAAGTTCGGCAAGTCCACCGGCGGCGGCAGCCTCTGGCTCGATCCGGAGATGACCAGCCCGTACGCCTGGTACCAGTACTTCGTGAACACCGCCGACGCCGACGTCGTCCGGTACCTGCGCTGGTTCACCTTCCTCTCCCGCGAGGAGCTCGCCGAGTTGGAGACGGCGACCGAGGAGCGTCCGCACGCAAGGGAGGCCCAGCGCAGGCTCGCCGCCGAGATGACGACGCTGGTGCACGGCGAGGAGCACACCCGTGCGGTCCAGCTGGCGAGCCAGGCCCTCTTCGGCCGCGGCGAGCTGCGCGAACTGGACGAGCCGACGCTGGCCGCCGCCCTGCGCGAGGCCGCGGTCGACGGCGAATTGGCCGAGGTCGCGCCCGGTCAGCCCGACACGATCGTCGATCTGCTCGTCGCCACCGGACTGTCCGAGAGCCGCGGCGCCGCACGCCGCGCGGTCAACGAGGGCGGCGCGTCGGTCAACAATCAGAAGATCTCCGACCTCGAATGGACACCTGCCGAGGGCGACTACCTGCACGGACGCTGGTTGGTGGTGCGCAGGGGCAAGCGCAATATCGCGGGCGTCCGGCGCGCCACCGCGAGTTGATCTTGGTGTCTTGGGTCACATTCGTGTGGCCCAAGCCCGTTTTCGGCCCGAGCGCAAGCCTCTGACCTGCGGAATTACATCGGTGTAGTGCGGATTTGACGCCGCGTTCGTCGCCGCGTAACTTATTCAACGTCAGAGCGACACGGACACCGACCCGGAGCCGAGACGCCAAGCCGAGAGGCTGAGCGTGGACCGGGACACGAGGTAGGACGAGGAGCGCCTGGCGGCCCGCAAGGACCAGGACAATCGAATGGACTTGACTCCAGACGAGAGGCCGGTTAGGCTGGGAAAGTTGCCTCTCAGAAGCACCGGGTGAGACCGGCGCGGATGGGTGTGCGTGTGTTCTTTGAGAACTCAATAGTGTGTCGATGAATGTCAGTGCCAAATTTTGAAATTTGGTTCCGGCTCTTCCACTCCCCGTGTGGAGGGTCGGACATT
>NZ_BDAU01000082.1 GCF_001612615.1 Nocardia amikacinitolerans NBRC 108937 | reverse complement strand
TCGGAATGGGACCGGGCGTTTCCCCACCGCTATAGCCGCCGTAACTCTATGAAACTATCCACACACCCCGTGAAACCCCGGTTGAGAGGATTCTCGAGGGCCCAGCCCTCGAACTCCCGAACCGATAAACAGCACAACGGCTGTTCGATTTCACTCGGTGTCTGTGTGTTGTTTCAGATACCGCACAGTGGACGCGTAGCTTCTTCGTTGGTAAGTCCTCGGCCGATTAGTACCAGTCACCTCCACACGTTACCGTGCTTCCAGTTCTGGCCTATCAACCCCATGGTCTGTGGGGGGCCTTACCCCCTCGAGGGGGTGAGAAACCTCATCTTGGAACAGGCTTCCCGCTTAGATGCTTTCAGCGGTTATCCCTTCCGAACGTAGCTAACCAGCGGTGCCCTTGGCAGGACAACTGGCACACCAGAGGTTCGTCCGTCCCGGTCCTCTCGTACTAGGGACAGCCTTCCTCAAGTTTCTGACGCGCGCGGCGGATAGAGACCGAACTGTCTCACGACGTTCTAAACCCAGCTCGCGTGCCGCTTTAATGGGCGAACAGCCCAACCCTTGGGACCTACTCCAGCCCCAGGATGCGACGAGCCGACATCGAGGTGCCAAACCATCCCGTCGATATGGACTCTTGGGGAAGATCAGCCTGTTATCCCCGGGGTACCTTTTATCCGTTGAGCGACACCGCTTCCACTTGCCGGTGCCGGATCACTAGTCCCGACTTTCGTCCCTGCTCGACATGTCTGTCTCACAGTCAAGCTCCCTTGTGCACTTGCACTCGACACCTGATTGCCAACCAGGCTGAGGGAACCTTTGGGCGCCTCCGTTACATTTTAGGAGGCAACCGCCCCAGTTAAACTACCCACCAGGCACTGTCCCTGAACCAGATCATGGTCCGAGGTTAGAGGTCCAATACGATCAGAGTGGTATTTCAACGACGACTCCACACACACTGGCGTGCATGCCTCACAGTCTCCCACCTATCCTACACAAACCGTACCGAACACCAATACCAAGCTATAGTGAAGGTCCCGGGGTCTTTTCGTCCTGCCGCGCGTAACGAGCATCTTTACTCGTAATGCAATTTCGCCGAGTCTGTGGTTGAGACAGCAGAGAAGTCGTTACGCCATTCGTGCAGGTCGGAACTTACCCGACAAGGAATTTCGCTACCTTAGGATGGTTATAGTTACCACCGCCGTTTACCGGGGCTTAAATTCTCAGCTTCGCCACCGAAGTGGCTAACCGGTCCTCTTAACCTTCCGGCACCGGGCAGGCGTCAGTCCGTATACATCGTCTTACGACTTCGCACGGACCTGTGTTTTTAGTAAACAGTCGCTTCTCTCTGGTCTCTGCGACCCCACCCAGCTCCCACCGCAAAGGTGTTCACCAGACGAGGTCCCCCTTCTCCCGAAGTTACGGGGGCATTTTGCCGAGTTCCTTAACCACAGTTCTCTCGATCGCCTCAGTATTCTCTACCTGACCACCTGTGTCGGTTTGGGGTACGGGCCGTGTACCAACTCACTAGAGGCTTTTCTCGGCAGCATAGGATCACTGAATTCGCCTCAATCGGCTACGCATCACCTCTCAGGATATACGCGACACGGATTTGCCTATGTCGCTCCCTACAGGCTTACACCAGTACAACCACTGACTGGCCCAGCTACCTTCCTGCGTCACCCCATCGCTTGACTACTACAGCGAAGGTCCCGTGCAGCCCCCTCCAGCCACCCGAAGGTGGTCTATTGGGATTTGGACGGTTAGTACCACTGATTCGCCATTGGGCGCGGATACACGGGTACGGGAATATCAACCCGTTGTCCATCGACTACGCCTGTCGGCCTCGCCTTAGGTCCCGACTCACCCTGGGCGGATTAACCTGGCCCAGGAACCCTTGGTCATTCGGCGGACGAGTTTCTCACTCGTCTTTCGCTACTCATGCCTGCATTCTCACTCCCGTAGCCTCCACAACTAGTTCACACTGCTGCTTCCCTGGCTACAGGACGCTCCCCTACCCAGCCACACCACTGCACCACCCTCCGTAGAAGATGGCGGATGTATTGTGCGACTGCCGCGGCTTCGGCGGTGTACTTGAGCCCCGCTACATTGTCGGCGCAGGATCACTTGACCAGTGAGCTATTACGCACTCTTTCAAGGGTGGCTGCTTCTAAGCCAACCTCCTGGTTGTCTTCGCGACCCCACATCCTTTTCCACTTAGTACACGCTTAGGGGCCTTAGCCGGCGATCTGGGCTGTTTCCCTCTCGACTACGAAGCTTATCCCCCGCAGTCTCACTGCCACGCTCTCACACACCGGCATTCGGAGTTTGGCTGACTTCGGTAAGCTTGTGGGCCCCCTAGGCCATCCAGTAGCTCTACCTCCGGCGTGAAACACGTGACGCTGCACCTAAATGCATTTCGGGGAGAACCAGCTATCACGGAGTTTGATTGGCCTTTCACCCCTACCCACAGCTCATCCCCTCAGTTTTCAACCTAAGTGGGTTCGGGCCTCCACGACGTCTTACCGTCGCTTCACCCTGGCCATGGGTAGATCACTCCGCTTCGGGTCTAGAACATGCGACTCAAAGGCGCCCTATTCGGACTCGCTTTCGCTACGGCTACCCCACACGGGTTAACCTCGCCACATGCCACTAACTCGCAGGCTCATTCTTCAAAAGGCACGCCATCACCCACAGTGACAAGTCACTCGCAGGCCCTGACGGATTGTAAGCGCACGGTTTCAGGTACTATTTCACTCCCCTCCCGGGGTACTTTTCACCTTTCCCTCACGGTACTAGTCCGCTATCGGTCACCAGGGAGTATTCAGGCTTACCGGGTGGTCCCGGCAGATTCACAGCAGATTTCACGGGCCCGCTGCTACTCGGGTGTTGCTCACATGAGCCGTTGAGTTTTCGCCTACGGGATTCTCACCCTCTACGACAGGCCGTCCCAGACCACTTCAGCTAACACAACGGTTTCTGACTCACGCCCAGCTCGGCAGAACTGAGAAGAGCAATCCCACAACCCCACGAACGCAACGCCTGCCGGCTATCACACGCCCATGGTTTAGCCTCATCCGCTTTCGCTCGCCACTACTCACGGAATCACTATTGTTTTCTCTTCCTGTGGGTACTGAGATGTTTCACTTCCCCACGTTCCCTCCACACACCCTATATATTCAGATGCGGGTAACACGACATCACTCGTGCTGGGTTTCCCCATTCGGAAATCCTCGGATCTCAGCTCGGTTGACAGCTCCCCGAGGCTTATCGCAGCCTCCTACGTCCTTCATCGGCTCCTGGTGCCAAGGCATCCACCGAACGCTCTTAAACACTTACAAACAAAGATGCTCGCGTCCACTGTGCAGTTCTCAAACAACACACCCACTCAAACCCACACCCAGGACCAACACCCCCGAAGGAGCCGGTATCACTGGAGATCCGAGCGGATCGTCTTTTTGCCTGGAAAGAACGTCTGTTCTTTCAGGACCCAACAGTGTGTCGACTACATCCCCGCCAGCTGGTCACTGAGTACCAACCGATCCGCGAGGCACATGTCAGCGTTCCACCCATGAGCAACCGCAGTCCCACATTCGAGGACATAAGCGGCTCTGGCACGTTCGAACTCGACTCTACGAGCCGAACAGTGCAGAAGCTCCTTAGAAAGGAGGTGATCCAGCCGCACCTTCCGGTACGGCTACCTTGTTACGACTTCGTCCCAATCGCCGATCCCACCTTCGACGGCTCCCTCCCACAAGGGGTTAGGCCACCGGCTTCGGGTGTTACCGACTTTCATGACGTGACGGGCGGTGTGTACAAGGCCCGGGAACGTATTCACCGCAGCGTTGCTGATCTGCGATTACTAGCGACTCCAACTTCACGGGGTCGAGTTGCAGACCCCGATCCGAACTGAGACCGGCTTTAAGGGATTCGCTCCACCTCACGGTATCGCAGCCCTCTGTACCGGCCATTGTAGCATGTGTGAAGCCCTGGACATAAGGGGCATGATGACTTGACGTCGTCCCCACCTTCCTCCGAGTTGACCCCGGCAGTCTCCTGCGAGTCCCCGCCATTACGCGCTGGCAACACAGGACAAGGGTTGCGCTCGTTGCGGGACTTAACCCAACATCTCACGACACGAGCTGACGACAGCCATGCACCACCTGTACACCGACCACAAGGGGGCCTACATCTCTGCAGGTTTCCGGTGTATGTCAAACCCAGGTAAGGTTCTTCGCGTTGCATCGAATTAATCCACATGCTCCGCCGCTTGTGCGGGCCCCCGTCAATTCCTTTGAGTTTTAGCCTTGCGGCCGTACTCCCCAGGCGGGGCGCTTAATGCGTTAGCTACGGCACGGATCCCGTGGAAGGAAACCCACACCTAGCGCCCACCGTTTACGGCGTGGACTACCAGGGTATCTAATCCTGTTCGCTACCCACGCTTTCGCTTCTCAGCGTCAGTTACTGCCCAGAGACCCGCCTTCGCCACCGGTGTTCCTCCTGATATCTGCGCATTTCACCGCTACACCAGGAATTCCAGTCTCCCCTGCAGTACTCAAGTCTGCCCGTATCGCCTGCAAGCTCACAGTTGAGCTGTGAGTTTTCACAGACGACGCGACAAACCGCCTACAAGCTCTTTACGCCCAGTAATTCCGGACAACGCTCGCACCCTACGTATTACCGCGGCTGCTGGCACGTAGTTGGCCGGTGCTTCTTCTACAGGTACCGTCACTTGCGCTTCGTCCCTGTCGAAAGAGGTTTACAACCCGAAGGCCGTCATCCCTCACGCGGCGTCGCTGCATCAGGCTTTCGCCCATTGTGCAATATTCCCCACTGCTGCCTCCCGTAGGAGTCTGGGCCGTGTCTCAGTCCCAGTGTGGCCGGTCGCCCTCTCAGGCCGGCTACCCGTCGTCGCCTTGGTAGGCCATTACCCCACCAACAAGCTGATAGGCCGCGGGCCCATCTCGCACCGATAAATCTTTCCACCACCAACCATGCAGCTGGAAGTCATATCCGGTATTAGACCCAGTTTCCCAGGCTTATCCCGAAGTGCGAGGCAGATCACCCACGTGTTACTCACCCGTTCGCCGCTCGTGTACCCCGAAGGGCCTTACCGCTCGACTTGCATGTGTTAAGCACGCCGCCAGCGTTCGTCCTGAGCCAGGATCAAACTCTCCGTTGAAGACTC
>NZ_BDAU01000081.1 GCF_001612615.1 Nocardia amikacinitolerans NBRC 108937 | reverse complement strand
CAGGACCGTCAAAGCCGTCGCGTGGCAAAGGCAGCGTTTGTGTACAACCGGGTCCGTCCATGCTCCTGTTTGTGCAGAGTCAGCTATGCTCAGGCGGTTGCGACAATGCGAGGCGTACAAGTTCCTCCACGTCTGCGCTCGCTAAGTCGTCAGCCGCAGCTGTCTCGGCGGGCGGCACGTCGGGATGCTCGGCCAACCTCAGGAGGGGGGCCAGTAATCCGGCCTCACGCAGGCGTGTCAGTGGTATATGCGCTAACGCATCTCTGATAACTCTTTCTTGTCCGTTGTCACTGCCTTCGATGCGGTCCGACAGTGCGTTGAGAACCCAGCGAGACATCGCCAATGCCGTCGGATGATCGAAGGCGAATGTATTCGGTATTCTCAAGCCTGTCGCGTTGTGGAGGCTGTTACGCAGCTCCAGCGCAGTCAGGGAATCCAGTCCCATATCCATTAGCCCGCGGTCAACATCGACTGCGTGAGAGGAAAGGAACCCCAGTGATGTGGCGATGTGGCTACGTACTGTTTCCAAGATAAATCTAAAACGATCGGGCTCGGCAAGAGTATTCAGCTTCGCTCTCAGTTGATCCGAGCTGCTGGTTGATACGGCAGTGCCCCGGTGATAGTCTCGACGTGCCAACGCGCGTAGCAGTGGCGGTACAAATCCGACTGTACGCAGTCTGCCAGTATCCAATTCAACCGGCAACAGGGCAGGGCGGCTATTTCTCAATGCAATATCCAACAGAAGCAGCGCATGATCAGCGGACATTGAGCCTATGCCGAGACGCTCAAGGCGAGCTCGGTCAGCCTCATTTAGTTCGCTGCCCATTCCCTCGGTACCTTCCCACAGTCCCCACGCAACTGACAAAGCAGGCAGCCCCAGACTGCGACGATAATGCGCAAGGCCATCAAGGAAGGCGTTGGCGGCGGCGTAATTTGCCTGGCCAGGAGTGCCAAGTGTCGCCGCTGCGGATGAGTAAACGACGAATGCGGACAGGTCCATACTTGCGGTGAGCTCGTGGAGGTTCCAGGCAGCATCGATCTTCGGACGAAGCGCATTGACGAGCTGCTGGCGGCCAAGCGTCGGAATGGTAGCGTCGTCAATCACGCCTGCAGTGTGCACCACCGCCGTCAGGGGGTGCTCTATGGGTATAGTACGGAGGATATCGGCCAATGCGCCGCGGTCGGCGGCATCGCAGGCTACAACAGTTACTCGGGCTCCGAGCGCGGTGAGATCCTCAACCAATCGGTCAGTGTTTGGGGCGTCTGCTCCGCGCCTGCTGACTAGCAGCAGGTGGCGGGCGTTGTAATTAGCGACCAAATGACGGGCCACAACTGTACCCAACGCGCCGGTGCCGCCGGTTATCAGGACCGTCCCGTTGGAATCCAGAGATATCCGTTCGTCGAATCTTGGGCTAGTACGGAGAAGTCGTGGCGTCAGCAGATTCCCATTGCGCAACGCTAGCTGCGGCTCGTCACCGTGCACCGTAGCGTCAAGCGCTGCCGGAAAAATGTGCCACGAAGCGTGACTATGGTCGTGGTCGACGAGCGCAAACCGACCGGGATTCTCGGACATGGCAGAGCGGATGAGCCCCCATGCTGGTGCGTTGACGAGGTCTAACGCGGTGTCCGATTGGTTCGTTGAAACTGCTGAATGTGTAACGATAACCAGCTTGCTCCGATAAAATTCCGGTTCCGCTAAAAAGTCCTGGACGAGCGCAAGTAATTCTGCAGTCGAATGATGAACCGCGTCGGGCGTATCTATCAATTCGGCGTACGTTCGGAATGTGACGATTAATTCCGGAACGTTGCCTGCCAGCGCCTGGCGTAGGGACTCAATGCTCGGCAGGTTGGCCGATGCTTGCGTTTTTGTGTTCGGAGGAGAGTTGCCGACGACAGCGTAGCTGCTTGTGGTAGATGTGGATGTGTTTGCCAAAGACATCCAGTCAACGTGATAAAGAGACGTCTGTGGCGCGGATTTGCCGAAAATGTCGGGATCGACTGGGCGAAGGTCGATTGATTCGACGTTGACGACCGACTCTTTGGTAATCGGATTCACCAGTGCCAAGCTGAAACTTCCCGCGCTCGTCCTCGCAACAAGTGCTCGAACGGCTCGGAAATCTTTGCTTTGTACCGATATCCCGTTCCAAATAAATGGTAACCGTAAGGTTTGCTTTCCGAGTTCGCTTGCTGCGGTAATGAGAGCAACCGGCTGAAGTGCGGCGTCTAGTATGCCTGGGTGGATCACAAAGTGGTCCGCTTGAGCGGCCTCAGGGCCGATACTGTCGATTTCTATCTCAGAATAGATTGTCCCACCGCAACGCCATGCAGACCTAACGCGTTCGAAAGTGGGTCCGTAATTGAGCCCCGCATCGTTGAGCGTCTGGTATAGATTGTTGATGTCGATCATCTCTGCATCAGAAGGTACGGCGAGCTGATCCGAAAATTCGACAGCACCGCTCGTACTGCTTAGACACCCTGTTGCGTTACGCGTCCACGCTTTTTGTTCGCCCATATCGGGCCGGGAACGAATAGTGAACGTGTATGAGTCGGCTTCGGACGGTGCACTCAGTACCGCTTGGATCTCCATGGCATTGTGCTCGGGAAAGATAAGCGGTGCTTCTATAATAAGCTCGTCAACGCGGTTGCAACGTGTGTGGGTTGCGAGATGCAGGGCAAGCTCAGCGAATGCGGCCGCAGGAAGGGTTGGGCGGCCCAACACTTTGTGGTCAGCTAGCCAAGCATGGTGCTGTGGTGAAATGCAGCCAGTGAACAGGCTGC
>NZ_BDAU01000080.1 GCF_001612615.1 Nocardia amikacinitolerans NBRC 108937 | reverse complement strand
GCGCTATTGCTTTGCTCAACCTCATGAAGCTGCTGGCGGGTTCGGTGGAGCTCTGTCGTGACTCGCTTCAGGTAGTCACGGAGTTGGTCCTCATTTGCCATCTGATCTCAGTCCCAGCTCGTTATCAATGAAATCGAACATTTCGTCGTCTGTGGCCTCGGTGAGAGACTCCGTGATGTTATGCGCGGCATGGGATTCACTCGCGGTGGTCGTGTCCAACGTCGCAAGCAACTGACGCAGTCGATCGGAGAGGCCCTCACGGAGGTCAGGACGCATCGCGGCCAGACTATTTTCAATGAGATCTAGTTCGCCAGAGAAGGGAAGGGAAGAAGCTGTTTCCGCTGGCGCGAGTCGGCCTTCCAAATAGCTAGCCAATTTTAGTGGAGTCGGATAGTCGAAGAGCGTTGTCGCGGGCAAGGGGCGGCCAAGGTCTCTGCTGAGAACATTGCGCAACTCCACCGCGATTAGGGAGTCCATCCCCATATGCAAGAAGCCGGTTTCAGGGTCGAGTGTCTCTGGGTTGCCATGGCCCAGACTGGCGGCGGCTCGCCTTAGCACAAGATCGAGCAAGATACGCTGCCGCTCGACATTGCTGCGACCGGCGAGCTGCCGATGCAAAAAGTCAGAATCAGCTTGTGGTTGGAGTCTTGTGCGGCGTCCTGCAGAACGGATGAGCCCTCTCATGAGTGTCGGCAGTTGATCAGCGTCGGGTGCTGCGCCGGGCAACTGCAACTGAGCTGGGATAACGAACGCATGACTAGACGCAAGCGCTGCGTCAAGGAGATTCATAGCGTGGGTGGGTTCCATCGGTACAATGCCTCGACGCGCCAACCGCGCTAGATCTGCCGCGGTGAGCGCGGCACCCATCCCTTCGTCGGTTCCCCATAGTCCCCAAGCGAGTGAATGTGCGGGTAGTCCCTGGGTACGCCGATAATGAGCAAGGGCGTCGAGGAAGGAGTTCGCAGCTGCATAGTTCGCTTGGCCTGGGGTCCCGATGGTGCCTGCGGCACTTGAGTACATAACGAAGGAATGCAGATTGTGCTCTCGCGTGAGTTGATGGAGATGCCATGCGGCATCGATCTTCGGCTCAAGCACTTCTCGCATGTGTTGTGGCGTGAGGCCAGGCAGCATGGCGTCGTGCAGAAGACCTGCAGTGTGGAATACAGCGGTAAGGGGATGGTCATCGGAGATCGATGTGAGCACGCCTTCAAGGAAAGAACGGTCACCAGCATCTCCAGCGGTGATGGTGACCGAAGCCCCGAACGCTGTGAGCTCGGCGAGAAGGTTGGCGGCCCCTGCCGCATAAGGTCCTCGTCTGCTGATCAGGTGCAGGTGGTGCACTCGATGATTGAGCACCAGGTGGCGAGCCAGCAATTGCCCGAGGGTGCCAGTGCCGCCAGTGATGAGCACAGTTCCGCTGGGGTCGATTGGAACAAGCTGTGGCGCGCTTGTGTGTTGTTGCAGCCGCGGTGCGGCTATACGACCGCTACGCAGACTCAACTGTGGTTCATCCGAGGCTAATGCAGTGGCGAGGGCATGCCAGGATTCTGGCGAGTCGTCGTGATCGATAAGGACAAATCGGCCCGGGTTCTCAGATTGCGCAGACCTTACGAGACCCCATGCGACCGCTGCTGCAGGATCCACGATGTCGTCAGCTGTCGTTGCTACAGCCCGCTGAGTCAGCACGATCAGTGGACGATCAGAGAGATGCTCTGCGGCTAGGAACTGCTGCATGGTCTCGAGGACTTGGGCTGCGGTGGTATGTGCTGCAGCGATCATGTCCGACTCTGACGACGGGGTCAGAACGGGGAGGATGGTAGTGGCAACTGTGTCCACCGCGGACAGTTCAGCGTAATCCTCAGCGCTCAGCCCGAACCGTTGCAATACCGAAGCGGTTGGTGGGTCTCCGAGCACCGCGTAGCGAGGTGAGACCGCTTGGGCGGCCTGAGCGGTAAGTGAGGACCACTCGATGACATAGAGACTATCGGTCGCGCCTGTGGCCGCGCGAGCTGCGGCGAGTTGATCGGGCGTCACCGACCGGAGGGTCAGCGATTCGATAGTCACTAGTGATAAGCCTGCGTCGTCTGCAACGAGGAGTGAAACCACGCCGTCAGTCAGCCGCGTCAGTCGCACTCGCAATCGTCGGGCCCCGCCATTCGAATGGAGAGACACGCCATTCCACGAGAAGGGAAGCAGGACGTAGTCGCTATCATGCCAGAGCATTAGCGGGTGTAGCGCCGAATCCATCAGAGCTGGGTGGATCCCGTAGTTTTCCGGGTCGACGTCATTAGGCAGCGCGATCTCGGCATAGATGTCGTCTCCGAGTGTCCATCCGGCTTCGAACCCCTGGAACATCGGGCCGTACTGGTAGCCGGTACTTAGGAACGCGTGGTAGAACTCGTCGACATCGACAGACGTCGCTCCCGCAGGAGGCCAAACACCGAGGTCGACGGCTGATTGCGGTGTAGTTGGCGCTAAGAAGCCGGTGGCATGGCGGGTCCATTCGGCGCTTTGCGGGGACCTTGCTGGGCGCGAATACACAGCCACTGGGCGGCGTCCCGACGCATCAGCAGTATCGATCTTGACCTGAATATCTCGCGCTCCTGACTCCGAGATTGCAAGGAACTCATGATGTACGAGCTCCTCAATCCGGCCGCATTCGACACTTCGCGCCGCAAATAGTAGAAGATCGACGAATGCGACTCCCGGCAGGACAATTGTGCCGTGCACAACGTGTTCTCTCAGCCATGGTTGCGTTTGCAACGAGATATGGCCCGTGAAAATGGTGCCTTCCGTGTCTGGCAAATAGACAAACGCGCCGAGCAGTGGATGATCGATATCGGCTAGACCCACGGACGCTACGCCTCTGCGTCCGGCATGGGCAGGTGCG
>NZ_BDAU01000079.1 GCF_001612615.1 Nocardia amikacinitolerans NBRC 108937 | reverse complement strand
ATTCAAATCCAAGATCTTGATAAGCCACCATTTGACTACCGTCAAATCCATTTCTCTATCGACGGTAGTCAAATGGTGGTTGGGGCCTTGACGGGCAAAGCACTTCTCCAGGGATTTCCCCCGATTGCCCGCTCTCTGGACGCAACCACAGCCGGTCGACCACGCCGGAAGCCGAACCCCGCGCACCCGACTGCGGGAGGTAAGCCGGGTACGGCACACGACGCGCCCAGCACTGCTCCGAGGCAAACCTGGGTAGGCCCAACCCCCTCGCAAAACGCCAACATTGGGAACCGTCACCCCAACGCAACCTCCGCCCAAATCCAATCCCAAGAACCTGCCGCAAGGCGAACCCCCTCGGCGCCCGCAACATTGGGACCAGTCAACGCAACCCAACCACCGAACGAATCCGCTCCCACACACCCACCACACGCCTCACATAGCCACCGCCTATGTGGCACGTACACAGGGTGTGTGGCACCCGCCGGCTACCTACTGTGCGCGGGGAGAATTCGGCCCCGCACTTCTCCGAGGCCGATGCGGTTCACTCCGATGCCCGGTGCTGAGGCCGTGATCACAACCTCGTCGCCATCCTCCAGAAACGTCCGATGATCGCCATCGAGCAATACCGGTTCCGCTCCATTCCAAGACAATTCGATGAACGACCCGCGCTGCCCCGGTTCGGGTCCGGAGATGGTGCCCGATGCGAACAAATCGCCGGTGCGCGTGGCGGCTCCGTTGGCGGTCAGGTGTGCCAGCATCTGCGCCGGCGACCAGTACATCCGGGCGTAGGGAGGGTGCGCGACGGTATGGCCGTTCCAGTGGACGGCCAGCTCGATGTCCAAGCCCCACGGCTGTTCGGCGGTGAGATAGGGCAGCGGTGGCGGCGACTGTTCCGGCAGCGGTATCCGTGCCGAGTCGAGTGCGGCCAACGGTGTCACCCAGGCGGACAGCGAAGTGGCGAACGACTTTCCGAGGAACGGCCCGAGCGGCTGATACTCCCAGGCTTGGATGTCCCGCGCCGACCAGTCGTTTACCAAAGCCACGCCGAACAGGTGGGATTCGACCTCGGCGATATCGATCGGCGTGCCGAGTGAAGAGCCGACGCCGACGACGAAGCCGAGTTCGGCCTCGATATCCAGCCGCCGGGACGGACCGAAATCCGGTGCGCCCGAATCCGTTCTGCGCTGCCCCTGCGGCCGCACAACCTCGGTGCCCGAAACGACGACGGTTCCGGCTCGACCGTGGTAGCCGACCGGAAGGTGCCGCCAATTCGGTAGCAGCGGTTCGGCATCCGGGCGGAACAAACGTCCGAGATTGGTGGCGTGGTCGATGCTCGCGTAGAAGTCCACATAGTCGCCGATGCGAATCGGCAGCGCCAGGGTCACGTCCGTCAGCGAATACACCGCATCGGTCGGGATTTCCGACGAGACCAACTCACGCACCCGTTCGCGTACCTCCCGCCAGCGCGCGGGACCTTGCGCTAGGAACGGATTGAGGACAGGCGCGGCGAACACCAAATCCTCCAGCACCGCAGCCAGATCGATGACGAACTCACCGAAGCGCACCCCGACCCGATACTCGCCACCGCGCGGCGCGAACACCCCGTACGGCAGATTCTCCGCCCCGAACAGCGAATCCTCCGGAACCTCGAGCCGCGTCCTCACCGCGGGCCCCGCCCGGACCATGTCCACGCGTAGGCAGGATCCTCACAGGCCAGCGCACCCTCGCCGAGTTCGAGTGGGCGGAAAGTGTCGACCATGACTGCCAACTCGTCGAAGAACTCGATGCCGATGCTGCCCTCGTACGCTCCCGGCTGCGGTCCGTGCGCGTAGCCGCCGGGATGCACCGATACCGAACCCTGGCCGATACCGGAACCCTTGCGCGCCTCGTAGTTTCCGCCGCAGTAGAACATGATCTCGTCGGAGTCGACGTTGGAGTGGTAGTACGGCACCGGGATGGACAGCGGGTGGTAATCGACCTTGCGCGGAACGAAGTTGCAGATCACGAAGTTGATCCCCTCGAACGCCTGGTGGACCGGCGGCGGCTGGTGCACGCGGCCGGTGATCGGCTCGAAGTCGGCGATGTTGAACGTGATCGGGTACAGGCACCCGTCCCAACCGACCACGTCGAACGGGTGCGTCGCGTAGACCATCCGCGTACCCACCACCCGCGCGCCCGCGCGGTGCTTCACCAGAACCTCGACATCGGTACCGGATTCGAGCAGCGGTTCGCCGGGGCCGTGCAGATCTCGTTCGCAGTACGGCGAATTCTCCAGCAGCTGACCGAATTTCGACAGGTATCGCTTCGGCGGAGTGATGTGACTGGAGGCCTCGATGACGTACGCGCGCAACGGATCCGCCCCGGCGGGCAACCAGCGGTGCGTGGTGGCGCGCGGAATGAGGACTTGGTCGCCTTGACGGGCGGCAAGCTTGCCGAACACGGTCTCGACGGTGGCCTCGCCCGCCTCCACGTACACCAGCTCGTCGCCGATCGCGTTGCGGTACAACGGAGAAGCGCCCTTGGCGGCGACGTAGGAGATCCGCACGTCGGCGTTGGCGAGCAACAGCCGCCTGCCGGTCACCGGATCGGTGCCCGCGGCGGTGTCGCCGGGAAAGAGATCGTGCAGGCGCAGATGCCGGTGGCGCAGTGGATGGTTCGGCGTCGTCGTCTGGTCCGGTAGTTCCCAGACTGTGGAGTCGACGATCGCGGGCGGCAGACCGCGGTGATAGAGCAACGAGGAATCGCCGGAGAAGCCTTCCTCGCCCATCAGCTCCTCGTAGTAGAGCCGCCCGAGGTCGTCGCGGTGCTGGGTGTGCCGTTTCGGCGGCACCGCGCCGACCTGCCGATAGAACGCCATGCTCGCACCTCCCGCCAGATCGTGGTCGGATCGGTCGATCTCCATCGTAATGATCGGATGACTTCAACGACCCGGAAAACGGACCTACGCGACGGCAAATCCGCCGATGCGCCGCGCCGCTGATCGGCATTTCGCCGCCCGAAATCGGGTCTGGCCGGAGAAATGCCGGACGCGACGTGCGCGCGGTCCCCTCTCGACTTGGGCGCATGTGTGCCCCGGACCCGGCCGCAGGCGCTCGCGGCCGCCGACTGAGGGTGGCCGTCACCCGGCGAGACCGACCGAATGTCACCTTCGGTCGGGTTCCGGCCGTGGGCATATGTCCT
>NZ_BDAU01000078.1 GCF_001612615.1 Nocardia amikacinitolerans NBRC 108937 | reverse complement strand
GACGATGACGATTCCGGCGCAGCCGATCGCCTGGCGGCCGCTGGTCCTCTCCGGGAACATCACCGTGCAGGTTCATGTGAGCGCGCTCAACGAGGCGCACGTCGAGATCGAGATCCGCCTCGGCTCACCCGAGGGCGAAATCATCGGGTTCGGCTACGGCACTGGTGTCGCCAACCGCTATGAGGTGCAGCTGTACCCGCGATGGGAGCACGCCGTCACACCCGCCAGTGACCTCGGCGTCGTCGGCCCGTCCGAGACCGCCGTGATCTACGTGATCGCCCGAAAGATCGGCGAGCGCAACTACTCGATCGTCACCACCGGCGCGCAGCTCGTCGTCGCCGCACAACCACTGATGGAGCAGCCGTGACCGATACGCCCGAGCCCGAGGTGCTGCGCACCGTTGTCACCGAAGCGGGCCGCAAGGAACAGGAGCGCATACAGGCGCAGCAGCAGAGCGCGGCCGAACGGGAACGGATCACCGCGAAGTACCGCGAGTTCGCCAAGATGGCGTTCGACGGCAAGCTGCCCGACCCAGGCAAGGTCGAGCCGCTCGACCCCGCCGTCGTCGACCTGCTCTCGGATCTGGCGATCTTGCACCTGCCCGAGTGGCGCAACAGCGCGGGCCGAAAACTCGCGGACGCCACCGTGTTCACCCTGCCGAGCTCGGCCCGCGTCGCCGCATACCTCGTCGAGCGCGGCTGGCGGCGCGACCCCGCACACGAGCGGATCCGTTGGGTACCGACACCCGGCGGTCTGCCAGGTCCCCACGACCTCGGCCTGCACATCCGGCCCGACCCCGACACCGGTGAGTGGCCCGCACCCGATCCCGAGACGTTCTGGGACGTCGACGAAGTGAAGGTCTCCCAGCTCCCGGATGGCAGCTGGAAAGCAGAACACCCCCGAGGCCTCGGCTACCAGGCCGCGACCAAGAGCGAGGCGCTTGCCGGGATCGTCGAGCGCATCCGCGAGAAGATCAAGGAGGCCCAGAATGGCATGGACCGGTGACCCTGTATGGCTCGCTGATGTACTGCGAGCCGAGGGCCTGGCCGTCGTCGAGCACGACGGCTGGCGCGACCGCGGGCACGGGGATTTCCGCGACATCCGCGGTGTGATCTGCCACCACACCGCCGGGGGAGGCTCGAACGACTGGCGCATCGTGCAGAACGGCCGCCCCGACCTGCCCGGCCCGCTCGCCCAGCTCGTCCTCGAGCGGGACGGCACTTATCGCGTGATCGCGGCAGGCGTGTGCTGGCACGCCGGGCGCGGCAGCTGGCCGGGATGGCCTACCAACGACGCGAACTTCCACACGATCGGCATCGAGGCTGTGTCGCGCGGCGACGGAACCGACTGGACTCCAGCCCAACTCGACGCCTACAAACGCGGCTGCGCTGCCATCCTGCGCCGCATCGGCCGCGACGCCGACGACTGCGTCGGACACCGCGAGTACAGCAGCGAGGGCAAGATCGACCCGACCGGAATCGACATGATCGCATTCCGGCGCGACGTTCAGGCCCTCATCGACCACACCCCCGGCCCTGATGAGGAGGACACAATGCTCGACGCACTGATCAAGAACTTCCGAGGAACCGCGCTGAAGTTCCGAGACCTGTTCTGGTGGATGGACAAGAACACCAGCGAGACCCACGAACAGATGCTCGGCCCCGACGACGGAAAAGGCGGATTCAAGGGCTGGGGCATCCTCGGCAAGTCCACGGTCGATCCGAAGCGGGACAACACCGTCGTCGAGGCCCTGGCCGAAGTCCGCAACGACGTGGCCGAGATCAAGCGCGCCCTCGCGGGCGGCAAGTGATGGGCCGCCACAGCGCCGAGGATGCCAGCCAAGTCCGCTATCCGTGGCGGACCGTGGTGCGCACCGCCTTTCAGCTCGTCGTCGGCCTGGCCGCTGCCATGCCGATGTTCATCGCCTCGACCGGCCTGCCGACGACCGCAGCGGGCATCGGCGCGGCCCTCGCGGTCTCGGCCACGATCACCCGATTCATGGCGATGCCCGCGGTCAACGCGGCCATCGCCACATGGGCACCCTGGTTGGCGGCCGAGCCGCGGGCAGGCGACGCCCCGTGAACCCTGACCAGATCGCAGCTATCGGCGCGATCGTCGCCGCGATCATCGGCGGCGCAACGGCCTGGCAGGGGAAGCGCGTCAGCGAGTTGCAGGGCCGAATCGAGAAACTCGAGGACGAGCTCGAAGCGGCGCACGCGATCGGTCGCGCGGCAATGAAGTACATCCGCAAGTTGTGGCGATGGAGTGATCAGCGCGACATCGCGCACCAGCGCGGCGTCGAACCACCGCCGCAGCCGGAATTGCCCGAACTGCTGAAAGACGAGGTGTGACATGGCTGATCTCGCACCGCTCAAGCACGGCAAGGTCGTTGGCCGCTTCCTGGTGAACACCGCTGACGGTCCCGACATCGGCGACCTTCCCGAATTCCAGCCGCTCACAGGCACGCTCACGTTCACCGCTGAGGTGCCCAAGGTGCTCGTCGCCGGTGCCCTGCCGAACCCGGCGACGTACGTACAGCTGCCGCAGCACTACGTCGCCTCACTCGACGAGTTCGGGTATCTGACCTGGCGCGGGAAGCGCGGCATCCGCCTCGTCGCCCCGGGTGCCGAAACCAATCCGGCGGACTGGACGTGGCGCGTCGATTTCGATCTGAGCTACGACGGCGACCGAGTGCCGATCGCGCCGTACTCGTTCGCTGTCACCGAGTACATCCCCGGTCCCGACCCCGAGGATCCCGATACCGGGTCGGAAGGGCTCGTCGATCTCACTCTCGAATCGCCGATCCCGTCGAGCTCGGGCACCGCGATCGTGCGCGGCCCCCAAGGCGAAGGCCTGCAGATCGACCGCCGGGTCGCCACCTACGGCGACCTTCCCACCACGCCCGCCGAGGGCGACGGCGCGCAGTATGTTGTCGCCGCCGACGGACTGCTGTACGTCTACCGCACGGGCACCGGCTGGCTTCCCGACGGCCAAGGTGTGGTGATCCGGGGGCCGCAGGGTATGACCGGAGCGACGGGCGCCACCGGGGCGACGGGCGCTACAGGGGCGCAAGGCCCGCAGGGCGTGCCGGGCCCGCCGGGCACCACCGATTGGTCGGGCATCACCGGCAAGCCGTCGACATTTCCACCGACCATCGGATCCACCAGTTCGACCGCGGTGGCCGGGAACGACCCGAGGCTGACCGACGCTCGCACACCCACCGCTGCCGGGCAAGCGTACGACTTCACGATCAAGTCGCACATGGGGGCGCGGGCGAGCGGGGGAGGCAACGTCATACCCGAGGGCGTCCTGATCGACCGCAACATCTCGATTCAGCAGATCACTATTCGAGGCGAATCGGCCGGCACTGGCAATCTCGTGGTCGAGATCCGCAAGAACGCCAGCGGGCGCGCGGACGCCGGTACGTCAACCGGGATGCCCTCGGGCATCACGATCACAGCAGCCAACCACGCGGCCGACACGGTCGTGACTGCGGGTGGTCCGTGGGCTGTGGCTGCGGGCAGCCGAATCGTTCCCTACATCGTGACCCCAGACAGCCCGGCGGGGAACGGTCTGCAGGTCGCGTTCAAGGCAGTTACGACATGATGTTCGTCGTCGCCGGTGCACCGACTGCGCTGAACCTGACCGACGATTTCAACCGCGCGAGCCTCGGCACGGACTACACCGTGTTCGGCAGCGCGCCGGTGGTTTCCAGCAACCGCGCGCAGGCCGGAACACCAGCGGCGAGCACCACCGTCATCTACGCGGCAGGCCACAACACCCCGTTTAGCACCGACGGTCAAGAAATCGAATGGATCCCGATTGCGGCG
>NZ_BDAU01000077.1 GCF_001612615.1 Nocardia amikacinitolerans NBRC 108937 | reverse complement strand
CCCAACCCGACCATGCCAGCGCGCCCCTCCGACTGCGGGCCTTGGCCTCTGGTCTTGTCTGGCAAAACCCCTGAAGCTCTCGAGCAGCACGCATATAATCTCGCGAGCTACGTCTCCCTTACACCTGTCGACAACGACAACACAGCGGTATTGGGAGCCCTTGCCAAGCGATGCAGCCTCGATCACCGTGCCGTGGTAGTAGGAGCAACCACCGAGGACTTCCATGCAGGACTGCGCGCGCTGAGTGAGAGAAGGCCCGCACCGAGGATGCGCAGAGATGTGGTGCGGGAGGGGGGAGTCGCGTTTCTATTCACCGGACAGGGAAGTCAGCGGCTAGGAATGGGGCGCGAACTCTATAGCACCCACTCTGTATTCGCTGAGGCTCTCGACGAAGTATGGGCTGAACTCGATAGGCAGCTACCGCTGCCTCTGCGTGATGTTGTGTTCGCAGAACCGGGCACCGACCGGGCAGCACTGCTGAACGAAACGCTGTATACGCAGACCGCAATTTTCGCCCTAGAGGTTGCGTTGTTCAAGTTGGTCGAGTCCTACGGGATCCGCCCTGCCTATGTGATTGGTCACTCCGTCGGAGAATTCGCCGCAGCGCACGTAGCGGGTGTACTGACGCTACGTAATGCAGCCGAACTAGTCGGAGCCCGAGCACGTCTCATGCAGGAGCTTCCACCTGGCGGCGCAATGGTTGCTATCGAAGCCGCCGAGGACGAGGTCCACGCCCATTTGCGTAAGGTCGATCCTGCTCTAAGAGAAGTGGCAATCGCAGCAATCAATGCTCCGTTATCGACGGTCATTTCTGGTCGGAAATCTGCCGTAGACGCCGTCGCATCCCAGTTCGCTTCAAAGGGACGGAAGTCACGACAGCTGAATGTCAGCCACGCGTTTCATTCGCCACTGATGTCACCGATGCTAGATGGCTTTCAGGAAATAGCTGAGAATATATCGTTCGAGCCGCCACGCATCCCTATCGTTTCGAACATTACCGGCCGCATCGCCGACGCTGAGCGTATCGCTACACCAGACTACTGGGTCGAACACGTGACAGCGCCGGTAAGGTTTTCCGACGGATTGGCTGCTCTACGTGAACAAGGAACGGCCGCTTATCTCGAGCTCGGCCCCGATGCCGTTCTCACCGGGCTTGTAAACGCCGCAATCGTTGAGCCGGGTACTGCAGCTACGCTACCAGCCGATTCACTACTTCGCGCCGACAAGTCCGAAGCGGAAACCTTCTTGACCGGACTCGCTCATCTATACGTCCGCGGCGCAGATATCGACTGGTCGGCCAGAATCGGCGGCGTGGCACCGTCCAGCACGGGGCTACCCAATTATCCATTTCAACATCGCTCGTACTGGCTGCGAACTGCCCCTCCGCCAACGTCCGCGGTCAGTCTCGGACTTGGTTCCGCCGATCATCCGATACTGCGCGCAGTCGCCGAACTACCAGACGGGGGCCAGCTGTTCACTGGCCGAGTATCGCTTCATGATCAGCCGTGGATCGCTGACCATGTTGTCATTGATCAGGCCGTACTCCCTGGCACAGCGTATATCGACCTATTGTTGCACGCAGGTGAACAGATTGGCTTTACTCGAATCGGCGAACTCGTCCTTGAGGCACCACTAGCTGTCCCCGTCGATACAGGGCGTCAGATTACCCTCGCGATCGACAGCCCGGATGAAACCGGGCGACGAACGTTCGCTATCCGCTCCCGGCACGAGAACAATGAACTAGGTGTGGACTGGACTCACCACGGATCCGGCCATTTCACAGTGGCAGGTCGAGTTCGACAAATCCGAGATATGGTTTGGCCTCCAAATGATGCTGTTGCCGTAGAGGTCGGCGACCTCTACGAGCATTTCGAGCGCCTCGGATTACGGTACGGACCGCTCTTTCACGGTGTCACGGCTGTCTGGCGGAAAAACGACTCGCTGTTCGCCGATGTCGCCCTGCCAGGCGACGCGAACTCGCAGGGCCACACCATCCACCCCGCTCTGCTAGATGCGGCCCTGCATCCGGCCGCACTCTTCAGCCAAGCCTCGTCCCACGGAAATCGGCAGATTCTGCTGCCGTTCTCGTGGACTGATATCTGCTGGTTCGCCCGCGAGGCCCGACATCTTCGAGTACGGCTCGATTGGGTTGGGAACGACACCGTATCGCTCTCCATCTGGGACCTGAGCGGGGACCTCGTCGCGACAATCGCGGGCCTTAGCATGCGACCGATCTCCGAAGAACAGCTCGCTGCCTCGCGGCGACGGCATCGAGATCCGCTCTACGAACTGGACTGGATCACTAGATCCAAGGCGGACCTAATCGTCGCTCAACCGACGTCAAGGCTATGGGCGATCGTCGGGCCTTACGCCGCCGAATTCGCCGCAGTCCTACAACCGACCAAGGTCGAATTTACCGAGTTTGCTGACCTCGAGTCACTACAGGAAGCGATCAATAACGGAGGTCCCAGCCTAGATCTCATCATAGTGCCGATCCTTGGATCCACCGCTGGCGAGAACCCAGTCGAACGAGGTCATCGAGTGGCCGAACAGTGCCTGACTCTCGTGAGGGGCATCGTATCCGACTCACGGTACGACGGGACACGGTGCGCAATCGTCACCCGTTCTGCGGTGGGAACAGGGCTCGATGAGGTACCCGATGACCTTGGCGGTTCCGTCGTGTGGGGCCTGGTGCGATGCGCACAGTCTGAACATCCCAATCGACTGCTGTTGCTCGACTTCGATGCCGACAGCTCTGCGGATGCGTTGGCGGTTGCATTGGGCGGCACCGAGGCGCAGGTCGCGGTCCGGGCCGAGCAAGTGATGGTTCCCCGGCTGCAGTCGTCTGGATTGGGCCAGCTTGTTCCGTTGCCGGACCCCCAGCCATGGCGCGTGGGAGTCGGCCACGATGGAAGCATCGATGGGCTGGAGGTAGTTTCCGCACCAGACACCGATGAGCCGCTGCAACCGACACACGTTCGAGTACAAGTGCGGGCAGCTGGCCTCAACTTCCGCGATGTGCTTATCACGCTAGGTATGTACCCCGAACATGCGCTCATTGGCAGTGAAGCTGCAGGTGTTGTGTGTGAGATAGGCGACGCAGTTACTGATTTCGCAGTAGGTGATCGTGTGATGGGTCTGTTCGTCACAGGGGCGATGGGGCCCGTCGCGGTGACTGACTGGCGGATGCTCGCCAAAGTCCCCTCCGGATGGTCGTTCATCCAGGCAGCGTCTACGCCGATCGTATTTCTCACCGCCTACTACGCGCTTACGGACCTCGCTCGTCTGCAACGCGGTCAGCGGCTTCTCGTACATTCCGCTGCGGGGGGTGTTGGCATGGCTGCCGTCCAACTAGCGCGTCACATCGGCGCGGAGGTCTTTGGCACCGCCAGCCGAAGCAAATGGGATGCGCTACGGCCCCATGGGCTTACCGAGGATCATCTGGCGAGCTCACGCACGCTCGACTTTGAAAATGAGTTCTTTCAGGCTACCGGTGGAGCTGGTGTCGACGTCGTACTCAACTCCTTCACAGGCGAGTTCATCGACGCGTCGCTCCGATTGCTTGTCAACGGTGGACACTTCTTGGAGATGGGGAAAGCTGATATTCGGGAGCCGCAGGAAATTGCAGCCGCAAACCGGGGGTTGCGCTATTCCGCATTCGACCTGCTAGACGCGGGACCCGACCGCATACGGGAGATGCTCGACGATCTGAGCGCTATGTTTGCATTGGGGCAGCTCACGCCCCTTCCCGTGCGAGCCTTCACCATCGAACAGGCTCCTGAAGCTTTCCGCTATCTGAGCCAAGCGCGCCACATCGGCAAGCTCGCGCTCACGGTGGGA
>NZ_BDAU01000076.1 GCF_001612615.1 Nocardia amikacinitolerans NBRC 108937 | reverse complement strand
GGATCTGGCACGGTTTGCGTGATTGACCCGACCTGGATTGCCAGCGGGCGCTTGATGATCGATCATGTGGCCGGTGTTCTGATCTTGGACCGATGGCAGTCCTGTTCCCGCATCTGAATGGGCTGAGGATCGACGGCGTGGACTCGGCAGGGGTCCGGGTGCGAATCGACGCGAGGACGGGTGACGAACCCGCCACGTGCCCAGTGTGTGGCACGTTGTCCCGTCGGGTCCACAGTCGCTACGGGCGCCGATTGTCCGACACCGCGATCACCGGCAGGGAGGTGGTGATCCGGCTGCGGGTGAGACGGTTGTTCTGCGACAACTCCGACTGCGGGAGAAGGACTTTCGCCGAACAGGTGCCGATGCTGGCAGCACGGCATGCGCGGCGCACCGCCATCCTGCAACGCCTGCTGTGCGCGGTCGCATTGGCCCTGGGTGGTCGCCCGGGCGCCCGGATGACTCGGCATCTGGCGGCCACGGTCAGCCGGATGACGCTGCTGCGACAGATCCGGACACTGTCCGATCCGGACCTCGCCACCCCGCGCGTGCTCGGCGTTGACGACTTTGCCCTTCGTCGCGGGCACCACTACGGAACAATCCTGATCGATATCGAGACCCGGCGGCCAGTCGAGGTGCTCGACGACCGGAACGCCGGAACGCTGGCCGCCTGGCTGCGGGCGCATCCCGGCGTCGAGATCGTTTGTCGCGACCGCGCTGGCGCCTACGCCGAAGGCATCGCGGACGGAGCGCCCGACGCTGTGCAGGTCGCGGACCGTTGGCACATCTGGCACAACCTCGGCGAGGCGGTCGAACGCGTCGTGGCCCGATACCGAAACTGCCTCGACACCCTCACCGATGCCGAAGGCGACACCGATCCAGCGAGCACGGATCGGCAGGAGATCCCAGTCATTCCCGAAGTGGTTGCACCGGCGGACCGGACGGACAAGTGGGCCGTGCGGACCCGCGAACGTTACGCCGCGGTCCACGCACTGCTCGCCGACGGCGTGAGCCTGCGGTCGGTCGGCGCTCAACTCGGTCTTGCCCGGGGGACCGTTCGACGCTTCGCTCGGGCCGCCACCGTGGAGGAGTTGCTGGTCAACACCGGCACTGGACAGCGGCGGAGTCTGCTGGAGGAGTTCAAGCCCTACCTGCATCAGCGATGGAACGAGGGTTGCACCAATGCCACCGAGCTGTTCCACGAGATCAAGGCCCGTGGCTACCGTGGCGGACCGAAGATCGTCATGAACTACCTCCACCCGTTCCGGTCGACCGGCCAGGTTCCTCGCGCTGTCCGCAAGCCGCCGTCGGTGCGTCGTGTTGTGAGCTGGCTTATGACCGACCCCGCCCGTCTGAATCCCGATGATCGGCAGCGGCTCGATGCGATCCTCACCTCGAGCCCCGAACTCAGCGGCCTGGCCGGTCACATCCGGGCCTTCGCAACGATGATGCGCCAGCTACGCGGCCGTGAACTGGAGCAATGGATGAAAGCCGTCGACGCCGACGACCTGCCGGCCCTGCACTCATTCGTCCGCGGCCTGCGCCGCGACCTCGATGCGGTGACCGCCGGCCTAACCCTGCCCTGGAGCAGTGGGCCGGTCGAAGGGCATGTCAACCGCATCAAAATGATCAAGCGCCAGATGTTCGGACGCGCGAAACCAGACCTTCTCCGGAAGCGAATTCTGTTGAGCGACTAGGCAACCCGGATCTGCCGAATCACGGAATTTGTGCCAGATCCTGAATACCTGACCCTCTGATTCCGCTTGGTTTCAACGGCGGTTTCGACCCGTCGTCGCAACACAGGGACGGATTTCACACTGCCAGTTCGGCTTCGAACACCTCCGTCGCGGTTCGCCACCCGAGGACCTTCCTTGGTCGGGTATTGATTCGGCACTCGACCTGGCGCAAAGTCTCGGGCCCGTGAATGGACAGGTCCGTCGTTTTCGGGAAGTACTGGCGCAGCAGCCCATTCGTGTTCTCGTTGGTCGCTCGCATCCACGGAGATCCGGGGCGAGCGAAGTAGATCCCCTCGGAGAACAAGCCGGCCAGCAGGTCATGTCGCGCCATCTCACCGCCCTGGTCCCATGTCAGCGTGCACCGAGCCTGCGCCGGAACCGTGGCCAGCACTTCCATCGCGGCCGCGGCGAACGCATCCGCGTTACGGCCGTCAGGTAGATGAACCAGCCTGACCAGACGGCTGCGCCTGTCGACCAGTGTCGCGAGGGCCGAGCCGCCGCGGGCACCGACGATCAGGTCTCCCTCCCAGTCGCCGATTCGAATTCGTTGGTCGACGACCGGCGGCCGCGCTTCGATCAGATTCGATGCCGTGACGAAGCGAGTCGTGCGAGCGTCGGCCCGGCGCCGACGGCGCCGCAGTGAACGCTTCGTGCGCAGTCGCTTGGTCAATGGCCTTGACAGGCCGGACTTTTCCGCGTTGCAGAGCGCCTGATAGATCGTTTCGTGGCTGACATGCCACGACTTCCGCTCGGGATAGCTACGGCGCAGCCAGACGCTGATCTGTTGTGGGCTCCAGCCCAGCTCCAGCTTGGCCTGCACCAGCTGACCGGAGCAAGTTCCCAGGTCGCGCACGTTCCCATCTTCGATGTGCCCCGCCGAGGTGCGACTGATGAGGATGACTGCTCATCCGCTTCAGGCTGCGCTGCCGTCATGTTGGAGGTCATCCAGTGAGGGCAGCGGAAGCTGGCAGTATAGTGCGCTTTTCGTCCGGAACGCCCACCACAGACGGTCCTCGGCGACCCGATCAAGGCAGCGGCGCAGTCGCGATTCGCAGATCGCCAAGGGCCACACTATGTCTCGATGTCCCTGAGTATCAGGCCGACCGGTCGACCGCTCCGTCTCGATGCTTGCCTCGTGCCTGGCGGGCAGCCCAAGGCACGATGGAGAGGTGGTGGATCATGAATCGCATCGGAAGCCGTTGAAGCCGTTGATACTTCGCTCGAACGCATACGTCACGACCTACCTTTCGCTGATGCAAGACGTCCAGAACCTTCTAGTTGCGTACCCAGCCAAGGGCGGATCGACCGGTCGGCCCGCCGGGGCGGCACTACTATGTCGGTGGTCAGGGGAGAACGCCCGTCCTCGGTAGATATGGAGGGCGGCCTCCACTCTATTTGCCTTGGGGGAGATGTTTGGCCGACGACGGGAGGGGTGTACCGGCGTTGGCGTCGAAATCGCCTGCTGCGGTTAGCCACCGGATAGAGTCGAGCCCTACCCACGACAGCCGAGGAAGCGAATGTCGAGTACCGCGTTGCGCAAGGGCGAGAACATTGCCCTCAGCGGAGGGCATGTGTCCTTTTCCCTCACAACGGATCAGACGCCGATAGATGTTTCGGCTCTGCTCCTGGGACCGGGCGGGAAGGTACGCGACGACAGCGACCTCGTCTTCTACAACAACCCGGTCCGTCACGGTGTCGAAGTAGCTGGCACAACGGTGAAAGTCGACTTCACCCGCGTACCGCGTGACGTCGCCACGGTGGTCGTTGTTGCAAGCATCGATCCGTTGAGTCCGGGGGCGGTATTCGGTCGCGCACCGCGGCTGGTCGTCACCCAAAATTCTGGACCCACAGTCGAATACACCGCTCCGGACTTTACCAATCGGGAGACGGTTGTGGTCATCGCCGAGGCATATCGCCGCAACGATGCTTGGAAGGTACGGGCAGTGGGCCAGGGCTACGCGTCCGGTCTGGGTGGGTTGGCCACCGACTACGGAGTCGATGTCGAGACCGATGAGACACCCGCTCGGGTAGGTGCGAGTACAGCCCCGGGTTCGAGGACACCGGCCCAGCTCGCGAAGGTCAGCGATATCGCGCCCGGGTTGCTGCCGGTGGCGAGCGAAGCGAACCGGGCGCTGGCGGATGCGGGAATGGGTAGTCGACGCGCCGCGGTGTATTTGGTTCTCGACCACAGCTACGACATGCGGGAATTGTACGAGTCGTTCACCGTCCAAGCGTTTGCCGAGCGGATTCTGGCGTTGGCGGCGAACCTCGATGACGACGGCACCGTGCCTGTGGTGTTCTCGGGTCGCCACGAACCGTTCGTCGAGGACCTCAGTCTCGAGAACTATCGGGGCAGGATCGGGCAATTGCATACTCAGGTCGACTGGGGGTGGTCGCAAGTCGACGAAGCGATGCGCTGCGTCCTCAACCACTACCAGGAATCGGGGGCATCCGATCCCGCGTTGGTCATCGTGCAGGTGGGAGACGAGCCTGACGACAAGGCGGCGGTGCGCACGCTGCTGCAGAACTCCTCGATGCTGGGAGTGTTCTGGATCTTCATCGGGTTCGGCCGAGGGAAGATGGCGTTCTACAAGAACCTCAACTCCTCAACCTCGGCCACCTTCCGCAACGTGGCGTTCTACAACACTGGAAAGATTCCAGGCGCCGTCCCGGGGGAACAGTTCTACGCGGAGCTGGTCCGCGGCTTCGGCGCGTGGTCTCAAGCCCGGGGATGAGTGCCAGCCTGGGGCGACGTGCGAACATCTGCTGATCAGACGGCGAGCTTTGCGCACTCCCTGGAACAGGCTGCGGACGGTAATGAAGCCCTATTCTCGTACGTGTGCGCGCCGATTCAACTACTCGAACGACACCGACACTCAAGGTTCGAGGATGTGCCCGTCCGACGACCGGGCAACGATGACACGACCCCGATGCTCCAGTCGATGTCGCATGCCCGCGCCAGCGACGCTCGTTTGTATTCGGCATTGATCCCATCCTTGTGCCCCGCCGGGGACACCAACCTGCGGCAACCGGACCAGAACCGTCACGCCACCGCTATTTGCCGATGACCAGCAGTTTTCGGTGTTGCAGCAGGTTGGCGTATTGGTCGATACCCCCTGACGTCCGACACCCCCTCCCGACACCGGAAGCCGACGTACTACTACTTCCGCTGACTGCTTGCGCGTCATTTCCACTCATCCCGGGCCGCTGACTCGTACATATCGAGGATTGTGCTGGGTGTAGTGGTGGAGACGGTCAGGACGTAGGGCGTGATGTGTACGCCTGTCGTGTGGTTGATCCGAATTGCCTGAGCTTGCAACGTCTCCAAGAGATGAGCAGCCGATGTGTGAACCGTCGCCCGCCGTCGCGCGGGGCCGTCTCCGGTCGCTGTCCACTGATCCAGTGGGAACCATGCGACCAGGTAGATGCCTGCGGTCGAATTGGTCATCCGTATGTATGGGAGGAGTTGATCGTGCGGTGCGGTGAGTAGGTTCTTGTGCCAGGATCCTTTGATCTCGATGGGAATCGTGATTGTGGGGGTGTTCAGGGTCGGTTGCGGCGGTACGGCATCGACGAGTATGTCGGGGCGTTGCCCTGCGTCGTTCGGGCCGGTCGGTTGGATGACGACTTCTCTGTTGACGACGATGGATCGTTCGGCGAGTCGTT
>NZ_BDAU01000075.1 GCF_001612615.1 Nocardia amikacinitolerans NBRC 108937 | reverse complement strand
CGTCACTGTCCCGAAGGCGCAGTAGTCGAGCAGCCGATTGCGATTACCACAGAACAGCCACACCCCGACGACCGCATGGCGATCATCGGCGGCAGCGTCCCCGCGGTTGCATCGGCAACCCGCTCGCCAATCTCTTCGTGCGGCTCCCACGCGAGGAGCTGACCCTTTCTCTCGGCCGATCCCGCCGACGGGCCGCGGTATGGGTTCGGCCCATGGATTCAACCAGCGCTTCGCCATATCCGGCGGGTCGTTTGTGCACCGCGTCCAGATATGGGACCGGGTCGGTCCCGCCCGTTCCAGTCCGAACTTAGGAGAACGATGACCTCCTCGCGGCCGCCAGGCAGCAACCAGCACTGGCTCGACCAGATCGATCGCCACGCCCACCTGACGCCGGACCGCCCCGCGCTTGTGTTCCGAGGAGTGACCACGACGTGGGCGGACCTGCGCAGGCGGGTGTCCGCCCTTGCTGGCGCACTCGAGGACCTGGGAGTCGGCCGTGGGGACAGGGTCGCGGTGCTGATGAGTAACCGCCCCGAGTTTTTGGAGACCGTGCTGGCCGCCAACGCCCTGGGCGCGATCGCCGTGCCGGTCAACTTCCGGCTGACCCCGGACGAGGTGCGGTTCATCCTTCGTGACAGCGGATCGGTCGCGCTCGCCGCGGACGCGGACCTCGCAGCATTGGCCGCCGAGGTCCGTCATGCGCTGTCCGGTCCTGCGGTTCTACTCGTAAGCGGCGTCGAGGATGGAGAATTCGACGCCCTGGCCGCCGGGCCGGGACGGGAGCGCAGCATCGAACTCGGCGAGCTGGACCCGGCGCTGATCATGTACACGTCCGGGACCACCGGCCGTCCCAAAGGCGCGGTGCTGACCCACCTCAACCTGGCCGTCCAGACCCAGACGCTGATCCGGTGCTGGCGGCTCTACCGTGAGGACGAGATCAACCTCTGCGGCTCGCCGATGTTTCACATCGGCGCGATCGGCAGCATCGCGCCGATGATCGCGGTGGGCGGAACCACGGTGATCATGCCGAGCGGCCAGTTCGACCCCGAGGTCATGCTGGACACCCTCGAGCGCGAGCGGATTACGCACGTGTTCATGGTCCCGTCACAGTGGCAGGCGGTGGTGGACGTGCCGGAGGCGAGCAAGCGGGCCGCCCACCTGCGGGTCATGTGCTGGGGCGCGGCGCCCGCGAGCGTCACGCTGTTGGAGCGGATGGCCGCGACTTTCCCTGGCGTACCGAACGTCAGCACCTTCGGCCAGACCGAGATGTCTCCCACCACCACTGTGCTCGACGGCGAGGACGCGCTCCGCAAGATCGGCTCGGTCGGCCGCCCGGTCCCGGCTGTGGATGTCCGCATCGTGGACGCCGAAATGAACGACGTCCCCCGCGGCGAGGTCGGCGAGATCGTCTATCGCGGCCCCGGGGTCATGCAGGGCTACTGGAACCTTCCCGAGGCGACCGCGGACGCCTTCGCAGGCGGCTGGTTCCACTCCGGCGATCTCGTGCGAGAGGACGAAGAAGGATTCCTTTACGTCGTCGACCGCATCAAGGACATGATCATCTCCGGTGGGGAGAACATTTACTGCGCCGAAGTCGAGAACGTGCTGGCCGCGCACCCCGCGATCGCGGACGTCGCGGTGGTCGCCGCGCCGCACGAGAAGTGGGGCGAAACTCCGGTCGCCGTGGTCGTCCCGCTGGATTCCGCGGCGCCGCCGTCCCTCGAGGAAATCACCGAATGGTGTCGGCCGCGGATGGCTGCGTACAAGAAGCCGACCCAGGTGCTCGTGCTCGACGCTCTGCCACGCAATGCCTCGGGCAAGGTGCTCAAGCCGACGTTGCGCCAGCAGGTGGCGGAGCGTGTCGTCGCAACGGAGCCCTCGTGACGCCGGTCCGGTCGTCGCCAGTCGAGCTGAGACCGACTCACTGTCATTGAGTTGACCGGAACAGGAAGGATTCCGAATGCATTTCGAACCGAGCGAGCGTGCGCGGGAATATCGCGAACGCGTCGATGCCTTCATCGACGGCCGAGTCGCCCCTGCGGAGGCCCGTTACGAGCAGCAGCGGCGCGAGCTCGCCGCTGCGGGCACACCGCACGCGGTGCCCGGCGTCATCGAGGAGCTCAAAGCCGAGGCACGCGCGCGCGGGCTGTGGAACCTGTTCCTCCCGCACTCGACCGAGCCCGCTCACGGCCTGTCGGTTCTCGACTACGCGCCGATCGCCGAGCGGTCGGGCTGGTACCCGCACCTCGCCCCTGAGGCGATGAACTGCTCGGCCCCGGATACCGGCAACATGGAATTGCTCGACCTTTTCGCGAGTGAAGCCCAACGGGAGCGTTGGCTGGCGCCACTGCTGCGGGGCGATATCCGCAGCGCGTTCGCCATGACCGAGCCCGACGTCGCGAGCAGCGACGCGAGCAACATCGGTACCAGCGTGCGGATCGAGGGCGACGAGGTCGTCGTCAATGGGCGCAAGTGGTGGACCACCGGGGCGCTCGACCCGCGCCTTGCGTTCTACATCGTCATGGGCATCAGCGATCCCGAGGCCCATCGATCGAAGCGGCACTCGTTCGTAATAGTCCCCGCCGATGCTCCGGGCGTGTCCGTGGTCCGGGATCTCAGCTACTACGGATACACCGACCAGAACGGTCACGGCGAGGTCCGCTTCGTCGACGTGCGGGTCCCCCTCGCCAATCTGATCGGCGAGCCGGGAGCTGGTTTCGCCATGGCTCAGGCGCGGCTCGGGCCGGGGCGTATCCACCACTGCATGCGGGCGATCGGCATGGCGGAGCGTGGGATCTCCCTGATGAAGGAGCGGGCGGGGGAGCGGGTCACGTTCGGCCGCCCCCTTGCGAGCCAGGGCGTGGTCGGTGAGTGGATCGCCAACGCGCGCATCACCATTGAGCAGCTGAGGCTCCTGGTACTCAAGACGGCATGGCTGATCGACATACATGGAGCGAGCGCGGCGCGCACGGAGATCTCGGCGATCAAAGTGGCCGTGCCCCGAGGGGTATCCCGCATCCTGGACGACGCGGTGCAACTCTTCGGTGGCGCGGGTGTCAGCGGAGACACTCCGCTCGCACTGCTCTGGGCGACGGCGCGAGCGATGCGAATCGCGGACGGTCCCGACGAGGTGCACCTGCGGGCGATCGCTCGAACCGAGCTGGAGAAAGCATGAGCGCGAACCCGTCGTCCGCGGACGTTCCTGGAGCGATCGGTCTGGAGCACGAAGCCATCGAGAAGTGGTTCGCAAACGCGGTGCCGGACGCGCGGCCACCGCTGTCGTTCGAGTTGCTCGCGGGGGGCTACTCGAACCTCACCTACCGGGTCATCGATCAGCGAGGCCGATCCTGGGTGCTCCGCCGACCACCCGTCGGGCCGCTGCGTCCCGGCGCCCACAGTATGGAACGCGAGTGGCGCATACTCACCGCCCTGCAAACGAGCGCCGTTCCGGTCCCACCGACGGCCGCGTTCTGCGCCGATCCGGAAGTGACCGGCGCCGAGTTCTACGTCATGGACCATGTCGAAGGGATCGTGATCGACAGCGCGGAGAAGGCGGCGGCTCTGACGTACGACGCCCGGCGGCGACTCTCCGAGGACATCGTCACCACGCTGGTACAGCTGCATGAGGTCGACCCCGGTGTGGTCGGGCGGAGGCCCAGCGCACAGCCCGGCTCTTACGTCAGCAAGCAACTCGAGTTGTGGATGCGCCAGATCGACGGTGGGGGAACCCCGCGCACTCGTGAAATCGTCGAGGTCTGCGACATTCTCAGCGAGCGCAGGCCACCTCAGAGGTGGACCGGGCTGACTCACGGTGACTTCCGCTTGGGCAACATGCTCGTGTCGGCGGAAGGGAGGGTCGAAGCCGTCCTCGACTGGGAGCTCTGGACGGTGGGCGATCCGCTCGCCGACCTCGGCTGGCTCGCGGCCTGGTGGATCCTCGACGCCGACGACGGTTGGTCGCCGGGTTGCGCCGACGGGTTCCCCACTCCGGCAGAGCTCGCCGCCGACTATCAGCGACAGACCGGCCGCGACACGTCCGACGTCCCGTATTACATCGGCTTCGCTTTGTGGCGGCTCGCGTGCATCAGTGAGGGCGTATACGAGCGGTACGCTTCGGGAATGATGGGTCGCCCACAGACCTCGCTCGACGTGCTCGCCGCCCGGCCCCGCGAGCTGGCGGTAGCTGCTCGGGCAGCGCTTCTCTGACGGCAGAACCCGCGGACAGCGGCGCCGCTTGTCCACACCACGGCGGTTCGTCGTGGACGGGCTGCAATGGTCGACGTCTCGATGGGCGAGCAAGAACGTTGCCGCTGAGCGGCTCGATCCGCCGAGCGCGGCGGCGGTAGCTGGCCGTCTACTGGATCAACTCGGATCTCATGGCAGAGGGCGATCTGCTGAATTCACGGCGGGTACCGGGGAGCTGGTGATCATCGTGCGCCGTTCTTCTCCGGCGACGTCTCGTGTGAAGCACAACGCATTAGCTAAGAGCTAGCTCTCCTGTGAGCCGCGACTCAAAGAATAGTTGACGGGCTGACCGTGTGCGGGATACCGTCATACAAAACTTGGCCCTTGAAAGGGACGCGGTTCGATGCGGATCACGTGTGATCCGCCCAAAAGAGAGGGAAGGCGTGACCAAACTCGAGGATGCGGTGGTCGTGGTAACCGGTGGTGCCACGGGAATCGGTCTGGCGCTGGTCCGCGAGGCGGCGCGGCGCGGCGCGCGGGTCATGATCGTGGACGTCGACGACGCCGGGGAGGCGGTCGCCGCGCTGCGTCGAGAGGGCGCCATTGTCGAGTCGACGATCGCGGACGTGACAGACATGGCCGACGTCCGGCGAGCGCTTGCGGAGACCGTCGACCGCTTCGGTGGCGTCAACATCGTGTGCAACAACGCGGGCACCGGGGTGTTCGGTCGACTGCAGGAGGTCGAGCCGGAGGATGCGCACCGCGTCTTGCGGCTCAACGTGGAGGGTGCCTATCACGTTATCCATGCCTTCGCCCCGGCCCTTCAGGCGTCCGCTGCCGCAGGCCGCCCCGCGTACCTGCTGAACACGGGGTCCGAGCACTCGCTGGGCGTCCCGCCGTTCGTCGAGCCGCTCAGCATTTACACCGTGAGCAAGTACGCCGTCCTCGGGCTGACGATGACCGCGCACCGTGATCTCGGTCCCGCGGGCATCGGTGTCTCGATGCTCGCCCCCGGCTGGACCCTCACAGAGAACGTCCGGGGCCTGATCGACGCGGATCCCAAAGCGGCGGCGGTGATCCTGCCATACGCGCAGGAGCCCGCGGAGGTCGCTGCACGGGCCTTCGACGGCTTGCTGGCCGGGACCAGGGTCATCGCGACCAACCCCCACAGCCGAGCGTTCGCGATGGAGCACGCACTCGACCTCATGAGCGACATTCAGCAGCTTCCTGTCATCGACGCTCCGGACGGTCATGCTCACGACGGTTCGGGTGACGT
>NZ_BDAU01000074.1 GCF_001612615.1 Nocardia amikacinitolerans NBRC 108937 | reverse complement strand
ATTCACGTAGTTTGAGTTCGTGGGCGATGTATGCGCCGAATGAGCCTTCGGGTTTGGGGCGAAAGCGGTAGATACGCTTGCCATCCTCGGCATGGTCACGCTCGCAGTCCCACAGCAGGAAGCCGTGTGTGTGAATGTCTTTCTCGATCTCGACCAGTGTTTCGACCACGACCGCGGCGAGTTGGGTCGCCGAGCTGACGGCGCGGCGGCGGGTGTCGGAGAGCAGATCGCGAATGTTTGCGGTGGATAGGTGAACAGTCGCCTTCGTCTGCGCCACCGTCCGTGCGTTGACGAGTGCGGAACGCAGCTCGAGCAAGTCCGGATCATCCTCCAGCAGATCACGAAGCCCGCAGACGATTGCGGGTGTCCCGCGCTGTGTGGCGGTGGAAAGTACCGCGCGGCGCAAACTATGCACTTCCTGTGCCGGGGTCACCTCGGAGATTCCGATGGTGTGTACTTCGGTCTCGGGTGGATGAACCTGAGCGAGCCACCGGTAGCAGTCGAGAATGTTTGCGTCAGACAAATTTCCGGTGAGTTCAGCGGCAGCATCGCGGCCAGCGCACGCGTAGGCAAGGCGGCGCGCGAACTCGGTCGACTGCGTGATTGCGGCGTGAATGAGCGGCCATTGCTGCTCTGTATCGGTGGTGAGCAACAGGACGGCCGCCGCGGCCGCTATCTCCATCATCGGTCCGGCGGTGGCTGGTTGTTCCGCGGTGAAGACTCCGCGGACGTGTTCGATGGCGGGTTGATCGCGCAGCTTCAATGGTGGTTCGAGCAGCACAGACCAAATCTGTCGTGCGATGTCTGCTGGGGATCCGCCTACACCGCTCCCATCCGCATGCGGCTGATTGCCCTGGTCGCCGGAGCTGACGGTGACAGTGAAATGAGGCAGAGTGAGCAGTCGCGGGCGAACACAACGTATCGAACAATTCGATTGCCAGCGTGACCATCCGAGGGTGTACCTCTCGTGGCAGAAGAGGAACGACTTGGCCGAGGGACCATGGTGGTATCCCGTTTCTCAGTGCCGTACGTGCCCACAGGTCGATGCTGTCGGCTAGCGAGCTCAATGCGTGCTGGGTGACGAAACCCAGGAGTGTGCTGATCAACTGAGGATTTTGGCCGTTGAGTTCTGGGCTGCCGCACAGGATCGCCGCGGTCCACGATGCCCAGCTCGCCGGGGGCAGTGAGCGCAGGCCGTTCGTTCCTTCGGTGCGGTGAAGGAACGCGAGAGCGATCAAGCCGGCTTCGGCACGGTGATCGGTGTTCGCCGTGCCCAGCCAGGTGTCACGGTGGTCGTGTGCGGATTCGAGGTAGGACATTGCGGCGGCGCGAAACCGTACCGAGAACTCCGCTGGCGACCACAATGCCACGCCGGGGCTGTTGAGGACGTCCAGAGAGCGCGCATCCTCGAATCGCCCGGTGTACGGGTTCACCCACAGGAAGCGGACCAGGACCCAGAATGCGTCGCTGTCTCGATTCGCCGCAGCGACGAGACGCTCTCGCTGTGCCGAACCAAAGCTGTCGGCTCGGTCCCACGACGATTGTGCTGCCGTACTCCGGCGCATTGCTCTGGCGTAGTCGTCATCGATCGGCATCCCGTCGAACACCCAGCGGAAGTGTTCACGCTCGGGCGAGTCGGGACGATTCTCCAGCAGGTCGAAGGTATGAGGGTTGTACGGGTCCGCGATCAGGGTGATAAGTAGCGAATATGCTTGTGCCAAAGGGGCATTGGCGGCATCCAGAAACATGTCGATCTGCGCCAGGCACCACGCGGTGTCGCCGTCATCGAGCAGGCGCTGACGGTCGCCCCGTTCGGTACCGAGGGGCAGCCGATCAGAGCCTGGGGCGAAGGCGAGCTCGTGGCACCACTCCGCAACGATCAGATATGCGGCGTAGCGACCGAATGGTTGTTCCGCATCGAGGAGATGAAGCACCAACTCGTGCGCCAGTTTCCGACGTAGGTTGGTGGTCGCGGACAGTTCCGTCCCGTCACGATCCATGAGTTCGAGTCGTGCGGGCATGGGGATCCTGATCGATGCCCGCATGAGTGGAGCGATCATCCGGGCGGTAGCTGGGAGCAGTTCTTCCGCCCTATGCGAGTCGAAAACTCGCTCGAGGATGGGGGCGATGAACTCCCGCAGTCCCCACTCGTCTTCGGGTGTAATGCTCAGCAGCTGACCGATACCGACTGGGTCGGGCGCGTTTATGTCGGTCAGCTGAGATGCGGCGGGCTCGGTACCGAATTCGCGAATTGCCGCGGTGGCGTACGTGAGCAGTCGGTCGAGGTCTCCATCACCAACCTCGCGCGCGAACCGGTCTGCCTCGCCACGATAGACGCCGATGGCCATCGTCTGACGACGAGGCCGGATATGCGCGACCGCCTCATCGAAGCTCAGGTACTCGGGCCACAACAGTGACAGCAGTGTCCCCACCAGTTCACTGTCGCCGGACAGGCCGTCGAAGTCGTCATCATCTGAAAGCGGGGAGGCCGAAGGACGCGTGACCACCAGCTGGCGCAGTAGATCTCGAAGTCGAGGAAGCGCGCTGTCGGGCGAACAATTCACTGCCGCGCGGGCAGCCCGTTGACGCACCGAAACCGGCCACCTTCGAGACTGGGTCAGATCCAGCAGCGCGGGGGTTACTCCCGCGACTCGTGAATCATTCGCCAACCGCACAGCTACGCGGACGCGAGCCAGATCAGCCCATTCATACCCTGTAGATATCACTGCACACCTGAGAATGTCTGACAACTGCGGCGCTAGTCCCGGGTGGTTCAGATCCCAGCGGGCGCGGGGCCACTCCGCCCCTCCACCGAGTTCGATTCGTTCAGCACGATCCAGCAGCCCGCCTGCCAGAACCGACCTGATCTCGGGATCGGGAATCCACATCGAGTACCCCGCCAAAGAAGGCGGGTCAGCCGAAGCGAGCCACTCCGACTGGCGAGGCGCCAAACCCACCATCCAGGCAGCGGTCTCACGTAGGTGCTCAGGAATCCGCGCTGTCGGCTCGTCGGGGGCACTGACAAGGAAGACCCCTGACAGCTGCCGCTCGGAGACCCCGGGAGGAGCCGATCGTGATCGATCGACGAGGTAGCGTGCGGCCAGAAATGCAGCCACAGACGAATGAGCGAACTCGGTGCTTTCCGATCCCGGGGCGAACATGTGAGTGCCCAGCGTGTCCCGGACCTTGGCCAGTGTTACGTCGAACTCTCCGAGTCCTGCGGCCTCACGTCCAGACGCGAGTAGGCCCGGAGTTATCTCTTCATTGTGCGCCCACGCATTGCGACCGATCCGGAGCGTACGTCGCCCCGACAACAGCAGGTAGGCAGCGATCCGCGAGGCAATCGCCAGCCGTTCCTCGAGGCTTGACTCCCACAGGCCAGTGTCGGGCTCGTGAGGTGAACTGAGCAGCGCACGGACCTTCTGGTCGAAGATGTATCGCGCGGGCCACTCGTGTCCGTTGCCCAACGATCGGTCACTGACAAGCATCCGCAATGTCAACGGCGTGCTAGCCAAAGAGCCGCTGCCACTGCGACTGATCGCTTCGAGAAGGACCTCGGGGTCAGGAACATCCTGCGCAGCGATTGCCGCTGCTTGATCCCAGGTCAACGGCGCAAGCTCGGCGACCGTACATGAGCCGAACACCTGCTTCAGTATCGACGTCAACGACTCCGGATACTCCGCGGCGCGACACGCGATGAGCACGTTGAGCCCGCGGGTGTCCTTGCCTTCGAGCATCATATGGAACTGTTGGACAAACCGGTCAAGATCGGGATGCTCATCCAACTGGTCGACCACCACAGTGAGAAGACCAGCGGGCAACATCGGATCATCGACCGACAGTGCTGACGATAGATCAGGCAACGCCGAAAAGTATTGACCTACAATACTTGTCAATGCATCCCTGTCGGTCAGCTCAGGCGCGGACGCCCACACGGTGCCGGGAAAACCCGGACTGTGCGGAGGTCCGCCACGATCCGCGACAAGGAGCCTCAAAGTGGTCGTCTTGCCGATTCCCGGACCTCCGACCAGGACAAACGCTCTGCCCTCGGCAGCTTCCGCTGGCGCGAGCAACTCCAAGTGCACCCGAGATCGCTCTACATTCAGAAACCCATTGGCATCCAGCACGAAAGACGGATCGCGATCAGGCTGTTCAGACAGCAAACGCACCCACCGGCTGGACTGAACAACCACTCCATCCCACCTCTCCTCGATACCGCTTCGCGGCACAACACGATAGCGCTGCTCGACGCCATCGAGAGCGCGAACCCTTTCGGGACCACACAAAATCCGCCTCAGTAGATCCGGGCTGAGGTGCCTGGTTCCTAAGCCGTCGTCGTTGCCACCTGGAGCAGGGCGTGACCGCGTTGATGAGGTCCGCGCCTCCGTGTTTCTTGGTGACTCATGAACCATGATCGTTCTGCATACATGTGCAGAATGAACGATCATGGCGAGCCATCTGTCTCGAAAGATGTTGCTATGACGGGCAATTGGTGAACACGCCCTTGAGCGGGGCTGTAGCCTGGTTTGCGATGCGCCTGTCAGGGGTCGGCGCGGAAGGGGGAGAGGTGAGTCGGATCTCGGATCGTGCGCAAGAGGTTCTTCGTCAACAGGTGTACGACGCGCTCAACGCGGTGCCAAAGCTTCCGTCGGGTTACCGGAGCGTATTCGCGGGCATGCTGATGGAGCGGGGCGCGTATCTGCTGGTGCGCGATCCCATCGTCGACGTTCCGACCGGACGAGCGCACGCGCTGCTCGTCGGCCGCGGCGGGGTGTTTGCGCTGATATTCACGACCACCGCACCGACCAGTCAGGCGATCGACGCTGTCCGTGCCCGCACCCAACGGCTCTTCGACAAGCTGATAGTCGGGTCGAATGTGTTCGTGGCGAACACGGTTCGAGTGGCGTTGATCGTGCCGGTGGGCACCGATCTCGGCCATGTCGACAATCGAGTGGTCATCGCCGACGAACGAAAGCTGCGCCGCGCGTTCTTCACCGGACGCGTACTCGAACAGCGTGACGCCGAGCAGGTCGCCAAAGCGGTCGCCGACAGATCCGAATATCGTCCCGTACACATCGCGGAGACCGGCACGAATCCCGAACCCGACGTAGAGGGACTGTTCGAGGAAACCGACACCATCGCCGATCAGCGCGAGCGCGCACTATCCGAACCGCTACTGACCTGGCTATCGTTCCTGGATCCGGAACAGATGAGCCTCGTGCGACGCAACTACAACGGCCCCGCACGCATTATCGGACCGGCTGGAACGGGAAAGACCGTGGTCGCGCTGCATCGACTGGCACGCATCGCACGAGAGAGCACCGGCAAACTGCTGTTGACCAGCTTCGTGCGCTCCCTCCCCGCTTGTCACAGAACTCCCTTCACCCGACTGGCCCCCGAAGTCGTCGATCGCGTCGAATTCATCGGACTACACGCATGGGCGAGCCAGTTCCTGCGGCTGCGGAACAAACCGGTGCGCATGGAACCCAAGCGGGCACGCACGGCTCTGTCACTGGCCTGGGCGCATGTGGGTGGTGAGAACGGGCCACTCGCCGACATCGAGCCCAACCTCGAATACTGGGCCGACGAGATCGATCGCTTGATCAAGGGCCGTGGTATCACCGACTACGACGATTACGCAGCGCTGGTCCGCACCGGGCGTGAGGGCTTGGCACTACGCCGTGACGATCAGCGCCCCTTGGTGTGGAAACTCTTCAAGGAGTACGAGCGAATCCGCTGCGAACGCGAAATCTTCGACTGAAT
>NZ_BDAU01000073.1 GCF_001612615.1 Nocardia amikacinitolerans NBRC 108937 | reverse complement strand
TCGCATTAACAAAATGTTCGTTCTGTGCCCGCAACCGTTTGTTCTCCAGTAGTGACGCCCGCAATGCCTCGACGATTTGCTCAGTCGGAGTGGTCATTTCGTGCCTCCTCGCTTCGATGGTCGCAACGGATGCGAGTTGATGTCTCTAGAGTGCACTCGATTTTGTCCAGAACGCCCGTCCGATGTTCGTTTAGGGCGACCTGGCGGGGATCATGCGATCGGTCGACAGTGGGCTGACGAGAAACCATTGCCGATTTAGCCACGGTGCCGGATTGAATGGCCACCAGATCTACTCCTTGTGTGAGTGGCGGCCGGGCGTAGTCTCGAACCCGATTGACTGTAATTTCCGTGCGAGATCCAAATATCCGAATAGTTGGCAGTCAATGTTGCGCAATGCGATCAAATTGCTGGCCCCGCGCCAGCAACTTGTCCCGGCGATCGTCATTGCTGCCCTCCCTTGAGAAAGGTTCAAACGTTGCACATAGCAGTCGCGCCGATCCGAGCACCAGTCTGCGTACCTCGCAAAGACCGGCGTCCAAACGTGTGGGATCACCTTCGCGTGAGGGCCTTAAGGCGCTCTAATCTATGGCCAAGGCCTCTGCCGAAGACCCGGGCCGCGACACAGTAAGACCTGATCAGCACGATGAACGTAGTGCTGCTGGCGGTGCCAACTGGTGTCGTGCCAGTGTCTGCAGTTGCATGCGAAGCCCTGTATTTCGGCGGAAACCCGGTCGAGTTGCCGATAACATGGTTGATCGCGGGTATTGCCATGAGGGTGTTTCGCGGATGGGGCTTCCCAGCTCGTCACTGCACTGGATGTGCGCCGGTCCATCTTTAGGCGCGATTCAAGGCCGGGATCGCCCGGCAAGTGCCGGGGTCAACTGTGAGTATCAGCCATACGACGCCTGTGGCTGGACCTGATAATGTCGAGAGATCAGCCTAGATGCGGCGCGGTTGTTTTGCGTTGCCCAGGGACGCCACGAGTGAGTCGCTTAGGCTCCTGCACCTTCGAGGCGTTTAGTCTGCGCGTCCTTGGTAATAAGGTGACATAGACGCCGCCGATGCCACCTTCTACGGCAACTCATATTGCGGCGGAGGGTCTATTATTTATCGGATACCGAATCGGTAGCGGCCACCTGCGATATGCGACCTGTTCGAACATAACCAGGCCGCCGCGTGCATTCCGGGGTTTGACGTGATCGGAGCGCAGTTAACCAGCGAGACTGATATGATATCACGGCCGCTGAAATCAGGTCTTTCCTAGTGAAGGCGATCAGCATCCGTGGGGGTGCGCTCGATTAGGTAAGACGTTTCACTACTCTTACCCGGGTGCCGCGGTTCGGAACGACGGTGATGTTGTGCATCTTCTGCAGTTCGTCAGTAGATCGATCGGGAACTAGTTCGACATGCCGTAACACGGTGCGCAATACAGTCTCCATCTCGGTCTGCGCGAAGAGTGCTCCGACGCAACGGCGGGCGCCGCCGCCGAACGGTATCCAGGCATGCTGCGGCGGATCGGCCTCAAGCCAACGCTCAGGTCGGAACTCGCCGGCATCGGAACCCCAGATTCGAGTGTCTGAGTGCAACGCTCCGATCGACGGCGCAAGGAAGGTCCCCGCGGGCAGCTGGTAACCAGCTAGTTCGAGTGGTTCCGTAATTCGACGCGAAACGTTGTAGACAACCGGTCGTACTCGCAGCGCCTCCTTGACGACAGCGGCGCGATAGGGGTCGTGCGGATCGTCAAGCCCCTCATTAACCCTCGCCAAGGCGTTTGGGCTACGAAGGAGTCGTTCGAACATCCACGCCAGTCCAACTGCCGCCGTCTCATGTCCCGCCACAAGCAAGGTCACAAGCTCGTCACGCACCAGATCGTCGTCAGGGTCATCATCGAGTAGCATCGCGAGCACGTCCGACCTTCGCGATCGTTCGGGATCACCCCGGCGATGAGCGATCTCGGAGTAGATTAACGAGTCCGCGTGATCCATTTCGCGAACTACCCTGCGCCAGGGCCATACTCGTGCCAGGCGGGGCCAAAGCCACATCGGCATATCGACGAGGTTCACTGCGAGGAACCGGCGCAATGCTTTCCCAAGTTCCTCCGCGCGGCCGCTGTCGACAACGCCCATTACGACGCGAACAATGATGTCGAGACTCAACTGTTGCGTTCGCGCCAGCAGCGGGAAGCTCTGGTCGATCGGCCATCGCGACAGCTCCCGTTCGGTCAGCTCCTCCATTGTGGATAGGACTGCTGCGATTCGCTCGCCGTGGAACGGCGGCGTCATTCGCCGGCGTTCGGCTCGGTGCGGCTGACCGTTCAGTGTAACTACCGACCGAGGGCCGGCGATTGGACGTAGAAGTGAATTTCCTCCTCCTGTGTGGAAGACCTCGGGTTTTCCACGAAATATCTTCCTGATCTCATCCGGATCGCAGACCACCACGAGCTGTCCGACTGGGGCGACGTGCAAGGTAAATACATCGCCATAACGCCGTTGCATCGCCGGAAGGAAGTGTTGTCGCGCGCCCCATATGCGGAATGTTTGTACAGGCAATGGCGTGCGTGGTCCTGGAGGCAGGCCCCTTAAGCGGGTTGGTGTTGTCGTTGTCCCCCGCCAATCGATAAGCCGCTCACTCATGGTTGGGTGATTAATTCGCGCGCCCTGTGCATTCACAGACATCGCGGGCCCCTCCCTTCGCTTGATCTCGGTTATACGCGACAGTTGGTCAGTCGTCAAGTGTGTCGGGCCTATGGTCACAGCTGCCCAGTTCAGCGCTCGTGCAACAACTTTCGTTGCGCTATGTGTCTGATGCGACCGTGGCGCTGTCTTGCACAGTATCTACTTCTGCGTTGTAGCAAGGACATTCGTGACTCAGTCGGTGATGTGGTAGGGGGTGGACGCCTGACCTGGACCGCCAATTCGACTGTACAGCAAAGCGATTCGAGCTGGCTCGGATCGCCATGGCTTGCTCTAGTAGCAGAACACTAGGTGGTTCGCAAGTATTGCTAAGGATTGACCTTCATTGGTACCGTCTGGCATCTGATACCGCTCGGTACTCGGCCAGGGGATAGGGAACCCGGGGGAAAGATGATCGCACCACGCAATAGCTGGATCCGGCGTATGCATCCGTCTGAGCTCAGCCAAGTACGTTTGTTCTGCCTCCCGCACGCTGGGGGCTCTGCCAGTGCGTACTTCAAACTCTCGGAGCTGCTCGGTCCACGGATTGAAGTGCTTGCTGTCCAATACCCGGGTCGGCAGGATCGACGCAACGAGCGGTGCGTTGAGAGTATTCCAGTGCTTGCTGAAATGATCGCTTCTGCCATGGCCGAATGGATCGACAGGCCGTATGCGATATTCGGCCATAGCATGGGCGCAATTATCGGTTTTGAGCTGGCTTTGCGGCTGGGAAGCGGAGGAGCAGGCGAACCGGTCCATTTGTTCGCCTCTGGCCGACGCGCCCCTTCGACCATTCGAGACGAACGCGTGCATCTCCTCGATGATTCTGGGTTGGTCGCAGAATTGCGTCGGAACGGCGGCACTGATCAACGACTCCTTGCAGATGCGGATCTGTTGTCAATGATTCTCCCGGCCACTCGTAGCGATTACCGCGCCATTGAAAACTATGTTTTCACCGGCAGTAAACTACTCAGCTGCCCTATCACTGCGTTGATCGGCAACACCGATCGGAAATGCAGCCTCGATGAGGCGGCTGCTTGGATGCGGCATACATCTGCTGCGTTTGACTTGCGTACATTCGAAGGCGGCCACTTCTTCCTCGACGCCAATATTGAAGGGGTTGCAAGGGGCGTGTCGGCCGCGCTCGTCGGGTATGGGCGGAACTGTCCAACCGATAATCCATAGGGAGGGAGTCATAGTGAGATACGAAATCCTGGGCCCGGTTCGCGTCGTAGACTCATCCGGTAGCTCCTATATCAGCGCTCCGAAGATCGAGCTGTTACTATCGGTGCTACTCATACGTTCCGAAGAGCTAATAAGAGTGGATCAGCTCAAAACCGAATTATGGAACGATAACCCGCCGCGGCGAGCGACTGCGGGAGTCCACGTCTATATATCGCAATTGCGGAAGTTTATTGATCGCCGCAGCGAGACCAACAGTGCCATCATTACCCGGCCGTCCGGCTACATATTCCGCCTAGGTGACGACGAGTTGGATCTGACGGAGTTTCTCCAGTTGGTCGAAGAAGGGCGAGGGCACGCCCGCTCTGGAGCGCATGATTCGGCCGTTTCCTGTTTTAATAAGGGGCTTAGACTTTGGCGAGGCACTCCGTTCGATGACCTTAGTTGCGGGCCGATAACGAATCGTTTCGCTACGTGGCTATCTGAGATAAGGTTGGAGTGGACAGAGCTGGCAATCGAAAGTCATCTGCGGCTGGGGCTTCATCGCCAGATGATTAGCGAGCTCTATTCGCTAATCGCTGAGCATCCTTTGCGTGAAACCTTCTACCGTCAACTTATGCTTGCGCTTTACTTGTCAGGGCGACGAGTTGATGCGTTGGCATTATATGAGTCTGCGCGCTCCACGCTGATCCGGGAGCTGGGTATCGAACCTTGTAGATCCCTACAGGGCCTGCATCATGCGATCCTAGTCGGGGACGACTCTGTTGACAAATTCGACCTCTCAAGCGTCAACATTGGCGCGGCTTAAGCGCGGGATCCTAGTCTGATCGTCAGCAGTTCGAAATTCCGGTGCTGCCAGTGATGTTGGCTGTCTAGCGAAGTGGGAGTATTGATGGACACAACAATCGGTCGAGTTGGCTTGTGGACCATGGACTTGGATGCAGAGCCAGCCGCTCGGGTGCGCGAACTGGCGGCGGAGGTAGAAGAGCTTGGGTTTGGCGCCCTGTGGATCGGCGAGCGGTTTGGTCGAAACCCGCTTACTCATGCAGCGCTTCTGCTCGGCGCAACCGAGCGGCTTGTAGTTGCTACTGGCATCGCGAATATTTATCTCCGTCATCCAATCGCGATGGCCGCAGCCGAGCGCTCACTGGCTGAGGCCTATCCCAGTAGATTTGTTCTTGGTCTAGGCGGCCAGCCGTTCGACGCCCGCACGCGTTCGATGGGTAAGGGTGTTTCGGCTATGAGCGAATATCTCGATTCTATGGACGCAGCGCCCCTCCAAAATCCAATATCGACCGGTCCTACGTGCCGTGTACTTGGTGCGATCGGGCCACGAATGGTCGAGCTAGCCGGAAAAAAGACCGACGGCGCACTGCCCTATCTCGTGCCTGTCGCGCATACGGAGAAGGCGCGAGCACAGCTTGGTCCAGATGCGTTGCTTGCTGTAGAGCAAGCGGTGGTGCTGGAGCAAAACACCGAGGCTGCTAGAGATATTTCTCACGCCCATGTCGCTATGTACCTTGCTGTCAGCGAGTCATTGAGGAAAAACATGCTAGCCCTCGGCTACAAGCCTGGTGAGGTGACGAGCCACCCCAGCGATAGAGTGGTTGATGCGCTGGTGGCGGGGGGTGGCCCCAGAGCATTGGACGATATTAGTGCGCGGGTGCGCGCCCACCTCGACGCTGGCGCGGACCACGTCTGCCTCCAAGTTCTCACAACGGGTCCCACTGCAGCACCGATCGCGCAATGGCGACTGCTGGCTGAGCTTGATCATTTGAATAGGCGTTAAGTGAGAAAAATAAGAAGATAGCTTCGTTCGTAGCTGGATTTGTCAAATTGATCTTGCTTGACTAGTGCTGTTGGTCGGGCGTTGGCACGAGTGTGATCCCGGATAATCCGGCTGCCTGCAGGGTAGATTCGTTATTCTCGATTTCAGCGACTCGCTTCAGCGCTGAGCTCCGCGGGAAGCCATCGAAACGGAGATATTCTCACCGCTGCCGTGGTGCCCACGGCTCTAAACGAATTACTTCAGTGCACGACAGCT
>NZ_BDAU01000072.1 GCF_001612615.1 Nocardia amikacinitolerans NBRC 108937 | reverse complement strand
ATTCACGACCGCGGGCTATTTCCGTCGCCGGATCAGCGCTGCTGTCGCATGAAGTACCTCAACGACATCGCCTCGGGATGCCTTTCTCAGACCGAACAGGCCAAGCAGTAGAGCAGTCAGCAAACGCAAACTCGACTGAACGATCACACCGATGGCGATCAGCCAACCGGCATCCGACAAATAGGACATGACTGGTTCCTCTCAGAAGGACCAGTCATGCGAGAAAAAAATCCGGCCTTGGCTTGGCCACGCAACGCACAACTCGAAGGTCTTGGGTTCCCTGCCTGGCCTGGCCGACCGAAGCAGCTTCTCAACCATGAAGTAAGCCGAAGCAGAGTCTACAACGCGACACCGTCGGACAGCTTCCAGCCGAACCAGGGTTGCCAGCGTGGGGACGCCGAAGGTGCTGACCCCCGCGGCCGAGGGGGTCAATTCGGCCATCGCCGCTGGAGCCAAGGCCAACTGTCAATGCCGACCCAAACCTGAGCGGAGCCTGCCGTCTCAAATCTGCGCAGCCCGGGTTGGTTAGTTGCTGGTCGTCCGGTCTTTGGCGAGGAGCTCCCGCCGCTGCCGGGTCCGGTAGGAATCACCGGTCAGGGTCAGAACCTCGGCGTGATGGACCAGGCGGTCGATCATCGCGGCTGCCACGACATCGTCGGAGAACGTCTCGCCCCAACCCCCGAACGGCAGGTTCGAAGTGACCATCATCGAACCTTGCTCGTAGCGGGAAGCGACGAGCTGGAAGAACAAATTTGCTGCGTCCTGATCGAACGGGATGTAGCCGACCTCGTCGACAATGACCAGCCGATAGCGGCGGATCTTCTTCAACTCCGCCTCGAGCTGCCCCATCTGATGCGCCGCCGACAACCGGGTAATCCAGTTGTTCGCGGTATCGAACAACACCGAATGCCCGGACTGGGCCGCTTTGACGCCGAGTCCGATCGCGAGGTGGGTCTTCCCGATCCCGGACGGCCCGAGCAGGATCACGTTCTCCGCCTTGACGAACGTGCTGGTCGCCAAGTGCGCCAACACATCCCGCCGCAACGACGGCAGGTGATCGAGGTTGAACTCTTCGAGGGTTTTGACCTGCGGGAAATGCGCGGTCGCGATCCGCATCGAGGTGCCCTTGGCCTCGCGATCAGAGACCTGGCGTTGCAGGACAGCCGCCAAATACTCTTCGTGAGACCAGTTCTCGTCGCGGGCGTGCTCGGCGAGTTCTTCCCAGCAGTGCCCGATCGTCGGGGTCTTGAGGACGCGGGTCAGGTAGTGCAGCAGGGACGGGATCCCTTCTGCCGGTTGTGTTCTGGGGGCGGCGGTGAACTTGCTCATGACTACTGGTTGCTCGCTTCGGTCGGGGGAACAGGTGTGAAGTCGACGCCGAACAGGGCGTCGTAATCGGGCAGCGGCCGCAGCATCACCGGATGCCCGTCCGCGTGGTGACGGGCCGCGCGGGCGCGGCTGTCCCGGTCGCGGGCCAGGCCGGCGCGCAGCTGCCGGGCCAGTTCGACGTGAGCGGGATCGGTGACCACGACCCGCTGCGCCCAGCAACGCTCGTGCCGGGCGACCACCTCACCCTCGCAACGGGCGACCACCGCCGTAGGTGAGGCGGTAACGTCGATGAACCGGCCGATCACTCGCGGGTCGATGGAGTAGTCAACGGTGTCGACTCGAACGTAATAGTCACGCGCCAAACGGATCCGGTGGCTGAGCCCGACAATAGGGTCGACCGGCGGCAACGGCGTCATCGCCGCATAGTCGGTGTCGAAGACCTCGATCGGGCGGCCGCCGATCGCGCGGACCGTGCGGTTGTTGGCACGGACCAGCCACTCACCCAGCTGCGTGTTGAAGTCGGCCGGCGAGGTGAACCGGCGGCCGGGCAAAAACGAGGTCTCCAGGAAACCGTTGCAGCGCTCGACCATTCCCTTGAACTCCGGGTCCCGCGGCGGCGCCAGAACGATCCTCGTCCCCAGGGTCCCCGCGAACGCCGCGGCCGGCTCGGTCACTTTCCCGCCGCCGCCGATCGCTGCTTCCCGGTCCCAGACCAGCGTTTTCGTGACCCGCCCGATCCCGGCAATCAGCTGCCACATTCCTGAGAGCAAGTCCCCGGCTTGGCGTGAGGGCAGCATCACCGCGGTCAACCACCGCGAATACGCCGAGGTCATCACCAGCACCGGCAGAACCCTGGACTGCTCGTTCCCGACCGGGATCTTCACGTCGGGAAACCACAAGTCGCACTGCGTTGTCCGGCCCGGCTCGTAGTTCACTCGGTCGACAGGGTCGACACCGGCGTATTCGGGGCGGATCTTCTGGATCCGCGCCCGCAGGATCGACGACGAGTGAGTCCATCCGATTCGCTCCGCGACCACAGTGGCAGGCATCCGAGGAAACTCCGCCAACAGTGCCCGGATCTGGGGCTCGACCCCATCGGTCAGCGACCCGGCCGGTTTGCGCTCGTATTTCGGTGGCCGGTCCGATGCCAACGCGGCCCGCACCGTGTTCCGCGCGATCCCCAGCCGCCTGGCGATCTCGCTGATCGACACACCCTCAGACCGGTACAGCCGACGGATCTCGGCCCAGTCCTCCACTGAAATCACCCTCCACAGGAGTACAGGGCTGTTCAAAATTGAGTCGGCAGTTCCTGCTCAGTATTGGGTCGGCACCGACACCAACTCCATGCTTACCCGGAGGCCTTTTGTCCGCTCACATGGATTGTGGTCAATGTCGCCTTGGGCAACGGATCGGGCAGGAACCGTTCATCGCCGGGATGGAGGTATACACATTCACCAGCTGTTCGAACTGTGCTCCAGTTGATGAACCGCTCCTCCGCAGCGCTGCCCGGCTCTGCGCTGTCGAACTCTCCATCGTGCACGCTCTCGACCGGTATCTGAGCCTCGGCGAGCGGCGTGGCATCGCTCATTACGAGGCCAAGCCTTCGACTCAGTGGAAACGTGATTCCCCAGGCCGTGAGAAACCCCACGCCGCGCCACGGGTCATGGTTTGGCCCTGGCACCAGCCCTACTGGTGCATCACAGGTTACGAGTGACCGTCGCTCGAACCGCACCAGCGTCCATGGCCTGCCGATGGCGAACTTCACAAGTTCCTCTGCCATCGTGGCTATCTGATCGATGTGAAGCGGGGGCGGAACCACCAACGGCTTTGAAGGACGCGTCGCGCGCTCCCACACCTCGGCCGCCTGCTTCTTATCGACCTCGATCCCGAAGCGATCCCTGATCCACTCTTGCGCACCGTCAGGCCCACTCAACTCGGCCTCGATTCGCGTGGTCTGGGCCATGAGGTGTCCGATATTGCGCCGGTGATCGGGGCCTCGCACGGCCTGCAACGCGATGAAATACCCGAGGCGAACGCGTTGCTCCAGAGGCAGTGGCCATACCCCATCAGCAATCGACCGGAAGACCGGCGCAGTTTCCCTCTCCACTTCCGACAGCGCCTTCTCGAAAGCGTCCGCCCCATCGGGGTGACCCTCAATTGAATAGAAGTGGTTCGTGGCGGCGGTCTTGTTGATGCTCTGGGTAAAGCGCCGATCTCCCGGCAACCGCACCGTCATTATGCGCTCGCCCTCGTCGGCGAACCCTCGGAGATAGAACTTGGGCACGGTGTGGTGCAGCTTCGCTACGGTACCCACCCGCTCGCCCCTCCCGACTCACCCAACTCGCTACCAGCCATATCAGAGTAGCCGGGCTGTCAAAGTCGATGCGGCACGCCCTTTCCGCCACATCAGCGGCCCCGTCGACGAGTCCGCAGACTGCCCGCAGCGGCACACCCAACGCCCGGCGCCCACCAACACTCCGGCTGGCGAATCCGCTGGTCAAGCTGCTACGAACAGCACCACCGACTCCACTCAACCCATGCAAACGTCGAGAGGGACAAACTCAAAACCGTTGGCTGGCAACCATGTTATGCGCTTCAATGGGCGGTTACCAAGAGCGCCAGATGGAGTTTGGACTACATGGACAGACTGAAGGGCCTGAAGCCTCAAGAGCAGGCCGCATGCTTGATTGCTGAACGAGTACTCGATGCGGTTGCTACACCTTGGGATGTAGGCGGCCGCATTGGTGCTGTTGACGCGATGCTCACACTTCCTGATGGCAGTCGCGCGGCGTTCGAAGTCACCGCACTTGCGGCCGACGGCGCTATCCAAACTGACAGTCTGCTCGACAAGGACGATAATAGTTGGCCCTTGCCTGGAAAGTGGTGGTGGACGATCCGCGTCGGTGCGCCACGAGACATTCCCCGACTTCGGGGCGCATACAGCAAGATTGCGCTCGCGTGTGAGGCCGCGGGGGTAGAAGACCCGTGGCAGCTGCTCCGCCGTGGCTATCCTGACCCGGATTTGCAATGGCTTGTCGAGGAGTCTGCTTCATCCATGGCTGGCCATGCCACTGTGCCCGCAGTCGACGGTTCTCAGGTTCGCACCGCGATGGTGGTGCCCACTGGCCGTGGGGGTTTCGTAGCTGGCTCACTCATTGGGCTTCGACCTGCTCTGGCAGATGTGTTCAGCCAATCACACTTCCCGCGCCACTTCGACAAGCTCGCCAAGACCAATGCAGACGAGCGACACCTGTTCGTCCCGATTCACTGGAGCGCGTTGCCTTTTGACGTGTTTCACAACCTCGCGCAGAGCGAAGATCTTCCGACTGAACCACCGCCGCTCCCTGCGGCGATCACTCACTTGTGGCTCGCTCCGGATTTCTCGCGACGAGTACTGCTCTGGGGTAATGAGGGATGGAGCAGTCACAACCCGTTCGACAACTGAGTAGGGCCGACCCCTGGCCCCCGTGATTGCGGGACCAGGCGAGACCGCACGCAATGAACGAATCAGAACAACGCGCTTGTCGACGCCAACCTGCGAGCTAACCAAAAGCGCCGCCCTCCAGGCTATTTGAGTCCGTCCCGCTCTGGGTCGAGTTGGCGGCGACACTGGGCGACGACGACACTTCTGACGACACCAACGACGACGCAGCAGCCGAGGTGAACCGGGTGAATGAACGGCTTACCAAGGAGCTAGAAGCCGCAGGTGACCGCCTCGCGCGCGAACTCGACGCCGCACGAAGGATGGAACAGGTTCGAAGCATCCCACCTATCTGCAAGATCCGGATGCTGCATGATGTCCGAGGAGTGAGCCCACGTACGACAACCGGTGGCAATCCGTGATCAACCCGGCGATCAGGGAGGGCGAGATGGGGACCATCTGGGGACCACACGTGGTGCTTGCGCATAGACGGCCATCCGTTCGACGGTTGTCGCGCCTTGGGCTTCAGCGTGTGTGACGTGCGTGGATGATCCGTCACCCTTCCTGGGGGTCAAGTGGTCGCAGGTTCCGATCCCCACGCACGCCATGCCGCTAGTGGCGCGAGAGTGCAAGATCTGGTTACATGGTGACGGGACAATCAGGCTAGACGGGCAGAAGAGTAGTGCCCGATGTCTCCATTGCCCCAGGCCCAATCTGCCGGGCCTTGCGCTCGCCCTCCAGCCGAAACTCAGGTTGTCGAACCCTCTTCCCCTTCTGGTGGAGACGTATCTATGCGGCACTTGGGGCCGCACGTCGAGATCCGCAGTGGGGCCACCTCCGTGGTCATTCGGTATCGCACCGGGGATCCGGTGGGGCGACGCCATTACAACTATCTGCGCGAACGATTCCGCCCCCACCTGCCGCGGGCGGCGACTCTGGGGGTCACCGCACATTGGCTCCGCCACACCACCCTGCCATCGTTGGAACGAGAGTCCGGCTGCGCGGTGGTCCGCGCGTTCGCCAGGCACCAAGGAACTACCAGGTCGGCTGGCTTTGGATGCCATGCCAGCATTCTGACGCTGTCGCGGCTGTGAGCGCTGAACCCGATGGTCGCGCATCCGTCTCGCAGACGCCCCGCTGAATCAATCCAGGTTGTTTGTCCAGACGATCCCCCTGAGTTGTCCCCTGCCGCAGCTAGGCTGCTGCTTCAGCTGCTTCTTCGACATGCCCGTGACGGTTCTGGTGAGAGGAAGAATGACGATGCCGACCGAGTCCAACGAATGGGCCGTACTCGACGATCTTCTCGGGCTCGCCCCCGAAACCGTTGAGCCGAGTACAG
>NZ_BDAU01000071.1 GCF_001612615.1 Nocardia amikacinitolerans NBRC 108937 | reverse complement strand
GTCGTTTCGCGTCGCGCAGCTGGGTTGGTTCGCGCCGGGCCGTTGGGATGTTTCGCTCCGCATCGCCGGGTCGTTTCGCCCTGGGCCGCTTGGTCGTTTGGCGCTGGGCCGCGGGGTTGGTTCGCGCTGGGCCGCTGGGTCGTTTGGCGCTGGGCCGCTAGGTCGTTTCGCGTCGCGCCGCTGGGTTGGTTCACGTCGCGCCGCTGGGTTGATTCGTGCTGGGCCGCTGGGTCGTTTCGCGTTGCGCCGCCGGGTTGGTTCGCGCCGCGCCGCCGGATTGTTCCGCGCCGGGCCGTCGGGATGAATAGAGCCGCGTTGCTGGGTCGATTCGCGCCGGGCCGCTGGGGCGTTTGGCGCTGAGCCGCTGGGTTGGGCCGCTGGGTTGGTTCGCGTTGGGCCGCTGGATAGTTTCGCGCCACGTCGCCACGTCGCCACGTCGCCACGTCGCCACGTCGCCACGTCGCCACGTCGCCACGTCGCCACGTCGCCACGTCGCCACGTCGCCACGTCGCCAGGTCGCTTCGCGCTGGGCCGCTGGGTTGGTCCGCACCGGGCGTCTGGGTCCTTCGCTCCGCGGCGCGCCGACGGGAATACCCACGACGGATGATCCGAACGGATACCGTCGATTCTCGTGCGGCGCGTGCTGATCACCGGAATGTCGGGCGTAGGCAAGTCCTCGCTGCTGCGTGAGCTGGCCGCGCGCGGCTATCGGACCGTCGACACCGACTACGGGGGATACCACCGCACGGTGGACGGCGAAACCCTCTGGCGGCCGGACCGAATCGAGGCGCTGCTGGATTCGGCGCCGGAATCGCAACCGGGCGCGCTGTTCGTCCAGGGCACGACCCGCAATCAGACGCTGTTCTATCCGCGTTTCCACCACATCGTGCTGCTCAGCGCACCCGCGGAGGTCTTGGAACACCGGCTGACCACTCGCACGACCAATTCCTACGGCAAGGATCCGGCCGAACTCGCCGAGGCGCTCGGCTATCTGGAAACGGTCGAACCGGCGCTGCGGGAGGACGCCACCCTGGAGGTGGTGACCACGGTGCCCGTTCCGCGAGTGGCCGACATCGTCCTGGCCCACGTGTTGCCGAAGGAACCGGCCGCCTGTTCGTCGCGCGCGTAGCACGGACCGGTGCTGCCGCGCGGGACGGGTACTGGCATGCTGACCGGCATGATCACACTGCGGTACCAAGGGGCACGCCTGCTGGCGGGGATTTCGGCGGGCGTCTTGCTGCTCGCCGGTTGCGGCGGGAACGACGACGCGGCGTCGAATTCGGCCGCGCCGACCACTCCGCGCGACCAGCTACTGCTGTCGGAATCCGAATTCCCTGCCGGTACAAAGAAAGTCGATCTGCCCAAGGACCGGCTGGAGACGGCGGCCGCCGATCTCGCTGGTACGCAACAGAGTTCGACAATCACTCCGGCGGAGTGCGCGAGCACTCAGCAGGACCTCGGCACGGCGACCAAGGACCTGCTCGCCGACGCGGCCGTCGCGGGCGCAACCGACGAGAAGGCCGGGCTGATGTTCGTCGAGTTCGTCGCGGGTCGCACCGCCGACCTGGCGAAGATCACCGACGGCAACAAGAAGTGCGGCGAGGTGAGCGCGACCTCCACGGTGGAGGGCAAGCAGATCACCTCGGTCGTCAAGGTGGAGAACATGGACGCGCCCGCGGGGCTGAACGGCGCGGAGGCCATTGTCTACAAGTCGGTGAGCACCTCGACCGTCGGCGCGGGCAAGCCGCTCACTTCCACCGCCTACCAGGGCATGGCCGTGCTGCGCGGCACCACCGTCGTGGTGCGCGTCGCCGCGCTGAAGGACTCGCTGGACGAGGCCGCGTTCGAGAAGTTCTTCCTCGACGCCGTGGAGAAGGTGCGCAAGGCGGCGTAGTCAGTCCGCCCGGCGCAGGGCGGTCGGCGTGCACCCCCACCAGCGACGGCACGATCGGGTGAAGGTCGCCTGTTCGGCGAAGCCGAGGAGCGAGGCGATCTGGCCCATCGGCATGTCGGTGGTGGTGAGGTAGCGGCGGGCTTCGTCTCGGCGCACGTCGTCGAGCAGGGCGGCGAAGGTGGTGTCCTCGGCCGCCAACCTGCGCTGCAGGGTGCGCGGGTGCATGGTGAAAAGCCTTGCCACCGAGCCGATTTCGGGCGGTGTCGTGCCGAGCAGCTGACGCAGCGCGGCACGCACCCTGGGCACGATCGACGCGCCGCCGTCGGCGGCCTGCTCGGCGAGGAAGGCCATGGCCAGCCGGTGCAGGTTCTGGTCGACGCCGGAGAGCGGCCGGTCGGCGAGGGCGCTCGGCACTCGCAGGATCGCCGCGGGCCTGCCGACGCGCACCGGTGCGCCGAAGAACTCCTCGTAGGCGCTCAGCGGTGCGGGCGGGTGATAGGGCAGTTCGACCGAACGCAGGCCGTAGCGCTCCTCGGCCAGTCGCTGGATCGCGCGGTGCACGAAGCCGAGGCCGAGGTCGGTGCCCTGGACCGGGGCGGGGAGATCCGGCGGGCCGCCGTAGCGCAGCGCGATCACGCCGCGGTCGCCGTACGGGTCGTCGGCCAAAGTCAGGCTCAGCGAGCGCGCGTGCACGAACAGGTAGCGCGAGGAGCATTCGAGCGCGTCGGCGAGGGTGGGGGAGTTGCGGATCGCCAGCGCCAGCGGGCCGAGCATGTCGAAGTCCTGGCGGTGGGCGATGCGTAGCCCGAGGTCGGGGCAGGCGAGACAGTGAGCGGCCAACTCCAGGACCGCCGCAACGGCCTGGTCGGAGACGAGTAGATCGTCGGCGTCCAGGGCGGCGGCGGGCAAGCCCACCGCCGCGGCGTACTCCTCGGCATTGCCGCCCAGTTCCGCGACGGTGGCGCGGAAGCCGCGCAAGCCTGCGGACCGGATGACGGACATGTCGTCCAGGATCAAATAGTTGTCGCGTGGAGTCAAGAACGTGGCCGCTCGGATCCGCACACTGGAGGCCATGACAGTCGCGCAGGACCATCTTGATGTCGTGATCGTCGGCGCGGGCCTCTCGGGCATCGGCGCCGCCTACCGGCTCCAGACCGAATGCCCCGGCAAGAGCTACGCCGTGCTGGAGGCGCGCGACGCGCTCGGCGGTACCTGGGATCTGTTCCGCTACCCGGGAATTCGCTCGGATTCGGACATGTTCACCCTCGGTTACCCGTTCAAGCCGTGGCGCGACGCGAAGTCGATCGCCGACGGGCCCTCGATCCTGCGCTACATCCGGGAGACGGCGGCCGAGAACGGCATCGACCGGCACATCCGCTTCCGCACCAAGGTGCTCTCGGCCGACTGGTCGAGCGCCGAGTCCCGGTGGACCCTCACCCTCGCCGAGCGCGACGCGGCGGGCAACACCGTCGAGCGCACCCTGACCTGCGGCTTCCTCTACGCCTGCGCGGGCTACTACGACTACGAGCGCGGCCACGCCCCGGAGTTCCCCGGCGCCGACAGCTTCGCGGGGCGGATCGTGCACCCCCAGTTCTGGCCGGAAGACCTCGATTACGCGGGCAAACGGGTCGTGGTGATCGGCAGCGGCGCCACCGCGGTGACGCTGGTGCCTTCGATGGCCGAGCAGGCCGAACTGGTGACGATGTTGCAACGCAGCCCGACCTGGATCAGCGCCGTCCCCGGCCGCGACAAGCAGGCCGACAAGATCCGCGAACTGCTGCCGCCTCGGCTGGCGCATCGGGTGATCCGCACCAAGAACATCTTGTTCAGTATCGGCTTCTATCAGTACTGCCGCCGTCGTCCCGAGTCGGCGCGCAGGCTGCTCACCGGTCTCACCACGCGCATCCTCAAAGACGAGAAGGCCGTCGCCGAGCACTTCACACCCAGCTATAACCCGTGGGACCAGCGGCTGTGCGCGGTGCCGGACGCCGACTTCTTCAAGGCGATGAAGAAGGGCAAGGCGGAGGTCGTCACCGACCACATCGACAGTTTCGTGCCCGAGGGCATCCGGCTGAAGTCCGGACAGGTGCTGGCGGCCGACATCATCGTCACGGCGACCGGGTTGCGGCTACTCGCCTTCGGCGGCATCACGCCGCACGTCGACGGCGTTCCGGTGCGGCTGTCCGAGCAGTTCGTCTGGCAGGGCGCGATGCTCACCGGCGTGCCCAACTTCGCGGTCTGCATCGGGTACACCAATGCCTCGTGGACGTTGCGCGCCGACCTGACCTCCCGGCTGGTCTGCAAGGTGCTGCGGCACATGGACGCCAACGACTACGCGGCCGTCGTCCCCGAGCCGGATCACGTGCTGACCGAGCATCCGCTGCTCGATCTGGCCTCCGGCTATATCCAGCGCTCCATCGACGAGTTCCCGCGCCAAGGCGAGCGGCACCCGTGGAAGGTCCGGCAGAACTATCTGCTGGATTCGGCGACGACCCTGCGCACCAACCTGAGCAAGACGCTGAAGCCGACGCCGCGCGCTGACCGGGTGCCGGTGCTCGCCGCCGCGCGCTGATCGCGAATCCTCACCCGAAACGGGTGAGGTATTCCGCGGGTGCACCCGCTGGGATGGACATCCAGGTTTCTCCTTCGCGGAAGGGAATGCAGATGACCACACCCGGAACCCAGCACCCGGTTCGCCAGGGCATCGCGGCGGGCACCTCCATCGGCGCCGCGATCCTGCTGCTGACCGTGGGCGTTCTGCAGATCTTGGAGGGCATCTCGGCCGTCGTCGACGACGAACTGTTCGTCGTCGGTCCCGAGTACGTGTACCAGTTCGACATCTCGACGTGGGGCTGGATCCACATCGTAATCGGCGCCATTCTGGTGATCTGCGCGATCGGACTGATGACTGGAAGCACCTGGGGCAGGATCGCGGCGATCGTCATCGCGGCGATCGCGATCATCGCGAACTTCGCGTCGCTGCCGTACTACCCGTACTGGTCCATCCTGATCATCGCCCTCAGCATCGTGGTGATCTGGGCGGTGTCGACCTGGCGCACCGACGAGTACTGACGGTCGCGGTTCTATGGTGGGGCGATGGCCAAGGCGATCGCCGTCGGCCGCGCGCAGTGGCTCGGTTACCGCTGGCGCGGCCACGGACTGAACGGGCGAACCAACGGCGGGTTGCTCGACGACCTGCTGCTACTCGGATTTCAGGACGGCCGCTTCGGCGGCGCCGCGTACTCACTGCGTCAGCGCACGGACCGGATCGGGTCGACGTCGTTGTCGCGTGCCATCGATCCGGCCGGGCCGCTGGTGAGCTGGTGGACTCTGCGCGGCGCACCGCACGCGCACCGGCTCGCCCAGCTGGACGTGCTGCGCGACGCGCTCGCGCCGCGCGCCTCCGACGAGGGCGGCGCTGCGCACGCCGAGGCCGTCGCCGAGGTCGCCGCGGCGCTGCGCGCGGTCGTCACCCGGCCGACCCCGAAATCCGCCGCCAGCACCGCGGTGACCGGGCGCGTGTCATCCGGGCTGACGCGCTGGTGCGACCGCTGCCGCGCGACGCACGTGCCGGACGGACTGTTCCGCGCGGCAGGCTGCCACGCGCAGATCGTGCTCGGCCCGGAGGTGGACCGCGCGACCATGCTGTACCCGACCCCGGATCACCCCGCGGTCGGCGTCCAACAGCCGCGCCTCGCCCTGCTGCGCACGTTCTTCCGGGTGAACGGCCCCACCACCCGCCCCCTCTTCCGCGATTGGCTCGGCGTCGGTGTCGACGAGGTGTGGCGCGAGGTGGCGGGGACGCTGGTGCGGGTGCAGGTGGACGACCGGCGGTACGAGATGCCGGAATCGCTCGTCGACGCGGTGTTGGGGGCGGGTGCGCCGGAGGGTGTCGTGCTGGTTCCGCCGGGGGATCCGTATCTGCGGCAAGCCGATCGGGCTCTGCTCGTTCCCGACAGTGCTCGGCGGAGGGAAGTGTGGCGGGCGTTGTCCGCGCCGGGGGCGGTGCTGGTCGACGGGGAGGTGGTGGGGGTTTGGCGTTATCGGCGCGCGGAGCATCGGATGGTGGTGAGTGCGTTCGACAAGCTGAGCCGCGCTAGGCGGGGTGAGGTGGAGGGAGATGCGGTGGGGTTGACCGGGGACGAGCGGTTGCGGTTCGAGTGGGAGTAGGCGTCGGCCGCTCGAAGGCTTTGCGTCGCAGCATGTTGCTCACCCACTGCGCCGATCGGCACGCCAATCATCAGATCCCGGCGCAACCCTGACCTTCGACCCGAAATCGCCAGGCCCCGAATGCGACCCGGAAGCGCCGGGCGGAATGCGAGCCGGAAGCGCCGGGTGGAGTGCGAGCCGGAAGTGCCGGGTGGAGTGCGAGCCGGAAGTGCCGGGTGGAGTGCGAGCCGGAAGTGCCGGGTGGAGTGCGAGCCGGAAGTGTCGGGCGCCCAAATGCGACCCGAAATCGACGGTAGTCAAATGGTTGCTTATCAA
>NZ_BDAU01000070.1 GCF_001612615.1 Nocardia amikacinitolerans NBRC 108937 | reverse complement strand
CCATCCCCCGACTAACCGAGACCGAGATCCGCAAGCTGATCGATTCCCTCGGCGACATCCCGGCCGTTATCGCCGCGGGAGCGCGATCCGACAAAGCGGAGCTCTATCGGGCCCTCCACCTCGCCATACGGTATCGGCCTCGACAACGGGTTGCCGTTGTCGAGGCCGATGCTGTGGTTAGCACTGGTGTCCGGAGGGGGAATCGACCAGTACGCCAACCTTCTGCAACACCGAAAACTGCTGGTCATCGGCCAATAGCTTTGCCCGCTTGAATCCGCCCCGTTTCGGAGGGACTGTAAATACAACGGTGTAACTCCCAAACAAGGAGTGGCACTTGATGTCTGATGTGATGACGGCCGATGTGGCCGATACTGCTGCGGTGGCCAAGCGCAAGGACGCGAAGACGACCGTGGATGCCGAGCTGGTGGGTCAGCTGGTGGATCAAGCCCGCGCCAGCGGGCTGCAGCTGACTGGCGAGGGCGGGTTGCTGCAGCAGCTGACCAAGTTGGTGGTCGAGTCCGCCCTCGACGGTGAGATAACCGACCACCTCGGATACGACCACAGCGACCGGCAAGGCCGTGGAACGGGCAATTCCCGCAACGGAACCCGCTCGAAAACGGTGGTGACCGACGTCGGGCCGGTCGAGATCGACGTCCCCCGTGACCGCGACTCGAGTTTCGAGCCGCAGATCGTGCGCAAGCGGCAACGCCGGCTCAACGGTGTGGAGAACATGGTGCTGTCGCTGTCGGCCAAAGGGCTCACCCACGGCGAGATCTCGGCGCATCTGCGGGAGGTCTACGGCGCCGAGGTGTCCAAGCAGACGATCTCCACGATCACCGACAAGGTGCTCGACGGGATGGCCGAATGGCAGAACCGGCCGCTCGACGCGGTGTATCCGGTGATCTTCCTCGACGCCATCCACGTGAAGATCCGTGACGGCAAGGTCGCCAACCGGCCCATCTACGTCGCACTCGCGGTGACCGTGGACGGCACCCGCGACATCTTGGGCCTGTGGGCCGGCGACGGCGGCGAGGGCGCGAAGTTCTGGTTCCAGATCCTCACCGAACTGCGTAATCGCGGGGTCGCTGATGTGTGCATGCTCGTCTGCGACGGCCTCAAAGGGCTGCCCGAGGCCATCGGCGAGGTGTGGCCGCAAGCGGTGGTTCAACATGCGTGGTGCATCTGCTGCGGGCCTCGTTCCGGTACGCGGCCCGCCAGCACTGGGACGCGATCGCCAAAGCACTCAAGCCGGTCTACACCGCATCGACGGAATCAGCTGCGCTGGAGCGGTTCTACGAATTCGCCGAGGAATGGGGCAGAAAATATCCGGCCATCGTCAAACTCTGGGAGAACTCCTGGTCGGAGTTCGTGCCGTTCCTGGCCTTCGACACCGAGATCCGCCGGGTCGTGTGCTCGACCAATGCGATCGAGTCGGTCAACGCCCGCATTCGCCGCGCGGTACGCGCCCGCGGGCACTTCCCGAACGACCAAGCGGCCCTGAAGTGCGTCTACATGGCGATCATGAGTCTCGACCCCACCGGCGCCGGGCAGAAACGCTGGGTCACCAGATGGAAAGCAGCCTTGAACGCTTTCGATATCACCTTCGAAGGCCGCCTGTCCGCGGGCCGGAAGTAGAAACCTTGAAAACACTTGTTACACCGTTAGATTGACAGTCCCGTTTCGGACGCCCGCCGTCACGTGATCGTTGTGGTACCCGCGATGCCACAACGGGCAGTTGCATGGATGAGTTCGTGTGCCTCTCGATGCGCGTTGTTGATCTCGATTAATTCTGTTGTGGTGGAGTCGGTTCGGGGGCGGGCCCCGTTCCGGTCACCTGTCAGGTGTGCGGAGGCAAGTCGCCGTTCTGTCTGGCGAGGAGCCGGTCGGTCAGTTCGTTGGTCGCGAGATACCACCAGAAGATCCAGTCGAGGTAGGCGGTGTCGTAGTCGATCTTCTGTTTGGCGTCTCGGTGACGGATGCCGAACTTGTTTGCGATCAGGAAGAGATCGCCTTCGTCGGCTTTGAACAGTTCCTGCTTCAGCAGTGCGCGGCGTTCCTCGAGCAAGCCAGCCAGGGTAACGCACGCGCTGCGCTTCTCGTCGATCGTCGCGTTTCGGCTGCGGAACAGTGCGATTGCGTGGGCTACCGAGGCTTTGCGTGCCGGGGCGGGGGTGTTCATAGCGGCCTCGACGAGATCGGCTCGTGCGTCGTCGGTCTCGCTGACCAAGCGGCCGATATCTTCTCCGCTCTTGGCGAGACGTAGACCGATGTTGTTGCGTGTCAGGATGCGATTGACGGTCCATCGGTAGAGGATCCGGACAGGTCGGGGAGTGAAGTTCGAGTAGTGCCATCCGCAACCGTTGTAGTTGTGGAAATGGCGCTGTCGTGGTCGGGCCACGAGGTCGTGGAAGATCTCGACGAGATCGAAGAACGTCGCCTCCTCCCAGCTTTCGGGCCGGGGTGACCACAGACCTCGCCGACCAAGCCTGTCGGTGATCACGGTGTCGAGGACCTCGTCCGGGAACCCGCCGGGGTAGTCATCATCGACACAGGGATCGGGTGCAACCTTTCCCAGATAGCCGCGCTGTTGGAAATCACTGATCGCGGCCACCCATTCGCGTTGCGCCGACTCGAGATCAGGTTCCACCAGCGGCACGTGAGTTGTCGGACCAGCCATGCGCTGCGAGTAGTAAGGCTTCGGAGCATGCTGCTCGGGGAACTGCGACGAGGTAGCGACGAGTTGTTCGAGGAACTCGCGTTCGGGGAAACCTGAAGTCTTGTGCGGTGGCGTAGCTGATCCCCACGGGTCATCAACCTCCGGTTTCGCCCGTGCCGACGACACCGGCCATCCCGAGTCCAGGTTCTCGAAATCCTGTGCCGGTGTCTCGGAAGCGAACGCTTCGGTCAGAAGAAGACCGACCTCACCGACCCATCCCCCGCTCTTTCCAAGGGACGAAGGTGCTCCAGCCAGAAGCGCCTTCGCTTCCAGGACGAACAGTTCCCGCGGCCACCGCAGGACGTAGTCAGCAATCCGATCGGCAATGTCGAACACAATGCAGACACTAACGAACTCTCCAAGAGTCCCTTGCGCCAAAGGGACGGATCCGCCGCAACTTCGATACGTTGGCGATGTTTGATGAGGCGGGCGCACCCCTACTCAGTACGGTGTTGCACTATGGTGCAATTGCGCTACCTGACAGACTGTGACGAAGCCGTCCGATCGAAGGTCCTCGGCTGGGCACACACCGACGAATACGTTGCGCGGATCGGGATGCCCAACCACTACCTTCAGTGCCCGCCTGGTGCCGAAAACTCGCTCGGTGGAAGGATATTCAACTGGGTGATCTTCGCTGGTGAACAGCCGGTGGGGGTAGTATCTGCGACGGTCCAAGACCGGCCGTACAGCCGTTCCGATACGGAAATGGACGATCCAGCCAACTACCCGTCGCTGGGTATGGTGACCTACATAGACCCGGCGCACCGCTGTCGCGGATACGCCTCGGCATCCAAGCAAGCCGTCAGCGAACACCCTGCGGCGAGTGGAGTTCGTTCCTTCGGCTGTGTGATCGCCGCCGACAACACCGCCAGTCTGAAATCGATCGAGAAAGCCGGATACGAGTGTGTCCGTATCGTGCCCGTCGAGGGCAAGCCGGATCGGCTTCATTTCCGACGCTGGACGTACGCTCGCTAGAGCCCTGCTGCGGGCCGGGGTCGGAGATCCCGCCACCGCGGCAAGTTCCTGCCATTCCATCGCTGGGCGATCCGGTGCACCCCCGTATCGGTCGCTGCTTCGCCGAGCTGATCGAGATTGGTCGCTATCGGGTGGTGGGACTTCAATCATGCTGTCGTCCTCGGGTTTCGGATCGAGTCCCTCGACTGGGTATCAGGTCGTGTGAAGTGCGGAAGGTTTGGTTCGGCAGAGGCGGAAGAGGTCATGGACCTGGGAGTCGTCGAGTGCGAAGGCGGCCCCGTTGTAGGGCTGGATTGCGCTGGGGCGGTGGGCGATTTGCGGTCCGCGCTCGGGCAAGTCTGCAAGCCGGAGCCGTTCGGTGACGAGGTCGCCGCTGTCGGCCGTCCATAGGGCCCAGACCGACCCTGCCGGGCCGGTGGGATGGGACAGCTCGCGGGTGGTCGTGGCGATCGCCAGACCAGGAGCCATTGCTCGCTGCTGATGAGATCGTCTCGTCGAGAGCGCCTATGGGCAGTAAGAGCGCCGAAGATGGTGAGAGCCGGCTCGACGGGTTGACGGCGCCCGGCGTCGGCAGGCTGGAGCATCCCGTTTGTGGCAGGACGTCGCTCTTCCACCGTCGTCATCCTCAAGTGGGCCCCGCCCTGGTCCAGGCCAGCGTGCCTGGACCGCTACATGGCCTCGCGCGCCTCCTCGGCCGCGCTCCGCCGAATGGCGGCAGCGGTGTGTCGCAACCGCCACACATGGCAGCGCTGCCATCGTCGGCCACCGGCGGGCGTTGCGATGCCCTCATCGTTGAGGACCTCACTGATCCGCGAATCCGACCACCCGGCCGCTGACATCGCCAGTACCCGTTCTAATACCACGGTCGGGCACAACATCGGCCTACCTCGGCCCCGCGCCGCGCTCACCGGCGACCACCTCGCTGCAGCATCACCAGCAAATCGCCCAGCACCAGCCGCGCCCGGACGGACCGCTCGGCACCAGCCAGCGCCGCCACCAACGCGGCCACAGCCACCAACACCACAATCACGATCACCGGCAGCGCCAGAACCCACCACGGCATGGTGGGATCAGGCTGCACCGCCACGACCAGCAACAACGAGAAATACACGCAATCCTCCTGCGCGAAAGCGCGGGACAGCGTGCGAACGTATCTAGACGCGCACCAGTCCCGCAGGTTGACAAGAAGGCTGGGTCAACCTGCGGACATTCGGGCCACGAGTAAGGCGACGGAGCGCGACGAACAACCGGCCAGGCGGCTCGCTCGAGCACAAATGATGATGCAACAACAACGCCCAAAGGTGATCGAGCGCATGAATCAACGCATGACGACATCGGTAGTAGTCCGACGGAAGACGGTCCTCCAGACTCACCACCCGAAACGGCTGGGCCGGATCCACATCATCAGGCAGCCACCCGCTCACCACACGACGAAGATGGCTACTCCACCGTTCGGAGTCCAAAGCGGATCGTACAGAGTCGAATACAACGAGGGCTGCTAGTCCTTTGCCATATGCAGCCGCATACAACTCGGCCTCACGCTCTGGACTCAGCTCCCGTGCCAGTATGAATACAGGCGCGATACCCGTGCGTGAAAGCAGATCAAGCCCGGTATCAAACCCTGCACTTGACCACGGTTGGTCGGAGCGACCCAGCAGATGCTCCAACACAATAGCTGTGTCAGGTTCGGGCGCACTCCAACGTAGATGGCGGCCTGGTTGAGCCCAACGCCAGCTCCAAAAAGATTCCGCGGCGCGGATCATAAGCTCATACCAAGGCAGCTGACACGGGTCGATGTCGTCCGCAGAGGCCCCCTCGCTTCGTACCCACCTCCCCAAGGAGCCACTGGAGAAAGGTCGCAGGTGTAAGGGCCAATCACGGGGATTGCTGTCAGCTAAGGAAAGCATCGCGTCAATCGACGCCCCAGCTGACAAGACCATGATCTGAGATTAGCTCCGGCCCAACAGTGTTCGTATATTTGTGTGCGCCCCCATCACCGAAAGCCCTGAGTTGCTGCGACACTGAGCCCGGTGAGCCGACGGAACAGGGGGTCTGCTCCGGTGAAATGCTCTCACCGCGACTGTGGTCGTGTGACCGCGCCGCGCAGCTTCTCGCTGGTGCGTTGTGCCCGTCGGTGACCGGCGCGTTGCCACCAGGTGGTGGCCTCAGCTAGATGCCCGCGGTAGCGCAGGCGGATCGCGAGGTTGTGCATCGCGTCGGTGTGGTCGGCTTCGGCGGCGCGCCGGTACCAGGTGAGGGCTTCGTCGAGGTGTCGGGATTTGTCGAGCATTATGGCGAGGTTGTACATGGCGTCGGTGTTGCCGGACTCCGCAGCTCGGCGCCACCAGAATTCAGCGTCGCTGACTCGTTTTATCTGGTGTAGCAGAATGGCCAGATTGCCCATGGCATCGACGTTGCCTCGCTCGGCGGCCTCGCGGTACCACTCGTGCGCTTCGCGGGCTTGACCTTGCGCATCGAGCAGGTTGGCGAGGTTGTTCATCGCGCCGGCATGTCCCTGCGACGCGGCGAGCCGCCACGAGTTCTCTGCCTGGGTAAGGTCGTCTTGGTCGGCAAAGCTTCGGCCGCTCTCGAAAAGCGCGTCGGCGTCGGTATCAGAGTTGGTGGTCTGGTCGGTTATCGGCGCGATCGAGGCGTCGCCACCAGATAGCGGTTGGATGGCGCGTGGTGGGGTGAACAGGCGCAGTTCACCGGCGATGTTGACGGTTCGTCGTTGGGGGCGGGGGTAGCCATCCCGGTACAGGGCCTGGTCGACCTTCTGGTAGAGCTGATCGAGCGTGAGGCCGGTGTTGGTGGCGGCGCTGAGCAGGGCTGCGGTGAACGCGGTGTGACGGTAGCCTTCGGGCGCGATCGAAGGTTCGTTTCTGGCGGAGGATGCGATGGTGTAGGTGCCCTGGATGTCGATTTGGCCGTCGACGAGCGAGGAGGACGCGCCCATGGCCTCGAACGCTCGTCCCGAGAAGCAGCAATCCAGGATCAGAATCCGTGCGCGGGCTGGACTCGCGATGAGTTCATCGCGCAGCGTCGCGAACGGCACTGAGCTCCACTCAGGGTGGTCTCGGCTGGTGCCGGACAGTGCCAAGTACAGTCGCCCACGCCGATCCACCACACCATGTCCGGCAAAATACACCAACAGGACATCACCGGCTTCCTGCGCAGCGGAAGCGACTGCCTTACCGACCTGCGTGTTGTGCTCAGGATCGGTCAGGACACTGCACTGGCGTTCGGCAAGCGCACTGCCGGTCGATGCGGTCAGCAGCCGGGTGAGGTCCGCGACGTTGTTGAGAGCAGCCGGAATGTCGGGGAATTCGGGATCGATATACCGGCTCACCCCGATCAGGGCGGCACGCCACCCGGTGCGACTCGGTGCCGCTGTCACTGCGGGTCGCGGGGCCGTTCGAGCATGCGCTGCAATGCCTGAGTGACCTCAGGTGTCTTGATTCGCTTGGCGTCCAGGGTGATCTCGGTGTGATCGTCGATCTTGAGAGTGACAGCGATATCGGATCGGCGCACGGTGAACCACGCTGTCAGCGACCGGGCCAGGGCTGGGGCGATTCCGCCCGCGCCGACGGCGACGACAAGCACATCGTAGAGGTCACCCATCTGGCCAGGACGAATCCGATTAGGGGGCAAGCTCACTCGGCCCCTCAGCCCGTCCTCGTCGTTGAACCATTCGAGGAGCTGGAGTAGGTCATCGGCATTGCCGTGGGTGCGGATCGTCAACTGGCCCTTGGCTTCTGGCATGGCATCCATCCTGCCGCGCCGAGCCCCACCAAGCACAGTGAACCGAGGAGATCGCATCATTACCCACCGTCTGAATCCCAGCCGCATCACTGTGGGGACAGCGGGAGGGCGAGGTGAACCT
>NZ_BDAU01000069.1 GCF_001612615.1 Nocardia amikacinitolerans NBRC 108937 | reverse complement strand
GCTGCCCGGCATGGGCCCACACCTGGGCACCGAGTTCCTCGTCGCCACCGGCGGCGACGCCGTGGCCGAGTTCACCACCCCAGGCCGGCTGGCCTCCTACGCCGGACTCGTGCCCGTGCCACGCGACTCCGGCCGGATCAGCGGCAACCTGCACCGACCCAAACGCTACAACCGGCGGCTGCGGCGCGTGTTCTTCATGGCCGCCCTGTCCTCGATCAAAACCGAGGGCCCTTCCAGAACGTTCTACCAGCGCAAACGCGCCGAACGACTCATCCATACCCAAGCCCTTCTAGCGTTGGCCCGGCGCCTGGTCGACGTGCTGTGGGCCCTGCTGCGCGACAACCGGCCCTTCGATCCCAAGCCCCCGAGCGTCAACGGGGTCCCGATCGCGGCTTGACATCGTCATTGAGATTCCTTCGGTCAGTCTCCCTCACCGAAACCGACGAATCAGCGACCGGAAATGTGAGGAACAGACTCGGGGCGGGCGAGACGGCCTGACATTCCGGACGGCTGTTCCGTCGAAAGGTCGTGACACTGTCAGCAAAGCAGGAGTTCGGAAAATGATGAGAATTGGCATCGTTCTCGGCAGTACCCGGCCCAACCGCAAAGGCCCGCAGGTCGCGCAGTGGGTCCTGGACACGGCATCGCAGCGCGGCGACGCCGAGTTCGGACTGATCGATCTGCGCGACCATCCGCTACCGCATCTGGACGAACCCGCGCCGCCGATGTTCGGCCCGTCGGTCCATGAAGCCACCCGCGCCTGGGCCGAGCGGATCGCCCCGTTCGACGGCTTCGTGGTGGTGACACCGGAATACAACAGCGGCGTGCCCGGGGTGCTGAAGAACGCCATCGACCACCTGTGCGCGGAATGGGCCGACAAGGCGGTCGGCTTCGTCTCCTACGGCGTGGGCGGCGGCGCCCGCGCCGTGGTGCAGCTGCGGACGGTCTGCGGCACGCTGGGCATGGCCGACGTGAGTTATCAGGTCGCGATCTCGGTGCTCACCGATTTCGAGAACCACACGACCTTCACTCCACGCGACCACCACGTCGCCGCCCTGCACAAGACGTTGGATCAGGTCGTCGCCTGGAGCGCCGCGCTCGCGCCGCTGCGGACGGGCGCCGCAACCGCTCTCGTCGATTCGTGAGGAGCCGATCATGCCGACAGCCAACGACTTCCGGTCACGCGCCGCCGAAGCCGAGATTCGCAGGCAAATCGACAAGGTGGTCGAAGGACTGCGAGCCAAGGATCTCGAGGCCCTGAAGCAGCTCTACACGACCGACGTCGTGTCCTTCGATGTCGAGCCGCCACTCCAGCATGTCGGGATCGTGGCGAAGCTCGAGAACTGGGCGAGAGTGTTCTCGCTCTTCGAGACCGTGAGCTACGAGGTTCGCGACCTGACGTTCACCGTGGGCGATGACGTGGCATTCGGGCAGGCGTTCGCTCGTCTCAGCGGCACGCTGAACAACGGGGCGGCAACGAGCGGTATGTGGGTCCGGGTCACCTACGGCATGCGGAAGATCGACGGCGCCTGGCTGATCGCGCACGACCAGGTCTCGGTGCCGTTCGACATCGCCACCGGCAAAGGCGTTGTCGACCTCGAGCCGTGAGGGGGCGCGAGAACGTTGCCGGAGCGCCTCGGTTGCAATTTCACGGCGTGCTGAAATATGTTTCGTGCAGGTGCTGAATTCGTGCAGGCGCTGAAAGCAGCACCAGCAGGCAAGCACGTGAGTTCACGGCATGGGCAAGAGGGGGACGGAGACATGGGACAAGCGGGAAGGGGTCCGCGGGGGGAACGTGGCGCGCAGGCGGACCGCATCCTGACGGCAGCCCGCAAGTCTTTCGCCGAGCGGGGATACAACGGAACCTCGTTGCGGTCGGTGGCCCAAGCCGCCGATGTGGACCCCACCCTGGTCAACTACTACTTCGCCAACAAGGCGGGACTGCTGAAGGCGGCGCTGGAGCCACCGGCCGCCTTCGGCGAGCGCATCGCCGAGGCCGCCGAGGTCCCGCTGGAGGAGCGCGGGCGAGCCTTCGTCGAGGCGGCGCTGCGCATGTGGGACGACCCGGCCACCGCGGAGGTCCTGCGCTCGATCATCCTCGCGGCAAGTCACGAGCCCTTCGCGATGGAGCGGCTCCGCTCCGTCTTCTCAGCGGTCGTTCTGCGGATCGTGTCGGCGAGCCTCGCCCGCGACGAGGCCGAGGTGCGCGCGAATCTGGTCTCCACGCAGATCGTGGGCCTCGCGATGACACGGTACGTCTGGGCGATCGAGCCCCTCGCCGACATTCCCTCGGAGCAGGTCGTCCGCCTGATCGCGCCGACCGTGCAGCACTATCTCACGGGTGCCCTCGGCGGGGACATCTCGGAGAACGCCTGACCGCGAGCGACTGCCCGGGGCCGCCGATCTCCAGCACAGGACCGCTGGTCGGCGGCACTTGAATCACTGTGCGCTCGCGGCAGCGAGCCTTCGGACGAACGCTCGGCAGGCAGCGGTCGACCAGGCAGCACTCGGGTCTGCCAATTTTCACGATATGCGGAAATTAACCTTGCCCGCGTCGAGCTGACGTGCGTACGGTGGGGGCAGTTAATTTCTGTACACGTGGAAATGAGAGCATCATGGCTCGATTCAAGGCCGCTGGAGTAGAGCCCGGGCAGCGTCGGCTCAACGGGCCGCAGACCACAGGTCGCCAGTACCGCAACCTGTCCCCGGCCGGCCACGGGACGACCCGCGAGGACAACGTCCCCGTCCCGGTGCGCGACGGGACGCAACTCCTCGCCGACATTCACCGGCCCGGCGCGGCGGGCAGGTTTCCCGCCCTGATCGCGGCCGCCCCATACCCCCGCCAGCTCCAGGACCTTGGCGCCCCCGCGGCCATCATCGAGGCCGGCATCAGCGATTTCTGGGTGCCGCGCGGATACGCCCACGTCATCGCCAACCTTCGGGGGACGGTCGGCTCCGGCGGCGTCTACACCTTCTTCGACGAGCAAGAGCGCAAGGACCTGTTCGACTTGGTCGAGTGGGTCGCCGACCAGCCGTGGTGCGACGGCAACGTAGGCATGATCGGCATCAGCTACTACGCCATGAGCCAGTTGGAGGCAGTTACCCAGCGCCCGCCCCACTTGAAGGCCCTGTTCCCCTTCAACGTCACCGTCCAGGCATGGGAAGCCGCGTACCACAACGGCATACTGAGCGAGGCCTTCATTGCCCCGTGGATCCGTGCGCTGGGCGTCCTGTCCGCCCACGGCGACCGCCTCTATCGCAACCCGCTGTCTCGCCTTCTGCGTCGACTACTCGCCATCCCCGCCATCCATCGGCGGTTCAGCAAGAGCGATGCCGTCCAAGTACACCGCCGCCTGGAGCAGGCCAGCCGCTTCCGCCACGACGCACACCCATGGAACGCTCTGCTCGAGGCAGTGACCATCGATCACCCCACCCGCGATGCGTGGTGGGACGAGCGTGACCTGACCGCACAGCTCGCCGATGTCGACATACCCGTCTACCTCGGCGGCGAGTGGTCCAACGTCCCCCTCCATCTGCCCGGCCTCTTCGAAGCCTGGGATGCCCTCGCCCACAACCCGCACGTCCGCATGGCCATGCTCGGGAACTACGGTCTGCCTTGGCCGTGGGAAAGCATGCACGTCGAGGCCCTCGCCTGGTTCGACCACTGGCTGAAGGGACGCGACACCGGCATCCTCGAAGGCCCCGCCATCCGCTATTGGCTGCCCGGGGCCGAAGAGTGGCGCACCGCCGACTCTTGGCCCCCACCAGCCACGCATACCTCGCTGGCCCTCAACGCCGACGGTTCCCTCACGCCCGCCGAGCGTCCCGGCGAGCGTAGCTACGTCACCGACGGCGCGAATGCTATGCCCGCCCAGCTGAGTTGGATCAGCGACCCTCTTCCCGGCGACATCGACATGGTCGGCCACCCAGAACTACGGCTCACCGCCACCAGCAGCGCGACCGACACGGCATGGATCCTGCTCCTGCAAGACGTCGATCCGGATGGCGTGGCCACCGACATCACCCAGGGCTGGCTGCGCGGCAGCATGCGCCACATCGACGAGGACGCGGGCGAGACCGGCAGGCCCGTCCTCCCGGCGCGGACGAAGATCCCTATTCCTTCGGGCGAGCCGGTCGACTACCGCATTCCGCTGGTCGCCAATGCCCGCCGGTTCCAGCGCGGGCATCGCATCCGGCTGACCCTCACCAGCGACGACAATCGCGAGGACTTCCAGCCCATGCTGCTGTTCCGTCATGCCCCCGTCGGCACCGCGGGCGTCAACACGGTGCACTCCAGCTCGCGCCTGCTTCTTCCGATCCTGAACGGCGAATGAACGGGATGCCCTCCGCCCGTGCCGTACGACGAAAGCAATGCGATGCAATGCCATGTCACAGTTCGATTCCCGGGTTGGCCGCCGATGCACTACCGGGCCGACCCCGTAGCAGCGCACACTTTCGCGAAGGCGGTGTATGAGAGGGGAGTGGCAACAATCCAAATCGACCAGGATATGCGTGAAGCATTGCAGCCCATGCCTTATCAGCGGCTCTGGCGGTGAGAAGATCGGTCGAATGTCAGGAAATATTCGGGTGGTCGTGGCCGAAAGTGCTTTCACGACCACCCGTGTGCGCATTTGTGTCCGAAGGGGGACTTGAACCCCCACGCCCGATAAAGGGCACTAGCACCTCAAGCTAGCGCGTCTGCCATTCCGCCACCCGGACCGGTGTGTTCTGTTGTGTCCGTGGCGACTTGGCGTCGCCAGCGGATCATGATCATAAACGGGCAGCGGGGGAGATCACCAAATCGCCAGGTCAGGCGGGAACTTGCACCCGGCCGGCGCCGATGCGCGCGATGCGGTCGCGGCCCCAAGCGCCGAGCGGTTCGAGCGCGCGATTCAGGGCCGCGCCGAGTTCGGTGAGCTCGTACTCCACGCGCGGCGGGACCTCAGGGAAGATCTGGCGGGTGACGATGCCGTCCTCCTCGAGCTCACGCAGCTGCTGGATGAGCATCTTCTCGGAGACGCCGGGCAGGCCGCGGCGCAGCTCGCCGAAACGGCGCACCCCGTTCTCCTCGAGCTCCCAGAGGATCAGCGCCTTCCACTTGCCGCCGATCACGTCCATAGCCGCGTCGATGCCGCAGAAATATGGTCCTGATCTCTTCGCGCCCAATGCCGTACCTCGCTAGCTGCTCACACACATGTTGGTAAGTACCCGACCGAATAGTAGGTACTTGTCGACCCAACGCCACTCGAGCACTGTTGATTCCAGCGCGCTGACCACAACGTTCCAACCCCAAGGAGTTGACCCGCGATGGCGGAGAACAAGCAGAACCCGGTGACGGTCCTCGGACTCGGCGCGATGGGCCAGGCCCTCGCGGCGGCCTTCCTGAAGACCGGACGGTCCACCGTCGTCTGGAACCGGACCCCCGGAAAGGACGCCGACCTGGTCGCGGCCGGAGCGGTCGGCGCGGCCACCGTGGATGAGGCGGTGCGCGCGGGCGAGGTGATCGTGGTCGTCCTGCTCGACCACGCATCGGTGCACGCCGCGCTCGACCCGGTCGCCGAGCGGCTGTCGGGCAAGCAGGTGATCAACCTGACAAGCACCGCGCCCGAGGAAGCCCGCGAACTCGGCCGATGGGCCGAACAGCACGGCATCGACTACCTCGACGGCGGCATCATGGCGGTGCCGCCGATGATCGGGCAGCCGGGCGCGTCCATCCTGTACAGCGGATCGCGCAAGGTCTTCGACGACAACCGCCCGTTGCTCGAATTCGCCGCCGCCGCAGACTATTTCGGCGAGGACGCAGGCCTCGCGTCCACCTGGGACTTCGCCCTGCTGTCGAGCATGTACGGAATGTTCGCCGGCTTCCTGCACGGCGCGGCACTCGCGCGCTCGGCGGGCGCCTCGGTCAGCGCGTTCGCCGAGCGGGCGACCGCCTGGGTGACGGCGATGGCCCAGCTCATCCCGGAGTACGGCCGGATCATCGACGGCGGCGACTACACCACCGACGTCCAGCACCTGAACTTCCACAAGGCCGCGATGGACGCCATCGTGCGCGCCAGCCGAGACGCAGGCGTCGCGCTCGATGTGATCGGTCCGATCAAGAACCTCATCGACCGTCAGGTCGCCGACGGTCACGGCGCGCTCGCCTTCGAGCGCACCTTCGAAGAGCTGCGCTGACCCGCCCCATCCGCCCCCGAACCACCCGGTGACCAGCGATTCGTACCGCGATTTGGCCCCAGCCGCCACATCCGATAACCTTGCTGAGCACCACCGGTCCGGGTGGCGGAATGGCAGACGCGCTAGCTTGAGGTGCTAGTGCCCTTTATCGGGCGTGGGGGTTCAAGTCCCCCTCCGGACACCAGTGCTAACCACAGCATCGGCCTCGACCACGGCAACCCGTTGTCGAGGCCGATACCGTATGGCGAGGTGGAGGGCCCGATAGAGCTCCGCTTTGTCGGATCGCGCTCCCGCGGCGATAACGGCCGGGATGTCGCCGAGGGAATCGATCAGCTTGCGGATCTCGGTCTCGGTTAGTCGGGGGATGGTGGGCAAGTTTTGTAGCTCCGTTTGTGCCGCTGCCTTCTCGGCTTGAGCGGTGTTCATCGCGGCGACAAGGACCTGCGGGTCGACTCCTGCTTCGATGGCGGCGAGGTGGCGTTCGAGCTTGGCTTCGGCGTCAGCGATACGGCGTCGCAGAAGTGCGCGGTGTGTGTCGTGGTCGCCGTCGTCTTGGGCCGCGAGCAGGCTGGCGATAGTGCGGTCGCGATGGGTCCGATGGAACAGGGTGGCCAGCCAGCGGTCGATCGGTGCGACGAGGTGGTCCTCGCGCAAGTTGACCGTGACGGGGTGCTCGGCCAGGGCGGGGCTGCCTGGGGTCAGGTTCTTGGCGCGACAGCGGTAGTAGATGACTCCTCGGATTGCTCCGGCCTCCATCTTGCGTCCGCAGATGTCGCAGCGCAGCAATCCGCGCAGCAGGTACTCACGCGGCGAGGGTTTCCTTGTGCGTTCCAGGCGGCCGCGGGCGCCGTTTCCGGTGCTGGCGCGTTGTCGGCGGATGAGTTGGGCTTGGGTGAAGGTTTCGACCGTGACGATGGCGGGGTGTGCGGGTTTCTTGGATCGGATGATGCGGTGGTTGGGGGAGCGGCGAAGGCGGGTGATGTGGCCGGCGGCGACGTCGTCGGGATCGAGGAGTTCTTCCTGTTTGTTCCAGCGGCCGAAGATGGCGTAGCCGGTGTAGCGAGGGTTTTGCAGGATCGCGGAGACGGTGCTGGCTTGCCAACCGTCTCGGGATCGGTGCCGGTTCTGCTCTGGACGGTGTGCTGACGGACAGGGAATCCCCTCGCGGTTGAGCTCATACGCGATGGCCTTGTCGCCGCGACCGGCGATGTAGTCGCGGAAGATGCGTTGGACCACAGGCGCGGTGGCCACGTCCAGCGACAGGATCCGCAGCCGGGACCCGTCGGAGGCCCGGTTCGGATTCGGATGTGGTGGACCATCGACAACCAGGTATCCATACGGTGCGCGGCCGCCTTGATGGCGGCCTTCGTTGAGGACCTGGGCGTCCATGCTGGCGCGGGTGCGCTGCTGCACGTGCTGGCGTTCGGACTCGCTCAGGCCACCGAGCATGCTCATCATGATCGAGTGGGTCACATTGCGGGAATCGAAGCGTCCGCCGAGCTCGGGCACCCAGACTTCGACCGCGTGGGCCTGAATGCGAGGCGCCACGAGACTGAACTGGTTGCCGAACCAGCAGCGCGTCCCCTCACCGACAACAATCGCCGACCAGCCGCGCGTGTGACTCTTCAGATCGGATAACAGGCGCGCAGCCTCGGGACGGCGATGCCATGGCACCGAGCGCGACTGTCACACGTCGAAGTAGTCCGCGACGATCGAGCCTTCGGCTACGAACTTTTCGGCGTTGCCACGCTGCCACCGATAAGAAGTTTCGGGGTCTTGGTTGTCCTCGGTGGAGCATCGCCCGTAGAAGGCGAACCGCTGAT
>NZ_BDAU01000068.1 GCF_001612615.1 Nocardia amikacinitolerans NBRC 108937 | reverse complement strand
AAGCCCCCTAGACACACGCAACGACGACAACCCCAACACGACCAATCTGAAACGCAACCACAGCCGGTCGACCACGCCGGAACTTGAACCCACCTCCGCCAACTTCGGGAGGTAAGCCGGTACGGCACCCAACGCGCCCAGCACCGCTCAGAGGAAAACATGGGTAGGCCAGCTATTCGGACCCGCCAACCCCTGGGCATCACGTCCCCAACGCAACCCCACACGCGATCCAGCCGTACCGAACCACCCGGCTCACCGACGCCCACCGACCGCGCTCTCCTTTCCGCTCGAGACCGAACGCTGCTGATGCGTCGCAAGAGTCACCCAACGCCCGCCAGACGCACGCACTGGCCCCATGCGACTGCCGCTTACCTGTCATGCCGAATGCTGCAATGTCTCGCGCTGGGCACCCGCCGTCAGCCCAGACCCACTGGCCCGCCCGCCTGCCGCCCCGTAGCCGACACGGTTGACCTTCATGTTGGTTGAGACTCCATGATGGCTCGGTGCGGAGTTCCAGGGTCGAGGAGTTGATCACCATCGGAGCGTTGGCGCGGGCCAGCGGGCTGACGGCGAGCGCTCTGCGGTTCTACGGCGACTGCGGACTGCTGGTGCCCGCCGAGGTCGACTCGGTGACCGGATACCGGTACTACACGCGCTCGCAGTGTGAGCGGGCAGTGCTGATTCGGCGGCTGCGGGGCATCGAGCTGTCGTTGGAGGCGATCACCGAGGTGTTGGCGGGTGACCCGAGCCGCGCCGAACGGTTGCTCGACGCGCACGTCGCCGAGCTCGCGCGCCGGGCCGACGCTGCCGCTCGGGTGGCGGCGCAGGTCAAGCGTGCCCTCGGCGCCGGGCGCGGCATCGCGGTACCCGCGGCGGATCTGGCGCGCGCCATCGGGCAAGTCGGCACGGCCGCAGCGATCGATGACACCGTGCCGGTGCTCACGGGGGTGCTGGTGGAAGCGGATTCGACCGCACTCACCCTCACTGCCACCGACCGCTACCGGCTTTCGACACGCACCCTCGCACCGCTGCGGGACGGCGGCGAGGAGTGGTCGGTGGTAGTCGAAGCCGCGACGCTCGCGCCGCTGCGCCCATGGCTGGACTCGATCGAGGAAGTGGTCCTCGCGCCGAGCGACTCCGGTATCGCCTTCGTCTGCGGAGAAATCGAGCACCGCTGCAACGGAATCGAGCAACCCTTCCCCGACTACCGCGCGGTCCTCGACGGACTACCACCGGTCCGGACCCGGATGCTGGTAGCCCGCGCCGCCCTGCTCGAGCTGCTGGAGACGGCGGACGACACCGTGGTGTGCACCATCGACCCGTCCGGTCTCGAGGTGTCATCTACCGCCACGGATGCCCTTTCGCCTGCCGTAGCCGCCGACTCTGCTGACGCCACCTCGTGCGCCATGGACGGCTCCAACCTCGCGGTCGCGGCTGCCGCCACGGAAACCCGGCCGCCCACCGGTGTCGCCGGTTCATCTGACGTCATCGCGCGCGCCACCGACCAGTCCGGCCTCGCAGCAGCGGGGATCATCACCGTCACTCGGTTACCCGCTGTTGTCACCGGAGGACCGATGGAACTCGCGTTCCGGTCCGAAGTGTTGCGCTCCGCTGTGGCGAGTGCGCTCGGGCCGGACCTGATGTTCGATCTCGCCGCGGCCGACCAGCCCGTCGTTGTCCGGTCGGCGACCGACGGTGATCTCACCACTCTCGTCATGCCCACATTCGTTCCGAGCACGGAGAACCACACCCGATGACCGATCAGACCGACACCACCATGGAAGCCATCACCCGCGCTGTCGAGCTCGGCCGCGCGGGAGACCGCGATGCTGCCCGCACCATGCTGACCGAGCTCTGGGCCGACCTCGGACCGCAGGGCGATCCCCTGCACCGCTGCACCCTCGCGCACTACCTCGCCGACCTGCACGACGACGCCGCACAGGCCCTCACCTGGGACATCCGCGCGCTCGACGCCGCCGACAGCCTCACCGACGAACGCGTCCGCCGCTACAACGCGGGGCTCGAGGTCCGCGGCTTCTACCCCTCCCTGCACCTGAACCTCGCCGACAACTACCGCCGCCTCGGCTCCTTCGAAGCCGCCCGGCAGCAGATCGAGGCCGCCCGCGGATGCCTGCACGCGCTCGGCGAGGACCAGTACGGCACGATGCTGCGCACCGCGGTGGAGGAAGTGGGGGAAGCGATTCGGGATGAGCGCACCGAGCCGCGGGTGTCCGCTCCACGCTGAACCGTGATCCCCCGGCTTACCTCTCCCGCGGTTATCTGGGCAGTTTGCCACGGTGGCGTGCATTGGCCTCGAGGCGTTGCTGTTCTCGGGCGAGTACGCGGCTCACTTCTCGTAGAGCGGTGATCTGCTCTTCTACGCGGACTCGCTTGTCGGCCAGCAAGCGAGCGCCGTCGGCGCAGTCGATGTCGCGGCTACGTATTCCCTCGAGGATCTGGCGAATCTCGTTGAGCGAGAAGCCCAGCGACTGCATGCTGCGCAGTAGCCGCACTTCCCCGACGAGGGACTCGGGGTACTCCCGGTAGTTGTTGCTGGAGCGGTGCACGTCGCCGAGCAGCCCTTGGCGTTCGTAGTAGCGCAAGGTGTGCCTGCCCACGCCGGTGCGTGTTTCCAGTTCGCCGATCCGCATCAGGGCTTCTCACTTGACTGTAGACCTACCTCGACACTTTAGCCTTCGGCCAGCACTACCTCGAGGAGTTCGATATGTACCTGCTGGCCAGCGCCGAGACCACCGTGTCCTGTTCGTGTGCGCGGGCGTTCGCCTATGCCGCCGATCTGGAGAACTTCGCGGACTGGTTCCCCGGCGTACTCGGTATCACCGCGCACAATGATCTGCCGTTCGACGAGCCAGGCAAGCAGTACCTAGAGACGGTCGCGGTGCCTTTGCGTGGACGTCGGCGGGTCTTGATTCGAGTGGAAGAAGCCAGTCCGCCACGTCGCCTTGTCACCGAAGGAAACATGCCATTTCTGTTGCCGCGCATGGAAATAGACTTCGAAAGCACCGGACCCGAGACCTGCACGATCCACTGGCGCATGTTCAGCCGCACCGACAACCCAGCTGTCCGATTGATCGCGCTACCGCTCGCTCGGCGGACGATGCGCAGACGAGCCGACGCGGCACTGCGCAACCTCGCCCGCCGATTGGACGGCGCGGCGTAACGGCCGACAAGCGGTGCGAGCGACACCATCCGTTCCGGCAGACTGATAGATGTCCGGCTACCCGTCGCGGATTCGAGCCGCCATCTCTGGAGTGTCGCAAAACCGCTCTGCCGAGCAATCAGCGCGATGGCGATCCGAAATCTCTCGCACCGCGTTGTGCTGCGCGTTCTCGAACCGGCTGACGCGGGCGGCAAGAACAAGACTGTTTCTTCACGAATTGTCACCGCATGCTGGGGCGGCTCATCAAGCGAAGAGGAGAACCCCTCATGTCGACCGCGCACAATGCCGATGCGCCCCTGCATCTTTCGGGAAACAACGCGCCGATCGCCGAGGAGGTGACGGTGGAACCGGCCATGGTTGTCGGAGCGATTCCCGAAGACCTGAACGGGGTGTACCTGCGTAATGGGCCCAACCCGCGCACCGGTTGGTCGCCGCACTATTTCTCCGGCGACGGCATGGTCCACGCGGTGGCGTTGCGGGACGGACGTGCTCGCTGGTACCGCAATCGGTACGTGCGAACCCCCTTGTTCGCACATCCGGGGCAGTCCCGGCTCGCCCTGGCGGTCGACCGCGACAGCGGAACCGTGGACTACCGAGTCAGCACGGCCAACACCCACGTGGTCGCGCATGCGGGTCGGTTGCTGGCACTCGAGGAGGGCGGATTCCCGTATGAGATCACGCCGGAGCTGGAGACGGTGGGACCATTCACCTTCGCCGACGCCCTGCACACCCCGATGGCCGCGCATCCCAAGATCTGCCCGAGGACCGGGGAGTTGTTGTTCTTCGGTGTCCAACAGCGTCCGCCGTATCTGACCTATTACCGCGCCGCGGCGACCGGCGAGCTGCTCCAAGCGCAGGTGGTGCCCGTCCCGCGCGCGACGATGATGCACGACTTCGCCATCACCGAAACCTACGCGATCTTCATGGACCTTCCTGTGGTGTTCGACCGCGCCGCCTCTCGGATGCCTTGGCGATGGGACGACCGGCACGGCGCCCGGTTCGGCGTCATGCGCAGAGAAGGCGGGCGAGTGCGGTGGTTCGACGTCGAACCTTGCTACGTGTGGCACACCATGAACGCTTTCGAGGCGGACGGCGCGGTCACGATCACCGGCTGCCGGGTGCCTACGCTGTGGCGAGGTGGTCCCGACGACGTCGGTGGTGGACTCCCGCGCTTACACCGCTGGCGGCTCGACTTACGCACGGGCACCGCCACCGAGCAACCACTCGACGACGCGGCGATCGAATACCCGCGAGTCGCCGATGCCGATGTCGGACAGTACAACCGCTTCGGGTACGTCACCAGCTTCTCGATGGAGGCCGAACCGAATCATTCGGAAATCTACCGGTACGACTTCACCGGAGAAGTCTCGCGCCGAGCGCACCGACTGCCCGCCGGACACACCTGCGGTGAAGCGGCTTTCGTCGCACGCCCCGGCGCGGCGGACAGCGACGACGGATACTTGATGACTTTCGTCCACGACCGCTCCCGAGGCACCAGCTACCTGGCGATCCTCGACGCCGCCGACCCGGCCGCCCGACCGATCGCGGAAGTGCACCTGCCCGTCCGTATTCCGACGGGGTTTCACGGGAACTGGCTACCCGACCACTGACGTCGACCGCCTCGAGACCGATGCACCCGCCCGTGCGGCTCCGCGCAATGCAGATCCGCCGCCACCGCGTCCAACTCCGACACATGGTCGACCTGCAACGTCGTGTGCTCCAACCCGAATTCCGCGAGCAGCACCCGCTCGATGTCCAACCGCACGGCGTGGCAGTCGGCGCGATCGTCGACCAAGATGTGCGCCGACAGCGACGGCTCGCCCGAGGTGATCACCCACACGTGCAGATCGTGCACCTCGGTGACCTGCGGAAGGGTGACGATGCGGGCGCCGATGGCGTCGGGGTCGAGGTGGGCGGGTGCGGCCTCCAGGAAGATCCGCCCTGATTCGCGGACCAGCGCCCACCCGGCCTTCACCATCAGCGCGGCGACCACGAGGGCGGCGATGGCGTCGGCGCGCGGGTAGCCCGCCAACCACACCACCGCGCCCGCGATGGCCGTGCCGATGAACGCATACAGGTCGTTGAGGATGTGCTGGAAGGCGCCTTCGACGTTGAGGCTTGTGCGGTTGGCTCGGCTGATGCACCACGCGGCGACGATGTTGACGACGATGCCGACCAGCGCGGTGAAGAACACCAGCGGGCCTTCCACGTCCGGCGGATGGATCAGCCGGCTGACGCCCTCGTAGACGAACCACGCCGCGAGCAGCAGCAGGGTGATGCCATTGGCCTGCGCCGACAGGATCTCGGCGCGCTTGTACCCGTAGGTGTACTGCCCGCGCGCGGGCCGCTTGGACAGTCGGATGGCGATCAGCGCGAGCACGATCGATGCGGCGTCGGTGAGCATGTGCGCGGCGTCGGTGATCAGTGCCAGCGAGTGTGCGAGCAGACCGACCACCACCTCCGCCGCCATGAACGCGACGATCAGTGCCAGCGCGATGCTCAGCCAGCGCGGGTCGGAGTCGGCGGACACGCCGTGATCGTGGTGGTGCCCGTTGCCGTGATCGTGGCTGTGATCATGGGAGTGCCGACGATCCCCGGCGCGTTCGCGCTCTTCCGCCGCGATGTTCGTCGGGCGCGGCGACCCGCACTGATCTCCCATGGTCGAACGTTCCTTCCGTTTCGGACGGCTGCCGGCGCATAGCCTAACCTACCTTGCAGACATGCGCATGTCTGCATCGGTAGGTGTAGAAGGGTTGCTGCGCGGGTACCCGCTCCCGGTCGCGCCACCGTGGTGCGCAACTGTGATCTTCTGCGGTGCACTGTCGTTCGGACCTGCGGTTACGATGCGGACGCACCTCTCGGGTGATCGACCGAAACATCCGCGCGGTGCGCGCCTTCCGGTTACTCGGAAGGCCCGACACAAAGGGGTATTCGATGGACAGGCCGGCGTGGGCGCCCGAGGGCGTAGATATGCAACAGGCGAGCCCGGCACGGATGTACGACGCCTTGCTCGGGGGCTCGCACAATTTCGATGTCGACCGCAAGGCCGCCGAACTCGGCAAGCAGCTGGTTCCCGACCTGCCGCGAGTCGCCCTGAGCAACCGGGCGTTCCTGCGCAGGGCGGTGCGCTTCCTGGTCGACGCGGGCATCCGCCAGTTCCTGGACATCGGCTCGGGTATACCCACGGCGGGCAACGTGCACGAGGTCGCCCAGAAACTCGACCCCGAGATCCGCGTGCTCTACGCCGATATCGACCCCGTCGCCGTCGCGCACTCGAAGGCGATCCTGAGCGGCAACGACCGCGCCGCGGCGATCGAGGCCGATCTGCGCAAGCCCGAGGAACTGCTCGGAAAAGTCCGCGCGAGCGGTTTGATCGACTTCGAGCAGCCGGTCGGTGTTCTGATGGTCGCGGTGCTGCACCTGCTCTCCGACGACGACGCGCCCGCCGAGCGGGTGGCCGCGGTGCGCGACGCCGTACCGAGCGGTTCCTACCTGGCGATCTCGCACCTCACCTCCGAGCTGAGGCCCGAGGACGCCGCCCAGCTCGGTGTCAACGCCGCCCAGCAGAGCAAGGTCGGTGTCTATTTCCGCCCCGCCGCGGCGATCACGGCTATGTTCGACGGATGGGACCTGGTGGAACCGGGCGTGGTCGAGCTACCCGCCTGGCGCCCGGAATCCGAGCGCGATCACCACGAGGCGCCCGGCCGGTCGCTCGGCTTGGCGGGCGTGGGTCGCAAAGGCTGAGGCGGAAAGAGTAGTGGGTCTGCGGGATCTGGCGTTGCGATGGGCGGACGCGCTCGACGGCGTCGTCGCCCCCACGCTCACGCGGACCGAGACCGAGGCGATGCTCGCCGATCTCGCCGAGCTCCTCGTCGCCACCCTCCGCGGCGACGCCGACCTGCGCAACGCGCACGACGCGGCGGTCGTACTGGTCGCCGCGAACTATCGCGACCCGCTCGTCGTCAGCCGTTCGATCGAGGTGATCTGCCGCGACATGGTCGAGGAGATCTGTTCGCCCGGCACCCCGGACTACGAACGGGTGCGCGATCGCGCCGTCGCCGTGGCAGCCGAGTTCGCCGCGGGCTGCACCGGAGCGTTGCGCGCCGCCGCGCTGGTCGAACAGGAGTCGACCCTCGGCGCGGCGCTGGCCGCGGCACGGGACGCCGAGGTGCGGCGGCAGCTGTCGGAAGCCAGATTCGAGGCCGTGTTCACGGGCGCGTCGGTCGGCATCGGCACCGTCGACGTCAGCGGACACGTCCTCGCGGTGAACGCAGCCTTCGCCGAGATGCTCGGTCTGCCACTGGAACAGATGCCAGGGCGGTCGGTGGCGGACCTGCTCGGACCCGCCAACATCGGCCACGCCTACGGCCAGTTCCGGCGCATGCTGGTCGGCGAAACCGATCGGTTCCGCTTGGAGACCCCGCACGTGCGCCCGGACGGCGGACTCGCCCACATCGACCTGTCGATGTCGGCCGTGCGCGACGCGGACGGGCGGATCCAATTCCTGATCGGCGTGGCCGTCGACGTCACCGAACGCAAACAGCTCGCCGACCAGCTCTGGCACGACGCCCACCACGACGACCTGACCGGCCTGCCCAACCGGCTGCTCTTCTTCGACCGGCTCGCGACCGCCGCGCCGCCGATCGGCCTGTGCTACCTGGACCTGGACGGCTTCAAGGCCGTCAACGACGAGTGGGGGCACACCGTAGGTGATCGCGTGCTGCACGAGGTGGCCCAGCGCCTGCGCGCCGCCGCCGAACCGCGCGCCGGACTCGCGGCCCGCATCGGCGGCGACGAGTTCATCGTGCTGATCGAGCACTGCGCGGGAGAACCGCAGCTGGCGGCGGTCGCGGACGAGCTGCGCGCCGCGCTGGCGATGCCGTTGCGGGTGGCCGGGCATCCCGTGCACATCGGCGCCAGCGTCGGCACCGTGTACGCGGTCGACCGGCCGAACGCGATCGACGCGCTCATGCACGCGGTGGATACCGCCATGTACCAGGACAAGGCGGGTCGTTCGCGCGGGCCGCACCCCACCTGACGGGTCACCGGATTGGTTCGGCCGGCTGGGTGCTGTCGCTGGCCGCGTGGGCCGGGCCTGAC
>NZ_BDAU01000067.1 GCF_001612615.1 Nocardia amikacinitolerans NBRC 108937 | reverse complement strand
CCAAGTGGGGTTGGAGCCACCATTTCTCTCCCGTCAAATCCATTTGACTACGGTCGATAGAGAAATGATGGTTGGGGTCGGCCCGCTGTCGGATCGAGTGGTGTGGGGCGAGGGGGTACGGTCAGCACTCGAGCGAGGAGGGTTGTCGATGATGGCGCGGTGGGTAGTGGCGGTGGGGGCGGCGGTCGCGCTCGCGGCGCTGTCCGGGTGCGGCGAGACGGGGAAGGCCGCGCCGTCGAGTGCGGTGGTGAGTACCGCGCCCGCGCTGAATCCAGACCAGGAGCGCAATCGGCGCATCCACGAGCGCCTGCTCGAACTCGGGTGCACGACCAACAGCTGCATCCAGACGTACTTCGCCTGCATGGACGGGTATCTCACCGGCGAGGCGTGCGAGTTCTACCGTCAGCATCCGCCCGAACGGTAATCCTGAGACGCGGAGTCCGTTGCCTCCCGGGGCTCAGGATGCGACGGACTTCGGGTTCGGTCCACGGCTGGGCCGAACCCCGACGTCCGATATGCGAAGGTCCGTCGCATCCTGGCTCGCAGGGATGCGCCGGAGTTCGGGTTCAATGCGCGGTTGGGAGTGGTGGAGTTCGAGATGTGGAGGTCTGTTGCGTCCTGGCTCGCCGGGATGTGCCGAATTTCGGGTTCGGTGCGCGGTCGGGCCGAGTGGAGCAGTCCGAGATGTGGAGGCCCGTCGCGTCCTGGATAACCCTGATACGGATCGCAGACGAAGACGCCCGTGCCGATCATCGCGGCGGCGAACACCCCGACCAGCCGCGGCACCCACGTCCGGCCGACGCCGGTGGTGAGTGCGCGACGCAGGCCACCGCGACAAGTGCGGTTTGCCTCGGCCGCGTCGGGCCGTCATGCGGGTAGACGGAGCCCCGCTCGCGAATTCATCGCCGCGCCGAATACATGGCCGCGTGGTGTCGATCGCTGCGCCCTGTTCAGCGCCGCGCCCTGGTGAGGAATTCACCCGCAGCGGGGGCGAGGATGTCGATCTTCGGATCGTGGCTGAGTTTGGCCAGCTCGCGGAGCTCGGCATCGGGCAACACCGCCGCGATGGCCTTGGCGCCGTTCTTCAGCAGCGCGGCACTGTCGGCGCCCGCGATGACCAATGTCGGCACCGTGACCCCCGACCAGTCCGCCGCGCGCAGCTTCTCGCCGCGCATGTACGGGCGCATCACCGCCCAGTCGTGCGCGGTCGAGTTCGCCGTCGCCCTCAGGTTCTTCCAGAACGGCGTGACACGCATGGCCGTCACCATCGTCCACGGCACGCCCATGGCCTTGGACATGTAGAACCGCACCGTCTTGTCGCGTTTGTCGGCCGCGATCAATTCGTGCAGCCGGACGTCCAGGTCCGCGGGCGGAACGTGCCCGGATCGATCGACAACGAACGGCGGCTCGAACGCCACGACCTTCGTCACGCCGGGCACCCGCCCTGACCCGGCGGCGAGCAGCGCGAGCACCGCACCCGAAGACCACCCGAACAGCGCCGCCGACCCGCCCGCCGCCTGCACCAGCGCCGCGATGTCCTCGATCTCGTTGGTCACGTCGTAGACGCCGGGGGAGTCCCCGCTGTCGCCGCGACCGCGGCGGTCGTAGTTGATGACGGTCAAGCCGTACTCCCCGGCCAACTCCTCCGAGAGCTGCACCATCTTCGGGAACGTCCGATACCCGAACGCGCCGCCGATCAGGATCACCGTCCCGGCCGTGCCGTCGCCGATGCGATCGAACGCGATCGTCGTCCCGTCCGCCGAAGTGACCGTCTCCATGTATGCGCTCCCTTTCGCTCAGCCGTGGACCGGCGTGCACCTGCCGAATCCGCAACGCTATCCGCCGCGGGCGGGAACGCCGCCGCCGGAACCTTCCTGCACCCACGCGGGACAACTCGTCGCGCCACCGAACATTCCGCAGACTGGCGCCTACCTGCTGGTCAGCGCATCGACGGCGCTGGTCGGCGCTGCGGCACCGGTTCGCGCGGAGCGTGCCTGGGCTACCGAATCCGCAACGCTATCCCTGCGGGCCGACGCATCAGCGCCGAAACTCGTGCGCAAACAGTTCCGCGACCGACGATCGAAAGGCTGAGCGATTGTGGGTGCCAGTCGCCGCTGATCATCGGGCGGCTGCGCGGTTCGGAGGGTTTTCGCTACTGATGATCGGGCGGTCGCGGATCCGAATGCCCGGGTCGCCGATCAGATGGCCGCGAAATTCCAAAGGCTTGACGTCATATTCGGATCCATGTGCAGGTCCGGCATCTCACGCCTCGTTACGGCCCCCAAGGAGCCCCTGCGGGCTCGGCCGACTGGGCATGCGGCGCTGGTCGGCGCCTCTCGGCACCGGCTCGTGCGCGGACGGCCGTGACAGCGCCCACGGCGGGAGTAGGGCGCGGGTGCCGCGGGCCCCGTTTGTCTCAGAACAACGTCGGTTCCCCGAACCCAGGCGTGCGCTCGATCTCCAGCAGGCGCTCCTTGGTGGAAATCCCGCCCGGTGCGGAGAACCCGTGCAGCGCGTTGTCCGCGGCGAGCACCCGGTGGCAGGGGATGATGAGCGGAATCGGGTTGCGCCCCAACGCTTGTCCCACCGCCTGTGCGCCGCCGGGCGCGCCGACGCGGTTCGCGACCTGGCCGTAGCTGAGGGTGTGTCCGGGGTCGATGGCGCGGGTCACCGTGTAGACCGCGCGGTGGAATTCCGGAATCGTGCTGGTGTCCAACGGAATCCAGCGCAGATCGTCCAGCTCACCCGCGAGGTGCGCGCGGATCCCTGCGATGGCCTCGGCGATGACGGCGGTCGGTTCGCCCTCCGGCACCTCGCTGCCCGCACGCCACCGGGTGATGCGGGCACGGGTCGCGGCCTGGTCCGCCTCGGGCAGTTGGAAGCGGAACACGGCGTCGTCGCGCCACGCGATCGCGCAGACGCCGATCGCGGTGTCGAACAGCGCCGCGGCGGCCTGGCGAGCGGACTCACGCATACCGCCAGTGTGCACCTCGGCACCGACACATCCGGCGCCAGCCATCGATCAGGCCAGTTTTCGAGAACTGGCCTGCATGCCGCTTCGGCAGGCGCCGGGGTTTCGTCGCAGCACAGAAACCTGCGCAGTTGTCGGTGGCGAAACCTCGGGCTTCGGCTTTCCTGCACGGTCGTCGGCGTCGGCCGAAGACGGTGAAACCTGCGGTCCTTGCTCGTCGGCACGGCCGTGAACGGCCACCAGATCCGAGTATTGCCGCAGCTCTTCGTAGCGGGAGAAGCCGGCGTCGGTGAGCGAACCGAGCGGACGGAACCGCTCGAGCTCGAACAGGTCCTTGGTCCTTTTCGGCGCGTAGTGGTAGATCGCGTAGCAGAACGCGGTGACGACGAGGAAGGTGAGCAGGGCGGTCATATTGGACACCTTCCGCCAACTGGCCTTGCCAATAAATATCCAATCCGTCAATACTGGACTGTATGGCGACACGAGTGATCGGCGCGGCCAGTCTGGCCCGCGACTTGGGCAACTGGCGCAGCGCCGGTGACGACGATCCGGCCCGGCGCGCGGCTCGCCCGGCCTACCTGGCACTGGCCGAAGGGATCCGGCTGCTCATCCACGACGGGCGCGCGCCGCTCGGCGTCGCCCTACCCAGCGAACGCGACCTCGCCGCCACCCTCGGCGTCAGCCGGACCACCATCACGTCCACCTACGCGCTGCTGCGCGAACACGGTTACCTGATCAGCCGTCAGGGCTCGCGCAGCACCGTGGCACTGCCTCCGGCCGTGCCGCACGACGGCACCAAACCGGCGCGCAGCATCCTGGCGCTGATGGCGCAGCCCGAGCTGACCACCATCGACATGACCTACGCCGCGATGGCCGCGCCACGCGAGATGGAGGACGCGTATTCCACCGCGCTGCAAGGGCTTCCGGCCTATCTCGGTACCCACGGTATGGATCCGGTCGGCGTGCTCGCGCTGCGCGAGGCGGTGGCCCGCCGCTACACCGAGCGCGGCCTGCCCACCGAGCCAGACCAGATCCTCATCACCCTCGGCGCCCAGCACGGCCTGCGCCTGCTGCTCAACGTGCTCACCGCACCGGCCGCGCGAGTGCTGATCGACCACCCGACCTACCCGAACGCCATCGAGGCCATCCGCGATGTCGGAGCGCGTCCCGTCCCGGTTCCGCTGCTGCCGCAGAGCCCGCATTCGGGCTGGGATCTGGACGGAATCCGCAGTGCCGCAAGGCAAACCGCCGCCACCCTGGCCTACCTCGTGCCGGACTTCAACAACCCGACCGGCATGCTGCTCGACGCCGACGGGCGCGCGGAACTGGCCGTCATCGCCCGCGAGACCCGGATGACGGTCGTCGTCGACGAGTCGATGGTCGATCTGGGTTTGGATGTGGATACTCTGCCGCCGCCGGTCGCCGCGTTCGCCAAGAATTCCGAGATCGTCACCATCGGTTCGGCATCCAAGTCGTTCTGGGGTGGTCTGCGCGTCGGCTGGATCCGCACCAACCAGACGCTGATCACCAAGCTGCTCGGCATCCGCTCCACCGTCGACCTCGGCACCCCGGTGATGGACCAGCTCGCCACGGTGCACCTGCTCGAGAACGCCGACACGATCCTCGATCGCCGCCGCGACCAATTGCGTTGCCAGCGTGCCGCTTTGCTCGCCGCGCTGGCAGAGGAACTGCCGGACTGGCGCGTCAGCGCGGGTGTCGGCGGGATGTCGGTCTGGGCGCAGCTGCCAGCTCCGGTCTCCACCGCGCTTGCCGCCACCGCACCCAACCACGGCGTATTGCTCGCCGCCGGACCGCGTTTCGGTGTCCAGGGTGCTTTCGAGCGGTTCCTGCGTTTGCCTTTCACACACCAGGAGGCGGACCTTCGGTTGGCGGTGAAAGCCGTTGCCTCCGCCTACGAAGGGCTGACCCCACGCGCGGCCGATCCGCTGAATCCCCTTACCTGCTACTGATTTCGCGCTCGTTCCCGCTGCCATCGATCGGCCGGTCCCGCTTGTTCGGCGGCGGCGCCTGCGCGCGAAGGGCCCCGATCGCGACGCGATCTTCGCCGATCTCAGCGCCGACGTCGAAGACTAGTTCGGCCACCACGCCGGGCGCACCTGGCGCTATCCCAAGGGCTACCTCGTCGCCTCCGCGCGCGTCGCCTAGCGAAGCCGAGCCAACCCTCGTCGCGCCGCTGAAAACTGTTCGGCGCCAGCTCGATCTCCCGCAGCTCGGACGGTGGCGTGATCGCGGGCTCGGGCGACCAGCCGCGAGCGAAGCGAACGCCCCACGGACGGTCGACCGCGGGGCGTCCATCAGCGAAATATCAATCCGCCCAGACGGATTCGATCGGCGTCGCCTCGGTCGGCGGCGGCGTCGGGATGGCCGCCGGGGTGCGCGAGAACCGCGGGGCCGGCGCGTGCTGCACTACGCCGTCGATGTCGACGAGTCCGTTGCGCGCCGCGATGTGCGCGTTCTCGGTGGCCTCGGTCAGCGTGAGCACCGGGGTGGTGCACGCGTCGGTGCCCTCGAAGACCGCCGCCCACTCGTCGCGTGTCTTGGTCTTGAACTTCTCGGCGAACAGCTTCTTCAGCTGGTCCTGGCCGTTCGGGTCGATCTGCATCGGCAGGCCTTCGGGATCGATCTCGAGGCCCTTCAGCAGCTCGGCGTAGAACTGCGGCTCGATCGCGCCGACCGCCATGTACTTGCCGTCGGAGGTCTCGTAGGTGTCGTAGAAGGCCATGCCGGTGTCGAGCAGGTTGGTGCCGCGCTCGTCGGACCACAGGCCGACACCGCGCATGCCCCAGATCATGTGCGAAAGGGCAAGCGCGCCATCGATCATCGCGGCGTCGATCACCTGACCCTTGCCCGAGTTCTGCCGTTCCACCAGCGCGGCGAGGATGCCGAACACGAGGAACATCGAGCCGCCGCCGAAGTCGCCGACCATATTCAGCGGCGGCACCGGACGCTCGCCCTTGCGGCCGATCGCGTTCAGCACGCCGGTCAGCGAGATGTAGTTGATGTCGTGACCCGCGCGGTCGGCCAGCGGGCCGTGCTGACCCCAACCGGTCATCCGGCCGTAGACCAGCCGCGGATTGCGCGCCAGCGCTTCGTCGGGGCCGAGGCCCATGCGCTCGGTGACGCCCGGACGGAAGCCTTCGATCAGCACGTCGGCCTTCTCGATCAGCCCGAGCACCTTCTCGATGTCGGCCGGATCCTTCAGGTTCGCCTCGACGATGGTCCGCCCGCGCCACTGCGGACGCTCCATGAACCCGGGCAGCATGTTCGGCCGCTGCACCCGCACCACGTCGGCGCCGAGATCGGCCAGCAACAGCGCGGCATGCGGACCGGGGCCGATACCGGCCAGCTCGACAACTTTGATGCCCGCGAGCGGGCCCTGCTTGGTGGCGGTGGATGGTGTGGTCACGCCCTACCTCGGTTCGTCGTTGATCCCTGCGCACCGCCGGGCGGTGCGGTCCCCCGGGCAGCGCCCGCGGATGTATTGACAGTATGACAATAACGCCGCCACCTTCTATCGGAACCCTCCGTCGTGCACCGGGCCGCGGCGTAGGTGAGAATCCCAGCAGCGCGCCGATGCGCGGAAACGGGAGGAAGCATCAGTGAGCGAGAACCGTGTACGGGCGCGCCGAGGGCATGCTGGAGTTGAATGTCAGCGGGGTGTGGGCATGGGGGAGCGAATCGTGTGTCGGCGCGCCGGAGGGCTGCTGGGGCTGAGCGTGAGCGGGGTGTGGGCATGAGTGAGCGGATCGTGTGTCGGCGCGCCGCGGGGCCGCTGAGGCCGAGCGTCGGCGGGTGCGGGCGCATGAGAGCGAATCGTGCGTCGGCGCGCCCGAGGGCCGCTGGGGCTGAGCGTCAGCGGGGTGTGGGCATGAGTGAGCGGATCGTGTGTCGGCGTGCCCGAGGGCCGCTGGAGCTGAGCGTCAGTGGGGTGCGGGTATGAGTGAGCGGATCGTGCGTCGGCGCGCCCGAGGGCCGCTGGGGCTGAATGTCAGCGGGGTGTGGGCATGAGTGAGCGAATGGTGTGTCGGCGCCCCGGAGCCGCTGGGGCTGATCGTCCGCGGGGTGTGGGCATGAGTGAGCGAATGGTGTGTCGGCGCGCCCGAGGGCCGCTGGAGCCGATCGTCAGTGAGGCACGGGCGTGAGCGCCGGGGGCGAGGTCCTCATCGGCCTGCTGATCCTGGTCGGCCTGCTCGGCATCATCATCCCGATCCTGCCCGGGGTGATCCTGATCTTCGGCGCCATCCTGGCCTGGGCGATCATGACCGGCGGCCCGACGGCGTGGACCATTTTCGCGATCAGCACGGTCTTCCTGGTGCTCTCCGGAGTCATCAAGTACACCTGGCCCGGTCGCAAGATGAAGGACGCGGGCGTCTCCAACCGCGCCCTTTTCCTCGGCGCGGTACTCGGCATCGTCGGCTTCTTCGTCATCCCGGTCGTCGGCCTGTTCGTCGGTTTCGTCCTCGGCGTCTACCTCTCCGAACTCCAACGCCTCCGCCACAACCAACCCGCCTGGCAGGCAACCAAACACGCCCTCAAGGGCGTAGGCCTCTCCATGCTCATCGAACTCCTCGGCGCTCTCCTCGCCACCGCCACCTGGCTCACCGGCGCCTTCCTCACCTAACTCCCACACACCCCGTACACGCCTCACATAGCCACCGCCTGTGTGAGGGGTATGAAAAGTGTGTGGCAGCACGGTTTTCCCCAGGCGGGGACTTGTCCACAGGGGGTACTGGATCAGGGCCGGGCAGGTGTGCCAAGGGTTCATGATCGAACCATGAACGCGCCCCTTCCAATATCCCGATGTCGTGCCGTGACCGAGGGTTTCACCGATCGGGAGTTGCACGGACCGATGTGGCGGCGGGTGCACCGGGGCGCGTACATCCGGGCGGAGCAGACCGAGGGACTGCGCCTGGAAGAGCGCCACCTGGTGCTGACCCGGGCCGTCGCGGCGGGTGCGAGTCACGAGGCGGTGGTGAGCCACGTGTCGGCTTCGGTCGCGCACGGGTTGACGCACTGGAACGTCCCGATGGCCCAGGTCCATCTGACGCGCGATCGCTCGACCGGTGGTCGCGTCAGCCGTCGGGTCACGGTGCATGCGACCCGCACCGAGCCGGACGAAGTGGTGCGGATCGGCGAACTCCGCGTGACCAGCGTGGCCAGAACCGTCATCGACCTGGCTCGCACTGTCCCTTTCGAGCAAGCGGTAGTCATCGGCGACAGCGCATTACGACTCGAAAAGACCACGCGCGCCGACTTGTCCGACCAACTCGCGCGGGCAACCGGCCGTCCGGGAGCACCCGCCGCGCGTCGGGTCGTCGACTTCTTGAACGGGCGCTCCGAAAGCGCGGGCGAGTCGCGGAGTCGCGTCGCCATGCATGTCGCGCGCCTGCCGAGCCCGGAACCGCAAGCCGTCCTCGAATCCCCGACCGGGCGATTCATCGGCCGCGTCGACTTCCTCTTTCCCGAACTCGGCGTCATCGGCGAATTCGACGGCCCCATGAAATACGGTGCGGCCCTCCGTGGCTCGCGCACACCTGAGGAAATAGTCATCGCCGAAAAGGCCCGCGAGGACGAGTTGCGCGCCCTCGGTTGGATCGTCGTCCGCTGGACCTGGAACGACCTCGACAACCCCGCGCCATGGCTGGCCCGCCTCACGCGCGCCGCAACAATTACCCCCGCCCGCCGCCTCGGCACTTGGACACCGGCGGAGCGAATCTGATGCCGCCACATAGCCTGTGTACGTCTCACATAGCCACCGCCTGTGTGGGGCGTATGAAAAGTGTGTGGCAGCACCGTTTTCCCCAGGCGGGGACTTGTCCACAGGGGATAGTGGATCAGGGCCGGGCGGCTGTGCCAAGGGTCCATGATCGAACGGTCTTCCTTCAGGCGGCGACAGGGACTGCGGGATCAGGGCGGGTGGGCCGAAGGTGTGTCGGCTCGAAGGCGAGGTGGCACGTAACGGAATTGGTCGCTTGCCCGACTGATGCAGTGGCGGCCCCAGTCGGTCGCCGATGAACCCCGGCATGATCGAAAGCGCCGGTATCGCAACACAGCTCGTAGACCACCGTCCATCGAATGAACGGAGTACGCGCATGAAGCGCACGATCAGCTATCTGGCGGCCACCGCCCTCTTCGGCGCGGGTTTGGCCGTCGCCGCAGCGCCCGCCCAAGCCGACCCCGGTCCCTGTCAGCTCGGGTGGTCGAATGTCGAGCCTCGCTCGTGCGCGCAGAACAGTTTCAATCTCGCTCCGGTCTTCGCGCTCGGCAACGGTGCGTGCGTCGGTATGTTCTCGGTCGGCGGCACCGCCTTCGATGGCCCGCTCTACCAATACTCCGAGGCTCCAGGTGCGGCACACGCGGTCGTCGTGCGCGTAATCCCGGGATTCTCGCCGATCGGGACATGGGGTCCGCAGTTGCTCGCTTGCGACGCCACCGCGGTGGTCGACTGGCACAACCTGGACACCGGACAGCGGGGCAGCGTCAGCCGGTTCGTCCCGGGGTGGCAGCGTCTCGGCCCTACCACCATCGTCGCGGACACCGGTCCCGGACGGGTTCAGCTCACCGTGCGCACCGACGGCCCCTCTATCCCCGCAACGTCGGAAGTGTTCGTGCCGTAGTCCTTTCGCCACTCCGCACAGCGTTGTCGTCGCTGTGCGGAGTAGCGAGGCCGGGTCTAGCTCAGGGCGTGATCGAGATCGGCGAGCAGATCTTCCACGTCCTCGAGGCCGACCGAAATGCGGACGACCCCGTCGGACAGGCCGATGGTGGCGCGACCCTCCGGGCCCATGGCGCGGTGGGTCGTCGTGGCCGGGTGGGTGATCAGGGTTTTGGAGTCGCCGAGGTTGTTGGAGATGTCGACGATCCGCAGCCTGTTCAGCACCTCGAAGGCTCGCTTCTTGGCTTCGTCGGCCGGTGCGTTCAACTCGAAGGTGACCACCGTGCCGCCGCCGGACATCTGGCTGCGGGCCAGCTCGTACTGCAAATGCGATTCCAGGAATGGGTATTTCACCCAGCTGACCGACTTGTTGGTCTCCAGGAAGCGAGCGATCCGCAGCGCCGATTCGGTGCTGTGGCGCACCCGCAGCGGCATCGTCTCCAGACCTTTGAGCAGGGTCCACGCGTTGAACGGGCTCAGCGCGGGACCGGTGTGACGCATGAGCGTCTTCACCGGACCGTCGATGTAATCCTGGGAACCGAGGATCGCGCCGCCGAGGACGCGGCCCTGGCCGTCGATGTGTTTGGTGCCCGAGTAGACGATGACGTCGGCGCCGAGCTCGAAGCCCTTCTGCAACAGCGGCGTCGCGAAGACGTTGTCCAACACCACTTTCGCGCCCGCGGCATGCGCGAGCTCGGTCACCCGGCGCACGTCGACGAGCGTCTGCATCGGGTTGGCCGGGGTCTCGAAGAACACCGCCGTGGTCGGCACCGAGAGCGCCTGCTCCCACTGGTCGAGGTCTTCACCGTCGACGAACACCGTCTCCACGCCCCAGCGCGGCAGGATCTCGTTGCACACCACGAAGCAGGAGCCGAACAGGCTGCGCGCGGCGACCAACCGATCGCCCGCGCCGAGCAGCGCGCCGAGCGCCGTGAACACCGCCGACATGCCACTGGCGGTCGCGAACGCCGCCTCGGCGCCGTCGAGCAGCCGGATTCGCTCCTCGAACATGGCGACCGTCGGGTTGCCGTACCGGGAGTAGACGAAGTGCTCCACCTCGCCGGTGAACGCCGCCTCGGCTGCCTCCGCGCTCTCGTAGACGAAGCCGGAGGTGAGATACAGGGCCTCGGCGGTCTCCTCGAAACCGGAGCGACGCAGGCCGCCGCGCACGCCGAGGGTGGCAGGGCCGACGCCCTCGGGCAGCGGCTTGTCGAACGCGCCTCCGGTGATCACGACTGCCTCCACGGCAGGCCGGTGGCACGCCAGCCGGTGGCGCCGCGATGGCCGGACGCGTCGAGCGAGCCCTCGAAGCCCTCGATCACGTTGTAGGAGGGCTCGATGCCGAGCCGGGTGGCGACGGTCGCCGCGTGCGCGGAACGCTGGCCGGAGCGACACAGGAAGACGACGGGCGCCTCGGGGTCGCGACCCTCCAGCGCCTTGCTCAGCTGCTCGGTGAACTGCGGGTTGGGCGCGCCGTTGCCGTCGACCCACTCGATCAGCACGGTGGGTCGCTCGATCGAACTGGTGTCGGGCACTCCGACGAAGCGCCATTCCGCTTCGGTGCGCACGTCCACCAAGACGGCGGCGGGATTGTCGCGCAACACCTCCCACGCCTGCTGCGGGGTGATGTCACCGGCGTAAGTCATCTCGAACCTCCTGTGAATCCGCACTTGCCGCACCTGGTTCGGTGCGCGGCCAGGTCGTCACCCGGAGCACCCCACCGCGGAGGAGGGTTGCCGACCAGCTGAGCCGGGGCTTGGCGCTGGTTCTCATGACCTAGGGACTGAGATTGCCTGCACCGAGGTCACCGTGTCAAACATTGCAGACGAGCCATTTATCGTCCGTCCGGGTGAGGTTCCAGGTCGCGGTGTACTCCTTGCCGTCGACCTTGGTGGTCACCGTGGCCTTGGCCCGGTCGCCGTTGAGGGTCTGATCGGTGACGGCTATGAGTTCGATTGCCTTACCGGTACCTTCCTGCCCGGCCAACGGCGACTTGGCGGGGTCGAAATCGGGGCAGCCGGTGCCCGGTGGCGGCACCATGTCGGTGTTGTTGGCGCCCTCGACGAAGTTGCCGACGGCGCCGGCGATCTTCTCGGCCTCTGTGACATTTTTCTCAGCGGGCGACAGCACGCCGCCGAGCCCGATGGCCACCAGCACGACGACGGCCAGCGCGGCCGCGGCAAGGAACGGCGCGAGGGAGCGCTTGTCGGTCTGATCGACCTCGATCGGTTCGCCTTCGTCGGGGGACTTCTGCTCGGTCATGCATCGATCATCCCTGGTCGGCGGGGGTATCCGACGCCCGGCCCCGCACGCGAAGCGCCTGCCCGTCTCGCGCGGCTATCGTGGGAAGCGGGCCCGTCCGGCACCGAGCCCGCGGCGGCGGGCATCCACCCAGTTCACCGCACCGGCGCGGGCGACAACCGGCAGCACCGATAGAATCGCGAGATTGAGACCTGCTGCCATAGCCATATGGCAGCTCACCGTCGTAGCGATCTGGGGGCCGTGAGAGCCACGAGCCAGCATCACCAGAGTTCGTGGCGCCGGGTGCAAACAAGCGGTCCGTCAACTTAGCCTAAGCTAAGACGGACGCCATTGAACGTTTCGACCATAAGGGTGCGCGTAAGAGATGACCGAACAGAGTGCAGCGACTCGCCCGCTCCGCATCGCGATCGTGGGCGCAGG
>NZ_BDAU01000066.1 GCF_001612615.1 Nocardia amikacinitolerans NBRC 108937 | reverse complement strand
GCAGAAGGGCCCCAATCCGAGGGTCCCGATCCCGTGGCTCCTATCCGCACGCACCCAAGCAGCACTGCAAGACCAGGCAAAGCAACTTCGCGATTTCGTTGTCGCGAACCCCGACCTCGACGCGGGCGCAGTCGCCCAAACCCTTGCCTTCGGGCGCCACCATTTCCATCATCGCGCAGCCGCAATTGGTAAAGACCGTGAGGAATTGCTCATGCGGCTCGGATTCCTCGTCGAGGGAACGCCTGCAGCTAACGTCATTTACGACAGAACAAGAGCCTCTGACGGCACGGTGTTCTTGTTCACTGGGCAAGGCAGTCAACATCCCGGTATGGGACAGGCCCTGTACCATGGCTTTCCAAGCTTCAGGCAAGCATTGGACGAGGTTTTCGAGCGCCTGGATGAACATCTGGACCGGCCCTTGCGCGAAATAATGTTTGCCGAATCCGGTACGGTAGACGCCTCCCTACTAGACAAGACCGCCTACACCCAACCTGCGATTTTCGCCTTCGAGTACGCGCTCCACCGACTGGTCACCGACACATTCGGTATCACTCCACGCATGGTTGCAGGTCACTCCATCGGCGAGTTCGCAGCGGCCCACGCAGCGGGAGTGTTCACCCTAGACGACGCTGCCGAGCTAGTCGCTGTCCGCGGGCGGCTGATGGACACTGCTGAGCCGCGCGGCGCGATGATCAATATTGAGGCAAGCGAGGTCGAGATCCTCGCAGCGTTCACTGACGAGAATCCTGAGCGAATCGCTATCGCCGCAGTCAATGCGCCGGACTCCGTAGTGATTTCCGGAGATAGGACTTGCGTGGCAAGACTCGCCGAAGGATTCCGAGCACGGGGTCGCAGAGTTCGCGAACTACGGGTAAGCCACGCGTTTCATAGTCCACACATGAACCCGATACTTCCTGAATTCCGTCGAATCGCAGAGCGCGTAAACTACGCTCCACCGAAAATCCCCGTAGTTAGCGGGTGCACCGGAACCGTCGTTGAGGCGAGCGACATCACGACGCCCGACTACTGGACCAACCAAATCCGTCTGACGGTCCGATTCAATGACTGTATACAGACAATGTGCGACAATGGAGCTACGCGATTTCTAGAAGTCGGACCCGATGCAGTACTCACCCCCTTGGTGGGGACACACCATTCCCTCCCGCTCGCGGTTCCCACATGCATCAAGCGCAAGTCCGAGATGAACGTGTTTCTGAGTGCTGTCGCTCGACTACATGCACACGGCGAAACAATTATGTGGGGCAGGCTCTTCAGCGACTTTGAACGTACAAATCTGCCCACCTACCCATTTCAGCACCGCGCATTCTGGCTGGCCAATTCACCAGAGATGGCCGCCGCGCGAGGGAGCACGCACCCTGATCGCTTCTGGGCCGCAGTGGAACGGAATGATCTCGATGGCGCAGTCGTCGTCCTGCAAGCAACCCCGCAGGAACGCGAAGCGCTAGCAATAGCACTTGAATCCCTCCATAAACTACGCCAGCGCGACTTGAACAATTCACCAGGCACTTCGAATGAGCCCGCCAACGAGTTGCGAGGAAGACTTGTCGATGCGACCGAAACAGAACAGCTTAGAATAGTCACCGATCTTGTGCGTACCCAACTCGCGGCAGCCCTTGGGCACGACAGGCCGGATGCCATCACCACTGACACAAGCATTATTGACCTCGGCCTCACGTCGTTCATCGCCCTTGAGCTTTGTAACCAGCTTGCCGCGCGCGGACTTCCCATCACGCCTCGCGCCGTGTTCGAGCAGCCGACGGTCGCAAAGCTGGCGTCGCACTTATGCAGCACGATTGTTAAACCAGGCGAGCAAGCGTCGCCGTAAGCATTTGCCAAAGGAGCACTATGAATCAGCCTGTTGTCATTGCCGGAGCAGGTCCCGTCGGCTTGATGCTCGCCTGCGAGCTCGGCCTTGCCGGCATCGAAAGTGTTGTCCTTGAACGAACCAAGGAACCCCGAGAGAATTCTCCAGGAATGGCGATAAACTCGGCGACTGTAGAACTACTTCAACAGCGTAGCCTTTTTGATGAGGTGCTGGCGAAGGGCAGGCAACTCCCGCTTGCCCACTTCGCCCACCTCCCCCTTGATCCCATCCGGGTGGCGGATATGCACCCAAGTACTGCCCTGGTCGCGCAAGCACATCTGGAAGCCTGCCTCGCCGAACGAGCGAGGAGCCTCGGCGCGCAGATTCGATACGGTCACGAGGTCAAAAGGTTTACTCAGCACGAAACCGGGGTGATAATAGTGGTCCGCGCCTGCGGCGGTGAGCATACCCTGGAGAGCGCCTATTTGATTGGATGCGATGGAGCGGGTAGCACCGTCCGGTCACACGCAGGGATCTCATTCCCTGGAACCACCGCACCGTTCTACGGCCTGACTGCCGAGGTCGAAGTAGGACCGTCCCACGCGCTCCTGGACCACATCGGAGGGCACCAGTACCACAACGGGATCTTCACCGTCATGCCAATGGGCACTGGAGTACTTCGGGTCTCTACTGGTGAGTTCGGGACCTCCAAGCCCAGCGCTGCGGCCGCCAGCGCTGCCGCGCTTACGGCTCACATCCGCGCACTCACAGGGATGGCGATCGATCTTGGATTTGTGCGGTGGGTATCGCACTGGCACAACGAGACTCGGCATGCAGAAAGCTATCGGAGCGGTCGGATTCTGATCGCCGGCGATGCCGCCCATGTGCATTTCCCGCTCGGAGGGCAAGCGCTGAGCACGGGAGTAGAGGACGCTGTGAATCTCGGTTGGAAATTGGCTGCAACAATTGCTGGCCACGCACCTCCCGGGCTACTCGACACTTACCATGACGAGCGGCACCCGGTCGGCGCTCGGGCTTGTAGGACGACGCTCGCCCAGCTCGCACTGATGTACCCGATGGAAACCGTTGCTCCGCTACGCGACCTAGTCGCTGAACTGACTGAGTTCGACGATGTAAACGATCACCTAGTGCGGCTGGCAGCCGGCCTGGGTATCCGCTACCCGATCGGCACTCATGAGCTGGCAGGATGCCGGCTGCCAAATATTGAGGTGACAACTTCTGGGAGAACGCAGCGAATAGCCGAATTGCTGCAAGCAGGTCGCGGGGTGGTTCTCGATACGACGGCTGCTTCGCTCCCCTTCGAGACGAACCGCTGGGCAGGTGTCGTCGACTTCGTACAAGTTCACCCGACGAAGGACTTGCGTGCCGATCGAGTCCTGATCCGCCCGGACGGCCGAGTAGCTTGGGCCGATTGTGGCGCTGACGACGATGCGGGGCTGATATCCGCGTTAGTGTCATGGTTCGGCAAGGGCACTGACCTGCCCCTTTTGGAAGAAGCTTAACTTCGGTTTAGCGCTCGCTGGGATCGTCAACTCATAACTACCGAGCGGGAAATCTATCGACCTCAATTCTCTGGTACGGAGATTCTGGCGCGGAATGAATCGACTGCATGGCAGCGAGATCTCGTTTACGGCCGAGATACAGAGAGGTGCTACAAGTGATAGAGAGCCCGCTAGTCACAATTGGTCTGCCGATCACCTGCTTCTTCCTGATGATCGGTATTGGTTTGACCTTGACACCCCAGGAGTTCTCCCACGAGATCAAACACCCGAAAGCAATCCTAGTCGCGTCCGTCGCACAATTGCTGCTAATGCCAGCGCTCAGCTTCGTGATCGCCTGGACGCTGTCTCTGCCACCGCTGCTGGCCATCGGACTGGTGACCATTGCTGCGTGCCCAGGCGCCGCCACAGCCCCCGTGATGACCTACCTCGCCCGGGCGAATGTACACCTCTCGATTGTTTTGACCGTGGTCAACAGCATGCTCATCATCGTCAGCCTGCCAATCTTGGTCAACCTGGCGATCGATTCACAACCGGTGAGCGTCGACGAAGCGATTGTCGTACCAGTGCCTCGCACGATGGCACTGCTGTTTGGCGTCGTGCTTGTCCCAGTGATGCTAGGCATGGTTATCCGCGCTAGGGTGCCCAACACCGCGGCACGGATGGAGAAGGCCGTATCGATTTTCGGGGCAATCGAACTCGTTGCTCTGATCGTGGCGATAATGATCTCGCTTGGTAGCAAGGTATTCGAATACCTGGCCCAGGCCGGGGTTGCGGTAGCTCTGCTCAATCTCGGCGGAATCGCGATCGGAATCGGCGTCCTTACGCTGGCGAGACTACCCGTTGGTAGCCGGATCGCCGGCGGCATGGAGCTAGGTATCAAGAACGGCGCACTCGGCATGGTAATCGCGATAGCGGTCGTTGGCAGTGAAGAAGTAGCTGTTCCCTTCGTGGCCTACGGCATCGTGATGTACTTTTCCGCATCGATGATCGTCCTATATGTACGGCATCGTGCCCGCTCAAGCGTCCATGTTGTGGACGGTGTGACTGTTTAGGCTTGACCGGATGCGGGCTCTGCATGCGCAGTCGCCACCAGAGTTGCTCCACCGATAGCAAGAGCCCGTTGTTCTGTATCTCACCAGATGATCGAGGTCATCGCGGGTTGAACACCGATTTCTTGGGGACTTAGTCCGCCTTTAGTGTGCGAAACGATCATCTAGGCCAACGGCATCGTTGAGCGGATCCGCACGACAGGCACCTGAAAGGAGCTGATTGTGACCGAAACAGGAATATATGTTTTGTCGACGGGCACGGTGCTGCCCGGACCCGCAGTGGACAATGCAACCCTTGCCCACTACCTAAATGTGCCACCATTGTGGCAGCAATGGATTGATACTTTTATCGGCACGGATAGCCGGCATTTTTCGGTGGATCTGGATACCGGTGAGCGCCTTTATACGCTGGCCGACCTTGGTTCGGAGGCGGCGGCGCGAGCGCTATCTGCAGCCGCCGTCCGCGCGAGCGACATCGATTTGATTGTCATGGGTACCTCATCCCCCGACAATCTGATGCCAGCCACAGTAAACCTCGTTGCGGACCGGCTTGGTATTACCGCAGTGCCCACCTACCAGCTCCAGTCGGGATGCGCCGGAGCTGTGCAGGCGCTCGACGTAGCGCGTCAGATGCTACGTACAGGACGTCATCGCACAGCACTCGTGATAGGCGCAGACTCGTGCGCGAAGCATATGGGTCTTGCCACCAACCTGGCATCGGCATCACCCGCCGAGCAGATCAACGGCGTGCTGTTTGGGGACGGAGCAGGTGCGGCAGTCCTCACGACTCTCAGGCCCGATCCGTCGGCCAACGCCGCTGTCTTGTACCCCGTACTGGTCCGCTTCGCCGGGTTGAACCAGCCGCCTGGACAAACTATCGAGTGGTTTGGCAAAGCGGAACTCCACTCCGATCAGCCTGCTGCGGTCGAAGACTATAAGGCGATCGAGGCCCTAGTGCCTTCGATGGCGGTTAACACGCTTCGAGATCTACTCGACGAGCTCGCCTGGAAAGAGGCAGAGGTCGACTATATCCTGCCACCGCAGCTTTCTGGTCGGATGACCGCCCGAATAATGGCGGAATTCGCCCTTCCTCATGCATATGAAATCAGCTGCGTGAAGGAAACGGGTAATACGGGGAATGCTCTGCCGTTCTTCTTGATTGAGGGAGTGTTGCCAAGAATGGCTGAGGGCGATCGAGCAGTTGCTGTTGCGATCGAGTCGAGCAAGTGGATCGAGTCGGCGTTCGCGATTGAGAAGGTGTGAAAGCAGTGAGCCAAACGCGTCCGGGCGATGGCGATTCCATGAAAAGGACTACTTCGCATACCTCTGTCATCGATCTCTACCGTAGCGGTAGGCTCATTGACGAATACCCGACCGTCCGATGGCTGCTCGCCGATCTCAGCGACGCTGAGCTGATCCGAGCCGGCCGTGTGCTGGCGCGACTCGACCCAACAGAGATTGTCGAACGGCATCCCAGTACAGCTGTTTTGCGCGTTGCCCTCACCGGTCACGGCACTTTCGCAAATCTGGTTCCGGCGCTGACCGCAGAGCTCGCGCGGCACGGAGTAGCGCCCCGCTACTATGTCGCCGATTTCGACAGCTTCGTATTCGAACTTGCCGATTCCGGAAGCATGCTCTATGCAGCCAAACCGGATATGACACTTTGCTTACTCGATCCAATGCTCGTATTCGATGAGCTTAAGGAGCCCTGGCGAGCTGACGATGTAGATCAAATCCTTAAGGCAAAGCTAGGCCTTATAGAGAACCTGGTGGCGACTTTTAGGGCTCAAAATACCGGAATACTGGTCCTAAATACCCTTCCCCTACTTCGCCGTTTCACCGCTCAGCTGATAGATCACAGCTCAAGAGCAAAGTTGGGCGCACTGTGGCGGGACGCAAATTCCTCATTGCTGCGAATGAGCGAAGCAAACCCGACGGTCGCAGTTGTCGATTTAGATCCGATCATCGCTGATGGAGTGCCAGCCAGCGACGCGCGCATGAGTCAGTACGCTAAGGCGCACTTGTCCTCTGAGCTGCTTGCTTCCTACGCCCGCACCGCTGGACACATTGCCTCTCATTTATGTGGCCGGACGAGGAAGGCGCTTGTCGTCGACCTTGACGATACCCTGTGGGGTGGCACCGTTGGCGAGGATGGTATCGACGGGATCGACGTTGCGGATGGCCCAAGAGGGCAGGCATTCACAGCTTTTCAACGAGTAGTAAAACAGGTTGCGTCACAGGGCGTTCTTCTCGCGGCGGTGAGTAAGAACGAACCGAACCTTGTCCGGCAGGTGCTGCAGGACCACCCGGGTATGACATTGCGCGAGCACGACTTCGTCAACGTGATCGCGAACTGGCACCCGAAGTGGGAAAATCTCACCGAACTGGCGGCGACGCTAAATCTAAGCACCGATGGTTTTGTGTACATCGACGACAGTTCCTTTGAATGCGGGCTTGTGCGCAACGCGCTGCCTGGAGTTGCAGTCCTGCAGGTCGACGAGGAACCCGCCTTTCATGTCGAAACGCTTCTACATGACGGCTGGTTCGACGGACTGCAACTTACCGACGAGGATCGTATTCGCGTAAATCGATATCGCGACGATGTCGCACGGAAGGATTTCCTTGACAGCTTCGACTCGGTCGAAGCCTACCTGCACGAACTGAGGGTTCAAGTCAGGCTATCCGGAATGACCCCGGAGGACGTGCCCCGGGTTGCGCAGCTCACTCTGCGAACCAATCAGTTCAATTTAACGACGATTCGGCTGCAAGAGGGCCAGGTTCGAGACTTGTTGGCCGACCCTCACGCGCAGATAGTAACAATCCGTTCGCAGGATCGATTTGGCGACAATGGGCTGGTTGGCGCGATATTCATTCGCTGGGAGGAACAATCTGCGCACATCGAGAATTTTCTACTTAGCTGTCGCGTTTTCTCTCGGGGCATAGAGCATGCCAGCCTTGCTCAAATTTTACACCGCGCCCGCGGTCGCGGAACCAAGACGGTGTACGGACACTACCGCCGAACGACAAAGAATACGAAGGTCGCCGACTTCTACCGAAGATACGGATTCGTTCAGGTCAGCGCAGATGAAAGTAGATCAATTTACTCACACGACCTTGACAAGATCATTGAACCTCCAGCCTTCGTCCATGTGAGGGATGAAATCGAGGGAGCACGATGAGCTCGATAGAAGACTTCGTCGAACTGGTGAATATGGAAGCCGGGCTATCCCTTAAAGTGATTGACGCCGATGTTCATTTCGACCATCTAGAGGGATGGGATTCGTTACATCTCCTGGCGGTACTGACTGCATTAGAGCGCCAGACTGGACGCCGCATCTCGATGCCGGATGTTTTGACTGCCCAAAATCTCAGGGACGTGTACAAGCTGGTGATCCAGTCGTGAGCCGTATAACTTCGTCTGTCGCACCATTGGTTCGCGAGCGCCGCCACACCTTACATTTCCTGCGGGAGATTCGGTCGGTTTCTGCAGTGCACTTGGATACCGATGTAGACGTCTCCACTATCCAGCGACAACAGGCCATCTTACGCGCCGCTGGTCACAGCCGATCACTCGTCACATACGTGCTCTATGCGGCTTCCCGTGTACTGGCGCGCCATCCCGATGCAAACGCTGCAATTCGGGGGAGGCTGCGACCCCAGGTCGCCCATTACTCAACGGTGAATGGAAAACTCACCTTGGATCGCACCATCAACGGTCAACGAGTTGTGCTGTCTGCCGTCTTCGCCGACCTACAACGTACTGGGCTCGATGATATCCAGGAACGCCTTCAGGTACTGAAGACCGGCGATCCCGCCGAACTGGCTGACTTCGCTGGCGCCCGCCTCCTCCACAGGCTCCCAATTCCTCTGGGGTCCATGCTGTTTCGACTTGGTATCCGGCCCTTCGGCAGGCGCGCCAGCGCCCTGGGGACCTTTGCAGTGAGCTCTCTGGGACATCGCTCCATTGATGGCTTTCATGCAATCGGCGGGACCACAATTACCTTTGGACTCGGGCAGGTAGCCGATCGTCCTGTAGTGCGCGACGGCGCGGTGGTCGTCGCTCCCGTCCTGCGCCTGAACATGTCGTTCGACCACCGAATGATCGATGGCGCTGAGGCAGCCGACGTACTTGCCGAAGTCAAGGCAGCGCTAGAGGGATTCAGCGAGAAAGGCATCCAAGAGCTCGATCGAGAGATACCTGCGATATGAACGATGTCAACGAGCTCAAGCAATTCGCTGGCGTGCATGCTCGGGGCCAACAAATACCAAACTATGACGAGATCCTCGATCGCATCCACCACGACGGCGAAGGCTCCGGCTCGTGGGTAGGAGAATGGATTCGGGCCGCCGAAAACCTTGCATCGCATAAACTCCACTTGGAGGCGTCGCGGCACTACACCATGGCACGGTTTCCGTTCGTGAATGGGCCGGCCCGCCAGTCTGCACTTGAAGCGGGCGTGATGGAATTCGACCGGTGGCGAGCCAGCGGAGAACACCATATCTATCCACTTGATCTCACTGTCGGTTCGGGACAGTTCCGATGCTGGACGACGGGGCTTTCGACCACCAAACCGCGACCATTGTTGCTTATCATGGGTGGCATTGTCACTACAAAGGAGCAGTGGGCACCTCTCCTTGCCCGCTTGGGGAAGTTCGGCATTGCGGCTATCGTTACCGAACTCCCAAGGGTGGGCGAGAATACGCTTTGCTACGACATCCATAGCTGGCGGATGCTGTCGAGCATTCTCGACGCCGTCGCCGACCGAGCCGACGTCTCCCGCACCTACGCTATGAACCTGAGCTTCAGCGGTCATCTCGCCCTTCGTTGTGCAACGGAGGATCCACGAATACGCGGGGTAATCACAGTTGGCGCGCCGATCACAGAATTCTTTAAAGACCGTCAATGGCAGTCCAAGGTTCCTGATCTCACTCTTGACACCCTTGCTTATCTGACCGAGACCCCGCGCGCCGACCTAGGGAACGCTCTCAGCAACTGGGCGCTGTCCGCCGACCAAATTGCGGCCCTAAACATTCCCGTGTCGTATGTCGCCAGTACTCAGGACGAGATCATCCCGCCATCGGAGGTCAGGTTTCTACGCGAACATGCACGCAATTTGCAGGTGCTTGCGCATGAGGACGTCCACGGTGCCCCACACCATATGTCGGAGACATGGCCCTGGTGCCTGGCTTCGTTGTTCCGGATGCTCGACCACAGAAGCCTCCGGGGTGCGGTATTCACAGCGATGTGGATTGCTCAGCGCACTCGAAGGCGGCTGACGAGCACCGGCTACTGAGCTTTAGCAAGAGGCTAGGTACCGCTTAGCCCGAGCGATCAGAGTAGAACGACCGCTCGGCACGGCATTCAATTGCCACCGGGCTGCGAATGCTCCCCGAGCTGCGAAGGGAAAGTACGCGGAATGGTTGACAGGATCGAATTGAACACGGGCGGAAATCTAATCGCGGACCAGGCCGTCGCCATCATCGGCCTGTCATGTCGACTCCCCGAGGCTCCGAACCCTGAGGCCTTCTGGCGGATGCTGATTTCCGGTCGCGATGCAGTCGGACCAGTGCCTCGGGACCGATTCGCCGATGCGCCAACGGATGGCCCAGGCGCCCGCGGTGCATTCATCGAGAATGTGGACGGATTCGATCCGGGGTTCTTCGGCATCTCGCCCCGTGAAGCGGAGGCTATGGATCCGCAACAGAGACTGATGCTGGAGCTATCCTGGGAAGCGCTCGAAGATGCCGGCATCATTCCGTCGGATCTCAGCGACGGTGACGTCGGCGTCTTCGTCGGGGCGATTTGGGACGACTACGCCACGTTGCTGCAGCGGAGCCGCGGGGCAGCAAGCCGCTATGTGTTCACCGGCGTCCAACGAGGCATGATCGCTAACCGTGTCTCCTATTCCCTTGGCCTCCGAGGGCCGAGTATGACCATCGACACAGCCCAATCGTCCTCTCTGGTTGCGGTGCACACGGCCTGTGAGAGTTTGCATCGTGGCGAGGCGAAGCTGGCGCTGGCAGGAGGAATCAACCTAAACATCTCCTCGGAGAGCACAGCTCGATCAGTCAATTTTGGCGGCCTGTCGCCCGATGGACGTTGCTATACTTTTGATGCTCGAGCGAATGGCTATGTTCGCGGCGAGGGCGGCGTTGTAGTGGTGCTTAAGCCCCTCACTGATGCTTTGGCTGATGGGGATCCAATTTACTGCGTGATCCGCGGGACCGCTATAAACAACGATGGCGCAACTACAGGCCTGACCGTTCCCAGCGCTAAAGGGCAGTCTCGAGTAATCCGCGATGCGTGCGCCCGCGCTGGGGTCAGCCCTGGTCGAATCCAGTACGTCGAACTACACGGAACCGGTACCGCGGTCGGAGACCCGATTGAAGCCACGGCCCTTGGAGAAGCTCTGTGCGAGGACCGCTCGCCTGCCGCCCCCCTTCTGGTCGGCTCCGTAAAGACCAACATCGGTCATCTCGAAGGCGCAGCAGGAATCGCGGGACTGCTAAAGACGGTCCTTAGCATCAAGCACCGGGCACTGCCACCGAGTCTGAATTTCGAGAGACCGAACCCGAACATCGACTTCGATGCGCTTGGGCTGCGCGTTCAGGACCGGCTCGGCGCATGGCCCCGGTCGGAGCTCATTGCTGGTGTGAGTTCTTTCGGGATTGGGGGAACCAACTGTCACGTAATCCTTTCCGAGTCTCCAGTCACACAGCAACCTGTCCACGGTCAGCGTGGCGCCCGGCATGTCCAGTCACCGATACCATGGGTGCTGTCTGGCCGGACGAGCACCGCACTGCGTGCCCAGGCATCTCGACTGTTGGATTCCTTGCAGGATCGGGTCAATAAACCAGTGGACGTCGGATGGTCGCTGGCTACCACCCGGACAGCGTTTGAACACCGTGCAGTCATTGTCGGGGCCGATGAGACAGACATGTTGAGCCGTCTGCGTGCGCTAGCAAGTGGCCATGATGTTCCTGGAATTGTTCGAGGGGCACAGGATGCGAGGACGACTCGGGCTGTTTTCGTATTCCCTGGGCAAGGGTCCCAGTGGCCAGGTATGGCGCTGGGGTTGTTCGAGCGGTCGACTACATTTCGCGATGCGTTCATAGCATGTGACACGGCATTGCGAAAGTACGTTGACTGGTCACTGTTTGACGTACTTCAAGGTAGGCCGACCGCCCCCTCTCTCGATAAGGTCGACGTCGTCCAGCCGATGCTCTTCGCAGTGATGGTCTCGCTGGCAAGGCTGTGGGAATCGTTCGGTCTTCGGCCGAGCGCGGTCATCGGCCACTCACAGGGTGAGATCGCGGCAGCACACATCGCTGGCGCTCTCAGTCTCGACGACGCTGCTCGAGTTGTGGCGGTGCGAAGCAATGCGCTCACCGCTGTGGCTGGCCATGGTGGGATGGCTTCCGTCGCCCTGTCGGTCGACGCGGTAACAGCGCTGCTCGACCAGTGGCCGGGACGGTTGGACATCGCGGCCGAGAATGGCCCTGCCGCGACAGTAGTGTCCGGCGAATCTACTGCGATCGATGAATTGCTTGCCGAGTGCACCGTTCAAGGAGTGAGCGCGCGGAAGATACCAGTCGACTATGCGTCACACTCGGTGCAGGTCGAGCCCATTCGAACGCGTCTTCTCGGCGAGCTAGCAAGTATCACGCCTCGGAGGAGTGAGATCCCGTTCTACTCCACAGTTACCGCAACGGTCCTCGACACGGAGCTGCTCGATGGGGACTACTGGTATCGGAACTTGCGCATGCGGGTGCAATTCGCCTCGGCGATACGCCAGCTCGGCGGCAGCGGACATCAGACCTTCATAGAGTGCAGCCCCCACGGAGTGCTCGTCCTTCCGATACAGGAGACTCTCGACGATGCGCTCGTAGTCGGTTCGCTGCGTCGCGACGAGGATTCGTGGCTGTCCTACCTCGGAGCTCTCGCACAGGTTTACGTCTACGGCGCCACCGTCGACTGGTCCAGGGCGTTCCCATCAACAGCGCACAGAATCCAATTGCCGGCCTACGCATTCCAGCGCGAGCAGTACTGGCCTCAGCTCACCCACGGCACGCCGGAAGTCCCCGCCGTCGACGATGTCCGTTACGAACCTCGTGATGTGTCAAGGACAAGCACTATCGACCAAGAATCCTGGATAGAACAGCTTACTGGTCTTACCGATCCGGAACAGCTCGCAGTGTTGGTCGAACTGATCCGTACAGAAACCGCGATTGTTGTCGGTCATCTGCACGCAGACGCTGTAGACCCTGCACGGACATTCAAGGATTTGGGCATTGATTCGCCTGCTGCCGTCGAGCTACGTAACCGACTGACTACAGCGCTCGACCGAAAGCTAGCACCGACCATTGTATTCGCACATCCGACACCGATCTCGCTAGCTGAGCACCTCCGACAACAGCTTCTTGAACATTCCGATGCAATTTTTGCGCCGGCGGCTAACGCAGTTGACGAGCCGATTGCGGTTGTGGGTATGGGGTGCCGGCTTCCCGGCGGTGTGACCAGTCCGGCGCAGCTGTGGGATCTGGTCGCTGGTGAGGTCGATGCCATCGGCGGCTTCCCCGAGGATCGCGGGTGGAATCTCGAGGATCTGTTCGACTCGGATCCGGACATGATCGGCAAGTCGTACACCCGTCACGGTGGGTTCCTTTACGACGCCGACGGTTTCGACGCCGAGTTCTTCGGCATCAGCCCCCGAGAGGCATTGGCACTAGACCCCCAGCAACGCCTGCTGCTCGAAGTCGCCTGGGAAGCATTCGAAAACGCCGGCATCAACCCCACCACCCTCCACGGCGACCCCATCGGAACCTTCACCGGA
>NZ_BDAU01000065.1 GCF_001612615.1 Nocardia amikacinitolerans NBRC 108937 | reverse complement strand
CCCGATGACCCGCACGTGGCGCTACACCGCGCTCGCCTGCGCGGTGGCGGCCGCCGCGCTGGGTTGCGCCACCGAGGACGCCCCGAGTCCGCCGCCGCCCGGCGCGAGTTCGCCCGCCGAAGCCGGCGCCGTCGTCGTGCGGTTCCGCATCGCGAACGGGTCGGTGAGCCCCGTGAACGAGCGCAGGGAGGCCAAGATCGGGCAGCCGATCGAGCTGGTGGTCGACAGCGACGCCGAGGACGAACTGCACGTGCACGCGACACCTGAGCACACCTTCGCGGTCCGCCCCGAGGCCGGTCAGCGCTTCCAGTTCACGGTGGACGTGCCGGGGCGGGTCGAGATCGAACTGCACCGCGCGCACAAGACCGTCGCCACGGTGGTCGTGCGCCCGTGAGCGAGCGTCAGCGAGCGAACCATAGGCACAGCGCGCATTCGGGCACGACGGAGCCGAGCGCCAGCGAGGTGCAGTCGTGACCGAGGTCCTCGCGCACGGGATCTCCGGTGCGACCGATCTGCCGATTCCGTTGTCCTACGCGCTGATCGGCGCCGCGTGGGCGCTGACGTTCTCCTTCGCCGTGCTGGCCTTCGCGTGGCGCGAGCCGCGACTCGATCCGGACTCGCCGGGCGTCGCGTTGCCCGCGTTCGCGCGCGCCGTTGTCGATTCCACGGCGGTGCGGACGGTGCTCGCGGGGCTGGGACTGCTCGGGGCGATCGCGGTTCTCGCCGTCGGCTTCTTCGGCGCGGCCGAGTCGGCGGACAATCCGGTGCCGGGGATCGTCTACATCTATCTGTGGGTCGGTGTGATGGTTGCCTCGCTGATGCTCGGGCCGGTGTGGAAGATCGTCTCCCCCGTGCGGGCGCTGCACCGCCTTGGCTGCCGGGTGGCGGGGCGGGCGCCGGAGCGCGGGCTGCTGCCCTACCCGGCATCGTGGGGCTACCTGCCCGCGGCGCTGGGACTGTTCTCCTTCGTGTGGCTGGAATTGGCTTATCCCGAACCGGGTTCGGTGCTCGCCGTGACGGTGTGGTTTCTCGGTTATCTCGTCGTGGGGACGGTCGGCCTGGTGGTGTTCGGTACGGCGTGGGCCGAACACGGCGATCCGCTGGAGGTGTACAGCAGTCTGCTGGCGCGGCTGAGTCCGTATGCGCGGCGCGACACCGGGGTCCCGGTGCTGCGTTGGCCGCTGCACAATCTCGCGGGCACACCCGCGCTCGTCGGCTCGGTCGCGGTGGCGGCGACGCTGCTGGGATCGACCGCGTTCGACAGCTTTTCGATGTTCGCGAGTTGGCGTGACTTCCTCGACCGCGTGGGCGGTGACTCCACTGCGCTGACGACCCTGCTGCGCACCGCGGGGTTGCTCGGGTTCATCGCCGTCGTCGGCGGCGTCTTCCGGCTGGCCGCCCGCGCGACCGGCGGCGTCACGAAGGCGAAGCGGGCGCTGCTGCCGATTCGGCTCGCGCACAGCCTCACCCCGATCGTGGCGGGCTACCTGCTCGCGCACTACCTCAGCTTCCTGGTGGAGAAGGGGCAGGCGACGCTGATCCTGTGCGCCGACCCGTTCCAGCGCGGCTGGAACATCCTGTGGCTGAACGACTTCGACGTGCACTACATCCTGTCCACCCATCCCGCCGTGCTCGCCGGCATCAAGGTGCTCGCCGTCCTCACCGGTCACATCCTCGGCGTCACCGCGGCACACGACCGCTGCCTTCGCCTGCTCCCGCCCGCACACCGACTGACCGGCCAGCTGGCGCTGATGTTGACCATGGTCGGCTACACCTTCACCGGGCTGTACCTGTTGTTCGAGGCGTGATCGGTCTCGGCCGGCCGCTTGCGGTATTTAAATACCATCCCTACCCTGGGGCGCATGGTTCGTCTGCCGCTGACACCCGCCCAGATCGAGGCGGGTCGCCGCCTGGGCGCTCGACTGCGCGCGGCGCGCGGCGAGCGCGACCTCACCGAAGTCGCCACCGCTGCCGGGATCTCGCCGGAGACGCTGCGCAAGATCGAGACCGGCCGCCTGCCGTCACCCGCCTTCGGCACGGTCGTGGCGCTGAGCCAAGCGCTCGACCTCCCGCTCCAGGAACTGGCCGACACCTGGCGCTCCGCCGGGCTCGCCGAATCCGCCTGAACCGCCGCCGCCCGGTTCCGCTCGCACCGAGCGTGACGGCGGCGGTGCCCGCACTCACAGCATCGTGACCCGCGTCGTCAAGGACACTGTGATGGCGCAGGTCGAGCCGCGGGCGATCGCCGCGGCGCGGTCTTCCTCCGCGCTCAACTCGGAATGACGAGATCACAGGCGTCATAAGCCTTCTCGTCGCGATGGGTGTCGGAGGCGGCACCGTCGTTGCGGCCGCCGGACTTGACCTGAACCTATGTTCAGGAACCAAGCTGGCGATCATGGACGCAACGACACACGAACCGTCGGTCGTCGAGGATACGACCGTGGACCACACCGAGGACATCGCCGCGATCAAGCGGCTGGTGGCCGATGTGGAGGAGGGCTTCAACAACAAGGACGCGGAGCTGATGGTCAGCGGCTTCACCGCGAACGCGTCGGCGGGGAACGCGATGGGCATGGTGATCACCGGGCGGGAGGCGCTGCTGGAGGCGGGACGCAAGGGGCTGGCGGGTTTTCTGAAGGACGAGTACGTGCGGTACGAGGTGACCGACATCGTCTTCCTGCGGCCGGATGTGGCCGTCGCGCACAAGGCGGCGCGGGCGATCACCGCGGAGGGCGACCCCATCGATGTGGATCCGGCGATGGTCGCGCTGTACGTCCTGGTGAAGGAGGACGGTCGCTGGTGGACGGCGGCGCGGCACAACACGCTCGTTCCGAAGGCAGGGTGAGGCATCACCGCAGGTCGGACGGCTGAGAGCGGAAGAACTACCCCCGAACAGAACAGTCCCCGGTAGTCTCCATCGAATCCTTGGGTCTCAGTCGTCGCTGATAACCCTGGTCTTCGACTGGCTTGCCGGGGGCCTAGCCGGATCTTGGAAGAGTTACCAGTACTTTCTTTGGACGTCTCCGCCGATTGTGTGGCACTCTCCGGTGTTCCGGTGTACAGACTAGTGTCCTCGGTTTTCGCCGCTAGTCAATACCTGGAGACCACCATTTTCGAGGTATTTTCCCAGCTCATCGCGGCATCGGGAACCACAATTGAAATGCGTCGTGTCCGGAATTTCCCGGCGTACGAGTGCGGCCCGCCCGGTTGTTTTCCGGACGGGCCGCGGGTGTTCACGGGGTGTGTTCACCCCTCGATTGCTCGCCTCAGGCGTTCGCGCCGATGATCCCGCCGATCACCGCTCCGATGATGCAGCCGGGAATGGCCGGGAGGATGAAGAAGATCGCCCCGATCAACGCACCGATCACACAGCCGATCGCGATACCCGCGATCGTCGTTCCCGCATCGCCGATGAACCCCAGTTCCGGCTGGGCAGGAGCGCTCACCGGGGTGAGCGTCAATTGCGTTGCGCTCGCGTCGATCACCGGCGCGACGCGCACCAGCTGACCCGTCACCGAGTGCAGGGTGGTCGGCACACTGCCGATCACCGTGCCGTCGGGCGCGTGCACCAGCACCGCGTCCGTCGCGACCTCGAAGGTCCCGGACGCCAAGGTGAGCGTCGCGCCCGAGCGGTCCGGCGCCACCGAAGCGGTGTACTCGACACCGCGGTCCACCCCCGCCACCACGCCGCCCGGCGAGCCATTGGCGGTCGCGGTGGCGATTCCGGTGGTCGCGGCAATGGTCAGTACCGCGGCCGCTATCAGTTTTTTGATCATGATGAATTCCCATCATCCTGCCGATCCGAATAGTGTGTGCCCCGAGAATCGGCTTTCAGGACATCGATATGATGCGCCTCCGGCACTCTCGGTGTCGGCGGAACGACGAAACCGAAACACCTTGCAAGATCAGCGAATCGGCCCAGGAATTGGGGGTTGCCAAACCGGCCTTTGCATTTCCGCCGCCGAATCCGGCGATATCCGGAAAACGAAACTACATGCGACGCAATGAAAACCGAGGCGTCGTTTTGCGAAGGCCTACCAATGGAATTGGGGGACGGGCGGACCCGAGCATAACCGGATCCGCCCGCGTGCCGCGCTACTACTCGAGTTCCCCTTCGGTTTCCAGGTACACCTGACGCAACCGATCCAGCGTCTCGGCCTCGGGGGCGGACCACATCCCGCGCTCGGCCGCCTCCAGCAGCCGTTCGGTGATGCCGTGCAGCGCCCACGGGTTGGACTGCTCCATGAACTTTCGGTTCACGTCGTCGAAAACATAACTCTCGGTGAGCTTTTCGTACATCCAGTCGGCGACGACATCGGTGGTGGCGTCGTAGCCGAACAGGTAGTCCACGGTGGCGGCCATCTCGAACGCGCCCTTGTAGCCGTGCCTGCGCATCGCCTCCAGCCAGCGCGGGTTCACCACCCGCGCGCGGAACACGCGCGAGGTCTCCTCGGAGAGGGTCCTGGTGCGCACCGCGTCGGGCCGGGTGCTGTCGCCGATGTAGGCCTCCGGATTCTTGCCGGTGAGCGCGCGCACGGTGGCGACCATGCCGCCGTGGTACTGGAAATAGTCGTCGGAGTCGGCGATGTCGTGCTCGCGGGTGTCGGTGTTCTTGGCCGCCACCGCGATTCGGCGGTAGGCCGAACGCATGTCGTCGGCCGCGGGCGCGCCGTCCAGATCGCGGCCGTAGGCGTAGCCGCCCCACGCGGTGTAGACCTGCGCGAGGTCGTCGTCGGTGCGCCAGCTCTTGGAATCGATGAGCTGAAGCAGACCGGCGCCGTAGGTGCCCGGCTTGGAACCGAAGATGCGGGTGGTGGCGCGGCGGGCGTCGCCGTGCTCGGCCAGGTCCGCTTCCGCGTGCGCGCGAACGTAATTCGACTCCGCGGGCTCGTCCAGCTCGGCCACCAGCCGGACCGCGTCGTCGAGCAGGGCGAGCACGTGCGGGAAGGCGTCGCGGAAGAAGCCGCTGATGCGCACGGTCACATCGATGCGCGGCCTGCCGAGTTCGTCCAGCGGGATCGCTTCGAGGGTGGTGACGCGGCGGCTTGCCTCATCCCACACTGGTCGAACACCGAGCAGCGCGAAGACCTCGGCGATGTCGTCGCCGGAGGTGCGCATGGCCGAGGTGCCCCACACCGAAAGTCCCACGGAGCGCGGGTATTCGCCGTGATCGGCGCGATACCGTTCGACCAGCGATTCGGCCATCGCCTGACCGGTCTCCCAGGCCAGTCGCGACGGCACCGCCTTCGGGTCGACCGAGTAGAAGTTGCGCCCGGTCGGCAGCACGTTGATCAGGCCGCGCAGCGGCGAACCGCTCGGGCCCGCCGGGACGAACCCGCCGTTCAGCGCGTGCAGCACCCGCTCGATCTCGACGCCGGTCTGGCGCAGGCGCGGCACCACTTCGGTAGCGGCGAAACGCAATACGGCGCGCACCGCACCGGCCGTGCCGGGTTCCGCGCCGCCGACGGCCGCAGCGCCGGAGGGAACGAGGGTGTCGGCGAATTCCGCGACCAGCCCGTCGATCGCGTCCACCGACCAGTCGGCGGCTTGCAGCGCGGCGAGCAACTCGCGTGCCCGGCCCTCGATCACGTCGACCCGCTCGCGCGCCTCGCCGCCGGATTCGTTCAGCCCCAAAGCCTCTCGCAAGCCTGGCACCGACACCTCGCCGCCCCACAGCTGCCGGGCGCGCAGCATCGCGAGCACCAGATCGAGTTCGCCGTCGCCCGCCGGCGCCTGGCCGAGGACGTGCAGGCCGTCGCGGATCTGCACGTCCTTGATCTCGCAGAGCCAGCCGTCGACGTGCAGCAGCATGTCGTCGAAGGATTCCTCGTCCGGGCGTTCGGTGAGCCCGAGGTCGTGGTCCATCTTGGCCGCGCGCATCAGCGTCCAGATCTGCTGGCGGATGGCGGGCAGCTTGGCCGGGTCGAGCGCGGAGATGTTGGCGTGCTCGTCGAGCAGCTGCTCCAATCGCGAGATGTCGCCGTAGCTTTCGGCCCGCGCCATCGGCGGGATGAGGTGGTCGACCAGGGTGGCGTGCGCGCGGCGCTTGGCCTGGGTGCCCTCGCCGGGATCGTTGACGAGGAACGGGTAGATCAGCGGCAGGTCGCCGAGCGCGGCGTCGGTGCCACACGAGGCCGACATGCCGAGCGTCTTGCCGGGCAGCCACTCCAGATTGCCGTGCTTGCCCAAATGCACCATGGCGTCGGCGCCGAAACCGCCCGCCGTCTCCGGCGCGGCCAGCCAGCGGTAGGCGGCCAGGTAGTGGTGGCTGGGCGGCAGGTCGGGATCGTGGTAGATGGCGACCGGGTTCTCGCCGAAGCCGCGCGGCGGCTGCACCATCAGCACCACGTTGCCGAAACGCAGTGCGGCGATGACGATCTCGCCCGTGGGGTCGGCCGAGCGGTCGACGTACAGCTCGCCGGGCGGTGGACCCCATGCCTCGACGACGGCTTCGCGCAGGTCTTCCGGGAGGGTGTCGAACCACGCGGTGTAGGTGGCGGCGCCGATGCGGATCGGGTTGCCCTCCAACTGTTCGGCGGTGAGCCAGTCCGGGTCTTGGCCGCCCGCCGCGATGAGCGCGTGGATCAGGGCGTCGCCGTCCCGCTGGTCCAACCCGGGAACTTCGGCGGAGTCACCGAGATCGTAACCGGCGGAACGCAATTCGGTGAGCAGCCGGATCGCGCTCGCGGGCGTGTCCAGGCCGACGGCGTTGCCGATGCGGGCGTGCTTGGTCGGATAGGCGGACAGCATCACGGCCAGTCGCTTCTCGACGGCCGGAATGTGGCGCAGCCGTGCGTAGCGCGTCGCGATGCCCGCGACCCGGGCGGCCCGCTCCGGATCGGGGACGTAGGTGGACAGCCCGTCAGCGTCGAATTCCTTGAACGAGAACGGCACCGTGATGATGCGGCCGTCGAACTCCGGCACCGCCACCTGGGTCGCCACGTCCAGCGGCGAGAGGCCGTCGTCGTTGTCCTCCCACTGGGCGCGGCCGCTGGTCAGGCAGAGGCCCTGCAGGATCGGCACGTCCAGCTCGGCGAGCGCGCCGACGTCCCATGCCTCGTCGTCGCCGCCCGCCGACGCGGTCGCGGGCTTGGTGCCGCCCGCCGCGAGCACGGTGACGACCAGAGCGTCGGCCTGGCGCAGGGTGGTCAACAGCTCGGGTTCGGCGGTGCGCAGCGAGGCGCAGTACAGCGGCAGCGGTCGCGCGCCCGCGTCCTCGATCGCCGCGCACAGCGCGTCGACATAGCCGGTGTTGCCCGCCAGATGCTGGGCGCGGTAGTAGATCACCGCGACGGTCGGAACGCCCGCGACGGGCGCCGGGTGGCGGGCGTCGCGCTCGAGCTCGCCCCAGCTGGGCAGCTGCACCGGCGGCGCGAAGCCGTGACCGGTGAGCAGGACCGTGTCGGACAGGAAGTTGTGCAGCTGCCGCAGATTCTCCGGACCGCCCGCGGCCAGGTAGTTGTGCGCGTCGGCCGCGACGCCGCCCGGCACCGTGGAGCATTCCATGAGCTCGGCGTCCGGGGCGATCTCGCCGCCGAGCGCGACCATCGGCACACCGCTGTCGCGGAGCGCGGCGAGCCCGTCCTCCCAGGCGCGCTTGCCGCCGAGGATGCGGACGACCACCAGATCGGCCCCGTCCAGCAGCCCGGGCAGGTCGTCGACCAGCAGGCGGGCGGGGTTGCCGAGCCGGTAGTCCGCGCCGCTGGCGCGCGCGCTGAGCAGATCGGTGTCGGACGTGGACAGCAGCAGGATCACGGGTGACCTTCCTCGGGTGACGCGCCCATCGGGTGTGGTGCTCGCCGGAGAGGGTCTGGCTGTTCACAGTGGCGCGACCGCACCGGAATTGCACCGGTTTCCTCGTCGCCCGCCGAGCACGCCGATGCTACCCGGCGCGGTGTGGCCCGCCGCACCCCCGGTTCGGGAGAGGTCGGCGTTACCGTTCACGACCCGCGTCGACGATTGCCGAACGATGCCCGGCATCGGAGAAGTCGGGCATGTCGAGGGTGCTCGGCGATCGGCGAACTCCGGCACCGCGCGCGGAGTCCTGCCGAGCCCGCGCACGTAGGCTGAAAGGCGCTATGACTCGAACCGCCCCCGATTCCTGCCCCGGCGTGCTGCGCCTGCATCAGGCCGCCGACGGACCGCTCGCGCGCATCCGAGTGCCGGGCGGCCTGCTCACTTCGGACCAGGTGCTCGTCTTGGCGGCCGCGGCGAGCGAGCTCGGTGACGGCGCGATCGAACTGACCTCGCGCGGCAATCTGCAGCTGCGGCAGGTGCGCGACGCCGCCGAGCTCACCGCGCGTTTGACCGCCGCCGGACTGCTGCCGAGCCGGACCCACGAGCGCGTGCGGAACATCGTCGCCTCGCCGCTGTCCGGACGGGTGGGCGGGCTGGCGGACGTGCGCGGGCTGGTGGGCGATCTCGACGCCCGGCTGTGCGCGACGCCCCGGCTGGCGGACTTGCCGGGGCGGGTGCTGTTCACGCTCGACGACGGGCGCGGCGATGTCAGCGGTCTGGACGGGGACATCGGCGTCCAGGCGGTCGGTGCCGACGAATTCGCGCTGCTGCTGGCCGGGGTCGATACCGGCGTTCGCGTGACCGGAGCCGAGGCGGTCGATATCGCGCTGGCCGCCGCGGAGGGTTTTCTCGCTGTGAGCTCGGGACAGTGGCGGCTGCGCGAGGTCGCGGACGGTCCCGCCAGAATCCTCGATTCGCTCGGTCTGACTCCCGGCACGCAACGCGTGGAAGTCGCTGCGGCCCAGGATGTTCCGATCGGCTGGCTGGACCAGGACGACGGTTTGGTCGCGCTCGGCGCTGGTGTCCGGCTCGGCGCGCTCGACGCCCGGCTCGCCGAGTTCGTCGCGGCAGTGGAACGCCCGGTGATCGTCACGCCGTGGCGCAGTCTGGTGATCGCCGACCTCGAGGAGTGGGCCGCCGAGCAGGTGGTTCGGGTGCTCGCTCCGATGGGCTTGATCTTCGACGCCGCCTCACCGTGGTTGCACGTCAGCGCGTGCGCCGGGCAGCCCGGCTGCGCGAAGTCGCTGACCGACGTGCGCGCCGACGTCACGGCCGCCGTCGAGTCCGGTCGCGTGCTGTCCGAGGACGCGTCGACCGAAACAGCTCCCGAGCAGGTCGTTCCCGCCGAGGAAGTCTCGGTGGCTGGCCGCCAGCACTGGTCCGGTTGCGAGCGCCGCTGCGGCAGGCCGCGCGGCGAGGTCACCGACGTGGTCGCCACGCCCGACGGTTATCGCGTCGACTGATAGGGCGCGGCGACCGGGAGCGCGAGCCTGTCTCCCGCTGCTTCTACGCAAATCAGCGCAGGCCCTCGGCGGGGGCAGCGCGGCACCGGCGGGCGGCGATCCACACGGCAGGCGGTGGCCGACTGCCGCGTCGCCGCTCCGAGGCGCGGCTCGATCAATGCAGCTCGAGGGTGCAGCACTTGATCCCGCCGCCCGCCTTCAGCATCTCCGAGACGTCCACCGGAACCGGGAGGTAGCCGCGGGCGCGGAGGGCGGCGGCGAGGTCGGTGGCCTGCGGGCTGAGGAAGACGTGATACCCGTCGGACACCCCGTTGAGGCCGAGGACCGCGGCGTCGGCGTCGGTCGCCTCGACCGCGTCCGGGAACAGGGCCGCCAGGACAGCGCGGCTGGTCTCGGCGAAGGCGGGCGGGTAATAGGCGATGGTGGTGTCGTCGAGGACCATCAGGACGGTGTCGAGGTGGTAAAACCGCGGGTCCACCAGTTCCAGTGAGACGACCGGGATTCCGAAGTACAGCTCGACCTCGCGGTGGGCCGCCGCGGAACTGCGGAAGCCGGTGCCCGCCAGGAATCGGCCCCCGATCAACGCGAAATCGCCCTCGCCCTCGTTGAATTCCGCGGCCGCCGCGACCTCGACGCCGCGTCCGGCGAACCAGCGGTGGAAGGCGGGGCCCTCGGCGGTGCGTTCGGCGTGGGTGAAGCGCGCGGACAGGATCCGGTCGCCGACGGCCAGTCCACCGTTGGCGGCGAACACCATGTCGGGCAGACCGGGTTCGCCGGGCACCACGTCGACCCGGTGGCCGTAGCGCTCGAAGGTCGCGCGCAGGTCGTCCCACTGGGCGAGCGCCAGCTCGCGGTTCACCGGCGTGTCCGGATTCATCCACGGATTGATCGAGTACCGGACGTCGAAATGGTCCGGGCGACACATCACGAACCGGCGCGGCACGGGTCGGCGTGCGGGGGTGGGCTCGCTGGTCTGGAGGGTAGCTACTGAGGTCATCGTGGCTCCCGGTGAGGCGCGGTGAATACGGCTGCCACGAAGGTAATGGGCCTACCATTGCGTCAGGAACGCCGAATCGTTGCGCAAATCGGCTCGGAAACGACGAATCATTGCGTCACGGAAGAAGGGCTGTGATGGACGAGACAGACCGCCAGATCCTCGGCCACCTGCTGCGCTCGGCGCGCGCCTCGTTCCAGGAGATCGGCTCCGCGGTCGGTCTTTCCGCGCCCGCGGTCAAGCGCCGGGTGGACCGCATGGTCGCCAGCGGTCAGATCACCGGCTTCACGGCCCTGGTGAATCCGGCGGCGCTCGGCTGGACCACCGAGGCCTACGTCGAGGTGTACTACCGCGACAACATCACCCCGGCCGAGCTGCGTCGTAGCCTGGAGCCGATCCCGCAGGTGGTGGGCGTGTGGACGATCGCGGGCGAGGCCGACGCGCTGGTGCACGTGATGGCCACCGACATGGCCGAGATCGAGTCGACCGTGGAGCGAATCAGGGAGAACGCGCGCGTCGGGCGCACCCGCAGTTCGATCGTCATGTCCCGCATCCTGGAACGACCACGCACCTGAGCCACCACCGTCTACCGCGTACCTCCGCGTTCGCTCCGGCCACGGGCTGACCTCTCGGCGGCGTGCGCCCGGTGAGCGCACCTGCGCCCTCGCTCGGACATCCCGGGGCGGGAGGCGGTCGCCGCCCTGCCGCGTCTTAGGGTGGACCCCATGTCCGACGTGCGCACCAGCTACCTCACCGACGGGGCCGAGATCTATCGGCAGTCGTTCGCGACGATCCGCGCGGAGGCGGATCTGAGCGCGTTTCCCCCGGACGTGGCGCGCGTCGTCGTCCGGATGATCCACGGCTGCGGACAGGTGGATCTGACCGAGGACATCGCCTTCTCCCCCGGCGTCGTCGCGGCGGCCAGGGCGGCGTTGCACGCCGGGGCACCGATCCTCTGCGACGCGCAGATGGTCGCCTCCGGTGTGACGCGCAAACGGCTCCCCGCGGACAATGCGGTGATCTGCACCCTCGGCGACCCCCGCGTCCCGGAACTGGCTGCGGCACTGGGTAATACACGTTCGGCGGCGGCGCTGGAGCTGTGGCGGGACCGGCTGGACGGCGCGGTCGTCGCCATCGGCAACGCGCCGACCGCACTGTTCCACCTGCTGGACATGCTCGACGCGGGCGCCCCGCGACCGGCCGCGATCCTCGGCATCCCCGTCGGTTTCGTCGGCGCCGCCGAGTCCAAGGACGCGCTGGCGGCCTACGGCGGCGTCGAATACCTGACCGTGCGCGGCAGGCGCGGCGGCAGCGCCATCACCGCGTCGGCACTGAACGCGATTGCGAGCGAAGCGGAATGACCACACCGGGCAAACTCTGGGGTATCGGACTCGGGCCGGGCGACCCCGAACTGGTGACGGTCAAGGCGGCGCGGATCATCGCGGCGGCCGACGTGATCGCCTTCCACAGCGCGCGGCACGGGCGCAGCATCTCGCGCGGTATCGCCGCGCCCTACATGCGGCCGGGCCAGCTCGAAGAACACCTGGTCTACCCGGTCACGACCGAGACCACCGACCATCCCGGCGGCTACCAGGGCGCGATCGACGAGTTCTACGAACAGGCCGCCGAGCGACTTGCCGCGCATCTGGCGGCGGGCCGCACCGTCGCCCTGCTCGCCGCCGGTGATCCGCTGTTCTACAGCTCCTACATGCACATGCACCGCCGGTTGGCGGACCGCTTCGAGGCCGAGATCGTTCCCGGCATCACCTCGGTGAGCGCGGCGTCGGCGGCGCTCGGCACCCCGCTGGTGGAGGGCGAGCAGGTGCTGACGGTGCTGCCGGGCACCATGCCGACCGAGGAGCTGACCCGCCGCCTGCGCGACACCGACGCGGCCGCCATCATGAAGCTTGGCCGCACGTATCCCGGTGTGCGGCAGGCGCTCTCGGACGCAGGGCGGCTCGATGACGCCTACTATGTGGAACGGGCGAGCACCGACCGAGAGCGGGTGCGCACCGCCGCCGAAGTGAACGACGCCGACGTGCCGTACTTCTCGATCACGCTGGTGCCGGGTCCGCGGCCGACCACGCCGCTGCCGAGGATTTCCGCCGCGACGGCCGAAACACACTCCGCCGCGCGAGCGACGGCCGCCTCGACCGGCGTATCGACTGCGGCGAGCGCCCCCGCCTCGCCCGCCGAGGACCCTCTCGCGCAAGGTGATTCGGTTTCGACGGCCGCGGCCTCCGATGCTCTGTCGGCGCACGCGGATTCGATTTCTGCAGGCGCGGCCTCCGATGCTCTGTCGGCGCAGGCAGATTCGATCTCGGCACGCACGCCGTCCGATGCTCTGTCGGCGCACGCGGATTCGATCTCGACAGCCGTGGCCTCCGATGTTCCGTCGGCGCAGCCGGATTCGATCGGCGAGGTCGTGGTCGTCGGACTCGGCCCCGGCTCGCCGGACTGGACGACCCCCGAGGTACGGGAGGCGCTCGACGCGGCCACCGATCTCGTCGGCTACACCACCTACATCGACCGCGTGCCGCAGCGCCCCGGCCAGCGCAGGCACGCCAGCGACAATCGCGTGGAGTCCGAACGCGCCGCCATGGCTTTGGATCTGGCCAAGCGCGGCGCCAAGGTCGCGGTGGTCTCCTCCGGCGATCCCGGGGTGTTCGCGATGGCGGCGGCGGTGCTGGAGGAATCCGCCGACCCGCAGTGGCAGGATGTGCCGGTGCGGGTGCTGCCCGGCCTCACCGCGGCCAATGCCGTGGCCAGCCGGGTCGGCGCTCCTCTCGGCCACGACTACGCCATGATCTCGCTCTCCGACCGGCTCAAGCCGTGGGAGGTCGTGGCGCAACGACTTTCGGCCGTCGCGGCGGCCGACATGGCGATCGCGATCTACAACCCGGCGTCCTCGCAGCGCACCTGGCAGGTCGGCGCGATGCGCGATCTGCTGCTGGAGCATCGCAAGCCGGACACCCCGGTGGTGCTCGGCCGCGATGTCGGCGGACCCACCGAGTCGGTCCGGGTGGTGTCGCTCGTCGATCTCGACCCGGCCGACGTGGATATGCGCACCCTGCTGATCATCGGCGCGTCCACTACCGCGGCGGTCGATACACCGCACGGCACCCGCGTCTACACCTCGCGGCGCTACGACCGTCCCTGACTCGC
>NZ_BDAU01000064.1 GCF_001612615.1 Nocardia amikacinitolerans NBRC 108937 | reverse complement strand
AGTCGTTCGACTAGCGCCCCACGACTGGCCCTGGACTGGGTGGGCCTGCGCAACAGGGGGCGGGCTACCCGCCTGCCCAGCGCTACCTACACCCGGATATCCAGGCGCTGGTCGAGGACGGGAACCTGCTCTCCAAGCACCTACGGTCCCCAACTCCGGGTGGTCGGATGACGAAGAAGGCCCCTCCGACGCTGGTCAGAGGGGCCTTCGCCTGTGTCGGGCTGACAGGATTTGAACCTGCGACCACTTGACACAGGTTCTAGTCTTCTGAACGTGTCTCACGGATACCCAAAGCGACTGGCTGGAAGGCGATTTGGCGTTACGCTACTTCCCATCGCGTCCTGCAAATGCCCGTTGATTGCCGCTGAAAGTGTGAGATTTTGGTGAGACGCTGCGCGGCTGCCGCGCCGAGCCTGGTGAGTGAGAGACGGTGTCGAGTCGCGGCCACCCGCCTCGGCGTGTCGCTCGTCGGCACGCCGACTAATTGTCGCCATAGCGAATCCATAGCTAATGGTCGATTGGAAGTCTGTGAAGTGGGGTTGTGGGGTGGCTGGCCGCCGGTGATAAGGGCGCGCTTGCATAGTTGTCGACCTCAGCGGCAACTCGTCCCCGGGTATCGAGTCTCATCGGCGAATACCGGTGGCGATGCCCTGTCATCGTCTGGTCCATCCGTGCGGTCAGGCCACCGGAATCAAGAACTTCGAATCTCTCGACAGGATTCTTCGGGGATGGCGGTGGTGATGGCGAAGCCCGCGATCCATTCGGGAATTGGCAGGTAGAACCGTGACGTCATCCGGTAGGGGCCGGTCGCGGCCAGCGAGGCGTACGCCGCGATCCATGTGCGTACCTCGTGCGCGGAGCCGCCGCCTTCGGCGCCCATCCACTCGGGCGTCCAGTCATCGATGTCGGCGAGCCTGCCGTCTTCGAAGGTATCGAGGACGAGGTTGTCCCACCGCGGATTGATCGGCGCCATCGTGGTCGATCCCGACGCGTATGAGTGTCCCGCCTGCAACACCCGATGCTCGTCGCGTAGACGCTGTTCGGCAGTCGGCGGGTAGCCGTCGATGAGTGCGTCCGCGACGCGCCGCGGCGCGTTCTCGAGGATGGGAATCGGCGGGTCGTGAGACAGTCCGCCGGAGGCCACGAACAGGACTCGCATGCCGAGGTCTCGCGCTGCCGCACCGAGAGCTGCTCCGAGAGCACGGATTCGGTGCAGCGGACCGAATGGCGCTGCGACGCCGTTGACGAAAACGGGGACGACCGGAATGCGGTCCACCCCGCCGAACAAGATCTCCAGCGGCTGGACGAATCCATGGTCCACCGCCATCCGCGCGGAGACGGGCAGATCGATGCCGCGCTCGAGTGCACCGCGGGCCAGCTGCTTCGCCACGGTCGCATCGACCGACAGCGAGCCGGCTCGCGAACCGAAGTCGCCGACCGAATACGCTTCGGTCCCGAGGCAGAACGGCGGCATCTGACGGTAGAAGAAGCCGTTGTAGTGATCCGGTGCGTACAAGACGACCAGATCTGGCGCGAATTCGGCGACGAACGCCCGCGTGGCGGCGATTTCCGCATAGACACGCTGCAGAATGTCCGGGACCGGATCGTTCCTGCCGATGAGGGGTGAGTGCGACAGTCCCACGAGGGCAGTGGTCATGAGCCCGCTTCCTGGTCCGGGCGCACTACTGGATTCTCGGTCGGCGTGCTGACGTTCATGCGCCGGAAGTCCTCGAAGTCTCGATGTCGTGCCCGAAGGAGTACGCGTTCAAGCGCTCGCGGAACTCGCCGAGGCGGTCTGGGGCGGCATCGTTCGCGAGGATGATCTGTGCGTGCGGCCGGCCGTTACGGTCGCTCACCGTCACCTCGCCGGAAAGCTGCGCGTCCTGGAGTTCGCGGGACACGACACGGCCGACCGAGTCGTGCGCGAGGGCGACCTTGTTCACTTTGCCGACGGCGGTGAGCGGGATGGACGGGAGCGTGTGAATGAACTTCGGGACGGCGGCTGGTTCCGGCGCGTGCTGTGCCGCCCAGGCGGTAAGTTCACGGGGATCCGGATCGGCGCCCGGTCGCAACACCACATAGGCCGCAGGAACTTCGCCCGAATGCCGGTCGGGGCACGGAACGACCGCGGTCGCAACGATATCGGGATGAGTCAGCATCGCGTCCTCGACCAGGCGTGGATCGATGTTGTGGCCACCGCGGATGATGATGTCCTTGGCGCGCCCGGTGAGGTGGACGAAGCCGTCCGAGTCGATCCTGCCGAGATCACCGGTGATCAACCAGCCGTCGACGATCACACCCGTGGGATCCGGGACTGGGCCGTCCGGCCCTGGCCTGAGATACCCCGGAAACACGCTGGGGCCCTTGATCGCCAAGACACCGATTTCGCCCTGACCGCAGTCGCCGGACGGAACTCCGTCGGTTCCGATCCGGACGGCCTTGATCTGCTGATACGGCAGTGGAAGTCCGATGGACCCTGGTTTGCCGCCGATCATCGGACCGATGGTGTTCGCGCAGGTCGCCTCGGTGAGCCCGTATCCTTCGATCATCGAAACACCGGTGGCGGACTCGAATTCGGCGCGCACACGGCTCGGTAACGGAGCCGCGCCAACGATCCCGGCGCGCAGAGTGGAGAGGTCCACACCGTCGGGCACCGGTGGCAGGGAGGCGTACACCGTCGGAACCGCCGAGAAAGTCGTGACCCGATAGCGTTCGACGATTCGCCAGAAGTCTGTCACCGCCTCGCGATCCCGGAACCCGAGACTGCCCAGCGATACCACGGTGCCTCCCTTCGCGAAGGGGGCGAGAGTGGAGATGAGGATGGCGTTGACGTGGAACAGCGGCAACCCCGTCAGCACCACGGTGTCGCCGCCGAACGCGCCGTGCTGCCCGAGCGCCCAGGCGACGTAGACCTCGCTCGCGTGGGTGTTCGGGGCCACCTTGGGCACGCCGGTCGTGCCGCCGGTATGGAAATAGGCCGCGATATCGGACGCGTCCGGCCGACGCTCGAAGGTGAGCCCGTCCGCGGGCCGGGTTGCGGCCAGTTGTTCGAAATCGCCGACCCACGTGCCCGGGGCGGTGCGCACCGGCCCGCCGACGGAGACCAGAGCTCGCAGTGCGGGCAACGCTTCCGCGACCGCGCACGCCTTGTCCCAGCTCGCGGGGTCGAGCGCCGGTGCGGGCGCGACGAGTATCCGGGCCTCGGTGAGACGGAGAATCTCGATGATGTGCTCGGTGGCGAGCATCGGATTCACCGGGTTGGCGATGCCGATGGCCTGTGCCCCGAGCAGCGCAGCGTAGGTCGTTCCGGTGTTCGGAAGCATGAGGCCGACGACACCGCCGGGCTCGAGCCCCAGTGCGGCATAGAGATTCGCGGCCCGGGTCGTCCGTCGGAGTAGTTCGGTGTAGCTCCAGGTCTCCGGCTCGTCCCAGCGGTTCCCGCCGGGCAGCAGATGGAGAGCTGGCTTCTCGCCGTGCCGTCGCGCGGATCGCTCCAGCAGGTCGTAGATCGTGGCGGGCAGAGCGTGCTCGACGAGTGGTACCTCGGTGAGCTCGTCGATCGCGCGGGCGGTGGCCCCGAGGTCGTTCGTCGCGGCGTTCACGCGGCGACCACCGGGTTGCTCAGGACGCCGATCCGCTCGATCTCGACTTCGACGATGTCGCCTTCGCGCAGGAAGCTGCCGGAGAAGAGTCCGGCGCCACGCGGGGTCCCCGTGCAAATCACGTCGCCGGGCAACAACGTCTGGTACTTCGACAAATGCGAAACGATCTCGGAAATCGAGTGGATGAAGTTGCTCGTTCGATCGTCTTGGCGCAGTTCGCCGTTCACGCGGGTCCGAATACGCAAGTCGACTCGATCGGTGAACTCGTCCGCCGTGACCAGACACGGGCCGAGCGGTTTGAAGGTGTCGAAGCTCTTGGCCACGCCGATCGACGCGACGGCGTCGCCGGTCATCGCGCGGCGCTGGATGTCGCGGGCCGACACGTCGTTGGCGACGGTCAGTCCCGCCACGTGCTTCCAGGCGTCCTCGACGCCTACGCCGGTGGCCGCGCATCCGATCACGACGGCGAGCTCGCCCTCGTAGTCCACCTCCGCGGGAGCGACCCCGGGCAGGACGATGGGGTTCCTCGGTCCGGTCACGGCCGATCCCGCGGTGATCTGCAGATTGGGCTCGCTGGGCATCTCGATGTCGGTGCGGCCGATGGCGGCGAACGCGGCCAAGGCTTCCTCGGCGTGGCTGGGGAAATTGAGTCCGACGATGACGACCTTGCCCGGTCGGGGCACGGGAGCGTGCATCATCGCCGCGTCCAGGGGGATGTCGCGGAGCGTTCCGGCCGCCCGCGCGGCGTTCAGACCGGGGCCGTCGAGCAACTCGCCGAGATCCCGCTGCGGCAGGTCCAGGACGGAGAGCGTGCCCGCCCGGTCCTCGCGTGCGATTCCTTCGTTGGTTGTGTACAGACGCATCTCGGTACCTCCGCGATCGATGGCGGCAGCCTCACCGCTCTTGGCTGACAGTTAAGAGCAGTCCTGACTCGCAGTCAAGAGGTGGCAGTAAGCTCACGTCATGCCCAGGAATCGACAGCAGATCCCGAAGGCCGAGCGTGAAGCGGCCGTCGTCGAGCACGCTGTGGAACTCTTCGCCGCCAACGGTTATCGCGGGACGAGCGTGGCCGCGGTCGGCCGCGCCGCCGGTATCGCGCCCGCGGCGGTGCACTGGTACTTCCCGACCAAGGACGACCTGTTCGCCGCGGCGTTGACCTCGATCTTCGCCGCCGCACGGGCCACTGTGGAGGCCGATCCGGAGCTCGGCGGCGATCCGCGCAACGAGCTCGTCGGGCTGCTGGCCGCGGTGCAGCCATACCGGGCGCTGCACCGCGAGGCGTACGAGCGGATGGCGGAGTCGGAGTCTGTTCGGATCGCCTACGAACAAATTCAGCGATGGCTCGAGGAACGTCTGTTCGCCGCGATCTCGAACCGGCTGCCGAAGGGCGCCGATGTGGCGCTGATCGCCGATGCGGGGCATGTGTTGTTCGAGGGCGTTCTGGTCAGCACGCGCCGCCTGGATCGCCCGGTCGGCGATTTGATCGATCTGGTGACCGATGCGCTGGTCGCTTCCGCGACCGCAAAAGCCGCTCGCTGACGGTCGCCGCTGGTCGTGGCCGATTGATTCGGTGATTGCCCCGGGCGCGAGGCGTCCGGGGGGTCCGTGACGCCCTGGCTCAGGTCGTCGCTCTTGCCGACCACTGCCGCGTGCTCTGCTCTGCGCTGATGCGTCCATTCTGGCGGGGGATCGGTCCGCGCCACCTCTTGACTGCCATTCATGAGATCGCTATCGTGTCTTGAGTCACATTCAAGAGAACTTCTTCTCGCCACATCGCTCGGAGGTGCCAACGATGGCGTCACCCGTCAAACTCGCCCACATCGTGTTGCGGACCAATCGCCTGCAGGAGATGACCGACTGGTATCTGCACGTGCTCGAAGGTCGCGTGGCCTTTGCCAACGAGATGTTGGCGTTCATGACTTACGACGACGAACACCATCGGGTCGCCTTCATCGCGACCGGTGCGTCGGAACAGCCCACCGACGCCCACACCGGCATGCACCACATGGCCTTCACCTACGCCTCCCTCGGGGACCTGCTCGACAACTACAAGCGATTGAAAGCCGATGGCGTGCAGCCCTTCTGGAGCATCAACCACGGTCCGACGATCTCGATGTACTACCGGGATCCGGACGGCAACCAGATCGAGTTGCAGATCGACAGTTTCGCCACCGAGGAGGAGACGCAGGCGTTCTTCGAGTCCGACGCCTTCGTCACCAACCCGATCGGCGTCGACTTCGTTCCGGAAGAGCTGATCGCCCGATTCGAGGCGGGCGAACCGCTGGCGGAGCTGGTGAAGCGGCCGTGAGCGACGAACATATTCCGGTCCTGATCGTCGGCGCAGGCCCGGTCGGGCTCGCTACCGCGTACGTGCTCGGCACGCACGGCGTACGCAGCATCGTCTGCGATCAGTTCGACGGCATCAACCCGCACCCCCGCGCGCACGTGGTGAATACGAGATCGATGGAGTTGCTGCGTCATTGGGGCGTCTACGACGAGATCATCGAGGACGCGGTCGATCTGAACTGCGGGCTCAGCTTCGTCTGGAAGCACACCGTTTCCGGTGCGGAGTTCGGGCGGATCGACCTCGCCGACGCACCTGCGGAGCACCTGGCGAGACGGCTCGGGGCGTCACCCGTGACCGTCGGCTCGTGTGCGCAGGATCGGGTGCAGCGGCGGCTGCTCGAAGCGGTGTACCGGCAGGGCATGGCCGATGTCCGCTACGGTGCGCGCGTCACATCCGTGCTCGATCACGGCGACTCGGTCGACGTACGCGTCGAAACTCGCGACGGCGAAAAGCGATTCGGCGCCGACTACGTCGTGGCCGCGGAAGGAGCGTCCGGAAAGATCCGGCGTGGCCTCGGCATCGACGTCGAGGGCATTCCAGAGTTCGGGCGTCAGATCAACGTCTACTTCCACGCCGATCTGTCGCGCTGGACCGACGAGGATCCCGCCTTGCTGTTCTGGGTGCTCAACACCGCCTGCCCCGGCGTGTTCATCCGCATGGGCGGCAACCGCTGGACGTTCAACTTCGGATTCGACCCCGCCAGGGAGTCGGTGACCGACTACACCGTGGAGCGCTGTGCCGAGCTGATCAGGGGCGGTGTCGGGGCGCCCGACCTCGAGGTCGACGTGCGTTCGGTCGGGACCTGGATTCTCGGTGCGAGCACGGCCCGGCAGTATCGCAAGGGGCGAATCTTCCTGGCGGGCGACGCGGCGCACCAATTCCCGCCGACCGGAGGTCTCGGCATGAACACCGGACTGGTCGACGCGGACAATCTCGGGTGGAAACTGGCGGCGGTGCTCAACGGCTGGGGGTGCGAAACCTTGCTCGACACCTACGAATCCGAGCGCCGCCCCGTCGCGGTGGCCAATGCCGAAAGCAGCGTCGCCAACGCGATGAAGATGGCCGATGCCGGAATCGGGCCCAACACCCTCGACGTGGCCGCCCGGCTGGAAAGCTCGGACCCGGCGGTGGCAGCCGCCGAGCGCGAGCGACTGGCGAAATCCGTCCCTGCGCAGCGCCCCCACTTCGACTATCTCGAACTCGAGATCGGCTACGTCTACGGCGTCGGCTGCCCCTCGGGGACGGGGGCGGACCCACTCACCGTGGCGGTGCCCGGTGGCAGGCTCCCGCACGCGTGGATCAACAGAAACGGCGTCACCATCTCGACGCACGACCTGTTGATCCCAGGGTTCACGTTGATCACCGGTCGCGACGGCGCTGCTTGGGGACACGCTCTCGTCGAAATCGACACGAAAATCCCTGTGCAGGTGTGCGTGCCACGGCGTGACTTCGAGATCGCCGGACCCGGCCTGTGTGGTATCCCCGACACCGGCGCGATTCTGGTTCGCCCCGACGGGCACATCGCCTGGCGGACCGACAGTTCGTCGGCCACGGCCGCCCGAGACCTGGCGGCAGCGCTCGATTCCGCCTGCGGGGCAACCTCTTCCGTCTCCTGAACTTTCTCTTCGCTAGGAATCCCTCTGTCGTGACGAATCAATCAGCGTCGGTCGCTTCAGCACGTGACCGATATACCGTGCAGCACGGACGCCTTCATCTCACCGGAATCCAAGCATTGGCGAGGATTCCCGTGGATCTGCGCCGCGCGGACGAACGAGCCGGACGCCGTACCGCCTGCTTCATCTCCGGATACGAAGGCTCACCACTCGCCGGATATGACACCGAACTCGAACGCAACGCCGCGTTGCTCGACCGGCACGACATCGTGTTCCGCCCGGGCGTGAACGAGGAACTCGCGGCGACCGCCGTGCAGGGAACTCAGCTCGCCGCAATGCAATCCGACAAGCGCGTCGACGGCGTCAGCGCGATCTGGTACGGGAAATCTCCCGGGCTGGACCGCGCGGCCGACGCCGTTCGGCACGGCAATCTGATGGGCGCCCACCCCGAGGGCGGGGTGCTGGCCCTGGTCGGCGATGATCCGGCGGCGAAGTCGTCGTCCGTGCCGGGAGCCTCCGAGCTGCTCCTTGCCGACTTGGGACTGCCGGTGCTCTATCCGGCCGATCCGCAGCAGGCGCTCGACTTCGGCCTGCACGGCATTGCCATGTCGCGTGCCTGCGGGTTGTGGGTGGCCATGAAGGTGGTGACCAATGTCGCGGACGGGTCGGGAACGGTGGAGGTGGACCCGGACCGGATCCGTCCTGTCGTTCCTGATCTGACCGTGGAGGGCGCCGAATACCGGCACGAGGTGACCGGCCAGGTCCTGCAGCCTGCGCTGGGCGCGTTGGAGCGGAGCCGCGAGGGCGCGCGCCTGGAAATCGCCCGCCGATACGCCGCCGCGAACGGGCTCGATCGCATCACGCATTCCAGTCCTTCGGATCGCATCGGCATCATCTCCGCGGGAAAGACATCCCTGGATGTTCGGCAGGCCCTGTGTGCCTTGGGATTCGACGACGACTTGGCGCGGGGCGGTGTGCGGCTGCTCCAGCTCGGCATGATCTACCCACTTGAGCCCGGTGTCGTCGACGAGTTCGCGGACGGACTGTCCGAGATCATCGTCGTCGAGGAGAAGCGCCCACTGATCGAGACGGCGGTCAAGGGTCTGCTCTACGGCAGACCCGACGCACCCGCCGTCTCGGGCAAGCACATGCCGGACGGCGCGGCGCTTTTTCCGGCCGACGGAGAATTCGACCCCGACATCGTCGCGACCGGTTTGGCCGCGCGGCTGACCAGGATCGGTGGCTTCCCCTCGGTCGACGATTGGTTCGCGAAGTCGCGCCGTCGACGTGGTCCGATCGCGCTGCCTCTCGTGACCCGCACGCCGTATTTCTGCTCGGGTTGTCCGCACAACGTCTCGACGAAGGTTCCCGCGGGCGCCACCGTGGGCGCCGGAATCGGCTGTCACGCCATGGTGACACTGATGGACGCCAAACAGGTGGGCGAGGTGGTCGGGATGACCCAAATGGGCGGCGAGGGTGCCCAATGGATTGGTATGGCGCCGTTTCTCGCGCGCGACCATCTCATCCAGAATCTCGGTGACGGTACCTTCCATCACTCCGGCAGCCTGGCGATCCGAGCCGCGATCGCCGCCGGAGTCGACATCACCTACAAGCTGCTCTACAACTCGGCCGTCGCCATGACCGGTGGACAGCAGGCCGTCGGGCTGATGACGGTACCGGCCATCTGCGCGGCCATGGTCGCCGAGGGAGTCACCCGCATCATCGTCACCACCGACGATCTCAGGAGCTATCGTAAGGCGAAACTGCCGAAAGGCGTCGAGGTCTGGCATCGCGACCGGCTGATCGAAGCCCAAGATGTCCTCGTGGGCACGCGCGGTGTCACCCTGCTCATCCACGACCAGGAATGCGCCACCGAACTGCGACGCAAGCGCAAACGCGGACTCGCGCCGGAACCGGCGCAGCGGGTAGTGATCAACGAACGGGTCTGCGAGGGCTGCGGGGACTGCGGGGAGAAATCGAACTGCCTGTCGGTCCAGCCGATCGCCACCGAATTCGGGCGCAAGACGCGAATCGACCAGTCCTCGTGCAACAAGGATCTCTCCTGCCTGGCGGGCGACTGCCCCTCGTTCATCACCGTGGTGCCAGCGGGAAAGCGCGCAGGCAGTACCCGGGCGCCACTGCTCGACGCCGACGCCCTCCCGGAGCCGGTTTCCGCGCTCGACGGAACCCACACCACGCGCATCACCGGAGTGGGCGGCACCGGTGTGGTCACCCTGGCGCAGGTGCTCGGCACCGCCGCGGCGCTGGCCGGCCGCCAGGTCCGCACCTTGGACCAGACCGGCCTCGCGCAGAAGGGCGGAGCCGTCGTCTCGGACATCAAGATCTCCGCCGACCCGACCGACCAGGCGGCGAAGGCGGCGGCCGAGGAGTGCGATCTGTATCTCGGATGCGACATCCTGGTCGCCGCAGAGCCACGGTACCTGGCGGCGGCGAGTCCGGAACGGACGGCGGCGGTGATCTCCACCAGCGAGGTTCCCACCGGTCGAATGGTCATCGATACCGCCGTGGGTTTCCCCGATGTCGAGCCCATTCGGGACGCATTGCTCGCGACGACCCGCGAGGCGATCTTCCTCGATGCCCGGCGCGCGGCGAACGCCTTGCTCGGTGCCGACCAGTATGCCAACTTCCTGCTGGTCGGCGTGGCAGTGCAATCCGGTTCGTTGCCGCTGTCCCCCTCGGCTGTCGAGCAGGCCATCGCGCTCAACGGAGTGCAGGTCGAGGCCAACGTTCGGGCGTTCCGTTTCGGCCGCCTGGCCGTCGCGGATGCTGCGGCTTTCGAGTCGGCGGTAGTGGGAAAGTCGCTCGCTGCGGGCACGAATCGCGAACTGCCGCAGCGAGTCCGGCAATTGATCGCCGAGGTGGCATCCGGTCGTCGGAACGAGCTGACGCGGTTGGTCACCGTCCGTATCCCCGACCTGGTCGACTATCAAAGCTTCTCGTATGCAAGGGAATACGGTCGATTCGTCGAGCATGTGCGGCAGCACGAAGACGAACGGGTTCCCGGTTCGACGCAGCTCACCGAGTCGGTAGCCAGGTACCTCTACAAGCTTATGGCCTACAAGGACGAGTACGAGGTCGCCCGGCTGTCGGTCGACCCCGCCCTGCGCGCCGCCATCGAGGCGGAGTTCGGTCCCGGCGCCCGCATGTCGTACCGCCTGCACCCGCCGATCCTGCGTGCGCTCGGCATGCGGAGCAAGATCGAACTCGGTCCGTGGTTCCGGCCTGTCTATCGGCTGCTGACTGCCATGCGCCGGGTCAGGGGCACCAGGTTCGATCCGTTCGGCATGGCCGAAGTGCGTAGGCAGGAACGCGCACTGATCGCCGAATATCGTCGGCTGGTCGAGGAATTGCTGGCGGATCTGCGGCCCGAAAATTTCGCTCTGGCCGTCGAAATCGCCGAGCTGCCGGACATGGTTCGCGGATACGAATCCATCAAGCTGGCGAATATCGATCGCTACCGTGCCCGGGTGGTCGATCTAATGGACGCTTACCGCGCTGGCCACTCGACGGTTGGTGTCGCATAGGGCGATTCGTTTTCCCTACCGTGCGCCGGTCCTCGCCGTCGAGGACCGGCGCACAGGTGTATCGGCGGAGAGCGCAATCAACTCACTTGTGCGTTTGCTCAGTGGTGCATGCGAATCAGAACGGCCCGCCGCGGCGGAACGCCGGGCGGGCCGTCTGAGGAACGCGTCAGGCTGTCAGGACATGATTGCTGAGTATCCCGACGCCTTCGACTTCCACGTCCACGACATCTCCGTGTCGCAGGAAGCGCTCGGTGAACTGTCCCGCGCCGCGTGGGCTTCCGGTGGCGATGACGTCACCGGCTTCCAACGTTTGATAGCGGGACAGGTACGAGACGAGTTCCGGGATGCGGTGCAGCAAGTTGCTCGTCCGATCGTTCTGGCGCAGTTCACCGTTCACCCAGGTACGGATGCGCAGGTCGAGGGGCTCGGTGAACTCGTCGGTTGTGGCGAGGCAGGGACCGATGGGCTTGAACGTATCGAAGCTTTTGGCGATCGCTATCGAGGCGATGGGGTCACCCGCGTATGCCCGGCGCTGGATGTCGCGGGCGGTGATGTCGTTGATCACGGTCAGCCCGGCGACATGACGCCAGGCTTCGGCTGCGCCGACACCGGTGGCGCGGTGACCGATCACCACACCGACCTCACCCTCGTAGTCGACGTAGCCGGGCGCCACCGCGGGTAGCACGATCGGCCCGTCGTGCGCTGCCGCCGCGGATCCGGCGATGACTTGCACATTGGGCTCGGTCGGCAGGGTCACGTCGTGGCGTCCGGCTTCGGCGAACTTCTCCAGTGCCTCCTCGGCGTGGCTGGGGTAGTTCAGGCCGACGGCGAGAATCTTGCCGGGACAAGGCAGAACGGGGTGCAGGCTTGCTCGGTGCAGCGGCACGACCTGCCTCGGCGGCGCTGTCGCGGCGAGCTCGAGCCCGGGTCCGCGCAGCAGTTCGCCCACGTCCGCGAACGGGAGGTCGAGCACGGTGAGCACACCGGGGCTGTCCTCTCTGGCGATGCCCTGGTCTGTGGTGTAAAGACGCATGATGTCTCCTCGGCGAAAGGTGTGCGGTGGTCGCGCGATCGGCCGCTCAGTCCGGGAGCGACCCGAGGAACGACAGCAGCGCGGCGTTGACCTCGTCCGGTCGCTCCGCCTGAATCCAGTGACCGGCTCCGTCGAGGAAGGTCGCTGGTCCCATCGCCTCCGCCGCAGTGCGGAAGCCGGGGAAGTGCAACACCGTGTCGGCGGTGCCGCCGATGTAGCCGCAGGGCACGGGCAGCGCGGCAGCGTTCCACGCGGCGGTGAGTTCCCAGTTGCGATGGAAAACCCGGTAGCCGTTGAGGCCGCCGCGAAATCCGCTGCGGGAATAGGCGGTCGCGTAGACGTCGAGGTCGGCGTCGGACAGGAAACCGATCGGGCCCGCGGGGGCGGGAAGTTCGTCGATCAGCGTGCCGCCTTCCGGCACGGTCATGAGGAAGGGAACCTGTGGATTCTCGCCGGAGTTGGCGTAGATGATGCGTCGCAGGCTTTCGGTGACGTCGCGTTCGAGATCCTTTTCGGCGCGGCCGGGCTCCTGGAAATAGACCATGTAGAAGCCGGGCGGCACTGCGCCGTCGAAGGATTCGAGAATGCTGAGCGGGCCCCTGGGAATGTAAGGAACGGAGAGCCCCATCACGCCACGCACTCGATCCGGCCGCATCAGGGCGGCGGTGTATGCCGTCGACGTGCCGGCGTCGTGGCCGACGAAAGCCGCTCTACTGATGCCGAGTTCGTCCATCAGGCCGATCACGTCGCCGACGGTGCGGCACACGTCGTAGTCCTCGACGTTCGCCGGTGCGTCGGACTCGCCGTGCCCTCGCATGTCGAGTGCGATGACCCGGTAGCCCGCCTGTGCCAACGCGGGAAGCTGATGACGCCAGCTGTACCAGAGCTCCGGAAAGCCATGGCACAGGATGACCGCCGGGCCTTCGCCGGCTTCAACGTAGTGCAGTCGGACGCGATTGACCTCGGCATAGCGATGACGCAGGTCGGTCATGGTGTTCTCCCTAAGTTTGTTGGTGTCTGGGGTTGGTGCCCCGGATGCCCAGGGCGGTGGGGTGTAGCTGATGGTTTCTTGCTGTTGTTGTGGCTTCACAGGAATGGCTGCCCCGCCGTGCTGGACGCTCCGGCCTCTGATTGCCGAATGGTGGCCACCATGACCGGTGTGTTCCGCGGTGAGGGCAAGACCGACGCCAAGGACGCCCGCGTCATCGCCGACACCGCCCGCATGCGCGGGGATCTGCAACCGGTGACCGCGCCCGATGAGCTGGTCGCCGAGCTGACGCAGCTGTCGAGCTACCGCAGCGACCTGATGGGCGACTGGGTGCGCGGGGTCAACCAGCTGCGCGCCATGCTCGCCTCGATCTTCCCGGCGCTGGAGGCCGCGTTCGACTACTCGACGCGCTCGCCGCTGATCCTGGTCGCCGGACTGTGCACCCCCACCGAAGTCCGCGAAGCCGGAATAGACGGCGTCACAACGTATCTCACCGACCATGGGGCCTGGCGCAAAGGCATCCCCGCGATGGCAGCCCAAGCGGTCGCCGCGGCCGGAACCCAGGACATCGCCGTGCCCGGCGAAGCCACCACCGCCACACTGATCAAGCGGCTCGCGGTCAAACTGCTCGATCTGGATCGCGAGATCAAAGACCTCGACAAACAGATCACCACCCGCTTCCGCGAACACCCGCAGGCCGCGATCATCGAGTCGCTGCCCGGCATGGGCCCACACCTGGGCACCGAGTTCCTCGTGAACACCGGCGGCGACGCCGTGGCCGAGTTCACCACCCC
>NZ_BDAU01000063.1 GCF_001612615.1 Nocardia amikacinitolerans NBRC 108937 | reverse complement strand
CCCCAATTCTGGATCTGGCACAGACTTCGTGATTGACCGGTTCGGGATGCGAAGTGGCGGTTGGTAGTTCATCATGTCGCGGGTGTTCTGATCTTGGACCGATGAGGGTCCTGTTCCCGCATCTGGACGGTCTGCGGATCGAGGTGATCCGTGTGGCGGGTTCGACAGTGTGGATCGAGGTCGCTACCAGTGAGGATCCGGTGGGCTGTCCCGGTTGTGGGACGCTGTCGGTCCGGGTCCACAGTCGGTATAAGCGGCGGTTGTCGGACACCTCGATCACCGGCCGCGAGGTTGTGATCGGGTTGCGGGTGCGCGGGCTGTTCTGCGACAACTTCGATTGCGGCAAAACAACTTTCGCTGAGCAAGTGCCGCAGCTCGCGGCCCGGCACGCCCGCCGCACACTGATTTTGCAGCGTGCGTTGTGCGCTGTTGCGCTGGCATTGGGCGGCCGCGCGGGAGCGCGGCTGACCCGGAAGCTGGCTGCGACGGTGAGCCGGATGACGTTGTTGCGCCAGATCCGGGCGCTGCCCGATCCCCAGCACCCGATCCCGCGGGTGCTGGGCGTCGACGACTTCGCCCTGCGCCGTGGGCACAACTACGGCACGATCCTGATCGCCATGCAGACCCGCCGCCCGGTCGAGGTTCTCGACGACCGGACCGCCGACACCCTCGCGGCCTGGTTGCGGGCCCACCCGGGTGTGGAGATCGTCTGCCGCGACTGCGCCGGCGCCTACGCCGAGGGCGCCACGGAGGGAGCGCCGGACGCGATGCAGGTCGCCGATCGCTGGCACATCTGGCACAACCTGGGTGAAGCAGTCGAACGCACCGTGGCACGCCACCGCGCCAGCCTCGCTGCCGCGATCACCGATCCCGAATCACCGCACCGGCCCGACATCGCCGAGGTTGTCGCCGACACACACTGTGGGCCGGTCGCGCCACACCAACGGCAGGATCGCACCGCGGTGCGCACCCGCCAGCGCTGGGCCGAGGTCCATGCGCTGCTGGCTCAGGGCACGACCATCCGCGCGATCAGCCGCGAGCTCGGGCTGGCCCGCGGCACCGCCCGCCGCTTCGCCCGCGCCGAATCAGCCGACGAACTTCTGGTCAACGACCGCACCGGATACCGCGTCAGCGTGCTCGACGCATACAAACCGCACCTGCATCAGCGGTGGAAGGAGGGCTGCACCAACGCGACCAAGCTGTTCGAAGAAATCACCGCCCGCGGCTACCGGGGCAGCGAGAGGATGGTGCGCACTTATCTGCGGCCCTTCCGCGCCCTCACCCACAGCCCGTCCCCGCCACGCTAAACCACACCAACGGTCCGCAAGGTCGTCGGCTGGATCATGACCAACCCCGCCACCCTCGCTGAGGAGTGCCGGGCAAGCCTTGACGCTATCCTGGCCGCGAGCCCGGCATTGGCCGCTCTGGCCGGGCACGTCCGCGCGTTCGCCGAGATCATGGGCGAGCGGCGCGGTCGAGATCTCGAACGGTGGATGACCGCCGTCGACGCCGACGACAAGCCCGCGCTGCACTCGTTCGTCCGAGGCCTGCGCCGCGACCAGGACGCGGTCATTGCTGGCCTGACCACGCCCTGGAGCAGCGGAACCGTCGAGGGCCACGTCAACCGCATCATTCTGTGGAATCTGAAATGTCAAGTTAGTGAGGTTTTTCCGTGGCGGACTCCGACGATCGGGAGTTGGATGGCGCCTGCTGCGCCGACCTGACGGGGCGGCGGGCCTGCCGGTGTGGGGACGTCGGCGAGACGCGACAGCAGTCTGTCGAGCGCGGTCTGGCCGACTTCGACGGCGGCTTGCTGAATGCGCTGTGTGTTGTACCAGCCATCGATGTAGGCGAACAGGGCGTTCTCGGCCTCGTCGCGGGTGCGCCAGGTTCTCCGGTAGACCAGTTCGGTCTTGAGGGTGGAGAAGAAGTTCTCCATCAGGGCATTGTCGTAGCTGTCGCCGACCGAGCCCATCGATTGAGCGATTCCGTTGTCTGCCAACCGATTAGCGAACCGGATAGCGGTGTAGGTCGACCCGCGGTCGCTGTGGTGAATCAGCTGGCCGTCACGGATTTCCCGACTCCAGACCGCGTATTCCATCGAACCGAGCACCAACTCGGTGTCGCAGCGGTCGGAGGTCTTCCACTCGACGATCCGGTTGGAGAACGCATCACGCACCGCAGCCAGCCAGAACGCGCCCTGACCGCACGGGACGCGGGTGGCATCGGCCACCCACAACCGGTTCGGTTCGGCGGCGGTGAAGTTGCGTTCGACCAGATCCGGTGCGGGCCTGGCCCGCGGATCCTGCCGCGTCGAACCGAGCCGCCACTTCTTACGCAGGAAAGCGCCCTGCAACTGCGCGGCGCGCATCAACCGTTCCACCCGTTTGCGGCCGACCCGAATCCCTTTGCGCCGCAACATCGCATGCACTCTCGGTGACCCGTAGGTGCCGCCGGAACTGGTGTGGATATCGACGATCTCGCCCAGCAGTTTCTCGTCTTCAACCTTGCGGTCTGCTGGCTGTTGCGCGCGTTTTCGCCACTCGTAGTAGGTCGAGGATGCGATGCCCAAGACCCGTAGAAGGAGCTCGACCGGGTGCTGGCTGTTCTGTTCGATGAACCGCATGATCACCGCCGGGTCGGGCCGAGCTCCGAGGCGAAATACGCACTCGCAGAACGCAATATGTCGTTGACCCGCTCCAACTCCGCGACCCGTTTCTTCAACGCGCGGTTCTCGGCCAGCATGTCGGTAGTCGGTTTGTCGTCACGTTCGCCGGCGTCGGCCTCGGCTTGGCGGATCCACAGCCGCAATGCCTCGTGATGCACCCCGAGCTGAGCGGCCAGCTTCCGGATCGTCGGCTTGGGATCGGACTCCCGATACAGCCGCACGGCCCGGGTCTTCAACTCGTCGGGGTACTTCTTCGGTGCTGCCACGAATGACTCCTTCCGGTCCTATCGGACCACAGTCAGAGCCCTCCGAGAAAGCGGGGGAACCTCAGTCACCGACTTTCATCCGATCCAGCGCAGCGATCCAGGTTGCGCAGGTCTGGCGGGTCCAGTCGGCGGGATCGACGGCTTCGGGGTGTTCGGCTTGTAGCCATCGACCGACTCGCAGCAGTGTGGAACGGATGCTGCCGCGAACGCGGGGAGTCAGCGTCGAGGTGTCGTGCCAGCGTTCGACCCAGCGAGCCCAATCTGGCGCTCCGCCGGTGGCGCGGGGCGCGTGCTGGCCCGTCCGTTGTTGCGGCGGATCGCAGAAACCCAGCTCGGCGACGGCCCGCTGCATGGCATATAGGGGTGTTGCCCCGCGCCGCGGGCAGCAACCGCTCACGCCGAATTCATTCGAACAGCTCTGTGCTCGAGTCCTCGAGATGCGGGCTGCGGTTGAGCAGCAACACTTGGCAGGCGACCGTCGGCAGCAGCGTGTCCTCGGCGCGGCCCAACTGGTAGCCCCAGCCAGCCAGCACCGAGCGGATCCGCCCGATCTCGGTGTCGACCAGGTCGCGGCCGAAGATGTTCCAGGCCAGGGCAAGTCGGCTGAAACTGCCCAGCCGGTAGAACGCGGTGAAGCCTCCGAGCAGGAATGCGTGCGCGGCCAGATAGGGGCGCACGGCGTCATCAGCCCAAGGCGGCATCGCCGTGCGGAACTCGTGCAGGTCCGCGCCGATGAGCGCGGCCCATTCCTCGTCGGTCCACGACCAGTAGGCGCGGCCGGTCTGCGCGCAGTGCAACAAAACCACCGCAGTCGCGTCGAGCATCGCCCGCCGACGGTGGGATGTCACTGGCACCTGCAGTGCGGCAGCAGCATCGTCGAGCGGCCGCAACAGCCGACGGATCTGCCTCCATCCTCTCGCGGCGGGATCATGGCGGGCTAGCCGACGCAGGTTTGTCGAGCCCGAGTTCGGCGATCGCACCCTTCTCCGGGCCTCGCAGCGCGGGTGTCGTGTTGTAACGGCCCAGGTCGATCGGTGACTGCCACCGTCGATGGTTGTCGGGCCGGTCGGCTGCCGCGGCGGCGGTCACTGGGCCACCACCGAATGGCCGGTGCCGGTCAGGGCTGCGATGCGCAACGCGTGGATGTGCTGCATCCCGCGGGCGAGTTTGTCGGCGAGATCCCGGCCCGACAGGTGGATATAGCGCAGCGTCGAGTCCGTGTGCCGGTGTCCGGCGAAAGCCGCGATCGCGTGCACCTCCCATCCCATCCGCGCCAGGTCCGTCAAGCACAGATGCCGGGTCGTATGCGTCGAGAACTGCGGCACTTCGGCATCAATTGCGATGCACCGCACCACTTTCGACCACATCCACAAGCTCAGCGGCTGCCCATGGTTGCGACGCGATTCCGACAGAAACAGCGGCCTGCGGGCCCGGCTGATCCCGGACCGGTGAACCAGATACTGCGACAACAGCACCCCGGTCGATGCGGAATACGGCACCACGCGCTCCAGCCGGTTCTTCGTCGTCTCCGCCCGCACCCGCAGCGTGGATGGGCCGGGTCGATGTCGTCGGTACGCAGCGAGCACAACTCCTCCCGCCGCAACGCGGCGTCGTAGGCCAACGCCAACATCACACGATTGCGGATCGGCTCGCGCCGGGCCACCTCCAGCAACCGCAGCCACTGCTCCTCGCTGGGGATCCACGGCAGTTTCACCACCCGCGGGACCAAACCTCGCTGCGTGCCACCGGCCCGCCGACCCGGGGTTAACCGGCCGCGGCCCACCGGATTCGTTTCCCGCAGCCCCTCCTCCATCAAGAAGTCGTAGAACAAGCGCACCGGCACCAGCCGCTGCTGCATCGTGGCGTTCGCCAGTCCCGCACCGGAATCGATGGACACCACGTTGTTGCCGCGGCGATGCGGGCGAGAAGTCAACTCCCGCAGAAACATTGCGATGTGGGCGCGGTTCGCGGTCACCGGATCGACACGCTCCCGCTCACACATCAGCAAGTACTCTGCCAGCCCCCGGCCATAAGCGTCGATCGTGCGCGGCGCCCGACCGACATCAACCCAGATGCCCAGCCATACCGCCGCCTGCTCGTGCCGGCCCAGCACCGGCCACTTCTCCCTCAGCACCACAGTGCCGCCCAAGCCCGCCTCCCAAGTCCGTGGTCACCCGGGGAGACATGATCACCGCCCGGGCCAGATTCCACGTAACTTTTAAGATGCTCAAACGGCAGATGTTCGGACGAGCGAAAACCGACCTACTCAGGAATCGAATCCTGTTGAGCGAGTGAACAACCGGCAGGCATATCACCAAATTTGTGCCAGATCCAGTTTTCACGTTCCGCCGACATCTGAATGGTCTCCTCGGCGAACCTCGCGTGGGCTTTGGCGCCCGGTCTGCTCGCGTCGGACATAACGTACACGATGTCACCGTCAGAGGTCCGGACGGATTGGAGGGAGATGTAACGTCGTTAACGTCAATGAGCCTGCGACTGGCTCGGCGATTACCCCGTGATGCCCCAGGTCCCAACGCACGAGGACCTGGGGCATCTGCGTTGCTTATCCTCCCCTATAGATGCCTGTGCTGGTCGTAGTGGGATTGTGGTTTCGTATGTCATCCCGATCGTGACGGGCGCTTGTTCCTACTTGGCCACGGGCTAGCCAGTTTTCCTTGCTTCTGGAGGGACTTGATCCAGTCCTGGGCGATGTGATGCGGCACATCGTAGTGCCGAGCCACTTTGGCGACGCTGCCGAGTCGCCAATAGGCCACACCGAAATCAGCTGGAACATCCGGGGTTTGAGATCGAGGGAGTCGCGGCTGCTCTTGAGCAACCGGGCTGGGAATCGACGGAGCTTGTGTCGCTTCCGCAGTGTGACGGGCAGATCTTACGGGATTCCAATCGTTGGGGCTGGCGTCGGCTGTCGGTTCTACCGATGTCGATCTCGGCGGCTGTGCACCCGAGAGGAGAGTGATCGTATTGACTAAGAGTGGAAAGTCGACCTGCGCCAGTGCTTCTGGAACGAATCCGCCGCTGCTAGCTTCCACGCGCACTTCGGTCATTCGCGCACCGGCGGCATCGATCTCGACCGTCGCGGTGGCGAGAGGAATCCCGTTCTGACCATTAGAAATCGTAATCGTGTAGACGTCAGTCATCTTGCCGGTTCCATTCGCAGTGGCAGTCTAATTGTTGTCCGTCGAGCCGGCTTCGGGGGGACTCTCGAGTTTGCGCAACCGACCTATCCAACCTTGCGCGGTATGTCGCGGAACTCCGTAGTGCCGCGCAACGGCTGTAACGGTGCCCAGTCGCTGGTAACTGTCGCGCAGCTCGCTCGTATCAGGCATCTTCCGGTACGCTCTGGTCGCGGCAGTGTGCCCTGTCCGTGGTGGCTCCGGTACCGTGTCGAATTGCGTTACCAGTTCGGCTGCGCCCTTATCCACAGGGGCCGACGGAGTCTGTTCTGCTGGGTGCTGTTCAGTCGTAGCTGGAAGGACGGCAGCGCGTACAGGTGCCAGGCTTTGCGGTGGGAACCTGGCGGCGAGTGCAGTGACGATCGCAGCTATATTGATGCGGGGAACATTCAGGGATGTCAAGCCGCTTTGGGACGTTGAGTTGATAGCGATTGCGGTCACTCGCGGTTCCGGAGGCGTGACATCCACACGAATGGTTAGCTGTGAGTTATCAGCGATCATATCGCCGTCCTGTGTAACATCGGAGGTGATGACAATGGTGTAGCTACTCATTCGTGTTTTGTTCCTTGTGATGGCTAACTGTAGGGCCTGAGTGCTTTCCGCACGATAGCATCGGCGGGTCACACGAAGCCGCCGGAGGATGGAACAAGCCGTTTTGGGAACGAAGGTTCATGTCGAAGAGCTCACAAGAACCTTGCGTTCTGCGTCGCGTCGGGCAGAGCATTCGTCGGGAACGAAACCTAAGCGGCAGAAGGAGTTCGGCTTCGGTTTGCCTGGTCAACACGGCCACTTCGCGAGGTAAACATGTTGGTCACAAGGAGCCACCGGCCCCTACGTCCTTCTGGGGGAGCTGTTCCGGTTCCAGCGTCCAAGACGGCATCCTGCGAGACCAGTTGGTAGGTCTCTCAGCCCTTGCATGATCGCTGGCGCCGCCTGCGTACCTTACACGGTACGTTCGATTATCTGCAGGCGACGCCAGCTCAGCCGTGCCTCTCTCCGGACTGAATTAAGATTCTCTGCAGCCGATCGAGGTCGGGTGGATCAGTTGCGCTCGCGAGCTAGGCGAGGAACCCCACCAAGGACGCGACCTTCGCCTCGTCGGACACAAGAAAATTAGGCCTGTCCAAAGGTGAGAGCGACGTTGTGACCACCGAATCCGAACGAGTTGTTAATGGCGTAGTCAATGCGACCGCGGCGGGGTTCACCCTTGACGATGTCGAGGTCGACTTGGGGGTCCTGGTGCTCAAGGTTCAGTGTCGGCGGAATCATTTCATCGCGGATGCTGAGTACTGTCAGAACGGATTCGAGAGCGCCAACCGCACCGATTGAATGTCCCAGCGCGGACTTCGGTGCATACACCGATGGATGGTTGCCGACCGCTGTACGAATCGCCCTAGCTTCCGCGATGTCGCCGATCGGCGTGGCCGTCGCATGCGCATTGACGTGGGTGATATCGGCGCTGGTCAATCCGGCTGTCTCTATGGCCCGAGCCATCGCGCGCGCCGCACCGGCACCCTCCGGATCCGGTGCAACGAGGTGAAAACCATCAGATGTGATGCCAACTCCGAGCAATCGAGCAAGGATCGTGGCACCGCGCGCCTTTGCGTGTTCCTCGGTTTCGAGGACCATGAGGGCCCCTGCTTCGCCGAACACGAAACCGTCCCGGTCCTTGTCGAACGGACGCGACGCGGCTTTCGGATCGTCGTTGCGGGTGCTCATCGCGCGCATCATCGAGAACGCAGCGATCGGTACCGCAGTGATCTGTCCCTCGACCCCGCCAGCTACGACGATGTCCGCGTCACCCCACACGATCATTTGCCATGCCTTAGCGATGGCTTCCGAGCCGGACGAGCATGCCGACACCGGAGTAACGACTCCAGCGCGCGCGCCCAACTCCAGCCCGACTACAGCTGACGGTCCATTGGGCATGATCATCTGCACGGCGAGCGGCGACACCTTGCGGTAGCCGCCGTCCTTCAGTGCTTCTCGAGTGTCAATGATGGCGTCGACGCCGCCGATGCCAGTGCCGATTGCGACTGCGAGGCGCTCCTTATCGACGTCGGGGCTGCCTGCGTTCTTCCAGACCTCTCGGCCGAGCACGGTAGCCATCCGCTCGATGTAGGCCAGTCGGCGCATTTCAACACGTGTCAGCAGGGACTCGGGCTTCACCTTCAACTGGCCACCGACGCGGACAGGCAAATCGAACTCGTCGACGAACGGCTCATCGAGCACGTCAATACCGCTCGCGCCGTTGAGTAGGCCCTTCCACGTGGCGTCGATATCTCCCGCGATCGACGTGGTCGCGGCGACTGCCGTAACGACCACACTCGGGAAGTTTCCATTTTTGATGGAAGCAATGTTCACGGTAGGATCACTGGTCTTTCGCATCGGGAGTAGCGGCTTCGAACTTCGCTTTGAGCTGGTCAGCTAGCTCTGTGTTCTCCAAGGCCAGCCTTCGGTAGTTGACTCCGTTGTGGACGATACGCGAGATCGTGAGATCCTTGTCGGGGATCTTGACGCGGATTCCCCTCCTGGTTTGAACGGCGATCTCGACGAGGGACAGCGGGTCCGTGTCCAGGGGGTCAACGACCGACCTCAACATGGTTACGTCGGAGGGTTCAGCGCCGGTTCCCTCTTCGGCGATGCCCGCAAGTTCGGCGATGATCTCTTCCCGGCTGGTGGGCGAAGGCACATGGTTCCTTTCATCCGGTTTCATCGTAGTCTGTCGATGGATCGACGCCGCGCCGCCACGCGGCAACACGTTCCGGTCCGCCTCTAGGCAACACGATCCGTCGCAGATCTGCAGATGTCGACTGTGGATGAAGCTTCGGTCTAGTTCTTGTTTGAGTCGAACAAATCCTCTCTTACGCAAGCGGATTCGAGGGAGCGAGACCGGAAAACCGTTGTCTTGACATCGGGCAACGTCGATGGCAAGGGCCGATCGTATCGCAAGTTCCAGTCTCACCCTGCCATATGGTGGGCGATGGTTGGCCTGTCTGGCGGCGATGCCGTTACCAAAAGACCTCGAGGTGGCGATCTTCCAACGAGCCTGGTCGGTGGTCAGGCATGGGGCGCATCGTGATCAAGCAGGGTCGCGGCGTGTCGTGATGAGAGCACTCGCGAGCCGTTTGAAACGTGGGTACATCGAACTACGTGCTGTGTGAGGTGGATCGAACGAGTCGGCGGATCGGTGTATGCACGATCAACCCATGCGGTGTGCTGGCGCTGGTGCCGAGACCGGGAAAGGCGCGCACTGTTGCGCCGCGCCTCACGGAGGAAGTGAGCAAAGCCTGCTGTGCGCATAGGCTAGGTGGCACCGCAACTCGGCAAATGGTTCGGTGCGCCCATAGTCGGGTTGCGTCGAGGACGCATGCATATTCGTCTACAAAGCAGCTCACAGTATGCGCTGGCCGGTCAAGTCAGCTCTTGTCAGCGATGCCGTACCGGAGAGGGATCCTGTCAGGGAGGGGTCGCAGCCTGCCAGGCCGGCCTCGAGCCCAGCAACGGCTGGTTCATGCGTCGGCTCGCCAGCTGTCAGACCTACAGGCCTGAACTTAGACGAAGTTTAGAGGCCAGGGCTAACTTAAGTCGCATGCTCAATGTCAAAGCAGTCCGAGACGAATTCATGGCTAAAACAATGGGTCGTGCCTATGCTCGAACCGTTGATAACGAAGAAGCCGCCGCCCGCGCTGGCCAGCTGATCTTTGAGACCGATGTCAATGTGATCTATCGCGCCATGGACGTGGTTGCCGAGATGCCCGATGGATCGCAGATCCTCGACGTGCCTTGTGGCGGCGGTGTCACACTAAAACGGTTGCGGCCGGAACAGCAGGTCCGGTATGTGGCCTGCGATATTTCCCCGATTATGATGGACGGCGCTAGGCGCATAGCGCGCGAGGCTGGCCTGTCGATTGAGTTCGTTGAAGGTGACGTCGAGAACCTGCCATTTGGTAACGCCGAGTTCGATCTCTGCGTAACGTTCAACGGACTGCACTGCTTTCCGCATCCACCCGTCGCGATCGCTGAGCTGGCTCGCTGCCTGAAGCCAGGTGGCAGGCTCGTCGGTAATTTTGCGGCGCGTGGCCAGTCGTGGCGCACGGACACGTGGTCGGCATTCGCGCGTCTGACTGGTGGGTTCGGCCCGTCCGGAACCCTCGAGGATCTCCGTCGGTGGCTAGGGGACGCCGGCCTGACGATAGATGAAATTGAGTGCTCTGGCGGAATGGTCATCTTTCGAGCGACGCGCCCTAAGCCGTAAACACTGTTCATGCAGTACGCGGAAAGTGTCTGTCTTGCTATGAAGGGGCTGTTCGAGCCCGCGGATACCTCTATCTGGCATGCCAAGGGGCGTATGCTGGGCGATATTGCAAATGACTGGGGTTTATCCCTAGTGTTGCCTCTCGACCAGCGCATCCCATCCGCGTGGGTCCGTGTATGCCCCGCGATATGACCGACCGTCGGCGTCTCCCGTAAAGAAATGGTCGGCGACACCGACGGTCGTGTCCTATTTTCAGCGATGCGGCATGTGCCCAACGGAATCCGAATACTCTGGAGTGAACCTATGACATTGAAACGATTCGCTGCAACTGTCGAGATCAACGCGCCGATCGATTGCGTGTGGAACGTAATCGCTGATGTCGAGTCGGTCCCTGAATGGCAAGCGCGCCTGACATCGGTTACGGCACTTGAACGTGACAGCTGTGGGCGCGCAACGTTGTGTGATATGGAGGCACACGCAGTCGGTAAGACTTTCAAGGGTCATGCGGTCTTCTCGTACGAACAGCCGACACGGGTGAGCTGGCGTCAGACGAAAGGGGGAATGAAAGTCTTGACAGGTAAATTTGAGCTCGCGGCACTGGCCGATGGGCGAACCGCAGCTACGTTTGCGCTCGATGCAATTCTCGAAGGGATCCTCAAAATTGTTGTTCGAGGGCCGATCGAACGCGCCGTGATTGCGATGTTCATACGTCCGCGCGTTCGAGATCTTAAGGCTCGGGTGGAGCAACTCAGTGGGTCGGATGCCCGAGAGCGCAGTGCCTAACCGGTATTTTGTAGGAGCTGCCAGGCTTTGTTGCCTACGTCCGATTTGCCTGCGCAGTAGGGCGACGAGGGGTGCAAGCGACGGACAGGGGCGCTTTCGTCGTGAGCCCGCCCGGGGACCGGCCGATCGCGTGATCGGTCGGCTCATAGCTCGCTCTCCGGGCCGCGCGTCGTGTCGTTGCCACAGGATATGTTCGCGCCGTGTTGATGCACCCGCATGATCGAGGAACCACCGACACAGCCCAAATCCAGATTCGCGGTCGCATCAGCGAGCGCGGTCAGTTCGGACTGCCCCCAGCTTCGTTATGCTGCTGCGACAGCACAAAGGTGCAGGTCTTCCACCTCCACTCGGTTACATGGCGCCTCGTGGCGCTCCAAGTCTCCTTCTCAATGACCGGCCACCGCCCGCTCGTTGACCTCTTCGGGCCGGTTGGCGATCAATGTTTCGGTGGTGACATGCGCCCACGCCTTCTGTCCGGCGCGTGCCCGCGGCACTCGCAGCGCGCGGCCCCGGCGCAGGCATCCGACGAGCGAACGTTCCAGCCCACCGCGAGATTCGACGTATAAAGCCTGGTAGATCGCCTCGTGGCTCAAGCGCATCGATTCGTCGTCAGGGAATTGGACCTTCAGTCGGTTCGAGATCTGTTCAGGACTCCATGCACTCACCCATGCTCGATCACCCCGGTGGGGCTTGTTGCGTCCTTTCCACTCCGGACCGACCGGACCAGCCACGACACGTCCGTCTGCGGACCGAATGACCCTGGAAAGCTTGTCCTGCACATATTCACGCAACCGATCGTTGCCGACCAGCTTGGCGATCTTCGGACGCCTGGCTCGGCGTTCGGCATGCCACTGCGCAGTCGATGCCCGGTAGTCCAGCCAGTACGAACGAGTCGAGGCGTTGCGACGCAACTCGCGCGAGATCGTCGACGGACTACGACCGAGCCGGCGAGCGATCTCACGGACTCCCTCGCCTCGGGCACGTAACAACGCGATGTCCTCCCGCTCGATCGCAGACAGATAGCGGCCCGAAACAGTTTGAGGTAGGCGAGGATTCACGCCGCCAGCATGCCGGAACCACCGGAAACCCACCGGCGAGGACACCCCAGCCTCCACCGCCGCATCCTCGGTCATCACCCCACGCGCGATCGCCGCCCAGAACCGGACTCGATCCTCACGCCACGCCACCGACGGCCGCCCCGGGGACGACATCTGCCCCCGAAACTCACGAACCGCCAACTGCCGCTTCCCGACCACAGACACCTCCGACATCAGGGTGTTGCGACGATCAGTTGAATACGGCCAATACGCATCAGTGAAATTCATTGAATCACTTGCACTGCAAGGGCTCTCGGCATCGATAGGTTCGGTTGGCGTTGCCTATGACAGCGCCCTCGCCGAATCGATCATCGGTCTGTTCGAAACCGAGGTCGTCAACCGGCACGGCCCGTTCAAGACACTCACCGAGGTCGAGTTCGCGCTCATGGAGTGGTGCGACTGGTACAACAACGCCCGTCTGCATTCCCGGCTCGACTACCAGACCCCCGCCGAATACGAAGCCGCGTACTACTCTCAACAACCACCACGCCGACCGGCGCTGGTCTGACACCGAAGCCGGTCCCTTACCCGTGATACCTCTGTATTTGTCAAGCCGCTTCGGCAGAGTTGGCAAGTGAGGTTGCGACGGTGCGTCTTTCGTCTCGGATCATGGTTCGCCAGCACAGGCCGGCCAGGCGCCGTTTGAGGCAGCGTTTCGCCTCTTTCGGTGACTTGCCCTCGGCGACCTTCTTGTCGTAGTAGATGCGCCCAGCGCTGCCACGCATGCGGATTTGGATCATCGCGATGGTGTGTAAGGCGGAGTTCAGTTCTCGGTCGCCATAACGTGACAGCCGATGACGAGTCGAGTCTGCGCTTGCGATTTCGACAGGCGCGGTGCCGGTGTAGTTGGCGTAGGCGGGCGCGGTTGCGAAGCGGGTGGCGCGGCGGGTGCGGCCGATGAGTCGGGCAGCCATCACCGGCCCGATCCCAGGAATTTCGCGCAGCGTGGTGCCGTGCGCGTCCAGTAGTTCGTCCATCGCCGCGGCGTTCTCGGCGAGCTGGGCGTCGTAGCGTTTGATGTCGGCAACCAGATCCCTTGCCAGGGATTTGCGGACTCGATCGGTGGCGGTGACCGGACGCAAACCGCGCAGGACCATCGCGGCTTTCGGTGCGGTCAAATCCGTGAGCACACCGCCAGGCAATAACTCGCGCAACAGGGCGTGCAGCTGGTTGACTGATCGAGTCCTGTTGGTGGACAGGTTCTTTCGCCGTTCATCGAGTAGTCCGAGAGCATTGGCATGGGTTTCGGCATGAACCGGTCGGGCATCGCCCTGCAGCGCCGCGACACTCGCCGCCGCTGCGGCGTCGATGCGGTCGTTCTTGCGTCGTCCACCGCGGGAGAGCTGCCGCACCCGCGCCGTCGCGGCCGGCGCCACATCCACGACGACCTCGTCCATCGCGACCAGCCACATCGCCAGGTGATGGCCCAGGCCCTCGGCGTTCTCCACCGCCCAACTGCGTTCGGCCCACTGCCGTGCCCACGCCAGCAGCTTGCGATATCCGGCATAACTCGCCTCGATACGCACCGATCCGCAATCGGCATTCGTCGCCGGATCAACAGCTGTGGCGGTGTGGGTGGACTTGTGCGGATCGACGCCGATCAGCATCATCAGGTTCGGTTCCTCGTCGTCTTGTCGGATGGGGAATCCACGGCCGACATGTCGACTTCAAGAACCTCTCACAGCAGCTTGTCGTCATACCTCTGTCGAGTCAGACCGTGAACGGAGACCGGACGGGACGACACATCACGGGCAAGTCAACCGCAAGGGCGACAGACGGTTCACGAGTCAGCCCGCCCGGTCTCCTGCGGCACGTTACGGGGTAGCTGATCCCGACCACGAGCCGCTGCAACCAGATAAGTCGACGGTTCAA
>NZ_BDAU01000062.1 GCF_001612615.1 Nocardia amikacinitolerans NBRC 108937 | reverse complement strand
GCCCTGGGTCGAGGCTAGTCGCGAGCCGTGCGATGGGTGGAGCGGCGCGGGCGCGGCCGAGTGGGGCGGCACCGGCGCGGGCGGGTGGGGTGGGAGAGGACCGCGGGGCGGTGAGCCGGTGTTTGCCGAGGGGCGGGCGGTTTCGGCGGGGGCGGCGGTCATGGGTTCAGCATGGCATCGGCGTTGGGCACCCGGAGGTGCCTATCGAAATCCCTACCGTCGGAAGCACATTCGACAGTGAGGAGTTGGACATGCGGATCGGGATCATCGGTGCGGGCGCGATGGCGCGGGCGTTGGGCGGTGGGTGGGCCGCTGCGGGGAACGAGGTCTGCTTCGGCGCGCGGCGAGGTGCGGCGGCGGCCGAAGTGGCCGCTGCCGTCGGGTACGGCGCGCGGGGCGGGAGCATCGAGGAGGCGGCCGGGTTCGGTGACGTGGTGTTGCTGGCGGTGCCAGTCGCGGCGTTGGACGGCGTCTTGCGGGCAACGCCTGGGCTCGATGGGCGCGTGCTCGTCGACTGCACCAACGCGTTCGAGCCCGATGCGGCCTCCGATGGGACGGACAACTTCGTGCTCGGCGAGGACGCGGTGGCCGAGCGGATTGCCGCGACGGTTCCTGGTGCACGGGTGGTGAAGGGGTTCAACCTGTGCGCGGCCGAAGTGTGGGCGGCCGAGGCGCGCGAGTTCGAGGGCGTGCCGTTGTCGGTGCCACTTTGCGGCGACGATCCGGATGCTCTACGCCTCGTCGCGGGATTGGCCGAGGATTTGAAGTTGCGCCCGTTCTTCGCGGGCGGCTTGCATCGGGCGCGGTACTTGGAGGCGGCTTCGGCGTTGGCGGTCGGCCTCTGGTTCGGCGGGTACGACGCTCGCGCCATGTTGCCACCGCTGTCCGGGGCGTTCGCTGCGCGGGATTGAGAGGAGTCGTCCGGTTGAACGGGCTGGTAGGCGTGGTTCCGGGGCAAACCCTGTAGCACATGCGCGGCTGGCCCAGGTTTGCCTCCAACGGTGCTCGGGCTCCGGGCCCGACTTACCTCCCGCAGCCGTCGAGCCCGGGCACGACTTCCACCGTGGTCATCTAGCTGTGGTTGCGCCCCCGCCCACACAGCGGGCGAGATCGTGCGTGAAGTTGCGTGGTCGTCCCACACAGGGATTGCACTCCTCACATAGGCGGTGGCTATGTGAGGAGTGCACGGGGTGTGTGGGACGACCGCCCTGCGGCGGTGGGGTTCACCAGCCGTGGTTGCCGCGGACCGGGATGTTGACGAAGCTCGGGCGCGCTGGGTCGAGCTGGATGTGCTGGGGCTTCAGTTCCGTGTCGAGCAGCATCGGCAGGACGGGCAGTCCCTTCGGGAAGTTGCTCGCGAACACGTCCACCCGCAGGCGGTGGCCGGGCTGCAGGATCGCCTCGGTGGCGCTCAGCGTGATGTCCAGCGTGGTTGCCTCGCCGGGCACCGTCGGCTGCCGCTTCTCGATCGAGGTGTACGGGCGCGGGTCGGTGTAGTCACCGTTGGCGGAACGGCTGCTGTTCGCCTCGTCGATCTCGCGCAGCGAGGCCATCAGCTGACCGGAGGTGAGCACGGTCGACTGGCCGTCGGGCGCGACGTCGTTGACGGTCACCGTCCAGTAGCCGTCGGCCGCGTCCTGAACGGTGTTGAGCCGCACCGCGATCGGGCCGGAGATGGTGGTCGCCTCGGCCACCGGCGCACTGGTGAAGGTGAGCGCGTTCAGCTCGGCGACGCGCGAGTCCTTGGCGCAACCGTCGATGATCGACAGCACGCCCGCGGTGCCCTGCGCGGCATCGTTGGAGCACAGGGTGGTCAGGCCGGGCGCGACGGTCAGCCGGGCGGCGTCGGCGTTCGCTTCGGCGGTGAGCGAGCCGTCGTAGACACTCTGCGCGGTACCGCTCGGCGCCGCGGACAGGTACATGCGGCGGTGCTGCGCGGCCGCCTCGCCGACGGCCGAAGCACCGAAGCCGTTCTGGGTGACCCAACCGCCGCCCTGCTGGCGCAGGGTGACCGGGCCGTAGCTGTCGACGCCGTTGTCGATTCCCTTGAGCCACTTGTCGAACCACGCGCGCTGCAGGACGTCGAGCCGCGGCGGTAGACCGGGCTTGCCGTACTCGTTGCCGGAGTTCACGTGGTAGGTGTTGCCCATCAGCAGCTGCTTCTGGCCCGCAGGCAGCGGAATCTGGTTGTAGATCTTGGATTCCGAGTAGGTGAACAGATCGTGCCAGCCGCCGACGACGAAGGTCGGCACCCGGATCTGGGTGGGATCGCTGAGGTAGTCGCTTCGTTCGGGGCTGCTGTGGCTGAGCAGGTCGAGCAGACGCGGGTCGGCGTCCTCGAAACGCGTTGCGGTGTAAGCGTTCAGGAACACGTCCATGAAGGTGAGCGGGGACGCGGCGCGATCGCCGAGCCACTCCCAGTCGAACTTGCCGTTCACGATGGACTGCACGTCCGGCACCCACTTGAGGGTGTTGATCGCGGTGAGCCACAGCGGGATGAAGTTGAAGCCGAAGCCGCCGCCGGGTGCGAGCACGTCGTTGACCAGGTCGCTGCCCGGCACGACCGGGAAGATCGCCTTCAGCGCGGGCGGCTGCTTGGACGCGGCCTGCACCTGGTTGATGCCCGAGTAGGAGATGCCGTTCATGCCGATCTTGCCGTCCGACCACGGCTGACGCGAAGCCCAGTCGATCACCTCGAGGGTGTCCTGCTGCTCGCGGGCGCGGAGCATGTCCCATTCGCCCTGCGAGAAGCCGGTGCCGCGCACGTCGACGACGACCTGCGAGTACCCGCTCTTGATCAGCTGGCGGTCCACGGTGAAGTTGCGCAGCTCGCCGCCGCCGAAGGCCTTGGTGAGATCGGTGACGCCGGAGAGCGGGGTGCCACTGAAATCGATCTGACGGAACAGATTCAGCAGTGCGTCGGACAGCGCCGGAATGGACTGCGCGTGATCGGCGAGGTTCGACACCAGCTTGGTGTAGGGCGTCAGGTTGACGATCGTCGGCGTCGGCGCGTCGATCGGGCGGCCGGAGGCGTCGGCGGGCCGGTAGACGTTGCCCTTCAGCACCGTGCCGTCGCTCATGGTGATCGGCACATCCCACTCGATGTGCACGTTCGGGTACTGCTGGACGCCGTCCTCGGTGGCAGTCCACGCCGCTCCCGCCGCGCCGCCGTCGGGGCCCGTTGCGACGGGTGCGGCGGTCGCTCCGGTGCTGAGGAATGGAACGAGCACCGCGGCGGCGAGCGCCGCGACTGTGGCTCGAAACGCGTGCTTCATCGGACGTGATCCACCTCTCGGACTGTCGAACGTCCGGAAGCATACACAACTGACCAGTCGGTAAGAACTCCCGGTACCACACAGATTGCCCGGAATCGCCATTCACATAAGCACGAAGACTCGCAATAGCAGCTGAATATGGGGGCTTTGCGAGATTCACGCGCCAGAATAAAGATTTACCGCATTGGCTGGACTATCGCGGATGTACACGCCGGATCGCAGGCCGAAACGCGGCTGATTCTCGGCGAGATCCGGCCGCCGGGTCGCGCCGGCGGTTTCTTGGCACTGGCGATGTCTGCACGCGGGAGGTGCGAGTGGTCGGACGGTCTGGGTTGTCGAGTCGATTGGACCGCCGTCCGCCCAGGCGACCGGGCCGCTGTGCGTCGTCGGTCACGGCCCGACGGTTCGAGGGCTCGACAAGCCGGGCCCCGGCGGCCTACGGCTCGCAGCCCGACAGCAGGGAACACCCCGACCGAAGGTGTCCCCCACCCGGTCAGACGGACTTGAAGTCACCTTCGGTCGGCAAGCGACTCCGGTGCGGCAGCCCGAACGGGCTGCGGGCCGATGTCGGCCGCGGACGCCCCGGGGCTTATGACGATGTGGCCGCCGACCGCCGAATCGAGGTGCGCTGGAGACGGTCAGCACCACGGCCTTCTCGGCCACCTCGGGCCTACCAGCTGGACGGCGGTGGCTCCGGTGCCGATGACCGCGGCGCGGCGGCCGGTCAGGTCGAATCGACCCGCCCCGCCGAAACGACGATGCGCCGCAGCCGATCAACGACCGCGGCGCATTGTCCAGTTGCTGCTCAGCACCCTGGCGCGGGTCGACGCCGCGCGGTGAAGTCCGGGCGCTCGCGCGAAAAGACGATGCGCCGCAGCCGACTGACGACCGCGGCGCATCGAATTACGTACTACTTGCCGCCCTGGCTCGCGACCGCGGCCGCTCCCGCGGCGGCCGCCTCCGGGTCCAGGTACTCGCGCGGACGCACCGGGCGCAGGTTCTCGTCCAGTTCGTAGCGCAGCGGGATGCCGGTCGGGATGTTCAGGCCGGCGATGTCGTCGTCGGAGATGTTGTCCAGGTGCTTGACCAGCGCGCGCAGCGAGTTGCCGTGCGCGGCGACCAGCACGGTCTTGCCGGTGAGCAGCTCCTTGGAGATGGTCGACTCCCAGTACGGGACCATCCGGTTCACCACGTCGAGCAGGCACTCGGTCTTGGGCACCTCGATGCCCGCGTACCGCGCGTCGCCTTCCTGGCTGTACTCGTTGGCCGGGTCGATCGGCGGCGGCGGGGTGTCGTAGCTGCGCCGCCACAGCATGAACTGCTCGTCTCCGTACTTGTCGCGGATCTGCGCCTTGTTCTTGCCCTGCAACTCGCCGTAGTGGCGTTCGTTGAGCCGCCAGTCGCGGATCACCGGGATCCAGTGCCGGTCGGCCGCGTCCAGCGCGATGTTCGCGGTGGAGATGGCCCGGCGGAGCAGCGAGGTGTAGACGATGTCGGGCAGGATGCCGTGCTCGGCGAGCAGCTCGCCCGCGCGCTTACCCTCGGCGATGCCCTTGTCGGTCAGGTGCACGTCCACCCAGCCGGTGAACAGATTCAGGGCATTCCATTCGCTCTCGCCGTGGCGCAGCAACACGAGGGTGTACGTCATGACGGCCATCCTGCCACGCGAGGACCGCACGTTGGAGCCCTGGTCAGGATGCCGGAGCGAACGCGGTGAGCAGTCCGGCGCCGACCAGGGTGGCCTGATCGCCCAATTCCGAAGGGACGACGTGCAGGTCGCGCAGGAAGTCGATGCGGGCGTGCGCGCCGAGGGCCTCCTGTAACGGTCGCCACAGCGGCTCACCGGACTGCGCGAAGCCGCCGCCGATCACCACCAGATCCACGTCGAGCAGCGCGGCCGCCGACGAGATCACCTGGCCCAGCGCGATTCCCGCGCGCCGCAACGCCGCCTTGGCGACCCGGTCGCCCGCTTCGGCGTCGGCGGCAAGCTCGATGCCGGTTGTTCCGTGCCAGCCGCGCTCGCGCGCCCACCGCACCGAGGACGGACCGCTGGCCACCGCCTCCACGCAACCGACACCGCCGCACGCGCACGGATCGGTCGACCCGGGCACGATCATGTGACCGATGTGCCCCGCGTTGCCGGTGTGCCCGACCGCGACCATGCCGCCGACGATGACGCCGCCGCCGATCCCCGAGGACACCGTCATGGCCAGCGCGTCCGGCGTCTCCCGCGCCGCGCCGAAATGCCGCTCGGCCAGCGCCAGGCACACACCGTCGATGGCGAAACGCACCGTGGCGCCGGGGAACAGTTCCTGCACCGCGGGCACCAGCGCGAACCCGTCGCGCCACTCCGGGATGTTGAGCGGGGTGGTGATCCCCGCGGGCGCGTCCACCGGACCGCACGAGCCGATGCCGACCAGGTCGACCTCGGATCCGTTGGCCGCGGCGAGCAGCAGCCCGCGCACCGCCTCCCACACGCCGGTCGGCGGCACCTGAATGCGGCCGACCTCGTGCGTCATTCCGTCGGCCCCCACCAAACCGACCGCGATCTTGGTCGCGCCGATGTCCAGAGCGAGAACGGTCATCTGAAACCCCCACTTCCCAACGCCACCGGACCGCCGCTTTCGCGCGACGGTCCGGTGCCGAATGATCTTGCTGTGCGGTCGCCAACGGTAGTTGTTCGGCGGCAGCCGAGCACCACCAACCCGAGCGCGACCCTCAGGAGTTCTCGGAGGATTCGACCAGGTGCTCGAACGGGAGCAGGTTCTTCAACGACTCCCCGCGCGAGACCCGCCACTTCCATTCCTTCCGAATGGATTCCGCGAAGCCGAGTTCCAGCAGGGTGTTGAAGTCGGCGTCCACCGCCTCCAGCACCTGGCCGAAGACGCGGTCGAGCTCGTCCTCGGTGACGGCGTGCGTGGCGATGCGGCCGACGAGGTAGATGTCACCGACCCGGTCCAGCGTGTAGGCCACGCCGTAGAGGCGGCGGTTGCGGCGGAGCAGGAACTTGTAGACGCCCTCGAAGTTCTCGTCTGGCTTGCGGCAGACGAAGGATTCGATGCGCACGCCGTGTTTGCCGACGGTGAGCATGAGCGTCGTCTTCAACTTGCGCTCACCGGGCAGCACGACGACGAAGACGTCCTCGCCAGGTCGGGTGTACTCGATCTCCCGATCACGCAGAGTCTCGTCGATCAGCTGCGCGGTCGCCTGGATATTCGTCATCGGTGCACTCCCATCCGGCGCCGCCACAGCGCCCGCGATCTGGCCTGCCCGCCCTCGCCGAGGAGCGTGGCACCGGACAGGTTAGTGCGTTCCGCGCCCGCCGCCTGCAGACCGCCGCCGAGTTCGGTCTCGGGGAAGCCGGCCAATGCCGCGGCGTAGCTGGCGAGCAGCCCGTCGGCGGTGTGCTCCCAGGAGAAGTTCGTGGCGTGCGCGACCGCGCGATCGCGCATCTCCGCCAGCCGCCCCGGCGCGTCGAGCAGCGTGCCGAGCGCGGCGGCCCAGTCCGGGGTGCGGTGACCCGCGACGAGCAATCCGGTCTCGCCGTGCCGTACGGCGGTTCCGAGTCCGCCGACGTCGGCGGCGAGGACCGGGGTGCCGCTGGCCTGCGCCTCGATGGCGACCAAGCCGAAGGATTCGTTGTAGCTGGGCACCGCGACCAGGTCCGCGGCGCGGTAGACCTGCACGAGACGGTCCGGCGGCTGCGGCGGCAAGAACGTCACGCGGTCGGTGATGCCGAGTTCGGACGCGAGCTCGATCAGCGCGTCGGGGCGCTTCAGTCCACTGCCGGACGCACCGCCGACGATGAGCACCCGCAGGTTGCGGTCCGGATCGGCACGCAGCAATTCGGCGGCGGCGCGGACGAGCACGTCGGGCGCCTTGAGCGGTTGGATGCGGCCGACGAAAGCGACGATCCGCTCGCTGGCGGCGAGTCCGAGCTCGGCGCGGGCCGCGGCCTTGTCGCCGGGACGGTAGCGGGCCAGGTCGGCGCCCGGCGGCACCACATCGATGCGCTCGGCGTCGGCGCCGTAGAGCTCGACGAGCTGACGCGCCTCCTCCGCGGTGTTGGCGACCATCCGGTCGGCCTCCGCGATGACCTGCTTCTCACCGATCTCGCGGGTGACGGGCTCGGGGCAGTCGCCATCGGCCAACGCGGCGTTCTTCACCGCGGCCAGGGTGTGCGCGGTGTGGATCAGCGGCACCCGCCAGCGATCCCTGGCCAGCCAGCCGACCTGTCCGGACAGCCAGTAGTGCGAGTGCACCAGGTCGTAGTGGCCCGGCTGGTGGCGCGCCTCTTGGCGCAGCACCTCCGCGGTGAACGGGCACAGCTGGGTGGGGAGGTCGTGCTTGTCGAGTCCCTCGAACGGCCCCGCGACGACGTTGCGCACCAGCACCCCGGGCGCCGCCTCCTCGACCGGAGGGACGTTCGACGAGGTGGCGCGGGTGAAGATCTCGACTTCGGTCCCGCGTCGTGCCAGTTGGAGAGCCGTTTGCAGCACGTAGACGTTCATGCCGCCCGCGTCGCCGGTGCCCGGTTGGGCGAGTGGTGAGGTGTGCACCGACAGCACGGCGATCCGGTTCGGCCGTAGGTCCACACGTTGACTCACACCATCCATAGTGCACGGTGGATATCCGCCGCCGACGCCGCCTACCGGGCAAGTGAGCGTCATCACACAGCGAAAGTGAGAGCGCTCACGAACCTCGCTGACCTGCGATTCGAATGTATGTGCGGCTGCGCGCCTGCCGGTCGACGGCTCCCCTGGAGCGTCGATCGGGCGTCCCGGACTACAAGCTGTCGATGAACTCGCCGACCTCGGCGACGAAGCGCGGGCGGTCCTCGATGAACAATCCGTGCTGCGCGCCCGGCCAGAACGAGGTGCGCGCACGCGGGGCGTTCTCGGCGATGTAGCGACCATTGTCGATGGGCACGACGGGGTCCGCGTCACCGTGCAGCACCAGGACCGGAATGTCCAGGGCGCGAAGGGTTTCGGTGTTGTCGACGGACCGGTAGAACAGCGCCTTGCGCACCGCGGGCGGCGTGGCGAGGCTGATGCCGAACAGTCGCTGGGCGTCCACGCCCTTGTCCTCGCCCGGTCCCGTGTTGGCATTGCCGAACGCGGCGAAGGCCCTGGTGGCGCGGCCTGCGCTCGTCTCGAATACGCCGGGGATGGCCTCCCGCATCGCGGATCCGGTCGCCGCGCCGGGTACGTCGCGTCCGATATTGGCCATCGAACCGGTGAAGACGACGCCCGCCACCGCGCCGGTGCCGTACGCAGTGAGGTAATCGCTGATCACGATGCCGCCGTAGGACCAGCCCAGCAGCACCGCGCCGGACTCGATGCCCTCGGCCGCGAGCACGGCGGCGAGGTCGGCGGCCCAGTTCTTGGGATCGTCGTAGCCGCTCTCCGGGACGCCGGAGTAACCGTGACCGCGCAGGTCCAGCGCGATCACCCGGAACCGGCCCGCCAGATCGTCGGCCGCGCCGCCCCAGCAGCGCAGGCTGGCCGACCAGCCGTGCACCAGGACGAGCGGCCGTCCATCGGCGGGTCCGTCAACCCGATAGACGATGCTGGTGCCGTCCGCGCTGACCGCTTCCCGAAGTGCCATGCCACCCAGCGTAAGGCCGCGCGCCGACGGTCCGCGCGGGGTGATCCGCCCGACAGCGCCCGACACCGGCAAACCCTCCGCACTTAAACTCGCCCCATGAGCAATCGCACCGCCGTCGTCACGGGAGCCAGTTCCGGCATCGGAGAAGCCACCGCGCGAGAACTCGCCGCGCAGGGCTATCACGTGTACGTCGGCGCGCGCAGGCTCGACCGGCTGAAGACCCTCGCCGACGAGATCGGCGGCACCGCACTGGAACTCGACGTCACCTCGGAGGAGTCCGTCGCGGCCTTCACCGACGCGGTGCCGTCGGTCGACGTGCTCGTCAACAACGCGGGCGGCGCGAAAGGCCTTGCGCCGGTGAGCGAAGCCGACCTCGACGACTGGCGGTGGATGTGGGAGACCAACGTCCTCGGCACGCTGCGCGTCACAAAGGCGTTGCTGCCCAAGCTGATCGCCTCCGGCGACGGCCTGATCGTCACCATTACCTCGGTCGCCGCGTTCCACGCCTACGACAACGGCTCCGCTTACACCTCGGCGAAGCACGCCCAAGCCGTGCTGCACCGCACCCTGCGCGGCGAACTGCTCGGCAAACCGGTGCGGCTCACCGAGATCGCGCCCGGCGCGGTGGAAACCGAGTTCTCGCTGGTGCGTTTCGACGGCGACGCGGAGCGAGCGGCGAAGGTGTACGAGGGTATCGATCCGCTGGTCGCGTCGGATATCGCCGAAATCGTCGGCTTCGTCGCGTCCCGCCCGCCGCACGTCAATCTGGACCAGATCATCGTGAAGCCACGCGACCAGGCCGACCCCGGTCGCTTCGCGCGGCGCTCCTGAGCCGAACGGTCACTGCCACATACTTTCCGCACGCGACACATAGGCGGTGGCTATGTGACGCGTGTAGTGGGTATGTGGGAGCCCGGCGTCATGGCAGATCGTTTGCTGTGAATTCGCCGAGTTGCGGAGACACGGTTAGCATCGGATCGTTTTTCTGAAACTTTGCTACACCGGATTGGAGTTGTTCGACTCATGCTCAAGGGCTTCAAAGAGTTCGTGATGCGCGGCAATGTCATCGATCTCGCCGTGGCGGTGGTGATGGGTACCGCGTTCACGGGTGTGGTGACCGCGGTGACCAAGGGCGTGGTCAACCCGTTGCTCGCCGTTTTCGGCGGCGCCAACGAGCTCGGCCTCGGCTTCCACCTGGTGTCCAGCAAGCCCGCGACCTTCATCGCCGTCGGCCCGATCGTCACCGCGCTCATCGACTTCGTGATGATCGCCGCGGTCCTCTACTTCGTGCTCATCATGCCGATGAAGACCCTGAAGAACCGGTTCGGCACCACCAAGGCCGCCGAGCCCACCGAGACCGAACTGCTCATCGAGATCCGCGACCTGCTCGCCAAGCAGAGCGCCGACGCCCGCGCCACCCACAACGCGGAGACCCTGGCCAAGCTGGACCGGGTCGATCCCACCCTCGGCAGCTCGCACCAGTAGGAGCGCGCAGGTCCGCCGACGCGAGACCGGCGAGGAAAGGGCGAGCGGACCCAGACGGGTCACGTGGACAGCCGCGCGCCGGGGAATTCACCACAGCAGAGCCGCAGTTTTCCGGTGGAGGACCGCGCATACGCCATCTCGAGTACACGGCGCATGGCGCAGCAAGGCCGGAGTGTCCACAACTGGCGCTGCTGGCCCGTCGTTGAGCGGCGCACATCTGGAGGAAGGCAAAGGCACGCTTCGAAAGCGGACCCACGATCGGCCAACCCACCACTGCCGGGAGCGGATGACGCCCTAGCGCGGCGGTCCCGGCGAGACCGGGGTGGCCGAAACCACGGGGGACGAGGACCCGTCCAGCGCCGACATCTTCTTCCAGGTCTCCCAGTCGATGGTCCAGTCGTAGAGGTCGCCGTCGGCGGCGGACAGCGGGATCGAGGTGCCGGTGACCTCGACCGGGTCGCCGTAGCGCGCGGTCGGGAAGTACGCCTGGGCGGCGGCGGGCGAGAGATTGATGCAGCCGTTGGTGACGTTCGCCGAGCCTTGCGCCGACAGGGATTCCGGGTTGGCGTGGATGAATTCGCCGTTGTTGGAGATGCGGACCGCCCAGCGTTCCCGAACGTTGGTGTAGTACGGCGGATTCGACATCAGGAAATCCTCGTACTTCTCGGTGACCACGTGGATGCCCGAGCGCGTCACGTTGCGCGGCTCGTTGCCCTGGCCGTAGCTCACCGCGAAATCGAAGATCGTCTGACCGTCTCGCACCACGCGCATGCGATGGCTCGGCGCGTCGGCCTGCACGATCTGGCTGCGCCCGATGCGGAAGTCCGAGGTGAGGTCGGAGTAGCCGTAGTTGCCGCCGCCCAGATCCAGGCCGTAGAGCTCGGCCGCGACGTGCACGGTGGTACCCGGCGTCCAGTACTGCTTGGGCCGCCAGTGCACCCGCGAACCGCCGTTGTCGTCGGGGAACCAGGCCCACGCGCCCTCGGTGGGCGGATCGGTGGTGACGGTCAGCGCCTTCTCCACCTCGGCCTTGTCGGTCACCGGGGACTTGAATTGCAGGATGATCGGCGCGGCGATGCCGACCTCCTGACCGTCGTCGATATTGACCGTCGCCGGGACGGTGCTCTTCGGCGCCAGCGTGTGGAACGAGCCCTCGATCGGGACCGGCTTGCCGTCGGCGCCGACCGCGGTGCCCGACCACGTGTAGGTGGCGTCGTAGCCGAGTGGTTCGGTGATGCGGAAGGTGCGTTTGTCGGGGCTGAGCTCGCCCTGCACCTGCTTGCCCGCCGCGTTCGTCAGCGCGACCTGGGCGATGGTCCCGTCGGCGACCGTCACGGAGACGGGCGCGACAGGGTTGACGTTCTCGTCGGCGTCACCGGGGCTCATGGTCACTTCGGCCACCGGACCGGACGCACCGCCGGGCTTGTCGCTGGAACAACCGGCCACCAAGGCGATCACGACGAGCAGCACGGCCGACACGGCGGCCACCGGTCGGCAGAAGGATCGCTTGCTCACCGAATCGAATTTACGCCCGGCGAACGACCCGATCCGCCGGTCGCGAAGCGCTGCGCCCGTTTCGTCCGATTGCCCGCACGGTGCTCGCCGTCAGAGCGTCACGCCGACAGTGACGGGCTCGGGTTCGAGCCGGATGCCGAAACGCTCGGCAACTCCGTCGCGCACCTTCCTGGCGAGCGCGACCAGGTCCGCGGCGCTGGCGTCGCCCCGATTCGTCAGCGCCAGTGTGTGTTTCGTGGAGAGCCGGGCGGCGGCGTCCGGTCCGGGGAAGCCCTTGGCGAAGCCCGCCCGTTCGATCAACCAGCCCGCGGAGAACTTCACGCCGTCGACGGCCGGATAGGTGGGAATCGTGACGTCACCCACATGGGTCGCGATCGCGGCCCGCACCTCGGGCACGCGCGCGTGCGGGACCACCGGGTTGGTGAAGAACGAGCCCGCGCTCCAGGTGTCGTGATCGGCGGCGTCGAGCACCATGCCCTTGCCCGCGCGCAGGCGAAGCACCGCGTCCCGCACGGCCGCGGCGGGCCTGGTCTCGCCCTCGGTGGCGTCCAGGACCCTGGTCAGTTCGCCGTAGCGCAGCGGTGCGCTCGACCCGCCCGCGTTCAGCGCGAAATCCACGTCGAGCACGACCGCGTCGTCGCGGTGCTTGAGCACGCTGGTGCGGTAGCCGAAGCCGAGTTCGGCGGGCTCCACCCAGCGGATCTCGCCACTCGCGCGGTCGAGCAGCCGCACCCTGCGCAGCGGATCGGCCACCTCGACGCCGTAGGCGCCCACGTTCTGCACCGGCGTCGCGCCCGCGGAACCCGGTATGCCGGAAAGGCATTCGAGACCACCGAGGCCGGCCGCCACGGTCGCGGCGACCACCGCGTCCCAGTTCGCGCCCGCCTCCGCGACGACGCCGTCCGCGCCGATCTCGACGCCCTCGGTCGCGATGCGCACCACGACGCCGTCGAACCCGTCGTCGCCGATGAGCAGGTTCGAGCCGCCCGCGAGCAGCAGCAGCGGGATGCCCGCCGCGTCCAGCGCGCGCACGGTCGCCACCACGGACTGCGTCGAGACGCACTCGGCGACCAGCGCGGGGCCGCCGACCCGTAGCGTGGTCAGCTCGGCAAGCCGCACCTCGTCGCGCACCAGCGCACCGGTGTCGGCCAGCACGTCGCGCGCCTGATCGGTCGCCACCACACGTGAAGTTCGCACGCTCCAGACGGTAGCGTGTCCAACCATGGCTACACCCTTGGCGTTCACGGCCCGCTATTCCCACCCGGTCGCCGCCGTGCGCGCGGCCTTCGCCGACGAGCAGTACTGGAAGGACCGCATCGCCGAGGTCGGCGGACCGAACGCACGCCTCGAGTCGGTCATCGTCCAGGGCGACCAGGTGCGCGTCGAGATGGTGCAGGCCATCGCCGCCGAACAGCTGCCGCCCGCCATCACCGCCGTGCGCCCCGGCGACCTGATCATCCCGCGCACCGAGAACTGGACCGGTGACACCGCCACCTTCGACGTCCGCGTCGAGGGCGCCCCCGCCACCATGCGCGGCACCATCGCCCTGAGCGGCGACGACGCCTCCGCTGCCGCCACCCTCGACGGCAGCATCGAAGTGAAGGTCCCGCTCTTCGGCAGCAAGATCGAAGCCGCCATCCAGGAACGCCTCACCGAACTTCTCCAGTCGGAGGAGGAGTTCACCAACACCTGGCTGTCCCAGCACTGAGGATCGTGTGCCGACCGCCACCCAGTAACCTTTCCCGACATGGCACGCCGACTGGACTACTCCGCCCGCTACCCGCTGCACACCACCAAGGAGCTGTACGAGGCGCTGTCGACCCGTGAGTACTGGGAGGCGCGGGTCGAGGAGATGCGGAAGTACACGCCGGGCAACGAGGTGGTCAGCCTCGAGGTGAGCGATTCGGGTATCGAGGTGGTGCTGCACCACGTCCTGCCGCGCGAGATGCTGCCGGAGATCGCGCAGACCGTGATGCGCAAGGACATGATCATCACCCGCAAGGAGAGCTGGGGCCCGTACAACGGCGAGGAGACCGTCGGCAAGTTCTCGGCCTCGATTCCGGCCGGGCCAGGCAGCCTGGGCGGCACCATCAAGCTGTTCCCCACCGAAACCGGCTGCACCATGCGCTTCTCCTCGGAAGCGAAGGTGTTCATCCCGATGGTCGGTCCGCGCCTCGAGCAGTTGATGCTGGTGAACCTCGTCGATCTGTTCCGCGGCGAGGCCGAGGTAACGGTGAAGTGGCTGGAAGAGCGAAACCCGATCAGCTGAGCAGACCTATCGGCACGATCACCAGGGGGACCACCGGCGTCAACCGGCTGCGACGCAGCGACCGTTGGCTGATGCACGACGAGCTGGTCGCCGCGCGCCTGTCGGCGGCGCCCGATCCGCTGGTGGTCGACCTCGGTTACGGCGCGAGCCCGTGGACCACCTTCGAGCTGGCGGACAGACTGCGCAGGGTGCGGCCGGACGTGCGGATGGTCGGCTTGGAGATCGATCCGGATCGGGTGGTGCCCGGTCGCGACGGCGTCACCTTCGCCAGGGGCGGTTTCGAGCTGGCCGGTCTGCGTCCCGTGCTGGTGCGCGCCTTCAACGTGCTGCGCCAGTATCCCGAGTCCGCCGTGCCGGACGCCTGGTCGACCATCCTTTCCGCGATGGCGCCCGACGGCCTGCTCGTCGACGGCACCTGTGACGAACTGGGCCGCCGCTGCGCCTGGGTACTGCTCGACCGCACCGGACCGCGCTCGCTGACGCTGGCGTGGGATCCGTTCACCGTCGAACGTCCCTCCGACATCGCCGAGCGGCTACCGAAGGCGCTCATCCACCGGAATGTGCCCGGCGAACCGATCCACGCCTTGCTCACCGCCGCCGACCGCGCGTACTCGCACGCCGCGCCACTCGCCCCGTTCGGACCGCGCGTCCGGTGGCGGGCGGCGGCGGAACAGCTTCGTGCGCAAGGGTTTCCGGTGCGGGAGTACCGACGACGGATGCGCGACTGTGTGCTGTCGGTGCCGTGGTCGGTGGTCGCGCCTCGGCAGTGAACCTCTTCGTCGCGGCCCTGCATCCGCCAGCGTGCTCCGGCATGCCAGGTCTCCGATGCGGGAACATCAAGGCAGATACGCGACTACGGCTGTCGGTCGGGTAGTCGGTGGTCGCGCCCGTCACTCAACGTCTTCGTCGCGCGGCCCACGTCGCCAGCGCTGAACACTCACGCGCACGGCGTTAGGTGCGGGGCAATGCGGCGTTGTCAATGCGCGGTCGCGCCTCGTCACCGACCGTTTTCGTCGCCGTGTAGCAGCCCGCGTAGATGTCCGGTGGCGATGGCGACGGGCAGGATGGAGCGCGGTTCGAACGGCAGGGACCAGAGTCCGCCGTGTGCGGCGCCGCCCGCGAAGAGGGATTCCGGGTTCGGATCGGCCGGTGCCGGGTCGTTGAGGTCGGCGACCAGTTTGGCGGCGAGCAGTGTGCGTGCGGTGTCGGGTTCGAAGATCTGCATGCCGAAGCGGTGCGCGCTGCGATACGCGGCGGCCAACGAGCGCTGGGACAGCACAGCGCGGGTCCAGGTCGGCGGCGCGACGGTGTAGGACACGGTGTGTCCCGCGTCCTGTGCGGCGATCGCGCGCCAGCGCAGAATGCGCTGGGCGAGAACGTGATTCGGTCCTTGCGGCGGGAAGAGCGCGTCGGCGACCGACCAGCGCGCGCCCGCGGCGTCGGTGACTCGGGTCCGGTAGTTGGGCCGGTAGAGCGCGGACCGGGTGAGCACGCGCAGCGCGTCTTGGATGAGGCCGCGCGGTCCGCGCCCGTGTAGCCGCGAATGCGCTTGGGCGACCACCGATTCCGGCACCGCGTAGCAGTCCGTCGGCGATCCGACTCCGGCCAGCGCGGTGTCGGGACGCGTGGCGAGCAGATCGGCGGCGAGCAGGTCGAGGGCGACGGCGAGCCGGACGCCGCCCGGTCCGCGCCGCGTGACGTAGCCGCCGAACACCGGAAAAGTGTCCCCGCCGAGGTGTTCTCGAATCCAGTGCACCAGGGCCGGGAACTGGGTGGTGATGTCGGCGCCCGGCTGCCCGTCGACCAGCGGATAGCGCAGCACGCCTCCGCCCGCTTCGGCCTCCCCCACCAATTCGCGCCACCGGGCGGGTCCCGGCCGCGCGACCGCGAGCACGTCTGCGCCCCAGCGCAGCAGCGGACGCAACGGCGTCAGCTCGCCCGCGCCCGCGACGACGACCCGAAACCCGGGCAGCGCCAACCACTCCGGATGATCGATCACCCGCTCCACCGCGGCAGCGAAACCCGGCTCCACGATGCCGCGCTGCCGCCATTCGGTCAGCTCGCGTTGCAACGTCTCCTCGGCGAGCACGGCGCCGCGAAACGGAACCTCCAGGCGCCGTGCGGGTTTCCCGGCACCCTGGGCCGTTCCCGTCGCAGGCCCGTCCGCGGCGACCGACCCGATCTCGACACCGCGCAACGGTTCCACCGAGTACCCGGTGACGAAGCGCAGCAGGTTCCGCGCCGCGCGCAGTCCTTCGCGCGCGCTGCCCACCGACGCGTCGGGCGAGCTGGCCGCCAGCGCGGTCAGCCCGCGGAACACCGGGCGGTATTGGCGCGACCAGTCGCGGCAGGTCTCCACCCATTGCGCGAGATCGGCGTCGTAGCGGCGCACGGCGTCGGCGACCACGGCGGTGGCGAACATGTCGCCGACCCGATCGGGCGCTCCGGACGGAAAGACGAGATCCCACCTACCCGCACCTACCGACCCCATGATCAGTCACCCTGCCACGATTACGCGCCCGGCAAAACCGGACGGACCTCGAATTCATAGCCGAAACGGATGACCGCGCTCACCGCGCGCCTCACAGGCCCGTGAGTGCGCGATGCACCCTGGCGGCGGCCCGCGGCGGCAGACGCACACTGGCCGAACGGATTTCCGCACCCGCGCAGCGGTTGATCGCGACCGCGTCGCCGACCACCTCGTTCAGCGCCACTTGCCCGATATCGGCCTCGGCCAGATCGAGCACAGTGCGCACCGGCGTGGTCACCAGGAACGCGCCCGCCGATTCCACGTCCGAGCCGATCAGCGGGCGGCGCAGCACCACGAGTCGCGGGGTCACCGGCGGGCGTCCCGCGCCGACCGAGAGATGCAGGAAGCGCGGGCGCAACCGGCCCATGCCGTGCAACTCGGCCGCGCTGTGGTGCGAGACCGCGGCGGCGCCGTCGAACCAGGCCGCCCACATCGCGTATTCGTCCAGCGGTCCATCGGGCCATTCGGTCAGCCGCAGCATCCCGACACCGGCCCTGGTCACCGATCCATCCCCCAGCCCGGCCCGCACCCTGGCCTCACATCCCGTGCGCAGCACCTGGCGGGTGGTGAAGAATCCGGCGTGCCGACCGGCCAGCCTGCGCAGCACACGCCACCCTTGATCGACGGATTCGGGTGCGCGGCCCGCCGCATCGCCAGCCATGCAGTCCAGGCTACGCTCGAATTCTGTGTCACATGTCACATTCGAGACCCTCAACGCGCCCACAGAACCCGCACAGAAACGTCGGGAAGAATCTTCCGCATGAGTACGAAGCCGCCCACCAAGTTGTCCGTCAGCAGGCGCACGCTGGTGATCGCCCTGGTGGTGGTCGCCACGTTGCTGGCCGCCGTCCTGGCCGGCGGCGAGGCGTACGCGCGCCACGTCGTCTCCCGTTGCATCAGCAGCCAGTTCGAGAAAGAGATGGGATCTCGCATCGATGTCGGCTTCGGCGCCAAGCCGATGCTGATCACCTGGCTGGACGGGAAGGTCTCCTCGGTGACTGTGGACAGCAAGGACAACAAGTTCGGTCCCGCCGTCGGCATGGTGGTGCACGCCGAGTTCAACGATCTCGAAGGCGTGAACAGCGGTAACGGCGGCGGCGTCGTCGGCAGCTCCTCCGCGCACGTCACCTGGAGCGACGAGGGCATTCAAGAGTCGCTCGGCGGCATGGTCAGCGGGGTCCGCTCGTCGTCGGCGACCGGCATGATCACGCTGGACGTGCTCGGCGGACTAGCCCAGCTCCAGGTGCACCCCGAGGTGCGCAACGGTGCCGTCGAAGTGCAGACCAAGTCGGCCGAGCTGCTCGGCATCGGCCTGCCGACCGATCTGGTCGAGGGCATCGTCGACATCATGACCCAGAGCCTGCAGAGCTACCCCATGGGCCTGAAGGCCACCGAGATCAAGGTGACCGACGACGGCGTGGTCGCGCAGCTCGCGGGTGGTCGCACGGAACTGCCCGCCGCCGAGAACAACGCCGACGTTCGCTGCTGATCCCCATGCGAAACAGCCTCGGGCCCGGCTCTTTTCGACGCGGCAGCGGCTCAGGCGGGGAAACCCTCCAGCACCGCACGCGATTTCGACAGCCCGAGGCGTGTCGCGCCTGCCGCGATCAACTCCGCCGCCGCCTCCGCGGTGCGGATGCCGCCGCTGGCCTTGACCCCGAGCCGACCGCCGACCGTCTCGGCCATCAACCGCACCGCGTGCACGCTCGCACCGCCCGCGGGATGGAATCCGGTGGAGGTCTTCACGAAATCGGCGCCCGCGCGCTCGGCGACGCGGCACACCTCGATGATCGCCTCGTCCGGCAGCGCGGCGGATTCGATGATGACCTTGAGCACCGCGCGATCCCCGACGGCCTCGCGCACCGTGACGATATCGGCGAGCACGGCGTTGAATTCGCCGTCGAGCGCGGCGCCCACATCGATGACCATGTCGACCTCGGCTGCGCCCTGATCCACCGCGAGCCGCGCCTCGGCGCCCTTCACCAGCGAATGGTGTTTGCCCGAAGGGAATCCGGCGACCGTGGCGACGACCAGACCCGGCGCGCGCACCGGAAGCATGGACGGCGAGACGCAGATCGCGTACACCCCGAGCGCGCGCGCCTCGTCGACCAGCGCGGCGACCTCGGCGGGCGTCGCGTCCGGCGCCAGCAAGGTGTGATCGATGACGGCGGCCACTTCGGCCCTGCTCAACGACGCGGAATCTGCCATGTTTCGAGAGTCTGGCACACGCGAGGCGAATTCCGTTGCGTGCCTGGCGACGCGTACCGCACACTCGTAACTGTCGGTGGATCCGCGGGCTTCGGGAAGCTCACCCACCTGACGAGCGTTGTGCGGATGGCCCAACTCGTTCGGGAGGAGACGACACCGTGCTGATCCGTCGCGAACGCGCCGAGGACGCCCCCGCCGTCGCGTCGGTGCATCGCAGCGCGTTCGGCGCGCTGTACGCCCGCGAGGCCGCTGCGGCCGGACTCGCCGCCGCGCCACCCGCCGATCCACCGGAAGTCGATCTCGTCGCGCGGCTGCGCAGCGATGCGGGCTGGATTCCCACCCTCTCGCTGGTCGCGGTGGAGTACGACACCGTGATCGGGCACGTCTGCCTGACCCGCGCCGCCGTCGGCCCGTTCCCCGCGCTCGGCCTCGGACCGCTCGGCGTGCACGTCGAGCACCAGGGCACCGGGGTCGGCTCCGCGCTGATGCACGCCGCGCTCGGCGCCGCAGACGCGCTCGACGAACCGCTCATCGGCCTGCTCGGCAGCCTCGACTACTACCCCAGGTTCGGTTTCGTCCCCGCCGCCCGCCTCGGCATCGCCCCGGACGAATCGGACTGGTCCTCGCATTTCCAGGTCCGCCCGCTCACCACCTACGAAGCCCAGATCACCGGCGAATTCCATTACGCCGAACCGTTTTACGATCTGTGATCGCTGCCGGTCTCGGCGCGCACCCGCGCGGTTGGTCATATCCGACCGAAGGTGACCGCCACCCGGTCACACCGACCGAATGTCACCCTCGGTCGGGCTATGCCTGCGGGCGGGAACCGGACGAAGGTGACATTCGGTCGGGTTGGGTGGGTGACGGTCACCTTCGGTCGTTGGAGGCGGTGGGCGGAGGCGGTGGGCTGTGCGCTGGGCGAACGGTGGGCATCCGAGGAGTTACGCCGCGGAACGGGCGGTCCTCATGTAGCGCGCGAAGCGTCGCCTGGGAGGATGGGCCGATGAGTTCCGCTCCATCCGCCTCGGACGATCGCCGTTTCGTGTTGACGCTGGGCTGCCAGGACCGACCCGGCATCATCGCGGGGATCACCTCGTTCATCGCCGACTTCGGCGGCTCGATCGTGGAGGCCGGTTACCACTCGGACACCGAAACGGGCTGGTTCTTCACCCGGCAGGCGATCAAGGCCTCGACGGTGCCCTTCGGCATCGCGGAACTGCGCGAGCGCTTCACCGAGGTCGCCACCCGACTCGGCACGGCGGAGTGGCAGCTGCACGACACCGGCGAGCGCCGCCGCGCGGTGCTGCTGGTCAGCAAGGACGGCCACTGCCTGCACGACCTGCTCGGCCGCGCCGCCTCAGGCGAACTGCCCGCGACCATCGAGGCCGTGATCGGCAACCACCCGGACCTGGCCGGGATGACCGAGGCGCACGGCGTGAAGTTCCATCACGTCCCGTTCCCCAAGGACCCTGCCGAACGCGGCCCCGCCTTCGAAGAGGTGCGCAACCTGGTCGACGCGCACGACCCGCACGCGGTGGTGCTCGCCCGCTTCATGCAGGTGCTGCCGCCCGAACTCTGCGAGCACTGGGCGGGCCGGGCGATCAACATCCACCACAGCTTCCTGCCCTCGTTCGTCGGCGCCCGCCCGTACCACCAGGCGTTCGCCCGCGGCGTCAAGCTGATCGGCGCCACCTGCCACTACGTGACCGCCGAACTGGACGCGGGCCCCATCATCGAGCAGGACGTGATCCGCATCGATCACGCCGACGAAGTCCGCGACATGGTGCGCCAGGGTCGCGACATCGAACGCGTGGTCCTGGCCCGCGGACTGCGCTGGCACTTGGAGGGCCGGGTGCTGGTGCACGGCCGCCGCACGGTCGTCTTCAACTGACCGCAGCCGCGGAGGTCCCGAGTCCCGTGTAGCCGCGCCCCTCTTCCGAGGCGCCTCGCGCGCACAGCCGTCTGAAAATCGACGGTAGTCAAATGGTTGCTATTCGATCCTTGG
>NZ_BDAU01000061.1 GCF_001612615.1 Nocardia amikacinitolerans NBRC 108937 | reverse complement strand
CCGCCGTCCGTACGCCCCGCTGCGGGATGCCTACGTGATCGACGCGGTGCGCACCCCGGTCGGCAAGCGCAACGGTGCGCTGGCCGGTGTGCACCCCGCCGATCTGGGTGCGGCCGCGCTGAAAGGTCTGCTCGACCGCAGCCCGATCGACCCGATCAACGTCGACGACGTGATCGTCGGCTGCGTCGACAATGTCGGCCCGCAGGCGGGCAACATCGGCCGCACCATGTGGCTGACCGCGGGCTACCCGGAGGAAGTTCCGGGCGTCACCGTCGACCGGCAGTGCGGATCTTCGCAGCAGGCCATCAACTTCGGCGCGCAGGCCATCATGAGCGGCACCGCCGAGGTGATCGTCGCCGGTGGCGTGCAGAACATGAGCGCCATCCCGATCTCGGCCGCCATGCTCGCGGGCAAGGAGTACGGCTTCGAGTCGCCGTTCGTCGGCGCGCAGGGCTGGGACCACCGCTACGGCACCGACGAGGTCTCGCAGTTCCGCGGCGCGCAGCTGATCGCCGAGAAGTGGGGCATCACCCGCCAGGACATGGAGCAGTGGGCGCTGCGCAGCCACGAGCGCGCCCGCCAGGCCATCAAGGAAGGCAAGTTCGACAACGAGATCGTCCCCGTCGGCGACTTCTGGATCGACCAGGGTCCGCGCGAGACCTCGCTGGAGAAGATGGCGTCGCTGCCCGCCCTCGCCGAGGGCAGCCCGCTGACCGCCGCCGTGGCCAGCCAGATCTCCGACGGCGCGAGCGCCACCCTGCTCGCCTCGGAATGGGCGGTGCAGGAGTACGGCCTGAAGCCGCGCGCCCGCATCCACCACGTCAGCGCCCGCGGCGCCGACCCGATCTTCATGCTCACCGCGCCGATCCCGGCGACCAAGTGGGCGCTGGAGAAGACCGGCCTCACCATCGACGACATCGACGTGGTCGAGATCAACGAGGCCTTCGCCCCCGTGGTGCTCGCCTGGCTGAAGGAAACCGGCGCCGACCCGGAAAAGGTCAACGTCAACGGCGGCGCCATCGCCCTCGGCCACCCCCTCGGCGCCACCGGGGCCAAGCTCTTCGCGACCCTCCTCAACGAGCTCGAGCGCCGCAACGGCCGCTACGGCCTGCTGACCATCTGCGAGGGCGGCGGCACCGCCAACGCGACCATCATCGAGCGCTTGTAAGTTCTAGGACCGTCCGCGTCGGGTGAATGCAATTCGCCCGGCGCGGTTTTCATTACGCCTTCCCGTCCACCGTGCCCACTCACACGCGCACGCTCGGCTGGATCGCTCTGCCTTGATAGGGGAGTGTGCGTGCGGGCTCGAGCGGCTGTCTGCGTGCTCGACTTGGACTTCGACCTCAGCGACCGGCCAGCTTTGCCGCTCACATGGATTCGTCCTTCACAAAGCGATCCAGTGCACAAGCGGAGCCGAGTATCGCAGGCTGCGCTGATCGGGCCGGTGGCTGAAAGATCGTGGCCGTCAAAGGCTAAAGCGCACATCGACCTTCACGGATTGCCTGAAGACTGCCATTCTGGCAGCAAGCATTCAGCGATCCTGGTATCAAAGACGATGCGGCGCTTAGCCAGTCCGGCCCCAAATATCGCCGCAGGAAGGTCGACACAGCCGATGGGGAGCAGCGACGGCGAGTGCTGGCCGTACGGGCGGCGTCCGAAGCCGGACTGGGCTGAGGAATTCACGGGTGAGTTGAAGAGCATCACCATCAACGCTCCGATGGATCCCAACCCGGACGGCTCGGTCCCGACCGGGCGGTCGGACCGGCTCCTTCTTCAAGCGGAGCTGGTCAAGCGGATGAAGCTGGCGCACCAGGGTCGAGTAAGTCCCGACGAGTATGAGCAGGTGCGCTGGGGTGACGCCGTTGTCGAGCTGAAGTTCCCCCGGCCTGGGCACGAGCACGGTTGGCACTATCGCCTGTATACCGGGGTCCCCAAGCCGCCAGACCATGACTATCTCGTGTGGCTCGGCGCTGGCAGGAAGCCGGATGACCAGTACGACCCCGAGGGTGCGTGGCGCACGTCTCAGACGGACCAGATCGACACTTCAGAGCAGCGTTTCAAAGTATGGATCAATGCGCGGTTCGCGAGTCGTTTGTAGCAATCGCTAGCAGGTGATGGTTGTTGCGGTTAACCTCAACAACATGAGCGCGTTCGAAGATCTCGAGAAGGCCCTTGGGATCGACCTGTCCGATCCAGACCAAGCGCTAGCACACGATTTGGTCGAAGAAGACCATGCTCTGCTCGAAGAGCTCGTTCGCATCCGCCGGGAGGTCGCCCAGATGTCGGCCACCGAGGTTGCAGATCGTATGGGCCGTCACCGCTCGGTGGTCACCAACTTCGAGAAGCTGACCGCCGATCCTCACCTGTCGACGATCCGCCGATACGCGCACGCGATCGGGGCGCGCATCACCCACCACGTCGAATGGGTCGACCCCCGCGGCCAGGGTCAGGCAGCGCCCGCAGAACCGGCGGCGACGGAAACGTCACAGCCTGGGCCCGAGGCCTTGCCGTCCAGAGTTGTCGACAAGTCGCGACGGGGCCACACCGATGCTGTCCGGATGTGGGCTCAGAGGAATTCCGTCAGCTTCACTACGCGCTCGGGAATCGACTTCAACGCGCCCGCCAGCGTACAGTTCACGGCTTCGAGCTCACTGACGAATGTGCTGATCGAGTCGAGGACTGGCCGATGATCGTTACCCTGATCACCGCTGATTCGGCGCAGCCGGATCCGACGACAGCCAAGGTGCACGCGCTGGGCATTGGATGGAGCTGGATAGGCACCCCGACCCCACCGATGTCGATCATCGCCATTCTCGACCTGAATGCAGCCGATCTCGAACCGGCCGAGATCACGTTGGTCTTTGATCTCGTGGATGCAGAGGACAAGCCAGTCAGCATTGAGCCTGGGGGCGAACCGCTGCGAGTTGAGGCCGTGATCACGCCCGGCCACGAAGCGAATCGCATGGCGATACCGTTCACTCTCGGCCCAGGACTGCCATTGGAACCGGGTTCGTACAGTTGGCGCGTGTCCGACGACGGCGGCAAGGAGTTCGCCCGCGTAGGGTTCGGCGTGCGGCCCCGGCCGGTGGCAGCTGGTTGAGTTCGGCGAGCCACCACTCCGTCGTCGAAGTGTGTTCGTCTGCGCGGTCGAGGCAAAGCGCGAAGAAGGCCGCTCGATCGGGGGACCGAGCGGCCTGGTAGGTCGGTGCTGGGCGGAGTCAGGGCGTAGCGGTCGTCCGACCGGCGAGGGATGACATCTCTTCGATCCGTGCGACCGCGTCGGTGACCACCCGCTCGATCAGCTCCTTGCAGGTCGGCAGGTCTTCGATGATGCCGGTGACCTGACCCGCCGCCAGCACGCCCGCCTGGGTGTTGCCCTCGACGAGCCCGGCGCGCAACAGCATTGGGGTGTTGGCGGCCATGACCACCTGGGACCAGCTGAGGTCCTTGGTCTTTCGCATGGTGAGGCCGTCGCGGACCATGGTCGACCACTTCATGCCGGTCATGCTCTTGAACCGCGCGGCGTTCGACACCGCCGCGGCGAGTCCGCGCCAGCGGCCCGAATTCTCCAGCTTTTGAACCAGTTCCGTGTTCAGCACGCGGTGCGGCATGCCGTCGACTTTCAGCGAGACGACGGTGTCCTGCAACTGCCTGCGAAGGTACTCCTGCTTCACCGCCTCGGGGACCGAGCTCTCCTGCGTCAGCAGGAAGCGGGTGCCCATCGCGACGCCCGCCGCGCCGTAGGCGAGGGCGGCGGCCAAGCCGCGTCCGTCGAAGAAGCCGCCCGCCGCGACGACCGGGATGTCGACGGCGTCGAGCACCGAGGGCAGCAGCAGGGTGGTCGCCACGGGGCCGGTGTGACCGCCGCCCTCGCCGCCCTGCACGATGACGGCGTCGGCACCCCAGGAGGCCACCTTCACCGCGTGCTTGGCCGCGCCGATCGACGGAATCACCACGACGCCGGCATCTTTGAGCTTCGCGATGAGGTCCTGCTTGGGCGCGAGGGCGAACGACGCGACCTTCACCTTCTCCCGGATCAGCAGGTCGATGCGCTCGTTGGCGTCGCTGGCGTCGGCGCGGATGTTCACGCCGAACGGCTTGTCGGTCTGCGCCTTGGTCTTCGCGATCGCCGCTTCCAGCTCCTCGAAGGTCATGGTCGCGGAGGCGAGAATGCCGAGGCCGCCCGCGTTGGCGGTGGCCGAGACCAGGCTCGGACCAGCCACCCAACCCATGCCGGTCTGCACGACGGGATGCTCGATGCCGACCAGCTCGGTCAGCGGGGTGTGCAGGCGCGCGGTCATCAGGCGACCTCCTTGTCGCGAATGCCCTTGGGATCCAGCACGGTTCGGATGATCCGCAGCTCTTCCTCGGTCGGCAGCCGGGTCTCGCCCGCCTCGCCGAGCCCGGCGATCTCGAACGCGGTGTTCTCCGCGACCTCGTCGGCGCCGACGCCAGGGTGCAGCGAGAGCGCCCGCATCGTGTTGTCGGGACCACCGAAATCGAAGACGCCCAGGTTGCTCACGACCCGATGCAGGTGGTGGAAGCGGAACGCCGGATTCCCCGGATCGACTTTGTCGTAACCGATTCCGGAGACGATGTCGACCTGCTCGCAGAACACCCGCTTGTTGTGCTTGGGCACCCAGTAGCTGGTGGCGTGGTTGATGGTGTTGCCCGGCGCGCCACGGACGCCGAACATCTGCCTGGTCGGCCGTTGCAACGGGCCGAAGGCGGACAGGTTCTGGTTGCCGAACTTGTCGATCTGGTTGGCGCCCATGACAACGTGCCGCCGACCTGAGGCGACGACGTCGAACACCTTGGAGAACGGAATCCAGCCCTCGATAGGCGCTTTCGCGCCGAGGGCTGGCGTCTCGGCCAGGTACAGCGCCTCGCCGTCGGAGAGCAGCAGGTCCGGTTCGAAGGTCAGGCGGGCCAGGCGCGCGCCGATCGTGGTGACCGGCGACATCGGGCTGGCCATGATCTCGCCCGCGCCGCGGAAGATCTCCGCGCACGCGACGACGCAGACTTCGGCGCGGGTGCTTGTGGTGGTCTCGGTCATCGAATCAGCCCTCCTGCGTGGCGAAAGCGCGGACGGCCGCCTGGTATTCGTCCTCGGAGACGTCTAGGTAGGTGGCCTTGAACTCGGCCCACGACTCGGGCGTCTTGGCGGCGTCCACGTAGTGGCGCTGGAATTTCTCGTCCCGGCCGTAGCTGCCGGAGAAGGTGAAGTGCGCGCCGCCGGGCGCCTCGACCACGCCGTCCACCATCATGCGGTTGAGGATGATCGCCTGCTGCGGAACGGCTTTCACTAATTCCTCGGTCTCCACCACGCGATCCACCGACAGGTAGCGGCGCTCGGCGGACAGGCAGTACAGGTCATCGAAGTAGGGGTCGACACCGGTGTAGGCGGCGTTGCCGTGCTTGTCGCCGAGGTCCAGATGCACCAGTGCCGCATCGAGATTCAGCGCTGGCATCGCCACGAGCGTCTCGGTCCGGCCGTCGGCGGCGGGGTAGGGGGAGGCGACGGTCTTCAGCTCGCCCTCCCAGAAATCCACGACCGCGGAGCCGAGCCCGGCGCGGATCGGCAGGAACGGCAGCCGCGCCGCCGCGGCCTGCAAACCGCACTTGACCATGCCCTCGTCCATCTCCCGGGCGATGAGCTCGCCGGAGGTGCGCGCCTTGGCGAACCACGGATCGTAGAACGGCGCCGAATCCAGCGACACGAAGCCGTAATAGGCCTTGCGCACCTTGCCCGCCGAGCACAGCAGACCTAGATCCGGCCCGCCGTAGCTGACCACCGTCAAATCGGTGATATCCGAGCGCAGGATGGCCCGCACCAGCGCCATCGGCTTGCGCCGGGAACCCCAGCCGCCGATGCCGATGGTCATTCCGCTGCGCAGCTCGCCGACCACGTCGTCGAGCGACATTCGCTTGTCCCGCATGTGTTCTCCTGTATCCGGTGGGCGGGCTACTTGTCGGCCTTGCGCGCCGCGAGGTCGTCGTCGAACCTGGCGCGGATCTCGTCGGCGACGCCCGCGAGGTTCAGCTCGAAGGTGAAGCCCTGCTCGTAGCGGTAGCTGCGGTGCACGTCCTGCACGTCGATGCCGTTCAGCGCGCGCTTGGCAGCCCGGATCACCCGGCCGTCCTTTGCCGCGATGTTCTTGGCGACTTCCATTGCGGCGGCGTCGAGTTCGGCGCGCGGCACCACCTGGTACACCGAGCCGTAGTGCTGGAGCTGCTGGGCGGTGATGGTGCTCGCGGTGTAGAACAGCGCGCGCATCAGATGCTGGGGGACCAGCCGCGACAGGTGGGTGGCCGCGCCGAGCGCGCCGCGGTCGACCTCGGGCAGGCCGAAGGTGGCGTCGTCGGAGGCGACGACGACATCGGCGTTACCGACCAACCCGATGCCGCCGCCGAGGCAGAAGCCCTGCACCACCGCGATGACCGGCACCGGGCAGTCGTACACCGCGGCGAACGCCTCGAAGCAGCCGTGGTTGGCGTCGATCAGTGCCTGGTGGCCCGGCTTGCTCTGGATCTCCTTGATGTCGACGCCCGCGTTGAAGCCGCGGTTCTCCGCCCGCAGCACCACGACCTTGGTCTCGGGGTCGCGCCCCGCCGCGCGCACCGCGTCGGCGATGGCGAACCAGCCGTCGGTCGGGATGGCGTTGACCGGCGGGTAGTCGACCGTGACCACGGTGATGCCGGTTGATTCGGAGTGACGGTTGATCCCCATCGCATGTCCTTCGTTTCTGAGCTCGTGGTGCGTGCCGAAGTATGTCGGCATTGGCAAAGCAAGCAGTTGCTTGGTAGGTTAGCACGGTGGGACTCGAAATCGATCTGACCGATCGCGTCGTTCTGGTCACCGGCGGCGTGCGCGGCGTCGGCGCGGGCATCAGCAAGACCTTTCTGGCCGCGGGCGCGACTGTGATCGCCTGCGCGCGGCGTCCGGCCGACGCCCCCGTCGCGCACGACGGCCGGGAGATCGAATACCTGCCCTGCGACGTCCGCGACGGCGATGCGGTCCAAGGCATGATCGACGCCGTGCTCGCCCGGCACGGTCGGCTGGACACCCTGGTGAACAACGCGGGCGGCGCACCCTTCGCGCTCGCCGCCGACGCGAGCAAGAACTTCCACGCCAAGATCGTGGAGCTGAACCTCCTTGCGCCGCTGCTGGTTTCGCAAGCCGCGAATGCGGTGATGCAGAAGCAGGACGACGGCGGATCGATCGTGATGATCTCCAGCGTCAGCGGCCACCGGCCCTCGCCCGGAACCGCGGCCTACGGCGCGGCCAAGGCGGGCATCGACAACCTGACGCAGTCGCTCGCCGTCGAGTGGGCGCCCAAGGTGCGGGTGAACTCGCTGGTCGTCGGCCTGGTCGAGACCGAGCTGACCGAGATGCACTACGGCGACCGCGACGGTGTCGACGCCGTCGCCGCGACGGTTCCGCTCGGCCGCATGGCCCGGCCCGAGGACATCGGCCGCGCGGCCGCCTTCCTCGCCTCGCCGCTGGCCGCCTATGTCAGCGGCGCGTCACTGCCGGTGCACGGCGGCGGCGAGCGCCCCGCCTTCCTCGCCGCCTCCACCGCGGCGCACGACCAGCAGCGGGCCTGATCCCGAACGGCAACGAAAGAGGACAACAGGTAATGAGTGAGCAGATCTGCGCCGGGCGCACCGTCATCGTCACCGGCGCGGGCCGCGGCATCGGCCGTGCGCACGCACTGGCCTTCGCGGCCGCGGGCGCGCGCGTGGTGGTCAACGACCTCGGCTCCGCGCTCGACGGCGCGGCCACCGCCGAGACACCGGCTCAGCAGGTGGTCGCCGAGATCGAGGCGATGGGCGGACAGGCCGTCGCCAACGGTGACGACGTCGCGGACTGGGAGGGTGCGCGCAACCTGATCCGCCAGGCCGTCGACACCTTCGGCGGCTTGGACGTGCTCGTCAACAACGCCGGTTTCGTGCGCGACCGGATGCTGGTCAACCTGAGCGAGGACGAGTGGGATGCGGTCGTGCGCGTCCACCTCAAGGGCCATTTCGCCACCATGCGCCACGCCATCGAGTACTGGCGCGGCGAGAGCAAGGCGGGCCGCCCTGTCGACGCCCGCATCATCAACACCAGCTCCGGCGCGGGTCTCCAGGGCAGCGTCGGCCAGGGCAACTACGGTGCCGCGAAAGCGGGCATCGCCGGTCTGACCCTCACCGCGGCCGCCGAGTTCGCCCGCTACGGCGTGACCGTCAACGCGATCGCGCCCGCCGCGCGCACCAGGATGACCGAGACCGTGTTCGCCGACACCATGGCCAAGCCGGAGGATGGGTTCGACGCGATGGCGCCGGAGAACATCTCGCCGCTGGTCGTCTGGCTCGGCAGCCCGCAGTCCGCCGGCGTCACCGGCCGCATGTTCGAGGTGGAGGGCGGCAAGGTCGCGCTCGCCGACGGCTGGCGGCACGGCGTCGCGGTGGATCGCGGTGCTCGTTGGGAACCCGCCGAGCTGGGGCCGGTCGTCGCCGATCTCATCGCGAAAGCCGCTCCACCGGAGCCGGTCTACGGCGCCTGAGGGTTTCGCTGCGCTCGGGTCGATGCGCGAGGGTGTGGATGACCTCGTCCGGGATGGGGCGTCCGCCCGCCGGGTCGATGCGCGAGGGTGTGGATGACCTCGTCCGGGATGGGGCGTCCGCCCGCTGTCGCTTCGGCCCAGCGCGGGTATCGACGCCATTGATCCGGCAGCATCGGTCCGGCGCATCTCCGCGTCGCGCTGACCCTGCCTGCTACTAATGCACGGCCGTGGGCGGCTCTGATCGACTCTGTCCGGCGGCCTCGTCGTGCGTTCGGCTGCTCTCGCTTCGGCCGCGCCGAGTATCGATGAGGTTTGGTCCGGCAGCTTAGGACCGGCGTCCCTGCCGTGCGCGAATCGATCGACTCTGCTCGGCAGCGTCGGTTGGCATCCCTTCACCGCCGCTCCGGCCGTCTTGCCGGAGTCGACGGATTCCCTCTTCGAGTTTGCTGGGCGGCCCTTGACTCCGCCCAGTGAAGTTCGGGCTAACCCGAGCGATTCGAGCCGCGAGTCGCTCGGGGTGTCGCTGTGCGCGCCGATCCTTTTCCTGCGAGGTTCGGAACGGGGGTTTACTATGGGCACCCGTCCGTCAAAAGTCCCGGATGAGGTGTTGCGACCGGGCACAGATCTGCGCAGTACGAAGAGGGGAAGGCTGGCGCATGGCCGTTGGTCGCACTGTCCGTGCGTTGGCTCTAGCCGGAGCTGTGACCGGGTTCGCGCTGTTCGGCTCCGTCGCCGCGATCGCGCAACCGGGTGGCATACCGCTCGAGGAACCGGCGCAACCGAGCATTCCCGGGCCTGGATTGCCCCTCGTCCCAATGACACCCGAACCCGCCGCCGCGGAAATCGGTTCGAGCGGCGCGGGTTCGATCGTCGGTACCGGCTCCGCCGGGCTCGGCTCGGCGGGTGCCGCCGGTTCTGCCGGGCTGGGTTCGGCAGGTGCGGCGGGTTCCGCCGGATTGGGTGCGGCAGGTGCGGCGGGTTCCGCCGGATTGGGTTCGGCTGGTGTGGCGGGTTCCGCTGGCGTCGGTTCGGCTGGCGCGGCGGGTTCTGCCGGATTGGGTTCGGCTGGTGCGGCGGGCTCTGCTGGACTGGGTTCGGCTGGCGCGGCCGGTTCCGCCGGGTTGGGTGTTGTGCTCGGTACCGGATCGGCGGGACTCGCAGCCGTGCTGGGTACCGGCTCCGCCGGACTCGGTGCCTTGGTCGGCACCGGTTCGGCTGGTCTCGGTGTACTGCTCGGGACAGGGTCGGCCGCAGTAGGTTCCGCGGCCGTTGGTTCGGCAGGCGTCGGTTCCGCAGGAGTCGGTTCCGCGGGAGTCGGTTCCGCCGCAGTGGGTTCGGCCGGTGTGGGTTCGGCGGGCGTTGGTTCCGCGGGAGTCGGTTCGGCGGGAGTCGGTTCGGCGGGCCTCGGTTCGGCGGGCCTCGGTTCGGCCGCGGTCGGTTCCGCCTCGCCCTTGTTGCTCCTGCTGATCCCGCTCCCGACGCCGCCCGCACCCGCGGTTCCCTCGGTGCCCCTTGTCATTCCGCCCGTACCGGCGCCCAACCTCCCGGCTCCGCAGCTCGCGCCGATTCCAGTCGCCGCGCCGTACGCTCCCGAGGCACTCCCCGAACAGGCGCCGCCACCACCTCCCGCGCCGCAGCCGCCCGCCAAGCCGGACCACGACGTGCGTCCGACGAGCACCGACGACGGACTGCCCGAACCGGACATGCTCTCGGTCGTCGGCGGCCTCATCGCGCTCGCGCTGGCCGGAATCGGTTCCGGCGCGGTGAGTTTCCAGAGCGCCTCCGCCGCGCAGGCCAGGGTGGACGCCGCCCGCGCCCAGTTCTTCGGCCCGAGGTCGTGAGGGAGCAGCGATGAGTGAGAGCAGGACCCAGAGCAGCTCCCGGTCCTACCGGCGGGTGGCGGCCGCGGTCGACGCGGTGTGCGCCGTCGCAGCCGACTTCGACGCGACAACCCTGGACGAGGTGGTCGCCGCGATCGCTGCCGAGCGCGAACGGGAAATCGAAATCGCCAGCGCCCAATTGGGTCCCGGCGTCTGCGGCCAGCGCAGGTTCTATCCCGACCGCGATGTCATCGTGTTGGCGACCGCACTGCCCAGCCGCGATCACACGCTGGCACACGAGCTCGGCCACATCGTCTTCGATCACGAGGGTGCCCCTGCGCCCGAGGTGACGTTGGAAGCGAGCGACGACCTGATCGCCTACATGCTCAGCCAGCGGGCCCATCAGCAGATCGTCGACGACGGCGCCGACGAACTCGCCGAGTGGGAGGCCGAGACCTTCGCCGCCATGCTGATGACCCGGCTGCGCGTCTTCAACAGTCGAGGCGCAGGCGTCTCGGTCCTACGATTCGATGAGGCACTCGGATGACACTCTGGTTGACGGCCATGCTGGTGTGGGTCGCCGCGGGCGCGCGCGTGGGGCGCGTGCTGGTGAAGCCCGCGACGACGGCGCGGGTGGCGATCGTCGTCGCGGTGGCCGCGGTCGCGTTGGGCGCGACCGTCGCGGTGCCCGAGATCGCCCTCGCCATAGACAATCTGCGGCCGCACGGCCTGCGCTCGGGACTGCTGTCCGATGGTGTCGTCGTATCGGCTTGGCTGGCGTTCGTCACCGCGACCTCGGTGGTGGCCGCCGCGGCGTGGCCGGTGGTCTCCCGGCGCAACCTGCGCCAGATCGCCATGGTGATCTACGCGGCGGGTGCCACCGCGGTGGCCGTCGCGCTGGCGTTGTCATACATGGTCGGCTGGGTGCTCGTGGTGCTCGGGGCGATTTTCATCGTCGTCACCGGTCTGCGCAATCTGGACTGGACGACGCTCGGCCGCGGCATCGCCATCTATACCGCGGGCACCGCGCTGGTCGGCGTGCTCGCGGCCCTGCATGTTCAGCGCGCCCTCGCCGACGAACCGCGCGCGCCAGCGGGTGAACCGACGTGGGGCTGGCCCGCGTGGGAAATCGCCGCTCTGCTCATAGCTTTCGGCGCCGTGTGGATCGTGGTGGAACTGTGGGTGCGAGCCAGGGTGCTGCTGCGCCGGATTCGGCCGCTGCACCGTCTGATGATCGGCCGGTTCCCCGAGGTGGTGGCGCACGACCAGACCGGAACCTCCACGCAGCTGCGGGCTTCGGACCAGGTCGCCCAGATCATGGACGCGCTCTACCTGCAATCGGGCGGGGGTATCGAGCTGGTCGCCGCGGGCGCGCCGCCCTCCGCCGTCGCCGAGCGCGCCGACCGGGTGGCACGGTGGGCACGAAATCCATTGGGCGACATAGTGATCGACGCGCGCTGGATCGCTCCACCGGAAGGCGTCAGCCCGCGCGGCTGGGTGCAGGCGATCGCCCGCGCTTTCGAATCCACGGCCGGCGCGCACGCGGAGCGTTCCATCTCGCAATGAACCTCCCCCAAACGCTCACAGCGCTGACGGCCGGGCGGTGATGGTATCCGTCACCGTGACGACAGCGATGCGTACTCGAAGTTGGACCTGTGTCCATGGAGCGAATGGGAATGCCCCTGGAAATAGGGGCAAACGAAAAGAGACAGAACTGTCTCGGCTCCTGTGACGTTGCGTGGCAAGCGTTTGCGCAATGGCGATCACACCCGCCGCAGTATCGAACGGCGATGCACTTTCAAACGTTCTTGCGCAGCGCGCATTGCGAATCGGTGCGAACGCAATCCGCCGAACTACGGAATGCGACTACGCCGCCGAATTGCCTTCGGCGGTAACGTCTGCGCCGCCGACGGTCTCGGCCCGGTCACGGACTGGCTCGCGCACAACGCAGCACAGTGCGACCGATGGCCGCACTGTGCTGCGCTGTGGGAGAACCTTATTCGGTTCCATCCGGAGGAATTTCGGGCAAGCCCTCGCTCGCCCGCAACTTCTCCGCCATGGAGGTGAGAAGGTTCTGTGATTCTTCGGACAGATCGAACGCCCTACTCGACAGCCGACGCAGTCCGTAGCCCTGCAGCTGGGACAGCAGCTCTAGATCGTGATCGATCTTGGCGGCATAGATGTCGTTGAAGAAGTAGTCCGGCTTGACCTTGAAGAACTTGGCCAGTGCAGCCACCGTTTCGTCCGACGGGTTGGTCCGCTGGCCCGACCGCAACTGCGAGAGATACGGTTTCGAGATCGGATGCCCGGAGGCCGTCAGCGCAGCCGCAACCTCCGCGTTGGTGTGCGGCTTGCGCCCCGGGGGATGCACGGTTTCGAACAGCTTGTTCAGCCGCGCCGCGAAATCAGCCATTGTGAGCCGCCCAATTCCCTTCGCTGTACTAACAGTCGTTATCTCGGATACGTATCATTGATATTAGCGGCTCAGTAACTGAAAACCTACGCCTGATTCAGGATTTCCTTGAAGCTTCTAGGTGCGCCGTCGGCGAAGTCACTGAGACGGTTGCGTTTGCGGGTCGCGCCAACGTCTCTAGTCCAAGGGCGGTACGACCCGGTTCTGGCCCGTCGCGGGGTTCTTCCCGGACGCGGCAATGATAGCGAAAAGATAGCTGACATCTCATCTAGTCGGCCGTACCGGCCATTGTGTGGCGTACGACACGTTTTGGCGGCTCTGGGATGAACGTTCAACAAATGGGTGTGGAATTGGTTGAAGTTGCTACAACCTCTCGATGATCGTACCTGTCGCCAGTGCGCCACCGGCACACATGAGCACCATCGCGGTGCTGCCGCCCGTGCGTTCCAGTTCGTGCAAAGCCGTTGTGATGAGCCGGGATCCGGTGGACCCGACGGGATGGCCGATCGCAATCGCGCCGCCGTTGACATTTACCCGGTCCATGTCCGGCTGATGTACAGAAGCCCAAGAAAGTGCGACCGAAGCGAATGCCTCATTGATCTCGAAAAGGTCGATGTCGCCGATATTCATCCCGGAGCGCTCGAGCAGGCGGGTGCAGGCCTGCACCGGACCGTCGAGGTGGAACTCCGGCTCGGCGCCGACGAGCACCTGCGTCACGATCCGCGCCCGCGGCCGCAAACCCGCTCGCTGCGCGGCCTTTTCGTCCATCAGCAGCACGGCGGCCGCGCCATCGGAGATCTGCGACGAGCTGCCCGCGGTGTGAACGCCGCCCTCCAGCACCGGCTTCAGCTTGGCCAGTCCCTCCACGGTCGTCTCGCGCAGACCCTGATCCCGCGTGACGTCCAGCTTCTCGCCGGTGAGGTTGCCTTCCTTGTCCACCACGGGCGCGGTGATCGGCAACACCTCGCGGTCGAAGCGTCCCTCGGCCCACGCCTGCCCGGCCAGCCGCTGCGAGCGCGCGCCGAACGCGTCGACATCGTCGCGAGTGATGCCGCGCCGCTTGGCAATACGCTCCGCGGCCTCGAACTGGTTGGGCATGTCGATGCTCCACGACGCGGGCCTGCGCGGGCCCGCGTGCTCGCCGACGTTGGCGCCCAACGGAACTCGGCTCATCGCCTCGACGCCGCATGCCATGCCGATGTCGATCGCGCCCGCGGCGATCAGGCCGGCCACCAAGTGGTTGGCCTGCTGGGCCGAGCCGCACTGCGCGTCGATCGTGGTCGCGCCCACCTGCCAAGGCAATCCGGCGTGCAGCCACGCGACCCGGGTGACGTTGTTGGACTGCTCGCCCGCCTGGGTGACGCAGCCGCCGATCACCTGTTCCACCTGAGCTGGGTCCAGGTGGGCGCGCTCGAGCAGTCCGCGCTGGGCCAGGCCGAGGAGTTCGGCGGCGTGCAGACCGGAAAGCCAGCCGCCGCGCTTGCCGATCGGGGTGCGAGCGGCCTCGACGATGACGGGTGTGCCCATCTTTGAACCTTCCACTAGGGGACAAAACTGAAACGTGTGCCAGCCGGATGGTCCGCGCTTATTTACTAGTCCTTCCGGCTGTGCTGCAATTGATTGTAGAACGTGTTTCAGTTTGTCGAAGGAGACATCTGGTGGTTGAGACTCGGAACGCCCTCCCGAATCTGCCGGAAGGGTTCGACGTCACGGACCCGGACATCTACGCCGAGCGCATTCCGGTCGAGGAGTTCGCCGAGCTGCGCAAGACCGCGCCGATCTGGTGGAACCCGCAGTCACCCGAAACCGGCGGCTTCCAGGACGACGGCTTCTGGGTCGTGAGCAAGCACGCCGACATCAAGGAGGTCTCGCGGCGCAGCGACGTGTTCTCCAGCTTCGAGAACACCGCGATTCCGCGCTTCAACGACGACATCACCCGCGAGCAGATCGAGCTCCAGCGCATCGTGCTGCTCAACATGGACGCACCCGAGCACACCAAGCTCCGCAAGATCATCTCGCGCGGCTTCACACCGCGCGCCATCAACGGTCTGCGCGCCGAGCTCTCGGCGCGGGCCGAGGACATCGTCAAGCGGGCGGCCGCGTCGGGGGCGGGCGACTTCGTCACCCAGGTCGCCTGCGAGCTGCCGCTGCAGGCGATCGCCGAGCTGATCGGCGTCCCGCAGGAAGACCGGATGAAGGTGTTCGCCTGGTCGAACCAGATGACGGGCTACGACGACCCGGACAACGACGCCGACCCGGTGGCCGCCTCCGCCGAGGTGCTCGGCTACGCCTACCAGATGGCCGTCGCGCGCAAGGCCTGTCCCGCCGACGACATCGTCACTACGCTCATCGAGGCCGATATCGACGGCGACAAGCTCAGCGAGGAGGAGTTCGGCTTCTTCGTCATCCTGCTTGCCGTCGCGGGCAACGAGACCACCCGCAACGCGATCACCCAGGGCATGATGGCCTTCCTGGACAACCCCGATCAGTGGGAGCTGTTCAAGAAGGAGCGCCCGGCGACCGCCGCCGACGAGATCATCCGGTGGGCCAGCCCGATCACCTCCTTCCAGCGCACCGCCCTCGAGGACACCGAACTCGCCGGCGTGCGGATCAAGAAGGGCCAGCGGCTGGTGATGCTGTACCGCTCGGCCAACTTCGACGAGGACGTCTTCGAGAACCCGATGAAGTTCGACATCACCCGCCAGGACAACCAGCACCTGTCCTTCGGCGGCACCGGCGCGCACTTCTGCATCGGCGCGAACCTGGCCCGCCTGGAGATCGACCTGATCTTCAACGCCATCGCCGACCACCTGCCCGACATCACCAAGCTCGGCGACCCGAAGCGGCTGCGCTCCGGCTGGCTGAACGGGATCAAGGAATTCCAGGTCGACTACAAGACGGGCGGCTGCCCCGTCGCGCACTGACGGACGAGAAAGGCCCTCGAACCGGAGTACCCAGCCGGTTCGAGGGCCTTTCGTGTGCTGCCCGAGGGGGATGGGCAGCAGGTATCAGTCGGCTTTTCGGGTGGTCGACATGGCCCGATCGACCTCCCAGAACGCGCGCAGAGCGGCGATCTTGCCCGCGTCGTCGACCTTGTAGGTGAACACGCCCTCGGCGTCGATCTGATGCCCGCCGATGCGGCTGCGGATGGTGCCGGTGAAGGCCACCTCCTTGCCGCAGGCGAAGGAATCGTCGAACAGGAACTCGATCGATTCGGTCTGCGCGATCGCCTTGTCCCAGAACGCCGCGATCGCGTCGCGCCCGCGGTGCCCCTTGCCCTCCGGATCGAAACCCGAAGGGCCGATGGGATCTTCGACGATCCCGTCGGCGGCGAAGAGATCCAGCCACGCGTCCTTGTCCCTGGCGCGCACAGCGGCCTGAGATGCGAGTCCGGCGGCGCGCGCGGGGTGCTCGGTGGCGGTCATTCCGGCTTCTCCGAACCGACAACCCACATCGAGAAGTATTGCGACCCACCGCCGTACGCGTGACCCATGGCCTTGCGCGCGCCGTCGACCTGGTAGTCGCCCGCTCGTTCCATCACCTGCTTGGCGGCCTCGGCGAACCGGATGAGCCCGGACGCGCCGATCGGGTTGGAGGAGAGCACGCCGCCGGACGGGTTCACCGGGATGCGTCCGCCGATCTCGGTCTCGCCCTTCTCGGTGAGCTTCCAGCCGTCGCCGGGCGCCGCGAAGCCGAGGTTCTCCAGCCACATCGGCTCGAACCAGGAGAACGGCACGTAGATCTCGGCCGCGTCGATCTCCTCGAGCGGATCGGTGATGCCCGCCGCCTTCCAGAGCGCGGCGGCCGCGTCCCGGCCCGCCTGCGGGTTGACCTGGTCGCGCCCGGCGTAGGTGGTCGGCTCGGTGCGCATCGCCGTGCCGTGCACCCAGGCCACCTTCTTGCCTTCGGCCTCGACCGCCGCGGCCGCTTCCGCGTCACCGATGACGATCGCGCAGGCGCCGTCCGAGGACGGGCAGGTCTCGTCGAAGCGGATCGGATCCCACAGCATCTGCGAGGCGAGCACCGATTCCAGCGTGATGTCGGGCTGTTGGAGGTGGGCCAGCGGGTTCTTGGCGCCGTTGCGCCGGTCCTTCACCGCGACCATCGCGCCGATGTGGGTCGGCGCGTTCGACCTGCGGATGTAGGAACGCACGTGCGGCGCGAAGTAGCCGCCTGCGCCCGCGCCGACCGGCATGGTGAACGGCACCGGAATCGACAACGCCCACATGGCATTCGACTCCGACTGCTTCTCCCACGCCACCGCGAGCACCCGCTTGTGCACGCCCGCCTGCACCAGGTTGGCGGCAACCACACCGGTGGAACCGCCGACCGAACCGGCGGTGTGCACCCGCAGCAGCGGTTTTCCGGTCGCACCGAGCGCGTCGGCCATGTGCAGCTCGGGCATCATGACGCCCTCGAACAGGTCCGGTGCCTTGCCGACCACGACCGCGTCGATATCGGCGATGGTGAGCCCGGCGTCGGCGAGCGCGCGATCGATCGCCTCGCGGCACATGCCCGACATCGACACGTCGGTTCGTTTCGTCACGTGATGGGTTTGTCCGGTGCCGAGCACCGCGGCCGGAACGCTCATGCGTACGCCTCCAAAACGGTCACAAGATTCTGCTGCAGCGCGGGGCCGCTGGTGGCGTGCGCGAGCGCGCGGTTCGCGTTGCCCGCCATGATGGCTTCGGCCGCGAAACCGATGCGCTCGAGTCCCGCCGCGAACATCGGGTTGGCGGCCAGCGCGCCGCCCGACGGATTCACCGTGGTTTCCGGCTTCAAACCGATTGCCTCGGTGAGGATCAGCTGCTGATGGCTGAATTGGGCGTGCAGTTCGGCGATATCGAAGCCGCTCAGGTCGCCGCCCGTAACCGCCTGCGCGGCAGCGGAAGTCGAGGGGGAGACGGTGAGGTCGCGGGCGCCGAGCACCGGGGTGTCGATGCGGTGCGCCATGCCGGTGATCCAGGCCGGGCGCTCGCACAGTTCGCGGGCGCGATCGCCGACCGCGAGCACGATGGCGGCCGCGCCGTCGGTGATCGGCGCGCAGTCGTGCGCGCGCAGCGGATCGGCCACATATGGTGTGGCGAGCAGGCTTTCGATGTCACCCGAGTCGCCCGCCGCGACGGCGGCCATGTCGCGCTCGGTCCAGCGGCCCGCGTCCAGACCGGCCCTTGCCTGAAGGCCCGCGATGGACAGCGCGTCCGGCCACAGGGGAGTGACCAGGTACGGATCGAGCTGCATGGTGAGCACCTGGCGCAGCGTGCCCGCCGAGGACTTGCCGAAGCCGTAGACCAGCGCGGTGCGGGCCTGCCCGGACTTCAGCTTCACGAACGCCTCGTACAGCGCCCAGGCGGCGTCCATCTCGACGTGCGACTCGTTGATCGGCGGTACGGCGCCGATGGCGTCCACCGCGGAGATGAACGAGAAGGCGCGTCCGGCAAGGTAATCGGAGGAGCCCGAGCACCAGAAGTCGATGTCGGACTTGGTGATGCCCAGGTCGGCGTAGAGCTGCTGGAAGCAGGGCACCAGCATCTCGACACCGTTGGTGGTGCCGAAGGTCTCCGGCACGTGCGGAGCGTGGGCGAAGCCCACGACCGCGATGTCGGTGGCGTTGTCAGTCAACGTAAGCGCCTCTCACAGGTGGTGCTTGTAGGTCTCGTAGTCGGCGTCCGGCTCGCCGCTCGGCTCGAAGTGGTCGACGTTCTCCAGACCGTGACCCCACTCCTCGCGCGGCTTCCACACCGCCTTCACGCGCATGCCCATCCGCACTTCGCTTGCCTCGCAACCGAGTACGAGGTGCAGAACCGGGATGTCGGCGCCGTCGAGCAGCACGTAGGCCGCGACGTACGGCGGTTTGATGCGCTGCCCGAGGAACGGGACGTTCACGATGCAGAACGTGGTGATCGTGCCGTGATCGGACAGCTCGATGTAGTCGTCGGTCGGCCTGCCGTCGGTCGGGTTGGCGCCGCGCGGCGGGAAGTACACCTTGCCCTCGGCGTCGGTGCGCGCGCCGATCAGCTTGCCTTCGGCGAGTCCGCGCAGATAGACGGTCTCCTGCGGGGACGCGGTGTGCTTGTAGGACAGGTCGACCGGCGTGACGACCATCGTGACCGGCTCGCCGCTCTCGGTGGCGGGCTCGGCGGTGGACTGCTCGCCCGGCTCGAAGCAGACGATGTCCTTGATGGTGCCCTCGGTCTGTTCGGCCCAGCGCGCCCGCACCCGCATGCCGGTCCGCATCTGGTCCGGCCCGGCGACGTCGACGGCGTGCAGCATGCTGGTGTCCGCGCCGTCCAGCTGGATCAGCGCCCAGGCGAAGGGCCGGTCGAAGGGCTGGCCGGGGAGCGGTTCGTGCACCCAGGTCCAGGAGGCGACGACGCCGGTGTCGGCGACGTCGACGAACTCGGTCAGCGGCAGGCTGGTGACCGGGTCGTATTCGGGCGGCGGCACCAGAACCCGGCCGTCCGTCCCGCGCACGCCGACCACCTTGCGGCTCCGCAGACCGGTCAGGAATCGGCCGATGGTCGGGCCAACCGACCGTGTGTAGTCGAATTTCGCCCGCAGCGGGGCGCTCAGCACATCGGGTGCCGTGCTGGTGTCCAATTCCGACCCTCTCTCAGCTGTTCATCACTCGCCGCTGTTCCGGCGGCCGTCGTCGCGCCCGTGCCAGGTCGGGTTCGTCCCGCCCAGCTCGCGGCGGTGCTCATCCCGTCGGGCCCCCACCCGTGAATACGCCGGACGCGGTATTCCCCTTGGTCACGCTATCGAGTAGAACAGGTTCTTATTCTGGTGGCAAGGCGTACCTTCGCCTTACCGCCCATCGGTGGCTCGGAAAGGGACGCTCATGAAGTTCGGATTGCAACTCGGATACTGGATGGCGCAGCCGCCGCAAAACGCGGGGGAGTTGGTCGTCGCGGCCGAGGAAGCGGGGTTCGACGCTGTGTTCGCCGCGGAGTCGTGGGGCTCGGACGCGTTCGGTCCGCTCACCTGGTGGGGTTCGTCCACCGAGCGCGTGCGGCTGGGGACCTCGGTGGTGCAGATGTCGGCGCGCACGCCCGCCGCCACCGCGATGCACGCGCTGACCCTCGACCATCTCAGCGGCGGCCGGGCGATCCTCGGGCTCGGGGTTTCCGGTCCGCAGGTGGTGGAGGGGTGGTACGGGCAGCCGTTCGCCAAGCCCTTGCAGCGCACTCGCGAGTACGTCGGCATCATCCGCCGTATCCTCGCGCGGGAGGCGCCGGTGACCAGCGACGGCCCGCACTACCCGCTGCCATACACCGGGCCGGGTTCGATCGGGCTCGGTAAGCCGCTCAAGCCGATAGTGCACCCGCTACGTGCGGATTTGCCGATCTGGCTCGGCGCGGAGGGGCCGAAGAACGTGGCGCTCACCGCCGAGATCGCCGACGGCTGGCTGGCGATCTACTACGCCCCGCGCCTGGCGAACATGTACAACGACTGGCTCGACGAGGGGTTTGCCAGGGCGGGCGCTCGCCGGTCCCGCGAGGACTTCGAGATCGCAGCCAGCTGTCAGGTGGTGATCACCGACGACCCCGCCGCGGAGCTGGAGAAGATGCGCTGGATCATGGCGCTCTACATCGGCGGCATGGGCGCGCCGGAGCTGAACTTCCACGCCCAGGTCTACCGCCGGATGGGCTACGACCGCGAGGTCGACGAGATCGGCAAGCTGTTCCAGGCGGGCAAGAAGGCCGAGGCGGCGGCCGTCGTCCCGGACGAGCTGATTCTGGACACCGCCATCATCGGCGACGAGGAGCATGTGAGTAAGCAGCTGAAGGTCTGGGAGGCCGCGGGCGTCACCATGATGCTGGTGTCGGTTCCGGACGTGGCGCAATTGCACCGGCTCGCACCCCTTGTCGATCAGTAGAACGCGTTCTAGATTCAATGGGGTGACTGCCTCGCCCGCCCCGTCTCCGCACCGTCCCTCTGCGCAGGGGGCGGTGGAAATTCTCGGTCTGTGGAACATCGCGAACGCCGAACCCGATCGGATCGCCATGGTCGATCCCTCGGGTCGGGAGGTGACCTATCGCGAACTGGCCACGCTCGCCAACCGCTACGCCAACGGGCTGCGCGCCCTCGGCCTGCGGACCGGCGACGTGCTGGTGAGCATGGTGCACAACTGCGTCGAGGCGGTCGCCGCCTACTTCGCGGCCTACCAATCCGGCCTGTACATCGTGGCGGTGAACTGGCACCTCACCGGTCCCGAGGTGGCCTACATCCTCCAGGACAGCGAGGCAAAGGCGTTCATCGCGAGCGACCGGTTCGCCGCCGCGGCAAAGGCGGCCGCCGACGAGGCCGGTCTGCCTGCGACGGCGCGCTTTTCGGTCGGCGAGATCGAGGGCTTCAAGTCGGTGGCCTGGCTCGGCGCGGCCGACACGGGTCGTCCGTCCGAGCGCAGCACCGGCGCGCCGATGCTCTACACCTCGGGAACGACGGGGCGGCCCAAGGGAGTTCGGCGTCCGCTCACCGGCGCCGACCCCGACGTCGTCCCGCCGCACACCACCGCCTTCTTCGGCTTGTTCGAGCTGGCGCCCTACGACGATCACGTGCACATCTGTGGTTCGCCGCTGTACCACACCGCGGTGCTGAACTTCGCGACCATCTCGATCCAGTTGGGGCACACGCTCGTTCTCATGGACAAGTGGGAACCCGAGGAGATGCTGCGCCTGATCGACAAGTACCGGGTCACCCACAGTCACATGGTGCCCACCCAGTTCCACCGGCTGCTCGCGCTGCCCGAGGAGGTGCGCGCGAAGTTCGACGTCTCCTCGCTGCGCAGCATGGTGCACGGCGCGGCGCCGTGCCCGCAGGAAACCAAGCGCCAGATGCTCGAGTGGTGGGGACCGACGGTCACCGAGTACTACGCGGCGACCGAGGGCGGCGGCACGGTGATCAACGGCGCCGACTGGCTGCGCAAGCCCGGCTCGGTCGGCAAGGCGTGGCCGTGGTCGGTGATCAAGGTGCTCAGCGAGGAGGACGGCAGCGAGGTCGCCGCGGGCGAAACCGGTTTGGTGTACATGAAGATGGGCGCCTCCAGCTTCGAATACCACCACGACAAGGCCAAGACCGAGGACGCGCGAGTCGGCGACCTGTTCACCGTAGGCGACATCGGCTACCTCGACGAAGACGGCTACCTCTACCTCTGCGACCGTCGCTCGGACCTGATCCTCTCCGGTGGTGTGAACATCTACCCCGCCGAGATCGAGAGCGTGCTCGTCACGCACCCGAAGGTCGCGGACGTGGCCGTCTTCGGTATCCCGCACCCCGATTGGGGCCAAGAGGTGAAGGCGGTGGTCCAGCCCGCGGACGGGGTCGAAGTCGGCGAGGAGCTCACCGCCGAGCTGCTTGCTTTCGCGGCAACACAATTGGCGAAGTACAAGATGCCGCGGTCGATCGACTACCTCGCGGAGCTCCCCCGGGACCCCAACGGGAAGCTGTACAAGCGCAAGCTCCGAGACCGCTACGTGCCCGCGTCCTGAATTGCGGTGCCGCCCACTGGTTTGCGTGGGCGGCGGCGGTCCCCGGTGCTGAGGCCATCCCGGGTTCTTCGGGAGGTCTGGCTGGTGCCACACACCTTGTACACGCCTCGCATAGGCGGTGCCTATGTGAGGGGTGTGGTGGGTGTGTGGGAGCGCGTGCCCTGGGTTGTGGTTCTCAGGGGTGCGCGAAATCGGTGCGGCTTTTGCTTGGTGCGGGGGCTGCGGTTGGGGAGACGGTTCCCAATGTTGTGGGTGCCCAAGAGGGTTTGCTTGCCAGGGTCTCATCCCAATGTTGTTGGTGCCCAGATGGTCCGCCTACCCAGGTTTTCCTCTGAGCAGTGCTGGGCGCGTCGTGTGCCGTACCCGGCTTACCTCCCGCAGTCGGGTGCGCGGGCTCGATTTCCGGCGTGGTCGACCGGCTCTGGTTGCGTCTAGAGAGTGCGCCAGCGGGAAAGTGCTCTCAGCCTGTCAAGCCCCCAA
>NZ_BDAU01000060.1 GCF_001612615.1 Nocardia amikacinitolerans NBRC 108937 | reverse complement strand
AATTCCCCAGCCCGCTCGCCGACCGGGTCGCCGCGAACGACAGCGAGGCATCGTGACAGCCGAATTCCCCAACCCGCTCGCCGCACGTGTCGCGGTGTGGGCGGCGACCAAGCCCGATGCTGAGGCGTTCGTCGAATTGCGTTATCGCGGAACGGTATGCGAGCCACGTGCGCTGACCTACGCGCGACTGCACCGCGCCGCGGGCGCACTCGCGCGGCGTCTCCGCGAGGCGACCGAGCCGGGTGACCGCGTGGCGATCCTGTGCGCGCACGGCTTGGACTACGTAGTGGCCTTCCTCGCCTGCCTCTACGCCGATCGCATCGCGGTGCCGCTCTTTCCGGTCTCCGGCACGCGCAACACCGCGCGGCTCGAGGGTGCGCTCGCAGACTCCCGTCCCGCGCTGAGCCTGCTCTCCCCCGGCGACACGGTGACCGAGGCGAGCGTCGGCACGTCGCTCGGCCGCGTCCACTACCTACCCGACGAGCTGGAGACCGCGGATCCGGTGCTCGATCCCGTCGGTGCGGGACCCGCGTATCTCCAGTACACCTCCGGCTCGACCAAGGCGCCCGCGGGCGTCGAGGTGACGCACGCGAATCTCGGTGCGGCACTGGAACAACTCTGGACCGCAGTGCCCGCCGCGCGGCACAAACCGATCGTCACCTGGCTGCCGTTCTTCCACGACATGGGCTTGGTGCTGGCGCTGGCACTGCCGCTGTACTCCGGCGTGCTCGGCGTGACCATGGCCCCGACGGAATTCGTCAAACGCCCGATCCGCTGGTTGCGCGCCTGCGCCGACTACCGGGCGGGCACCACGGGCGGCCCGAATTTCGGCCTCGCCCTGGCTGTTTCGGGCACCACGGCGCAGGAACGTGAGCAACTCGATCTCTCCGCCCTCGACGCGCTGCTCAACGGCGCCGAACCGATCCGCTCCGAGGTGCTGGAGACGTTCTCGAAGACGTTCGCGGCCAACGGTTTCCGGCACTCTGCACACACTCCCGGCTACGGCCTCGCGGAGGCGACGCTCTCGGTGACCATCGGTGCTCAGGCCGCCGAACCCGTGACGCACCGCTTCGATCGAGCGGGACTCGCCGAAGGCAGGGCGCTCGTCGACGAGACCGACACGGCGGGAGTCCCGCTCGTCGGCTGCGGCTTTCCCGTCGGACAGCGGGTCGCGATAGTCGATCCAGTCGCCCGAACCGAGCTGCCGGCGGCGACGGTGGGTGAGATCTGGGTCGCGGGCCCGAACGTCTGCGGAGGCTACTTCGGCAATCCCACCGCGACCGAGGAGACGTTCGGCGCCACGCTGGCGGGACGGCCCGAACACTGGCTGCGCACCGGCGATCTCGGCTTCACGTTCGACGGCCAGCTGTACATCGCGGGCAGGCTCAAGGACCTCATCGTGGTGGACGGCCGCAACCACTACCCGTCGGACATCGAATCGACGGTGGCCGACCACGCACCGGAAGTGCGCCCCGGCCACGTGACCGCCTTCGGCCACGACGACGGGCGGCGCGAGGATCTCGTGGTTGTCGCGGAGCTCGCCGCGGCGGCCGCCGAAGCCGACGCGCTCGCGGAGATCGCGCGGCGCATCAGGGCCGCGGTCGCCACGGCGCACGAGGTGATGCCGGGTTCGGTCGTGCTCGTGAAGCCGGGCGGAATCCCCAAGACCTCCAGCGGAAAACTGCGGCGCGGCGAATGCCGCAGACTCTTCGGCGCGGGCCGGCTTCCGCACCTGGTGACGATCGGCAACCGGCCCGCGCCGTGAAGGTCAGTCCTCGGTGCGGCCGAGGAGACGATCGGTCTCGCGACGCTCCCGCTTGGTGGGGCGACCGGAGCCGCGGTCTCGGCGCGGCATGGTCGCGAGGATCTCGCGGGAGGGAGGCGGCGGGCTGCGGTCGATCAGACACTGCGCGGCGACGGGGGCACCGACGCGCTTGGTGATGACCCGCTCGACGATCACGATGCGTTCCACACCGCCCGCGCGGATGCGAATCTCATCGCCCGGCCGCACGGGCTGGGCGGGTTTCGCGGTGCTGCCGTTGACGCGGACGTGCCCGCCTCGGCAGGCTTCCGCGGCGGCGGACCGGGTTTTGAACAGGCGCACCGCCCAGGTCCAGGAATCGACCCTGGCCTGCGTCAAGGCAGTTTGCTCTCCCTGCGGCACTTGTCCAGCCTACGGCGTGCTTCCGACGCGACTCCAGCCGTGCGGTTGCTCATCGAAGCCGCGCTCGGCTATTCGAAGCCGCGCTGGGCCCGTCGAGGCTGAGCCAGCCCCTTGAAGCCGCGCTGGGCTAATCGAAGCTGCGCCAGGGCTCGAAGGTCCCGCGCTCGGGTTGTCGAAGCCGCGCTCGTGTGTTCGGACTCAGTCGACGATGCGACGCGCGGTGACCACCATGTCCGGACGCAGCGGGGTGTAGGACACCGGCTGACCCGACTGAACCGCGTTGAGCAGCTTGCCGTCACCCGCGTACAGGCCGACGTGGCCGCCGCCGTTGGTCACGACGATGTCACCGGGCTGCAGGTCCTGGAAGGCGACGGGAGCGCCGACGTGGGACTGCTCGAAGCTGGTGCGGGGCAGCTCGATACCGGCCTGCCGGTAGGCCCACTTCACCAGGCCGGAGCAGTCGAAGCTGGACGGGCCCGCGGCGCCCCAGGAGTACATGGCGCCGACCTTGGTCTTGGCGGCGTCGAGAGCGATGTCACCCGGAGAGCTCTGCACCTCGAACGGGTTGGGCATCTGGAAATTCGGGAACTGCGGCGCGGCGAGCGGCGCCTGCTGCGGGGCACCGGCCTGCGGCGCGGCGAGCGCCTGCTGAAGCTGCTGGTTGAGCTGCTGGACCGGCTGTTCGAACTCTTGGGGTACCGGAACATCGAAACCACCGATGCCGGGGATGTTGATCGTGGCGGCCATCGCGGGCACCGCGGGCATCGCGCCGGTAGCGGCCACCGCGCCCATGACGAGAGCACCCTTCACGGAATTCGGCAGTCGCGATTCCCGCTGCAAGCTGTGTTTACCCACCGAGCTGAGTCTCCGATCTTCCTGCTCTTCCGCCGACCGGGTTAGCTGACGGGTTCGGGCCGGGAAGATCGGCCCTACCACTCCGGCCTTGCGGCCTTTGCGGATTCACCCCAGACGAACCTGTGGGTCCCCGGCACGGCAGGCGGATCCTGGTGGGCCGTCTGCCGTTTAGGCGGTGACTTCATGGCGCCACTCCACTTACGAAGCGACTCCCTCCACGAAGTCACGAAGAGATTACGATGTCGGCGCGGTGTTGTCCAGCGCACAGCAAGGCCTTTTCCAGTCCTTGTGAGAATTCACTGGACGACCGGGCGAAATGATGCCGAGGTGCTCAGGTCACGGCCAGGTCTCGGCGCGCGAGACAGTGTTACGAAGCGAGACGGGCGAGTTCAGGACCGCCCGTCGCGCTCGGCGAGCGCACGCTCCAGCTCCTCGATGCGCCGCCGCGCCTCGGCGAGGCCGACCTCGAGTTTGCCGAGCGCCATGACCAGCGGGCCGACCGCGAGATCGGCGACCAGCTGCGGATCGTCGTAGCCCTGCTCGATGGCGACGAGGATGTTGGACCGGATCAGCCCGGCCTGGGTCGCTCCGGCGGGCACGGTCCAGGACTCGACCACCTCGGCGGTGGTGTGGGGAGCTGGCTCCTCGGACATGACTCCTCCGTTTCCCACGCGGGCCGTTCACCGAACCGCCCCAAGCGTAAAGACTTCCACGCGGAAGACAAGGACGAAATACCCCTCTCTACGACATCGTCTAGAGATAGGAAGATTCTTCTGTCCGAACGCGCTACGGTGTGTCGGCATGGACCCCGTGCGCAATCCGTATGCACCCGGCGCGGGCCAGCGCCCGCCCGAACTCGCCGGGCGCGACAAGCAACTGAAGGCCTTCGACATCGTGCTCGAGCGCGTCGCGCGGGGCAGGCCGGAACGCAGCGTGATGCTCACCGGTCTGCGCGGCGTCGGAAAGACGGTGCTGCTCAATCAACTTCGCTCGGCCGCCATCTCGCGCGGCTGGGGCACCGGCAAGATCGAGGCGCGACCCGATCAGGAGCTGCGCAGACCGCTCTCTTCGGCGCTGCACATGGCCACCCGTGCCATCGCAATGGCGCACCGCAATCCGGAGCGGGTCGACGACTTCCTCGGCATCCTCAAGGCCTTCGCGTTGCGGGCCACCGCTGACAAGGGCATGCGGGAGCGTTGGCAGCCCGGCATCGACGTGCCCGCGGTCTCGGGCCGCGCCGACTCCGGCGACATCGAGATCGACCTGGTGGAGCTGCTCAGAGAGGCGGCGGGGCTGGCAGGCGACATCGGCGTCGGCATGGCGATCTTCATCGACGAGATGCAGGACCTCGGCGCCGCCGACATCTCCGCGATCTGCGGCGCCTGCCACGAATTGAGCCAGGACGGCGCGCCTTTGATCGTCGTCGGCGCGGGTCTTCCGCATTTGCCCGCGGTGCTGTCCGCGTCGAAGAGCTACTCGGAGCGCCTTTTCAGCTACCACCGAATCGATCGACTGGACCGCGAGTCGGCCGACCAGGCGCTGATCGCGCCCGCCGAGCGCGAGGAGGTGAAGTTCACCGAGGAGGCGTTGGACGCGCTGTACGAAAGGGCCGACGGCTACCCGTATTTCGTGCAGGCGTATGGCAAGGCGGCCTGGGATCAGGCGCCGGAGAGCCCGATCACCGCCGAGGATGTCGAGGTGGCATCGCCCGCGGCCGAGGAGGAGTTGGCGGTCGGCTTCTTCGGCTCCCGCTATGAGCGGGCAACCCCGGCGGAGCGGGAGTACATGCGCGCCATGGCCGATCTGTCCGGCGACGACGGTCCTGTCGCGACCGCCGCGGTGGCGAGCGAACTCGGGCGCAAACCGGCCTCGCTCTCGCCTGCGCGGGACGGCCTGATCAAAAAGGGGCTGATCTACTCGGCCGAGCGCGGCACGATCGGTTTCACGGTCCCGCATTTCGGCCGCTACCTGCGCAGCGTGTGATCACTAGGGGGCGCGCGGCCCGCGATACGACCTTGCTCTCTATCAAGATCATTAGAAATCGGTAGAAATCGATCGGGCCAATCCCTACCGGTGAGTAACCGACTTTCCTACACTCGAATGTGATTCTGATCACGTCCGAGGAGGACACCATGGCGACTCCCGCGAAAGTCGACGCCACCGAAGAACAGGCTCGCGCACTTGTCGAGGAATCCCGCGAAACCAGCTGGGCCAAACCGTCGTTCGCCAAGGAGATGTTTCTCGGACGGTTCCGGCTCGATCTGATTCACCCGTACCCACGGCCGGGCGCGGAGGAGGCCGCGCGCACCGAGGCCTACCTGGCGCGGCTGCGGCCGCTCTGCGAGAGCATCGACGGCTCGGTGATCGAGGCCGAGGGCCGCATCCCGGACGAATACGTTAAGGGTCTCGCCGAGCTGGGCTGCTTCGGCCTGAAGATCCCGGAGTCCTACGGCGGCCAGGGCCTGACGCAGTACGGCTACAACCGCGCGCTGATGCTCGTCGGTTCGGCGCATCCGAGCCTCGGCGTGCTGCTCTCGGCGCACCAGTCCATCGGCGTGCCTGAACCGCTGAAATTGGCGGGCACCCCCGAGCAGAAGGCCGAGTTCCTGCCCCGCTGCGCGGCGGGCGCGGTCAGCGCGTTCCTGCTCACCGAACCCGACGTCGGTTCCGACCCGGCCCGCATGGCGAGCACCGCGACGCCGACCGCCGACGGCGAGGCCTACGAGCTGAACGGCGTGAAGCTCTGGACCACCAACGGCGTCGTCGCCGAGCTGCTCGTGGTGATGGCGCGGGTGCCCAAGAGCGAAGGGCACCGCGGCGGCATCTCGGCGTTCGTCGTCGAGGCCGACACCCCGGGCATCACGGTCGAGCGGCGCAACGCGTTCATGGGTCTACGCGGCATCGAGAACGGCGTCACCCGGATGCACAACGTGCGCGTACCGAAGCGCAACCTGATCGGTAGGGAGGGCGACGGCCTCAAGATCGCGCTGACGACGCTGAACGCAGGGCGGCTCGCCATTCCGGCGATGTGCACCGCGGCCGCGAAATGGTCGCTGAAGATCGCAAGGGAGTGGAGCGCACAGCGCGTGCAGTGGGGCAGGCCGGTCGGCGAGCACGCCGCCGTCGGCGAGAAGATCTCGTTCATCGCGGCGACCACCTACGCGCTGGAGGCGGCGCTCGACCTCTCGGCGACCATGTGCGACGAGGACCGCAACGACATCCGTATCGAGGCCGCGCTCGCCAAGCTGTGGGCCAGCGAGATGAGCTGCCGGATCGCCGACGAGCTGGTGCAGATCCGCGGCGGACGCGGCTACGAGACCGCCGCGTCGCTCGCCGCGCGCGGCGAGCGGGCGGTCGGCGCCGAACAGCTGCTGCGCGACCTGCGCATCAACCGGATCTTCGAGGGCTCCAGCGAGATCATGCGGCTGCTGATCGCCCGCGAGATGGCCGACGCGCACATGGCCGCCGCCGGCGCGCTCGTCGACCGCAAGGCCGAGTTCAAGGACAAGGCCAAGGCCGCCGTCGGCGCCACCGGCTTCTACGCCAAGTGGTTCCCGCAGCTCGCGGTCGGTGCGGGCACCGTCACCGGTACCTATGCCGAATTCGGCACGCTGGGACGGCATCTCCGGTTCGTCGAACGCAGCTCGCGCAAGCAGGCGCGCTCGCTGATGTACGGCATGGCGCGCTGGCAGGCCGGCCTCGAGTACCGGCAGAACTTCCTCGGGCGCATCGTCGACATCGGCGCCGAGCTGTTCGCCATGTCGGCGGCCTGCGTGCGGGCCGAAGCCCAGCGCGCCACCGGTGAGCCCGAGGGCCACGCGGCCGTCGAGCTCGCCGACACGTTCTGCCGCCAATCCCGCATCCGGGTGCGCGAGCTCTTCGACGGGCTCTGGGAGAACACCGACGACGAGGACCGCACCCTCACCAGGGGCGTGCTGGACGGGCGGTACACGTGGTTGGAGGACGGCGTCATCGACCCGAGTGAGGGCACGGGACCGTGGATCGCCGAGTGGCAGATCGGTCCGTCCACCGAGACCAATCTGCTGCGGCCGTTCCTGCCGTCGACGAAGGCGCAGGTGAGTCCGTAGCGAGTCGGGGCGTGCGCCCGGTGGGCCGTCCCACCGGGCGTCGCGCGGTGCACGATTGCCTCGTCGCCCCCGCCTCATGCGGGTGCACGACCGCTGTGTCGCACCGGCGTCATCCGAATCTGCCCATGTATGGCAGATCCGCTAGATGCCATTAGATTCCGATACCGCGTGCGGTAGAGAAATCTACCCAGCTCTAGGAGGTTCGATAGACAATCCGATACCAAGGTCGCGAGCGACCTATCGATCAAGATCTAGTCCTCTCTAACAATTCGACTAGGTTTCCGTAGATTCTCCGGCGAAGCGGCCGCGAATCAGGCGGACATCCGCCTGCTCACCCGACGGACGCGGCCTTCGTCCGGCCGCACCGCCCGGCGTGATCGACCGGCGGCGTCGGTTGGACAACGTGTCCATAACGCCCGGTATGGGTGGTTAACGGCGCGGAAATGGATATCGACATCCTGGCAAGACGCTCCGACCAGGTGCCCCGCCGCAGGAGAATCTCATGTCGACCATCGCCCGCCGCGCCGCCGATTACGACGGCCACCGTGTGACGGTGTCGGCCGATGACGGTGTTCCGATCTCGGTCCGCACCTTCGGCGCCGACGACGCGCCGCTCACCGTCGTGTTCGTGCACGGGCACTGCCTGCGCACCGAATCCTGGACCTTCCTGCGCGAAGAGCTGACGCGTCAGTGGGGCGACAGCGTCCGGATGGTCTTCTACGACCACCGCGGCCACGGCGAGTCCGGCGTCGCCGACCCGTCCACCTACACCATCGACCAACTCGGCCACGATCTCGACGCGGTGCTGCGCACGATCGCCCCGACCGGCCCGGTGGTGCTTGTCGGGCACTCGATGGGCGCGATGGTGATTCTCGCCTTCGCCCGGCTGTTCCCCGAGGCCATCGGCACGAAGGTGCTCGGCGTCGGACTGATCGCGGGCATCGCCAACGGGCTCAACGAGGTGGGCATCGGCAGGCTCCTGCACCGGTATGCCGTCACCTCGCTCCAGGCGGCGGTGGTGCGCGCGCCGCGGGTCATGCAGGCGTCGAAGCAGTTCTCCCGCCGCATCTTCGAGCCGATCATGCGCGAGGCGAGCTTCGGCACCAGAAAGATCAACCCGAGGATGATCGCCGTCGCGACGGCCATGCTCAACGAGACGCCGCTGCTGACCATGTCCAGCTTCCTCGGCTCGCTGATCACCTTCGACGAGACCGCCTCGCTGCACCGGCTCGGCGACATTCCGGCGCTGGTGCTGGCCGGCTCGGCCGACATCGTCGTGCCGTTCGCGCACTCGGTGCTGCTCGCCTCCCAGCTCAGCAGCGCCGAACTGGTGCGGATCGAGGGCGCCGGCCACAGCGTCATCCTGGAGCGCGCCGAGGAGGTCGCCTTGTCGATCGTCGCGCTGGTCAACCGCGCCTCGGGAACGATGACCACGCCCGGCCCCGAGTACGCCGCGGCCAGCTGACCCCCGCTCGAATGTCGCCCCTGCGGTTGCGAACCGTCCGGGAAGCACGCACGCTGGAACCATCCCCCGATGATGCGGGCTATCTATCCGCAAATCTGAGAACTCCCTAATCACACGAGCTTGTTCGGGATTCTTTCTGTACTGTGTTGTAGATCACGTTGTGTGGTGGGTCACACGACTCGGTGGTGTGCGGCCCTGGGGAGATCTCCGGAACCGCTGGTGCCGACCGGGCTCGCACGGCCACCGAGGAACACAGGAGGTAACGATGACACGCAGCGACATCGCGGAACTGCGCTACGCGGTCAACCAGCTCCGGCAATCCATCGGCGCACTGCGCTCCCACTATGGCGACGCGAATACGGTGCGGCGGCTGGAGAACGACCTCGAACGGCTCGTCATCGACGCCGACGAGTTCGAGCAGTCACCTCCCCCCGAGGTGACCCGCCGACCGCAGGAGACCATCTACGTCCCGGACAGCAAGTCCGACGAGGCGGCCTGGATGGGCGCGCAGGACGAAGGCCTAGGTTTCCACTCCCGGCCGCGCACGAAGTAGCAAACCTACAGCGGTGCTCGTCCGCGAGTGCGGACGAGCACCGCCGCTGTTTCGACCCAGGAGCCGACGTGGCCCGTCGCGGCACGGGCTGCCCCACTCGACGACGACCGGGCTGCGCGACATCCGCACTTCACGGAGACTTCGCAGCGCACGGCACGTCCATCACTGGCATCCGCGGACACCGATTCGAGCCACGTGTCGATGCGGACTGCGGCCGAGAGCAATGACCTTCAGCGTTCGGTCGACCCGCCACGCGTGCTTCCATGTGCCGTGCTCGCTATGACGCGCGGATCAGATCGCGGCGACGGAAATCCGGGGCCGGCGAATACTTCGCACCAAGCCCGCGCGAATCTCGTTCTCCCCGAACGATGTTCGAATCGTTTAGCGCACCGCCGAAATGGACACGCGCGCGAGGCCGCTGTGTGGCGCAAATCATAGGCGGCCACACCGGTCGGGATTGCCGGGACCGCGCTCGAGCCATAGCTGGCGTGTCGTATGGTGCTCAGCATCACATTGGATCGCGGTCGGTATCGATCACCGTCCGCAGAGCAGATCAGCGAGGCATCCACCTGTGAGTGCCGCACCGACCGCCACCCCCGAGCAGGGGACCGGCGTTTTCAGCAAGACCAGGGCCCGCATCGCCGAGCGCACGCTACGCACCGACCGCTGGTGGGTGCCTCCGCTTCTCACCGTGCTCGGGCTGTCCGCCTTCATCATCTACGCGACGGTCAGATCGTTTGTGCGAACGGCGTATTGGGTGCCGGACTACCACTACCTGACACCGTTCTACTCGCCGTGCCTGAGCGTCTCGTGCGTCCCGGGCTCCAGCCACTTCGGCGAGCTCTTCCCAGAGTTGCCGATGTGGATACCGCTGGGCTTCGTTGTCCTGCCGTTCCTGCTCGGCTTCCGCTTGACCTGCTACTACTACCGCAAGGCCTACTACAGGTCGGTGTGGTTCTCCCCGCCCGCCTGCGGCGTCGCCGAACCGCACGCCAAGTACACCGGCGAGACCCGGCTGCCGCTGATCATCCAGAACGCGCACCGCTACTTCTTCTATGTGGCGCTGGTGGTTTCGCTGATCAACACCTACGACGCGGTGATCGCCTTCCACGGCAAGGACGGCGGGTTCGGCTTCGGCCTCGGCAACATCGTTCTACTCGGCAACGTGATCCTGCTGTGGGCCTACACGCTGTCGTGCCACTCGTGCAGGCATATCGCGGGCGGCAGGTTGAAGCACTTCTCGGCCCACCCGGTGCGGTACTGGTTCTGGACCCAGGTGTCCAAGCTGAACACCCGACACATGGCGCTGGCGTGGACCACGCTCGGCACCCTCGTGCTGACCGACTTCTACGTGATGTTGGTGGCCAGCAACACCATTTCGGACCTGCGGTTCATCAACTGACCGCTCGACTCAGGAGTACTCGCGGCAATGCCAGAAGTGGAACGGCACAAGTACGACGTCGTCGTTATCGGTGCCGGTGGCGCCGGACTGCGCGCGGTGATCGAGGCCCGCGAACACGGGCTCTCCGTCGCGGTGGTGTGCAAGTCCCTGTTCGGTAAGGCGCACACCGTCATGGCCGAGGGCGGCTGCGCCGCCTCGATGGGCAACGCCAACGAAAAGGACAGTTGGCAAACCCATTTCAAGGACACCATGCGCGGAGGAAAATTCCTCAACAACTGGCGCATGGCGGAACTACACGCCCAGGAGGCACCGGACCGGGTCTGGGAGCTGGAGAGCTACGGCGCGCTGTTCGACCGGACCGCCGACGGCCGGATCAGCCAGCGCAACTTCGGCGGCCACACCTACCCCCGGCTCGCGCACGTCGGCGACCGCACCGGACTCGAGATCATCCGCACGATGCAGCAGAAGATCGTCGCGCTGCAGCAGGAGGATCACGCGGAGACCGGCGACTACGAGTCGCGGATCAAGGTGTTCGCCGAGTGCACCATCACCGAGTTGCTCAAGGACGGCGACCGGATCTCCGGCGCGTTCGGCTACTGGCGCGAATCGGGCAAGTTCGTGCTCTTCGAATCGCCCGCGGTGGTGCTGGCGACCGGCGGCATCGGCAAGTCGTACAAGGTCACCTCGAACTCCTGGGAGTACACCGGCGACGGTCACGCGCTCGCGCTGCGGGCCGGGGCGACGCTGATCAACATGGAGTTCCTGCAGTTCCACCCGACCGGCATGGTCTGGCCGCCCAGCGTGAAGGGCATTCTGGTCACCGAGGGCGTGCGCGGCGACGGCGGCGTGCTGAAGAACACCGAAGACAAGCGGTTCATGTTCGACTACATCCCGTCGGTGTTCAAGGGCCAGTACGCCGAGACCGAGGCCGAGGCCGATCAGTGGCTGAAGGACAACGACTCCGCCCGCCGCACACCGGACCTGCTCCCCCGCGACGAGGTGGCGCGCGCGATCAACTCCGAGGTCAAGGAGGGCCGCGGCACCCCGCACGGCGGCGTCTACCTCGACATCGCCTCGCGCCTGCCCGCCGAGGAGATCCGGCGCAGGCTGCCATCGATGTACCACCAGTTCAAGGAACTGGCCGACGTCGACATCACCAAGGAGCCGATGGAGGTCGGGCCGACCTGTCACTACGTGATGGGCGGCATCGAGGTCGATCCCGACACGGGTGCGGCGACGGTGCCGGGGCTGTTCGCCGCGGGTGAGTGCTCCGGCGGCATGCACGGTTCGAACCGGCTCGGCGGCAACTCGCTGTCGGACCTGCTGGTCTTCGGCCGCCGGGCCGGACTCGGCGCGGCGATGTACGTGGAACAGCTGACCGAGCACCCCGTCGTGGCCGACGCCGACATCGCGGCGGCGGCGAAAGCCGCTGTGGCGCCGTTCGATCCGCCCGCCGAGGGCGCGGGGGAGAACCCCTACACCCTGCACACCGATCTGCAGCAGGCGATGAACGATCTGGTCGGCATCATCCGCAAGGAGCACGAGCTGGAGCAGGCCATCGAACGGCTCGGCGCGCTGCGGGAACGCTTCGCGCACGTCACCGTGGAGGGGCACCGGCAGTTCAATCCCGGCTGGCATCTCGCGCTCGATCTGCGCAACATGCTGCTGGTCAGCGAGTGCGTGGCGCAGGCGGCGTTGCTGCGCACCGAGAGCCGCGGCGGGCACACCCGCGACGACTTCCCGTCGATGGACCCGGCCTGGCGCAACAAGTTGCTGGTCTGCGCGATCGACCCGGCCGACGCGGCGGCCGCCGTGCCGAGGGTGCGGGTGACGCCGGAGGACCAGGAGCCGATGCGCGACGACCTGCTCGCGCTGTTCGACCTCGCCGAACTCGAAAAGTATTACAACTCCGCCGATCTCGCCCGGCACCCGGACGGTTCGGTCTTGGCCACGGAAGGTGAGGCGTAGCAATGGGTTACGACGCCAAATTCCGCGTGTGGCGCGGCGATCAGGACGGCGGCGCGCTCGAGGACTTCACCGTGGAGGTGAACGAGGGCGAGGTGGTGCTCGACATCATCCATCGGCTACAGGCCACCCAGGCGCCCGATCTAGCGGTGCGGTGGAACTGCAAGGCGGGCAAGTGCGGTTCCTGCTCGGCGGAGGTCAACGGGCGTCCGCGCCTGCTCTGTATGACCCGCATGTCCACCTTCGAGCCGGACGAGCTGATCATCGTGACGCCGATGCGCACCTTCCCGGTGATCCGCGACCTGGTCACGGATGTGTCGTTCAACTACGAGAAGGCCAGGGAGATCCCGTCGTTCACGCCGGCGCCCGACCTGAAACCCGGTGACTACCGGATGAAGCAGGTGGATGTGGAGCGGTCGCAGGAGTTCCGCAAGTGCATCGAATGCTTCCTGTGCCAGAACACCTGTCACGTGGTGCGCGACCACGAGGAGAACAAGCAGGCCTTCGCCGGTCCGCGCTTCCTGATGCGTATCGCGGAGCTGGAGATGCATCCGCTGGACGTCGCCGATCGCCGCGAATTGGCCCAGCAGGACCAGGGTCTCGGCCTGTGCAACATCACCAAGTGCTGCACCGAGGTGTGCCCGGAGCACATCAAGATCACCGACAACGCGCTGATCCCGCTGAAGGAGCGGGTCGCCGACAAGAAGTACGATCCGCTGGTCTGGTTGGGTAACAAGCTCTTCCGTCGCTGAGCTCTTTCGACCGAGAGTTCTTCGAAGCCGATGTCAACCGGCCGGGTTCGCACCCGGCCGGTCGGCGCACCCGTTCACAGCATCGCGACGACGCCGATGGCGACCAGCCACACCAGCACGCCGACGAACAAGGCCGACAGCAGTGAGCTGGTGAGTACATACACGCCCACCGATGACACCGCGAAAAGCAGCGCGACGATCAGCCATTCCACCCAATCGCCCGGCCGCAACTTCTTGTACCGAGGTGGGGGGTTCTTCAACCCGCGGTCCACGAGATATGGGCTACCCGTTCACATCCGAGGTAAACGTCATTCGTTGTCGAATCTGCTCCGTTTCGTGATCTTCGCGCCAGACATGATCACGGCGCGGGAATGAAGACAGCGCGGAGACGGGCACAACGCGGCCCGGCCGACGGGCTTTCGCGCCGCCGAACCGGGCCGTCGGATCTCACGGTAGATCGAACTCGCCGTCGTGCACCCCCGCGGTGAAAGCCGCCCATTCCCCCGGGGTGAAGATCAGCACGTGACCGTCCGGGTCCGAGGCGCTGCGCAGTGCGACATGACCTGCCGCCAGCAATGCCACCTCCACGCCGTCGGGTCCCGCGCCGCCCGCCTTGCGCCACTCGGCGTCGGCCAAATCCACCGCCGCACCGAGCTTGCCGCCGACGGGCCCGCCAGAAATGTTCACGGGCGGGCGAATTCGCCGTCGGCGACGCCCGCCGAGAAGGCGTCCCACTCGCTGGGCGTGAAGATCAAGGCCGGACCCTCCGGGTTCTTGCTGTCGCGGACGCCGACCTGCCCACCGGGCAGGAAGGCCACTTCCACGCAGTCCCTGCTGCCGGAACGGGTGCTCTTGATCCAGGTCGCGCCGACGAGTTCCGTCCTCATACCGCACACTCCTTCGCTAACTGCCGAAGCAGATGTCTACTGGGTTGGATGTCCAGCGCAGAGCGCTGGAGGCACTCGTGTGCCAGGTGGTAACGCTCAACATCGGCCGGTCTTTCGAGGTAGAGGTCTCCGGTGAAACCCTCTACGTACACCACCGGAGGCTCTACCTGATGTCCCTTGCTGTCGGTGCCGAACCCTAGAACGGTGAACGGACCCGTGGAATCGCCGAGCGGGACGCCGGCCGCGAACGGCAGGATACGCAGGGAGACATTGGGTCTGGTGCTGAAATCGGCAAGATGACGTAGCTGCGCCGCCATCACTTTCGAGCCACCCACCGCGCGGTGCAAGACCGACTCGTGCAACACCACGTCCACGATGGCGGGGGAGGCCCTTCGGGTGACGAGAGCTTGGCGCTGTGTGCGCAGCTGGACGCGCCGTTCGATCTCCTCCTCGGTGTCGTCGGGGTAGCAGAGCCGGTTGAGCGCCCTGGTGTACTCGGGGGTCTGCAGCAAACCAAGGACGAGTTCGGACTGGTAGGAGCGCAGCTCGCGGGCCGAGGCCTCCAAACCGACATAGACGTCGAAGTTTTCGGGGATCAGGTCGCCGAAGGCGTGCCACCAACTCTTGACCGCCGCCTGCTGCGCCAGGCCCTTGAGTCCGTCGCAGAGCTCGTCGGGGATGCCGTAGATACGGCACAGCTCCTGGATGTCGATGGTGCGGATGCGGTCGGCCTGGCCCTTCTCCAGCCGTTGTAAAGTGCTGGCGCCCCACTCCATCAGGCGGGCGGCCTCGGCGATGGTGAGCCCGGCCTGAGTACGCCAGTCCCTGAGGTATCGCCCCAATTGGCGGCGCGGTAGAGTGGACGAGCCGTTGTCGGAGGCCGCGGGCGTGCGGTGCGTCTCCGCGGCCGCGCGCTCCGAATTCACTGCTGCTCTTGCCGAACTCGCTGACACAGTAACGCTCCGTTCTGTGCTCGGTCTCCTCACCCGAGGCGGTCAGGGGCGTACCCACAAGCTCGGTTCCCCGTGACTTCGCTTGGGCAATAAGGGCAATGGGCTTCGTGTGGCGCTGCTTCATCCACTATGGAGAATCCTGCCCTCCCGGCTGGTTTTCGTGCTGGGAATTCGCGCGAAATCTTTGGATATCCACGAAGGACGCCGTGTCGCGGCCGCCTCGGTGGTGTGCTGGGAGTGTGCTCGGATCGAGCGCGGCACCGTAAACCGCACGCAGGAACGAGGAGTCATGGCCGTACAAGTCATAGGGTCGTCGTTGATGACCAGCGATCTGACACCGCATCGAGCGCGCAGCGTAGGGCAGGAAGGCTGGGTGGTCTCCTATTTGCCCGGGCGCACCCTCACGTGCGCGCAGGCGGTTGCGGCGCTGCGGGTTGCCGAGGTGGTGCCAAGCCTCCTCGACACCGTCGGTCAGCTCGCCGACGAGGTGGGGCTCACCGCGCTCGAGGCGGTCGGCATGGCGGCGCACCTCGCGCCGTGGGACGAACGGCCCGCGCCACGACGCTCCCGACTACTCGGTTCCGCCCGCGAGCGGGTTGGGGTCGCCTGATGCAACTGACGAATCTGAACATGCACGTCGCGGGTCTGCTGGTCTGCGGACGCGACCCCGGCGTGATGACCGACGAACAGGCGCACGCGGCAATGCAATTGCACATCGACTGCACCGTCGACCAGTGCCTGGTGCGCCGACGCGCCCGCACCACCCTCGTCGAATCGGGCAAATGCGTCCTGGACGAGCGCGCATTACAACTGTGAGCCCGACCGAATGCCACCGGCACAGCGTGTGACCGACCGGAGGTGACCTTCAGTGCCAGGTGTGATCGGTGAGTGGGGTGCGTGGGCCGAATTTCGGCTTGTGTGCCTGGCCGCTGATCTCCAGGAGGCGGATGGCCCGGTAGCGGTGGGGGCGTAGGGGTTCGAGGTATTCGACCATCGCGTCGTCGTCGATCGGGCGTCCGAGCAAGGTCCAGCCGACGACGGCGGCCAGGTGGTAGTCGCCGACCGAGAGCGCGTCGGCGTCGCCGTAGGCGCGCTGGGCGGTCTCGGCGGCCGTCCACACGCCGATGCCCGGCACCGAGCACAGCCGTCGCGCCGCCTCGGCCGGGACCTGATCGGCGGTGCGCTCCAGCGATTCCGCGAGCCGCGCCGCGCGCACGATGGTCTGCGCGCGTTGCGGTCCGACGTTCGCGCGATGGTAGGTCCAGGACGGGATGCGCCGCCATGTCTCGGCATCCGGTGGTAGGCGCAGCCCGTCCGGCGCGGGCCCCGGTGCGGGCTCGCCGAACTCGCGCACCAGTTTTCGCCAGGAGGCGCGCGCCGAAATGGTGTGCACCTTCTGCTCGAGCACGGCGGGCACCAGCGATTCCAGGACCAAGCCGGTGCGCAGCATGCGCAGGCCGGGGAAGCGGCGGTGCGCCTCGGCCAGCTTGGGGTGCTCGGGAGCGAAGCCGGACAGGTCCTCGTCCAGGCACAGCATGTGCTCGAGCCGGTCGAGGAACTCGGCCGCGCCCGCGCCCCAGGCCTGTGCCCGCACCGAACACCGATCGCCCTGGACGAGCCGGTAGGTCACCGGACCGCTCGGCATCCGGGAAGCGCGCCAGTGCGCGCCGTCGGCGGTCACCCGATGGCAGGGGTCGCCGGTACCGCGGCGCAGCGGCGCTAGGGTGTGCGCGAGATCGATCGGCCGGTCGGACGTCACCGTTCGAGCCAGGCCGGACCGCGCGGCCGTTGCCATCTGTTCGCGCACGGACCCATTCTCCGCGACTCGGGTGCGGCTAGCGCACCCGGCCCGGTCGGCGACGGCATCACCTGGGGGGCCACGAGCGGACCTCCGCGGACCCGAATCTGTAGGAACCAGGCTCGATGCGCCAATGATCTTGTCGTCGAACACAATTCCGCCGCGTGCGTACCGCACCAAGATTTGATCAGGCGGCCAGGCTCGGATATAACCTTCCATAACTTTCATCGTTGTAATTCGCCTCGTGAAACCTTCTGCACGCCAATCGGTTTGCGTTCACGGGGTCGGGAGGGTACGGAAATCATGCGTCTGGCCACCAGGAAATTCGCTCGTAAGGCTCTCGTCGCGGCATTGCCGCTCGCGGTCGCGGTGACCTTCGCGGGCGCGGGAGCGGCTTCCGCCGACGCCTCGGGCATCGCCCCGCAGTCGGCCGGCGTCGTGCAGGCGGTCGAGGCTTCGGACACGGTTCAGCAGGTCATCCCGGTCGCCGCGCGGCCCGCCGCCGCGGATGTCGCACAGCCGGCCACCCCGGAGGTGGCGCAGCCGGTGGGGGCCGCGGTTCCGCAGGACATCGCCACCAACCCGAACGCGGCAAACCACGATCCGCTGGCCAATGGCGCGGCAGCGGGCGCGATTGTCGGAGCTGTGTTCGGAGCCGTAGTCTGCGGCGCCACCATCGTCGGGATTCCCCTCATCCCGCTGTGTGTCGTCGGCCCCGCTTTCCAGGGCGCCTTGGTCGGTTTGATCGTCGGCGCGATCGCCCCGGACGTCATTCCGCAGGTTCTGCCCTGATCCCTCGGGATCGATGATTCTCGTTTTCGGACGATCCAGGTGCGCGGCACTGATCGCGACAGTGCCGTGGACCACCTGTTTGTCACTCGCCCACGAGGAATTGCGCCAGATGCAGGCCGGGGCGGCCGGTCAGCTGGGCGCTCTGGGTGCGACAGGAGAAACCGTCGGCGAGGAATATCGCGTCGTCGGGCGCCTCGCGCAGCGCGGGTAGCAGACCATTACCGGCCACCGCGACCGAAATGTCGTAGTGGCCTTTCTGCATGCCGAAATTACCGGCGAGGCCGCAGCATCCGGCGATCTCCGTCACCCGCGCGCCGGTGCCCGCCAAGATCCGGCGATCCGCGGCGAAGCCGACCACCGAATGCTGGTGACAATGCGGTTGGACGACCACTCGGCTGTTCGGCCGCCGCGGCGGCTGCCAGTCCGGGTGGTCCAGCAGGAACTCGGCGAGCGTGCGGACGGCCGCCGCGGTGGGTGCGGCGCGCGGATCGTCGGCGAGGAGTTCGGGGAGGTCGGCGCGCAAGGTGGCGGTGCACGAAGGCTCCAGGCCGACGACGATGCCGCCCGCGCGAACGTGCTCGTCCAACTCGGCCAGGGTGGCGCGGAGTTTGGCTCGCGCGCCGTCGAGTTGTCCGGTGCTGATCCAGGTCAGGCCGCAGCACACGCGTCGGCGGGGGATGCGGACGCGGTGGCCGAGCGATTCGATCAAGGTGACGGCGGCGTGGGCGATGTCGGGGTCGAAGGCGTCGGTGAAGGTGTCGATCCAGAGGAGTACGTCGGGGGTCGGTTCGGGGGACAGCAGCGCGCGGGCGCGGGCGGTGCGGCGGAAGGGGCGGTCGGCCAGGCGGGGGATTTCGCGGCGCGGGTCGATGCCCGCCGCGCGTAGGCCGATCCGGCGTAGCCAGTCGATTCCGGCGATCGCGTTGGCGGCGCGGGGGATTCGGCTCGCCGGGCGGAGCCAGCGGGGAAGCCAGCCGAGGGCGTAGTGGTCGAGCGGGCGTGGTCTGCGGCGGTAGCGGCGGTACATGGCCTCGGCCTTGTAGGTCGCCATGTCGACGGCGGCCGGGCAGTCGGAGCGGCAGGCTTTGCAGGAAAGACACAGGTCGAGCGATTCGGCGACGGCGGGCGCGGACCAGGGCAGCTGGCCGCGCACCACCTCTTGCAGGACGCGGGCGCGGCCTCGGGTGCTGTCCTTCTCGTCGGCGGTGGCCAGGTACGAGGGGCACATGAAACCGCCCGCGGCGGAGCTGTCGGCGCGGCACTTGCCGACACCGACGCAGCGATGCACCGCGGTGCCGATGTCGCCGTCGTCGTGCGGGAAGGCGAAGCCGGCGCCGGGAACCCGCGGCAGACCAGCGACGCGCAGGTCGGCGTCGACCGGGCGCGGCTCGACCAGAACGCCGGGGTTGAGCACGTCGTCGGGGTCGAACAGCGCCTTGTATCCGGCGAAGGCGGCGAGCGTGCCGGGGGAGTACATCACCGAGAGCAGTTCGGAGCGGGCCCGCCCGTCGCCGTGCTCGCCCGACAGCGAACCGCCGTAGCGCACCACGAGTTCGGCGGCGTCGAACACGAACGCGCGGAAGCGTTGCGGTGCTTCGGTGATCGGCAGGTCGAGGCGGACGTGGATACAGCCGTCGCCGAGGTGGCCGTAGAGCAGGCCGTCCACTCCGTGCTGCGCGGTGAGTTCGGCGAAATCGCGCAGGTACGCGCCGAGGTGCTCGGGCGGGACGGCGGAATCTTCCCAGCCGGGCCAGGCCGGACTGCCGTCGGGCGTGCGTCCGGCGAGGCCTGCGCCGTCGGCGCGGATCCGCCAGAGCGCCGCGACCGCCGCGATGTCGGTGACGATGCGGGCGTCCAGCGCGTGCGTGGTCCGGCACAGCGTTTCGGCCACCGCGAGCGCTTCGGCCGCGTTCGCGCCGGTGGTCTCGACGAACAGCCACCCGTTGCCGCGCGGCAGTTCGGGCACCGTGCCGCGGTGCGTGCGAACCACGTCAACCAGGCGGGCGTCGATGCCCTCGACCGCGATCGGCGCGCACGCCATGACGGCGGCGACATCGTCGGCGGCGGTCGCGATGTCCGGGTAACCGAGCACCGTGAGCACGGTGGCGCGCGGCAATTCGACCAGTTCGACCTCCGCGTCGAGCAGCAACCCGCAAGTGCCCTCGCTGCCGACGAACGACTTGGCGACGGCCGAACCGCGTTCGGGCAGTAGGTGTTCCAGTCCGTAGCCCGACGCCTGCCGATCGAAACGGCCGAGCTCGGTGCGCAGTACAGCGAGATTGGACCTGGTGAACTCGAACAGGCCGGGCACGGCGGCGAGATCGTTCCCGAGGACGCGCTCGGTTCCGGTTCCGTCGAGAATGCGCAGCTCGCGCACGGTGTCGGAGGTGCGGCCCCACGCGACGGCGCGGGGACCGCAGGCGTTGTTGCCGATCATGCCGCCGAGGGTGCATCGGTTCTGCGTGGACGGGTCGGGGCCGAGCCGCAATCCGTGCGGCCGGGCCGCGGCCTGCAAGGCGGACAGCACCACGCCCGGCTGCACCCGCGCGGTTCGACTGTCGGGGTCGATGCGCACGATGCGGTTCATGTGCCTGCTGAAGTCGAGCACGAGCCCGGCGCCGATCGCATTGCCCGCCACCGATGTTCCGGCGCCGCGTGCGGTGACCGGCAGGCCGTGTTCGCGTGCGAAGTCCAGGGTTTCGGCGACATCGGAGTCGGCGCGCGGGAAGACCACCGCGGCCGGCGGCACGCGATAGTTCGACGCGTCGGAGGAGTACTCCGCGCGGCGGCGCGGTGACGCGTCGACCTCGCCGTCGACCCGTGTGCGCAGCGCTGCCAGCATCCGCTCCTCGGTCACGATGCCAGCCTAGGGCGTGCCTTCGGGTTCGCTCCGGCGTGCGCGGGCGTGCGCCGAACTGCGTTGGACCAGAGCTCCCATCGGTCCGCCAGATTACCAACAGTGCGCGAACAAACCCGCGATTCAGTACGATATCGACGAAAATGCCGATCTAATTGCAGTGAGGTGGCGGATGCTCATTCGCTTCGAAGTGGAGAACTTCCGCTCGATACTCGAGCCAGCGGAGCTGTCGATGGTCGCGGTCGATGACCGACCGGAAGTGCGGGCCCATCCGAGGCTCGGCGCCTCCCTCGTGCCCGTTGCAGGCATCTTCGGCCCCAACGCCTCGGGAAAATCGAACGTGCTGGCGGCGCTGGCCTGGCTTCGCGAAGCGGTTCGACATTCCTTGCGCGCGTGGGACGAGGAGATCCCAGTCGAACCGTTCGCTTTCGGTGACGCGAAGAGCCGGGATTCGTCATTCGTCCTCGAACTGGAGATCGCCGGGGTCCGCTTCGAGTACCTCCTCGATATAGGCAGGCATCGAGTCAGCTACGAGGCGCTCTTCCACTATCCCGAAGGGCGCCGCCGACGGGTCTTCGAACGCGACGCGAACGAGCTCACCCTCCAGCGCGGACTCGGCGAGCTTTCCGGCACTCGGACGCTCCTGACCGATCGCTCATTGGCGCTGTCCATCATGCGACGCTTCGACGAGCCGACCACCTCCGCGTTCTCGCGAGCTGTCCTCGGCATTGCGGCCTTGGGACAGCCGCTGAACCACCGTCGGCGCTTCCCGATCAGCACGGTGCATTCGACGCTCCGTCTGTTCGATGTGCCTTCAGATGAAGGACTCGACGTCTACCACGACGACACGCTCTTCGACGAGCCCGAATGGCGATCGACTCGTCAACAAGCGATCGCGTTGCTACAGCTCGCTGATCTTGGAGTGGCGGACGTAGAGATCGAGGAAACACGGATCGAATCCGGCCGAGGCGAGACCATCACCCGCCGCACGCCGCAGCTCATCCATGTTGCCGACAGTGAACGAATGCCGTTCGACTACCGCCACGAGTCAGCTGGAACTCGGGCATGGTTCGAACTGATCGGGCCGGTGCTCATCGCCCTGCGGCACGGCGCCCTCATCCTTTTCGACGAGCTCGATGCGAGTCTGCACCCGACACTCACGGCACAGCTCGTCAAACTCTTCAAGGGGAGGAAGTCCAACCCGCACGGTGCTCAGCTGCTATTCACCTCGCATGACACCAACCTGTTGAACCACCTGAACCGGGACGAGGTGTGGCTGACCCAAAAGGAGCCGAGCGGTTCGACGCGCTTCGCGGCTCTCTCGGACTTCGCAGGCGAACGCGTTCGCCGATCTGCGAACCTCGAGAGCGGCTACCTCAGCGGCCGTTTCGGTGCGCTGCCCGATGTGTCCCGTCCCGAGGTTCTGCACGACCTGGGGTTGATTGGATGAGCGCCAAAGATCGGCGCAAGAAAGGAAAGAAACTCGCGCGCACAACCGAAACCACCCCGGTTCGAACGACCTTCCGCGTGTATGTGGAGGGCGTGTCGACTGAACCCGAGTACATCGATGCCCTCAAACGGCTCCCAGAGTTCGCTGACGTGGTTTCGGTAGATGTATCAGTCGAGGAAGCCGGGGCCACGCCGATGCGCCTCGTGGAAAGCGCCTGCGCCGACAAACGCCGCACCGACCTGGACGTCGATTTCTACTGGTGTCTGTTCGATGTGGAGTTCCCCCAACGTCATCCATACCTCGACCGAGCAAGACAGATGGCGAGAGACAACGGCGTCCATCTGGCGATCAGCAATCCCTGCTTCGAGATCTGGCTCATCCTTCACCATGGGCTGCACACAGCGCACCTGTCCACCGACGAGGCGATCAGAATCCGGCGCACGCTCGATGGGTCGGACGGCAAACACCTCGACGGCCCCCTTTACATGAAGCTCGCGGACAACGCGATACGTCACGCGCGAGGCCTTCGTAATAAGCACGATCGGGACGGAACGGACTTCCCGGACGACAACCCCTCGTCCTCGGTCGACCAGTTCGTGATGCGCATCCGTGACGAGGTGAAGGCCGCCGAAATGTCCACCCCGAACCGATAGCAAGGACGGAAGCTGGAGCGGCTTCGGTTGCGGATTCCCTGTGACGGTTCGTTCGCCGAACGCGGAATGGACAGCGCCGCTGGAATCGGCTTGATCTCAACCTTTGTTGAGGTCCTAGTGTCGGTGGCCAGTAGTTGGATGGCGGGGGTCGAGAGGGAGCGATCGTGAGTATCGAATCGGTGGCGTGGAGCCAGATGTATCGGCGGATGAACGCGCCCGACGAACAGCGCCCGTTCAGTTTCGCCACCGCGAAGCGCATCCTGCGGTTCGCCGCGCCGCACCGGCGGCGGATCGCGGTATTCCTGGTGTTCAGCGTGGTCTCGGCGCTGCTCGCGGTGGCGACGCCCGTGCTTGCCGGGCGCGTGGTGAACGACATCGTCGGCGGGGCCGCGCCGCGCGTGGTGGTGACGGTGGCGGCGATCATCGGCGTACTCGCCGTGTTGGACGCGGCCCTCGGGCTCGGTATCCGCTGGCTGTCGTCGCGGATCGGCGAGGGTCTGATCCTTGACCTGCGCCGTGCGGTGTTCGACCACGTGCAGCGGATGCCGATCGCCTTCTTCACCCGCACCAGGACCGGTGCGCTGGTGAGCAGGCTGAACAACGATGTGATCGGCGCGCAGCGAGCCTTCAGCGATACGCTGTCCGGGGTCGTCGCGAACCTGGTGACGCTGGCGCTCACGCTCGCGGTGATGCTCGGCATCTCCTGGCGGATCACGCTGCTCGCGCTGGTGCTGCTCCCGGTGTTCGTCATCCCGGCGCGGCGGATGGGCAACCGGCTGGCCGGGTTGCAGCGCGAGGCCGCGCGGCTGAACGCGGCCATGAGCACGCAGATGACCGAGCGGTTCTCCGCGCCGGGCGCCACGCTGGTGAAGCTGTTCGGCCGCCCCGAGCAGGAGTCCGACGAGTTCGCGCTGCGAGCGCGGCGGGTGCGCGACATCGGCGTGCGCACCGCGATGTTGCAGACGGTGTTCGTGACCTCGCTGACGCTGGTCTCGGCGCTGGCGGTCGCCTTGGTCTACGGGCTCGGCGGCTGGTACGCGCTGCGCGGGCAGTTGGACGCGGGCGCGGTCGTCGCGCTCTCGCTGCTGCTGACCAGGCTGTACACGCCGCTGACCGCGCTGGCCAGCGCGCGGATGGAGATCATGGCCGCGTTGGTGAGCTTCGAGCGGGTCTTCGAGGTGCTCGATCTGCGTCCGCTGATCGAGGACGCGCCAGACGCGATCGCCGTGCCCGAGGGTCCGGTCGCGGTGGAGCTGGACGACGTGACCTTCGCGTACCCGTCAGCGGACAAGGTGTCGCTGGCCTCGCTGGAGGAGGTCGCGACGCTGGACACCAGGGGCGGGGTCGACGTGCTGCACAATGTGTCGCTGCGCGCCGAGCCCGGACAGCTGGTGGCGCTGGTCGGCTCGTCGGGAGCAGGGAAATCGACCATCGCCCAACTGGTTTCGCGCCTGTACGACGTGGACGGCGGCGCTGTCCGGCTCAACGGCGCCGACGTGCGGCAGATCGGCGCGCGCTCGCTGCACGAGACGGTCGGCCTCGTCACCCAGGACGGGCACCTGTTCCACGACACGATCCGCGCCAACCTGCTGCTCGCCCGCCCGGAGGCGACCGAGTCCGAGCTGTGGGACGCGCTGCGCAGGGCCCGCCTGCACGATCTGATCGCCGGGCTACCGGACGGCTTGGACACCGTGGTCGGCGAGCGCGGTTACCGCCTCTCCGGCGGCGAACGCCAGCGCCTGACCATCGCCCGCTTGCTGCTCAAGCAACCGCGCGTCGTCATCCTGGACGAGGCGACCGCCTCGCTCGACTCGACCTCCGAAGCGGCCGTGCAGGAAGCCCTTTCGGAAGCGCTGGAGGGCCGCACGGCCCTGGTGATCGCCCACCGCCTCTCCACCCATCCGCGCCGCGGACCAAATCCTCGTCCTGGAAGAGGGCCGAGTCGTCGAACGCGGCACCCACACCCAACTCCTCGCCGCCGAAGGCCGCTACGCCGAGCTCTACCGCACCCAGTTCGCCGACGACCCGGTCACCATCGCCGCCTGACCCGCTCCCAAGAAGGGCCGCGCCGGGGATACTGCGATCCCTGGTCGGCTCAGAATTCGCCGGCGACGCCGAGGACGGTTCGGCCGGTGTGGTTGCCGCTCTTGATGTCGCGGAGGACGGATTCGACTTCGGTGATCGGGGCGTAGTTCTCCAGGGTGGAGAGGTGGTGGGGGCGTAGGTCTTTGCCGAGGCGGGACCACAGTTCGCGGCGCTTCTCGATCGGGAGGTTGACCGAGTCGATGCCGAGCAGGGCGACGCCGCGCAGGATGAACGGCATGACGGTGGCGGGGAGGTCGTGGCCGCCGGTGAGGCCGCTGGCCGCGACCGCGCCGCCGTAGCCGATGCAGCTGAGCACGTAGGCCAGCGACTTTCCGCCGACGCTGTCGACCGCGCCCGCCCACTGCGCCTTTGCCAGCGGGCGCAGCTTCGCCTCGGGATCCTCGGGCAGACGGCCGATCACCTCGTTGGCGCCGAGTTCGGAGAGCAGGTCGCCCGCGTCCTTCTTGCCGGTGGAAGCGATGACCTCGAAACCGAGGCCGGACAGGATGTCCACCGCCACGCTGCCGACGCCGCCGGTCGCACCGGTCACCAGGATCGCGCCGTCGTCGGGGGTCAGGCCGCGGTCGAGCAGGGCCTGCACGCTCATCGCCGCGGTGAAACCGGCGGTGCCGAGGGCGGCGGCGTCGCGGGTGCTCAACCCGTCCAGCTTCACCACCCATTCGTCGGGCACCCGCGCGTATTCGGCGAAACCGCCGTTGCGCGAGACGCCGATCTCGTAGCCATGTGCGACGACCAGGTCGCCCGGCGCGAAATCGTCGGATTCGGAGGAGACGACCTCGCCGGTGATGTCGATGCCGGGCACGATCGGGTAGTTGCGGACCACACCGCCGCCCGGCGTGATGGCGAGTCCGTCCTTGAAGTTGGCGCTCGAGTAATGCACCTTGATCGTCACGGTGCCCTGGCCGAGGAATCCCTCGTCGACCTGCTGCCGCGTCAACACGATCCCGCTGTCCGATTCGTGTGCCACCATCGCCCAGAACTCCATGCGGACGAGCATACGAGGATCGGCGGCCGCTCGAGGCGCTCCGCGACGGCCGGCGCGGTTGCCGCACCTCTCGGGCGACTGTCCGATTCTCCGGGCCACGATCCGCAGCACGTCAACGCCTGCGGATCGACACCAAGGGCCGTTACCCCTCGGGCACGAACTCCAACCGCACGCCGAGCAGACGAACGGGGCGGTCCAGGTCGAAGCGGTCGATGATACGCAGAGCGGTCTCGGTGATGGTGGCGACGTCGGCGGTCGGCTCGGGGAGTTTGGCCTGTTTGCTGCTGGTGTAGAAGGTCTTGGTCCGCACGGTGACCGAGACCCGAATGCTGATCCGGCCCGCCTCGGCCATCTCCTCGGCGACCTCGGTCGCGATGCGCGCCACCTGCGCGCGGATCTCGGCCGGATCGGTGAGGTCGTGCGGGAAGGTCTCGGACTTGCTGCGGCCCACCGGGATTCGCGGCTCGGTGGTCACCTCGGTGTCGCCCTTGCCGTGGCCGAGCACCCACAGGTAAGGGCCGGTGGTCGGGCCGAACGCGTCGGCGAGGCGGTGGCGGTCGGCCGCCATCAGGTCGGCGACGGTGTCGATGCCGAGGTCGGCGAGCCGGGCGGCGATGCGGCTGCCGATGCCCCACAGCGCGTCGGTGGGGCGGTGCGCCATGACCTCGGTCCAGTTGGCGGCGGTCAGCCGGAACATGCCCGCGGCGGCGCCCGCGCCGGGTGCGTCGGAGGATTTGCCCGCGGACTTGGCGAAGCCGGTGGCGAGCTTGGCGGTGAGTTTGTTGTCGCCGATGCCGATGGAGCAGGTCAGGTCCAGCTCGGCGATGGCGCCGCGGATTTCCCTGGCGAGCAGTTCGGGATCGTCGGTGTCGGCCGCCAGGAACGCCTCGTCCCAGCCCCACACCTCGACCCGACCGGGGAACGTGCGCAGCAGCGCCATGACCTCCTCGGAAGCCTCCTCGTAGGCGGCCATGTCCAGCGGCAGGAAGATTCCGTCCGGACATTTGCGCAGTGCGCTGCGCAGCGCCATGCCCGCGCGCACGCCGTACGCACGGGCGGGGTACGACGCGCAGGTCACGACCTTGCGCGGCTCATTCGGGTCGCCGTGGCCGCCGACGATGACCGGCTTGCCGCGCAGTTCCGGGTGGCGGCGGAACTCCACCGCCGCCTGGAACTGGTCGAGATCGACGTGCAACAGCCATCTGGCCACGTCTCCGTAATACCGCACTGGTACGACAACCATGCGGGAGCGGGTGAACCTGCTCATGGGGTGGTTATCTGCGTGAGTACCTGGCGGCGGGAAAGACAGGGTCCGGTCGTGCGCTGTCTCCGCACAGGGGAACCGGCTAGGGCATAGCCGCATTGCGCGGTCGGGAAAACAGAACTAAATTCTGGTTATGAAGATCCGAGATCGGTTGCTGCTGGCGGCCGAGCGCCAGTTCGCCGAGTACGGAGCGCTGGACGCGACGCTCGCGCAGATCCGCGAGGCGGCCGGAGCGAGCGTCGGCGCGCTCTACCACCACTTCCCGGACAAGGCGGATCTGTACCGGCAGGTGTGGGCGCACGCGCTGAGCGACTATCAGCAGCATTTCTGGGTGGTGGTCGGCCAGAGCACCGACGCGCGCGAGGGCATCACGGCGGGCGTGCGCGAGCACCTGCGCTGGGTGACCGAAAACCAGCACCGCGCAAAGGTTCTCACGTCAGCGCGCCCGCCCGGCGTGCGCGAGAGCGAAACCAACCGCACCTTCATGACCGACATCGCGCGCTGGTACCGCACCCACGCGGCCTACGGCGCGGTGCGCGCACTGGACCTGGATCTCGTCTACGCACTGTGGCTCGGCCCCGCGCAGGAGTACTCGCGGCAGTGGCTGGGCGGCAACATCCGCGTCGCGCCGACACAGGTCGGCGCGGAACTCGCCGAGGCGGCCTGGCTCGCCCTCGACGCCGGATCGACACCGAAAAGAACGGAGCGGCAATGACCGTCGACACCACAGCACTCGACCTCGACCTGGCCGAACAGATCCTGACCGCGCAACCCTTCGCGAATCTGGTCGGCACCGAGATCACCCGATTCGGCGACGGCGCCGCCACCCTCGTCATCCCGATCCGGCAGGAACTCGGCCAGCAGTTCGGCTTCGTACACGGCGGCGTGCTCGCCTACGCGGCCGACAACGCCCTCACCTTCGCCGCAGGAACCGTGCTCGGCCCGAACGTGCTGACCGGCGGGTTCACCATCACCTATCTGCGCCCGGCCTCGGGGGTGCGACTGCGGGCCGAGGCATCGGTGACGGGGTCCACGCGTCGGCAGGCCGTGGTGAGCTGCGAGATCTATGCCGAGTCCGAGGAGGGGGAGGCGGTGCTTTGTGCTGTGGCGCAGGGGACTACGCGCAGTGTCGAGAGGGAACTCGGGGGCGCTTGATCGCCTGCGGTGCTGTCCGGGCTGGTAGCTGCTGGCGGGTGGGTGGCGCCGTCCGCACGGGCTGATGGTTGCGTGCGGGTGGGTGCTTCGTCCGGATCGGTTGGTGGGTTGCGTTGGTGGACGTGGTTCCGGAGGTTGGGGCTGCCTAGTTCACGCGCGCCTACCCAGGTTTGCCTCGGACGGTGCTGGGCGCGTCGGGTGCCGTACCCGGCTTACCTCCCGCAGTCAGGTGGATTGGTGCGGCTTCCGGCGTGGTCATCCGGCTGTGGTTGCGTTCTCTGAAGTAAGAGGGTGGGATCGTTCGGCGGGAGGTGCGGGGTTGGGGCGCAGCGGCTTTCGAGCGGGTTTGCCATCCACTATGTGAGATAGCCCGAGTTCGGGAAAATCGACGGTAGTCAAATGGTTGCTCTTCGATCCTTGGGTTCAGGGGGTGGATGCAACACTCACCCTCAAGCCCCGTGGAGTGTTGCGATGGCCCTGCCGCCGTTGAAT
>NZ_BDAU01000059.1 GCF_001612615.1 Nocardia amikacinitolerans NBRC 108937 | reverse complement strand
CCGTACTCGACTCAACGGTTTCGGGGGCGAGCCCGAGAAGATCGTCGAGTACGGCCCATTCGTTGGACTCGGTCGGCATCGTCTTTCTTCCTCTCACCAGAACCGTCACGGGCATGTCGAAGAAGCAGCTGAAGCAGCAGCCTAGCGGCGGCAGGGGGCAACTCAGGGGGATCGTCTGGACAGACAACCTGAATAGCAGCACCACTGGGGCGCCCAGTCGGCGTGCGGTGATCCTCCGTGGGGGAAACCGTCATCTGAACCGGCACCGTCCGCCTGCATCGACCGGGGTTGTCGCGCAGGCGGGTTCACCTGCTGCCGCAGCGTTCGGTGTAGGTGAACACTCGCACCGACAGGCTGAGAGCTTTCTGGCCGTCCTCCTCACCCTGAGCAGGTCATCGAAGTCGATCATCATCACGCCGTCACATTCGACGCGGAACTCCGAGGTTTCTCGTTTGGCGGCGGGATCAGAACTAGACGGACCACCGATGGTAGATAGACACAGCTCCAGATCGAGGCCCCGACATCACCATGGTTTCGCAGCGGGTTCCTGCCACTACGCGACTCCGTCGCGTCTGCGGATGAGCCAGTGGAGATGCGCGGCAAGGCGAAAGGGGCGGACCCAACAGACTGAGTCCTGGAGTGGAGGGCTGCCAGAGGCTTGGCGCATTGACCCTGGGGAGAAGGAGACATGAGGCAACAACTTTCTGCCCGTCTAGCCTGATTGTCCCGCATCCATCTAACCAGAGCTTGTACGGTAGTGCCACTAGCAGCCTGGCGGCGGAGATGCGGTAGCTACTTCTGGATCACTTGACACAAGTGCCGTTACCCCGAATGTGTCGCACCGATGTCAAAATCAGTGGCTGGATGGAGATTTGGCTGCGCCGCGCGGTACCCATAGCGACCTATGGATTTCGACCGATGCCCGCTGAAGGTGTGAGATTTGGTGAGATGTCGGCTGGCTGCGCAGGTCTGCCATCGCGCGCCTCACTCACCGAGAGCGAGGCATGTTGAATGTCGGCATTGAAACGCTCCGCAGCCCATCGGCGTGTCACATTCGCCACGCCGAGAAGCTTTCGGCGAGAGCTACTCTCCAGCAGACGATATGTCTGAGTCTCTGTCGCTGAGCGACAGTTTCGGCACCGGGAAGGCAGGCCGGAGGGCCAGGGTGTGGCATTGGCGAATGGATCGAGGGGTTTCGTGCGAGCAAGCATCACAGGTATTACCGGGAATGTCGGTCAGAGTGCGGTGGAGCTGCAGTTCCTGAGATTGAACTGGGGTGTTGTGCGCAATCCGGTGGAACAGGATCTCGGAACTGATTTGTGGCTGATGGCTCGCGATTCACGTCGGTACGATCTGCAAGCGTTGGTGGGAGCGCAGGTTAAATCCGGCTCTTCGTGGTTCGGGTCACCCAAGCATTCCGCGGATGGAACTGTGGAGGGCTGGTGGTTCGCCGAAAGCGACGACCGACACTTCCGCTACTGGTCCGAGCACCGGGTCCCGCACATCGTGGTTTTGCACGATCCGAGATCGGATCTGTCCTATTGGGTTCAGGTGACCTCCGAGGCGATCGTCTCAACCGGGCAGGGTGCGAAGATCTTCGTGCCGGCCACCTCGACGATCGACGAGCAACACCTCGATGAACTGCTCGAGGCGGCGACCGGCGACCGGCGATACATCCAGTGGGACGGCAGCGCATGGAACAGCCGACACACGATCCTGCATGAGGACACCCTGCGTTATGCGTTGATCGCACCACGCTTGGTCGCGCCCCACCCCAACGTCAGGATCACCGACCTCACCCCCGGTGAAGCGGTCGCGCTGCTGGTCAAGATGCGTCTCGATGACCTCCACCCGCAGCTACCGTTTGCGACCGGACCCCTCGACCTCGATGTGTGCAGGAGCTCCGACATATGGGGTTGGCGGTTTTTTGCGGCTTTGCACGATGTGCTGATCGACGGCGCTTCCTGTGACGTGCTCATGCAATTGGACACTTCCTCGGCTGCGGCGTTCGAACGCGCGGCACTGGCCGTGGTGACCGCGACGCTCTTGGTGGAATCCGGAAGTCCAACTGGGGCCCTGACCGTGGTGGCGCAGGTCGTCGAGCTCGACGAGTGCTGCCCTGTCGACCACGCGTGGTTGTTGATGCATCAGGCCCGTTGCCACCTGGAACTGGGGCAGCTGTCGCGGGCTCGCGCGCTGGCACTCGAGGTCCAGGCGCTGCGACGTTCGGTGCCCCACGACCCAACCGCGATGGCGATCCTGGGCGCCAGCGCCTATCTGGTCTTCACCACCAGCGACTTGACCGAGCGAAGTCTGCCCGATGCAGTGGCCGGACAAGACACCACCGCTGCCTGGTGGCGTACGCAGGAAATCGCATGGGGGCTGCAGGGTGAGGCCGATAAACGCTTCAAAGAATGGGCGAGCGGTGCTCAACGCCGACTAGGTGGGCAGGACACGACCTGGCTGCGGCTGCGCAGCGCGGCGTTGATCGCAGGCGCGGCCGGTGATCACTCAGCCTGGAGGTACACCGCCTCGCTCGGAGCCAAGCACGCATTGACCACCGCAAGCGACGGCGCGGAGTTCACCAGCGCGCTGCGGGTGCTGTTGCGCACTGGTGACAATGCAGCGATCGAGCGCGCGGTGCCGTACCTGCTCGACGTCGGGCCGACCACCGCGGTGGCAGAGGCCCTGTCGGCGGTCGACCTGGAGCAATCGACGACGACATCGTTACGGGCCAACATCGAGATGGTTCGGCGAGGCGCGGACATCCTGCCGCCATCAGAGGCCGACCGGCACGTCCAATGGGCACTCGCGACGCTGGAAGACCCTCTCAAGCTGCACGCCCGTCTCGCACCGACGTTCTACATCACCGGTGTGGTACTCGACATGCTCGCTGCCCTGGTGCCTGCGGTGTCGGCCGCTGGGCTGCGAGCGGTGATCGATCATCTGAATTCGCTTCCTGTGCAAGACGATCAAGCCGTCGCCAGCGGTTATGCACGAGTGGTCTCACGTATCCCCACGCCGGCGTGGACCGAGCACGACTACCACACACTCAGAATGCGCGAGTCGGACAACTTCGAGCTCGCCGACCAGATCACGGCAGTTCTGGCGCAAACCGATTCCAGGTTGCGGCACAGCTTGCAAAGCAAGATCGCCTCCGGCGACCTGCGGGCATTGACCATGTTCGGTGATGTGTGTGACCTCGATCAACAGACCGTAATCGGGTTGGTCGCCAACCTGCGAGATCGGATAGGGGAACAGATCACCGAAATGCGCGGCGGACGAGTGGCAGGTCGGATACACAGCTTCGCCGCGATACTCGCACTGATCAACGCCCGGCATCCTGAGCACGCGGACTGGGAGCCGATCATCAAGCTGCTCTCGGCGCGCCCCGTCGCGGTGGAGGTCCATCGCGAACCGTTGTCGATGATCATGCGACTGGCACAACATGTTCCGGTCGCAGTCGTCGATCAGATGGAAACGGCGCTGCGGGATCTCATGTGCACCGCAGCGTACTATCATCCGTTTTTCGGGGATACTGACCTGCGGGGCCACGCCGCGTCGACGCTGGCAGCCTTGGACCCTACACGGCTCAGTCAGCATGATCTGTGGGATCTGATGGCGGGCACCAAGTATCAGCGTGCGGCCGCGGCCATAGCCTTGGCGCGCCAAAGCCGGCCTGAGCTTATTCACGCCTTGGCTGCCTTGGCGCAGGACACCAACCCCTGGGTCCGTGCTGTCGTTGCCAATCAGCTGGCGCGTTGGGTCGCGACCGGGATCGCTTCCGATGCTTCGAGCGCGTTGTTGCAGCAGATTCTTGCCGGGCCGGGAACATTGGTTGCCCGAATGGTCGCGGTACTGTTCATCGACGCACCGGCGACCGCCGCCGTCGGCAGGCTCGCGGATATGCTCGCCGACCACCCGTCCGCCGAGGTTCGATCGGCATGTGCGGAATGCCGTGCAACCGACGAATCAAGCTGACCCTCAGTATTTCCGAACATTGCGAGTCGCGCACGGAGGAAGAACGGTGGCCCGCTGGACGTGGCCGTAGGCCCTGGCAGGGTGACCGGCAGGGCCGTTTCATGTTTTACCTCGCCAGCGCTTTTCATGGCGGACCGTGCGGCCGTGAGCTTTGGGAGCCATACCGGTGGCGCCTCGCAGAATTGCTGCCGATCAGCGTCGCCGTGACGGTAGCGCGCGCCGACTTCGGTCCGAAGAAACAACGTCTACATCCAATTGCCGCAACCGTGGCCAGCCCGACGGCTCGGCTATCTGGCCTTCGACTCGCGGCGAGTTTACCGAATGCGATCAGGGGCGCCGGGATCAGCGATCACAACCTTGACCCGCGCTCCTGCAGTGGATTCGGTCAGTGGCCTTGAACGACGAAAGAACACCTGTAGCACCGCAAATTCGCTACGAAATGTGTGTTCTTACATCTGAAGGAGCAGTTGGGGTTCTAGTTGTGTGCAGCGCACCGACGCGCCCGTTCCGTGGGTTGATCTTCGATCAGTCTGGCCAGGAAGCCCGGTCGTTAGCGGCACAACCTGGGGCAGGATGGCAGAGAAGTCGCGGATCGCATCTGTGAACGGCGGAAGAATGAGTGCGGGAAGGCCTCCGGAGCTGCTGGAACCGCGTCAGCGATCGCCGATGTAGGCGCGGCCGATTGCCGCTATAGATGCGATGGAGGAAGGCGGTTCTCCGGCGGCAGGCATGATCGCGAGGACCGGTGTGGTGACGCCGGCGTCGACGTAATCCTTGATTCGAGCACTGATTTCAGCAGGTGTGCCGTGAAGGAAGAGTTCGTCGATGAGCTCGTCAGGTATCGCCGCCAGCGCTGCCGCGCGGTCACCGGCCTGCCATGCCCGCCACATCGGCTCCAGCTGTTCGCCTCGACCCAGCCAGCGGTGGAATTCCGCGTATACGGGCACGTTCAGGTAGGCCGCGATGGCCCGTCGCGCGGTCGCACGCACCGCGGCGAGATCCCGGCTGGGAACGACGAAGAGTCGTGCGACGATGTCGGCTTGCGGGTTGGCCTCGAGCACGTGGGGCGTGACCTGGTGGACGTCGGTGGGAGACAGCCAGTTGATGATCGCTCCGTCTGCGACTGTTCCGGCGAGGCGGAGCATACCCGGGCGCAGCGCGGCGATCATGATCTTGGGCTGTCGCTGTGGAACGCGATCGAGCCGGAACCCGTTGATGCTGAAGCTTTCACAGACCATATCGACCTTCTCACCGGTCAGCGTCCGGCGTAGGAAGGTTGCCACATCGCGCACGCGTTGATAGGGGGCGTGAAATCGCAGGCCGTTCCACTTCTCGACGATCACGTCGGAGCTGGTGCCGATGCCCAGTACCACCTCGCTCTGTGAGACGTCGGCCAAGGCCGCAGCCGACATCGCCATGAGCGCGGGACCGCGGGTATATGCGGGGACGATCGCCGTGCCGAACCGGAACGAGGGATGGCTGACCGCGGCGGCCACCAGCGGGGTGAACGCGTCGGCGCCCGATGCCTCTGCCGACCACAGATCGGTGAATCCACTCGCTTCGATGTCGTCGAGCTGCTCGCGTTGCCGCGCGAGCGGCGCCGTGTCGAGTGGAATGGTCAAGCCGAGTCGGCTCATGAGGTCCTTTTCTTCTGGCGGGCAGCAGATTGTGCGGAAGTCCGATCAGATCTCGCACCGCAATTCGTTGGCTGGCTCAGTATCTCGTGGCGCTCCGCCAGCGGCGCCGCAAGAGTGCGTGTGGAGCTGCGATCGGCGACCATCGTTTCTGCGATCGGAGGCTGTCGTCCAAGTCGTCAGGTGAAACTAGGTGAGCTGTGCGCCAGGTCTGGCTTTCGCTCAGGTCCGGTGAGCGGAGGAAGTCGCTGATCGCTGCGCCGGCTCCCGATTCTTGGTCGAGGAGAAGGTAGTGGCCGTGTCCCTCGAACACAAGCATGCGTGCGTTCGGCAAGTGTGTGGCGAGGATCTGGCTGTTGGCGAGGGGGAGCAGTCGATCATTGCTTCCCGCCACGACCAGGACGGGGTGCTCGATAGTCGCCAGCCAGGGCAGACTTGACCAAGTCCACCCGGCGAGAAGCTGTTTGGAGTATCCGCCGAACGATGGTCGTTTGCTCAATCGCTCACCAGCCCATGCGCGCAACAGCTCGGCTTCGGCATTGTGCTCACCGGCAAGCAATGGGATGGTGAGCCCATATACTCGTTTGGACCACAGTCGGAAGGGAGTGAGCGCGGTAAAGGCGCTCGCGAGTGTGCCTGGCACTCCGCCCCAGCCACATGTTGTCGTGGCGAGCACTATGCGCCGGATTCGATCCGGTGCCTGGTGCGCCAGTTGTTGTGCGAGGGCGCCGCCGAACGAGTGGCCGACGACGTCGACGGTGTCGTAGCCGAGGGTGTCGAGCAGGCGAGTGACGAACCGCGCGAGGTCCGACATCGAGTACACGTTGCGTGGTGTCGTCGATCGTCCGGCTCCGGGCGCGTCGAAGCTGATGACCTCGAGATCGGCGAGATCGCGACGGAGTGGCTCCCATAGTCCGAGGCTTCCGCCGAGCCCGTTGATCAGCAACACCGGCTGGCCGGAACCACGCACGTCCACGGCGATCCGGAGTCCGCACACGCTCACTTGCGACGTCATTTCGGTCCTGGGACAGCGCGTTCGAGCGTACCGATTGCCGTGGTCATGGAAGCTCCTTCGTGGTTGAGTGTCGCTTCAGCCAGTCGATGATCGCGGGGATGCTGACCTTTGCTCCTTGCCGACCGACGAGAAGGCCCGCGTGGCCGGCTGGTACCCGTGCTTGCTCGACGTCTTCACTGCCGATCAAACCGAGCAAGGTGTCCGAGCACGCCGGAGGAACGAAATCGTCCATCTCGGCAACGACGTGCAGGAGCGGAATGTCGATCTGGTCCAGCCGGACCGGACGACCCGACACGCGCGCAGTCCCGTTCGTCAACGCGTTGCCCCGCATGTATTCGTTGATCATCTGACGGAATGTCGCCCCTGCCAGCGGGATGTGGTCCCAGGCCCAACGGGACATGGCCCGGTGGCCCTCGACGTAATCGTCTCGCCACAGGTTGTCCCAGAGGTCGACGTGTTGCACGATGCTCGCAGTCGGTCGGCGCAGTTTGAAGAATGCTTTGAGTACATCGGGCGGCACCGTTTCGGTTGCCTCGTCGATCAGTTCGTCGGCGTCGAGGCTTCCGTTGGCGATCGATCGCAATGGTTCCGGGACGTGGGTGAAATCGATAGGTGCGGTGACGGCGATCAGATTGGCGACCGGCGTGTCGCGGCTGCCCAGCAGAAGGAGAGCCAGCATCGCTCCCATGCAGTACCCGAGAACGCTGAGTTCGGTGTCGTCGGACGACCGGTGGATCGCCTCGAGTGCTGGCGCGAGGTAGTCGTCGACATAGGTGTCGAGCGTGTGGCTTCCCTCGGCCGCGTCGGGAACTCCCCAATCGATGAGGTAGACGTCGAATCCAGCGTCTACCAATCGTTCGACGAAGGAGTTGCCTGGACGCAGGTCGAAAATGTAAGAGCGGGACATGAGCCCGATGAACAGGACTACCGGCTCGCGAAACCGAATGTTCTCGGACCGATAGCGCCAGACTCGCGCTTTACCTCTGGACCAGACGAGTTCTTTCGGCGTTGTCCCGATGCGCGGCGGGGGATTGACGCCGGTCGCGATCTTGATTCCGTTCCAGGCGCGTACTCGCGTGCGTTCCATTTCGCGCCCCATCGACCGGAGGGCGTCTGCGCCGGGAAGTTGGGAAATCATCGGCCCGGCCTCTCGTCCCGGCTCCGAAACTGGTAGAGCTCCGCTTGGACATCGCTGAGCTGGCGCTGAATTGCGCTCAATTGGCGCTGTAGCATCCGCACATCGCGTTGGGAGGGCAGATGCAGCTGATGGATGCCCCATGATGCGAGCGCATCGATCTGCTGAAACACCCCGCGCGCAAGTCGGTCGGTCACGATGAGGATTGCTGCGGCTTCCGGCGAATTCGTCATCGATTCCAGGGGCCGCCCGACAACGACTTCGACATGGTTGAAGGCTTGCCGCCATGCCGGAGGCTCCGGACGTCGGCGCGGGGATGCGACCGTTTCGCTCACGGGAGCCGTCCCTGGTTCGTGGTGAGGGGTTCGTGCGGTCGTGTGTTGATGCAACGGCGTATTCATTTCGTCGGTCTCCGAGTTGTTGGGATGTTCAAGGTGTTGCAGCACACGCCGTTGTGTAGAGGAAGTGTTACGAGTCTTCGGTTCGCGCAGATCTGAGCACGTTGCGTCGGATCTTGCCGGTCTCGGTGCGCGGTAGCGTTTCGACGAAGTCGACGATGCGCGGATACGCGTGCCTGCCGAGTCTTTCCTTGACCGCGGACTGGATTTCGCGTGTGAGCGTTGCCTGTGGGACGGTTCCGTCGGCGACAACGACGGCGCGCACTACGGCGCCGCGCATCTGGTCTGGGGCGGCGACCACGGCGGCGTCGGCGACTCCGGGTTGGGCGAGAACAATGTTCTCCACCTCTGTCGGTCCGACGTTGTAGCCGGAGGTCACGATCAGGTCGTCGTCGCGGCCGACGAACCAATAGCGACCCTTGTCGTCGCGGCGGGCCACGTCGCCGGTAAGGAACCATTCACCGCGCCACCGCGCCTCCCACTTCTCCTGCGCGTTGCGATATCCGATGCTGCCGAGATACCGGGGTTTCCGCAGCGCGATGATTCCCTGCTCGGATTGCTCGTTGCCTTCTTCGTCGACGAGCCCGACCTCGAAGCCTGGAACCGTTGACGCCAGGGCGCCCGGTATGACCGGTTCATCGGGATACGCCAGGTTGGCCAGCGCCATTGCGCCCTCGCTCTGCCCGTATCCATCTTGGATATCACCAACCTCGCGGCCACTCTGCCGTCCCAGTGCCCGCCAAGCCTCCACCAGCGGAGCGTCGAGAGGCTCGCCGGCGCTCGTCGCTCCGCGCAACTGTGCGGGGAGGCCGCGCCGTTGAGCGGTTCGAACGAGCTGCCGGTAGGCACTGGGTGCGGCGGCCAGGTAAGTCACCCGCTCTTCATCCATAATGTTCAGCCAAACCGCGGGATCGAAGTCGCCGGTATAGACGACTCGTGGCGATCCCTGGGCCATGATTGCGAAGCCGGTCGTGTACAGACCGTATGCCCAGCCGGGACTCGCTCCCGTGAACAGCATGTCGTGCGGTTGCAACGCAAAAGTGTGACGTACGAAAGGGAACAGCGTCAAAAGCATGCCGTGCGGCTGAATGCAGCCTTTCGGGGCTCCGGTGGTGCCGCTCGTATAGATGAGTGTCGCCGGATCCGAGACCGAGGTATCGGCCATTTCGTGGTCGGCGGGGTGGCGCTCGATCTCAGCCCACAAGCTACGGTCGCCAGCCCTGAGGCCACGCCCTTGGGGCCCCGCGACGGTGTACACGGCCGGATCGCAGGTGAGCAACGTGCGAGTGGTCTCGAATGTATCTCTATACCGGTGGTCGACCACGATGGCAGCCGGCTCGCCGCCATTCAGCCGCTCCGCCAAGGCGTCTCGACCGAAGCCGATGAACAGCGGCATATAGACCATCCCGGAGCGCCACGCAGCGAGTGCGCAGATATACGCATCGACACCTTGGTTCAGCAGCGCTGCGAACCGGTCTCCGCGTCGCAGTCCAGCCTCGTGCAATGCATTGGCCAGCCGACGGGATGCTTCGGCCATGTCGGCGAACGTCCACCGTTCGCTGCTGCCGTCGGGATGGCGAACGATCATGGCCAGTCGCCCGCGGTCGCGAGCCCATCGGTCGCAGGCCTCGTGCGCGGAGTTGAATCCATCCGCGACCGGACGGTCCAGGCGACTCTCCACCACCGCCCAGTAGTCGTCGGCGGTCATCGAGCGTTCGGCCAGTAGCTCATCGATGGCGGTTCGCACCATGGCGTGATCTCCCCTTCGTACTCGCTTCGAGATTAGCCCGAATATATTGAGCACACACTATATTAAGACGCTGCCGGTTGTGCACTGAATCGTGAGCGAATCCCTCATTCCCGGAGCAACCCGTCGGTATGAGGACGGGCCGGGCTACCGGTACCCGTCGCCAGCGGGGAGCAGCTCGGCGAGTAGGGTCGCGAACCGCTCAGTCTCCGGATCGGGGACGTCCTCCGTCAGAGCGGGGGCAGGACCGGGAACGGCAGGTGCGAACGCGCGCAGGATCAGGGGAAATCCCTTGAGCCACTGCCCGTCCGCGCTGCGCGATGCGATGCGCCGCTCACGGTAGCGCGACTGGACCGCTCGATCGGCCGCGGTGCAGACCGGCACTGCTGGTACTCCGGCGGCCTGCAACGCGGTCACGGCCTCATCGCGGGTGCGAGTCGAGGTCCATTCGGTGATCTGTGCGTCGACGTGGTCCTGGTTATCCCACCACCACTGCTCGTCCGCATCGACTGGCAGCCCGGGAACGACGCCGGCGAGCGCCCGCCGGTGCCCATCTGCGGTGCAGGCGAGCGCGAGCCATGCCTTGTCGGCGGTCGCGTAGACGTCGTGTGGCGTCGTGCCCGGCCGACGGTTGCCGGTCGGCTGTATCGGCATGCCCTCCCAAACGTATGCGGCGAGCTGGTCGGCGAGCGTCCACGCGACCAATTCCCGCTGCGAGATGTCCATCCGCGCGCCGACCCGACCCGTCGCCACGGCGTGCGCCACCAGCGCGGCTCCCGCGATCGCCACGATCTGGTCGGGATAGTTCACCTCCCCGGACGACCAGATCGGCGCCCCACCGCGGTAGCCTGTGGCACCGGCGAGGCCGGAGAGCAGGTCGAGCGTGGATCCGTAAGAGCCATAACGGGATTCCGGTCCGACGGCGCCCTGGCTCGACAGGGACAGATAGACCAGATCAGGGTTCAGTTCCCGGACTGTCTCCGGGTCGATCCCCATCCGGGCTGTCACACCGGCCCGGAAGTTTTCCACCAGCACGTCGGCGCGTCGAATCAGCTCGTGGACCACCCGGCGACCGCCCTCACTCTTGAGGTCCACGCACAAGCCCGTCTTGCCGACGTTGTTCGACTTGAACATGGGCGACATCGATGTGCCCGCGACGTTCGATCCTGGCATCACCCACTGCCGGAACTTGTCCGGCCTGGCACTCGACTCGATCTTGATGACCGTCGCGCCGTAATCCGCGAGCAGTCTGCCGGTAGCCGCACCCGCGGTGATGGTGCCGAAGTCCAGGACGAGCAGGCCCGCCAGCGGCGCGGTACCCGGCTGGTTGGCACCGACCTCGGCCGAAGGCGACGGAACAGCGGCCGCAGCACGACGGACAATTGCGTCCTCGCCGAGCGCGGGCGCCCGCTCGACCTCCGCCGCTCGGCCGTCGGGCAGAGGGAAGGACACCACCGGGGCATCCCTTCGGCGTCGCTCGGGGGGAACTATGAAACCCCGCATCGCGAGCTGATCGGAGCCGACCAGATCGGCTGCTGTCGCCACGTAGCCGAACGGCAGGCCCAGTCGCTGTGCCGAGGTATAGACCTCGTAGGCCTCCCGCCGGCCGATCGCGTCCGTGATCACCGGCCACAGCTCCTCCGCCCGCTCGACCCGAATGTGCGGATCCAGGAAATCCGGGTCGGCGAGACGATCGTCGCCGATCAGCTCGACAACGGCGGGCCACTGGTCCGGCAGATAGATAACGCCGACCCACCCGTCTTTGGCCTCGACGATCCGCCACGACCCTCGGGCCGCGCCAGTGCGGAGGGGGACCACGTCAGTGAGCTCGTAGGTGACGTCGCTCTTCCAGTCCATATACGCGGCGACATCGCTGAGGGCGACCTCGACGTGGTCTCCAATCCCGATCCTCGCGCGATTCCGTAGCGCGAGGGAGGCACCCAAGAGACCGACGAACGCCGCCACGTAGGCCGTCTGCTCGCCGCCCAGGCTCAGTGGTGACCCATCCGGCTCGCCGATCATCTGCGCCAACCCACCGTAGGCATCCGCCAGGAAGCTGTCCCCGGGGGTCTCGGCGAGTTCTCCGTCCAAGCCGAACGCCGTCAGTGACACCGTGACCAGCCGCGGAAACCGCTTCGCCAAGCGCTCGGGATCGAGCCCGAGCGCCGCTGTCTCGCTCGGCGGCAGGTCGAAGATCAGCATGTCGGCCGACGAGAGCAGGGCTTCCCACCGGGAGAGGTCGAGCGTCGGGTCGCACACGATGCTGCGCTTGCCCGCCGCTGTCGCCGTGAAGGTGAACTCGCGGGCCCGGAGCGGGTGTCCTGCCGCGGGCTCGCACAGGGTGACCTCATGTCCGAGTCCGGCGAACAGCCTGCCGCAGGCGGCGCCTGCCACGGAACGTGTGAGCTCCACGATCTGAAGTGCCTGCGATTCAGTCATTTCGGGGCCTCTGTTAACACCCGGCTGATTCGCTCATGACGACCGATGTCAGAGGGTTTCGTCGTCACCGATACCGCCTCTCCTGCATGGCGGGCGCAGGTAGGAGCGTGTGCTCATCCCTCCGGCTCGACACGTCAGCGGGGCACGACTCGCGTCGCAGACGTGTAGGTCGAGATCGATGGAACGAGGGACGACTGCCTGTCAGCGCGCCTTGTTCACGAAGCAGTTACGCTGCTTCTGCGTTTGTATGACGGTATCCCGTACGTCGTATGTTCGTCAATTTGCCACTCGGATAGACGCCGCTGGGGTGGTGCGCAGATTCGCAGCGGCAGAATCTGCTGAGGGACTCGCTGTCGTGGTCCCGCGAGCCGTCGACCGTCCGCAGCACATCGCGCGCGCCCGACCCGCTCGATCCGGCGGTCTTCCCGAAAGTCCAGCGGTTCTTGGGCGGCCGGGGCTATCGGTGGGATTCCGACTCGTCGCCATGAACGGCTTCCGGTCATCGCTGGCGGTCAAGACGATGCCGTTCGGGAGGGTCGGCTCACTGTTCGGCTGGCGAACCCGACAGGATCGGCGTGCGGGTGACTGAGGCTGATCGCGTCTGCGTCGCGGGATGGAATGGCTGGCAGCCGAAGTGGCTCGCCGTCTCTCGGATTGTGAACGCAGCAAGTCGAACGAGTTGGCAAGGTCGTACGGCCGGAGCCCGTCCATGTGCCGCCTGGAGGCGTCGTCACGGCGACGAACGGGCCGAGGCGTCAGTCGGCGACGCTCCCCAGTGCTGCCAGTGCCGCAGCCTTCGCTGCGACGACGTGCGCGTGTGCCGCCGCGGCGGCAGCCGGTCCGTCGCGCTTCTCGATTAGGTCGACAATCTCTACCAGTTCACGATGACTAACTTCGGCTCGGCCGCCGATCCGCAGGGAGACCCGGCGCAACGCATGGATCCGCGCCTCGATGGACCCGAACATCTGCTGGAGAATCGAGTTCCCCGCGGCGTCGAGCAGTAGGTCATAGAACCTCCGGGTAGCGGTGAGCAGATCATCCAGCTCGCCGGAAGCGGGTGGCGCTACGGCGGCGCGAAGGGCCGCCACCTGGTCGTCCGAGGCGTTTCGCACGCAGAGCTCCACTGCCGCTGCTTCGAGCGGCGCTCGGACGTCGAACAGCTCGCTCACTACTGCTGCGGTCAGCACTGCGACCCGCAATCCTCGAGCTCCGGAGCGCTCGACGAGCCCCTCGGCCTGCAAGCTTCGGAGCGCCTCGCGAAGAGATGTCCTACTCACCCCTGTGAGCTCACCGAGCTCCCGCTCGGTGAGCCTGCGACCTGGCTCCAAGTCACCGCGCGTGATGGCCTCGCGGACAGCGTCGGTAACCCGATCCCGCAGCAGTCGGTCCGGACGCTCGACCAAAAGTCCGTGATCGCCGTCTGCCACCGAGACCTCCTTGGTTTTTTGTATGACCGACACATCATACAGGGCGGTAGCGCCGCCAGCCTGGCGATGTTCGGGCGGCGATCGATGACGCCTTGTTGACAGAGTTCGTATTACGTAGTCCAATACTACAAAGTGCGGCCGGTGAGAGCGCCGTCACACTCTGCAAAGGAGCATCTTGTGCCGTTGACCCATGAGCAGACGGATAACGTCTCCATTCCGGACTTCAGTGACCCCGCCACCTTCGTCGAGGGGGTCCCTCGCGCAGCCTTCGCCGAGATCCAGCGCCGACCGGGTCTGCACTGGGTGCCCACGAAGATCGCCAACAAGAACGGCGGGTTCTGGGCGGTGACTCGGTTCGCTGACATCGTCGCGATCGAAAAGGATCCGGCCACGTTCTCGTCCACCGGGGGTCCGTCGTTCCCGTACACGAACCTCTCGCCCGACCACCCGTCGGTGGACATGATCATGTGCACCGACCCCCCGCGGCATAACTACCTCCGCCGCGCGGCAGCGAAAGGGTTCGGCCCTCGGATCGTCGCGAACTTCGAGCCTTGGGTCCGCGAAGTCGTCACCCAGGCGATCGACGCGGTCGAGGGCAGGCCCGAATTCGATTACGTCGAGGAGTTCGCTCGCACGATTCCCGCGTACGTCATCGCCACGGTCCTCGGCGCCCCTCGCGAGGACCGCGCGTACCTCGTCGAACTGCTGACCGATTTCTTCGATGCCGCACAGCATTTCGAGGGGCTCGAAGAGGGGGAGGGGACGGCGGACCGTGTCATTCCGTTGCTGGGGCAGCTCACCGAGTACGCCGCAAAGATGCAGCAGGTCAAGTTGGCGCACCCGGGAGATGACATGTTCACCGAGCTGAGCCGGTGTGTCGAGCGCGGCGAGATCAACCAGGCGGAGTACCTGCAGTGGATGTTCGTCATGATTGCCGCGGGCTTCGAGACAACGCACACGACGATCGGTCAGTCGATGCGGATGTATCTGGAGGACCCGCAGGTCGCCGCCCTCACCGACAAGGCTGTGGCGGAGGGGGAGGCCGGCCGCGCGGTCGACGAATTCCTCAGGGTCATCAGCCCGGTGTATCAAATGGCGCGGACGGCCACCCGGGACCTGACCTTCGCCGGGGAGCAGATCCGCGAGAACGACGTCATGGTCCTCTACTACACCGCCGCGAACCGGGATCCGGCGGTCTTTTCCGACCCCGATCGCTTCGATCCGTGGCGCCTCGAGAAGGAAATGCTGGCCTTCGGCACTGGCGTGCACCGCTGCATCGGCGCCCACCTGGCGAAGCTGGAGCTGACGATCCTCTGGGAGGAACTCGCGGCTCGCGGCTTGCGGCTCGAACTTGCGGGTGAACCGCGCCGCGGCTGGTCCAACTACATCAACCTTCTGACCGAGCTTCCTGTGCGCCGGGTCTAACGCGGTGCTCCCTATTTTCGGCATAGAGCGGCACCGCGATCAGAGAAGGAGTGCAGCATGAGCAAGACCTGGTTCATCACCGGCGCCGGACGAGGCTTCGGCCGCGAGTTCGCGAGCGCAGCGCTGGGGCGCGGCGATCGGGTGGCGGCGACCGCCCGCAACACGGAAGCCCTGAAGGACCTCGTGGACACCTACGGGGATGCGATCGTCCCGTTGCCGTTGGAGGTGACCGACCGCGCGGCCGTAAGCGCAGCGGTGGCCACCGCCCACGAGCGGCTGGGCAGGCTGGACGTCGTCGTCAACAACGCGGGCTACGGTTTATTCGGTACCGTCGAGGAGATCACCGAGCAGCAGTTGCGGGACCAGCTGGAGGTCAATCTGTTCGGTGTCTTCCACGTGACGCAGGCCGTGCTGCCGATCCTGCGCGAGCAGGGCTCGGGCCACATCGTGCAGATCTCAACGGTCGGCGGGATCGCGGCTTTCCCAACTCTGGGCGGGTACCACGCCTCGAAGTGGGCGCTGGAGGGGCTTTCGGAGTCCCTGGCCCAGGAGGTTACCCAGTTCGGGGTCTCTGTCACGCTCATCGAGCCCGGCGGGTTCAGCACCGACTGGGCGGGCAGCTCGGCCGTGCACGCCGAGCCGCAACCGCAGTACGCCGCCCTGCGTGGGGCATTCATCGAGCAGCAGAAGAACCTGCCAGCCGAGTTCACCGGCGACCCGACTGCGGTCGGGCCCGCCCTCCTGAAGGTGGTCGACGCGGAGCAGCCGCCGCTGCGTGTCCTGTTCGGTCTCATGCCGACGCAGGTCGTACCCGGCCTATACCAGGGGCGCCTCGACACGTGGAAGGCATGGGAGCCGGTGTCCCTCGAGGCGAACGGCCACGCCTCGAGCTGACGCTACGGGGTCCGGTGCGGCCGGATGTGGTTCGCACCGGGCCTGCGCCACGCGGCTACAGTCGACGGGCGTCGGCAGCAGAGGGTGACGGCGTGCGGGCGCGCTAGGAAGGGCTTGCGCCAGGAAATGCCCTCGCCGGAGCCGCCCTCGCCTGCCTGGACACCGCCCAAGAGGTGTGGCGCGAGGCAGGCGGCGCGGATCTCCCTCGGCTGCGTCCTAGATGGACTCATGGACGCCGGGTACCCGCGCTATCCGGCGGCGTGACCTCCGTTGAGTTGATGGGCAACTGGTAAAGCGGTTTGCGGCCGTGGAACTTCGCTGCTGCCGGTACCGCCCCACGAACTGGCGGATCGACGAGTTGGCGATGGGAATCCAACGGCTGCAACAAGTTTCGCTTCGGACTGTGGCGAAGGTGGGCAGTCGGTTGCGGGTTGGCCGAACCAGCTGCCGCCTGGATACCTCCCGGCCATCCAGGTCACGCTTCGTGCGGCGGCTGAGATCGAGGCAATTCCAGTGCAGCTTGTGTGCCCGAATACCGTGTTATTGCTGGTGAATTGACCCCTGGGCGCGGGATGGGCGGGATATCCCGCCGGCTTTCGGCCGTCATAGTGGCCAGCCAGGACATCCGCGGATCATCGCGAGCGCGGCCTTCTCGCCGTGCCTCTGACCACGCCCACCTACTGGTCCAGTACGTTTGGCTAGGATGCGCACGTTGGAACAGATCGGAGGCGTCAGGTGACCGCAGAACATCTCGGGCTCCGCATCGAACGCACGGAACGCCTGCTTCGCGACAGGGTGACCGACAAAGTGCGTGAGGCGATTCTGCGAGGTGATCTCGAGCCGGGACGTAGGCTGACCGAGCGCGAGCTCGGCGAGCTGACCGGCGTGAGCCGAACATCGTTGCGCGAGGCATTGCGCAGTCTCCAGGCGGAAGGACTCGTCGAGCGCTCCGAGGCGCGCGGGCTGCGGGTCGCCGTGCTGACAGAGCCCGTCGTTTCCGAGCTCTACGACGTACGTGCTGCGCTCGAACCCGCAGCCGTCGACCTGTTCGTCCGCAACGCCTCGGACGGCCAGGTGCAGCAACTTCTGGATGTCTGGAACCCGACGCGCGAGGACATCGATGGCCAGTTGGACAGCAGTAGGCGCTTCTACCGGATCCTGCTCGACGGTGCGGGCAACTCGATCATGCAGCAGATGTTCGGGTCGATCGAAATGCGCATCCACACGATCCGCAGGTTATCGCTGAGCATCCCCGGTCGCGCCGAGGCAAGCGCGAACGAGATCTGCGAGGTCACCCGCCTGATTCAGGAGAGGGACCCGAGCGCCGCCGCGGCTGCCGCGCGTAGGCACGTGCTCGCCGCGAGGGCAGCTGCGCTGGAGGCTGTGCGCAGCGCACAAGCGAAGTAGCGCGGAGCTGATTCGACGAGCGAGAACCGCAGGCTGCTGGTTTCCTTTCGCTCGGTAGCGCACTGGAGGGCGGCGTAACGACCGCCGCGAGCGGGACGGTTTGCTTCGTCGATGGCACGCCGGTTGCGCGTCAACTGTTCGGGTCGCTGACCACTGGTTGACCAATATGGTCCCAGCGTTGCAGAAATACATAGATCAACCGTTGTAGCGACTCGACGGTGCGCACCGGAGGCTCCCGGTGCCCTTCGATTCCCACAGCGGTTGTCCGCGTTCGAGCGGGTCCGTTTCTGCCGACGCATTCTGAGTTGGTCGATCTCGCCTGCGGCTTTTCCAGCGACGAGCCACGGATGCGGCGAATCATTACAGAGATGCGGCTCTCAGCGTCATGACCGTTCACACGGGGGCGCGGCGGCGACAGCTCACGACGTTGACACGCTCCCGTGATACGGGATACGGTCATACAAAACTTGGGTATTGAACTTCAGCGCGCTTCGTCGTTTCTCGGTCGCCGAGGTCGAGGAACTGTCCACCGCGCGGCCCCACCTCTCGAGCGCGAGGTTTGTGAGACCTCGCCACACCCTCGAACACTGCTGTTGAGCGAAGGAATGGTGTGAGATGACCGAAAGCGCCGGGACCACTGTGGCCCCCCGGTTCCCCGCTGAGACGGACCGCGACTACGCGATGCTGATCGACGGAGAGTGGGTCGGCCCGGGCGAAAGGGACACATTCCCCTGTGTCGATCCTTACGAGGACCAGCCCTGGGGACGAATCCCGGTCGCGACCGCTGACGACGTCGATCGTGCCGTGCGTGCGGCACGACGGGCGTTCGACGAGGGCGGTTGGCCGCAGACGCCCGCCGTCGTGCGCGCCGCGATGCTTCGCCGGCTGGCGGATCTGATCGAGCAGCACGCGGACGAACTCGCCAGAATTCAGATTCACGAGAACGGGAAACTGATCGGGGAGATGACGGGAGGCGCGCATTTTCTTGCCACGCACGCCCGGTTCGTCGCGGGGCTCGCGGAGACGATGGGCGCCGCGTCTACGCAGGGTGTGCCCGGATACACCACCTACACCGTTCGGGAGCCCCTCGGAGTAGTCGCCGCCATCACCCCATGGAATTCGCCGCTGACCCTGCTCTCGTGGAAGCTGTTCCCGGCGCTGGCTGCGGGTTGCACGATCGTGATCAAGCCATCGGAGGTGACGCCGACCTCCACGCTGCGACTGGCCGAGCTCTGTGTGGAGGCCGGTTTCCCAGCAGGCGTGGTGAATGTGGTGACCGGGTTCGGGCAGCCGACGGGGGCCGCGCTGGCCGGTCATCCCGGCGTCGACAAGATCGCGTTCACCGGCTCGACCGCGGCGGGGAAGGCGATGCTGGCCGCGGCTGGGCCGCGGATCGGCAGGGTCACGCTCGAGCTCGGCGGGAAGTCGCCGAACATCGTGTTCGGCGATGCCGACCTGGACAACGCAGTACACGGCGTCATGGCCGGCATCTTCGCCGCCACCGGCCAGACCTGCATGGGCGGCTCCAGGGTCCTCGTCGAGGACTCCGTGTACGACGAGTTCGTCGAACGACTCTCGGCCGCCGCGAACAGGCTGACCATGGGCGACCCTCTCGATCCCAGCGTCGACGTGGGACCGGTGGCCTGCCGCAACCAGTTCGAGCGGGTCCTGCAGTACATCCAGATCGGCCAGGGCGAGGGAGCCAAGATCACTGCCGGTGGCGCCCGGGACAATACGCCCCAGACCGCGCATGGTCTGTTCGTGCAGCCCACCGTATTCACTGGCGTGGACAATTCGTCCCGGCTCGCCCAGGAAGAAATTTTCGGGCCGGTCGCGAGCGTGATCCGCTTCTCTGGAGAGGACGAGGCGACGCGACTCGCGAACGACGTCGACTTTGGTCTGGCGGCCGCCGTATGGACCGAGAACGTCGCCAGGGCGCATCGAATGGTCAAGCGCCTGCGGGCGGGAACGGTCTGGGTGAACACCTACCGTGTCGTCCATTACGCGGTGCCGTTCGGTGGTTTCAAACAGAGCGGACTCGGCCGCGAGCTCGGAATCGACGCCCTCGACCCCTATACCGAGGTGAAGTCGGTATGGATCGACGAAGGCAACCGACAGACCTTCGGACGACGCTGAGTAGTTGACGCGGTAGCCAGGGCCGTCTTGCGACTAGGCGGCGCCTGCCGCTATTGCGACGCTGATGTTCCCTTTCGCGGTGGGGCCAGCGGTTTCGCAGCTCTGGCTCTGCCGGGGAGCGCACTGGGTTTGTCGCGATGGCTGCAAGCCCAAGAAGTGCGGCGACGCCGCCGTATATAGAACGTGGCACCGACGCACCCCTCAATGATTCGCGGGGATCTCCGGTGGCCCACAGCCTGTAGTGCCCAAGACGGTTGGGCCTTGGCTGCTTCCACACCCGCGACTTCGAAGGCGCGCCTCTTCATGCCAGTAGCCCATGCGATTGACCGCTCTGAAATTTGTCATATATATTATCATCATACAAACTACGAACTGACGTTAGTCGGCCTCGGTCGGGGCGATGAGCTTTCGATGAAGGTCTGCACGTGCTTCGACCGATTCGGGGAGCACCGCCCGTCATGGCCGACGCCGCACCGTGCACGCCCGACCCGAAGACAGGCATCTCCAATGACAATCAGCACTCCCGATACCAGTGCCGCGAAGCCGCAGACGCCCGAGCAGGACCTCGTGCTCGTCGCGGACCGGGGCGACTACGCAGTGATGACGATCAACCGTCCGGAGAAGCGCAACGCCATGAGTTCCGCCGCGCAGCGCCGCTTCCGCGCGGCGCTCGCCGAGACCGTCGAGAAGAAGGTCGTGGTGTTGACGGGCACTGGCCCGTCGTTCTGCGCCGGGGTCGATCTCGTCGAGGCTCGCAACGCGCCACGTCCGGCTAGTCGGCCCAGTCAGGGCCTGCTCAGCTGGACGCAGTGTCAGGCTGACTTGCGGGCTCACCCGGCGATCTTCGTCGCCGCGGTGAACGGGTTCGCCCTGGGCGGGGGATCGACACTGATCAACAACTGCGAGCTGGCGGTGGCCGCCGAGTCGGCGACGATCGGCGTCCCGGAGATGGGGTTCGGCGCGTGGCCCGTCCAGGCGGGGCCGGCGATGATCAAGCGGGTGCTGCCCAAGCATGCGGCGGAGATCGTGTTCATGGCCAAGCGGGTCGATGCCGCAACGGCGTTCCGGATGGGGCTGGTCAACGAGGTCGTGCCGGACGACCAGCTGCTGGAGCGGGCGTGCGAAATCGCCGAGCACATCGCGGGTTTCGACTCGATCGCCTTGGACTGGGGCAAGAAGGCGTATCACCACCTGCAGGGCCTCGACTGGAACGATGCGCTGGACTACTCGACGTACACCAGCTCGATCGTCAACCACGAGCAGGGCGTCGCCTCCGGGGCGGGTCTCGACCGCTTCGCCTCAGGACACCGCGGATCGGGCCAGGGCGCCTGATCCGCGCGAGCCATAGATTTCGACAGGAGAGCTTCGCGTGAAGAACGATGTGATCAGGGGCAAGACGGCCATTGTCGGCTTGGGAAGTTCGAACTTCGGGGACATGTACCGGCAGCGCGATGCGCAGCGGTCCGCCGAGGATCTCGGGGCCGCGGCGCTGCGCCAGGCGCTCGATGACGCCGGGCTCACCAAGTCCGACATCGACGGGTTGTGCCTGATGCGGATCCCGTCGTACCAGACGTTCGGCTCGATGCTCGGCCTCGAGCCCGGGCAGCTGCGCCACGTCAGCCAGTACGAGGCTGCCGGGCGCATGGCGGGCGTGGCAATGCAGGCAGCCGCCATGGCGATCGCGTCCGGGATGGCCGAGACCGTCGCCTTGGTGTACGGCAACAACGGCCGGTCGGTCGGGGCGCGCTACGGCGGTGACTACTCCTACGGCGCGCTGTCCAGCTACGAGTCGGTCTACGGGATGACCTCGCCGGGCGCGGGTGTGGGGCTCGCGTACAGCCGCTATGTCAAGGAGTTCGGGGTACCGGACGATGCCCTTGCGCCGCTGGCGATCAGCAACCGGAAGTTCGCGATCAACAACGAGCTGGCGGTCATGCGCAAGGAGCTGACCTACGACGACTACATGAACTCGCGCTACATCGCGGAGCCGCTGCGGCTCTTCGACTACTGCCTGATCAACGACGGCGCGGTCGCGATGATCATGACCTCCGCCGAGCGCGCGGCCGACCTGCGCAAGCCGCCGGTCCTCATCGACTCGATGGGCGCGAACACTACGGTGGCGACGACCTACCAGGTCCCGGACAACTTTTGGGCGTCGGCGACGGACGTGGCCGACCGGCTCTGGTCCGAGTCGGGCCTGAGCCCCGCCGATATAGACGTCGCCTCGATCTACGACAACTTCACTCCCACGATCCTGTTCTCGCTGGAAGCGTTCGGGTACTGCAAGCGCGGCTTCGGCTGGGAATTCGTGCGGGACGGCCGGATCGAGGCGGGCGGAGAGCTGCCGGTCAACACCAGCGGCGGGCACACCTCGGAAAGTTACATGCAGGGCTGGAACCACCTCGCGGAGCTGGTGCGCCAGGTCCGAGGGGAGTCGGCGAACCAGGTCCCGAACTGCGGCTACGCACACTACATGTGCTACTCGCCGATCACCACCAGCATCGTCTTCTCGAGGGCCTGAGCCGCGGACTGCACCGGAGGGAACCGACATGAGCACACCGAACACGAATTACGCGAAGCCATTGCCCGACACCGAGGGCCTGCACGGAATCTTCTGGGAGGGCGCCCGGCGAGGTGAGCTGCTGTTGCAGCAGTGCCGTGGGTGCGGCACGAAGTGGAACCAGGCCAGCGGGTTCTGCCCCGGCTGCCTCGCCGCGGACTTCGACTGGGTGCCCGCAGCGGGCACCGGGACGATCTACGCGCGGATCTTCATGCACCAGGTCTACTGGCCGTCGTTCAAGGACGACGTGCCCTACAACGTCGTCTGGGTGGAACTCGACGAGGGACCGCTGATGACCGCCAATGTGGTCGAAGCGGCCAACGAGGACATTGAGATCGGGCGTCAGGTCGAGGTCGTCTTCGATGCCGTGACGCCCGAGATTGCCATCCCGAAGTTCCGCCTGGCCTGATCGAATCGGCCTGCATGCCGCTGCCGGCTCCTCGGCGACCGCGGTAGTTTTCGGCCCGGCAGCGTTCGCCATTCCGATCGTGGGTTTCACGCGGGTCGATCAGCGACGAGTCGGCCCGCTGACCGGCTGTCGGTTCCGCATGCGCACGCGGCGCGAAAGCCGCTGTCCCGCAAGATCTCCGGAAATCCTGCGATCGGCTCTGGCTGCCGCGCGGCCCCGCCAATTCCTCTGGAAGCCGCATGAGCGCCCGACGAGGGCTGCGCCTCGGACGGCGCTGCTCAGTGGCTCACCGGAGCCACAGACCTAAGCATTGACTAGCATACGAATTACGAGATACCGTCATACAAAGCCGAGAAGGCGGTAGCCGAGCTTCAGGCGCCCTGCCCGCGTCCGCGCCAACGACGGGCGCACGGCGTGGTGGCGCCACATAGATGTCAGGCCCGTGAAGCGGGCGGTGAGAAAGGGTGACAATGACGGTTCCCGCGGACGAGAAGGTCCGGGCCCTACGTAACTACTTCCCCGCCGAGGAAGAGGGTGCGGCCCAGCGCTTCTACTTCCCGGGCGGGGCCGAGGAGGTGCTCTTCGGAGCCGACACCAGGCGGGACGTGGCCGCATTGTGTGAGAAGTTCGGCTACCAGCGGCCATTCGTGTTCAGCTCCCGCACGTTGAACCGGACCACTGACGTTGTGGACCGGATCGCCGAGTCGCTCGGAGCGAAGCTGGTCGGGCGGAGCGACCGTGTCGGCGAGCACGCCCCGTTGAGCAATGTGATCGCCGCGATCTCCGAAGTCCGCGAGGCGGGTGCCGACGTGCTGGTGTGCATCGGCGGCGGTTCGGTCATGGACTTCGGAAAGTTCGTGCAGCTCGGAGTGACCGAGGGCGTGCGCACCCGGGACGATTTCCGCGCCCTGCGGGTGGACCAGGAGCCGAACCTGAACCAGCGCCCGGAGCTGCGGCAGATCACCATACCCACCACCTTCTCGCTGTCGGAGTGGACACCGGCGGGGACTCCGGTGGACGACGAGACCGGCAAGAAGATCACCCTGCGCATACCGGATGGAGTGGGTCGCGCGCTCGTCTACGACCCTGAGGTCGTCCGGCACACGCCTGTTCGGCTGGCACTCGTGACAGCGATCCGGGGCCTCGACCACTCGATCAACACGGTGTGCTCGACGGCGCCCAACGAGCTGTGCACGGTCCTCGCACTGCAGGCGATCACCCACTTCCACACCGCGATCCCACTACTGGCCCATGGGAAGGCGGACATCGCGCTGCCGATGTTGCAGCGCGCCTCCTGGCTCGGCGGGGTCTGTCAGATGTCTGTTCCACATGGGTTCAGCCACTTCATGGTTCACGTGCTCGCCCCGTGGGCGCACATCGGGCACAGCGAGACCGCTTGCGTCATGATGCTCGCCCAGGCGCGATGGCTGCGCGAGCACGACGATCCCCGCCTCGCAGATGTGGCCGCGGCGATGGGTCGGCCGGGGGACACCCTCGACGTGATCCTGTTCGACCTCCTGCGGGAGATCGGCATGCCCACCACCCTGCGCGAGATCGGCATCGACCCCGCGGAGATCCACGGGGTGGTCCCTCACGCGCTCGCGCATCCGTACGTGACGCTTCACAACCTGCGCCCGATCACCACTGCGGACGACATCCTCGCAGTGCTGGCCACGGTCGCCGAATAGGCATGAGCTGACCCCCTGGGTCGTCGCCCGGGGGAGCCATATCTGGATCTACACCTGTCGACATGATGGTCGTGTCGTGCGTCGGTGCAGGTCGAGCCCATCCCACGCGGCAAGGGCTGCGGGAACAGAGGAGACAGAACGATGAGTGGTGACACGGTTACACATTGGATCGACGGGCGGCCCGTGCCCTCCACCGGACAGCTGATCGAGGTGGTGAACCCGGCGACAGGCGCGGTGGTCGGCACCGTGCCCGCCGGGACCGCCGCGGACGTCGATGCGGCGGTGCGTGCGGCACGCGCCGCGTTCGTCGGCTGGTCGACGACGTCCCTTGGGGATCGGGCGAAGATCGTGGAACGGATCTCGGAGGGCCTCAACGCCCGCGCCGAACAGATCGCTCAATCGGTGACCGCGGAGATGGGCTCGCCGATCGCATTCTCCAGGGCTGTGCAGGCCGGGCTGCCGGTCGCTGTGTCGGCGACGTTCGCGGCCATCGCACGGGACTTCACCTGGGAAGAGGAGATCGGCAACTCCCTCGTCATCCGAGAGCCCATCGGGGTCGTCGGTGCGATCACTCCGTGGAACTTCCCGCTGCATCAGATCGTCGCGAAGGTGGCGCCGGCCGTCGTCGCGGGCAACACCGTCGTGGTCAAGCCGAGCGAGGTCGCGCCACTGACCGCGGCGATTCTCGCCGAGGTTGTCGCCGAAGCCGGACTCCCCAGCGGGGTGCTCAACATCGTGCACGGCACCGGCCCGCAGGTGGGCGAGGCGATCGCCCGGCACCCGGGCGTCGACATGGTGTCGTTCACCGGCTCGACCGCGGCGGGCAAGCGGGTCGCCGTGGTTGCTTCGGACACGGTGAAGCGCGTCGCGCTGGAGCTGGGCGGCAAGTCCGCGTCGGTCGTGCTCGACTCCGCCGACATCGAGGAGGCCGCGCGGGCCGGCCTGGCTGGCGCATGGATCAACAGCGGCCAGACATGCGCGGCGTGGACGCGGATGCTGGTGCCCGCCGCCCACCACGACCGGATGGTGGAGGCCCTTGTGGCTGCCGCGGCTGCCCATCCGGTCGGGCGCCCGACGGACGACGCGACGGTCATCGGACCGATGTCCTCGGAGCTCCAGCGGCAGCGGGTCACCCGATACATCGAGCGGGGCGTCGCGGATGGAGCCAGGCTCGTCCTCGGTGGTGCGTCGCGGGTGTCCGGGTTCGAGGAGGGCGCGTATGTGCAGCCAACGATCTTCGCCGACGTCGACCCCAACAGCGTGATCGCGCAGCAGGAGATCTTCGGCCCGGTGCTGTCGTTGATCTCGTACGGCTCCGAGGAAGAGGCCGTGGAGATCGCGAACAACACCGTCTACGGCCTGTCCGGCGCCGTGTTCGGCGAACCCGACCACGCGCTCGAAATCGCACGAAAGCTGCGCACCGGCCAGGTTGCGGTGAACGACGGCCAGTTCAACGTGCTGGCGCCGTTCGGCGGATACAAGCAGTCCGGCAACGGTCGCGAATTCGGACGTTATGGGCTGGAGGAATTCCTGGAGACCAAGTCCGTCCAGCGGTGAGCGGCGTCCGCCGCCTCGCCCCGCATCGGGTGTGGGGCGGCGGGACTCCGGCCGCAGTAGCTCAGTCAGACGCTCGGGTGGGATATCCCAGCCGAGCGTTTTGCTGTCCGAAAGGAGAAGGGTATGTCCGCACCGATTCTGATAGAGCGCAGTGGCCCCGTGCTCAGGATCACCTTCAACCGAGCCGATCGTTTGAACGCGTTGACCACTGAGATGGTCACCCAGGCGGCCGTGGCGGTCGAAAGGGCAAGTACCGCAACCGATATCCGGGTTGTGGTGGTCACCGGCGCGGGTCGCGCCTTTTGCTCGGGCGCGGATCTCGGTGCCGCCGGGGACCGTCCCGATGCTTCGACCATCGACGCCGCAAACCGGCTCACCGCCGCACTATGCGAGGTTCCTAAACCGGTTCTCGCTGCTGTCAACGGTTCCGCCGTCGGCGTCGGTTGTTCCCTTGCCCTGGCTGCTGACCTGACTGTCGCACGCGATTCGGCATACTTTCTGCTCGCTTTCGCGAACGTGGGGCTGATGCCCGATGGTGGTGCGACCGCGCTAGCTCCGGCGGCCATCGGTCGAGCGCGCGCGAATCGGATGGCCTTGCTCGCCGAACGAATTCCCGCCTCGCTTGCCGCCGAGTGGGGTCTGATCTCACACGCCGTGCCCGATGAGGACTTCGATTCCGAGGTCGAACGCTTGACTCGACAGCTTGCCGAGGGGCCGACGGCTGCCTTCGCTCGAACCAAACAGGCAATGAACGCCGCGACAATGGCGGGTCTCGAGCAAGCCTTCGCGATCGAGCGGGCGGGCCAGATTCAGCTGTTCACAACTGACGATTTTGCTGAAGGGGTCGCCGCATTCCGTGGCAAGCGCGGTGCGGTCTTCTCCGGAAAGTAGGAACCGCATGTAGGTCGAGGGTCTTCCCAGGGCCATCCGAAGCAGTGAGGGCGGGCCGGCTGGCCCGCCCTCGGCGTGAACCGCTTGTGGCGCTCAGAGGAAGCCGAACAGCTGGCCTGCGACCCGGCGCATCTGAACCTCTTCGGCGCCTTCGGTGATCCGGTACCGGCGATGATGGCGGTAGATGTGCTCGAACGGTTCGTGCCGTGAGTAGCCGATGCCGCCCAGCACCTGCATCGCGCGATCGGCGGCCTCGCAGACGAGCCTGTTGCCGCGGTAGTTGCACATCGAGACCTTGTGACCGACCGAAACTGCGGGCCTTCCCTCAGCCCGGCACTCGTCGAGGTCCGCCGCCGTCTGGCGGATCAGCGCCCGACACATTTCGGCCTCGGTGTGCAACTCCACCAAGGGCCACTGGATCGCCTGCCGCGTGGACAGGGGTCGCCCGAAAGTGTGCCGCTCCTTGGCGTAGGTGACCGCGCGATCGATGCAGTACTGGGCGGCCCCGAGGCTGGACGCAGCCTGCCGGATCCGGTTCTCGTGCAGGAACGTCTGCGCGATGGACAAGGCCTCGCCCTCCGCGCCGAACACCGCCGACGCAGGCACGCGCACATCGCGGAGCAGGACTTCCCCGTGGTCGGTGGGCATGTTCAACGTCCACCAGTAGAAGGGCACCTCGAAGCCTGGTGTGTCGGTGGGGACGAGAAGGGCGGTGATCCCCTTCGCCGAGCCGGGCTCACCCGACGTCCGTGCGAAGATCAGAGCGTGGGTGGCCGTGTGGATCCCGGTGTTCCACCGCTTGGCCCCATTGATGACCCAGTCGTCTCCGACACGACGGGCGGTCGTTTCCAACCACGTCGCGTCGCTGCCATGCTCCGGCTCGGTCAGCCCGAACGTCAAGCCCTTGCTGCCGGTGATCAGGCCTTCGACGAGCTCCTCGCGCTGCCCCTCCGTGCCGAAGAGGTGGACCAGGTGCGCGAAGACGAGGTTGCCAACGATCGAGTGTTCGTTCTGCAGGTCATTGTGTAGCCCGAGGCCCCGGTGGGTGAGGTGCTCCCTGACAGCCGCCATTGCTGTGTCCGAGCCGGCGCTCCCGCCAAGCTCTTTCGGCAGCGAATAGCGGAAGAAGCCGGCCGCATCCGCCCGCCTACGAACCTCGCCGAGGAGTTCTTCCCACTCGGGACGGGGCAGGCCGTCGTTCTCGAAGTCGGTGCGCGCCCACTCCCTGCGATGGTCGAAGAAGCGACGGTTGTCGTCCTGCTCCTCCAACGGGGTGACCTCGGCGTCGATGAACGCATCGAGCCGATGGAGGAGGTCGGTCACGTCTGGCGGCAGTGCATTGCTCATGCCTGCCACCTGGCTCCGCGACGTCCGGGCAAGGTGCCCGTGAAATCAGTGCTCATGGGTCGTCCTTTCGATTCTTGGGTGATGGTGGGTGGGCCGAACGGAATTGGCCGGGCCCGGAACACCATCCGAGCCCTCGGCGAACTCGGCTCCGGGAGGGGTCGCAACCGCCGCGGCCCAGCTTCTCGGCGTCGCACGCCCCGTCTGCTCCATCGAGCCGGGCGCCAGAGGCGGCGATCTCGTTGTGAACGATCGTTCAACCCAATGTATGGATGACTACCTGGTCTGTCAATGCCCTGTTGAACAATTGGTCAAAGAGGCTATGGTGTCCCCATGATTAGTGTCGAAGCAGAGATCCGTACGGTCGAATCGCCGTCCAACAGACCCATCAGACGGCTCGTCCCGGCGATTTCGCAGGGTAAGGAGGGGGCGAAATGTCCTCGGTGACCAGTGAATTGGCCGAAACGCTCAAGCGTGTGGTTGGCGCCCCGATCACTGGTCTTCACCGGCTCTCAGCCGGGGCCAGCCGCGAGACCTGGGCACTTAATGCCGCAGGGAGTGATCTGATATTGCGCCGCGACCCCCCGGATGCTCCGGACGCCGCGGGAATGGCGCGGGAAGCCGACTGCTTTCGAGCGTGTGCCCGGGCGGGCGTCCCAGTCCCGACTTTGGTGGCCCATGGAGACGGCACAGACGGCATGGGCAGTCCGTACCTGCTGATGGAACGGCTCGATGGCGAGACACTTCCGCATCGGCTGCTCAGGGAAGATCGCTGGGCCTCGGTCAGGCCGAAGTTGGTACATCAGTTCGGTGAGATCCTCGGACGCATCCATGCGATCGATCCGGCGGAGCTACCCCGGCTCGAGAAGATCGGTGATCCGCTCACCCTCCTGCGTGAGAGCCATGCGGCCTTCGGCGAGGACAGGCCTGCGATGGAGCTGATCCTCCGTAGGTTGGACCGGTCCCGTCCGGAGCCGGTCCCGTCCACGCTGGTTCACGGCGACTTCCGCAACGGCAATCTACTCATCGACGACGGTGGAGTGCGGGCCGTGCTCGACTGGGAGCTCGCCCATATCGGCGATCCCCGCGAGGACCTCGGTTGGTTGTGTGCACGTGCATGGCGGTTCGGCGAAGCGCCAGAAGTCGGCGGCTTCGGGTCCTATGAGGAGCTGCTCGCGAGCTATGGACGGGCGACCGGGACCGATCCAGATCCGGAAGCAGTGCGCTGGTGGGAGGCCTATGCCTGCGCTCGATGGGCCGTGTTCTGTCGGATACAGGCGGAACGGCACCTCGGCGGGACGGAGCAGTCCGTCGAGATGGCCGTTCTCGGTAGGCGCATGGCGGAGGCGGAACACGACGCCCTTCTCGCCCTGGGGCTCACTGGCGCCGAGGTGATCCCGGACCCGCTCCGCGACCCCGTTCCCGACGAGCAGCCCGCCCTGTACGACCGCCCGACCGTCGACGAACTGCTGGGTGCCGTCACCGGGTTTTTGCGGGAGGAGCTCACAACCGAAGACCCTCGTAGCGCCTACCTCGCGAAGGTCGCCGCGAACGCGCTGACCATCGTCCGCCGGGAGATGCGGCTCGGGCCCGCCGACCGCGCGGTGCACAGCGCCCGCCTGGCCGTCATCGGCTGTGTGGACGACGGCGAGTTGGCCGCTCGAATCCGTAACGGCACTGTCTCGGACGTCGACCCCTATGTCATTGCCGCGGTGCGGAGCTCGATCACCGCGCAAGTCACCGTCGCGAATCCGCGCTACCTCGCGCCTGCCGGTCGCGGACGCTGGGCGTAACCACTCTTCCGTTGCGCTCTCCTGCTCGCGTCGGGTGACAGCAAGCTTGCGAACTCTGAATTGGGGCTCGCGGCCCGGTCGCCGGGAGCATCCAGGTCGGCCAGTGTGTTTCGCGTTATGCCGGCCATCTCCTCTACCTCGGTGAACGGCAGCCCGGCTTTTGTGCTGGCAGCGGTTCCCGCTCAGCACCAGGCCTGAGAAGCCGGCTCGGCGGCTTGCGCCTCGATCAGCGCATCTCCCGCGGCCGGCGACGGGGGTTCACCAAGTCGGGGCCTGCGGCCCGTCCGTGCGGATTCGATGATCGCGGCGAGTGCTCGCTGCAGCTCATCGGTGGTATCTCACCGCGTCGAGGGCGATTTCCTGGTGCCGTCGAATGATTTCATCCGGGCCCAGCGGGCCGCCCGGTCGGTACCAGAGCGCGACTGCGGTGCAGGCAGCGGTGACGAACCGGGCGGCGTCTCCGGCATGCGGGGCGGCGAATGCCCCGCGGCGCACGCCGTCCCGCACGACCCGGTCGAAGATCCGCTGCTGGACATCGCGTTTGGCGATCACGACCCGCAGCCAGCCCGGCTCGAGCGCGCGCAGCTCGCTGTTGCCCAGCAGACTCTCCCGCTGCGACTCCAAGTGCACCCGCACGTGCGCCTCGACGATCGCCCGTAGCCGGTCGGCCGGATCGTCTCCAGCAAGATCGAGCGCCTGCTCGGTGGCCGCGACGAGCAGATCGAGCCCACGGTCGAGCATGGTTGCGAGCAGCACCTGCTTCGAGCCGAAGTGGTGATAGAGGACCCCTGGACTGGTGCCCGCAGCGGCAGCGATGTCCCGCACGGAGGTGCCGTGGTAGCCCTGTACGGACATCACCTCGACGGCGGCTGCGATCAGCGCGGCCGCGGTCGGCTCATCGTCCGGCAGCGCGAGGGTGGTGGACGGCAGCTCGGAGCCGGGGCGGATTTTCTCGGCGTTGACCATGCTGCCACCTTAAGCGATCTGAACGATCGTTCGACGAAACGTGGAGGTGTGGAGCAGACCGCCGTTCTGTGCGTTGAATGATCGTTCGGCCGTGATGAGCGTAGTTGGGTCGCGGTGGCGGTTGGAGTGAAGGCCCGTACCGACTGATCGGCAAGGGGGCGCAGTGCATCGCGACTGTTGACGAGCAGACGGAGTTCGGGATACCGTCATACAAAACTCGCGGCCCAGCTTCGAATGGTCATGTTC
>NZ_BDAU01000058.1 GCF_001612615.1 Nocardia amikacinitolerans NBRC 108937 | reverse complement strand
AACTAAGCGCCATATGACTACCGTCGAATCCATTTCACTATCGACGGTAGTCAAATGGCGGTAGCTGAAAGCGGCGGCCACCGGCACCGAAACCCTCCCGTTCGGGCCGAAGTTCCGCGCCCTGCCGGTCAAGCGCCCTGTGGAACGCACGACCATGATCGCCTCGTGGATCGCGCCTTGCGACGAACACAGCAGAGCCGCAGGCCAGTGACCTGCGGCTCTGCCATCTTGTGGACCTTGGGGGGACCTTACTACAACCCGAAACCACAGGTAGAAGCCCTGGAGACGCTGCTCCAGAAGCTGGCGGACCCCACAACTTCGGCCCGCCGACCAAGGAACGTCCCACGCCCCGGCGGGCACGGCAACTCGACGCCGACCAGGTCGCAGAGCTGATCACCGGCTACCAGGCCGGAGCGACCGTATATGAACTGGCCGCCCGATTCGGTATCGAACGACGCACGGTCAGCACCATCCTCCACCGGCACCAGGTGCCCATGCGCCGCCGCGGTCTGTCTCCCGACCAGGTCGACACTGCGATCCACCTCTACCGGCTCGGCTGGTCACTGACACGCGTCGGCAACCACCTCGACGTCGCCCACACCACCGTCCTGGCCGCACTACGCCGACACGGAATACCCACCCGCGATTCCCACGGACGAGCACGACCATCCTGAGTCGGCCACGTGGATGAGCGCCACACGCACACCGCGCGGAAGAGCCTCGCATGACAGTGTCGATAGATCCGGCTGACCAGCCCCGAAAGGGGGCCACCAGCTATGCGGGTTGGGATCGGTTGAACTCGGCCGATGAGGTGTCCGGGTCAGCGGAACCGCTGGGTGGCCTGCTCGATGGCGGTGTAGGAGATGCGTTCTTGCTCCAGCCGCACGGACCTGCCCAGAACCCCCTCCACAAGGTCGGTGTAAAGGCTCGCTTCGTCCGGGGTGAGCGACTCGAGGTGCTCGCGGGTGGGGTTCGGCTCGGCGCCCCAGTGACTCTCGTGGGCAAGGAGACTGGTGCGGTCCATGAGCATGGACCGCACACCTGCAAATGAGCGGCGCACGCTGTTCAGGATCGCGAATCCGTGGGTATCGATGTCGCCCCAGTAGACGAGATTCTTCTGATCCAGCCACTTCAAGGGCTGCAACCGGGATGCTGCGTAGCCCTCACCGAAGATGACGACAGCGTCCTCGACAGACGGGAAAGCGAGGTAGGTGATCTCGTTCTCCACAACGAACACCGTTCGCTCGGCCGGCGGCATGGCCGCCAATTCGGGTACGCGGACGGCAAGTTCGCTGAATCCAGGCTTGTCGGACAAGTGCCGGTACCGGATGTAGGAAGGCTTCTGGCGAAAGCCGTACCGGCCGGCGAAGTCGGACGCCGACTTGCTGCGGTCGACGCGCTCCTCCGGGAGCAGGCAGTCCAGCAGCGCCGCCAGGACGGTGCGGAAGCGTTCGATGAACTTGGTGTCGACTCCGGGCACGTCGATCTGCCGTACATACATGTCAGGACGCACGTGCGATTCGATCCACAAGGCGGTGTCGACCAGCCGGGTCCACTCGTCCTGGCACTCCAGAACTTTCATCGGTTCGGCGGACATCCACTCGGCGATGCCAGGAGCTCTGAGCCGGGTCGCGTCGAGCAGGGCTGCGAACGTGTCCACGGTGGACTGGACACCGAGGACAGCCCACAACTGCTCGTAGGAGTCGACCCAGACACGGCCGGGGATCGTGTTGGCGCCGACGAATCGACCTCCGACGGTTCTCATCTCGATACGAAGATGCCGCGCTCGCCGCCACCGTTCGACCCAGTCACGTGCGCTGTCCAGATGTGTGGCGATGTCCTGCGCGCTCGGCCCCCGTAACCCTATCGCCAACGGTTCCCACGAGATTCCGGTGGCGAACCGGGACAGGAACTCGCCGCAGGCCCATCGTCGGCGCAGCTTTCCGAGCACGTCGTCGGGTAGGGTCCAACTGCTCGACGCCACGTCAGGCACCCTGATCGGAAACAGTGGCGAGAGTATGAGCGAGCTGACGCTGCTGGTACTCCTCGATGGTCAAGGTCTGCAATCGCGAGCTGTCACCGGTCTTGTTGTCCACGAATCCTACTGCCGCGACATAGGGTTCGATGACATGGATCTTCTGCAATGGGGTCACGATCAGCAGTTGCAGTCCCAACCGCCGGAAGAGACCGAGCGCGAACCGGGTCGACTCATCGGAACCGCGACCGAAAGCCTCGTCGATCACCACGAACCGGAAGGTCTTCGACTTGCTCACGCCCCAATCGAGTTTGAACTGATAGGCCAACGACGCCGCGAGAATCGTGTAGGCAAGCTTCTCCTTCTGGCCACCGGATTTACCACCCGAGTCGGTGTAGTTCTCATGCTCGGTGTCATCGGCGCGCCACCGTTCGGACGCGGAGAAGGTGAACCAGTTACGCACATCGGTAACCCGGCGGGTCCACTGCCGGTCCGGTTCGGTATGCCCCTCCCGCCCCCGGAACCGTTCGATCAGTGCCTTGACCTGAAGGAACTTCTGTTCGGAGTACTGGTTCGAATCGTCGCCGCTCAGTGATCCACTGGTGCACTCCCGGAGGTCCTTGCGGAAGTCACGGACCTCGACGTTCACCGTCGGATGTGGCTCGAGCCGGATGAACCGTCCAGGGTTGTAATCGATGTCGACCAGCGAGTCGTTGATGGTTTCGATCCGCTGCTTGATCAGCTGCTCCTGCTTGGTCAGCTGAGAATGGAAACCCGCGATGTCGCGGATGGTGTTGGTATTGAGGTAGGTCTTGAACTCGGACTCGAACCGGGGCAGGTCGTCGGAGGAGATCCGGTCGTGCAATGAACGGTATTCGCCTGCCGACTGCACCGAGTTGTCGAACTCCGCCGTTTCCAACGGGTACTCCTTGCGGAAGTCCCCCATCTTGGCGACCACCCGCGCCGCGGCCTTGTTCTGCCGGACGGTGAGCCGATCGATTTCGGTGGTGATCTCATCGTTGACCTCGATGCGGCAGGTGTCGCAGTCTTCCGGGGTAACGAGGTTCCTGGCTCCGACACGTTTGTCCACAGCGGGAAACGCCGCTCGGGCGGATTCGGCTGCGGGTTCGCCCAGCGTGGCCCTCGTATCGCGCAGCTGCCCCGCTGTGGTTGTTCGCTGTCCGTCGAGGTTTCCGAATTCTGTCTGCGCCTTCTTCTGGGCGGCTTCGGCCTTTTTTATCCGGGTCGCGACGGCCTCCAACTCCTCGGTCAGTCGCTTCAACTCGTCCGATTGTGTTTCCAGCCGGGTCTTCTCGTCGGTGAGTTCGGCAATGCGGTTGACCGACGCCTGCCAGTCGATATCGGCGAACTCGTTGACCTGATTCAGCAAGGTCAGGGTGGTGACGAGCTTCCCTTTTTCGATCAGCTCGGTGTTGACCTTCTGCGTCTGCTCATCCACGCCACGCAGTTGATGCTGAAGATGTTTCGCTTGATCGAGCAGAGCGTCGATTTTGGCGTGGTTGTCCCAGCCCAGGACGTAGTGGCGGCGATCATCGATTCGGCGGGCATCGTCCTTCTCGTGCCTGCCGCGAGCACCTTTGACCTGCCCGGCCCGGGTGACAGCCTTGGCTGCGCGCCGGAACTCAGCCATGGTGTCGACACACTCGTAGTCGGCGCGGTGTGCCAGCTCACGTTCCAGCCACTCCGAAAACGACGAGTCCTTGATCTCCAGCTTGGTGAACAGGGACCGTTCCGACAGTTGCGGAGACGGAGTCCGGCCCAGCCGTTCCGGCACTCGGTAGTAGACGAGCTTGATCCCGAGGTGCCGTTCGTTGATCCACTCGGAGACAGCATCGTAGTGTTCGCTCGAGACCAGCATCGACAGCCCGAAGCCGTGCAGCAGCCGTTCGGCTGCCCCTTCCCAGGCGGCGCTGTCCGTACGAACCTGGATGAGCTCGCCAGCGAACGGAAGCTCGGTGGAATCGACTTGTATTGCAGCACAAAGCGCTTCCCGCATGTCCATGCTGCGCTTGGGAATGTTGCTGCGTCGCTGCTGCAGGCTCAGCAACTCGGTGTTGATCTCCTTGGCTTCGGCATCGAGGTCGCGGCGCGAGACGCCGAGATCGGTGAGCCGGTTCTGCAGGTCAGCCTGTTCCTGGTCGAGACCGCTCTGCTTTTCGTCGATGGCACGCCGCCGGGCCGTGAACTGGGCCGCGTCCACGACTGCGGGCAGCGCGGCGTCCATCAGAAGCGACTGATACTGGTCGTGTTGTTTCCGTCGCCGGTCGCGTTCGGCCTCCTCGGAGCCGATCTCGGCTTCGAGCCGACCGATTCGGTCACCCCCGCAGCCCGCGCGCTCGATCTCCAGGTCCCGTTCTTTTCCGCGCAGCCGTTTCAGCTCTGCTTCCGCGGCGGCGGCGGCAGCCTCTTGCCGACCGACCTCGACGTCAAGACTCGACAACCGGTCGACGAGCAACGTCGCCTTGCGATCCGCACAGTAGAACCGGAGTGCTTCCCGTTCGGCCTTTCCGGCCTTGATCCGCGTATCGAGCTCGTCGTAGGTGTCGCACTCGGCGAGCAGGGGCTCCAGCATGGTGAGCTGTGTGCGCGCCTTGAGCACCGCTTCGTGTGCCTTGGTCAGATCTTCGAAATGACGGACGAGCCGACCGGTCCAGTCGGCCGCGTCGAACGGCTCCAGCATGTGGGAACGGACGAAATCGTTCAGGTTGCCCACCGATTTCATGGACACCGTCTGGTGGAACAACTCCATCGCCTGCTCGGACTCGATCCCGAGACGACGGCAGAAGTCCTTGCTGTACGCAGGAAAATGGTCGTGGACGCGAGCTTCCTGCTTCCGCAGCCGACGCTTCAGCGTCGCGATGTCCGCACCGAACTCGGCGAAATCCTCCGCGATCGTCATACCCCGATCCGCTGTCACGTAGAACCGATCCGGCTGACCGACGGAGGCGTCACGGAACCAGAACACCTGGGCCAGCGTCACTGTCGAGTCGTAGCCGACATTGGTGAAGGTCGCGAGGACGACCGAAAACGACCGGCGATCCCGCAACCCGACCGGCCTGGACGCGCCGGTCGCCTCATTGCGCTCGGACTTGTAGTAGCCCAGCACATACGAGCGAAGGTCCCGCTCCTTCGCGTCGGCCCCCGCCGCCTTGTTGTAGGAAATGCGATGCGCAGGCAGCAGCAATGTCGTGATCGCATCGACAATGGTCGACTTTCCCGAGCCGATATCACCGGTCAGCAGGCTGTTGCGCCCCTCGGGACGGAACAGCCACACCCGCTGGTCGAAGGTTCCCCAGTTGTAGACCTCCAATCGCTCCAACCGGTAACCGGCGAGTCCGGAATCCTCGGTGTCCAGGCTCGCCGCGCCGAACAAGCCGCCCATCAGTCCGCCCCCTCCACACCATCGAGTTGCGCGGCGTAATCGCCGAGTCGCTGGTCGAACTCGGCCAGCCACTGTCCGTCCACGAATGCCTTGAGTATGCGCCGCACTTCGTAGGCGGCGTCCTGCCCGGCGATCCGCCGCAGGAAGCCGAGGTCGACAATCTTGCCGAGCAGGGTGTCGATCTGGTCGACCAGCCGGGCTTCATTGCTGCTCTCGGGCAAGAACATCCGCACCATCTCCACAAGCTGATCCCTGGTGAGAATCAACCGGGTCTCCGCGCCGGAGGCGTCGAACTCGGCAAGCTTCTTCCGCAACAGCGCCAGCAGCAGACTCACGTGAAACGACAGCGCCCGCCGCGGGATCAACCGGGGCAATTTCCCGTCCTCGTCCTCATCTCCCGGCTTCGACCGCAGGAAGGCATATCCCTCGGTCTCATCGACGATGACGGTCAGGCCCATCACGCCGACGTAGTCACGCACCTGGGCCTGTAGCGGCAGCAGATGCCGCCACACCTTCTCGTGACTGTCCGCATAAACCACCCCCTTCATCAGGTGGGTGATGACCAACGGCAGGTCGAGCTCATCGCGACGGGATGACGTGGACACGCCGCCCATGCTAAATACGCTCGCCGACAACGCGCTCGCTGTCCGAGGCCCGGATAAACGTCACCCGCGGTATCGTCGCCACCCGCTCCACGCCACCGTCGTCCATCCAGCGCACCTGCTCCCGCGTCGCCTCGTCGAAGACGATCTGGAAAGTGGGGTCATCGAGCGAGAGATAGGCAACGAGCTCGGCCATACCCTGTTCCAGCGGGCGGCGCACCAATACCTCACGCAACCCGACCTGGGCATGTTCGCGCAGCTCTCCGCGCACGACGCCGCACAACAGCTCACGGTCCACATAGACCTGCTCGAACAGCGCGGACGAATCGACGTTCTCGTCGGCCGCGGCGATGCCCGTACTGTCCAGCGAGACCTTCTCTTTCGGCGTGTAGAGCGGACGTTCCATCGGCAGACCGATTACCGGTGCGGTGCCATCGAGTTCACAGGTGATCGCCGGGGCGGACTGCTCGCGGAGTGCAAGAGCGGAGGACTCGATGCTGTGCAGGATGTCCATCACACGACGATTTTCCAGCCACACCTGGTCGTCCAGAAATCGTCGCAACTGCTCCGACAGCAGCCGCACCGTCGCCTGAGTGCGTTCGGCCGCGTCGAGCCAGTCGTAGTGAATGTGCCGCATACGCGGGTCGGTTTCGCCGATCGCGTCCAGCGACTGGACCTTCTCGAGCAGCTCGGTGAGCTCGGTTTGCCGTTCATGTGACAGAAGGAAGTCGTAAAACGCCTGGAAGCTGCGCCCCTGGTCCGAATCCGTGATGGTGGTGCGGTTGCCGACCACCTCATCGAGCAGCTGACCCTTACTTCCCGCCCACCCGGCGATGCGCGCACGAAGGGACCGATCCAATCCCCGGAAGTTGGCCTCGACCTCACGGAAGTCGGCCAGCAACTCCCGTGCGGTCGCGGCGAACTGCTGATAACGGTCCCGCTGAGCCGAATCATCGAGCACGGCGAAGCGACCGCTGGCGACCTGGGTGATCTCTTCGTCGATCACGCTGCGCCGCCGGTGTAGTTCGGCCAGTCGGACATCCGGATCGGTTTCCGCGCCGTAGGCCATCTGGCGCAGCAGCTCGAATACTGTGTTCAGGCGGGACTCGGTACCGACGAACGAACGATCCCGGAGCGAATCGACCCAGGTCAGTGCTTTCTCAACGGCAGGTGTCGCATCGAAATGCACCTCATCCGAGCCGGTGGGATAGTACTTCCGCAACCACCCGCTCGCCGGCGCCGCCAATCATCGAGATATGCCTTCGCCGCCTTGGGAAACGTACCGTCGCCATGCTGCTCGTTGAGCGCATACAACTCATCGTCGAGACGACCGGCCAGCTCCGTGGCCGAGATCACCCGGACGTTGTCCTCGACAAACACCTTCCGCAGAAAGCCGAGCACCAGCGGCGCATTGTCGGCCCGCAACAGCCGCCACGCAGGATCGTTGCGACGCAGGAAGTCGATTTCATCGAAGTCCATCAATCTCTCCAGACGAGTTCCTGCGGATCCCAGATCGCGGTGTCCCGAGCACTCACACCCAGGACCGGATCAATGAACGCGGCCACGACGTCGGCTGCGGTGGTCGCGGTGAACGAGGCAGCGATCGGGACACCCTTCGCGGTCGCGGGGTAGGTGCGGCTCCAGTCGGCAGGAATCTCGAAATGCTCGAACGGTTCGATGCCTCCAAGTGCCTGTTTGGCGGCAATCGCTCGGCGCAACTCGTGGAGGTCGACGCTCTGGGTATGGGCGAGAACAACGAGATCGACCAGATCCTTGACCCGGCTGCTGCGCTTACCGCCGGGATAGTTGGTGTCCATGGTCGCGCACACCTTGTCGGCGATCTGATCGGCGATCGGATAGAGCCGGTACGGATAGGTGATCAGCGGACGGCGCAAGTGCAACCGATTCACCGGTTCGATCACGTCGGGCCGGCCGACCGGAATCGGCCCGACCACGACATCGACGGTCAGCGTGTCGATCTGGCGGCCGGTGTGGACATCGAGGCACACGTACACGAAACGACGAGTGGCGACACCGGGCTGGTTGTCACCGAGCCCGGTGCGCTCGGATCGGATCAACCGGAACGTGAGGTGGTCACCCAGGTCGGCCGCCACCAGAGCACTGAGCGACCGCTCCGCCTCGGCCAAGTCTCCCGCCTGTTGCGCGGCCAGGTCCACATCCTTGGTTGTGCGCGAGCGAGGAACCCGGGCCAGCATGCTCATGCCACCCTTGAGCAACCATTCCGACTGCTCACCGTCAGCGAATACACGCGAGAGGAACCGATCGAACCGTGCCTGCCGGATCTGAGCGTCGATGGTCGCGGCACTGATACCGGGACCGGCATCGCGGGCGGCCTTCTTGGCCGCATCCTTGATCGCCAGTTCCAGAGATCGCCAGTCTGCGTAGCCGGATCGATCAGTCACCGCGGAATCCTTCCGGACGTATACCAGCCAGTTCGAACAGGTCCGCCGCGACCTCGCAGCCGGTGTGACGGCCGATCGCGTCGAGATGATCGGAGAGCCGATCGGCAGACAGCAACTTTCCGGCTCGAACGGCATCGCGTACGGTACCGGCGACCAGTGACATGTCCGTGGCGATGTCGACGAGGTCTGCGATCGTCCGCTCGACGGTGAGCGTCGGCAGACCGTCGACCGGTAGCACATCGTCCTGAGTCAAGGGCCGGATCCGTAGGCGCACACCGGGCAGGCGCGTGCCCTTACGTGCGGGGACGATGAAGTCGAGTTCGTCGAGCAGGAAGTCTCCGATGCCGTGGACAGCGGCCGCCGTGGTACCGGCGGCCACGAGCGCAGCCACCCCGGTACCGGTGCGGTGGGCAGTCGCACCGCCGAGCGCGAGCCAGGTCGCATAGATCGTCTCGTGTTCGGCCACTGGCGCGCCTGCCATCCGGTAGACCCCGTGCGCCACGCGCTCGATCGCGCCGGCGGCGGCCATCCGGGACAGCTGCTTGCGAGCGACACCGGCAGTGGCAGCCTGAGCGGTCGTGAACAGGCCCCACCGCTGCTCCGCGATGACACCCAGCCGCGCTAGTGTCGCATCCGCCACGACAACAAATGTACCCTATTAAGGGGACAAACGTTGCCATCAATCTCCTGTGTATAGCCACATGCGCCGCGGCGGCCTGTCTCCCGACCCGAGTCGTGAGCGAGTATCAGTACTACGAATTCTTGGCCCTCGACCGGCCACTCGACGACGATCAGGCAGCGGTGCACTCGCTGTCGACCAGGGCAAGAATTACCGCCACCCGTTTCGTGAACCAGTATCACTGGGGCGATTTCAAGGGCGATCCCGGCCGGTTGATGGAGTGCTACTACGACGCGCACCTCTACGTCGCCAACTGGGGCACCCACCGGCTGATTCTGCGCCTGCCCCGCGACCTCCTCGATCCCGGCATCGTCGAGGACTACCGCATCGACTACGCCGTCGACGCCCAGATCACGAACGAGTCGGTCATACTCGAGTTCTCCAGCCAGGACGAGGCGCGCGAGTTCGACTACGACCCCGCCACACGGCCCGGCCAGTACGCGCCTTGTGGGAGCAGATGTTTCCGCAGCTCCGGGCCACCGCCTGATGGATCCACGACAGCACGAACTGGCACGGATCGCATTGCACCGTCGGCCGCCGCGGCTTCGTCCTTGGCGGCGGACACGCTGTAGCACTGCACGGGATGGGCACACGGCCATCCGAGGACGTCGACCTGTTCTCCGACGTTCGCGGGCCCCCCGGTGACGTCGCCGATGACGTGATCGGCGCGTTCGAGGCCGCCGGACTCTCGGTCGCGACCATTCGCCGAACCCCGGACCTCGTGCAGCTCACCGTCACCTACCCCGACAGTTACGCATCCAAAGTCGACCTCGGCGTATTCTGGCGATCCCGGTAGCCGGTGCTACTGGAAGTCGGGCCTGTCCTGCACCCCGACGACGCGGTGGCAGGCAAGATGGACGCCCTGTTCAACCGATGGGCACCCCGCGACTACCTCGATATCGATGCGATTCTCGACAGCGGGCGCTATTCACAGCAACAGCTGATTACGATCGCCACCGACCACAACCCGGCTTCGACTCGACCATGTTCGCCGAGTCCCTGTCGTTCCTGCACCAGATCCCTGATCGCGACTTCACCGCCTACGGAATCGACGAAAACACCATCACCGCAATGCGTGCACGCTTCGCCAGATGGGAACACGACCTCACCAACTAACCGATGCCGCAGAGGGACATCGTGGCCGGCGCCGTAAACCCGGCCGAGGATAGACGTATGACACCGTCGAACAACACCACCCGATCGGCCGAGGTCCGTGTACGCAGCGACCGTCGTGACCCACCCGACGTCAATAAGCTCGCAAAACTACTCATCCAACTCACACAAGAGCAGACAACCGACGAGCCCCGGGACCAAGACCCTCGCAACGCGATCGGCGACACGAACTCACCCTCTGCATCGCTGCCCGCCCGCCGGCCTCCGCAACGGCGCGCACGAGGACTGGACCCCGAACAGACCCAGACCTTGATCCAGCAATACGTGGCCGGCGCGACGACCTACGAACTGGGCGACAGATTCGGCATCCACCGCCGAACCGCCAGCGCGATCCTGCACCGGAACAACATCCCTATGCGACGACGCGGCCTGTCCCCCGAACAAATCGACCAAGCCATCGACCTCTACAACCGCGGCTGGTCTCTGGCCGAAGTCGCCAGACACCTCTCCGTCGACCCGACCACCGTCGTCAACCGTCTACATGACCGCGGCATTCGCACTCGCGACACCCACAGACGAACCCGGACCTGACACACCGAGAATCACACCGAACGGCAACCGCGACGTCCATTTGTGCGCAAGGTGATGCCCAAAAACCCCAGCAAAGACGGGAGTAAGGAGTAGGACACTTCTGCCCTACTCCTTGAAGTGGAGCTAAGGGGACTCGAACCCCTGACCCCCACACTGCCAGTGTGGTGCGCTACCAGCTGCGCCATAGCCCCTTGGTGGGTCGCGCTCGGTTTCCCTCGCGCCTGATGAAAGTTACACCACCGGCGTGTCTGCAACCAAATCGCCTGGAAAAAGGGGTGGCGGTGGGGTGAACTCGGACCGTAGAATCGAACACATGTTCGAACAGAATCAGCTCTCTGCGATGGACTTCGGGGCCATGAGTGACGAAGGGTTGATCGAGGCGCTCAGGGCGGTGCATGGGGCGGCGGCCGCGGCTCAGGCGGCGGAGGTGTTCGCGGTGCGTGAGCTGTATCGGCGGCATCGGGCCGCGAGCGCGGAGCCGGGGCCGGGCGGGGTGCGAGCCGGGGAGTTCGCGGCGGCCGAGGCGGCGGTCGCGCTCTATGTGGACGAGGGCACCGCGGGGGCGCTGATCGATATCGGGTTGGTGCTGGAGGAGGCACTGCCTCGCACTCGGATGGCGTTCGCGGCGGGGCGGATCGACCTGGCGAAGGTGCGGGTCATCGTGGACAGCACGCGGGCGTTGACGAAGGAGGTCGTCGACGCGCTGGAGCCGCGGCTGCTGGAGGCGGCGGCGCGGACGAATCCGGCGCGGCTGCGGCAGGCGGCGCGGCGGTGGGCGAACCGGCTGGATCCGGCGGGCACGCAACGGCGCCGGGAACGGCGGCAAGAGGACCGCGACGTGCGGATTCGGGCGGTGCAGGACAGCATGGCGGTGTTCGACGGACTGCTGCCCGCGCCCGGCGCGCAGACGGTCGCGATGCGGTTGCGGGAGATGAGCTTGCAGGTCTGCGCGGCGGATCCGCGGACGATGCCGCAGCGGCGGGCCGACGCGCTGGTGGCGCTGGCGGACGGGTCGGGACGGCTGCGTTGCCGCTGCGGCCGCGGCGAACGGTGTCCCAAGGCCGGCGTTCCCGCGGAACCGCCGCGACGGCCGCTGATCCAGATCGGGATCGCCTCGGACACCTTGCTCGACATGCGGCAGGCGCCCGCATTCCTGGCCGGCTACGGGCCTATCGATGCGGCGCTGGCCCGATTGCTGGCCGAGCATGCGACGTTTCAGGTGGTTCGCGAGCACACCGAAGACGAGGAGGCGGCGCTGCGACGCATCGCGAGCGAGATTCGGGCGGTGGACGGGATGTGCCGGTTTCCGGGCTGCACGATTCCCGCCGCGGAAGGCGAACTGGAGCGCAGCGGCGGCGGACTCGCGGTGCTCTGTTCGCGGCACGTACGCCTGAAGTCGTTGGCGGACAAGCGGAAACAGTGGCGAGTATGGCGCGCCGATCGCGATCGGTGGCAGTGGACCGCGCCGAACGGTGAAGTGCACACCACCGTGCGCGAGGGTGCGCGATATCTGTTCCCGCACACCGATATCGAACTTCCCTCGATCGAAACTGCTGGTACGCAAGCTGTTTCGAGTTCCGTAGGACCGACATGCGACCACGCGTCGAGCCGCGCCCGAAGCGTCCCGACCGAGTCGAATCCGTCCGAGCGGGACGTACCGATCACCGCGTTCACCGCCGACCGCCCGACCGGCGAGGATCTGCTCTACCCGCTCGACGGCCACATCCCGCTGCACCGCCAACTCGCCCGAATCGCCCCCGAGGACGACATCCCGGACGACACCGCACACCACGCCTGAGTCGCGCACCGACCGGCCGGAAAGGGCGACGTCTCGCCACGGAACAGTCGGCTCACGCGACTCGGGCGAATGCGCGCCGGAGGAGCCGGATCATCGGACCTGCCATCCGCAGGCACCAGCCACGGAGCAGCACTCGAGGATCGCACTCCCGGCCAGCCCACACCTCGGCACCCGGTCGACGCGACGGGAGAGACACGCGGCTCGATGACCTCGAGGGTCGCCGTTCGACTCCCGCGAATTCAGCGGCAGACGCGTCGGCGCCGCGGCGCCGGATGCGCCGCAGGAGCCGGATCATCCGACCTGCCATCCGCAGGCACCAGCCACGGAGCAGCACTCGAGGATCGCACTCCCGGCCAGCCCACACCTCGGCACCCGGTCGACGCGACGGGAGAGACACGCGGCTCGATGACCTCGAGGGTCGCCGTTCGACTCCTACGGATTCAGCGGCAGACGCGTCGGCGCCGCTGCGCCAATGCGCGCCGCAGGAGCCGGATCATCCGACCTGCCATCCGCAGGCACCAGCCACGGAGCAGCACTCGAGGATCGCGCTCCCGGCCAGCCGCACCTAGTTGGCGTCGGGATACTCCGCGAAGTCGGGCCGGCGGCTCAGGGAGCCAGCTGGGCCACCCACTCCTCGTTGTTCACATCGACCTTGTTCGTCCCGTCGAACACCGACGGCGTCGCGGCGGGACCGTCCAGCCGTGCGTTCAGGTCGTCCGTGGCGGCCTTCGCGTGCGCCTTGGCGGATTCCACCTTCGCACCGGTAGCGATGCACTGGACGGCCTGCTCTTGGGCTCCGGCGTCCCGCGCCAGTACGGAAAGCTCCTCGTTGCTCAGGTCGTCGCCGCCTTCTTTCGGCTGCTTCGAGGCGAAGAGCAGCTCGTGGAACTTGGCGTAGACGGGACCGTTGCCCGCCTCGGCGACGCATTCGTTGGCCGCGATCGCGCGGGTGGAGTAGTCCTTGCTGCTGGACTTGGGGTCGAGGAAGTTGACGTAGTGGTACCGCACCGCGAGTTTGCCCTCGTCCAGTTTCTGGGCGAGTTCCTGGCCGTAGACGCGCTCGAGCCCGCCGCAGGCGGGGCACAGCGGATCCTCGTAGACATCGATCGTCTTGGGTGCCCCGGGCTTGCCGAGGAGAACCACGCCGTCGGGTTGCAGCACCGCGACAACGCCTGGATCGCGCACGGGGCCGTAGCCGTCGTTGCGCACGGCCGGTTCGTCGCGCCCCGAGCGGAACGCGAGGAAAACGATCAACGCGATCAGGGCGAGCGCGACACCGCCGAGGGCGTAGCTGGTCGCGCTGGACATCGGGCGCGGTGTGTAGTTCGAACGCGGTTGGTTCATGCCGCGCCCACGCTCGGCCGAGTCGTACACCGCGACGCACTGTGCTGCTGGGTCACTCGCTGAGGCTCGCTCACACCATCACTCTGCCGCAATCCCCGCCTCCGATGTGCGCCGGGCCGTGCGGGGGGCGCGAGCCCCACACACCATGTGAACGCCTCACAGAGCCGCTGACTGTGTGAGGCGTCAGCAAAGTGTGTGGCAAGCCCGAGGCGGCTTCTCATCGGGCTAGCGGCGCGCCCCGGTGGGCGAGGGTGATCGTTCCTCGTGAGTCTGTCCGCGCGCTTCCTCGCACTCGTCCGCCGCACGGTGCGCGAGCTGATACTCCGCGTCGTCGCACGGCACCGCCGCGACATGATCGGTCTCGACCTCGGCGGTGTGCCCGCGCAGCGTTTCCGGCACGACCAACCACGCCGCGGCCGCGATGGCCAGCAGCGCACCGGTCACCGCGAGGGCGGGCCCGTAGGAGGTGTGCTGGGCGAGCGCGCCCACGGCGATCGGCCCGAGCACGGTGCCGAGATCGGCCGCCATCTGGAAGCCCGCGAGCACCGGCCCGCCACGCGCCTTTGGGCCGAGGATGTCGGCGAGCGCGGCCTGCTGGGTCGGCGTCAGCATGCCCGAGCCGAGCCCGGCGACGACGGACGTCACCAGCAGCCAGCCGAAGTTCGGCGCGTACCCGAGCCCGGCGGTGCCGAGCGCGCACACCAGCGAGCCGACGACGAGGAACGGCTTGCGCCCCCACCTGTCCGACAGCCTGCCGGACAGGAAAAGCACCGCGACATTGCCCGCCGCGAAGGCCGTCAACGCGACGCCCGCCATCCCCGCTGGCTGCTGAAGCACCTCCACCACGAGCAGCGGCACCAGCGCCATCCGGACGCCGAAGATGGCCGCGCCGTTGGCGAAGTTGGACCACAGCACCGCGCGGTAGGCAGGGCGGGCCAGCGCCTGACGGAAGGTCATGACGCGCAGTTCCCCGCTGACCTCCGGCGCGGCCAGATGCGAATGGCGCAGGCTCAGATAGACCGCGGCGCTCACCGCGAGCAGCGCCGCGGCGTAGATGAGAAACGGCGCCCGCAGCCCGAGTCCGGCCAGCGCACCGCCCACCAGCGGACCGCTCACCGAGCCGACCAGGAAGCTCGTCGACCACAGCCCCGACACCCGCCCGCGCTGCTCGGGCGGCGACAAGCGAATCACCAGCGCCAACGACGACACGGTGAACATGGTCGAGCCGATGCCGCCCACCGAGCGCAAGGCCAGGAGCTGCCAATAAGTCTGAGCCAGCGCGCTCGCCCCGGTGGACACCGCGACGATCACCAGGCCGGACAGATACACCCAGCGCTCACCGAGCCGCTGCACCAACCGACCGCTGACCGGCGCGAACAGCAGCCGCATCAACGCGAACGCGCTGACGATCGCGGAAGCGGCCGCGACACCGACGCCGAAGCTGCGCGCGAACTGCGGAAGCACCGGCGCCACCAAGCCGAACCCGATGGCGATGACGAACGCCGCCCCGATCAACACCCAGATCTCGCTGGGCAGCGTCCCAGCGCTACGCGGCCCGGCTCCGGCGTCCGCCTGCGACTCGGCTCTACCGCTCACCTGTCAGCGCCTTGCCCACCATCTCCTCCGCGGCCGCCTGCACCTGGGCCAGGTGCTCGCTGCCGTGGAACGACTCCGCGTAGATCTTGTACTTGTCCTCGGTCCCGGACGGACGCGCCGCGAACCAGGCGTTCTCGGTGGTGACTTTGAGTCCGCCGAGCGGCGCGCCGTTGCCTCGGGCGCGGGTGAGCACGGCGGTGATCGGCTCGCCCGCGATCTCTTCGGTGGTGATCACATCGGGAGTCAACCTCGCCAACCGCGCTTTCTGTTCCGCGGTGGCCGCGGCGTCGATGCGCGCGTAGGCCGGGCTGCCGTAGCGGCGCTCGAGTTCGACGTAGCGCGCGGACGGCGTCTGCCCGGTGCAGGCGGCGATCTCGGCGGCGAGCAGCGCGAGCAGGATGCCGTCCTTGTCGGTGGTCCACACCGTGCCGTCCATCCGAAGAAACGACGCGCCCGCGCTCTCCTCGCCGCCGAAAGCGAGACTGCCGCTGAACAATCCGGGCACGAACCACTTGAACCCGACCGGCACCTCGTGCACGTCGCGGCCGAGCACGCCGACCACCCGGTCGATCATGGACGAGGTGACCACCGTCTTGCCGATCTTGGTCAGCGCGTCCCAGCCGATCCGGTTCGCCACCAGGTATTCGATCGCGACGGCGAGGAAGTGGTTGGGATTCATCAGCCCGCCGTCGGGCGTGACGATGCCGTGCCGGTCGGCGTCGGCGTCGTTGCCGGTGGAGATGTCGTAGTCGTCCTTGATCGCGACCAGCGCCGCCATGGCGTAGCGCGAGGACGGGTCCATCCGGATCTTGCCGTCGCTGTCCAGCGTCATGAAACGCCAGGTCGGGTCGACGAACGGGTTGACTACCTCGAGCTCGAGGTCGTAGCGCTGGCCGATCTCCTCCCAGTAGTCGACGCTGGCGCCGCCCATCGGGTCGGCGCCGAGGCGGATGCCCGCGCCACGAATCGCGTCCAGATTCAATACGTTCGGCAGATCGGCGATGTAGTGGTCGAGATAGTCGTAGCGCTCGACGCAGGTGGCCATCGCGTGTTGCAGCGTCGTCCGTTTCACCTCGGACAAGCCGGTGCGCAGCAGCTCGTTCGCCCGCGCGGCGATGGCGTCGGTGGCGACCGTGTCGGCCGGACCGCCGTGCGGCGGGTTGTATTTGAAGCCGCCGTCACGGGGCGGGTTGTGCGACGGGGTGACCACGATGCCGTCGGCTTGATGTCTGGTGCCGTTGGTGTTGTGGCGCAGCACCGCGTGACTCAGGGCGGGCGTCGGCGTGTAGCGGTCGCGTGCGTCGATCACCGCGGTCACGTCGTTGGCCGCGAGCACCTCGAGCGCGGTGGTCCATGCGGGCTCGGACAGCGCGTGCGTGTCTCTGGCGAGGTACACCGGACCGGTGATGCCGCGGGTGGCGCGGTATTCCACGATGGCCTGGGTGATCGCCAGGATGTGCGCCTCGTTGAACGCGCTGTCCAGGCTCGACCCGCGATGCCCCGAGGTGCCGAACACCACCTGCTGCGCCGGATCCGCGGGGTTGGGAATGTGGCTGTAGTAGGCGGTCACCAGGTGGGCGATGTCCTCCAGGTCGGTCGCCCGCGCGGGTCGCCCGGCTCGATCATGGGCCATGCTCGGGTCTCCCTTCCAGGTCGGCTGCGCCCGGCTCGTCATCAGGATCATGCCCACAACCACTGGGTCGCGGACGCGGCGGCGTACACCGCGGCCAAACTGGCCGTCACGCTGATCACGACATTGCCCACCGCGTAGAGGTAGGCGCCGTCCGCGACCAGCCGGATGGTCTCGTAACCGAACGTGCTGAACGTCGTCAACGCACCACAGAAACCGGTTCCCGCTACCTCGAGAATCCAACTGCCCGCGCTCGCGCCGATCAATCCGCCCAGCACCGCCGAACCGACAATGTTAACGGTCAAAGTTCCCAAAGGCAGCAGGGATTCGAAACGCGCGGCCATCGCGCGGTCGATCAGATAGCGCAAAGGCGCGCCGACCATACCGCCGACCACGACGAGTACCGCCATCATCGGGCGGCCCCGAGGGCGGGTTGCCAGGTCTCCACCGGCGACAACGTGACGGTCACGCCGGCGAGCACCTCGGCGTTCTCCGCCACGAACTCGCGCAGCCGCTGCGTCTCGTCCACGATCATGACCTGCACGGGTAGGTGCTCGGCGAGGTCGAGGATGCGGCTGGTGTGGATACGCGAGGACGCGCCATAGCCTTCCACGCCGCGCCACACGCTTGCGCCGGCCAGACCGGCGTCGCGGGCGCGGCGCACGATCTCGTGGAACAGGGGGCCGTGCCGCCACTTGTCGTCCTCGTCGAGCAGCACCGTCAACCGCGCGGCCTGCTGCCACCGACCCGCGTCCGCAGGTGAACCACTCATCGCCTGACCCCCTTCCGTCGTACGTACAAGTCGTCCACCGCGCCGCCTGCGGGCGCCGCGTCGTTCACTGTCGTCCACCGCGCCGTCGCGGCCGTGTCGTGCCCGCCGAGAGCCGCGCCACCCCCATGCCGAGCCAGACCGCGCCGAGCGACGCCGCCACCGTCCCCCCGAGATAGCCGAACGCCTCGATCGCCGCGCCCGATTCGAGCAGTCTACGAATCTCGACGCTGTAGGTCGAAAAGGTCGTGAAACCGCCCAGCAACCCGACCCCGAGAAAGGGGCGCAGCAGTCTGTGGGCTACCCACACCTCGGTGATCAGAACCATCAGAATTCCGATCGAGAAGCAACCGACGACATTGACTGCGAAGGTCGCCCACGGCACCTGGTACGGCTGCGACGGCCACCGCAGACCGACGAGATAGCGCATCACGGCGCCGATTCCGCCGCCCACGGAGATCACCGCGAGCACCGCGGGCTCGACGGCCGGGGTACGGGCTTGCGAGCCCATCTGCTGACCTCCTGCCGCGCCGAACGTCACCGGCGTCATGCTATCGGTAGGACCACGCGGTCGGTTCGGGCGGGGACACGGGTGACGAACAGCCGCGTTCGTTGACATGCGTTCGGCCGCCGACTACGAATGCCCCGAAGGTTTTCGCCGCGGTTCCACCCTCCCCAATCCCTTCGGCACTGGAGCGACGATGGCGGCACGACGGACAGTACCGATCGCGCGTCCGAAGACGGCGACAGCGCATCGCACCGGGCGACAGCAAACTTCGAGCAGGGGGCTGCGCGCGCTGCGGCGACTGGCACTGGCCGCACTCGCCGCCGCGGCCTGTGTCGGGCACGCAGTGCCCGCGAGCGCCTCGCCGGTCTATCCCGTTCCCGACGCCGACGAGTTCTACGCCGCGCCAGCCGATTTGGACCGATTCCAACCCGGTGACGTGGTGCGCAGCAGGATGGTGCCCGCCGCGAACTTTCCGGGTTCCACGGTCTGGCAGTTGCTGTTCCGCTCCACGAACTCGGCGGACGAACCGATCGCGGCGGTGACCACGGTGCTTGTGCCGCCGGGCGGCGGGCTCGACCGGCCGCTGGTGTCGTATCAGCCGTTCGTCAACTCGCTCGGCATGCACTGCGCGCCCTCGCACAGCCTCTTCGACGGTGGCATGCGCGAGGCGCCCGCGTTGAATCTGCTGCTGGCCAGGGGCTGGGCCGTCGCGGTGCCCGACCACCTCGGCCCGACGAGCGCGTATGGCGCTGCCCAGCTCGGCGGCCGTATCACCCTCGACGGCATCCGCGCGGCCAAGCGTTTCGCCCCCGCCGGCCTCGCGGCAAGTCCGGTGGGCATGACGGGGTATTCCGGCGGCGGGATGGCCACCGGATTCGCCGCGGCGCTCGCCCCGGAGTACGCGCCGGAGCTGCCGATCGTCGGCGTCGCCATGGGCGGCGTTCCGATGAACATGGGCAAGCTCGCCCGCGATCTCGGCACCACCCCGAATCCGCTGTTCGGCCTGGGATTCGCGGTAACGGTGGGCTTGGAACGCGAATACCCCGGACAGGTGGCGATGTCGCGGCTGCTCAATCCGGCCGGAGTGGAGCTGCGCGACCGGATCGCCAACGCGTGCGCCGAGCAGATCATCAGCGCGGGCGCGAACCGCAGTTTCTCCGACGTGCTCGACAGCCCGATGGACGCCGATCCATCCCTCGTCCGCGTGCTGCACGAGAACAGCCTGGAGACCTTCCCCGGCGTCCCGCGCGTTCCGCTGTACGAGTGGCACGGTGCGGCCGACGAGGTCGATCCGGACCTGGTCCGCGCGGTCGCCGGGCGCTACTGCCAAGCGGGCACGCCGGTTCAGCTCGACATCCTGCCCGGCGTCGACCACGGCGGCGCGATCACCCAGGGCGCGCCGCGGGCCTTCGGTTATCTGTCCGATCGATTCGCGGGGTTCCCGGCGCCGAGCAACTGCTGATCCGCACAGCACAGCGCCCGCGTCCGGTCGAAACCGGCGCGGGCGCTGCGTTGTTCGGATGTCGGCTCAGTGCGCGAGCACCGATTGTTCAGTGCGCGAGCACCGATTGTTCAGTGCGCGACCACCGTTGGCGTAGTGCGACGCATCCGGGAGTCAGTGCGCGAGCACCGGCTCACCCTCCGCGGGTGCGGGCGCGGTGTTCGGCATCAGCACCGCCGAGAGCACCGCGCCGAGGACGAATGTCGCTGTCGCCCACCAGAAGCTGGTGGTGTAGCTCTCGATCTGCGCCTGCGCGACGGCCAGCGGGCCCGGCTGCGCGGTGGACAGGTAGTCCGTGGCGGCCGAGGCGGCGATCGTGCTCAGCAGCGCGGTGCCGATGGAGCCGCCGACCTGCTGGCTGGTGTTGATCATGGCAGACGCCACACCGGCGTCCTCGTGCTGGACGCCGGCCGTCGCGCCCTGGAAGGCGGTCGCCATGGCGCCACCGAGGCCGAGACCCATCAGGATCAGCGCGGGCAGGATGTGCGTGCCGTAACCGGTGTCCAGGCCGATCCTGGTCAGCCAGGCCATGCCCGCCGCGGCGACCAGGAAGCCGGCCGTGACCACGATCTTCGGACCGAACTTGGGCAGCAGCAGGGAGGGCGCGGTCGTCGAGGAGACGATCATGGCCGCCACCATCGGCAGGAACGCCACGCCGGTCTTGATCGGCGAATAGCCCAGGCTCAGCTGCATGTAGTAGGTCAGGAACAGGAAGATCGCGAACATGCCGATGCCCATCACGAACACGGTCATGTAGGAGCCGGCGCGGGTGCGGTCGAGCAGGATGCGCAGCGGCAGCAGCGGATGCGCGACGCGAGTCTCCAGCCAGACGAACACCGCGAGCAGCGCGGCGCCGCCGAACAGGAACGCCAGGGTGACGCCGTTGGTCCAGCCGTCGGTCTCCGCGTGCGAGAAGCCGTAGACGATGCCGAACAGCGCGGCGGTCACCACGGCGGTGCCGGGAATGTCGAGCTTGGGCCGCTCCGCGCTGACGTGCTTGGCCAGCAGCAGCACCGCGCCGACCAGCGCGACGGCCGCGAAGGCGAGGTTGACGAACATCACCCAGCGCCAGTTCGCCCACTCGGTGAGCGCGCCGCCGAGCAGCAGACCGATCGCGCCGCCGGTACCCGCGACCGCGCCGAAGATGCCGAATGCCTTGGCACGCTCGGACGGTTCGGTGAAGGTGACGGTGAGCAGCGAGAGCGCGGCGGGCGCGAGCAGCGCGCCGAACACGCCCTGGCCGACGCGGGACGCGACGAGCACCTCGAAGTTGGGCGCGGCGCCGCCGACGGCCGAGGCGACGGCGAAGCCGACCAAGCCGACGATGAAGGTGTTGCGGCGGCCGAACAGGTCGCTGAGCCGTCCGCCGAGCAGCAGCAGGCTGCCGAATGCCAGCGCGTAGCCGGTGATCACCCACTGGCGGTCGGCGTCGCTGAAGCCGAGATCCTGCTGGGCGGCGGGCAGTGCGATGTTCACCACGGTGGCGTCGAGCACCACCATCAGCTGGGCGACGCCGAGCACGGCGAGCACCCACCAGCGCAGCGCGTGTGAGCCGCGGCGCTGGGCTTTCTCGGGGGCCGGTGCCCCACGGTCGATCGCGGTTGTCATAGGTCCCCTCGAAGTCCGGGTCGTCGATGCGGAGATACCATCTCCGCTTACCGATAGAAGCTATCACGTTAACGGAGACAGCGCCTCCACTTAATCCCGGTCGTTGCTAGCATGGGGGTGTGAATCCCGCCACTGCCACTTCTCCGCCTCGACGCCTGCGCGCCGACGCCGCGCGCAATCAGCAGCGCATCGTCGCCGCGGCGCGCGAGTTGTTCGCCGACCACGGACTCGAGATCACCCTCGACGACGTCGCCGAAAAGGCCGGTGTCGGCGTGGGGACGGTGTACCGGCGGTTCGCGAACAAGAAGGAGCTCATCGCCGAGGTCTTCGAGCAGCACATCGGCGAATTCGCCGTGGCGGCCGAGGACGCGGCGCAGCATCCCGACCCGTGGCTGGGACTCGTCCAGTTCTTCGAGTACGCCTGCAGGCACCTGGCGAACAATCGCGGGTTCAGCGAGGTCATGCTCGAACTCGAGGAGGATCCCGAGCGTTTCGCCGCGTTGCGCGATCGCATCAAGCCGACCGTCGCGGCCGTCATCGAGCGGGCCCGCGACGCCGGCGCCCTGCAACCCGAGATCGAGGCGAGCGATTTCTTCGCGTTGATCCACATGGTCGACGCGCTCGCCGAGTTCGCCAAGCCGGTGAATTCCGAGGTCTGGCAGCGCTACGCCGCGATCATGCTGAACGGGGTGCGCGCCGAATCCATCCCGCGCAGGCCGTTGCTCGTTCCGCCATTGACCGACGACGACGTCGAAGCCGCCAAGGCGCACACCTGCCTGGGGCGCCGCAGGTAATTCGAAAACCGAGCTCGGGTAGCGCGCGTCACAGCCCATGCCCTAAAGTTGGACGCATGACCAATTCGTGGGTGAACTGGGCCGGCGATCAACACTGCGCACCGGCGAGCATCGCCGCCCCGCGCAACCACGACGAACTCGCCGAGCTGCTCGCGAGCGCGACCGACCGCGGACAGACGGTCCGCGTCGCCGGCGCGGGCCACTCCTTCACCGACACCGTCTGCACCGACGGGCTGCTGCTGAACCTCTCCCGGATGAACCGCGTCCTCGAACTCGACACGGCGACCGGGCGCGCGCGAGTCGAGGCGGGCATCACCCTCAACGCGGCGAGCACCGCACTGCACGCCGCCGGGCTGGCCTTCCCCAACCTCGGCGACATCGATGTGCAGACCATCGCGGGCGCGACCGCGACCGGCACGCACGGCACCGGAGCGGCCCTACAGAACATCTCCGCCGCACTGCATTCCGTCGAGCTCGTGCTCGCCGACGGCAGCCGGATCGAGGTCGACGCCGAGAACGATCCCGACGGCTGGCGGGCGGCGCGGGTCAGCGTCGGCGCGCTCGGCGTGGTCACCGCCGTGACATTGCAGCTGGTGCCCTCGTTCGTGCTCGAAGGCATCGAACGACCGATTCCGGTGGACGAGGTGCTCGCCGATCTCGATGCCCATGTCGACGAGAACGAGCATTTCGAGTTCTACATGTTCGCGCACAGCCCGCTGGCGATGACCAAGCGCAACAACCGCGTCGAGCTGCCTGAGCAGCCGCGCGGCAAGATGATGGACTGGTTCGCCGACATCCTCATGTCCAACTACGCGTTCGACGCGCTGTGCCGCTTCGGCAAGTGGCAGGCCGGGGCGATCCCGTGGATTCACCGTGGCGCCGCCTACGCGGGCAGTTACCGCCGCCAGGTGGACCGCTCCTACCGAGTGTTCGCCTCGCCGAGGCTGTTTCGGTTCACCGAGATGGAATACGCCCTCCCGCGCGAGCATTCGGTCGCGGCCATCCGGGAGATCAAAGAGGTCTCGGCTCGTTTCCAGACCCCGATGCCGATCGAGGTGCGCTGGGTCGCCCCCGACGACGCCTTCCTCTCCCCGGCGGGCGGCCGCGACACCTGCTATATCGCCGTGCACCAGTACCGCGGCATGGAGTGGGAGCCGTACTTCCGCGCCTGCGAAGAGGTTTTCGACCGCTACCAGGGCCGCCCGCACTGGGGCAAGCGCCACTTCCAGACCGCCGACACCCTGCGCGAGCGCTACCCCGACTGGGACCGCTTCACCGAGGTCCGCCGCCGCTTCGACCCCAAGGGCCGCTTCGCCAACCCCTACCTCGACCGCGTCCTCGGCCCCATCGGCTGATCAGTTCCCCTCGGCGCCGAGGATTTCGGCGACCAGGCGGGGGACGGCGGTGCCGATGGGTTCGCGGACGACCTCGGTGGCGAGGTCGTCGTAGGGGGTGGGTTCGGCGTTGACGATGACGAGGTCGGCGCCAGCGCGGACGGCGACGGCGCACATCGAGGCGGCGGGTTCGACCTGGAGCGAGGTGCCGATGGCCAGGAAGATGTCGCTGGTCTCGGCGGTGAGCGCGGCCTTGGTCAGGCTGCGGTGGTCCATCTGCTGGCCGAACATGATCGTCGCGGCCTTGAGGATGCCGCCGCACTCGGGGCACGGCGGATCGGGCTCGCCCGCGGCGACGCGCTCCAGGGTGGCGGCCATGCTCGTCTCGAAATCGCACTCCACGCAGACGACCTCGAACATGTTGCCGTGGATCTCGATGACCCGCTCGGGCGCCGAACCCGCGCGCTGGTGCAGGCGGTCGATGTTCTGGGTGATGATCGTGACCGCGCGACCGGCCCTTGCCAGCTCGGCGAGCGCCTTGTGCGCGGCGTTGGGGGTCGCCTGCCAGGCCGGGTTGTCGCGCCTGGCCAGCCACGCCCGCTGCCGGAGCTCCGGATCGGCCAAGTAGTTGTCGTAGGTCGAGAGCAGTTCGGCGATGGGGTCTTTCGTCCAGACCCCGCGCGGCCCGCGGAAATCCGGGATCCCGGAATCGGTGGAAATGCCCGCGCCGGTGAGGACGCCGATCCGGCCGGTGCGCTCGCGCCACTGCGTACCCATGCCAGCCAGAGTAAGCGTTGCTCCGCCGTCGCTCCGGCCGCGCGCGGATTGTCGACTTCGCCCATCGGCCGATCGTGGTCGATTTCGTCGCGCCAAGAGAATGAGAGATTGGTATGCTAATCATCTCATTGCTCTGAAGTGGGTCGATCAAAGGAGATCGCAATGACCGCGTCCGCCGCACTCGAAACCACCGCGCGGGAGCTGCCGCCACGCCGCCCCTTCGCGCCGGGCACCAGGATGTGGGACGAGACGGGCCTGATCACGTTCTCGCTGACCGCCGGATCCGCCTTCCTCCTGCAGACCATGGAGCCGACCATCTCCGCCGTCGTCGACGAGCACTCCACCTTCCGCACCGATCCCATGGGCCGCGCGGTGCGCAGCCTTTCCTCGGTGATGATGTGGGTCTACGGCGGCGAGGAGGCTCTCGCCGAAGCCGACCGGCTGCGCGCGATGCACGCCTCGCTGAACACCACCGACGCCGCGGGCGTGCGGCACAAGGCGCTGGCCTCCGGGCCGTGGGCCTGGGTGCTGCACACCGGGACCTTCGCGTTCACGGAGAGCGCGAAGTACTTCGGCCGCCGCCCGCTCACCTACGCCGAGAAGGAGGCGTACTACCAGGAGACACTGCAGTTGATGCGCAACTTCTCGGTGGCGCCCAAAGAGGTTCCCGAGAACTACGCCGCGTTCGAGAAGTTCTTCGACGACGTGGTCGAGAACCACCTCCAAGAAACGCCGACCGCGCACGACTACCTGCGGGTGATCCGCTCGGTCGCACCGCCCAAGCAGCTTCCGCGCGCGCTGGCGCCGGTCTGGCGCGCCGCCGTCGCGCCGATCGGGCGGATGCAGTACTTCGTCACGGTCGGCACCACACCGGAGGCCGCGCGCCGCAAGCTCGGCCTCACCTGGACCGCCGCCGACGAACGCAAACTGCGGGTGCTCGGCTGGCTGATCGGGCGGATCGTGCCGCTGCTGCCCGAGCGGGTGCGCTACTTCCCCATCGCCTACGAGGCGCGCCGCCTCGAGCGCGACCGGGCGCGGCTGCGCAAGGTGATCGATCTGCGCCCGATCTGAGCAAGCACGACCGACCGCCGCGACGCCATCCGGACGTCGCGGCGGTTTCGGCATTCCGGACCCAGATCGGAGCACTCATTCATCAAGCGCGACAAAGGGTCTCGGCGATGCTCATGGCCGCAAAGCGAATTTCGCGACCGACCGGTCCGTTCTCATTTGCGGGCAATCCTTCGCCGCGGCAATGACTTCGAGGCCCACCGCCTCTAGCAGCGCGAATACCCCGGCGCGGCAGGAAGACCGGAGCCACAGGTGCCCCGTCCTCGCCGGGCGATCGCCCGTATCCCTTACGCTACGACAGCGTTTCGGCCCGATCCTCCCGGACGGCACGCACCGGGACCACTCCGCGCCGTCGGACGGGTCCGGTACCGCATTACCCCGAGCCCCACCGAAAGGCGTCCCATGGCCCACAAGCCCAGTGTGCTGTTCGTCTGCGTGCACGACGCAGGCAGATCCCAAATGGCCGCCGGGTTTCTGACCGCTCTCGCCGGTGAACGCATCGAGGTCAGGTCCGCGGGCAGCGCGCCTGCGGCCGAACTGAATCCGGTCGCGGTCGAGGCCATGGCGGAGGTCGGCATCGACATCGCGGACAACACGCCGAAGAAGCTGACCGACGAGGCCGTCGGCGTCTCCGACGTGGTGATCACCATGGGGTGCGGCGACGCGTGCCCGTTCTTCCCCGGCATCAGCTACCGCGACTGGGTGCTGCCCGATCCGGCCGGACAGACCATCGAGGTGGTCCGCACCATCCGCGACCGCATCCGCATCCTGGTCGAGAACCTCATCGCCGAACTGGTGCCGGCGCCGAAGCACTGAGTGTCCGATTCCTTCAAGACCGAACCGGCCCGCCGCCCTTACGCTGCCGACATGACACCGCAACTGGACTTCATCGGCATCGTCACCTCGAACATGGCCGCCTCGCTCGCCTTCTACCGCCGCCTCGGCCTCGAGTTCCCCGCCGACGCGGAAACCCAGCCGCACGTCGAAGCCCAGCTCGCCGGCGGCGTTCGCCTCGCCCTCGACACCGAGGACACGGTTCGCTCCTTCCACGCCGAATGGGAACCGCCGACCAGCGCGGGCCGTATCGGCCTCGCCTTCCGCTGCGCCGACGCCGCCGAGGTGGACTCGATCTACGCCGACCTGGTCTCGGCGGGTTACCAAGGCGAACTGAAGCCCTGGGACGCGCCGTGGGGCCAGCGCTATGCCGTCATCCAGGACCCCGACGGGAACGGGATCGACTTGTACGCGCCGTTGGGCTGAGCTTTCGCCACTCCGCCGGACCTAGGCTCTGCCCGCCGCCGGGCCGGGTCGGAGGTCAGGCAGCGCGACCGAACCGGAGCGTCCTCCTAACAGGGCCGCGTCGCGGTGCGTCGAACCACCACCGAACGGAGCCCGCCGACCGGACCGCAGCCCCTCGTGAGGCCGCCGCGTCGACCGCAACCGGCGGGAGGGGCCGCGCGACCGGATGGTGGTCCCTCGTTGCGTGGAAGCGACCCGCTACGCGACGGCCCGCGTCGACCGAAACCGGCGCACGGCAGCGGATCAGGCAGAGGCTCGATCACGCCCGCGGCGGGCGGTCCACTCGGTCAGCGTCATGCCCGCCAACTCCCGCATATCGCGTGACAGGTGCGCCTGGTCCGCGTACCCGGCCGCGATCGCGACATCGGCGGGCGGCGTGCCCGCGTGGACGTCGGCCAGCGCGCGCTGGAGCCGCAGGATGCGGGCCAGGGTCTTGGGGCCGTAGCCGAAGGCAGCCAGCGAACGGCGGTGCAGCAGACGAGCTCCCACGCCCGCGGCATCGGCGGTCGCGGCGACCGATCGGCCCGCACGCAGTGCCGCGACGACGCGGCGCAGCAGCGGGTCGGGTGGCTCGACCTCGGCCGCGCGGCGCAGCGCGATGGACTCGAGCGCGGCGGCCCGATCGGGCGCATCCGAGACCCGGCCCGCGAGCTCCCGCACGGTCGCCGCGGGCCACAGATTCGCCAATTCGACGCGCTGGTCCCGCAATTCGTGCGCGGGCACGCCGAGCAGCGCGGGCGCCGTGCCGGGAAAGAACCGCAAGCCCGTGTATCGCGCGGGCTTCGGACTGCCCGCGGGATGCGCGGTGGTGTCCGGACCCGCGACGAACAGCGCTCCGTCCCGCCACAGCAGATCCATACAGCCGTCCGGCAGCACCGGCAGCGGTTCCTCGGTGCGGGTCACGGTGCGCGTCCACAGCACCGCGCCGTCCAGTCGGGACGGGCCCTCGCGATATCCGTCGTCGCCCACGATCCCGAGGCTACTCAGCGCCACCGACAACCGCGATTGCGCGGCGCACCGCCCGTTTCCTAATCTGATGGCACCCGCCCTCGCCGAGGGCGGGACCGGTGACTCTAGGACGACGAAGTCCGCGGCGGACAAGCGCGGACGCCGTGTGCCGACGGCACGCCGGACCGCACGCGCGAAAGGAATCGGTCCGCATGACCGACAACAGCACCGACGACGCCCCTCCGTTCGTCGATATCATCAACGGCGCCCTGGAGTTCACCATCCCGGCGGCAGCCAAGATGGGCGTCCAAGCGGTCGAGGTGCGCCGCGGATTCGCCGCGACGACGGTGCCGCTGGAGGGCAACGGCAATCACTTCGGGGTGATCTACGCGGGCGTCCAGTTCACCGTGGCGGAGGTGCTCGGCGGCGCGATCGCCGTGGCCACGTTCGACAATTCCGCCTACTACCCGCTGGTGAAGGGCTTCGAGATCAAGTTCGTCGGCATGGCGAAATCGCAGCTGCGCGCCGAGGCCACGTTGCCGGAGGAGGAGATCGCGCGGATCGAGGCGGAGGCGGCCGAGCGCGGAAAGTCGGACTTCACGCTGGAGGCGGTCGTCACCGATGCCGACGGCAAGACGGTCGCGGTGACCAAGGGCCTCTATCAGCTGCGCGCCCACGGCAAGTAGCCGGAGCGGCGCCCGCGCACGGCCGGAGCGAACAGTCCCGGCCGTGGGCTCAGCTCGGCGCGAGTCCGCGCGGGACGACGCGGATGTAGCGCAGCTCGGCGGCGGTGACCGCGTTGTCCGCGTCCACGCAGCCGACGGTGACTTCGGTGGCGGGCGGCGAGGAGAACGTCCACAGCGTGATCCACTGCGCGCCCGCGATCACCTCCTGTTTCTTCGGCTCCGACGAACGCAGATCCTCGTTTCGACCATTGCTGTCGGTTACCGCGCAGCGCACGCTGTCGACGGCAGCCCCCCATTCCGCAGGAACCTTGATTTCCATGATCGCGTCTGCGGGAATGGGCACCGATTTCGTCTCCCCGAGCGGTATGTCCACGCCGCCCGCGGAATCGCCGTTTTTCGGTGCGGCGGCGGTCGTCGTACCCGCTGCTTTCGCCGGTGTCGCGGTCGAGGTAGTCGCGGTATTGGCCGAAGTGTCACCGGAACAACCCGATACCGCGACGGCCAACAGCGCTGGCACCGCCATCCAACTCGATTTCACGGATCGACCTCTCTTCATCCCGTGCGCTCGGCAGCGGGTCGGATCAGCGAACGAAACAGAGCATGACACCTCCTCCCCCGGCTGACCGGTAATCCGCGCCGTATTCGCGCAATTGGTCGGCAAATTGCGCGTTCGGCGAGCGGAATTCGCGCCGCGCGCGGCTGACTATGATCGCCTTCGCGCGCACGACGACACCGGAGGAGCCCGATGGAACCGAACCCGACGAAACTCGGTTACGACGACATCGAGGCGGCCGCCGAGCGCATCGCGGGCCGCGTCCGACCCATCGCGATCGCGCCCGCCGACGCGCCGGACGACGGGTCACCCGACATCTGGCTGGCACTCGAATTCCTCCAGCACACGGGCACCTTCAAGGCAAGAGGCGCGCAGAACTTCCTCCAGACGCATCGCGAGGCGGGCAGCCTGCCCGACTCCGGCGTCACCATCGCCTCCGGTGGCAACGCGGGTATGGCCTGCGCGTGGGCGGCGCGCAGCCAGCGGGTGCCCGCGACGGTCTTCCTGCCCGCCACCGCGCCCACGGTGAAGATCGACAAGCTGCGCGGCTACGGCGCGGACGTCCGGCTGGTCGGCGAGCAGTACGCCGACGCGCTCGCGGCCTGCCACGCCTTCGCCGAGTCCAGCGGCGCGCTGCTCTCGCACGCCTACGACAACCCGCTCATCGCCGCGGGCGCGGGGACCTTGCTGATCGAGATTCATCGACAGCTGCCTCAGCTGGATACCGTCGTCGTTGCGGTGGGCGGCGGCGGTTTGTTCGCCGGGATCGCGACCGCGGCGGCGCATTTCGGCGTCCGAGTGGTCGCGGTGGAACCGCGGAACTGCCGTGCGTTGCACGCCGCGCTGGCGGCGGGCGCACCCGTCGACGTCGCGGTCGACTCGGTGGCCGCCGACGCGCTCGGCGCGCGTCGGGTGACGGAGCTGGCTCTCGTCGCGGCCCACGCGGCGGACTCGGTATCGGTGCTCGTCTCCGACGAGGAGATCGTCGCGACCCGCAGGGCGCTCTGGGCCGAGCATCGCTTGGCGGTCGAACACGCCGCCGCGACGGCCATGGCCGCGCTGACCTCCGGTGCGTACCGTCCCGCGCCCGGTGAGCGGGTGTGCGTCGTGCTGTGCGGCGCCAACACCGATCCCGCCGATCTGACGAAGTGAGACGCTCCCGGTACGCCCGTCCGACTACGCCCGTGGGCTCCGCGACCCCGTTACCCTCGTAGGGGAACCGGACGGAGGCAGCTATGGCACTCGAATCCCTGATGGTCCCGCTGGGCACGCCCGCGCCCGACTTCGCACTGCCCGATCTGGACGGCCGGACCCACCGCCTGTCCGATTACGCGAACGGTCCCGGACTGCTGGTCGTCTTCGCATGCAACCACTGCCCGTATGTGAAGCACATCGAGAAAGAACTCGGCGCGGTGATCGGCGACTCGGGCGTGCCCGCCGTGGCGATCTGCACCAACGACGCCGACGCCTACCCGGACGACAAGCCGGAAGGGCTTCGCGCACAAGCGGAACGAGCCGGGTGGACGTTCCCGTACCTCATCGACGAAACCCAGTCGGTCGGCCGCGTTTTCGGCGCGGCATGCACCCCGGACTTCTTCCTCTACGACGCGCGTCTCCTGCTGGCCTATCGCGGCGCGTTCGACGAATCCACCCCTGGCAACCGCAAACCCGTCACCGGCTCCGAACTGCGCGCCGCACTCGCCGCGGTGCGCGCGGGCAAGCCAGCGCCGGAGCCGCAGCGACCGAGCATGGGCTGCTCCATCAAGTGGCGCGCCGCCTGAGCCGCGCCGAACTCGGCCTCAGCCGACGACCGCGTTCATGATCGTGCCCGCGCTGGTCGCGACGGCCCCACCGAGCATGGCTCCGGCCACCATCTTCGGCGACTGGAGGCCGCCGCCGGTCCACTTCTCCCAGGCGAACCGGCCGCCCGCGTAGGTGATGGCGGCGATTCCCGAGAGCAGCACGAACCAGGTGAGGTAGCGAACCATTTGCAGGATCTTGTCCGAGATGGGCGGGGCCTCGGGGGTCGGGTTCCCGACCTGGGCCAACACTGTGCCGTACATGTCATGTGCCGTAGCGAGAATCATGCTCACAGCCGTACCCCTCTTCTGATGTCGGCGACGGTTCGAGAACGCCGCCGTGATCTTACCGCGATTCGCCCGGAAACATTGGGGTGCAGCGTGTTTCGCGAATCATAACGACCGGTCCGAAATCGAGAATTCCGGCCAACGACGCCTCTTGATCCAAGTATACGGTCGGCCGTATGTTTAGTTGGTGACCATCGCAGACCACTTCAGCACCGAAGAGACGGACCCGTACTGCCTGTCCGCTCTGGAATCCGCAGCCCTTCTGTTCGACGCGCCATGGCGACGCTTCGGGGTGATCGGCGACAGCCTCTCCGCGGGCACCGGCGACCCGCGCGCCGGATACGCCAGCCTGCCATGGGCCGACCGCGTCGCCGACGCGCTGCGCCGGGTCGCGCCCGACTTGGCGTACCTCAATATCGCGGTCGACGGCGCGACGACCGAACAGACCTTCGACCAGCTGGATCGCATGATCGATTTCGCCCCCGACCTGCTGCACCTGCCGTGCGGCGCCAACGACATCGTCCGCCGCACACCCGACTACGCGCTGATCGAGCGGCACCTGCGCGAGCTGTACCGCCGCGCCGCGGCGACCGGCGCCCAGCTGACCACCTTCACGCTCGGCCGCGCGTATCGGGTGCCCGCGTTCGCGGACTGGACCGACCGGGTCCGCACCGTCAACGCGATCACCCGCCGGCTGGCAGGCGAGGACCGCGCGGTGGTCGTCGACATGTGGGATCACCCGGTCAACGACCGCGCCGATCTGCTCAGCGCCGACCGCATCCACTTCGCCGCCAACGGACAGGCGGTGCTCGCCGCCGAGGCGGTCAAGCAGCTCGCCCATCGCCTCGGTCAGCGGGTCCCGTCATGACCACCGACAAGCGACTGCTGCGCGGGGCGCGCACCCGCGGTGTGGTGCTGCGCCGAGCCGTCGACCTCGCCTCCCTCGACGGCCTCGACGGCCTCAGCTTCGGCCGCCTGGCCGCCGACACCGGCATGAGCAAGGCCGGGGTGCAGACGCTGTTCAAATCGAAGGAGACGCTGCAACTGGCGGCCATCGACCACGCGCGCGAACTCTTCGTCGCCGCCGTCGTCGAACCCGCGCGCGGCGAACCGCGCGGAGTCCCTCGGCTGCGCGCGCTCGTAGCGCATTGGCTCGACTACGCCGAGGAGCCGCTGTTCGCGGGGGGCTGTTTCCGCGCGGCCGTCATGACCGAATTCGACAGTCGCCCTGGGCCGGTCCGCGAGGCGCTGTTGCGCGACCAACGCGACTGGCGCGCCACCCTCGCGGCGCAATTCCGGCATGCGGTCACGGACGGCGAGATCAGCGAGATCGATTCCGAACTCGCGGCCTTTCAGCTCGATGCGGTGTTGCTCGCGGCGAATACGGCGCTGCGCCTTGGTGATTCGGATGTGGCGTCGATGGTGTGGCGGGTGCTCGATCATCTGCTCATTCAGTGCCCGCAGCCGATCCCCTCGAACTCGGCGGTCGTACGCAACTCGGTGCGCGGGTAGTGATCCCCCATCCCCGCGGCCGGATCGTCCTGCGGCGCGCGCTGGATCGCCTGCGCGAAATCCTTGTCCGGCAGCATGTTCCGCATCAGCAGCGTGGTGGTGGGTCCGGTCGTTGGCAACCATGCGACGCCGCACTCACGGGTCGCGTTCGCGGGCCGGTCGGCGGGGTCGGACACCACGACGGTGAACCAGCCACGCTCGTCGACCGGCGTCTCGTCGTCGACGACGCAGGCCGAAACACGGGTGGTGGCAAGCTCGTTCGAGCACATCGACCAGTACCGCAGTTGCGCGGGCGCCATGGTGGTCTCGCCGCGGTAGGTCGCGGGAGTGGTCGGCAACCCGGCGCGGACGACCGCGACCTGTCCCGCTCGCGGTGCGACGTGCGAGGCGAGATAGGTGTTGTCCGGGTTGGCGAAGACGCCGTCGCCGCTCGTCTTGGACCACACGCGGTAGTCCGGGCCCGGCATGTTCGCGGGCAGCCGCTGACCGCTGGACAGGCGCGCGGCGGACGTGTCCGCCGCCCCCTGATCCGCCGTGCATGCCGGAAGCACGCGCGGGCCGCCTGTTCCGTGCACGGTGATCTCCGGCAACGGCTCGCCGCCGAGCGGATCACGCCCCTCGTCGGTGCGGTAGACCCGGTAGATGATCAGCGCCAACCCTGGGTCCGCGTAGAGGGTGTTCGGCGCGGGCCGCTCGGGTCGGGGGCCCGGCAGCACCCGCACGGTGAACGAGCGTTCGGTCGCGGCGCGGTCCGCCCCCGGCTGGAACGGGTTGACGCTGCCCGGATCCGGATCGATGCGCAGATCGTCCAAGCCGTCCAAGGTGCGCGAACCCTGGTAGCTGGTGAACGAGATGTACCGGCCGTGCGGGTATCGGCCGCGCAGGGTGAGGCCTTCGGCGGGCAGCGCGGGGACAGCGGCCATCCAGTAGTTGGCGAAGGTGTCGGGCAGTGCGACGTTCAGCGTGTCGGCGCCGATCCGTCTGCTCCACCCGCAGTCCGTCAACGGCCCGGCCTGCGCGGGTGGCGGCGGCGCCAGCGGCGCGGCGGCGGAACCAACGACAGCGACGACCGCGAGCACGCGGCGCAGCACGGCGATCATGTTCACGCGCGCCAGTATCACCCGCGAACGGCGCCGATGCCCCGCACCACCCTTGACACGTCCTACGGCGCGGCATGTAATCGGACAACTGAACGTGCGTCCACGTGAACGCACCGGCCCCACGAGAGGGAACCCGATGAACGAGCAACCCGGCGACCGACCGCGGTACACCGGAGTGCTCGGCCAGGCCGAGGCCATCCGCAACGGCCGCATCTCGGCGCTCGAACTCACCGAGCAGACCCTCGCGCACATCGACCGCGTGCAGCCGCGGCTCAACGCCTTCGTCACCGTGCTCGCCGAGGAGGCGTTGGCCGAGGCCAGGATTCGCGACGAAGCACAGGCCGCCGGGCGCGCACTCGGCCCGCTGCACGGCGTGCCGATCGCGATCAAGGACGAGGTCGACGTCGCGGGCGTCCGCACCACCTATGGCGGCGCCGCGGTGACCACGCCCGCCGCGGCAGACTCGGAGATCGTGCGGCGGCTCCGTGCGGCGGGCGCGATCATCGTCGGCAAGACCGCGATGCCGGAGTTCGGCACTTGGCCGTTCACCGAATCCGCGGCGCACGGTTACACACGCAATCCATGGGACCTCACCCGCAGCACGGGCGGCTCCAGCGGCGGTTCGGCGGCGGCGGTCGCGGCGGGCGTGGTGGCCGCGGCCACCGGCGGCGACGGCGGCGGGTCGATCCGAATTCCGGCGGCCTGCTGCGGCCTGTTCGGTTTGAAGCCGCAGCGCGGGCGGGTCAGCACCGCGCCCAACGGTGACCTGTGGCGCGCGCTCGGCACGCTCGGTGTGCTGACCAGGTCGGTCGCCGACAGCGCACTGCTCTACGACGTCATCAGCGGTAGCGTCGCCGGAGATCGCTGGCACGCGCCGGCACCGACGATCGCGTTCTCCGAGGCCGCTCCCGCGACGCCGTTGCGGATCGCCGTCTCCGTGCGATCCGCCGTCCCTTTGACCCGCCTCGACCCCGAGTGCGCCGGCGCGGTCCGCTCGATGGCCGACGCGTTGACCGAACTCGGCCACCACGTCGAGAAATTCGAACTCGACTATCCCGACGCCACGTCCGCGTTCTTCCCGCAGTTTCTCGGCGGCATCCGAGAGGAGGCCGATCGCGTCGACCGACCCGACCTGCTCGAGCGCCGTACCCGCACGCTCGCGGCCACCGCGCGTGTGCTCGCGCCCGAACCGGTGCTGCGCTGGGCGGAACGGCACGGCGAACGGGTCGCATCCCGCGTCCACCGCGTTTTCGAACGCTACGACTTGGTCCTCACCCCGACCTTGCCGCACCTGCCGCCGCCGGTCGGCAGGCTGGACGGCGCGGGCGCGCTGCACGCGATCCTGCGCAGCATGCCGATGACCGCCTACACCGCGATGTGGAACGTGTGCGGCAATCCGGCTGCCGCGATCCCCGCGGGGTGGTCGGATTCCGGACTGCCCCTCAGCGTCCAGCTGGTCGGCCGTCCCGACGGCGAACTCGAAATCCTGCGCGTCGCAGCACAACTCGAAAAGGCGCGGCCGTGGGCGCAGCGCTGGCCGGAAGAAGCGGAAGTCGTCGCGCGAATTCGCTGATGAGAGCGAGCGCCACGGCCGAAACCAGGAAATCGCCGACCGATCGGTGATTTGAATCACAATTGGCGGCGATTGTGGGCCGTCGCACGTCTGCGCTACCCTCGCATGCATCTGAGACCCTTTGGTCTCAAAGCCACCTACCGGACCTCCCGCAGGCAGGGCGCATCTCCGCCCCGACCGTGTGCGGCTTCGGCCGAACTCCGTCCCGCCGGGGTCGTCCGCGGGGCGGATCAGTCAGGGGAAAGCCCCGGGCGGGGCGTGCAGCAAGGGGAGCGGCACCATGCGATCCACACTTCTTCGTGCGGTCATCGGCATCTCGGCGATGGCGTTGTCCACCATTTCCGTCGGCGGCGGGGCGCAGGCCGATCCCGGCTGCCCGAGCATGTACGTCGTGGCGATTCCGGGGACATGGGAGAGCGACGAGCACCGGCCCGGTCCCGGCATGCTCGCCGGAGTGACCGACGGCCTTCCGTCCTCGGTGCGCGTGGACTATGTCAGCTACGCGGCGACCGCCTTCCCGTGGGAGGGCGACGTGTACGGCGCGTCGAAGAAGGAAGCCGTCGACAACGCCCGCGGCATGCTCGGCGCGATGGCGCGCCAGTGCGGCGCGACCAAGCTCGCGCTGCTCGGTTACAGCCAGGGCGCCGACGCGGCGGGCGACGTGGCCGCCGAGATCGGCACCGGCCTCGGCGTGGTTCCGCCGCAACGGATCGCGGCGGTCGGCCTCATCTCCGATCCGCGCCGCTCCCCCACCGACGCGTTGGTCGGCCCGCCGGTCGGCGGCGCGGGCGCGGGCGGTCCCCGGGTGGGCGGATTCGGTTGGGTCGCACCGCAGACCCGCACGATCTGCGCGGTCGGTGACCTCTACTGCGCCACCGCCGCCGACGACTTCGTCACCAGGTTCGCCGGTTTCCTGGCCCAGAGCTCCAGCCCCGACCTCGCCAACATGTGGCGCTACCAGCTCGAATTCGGAACCATCGTCAACGATCTGATGGCGCGCGGCGGGGTCGCGCTGCTGCAGAACCAGCTCTCGGAGTCCGCCAACGAAGAACGCCGCAGAAAGCTCGAGGAGTTCTACCGCTCCGAGGCGCACACCCTCTACGGCAGCTACTCCGTCGGCGGCGGCGAGACGGCGCTGTCCTGGATGCACGATTGGCTGGCCTCGCTGGCCTGAGCCGGTCCGATTCTCAGCGCTTTCTCATCGAACCGAGTACCCGCGGCTCAGGATCACCCCGTTGAATCAGTCGCGGCTGCCCCGCCCGGCTCCTCTACACCGGGCGGTAGGCAGCGCCAAACGATTACGAAACCGGCTGGGGTACTTCGTGCCGGACTTGCGCCGGGGTTATCGCCGCCGCTTTGCGCCTGGACGTCGCCAGGAACAGGATCACCAACAGCACGCTCAGCCACACATAGGTATTGCCGATCACGTGCTGCCACGGCGTCCACAGCGACTCGCGCTGTTCGCCGTTGGGTAGCCAGTTCTGCGGCCCGTAGACGAACACCGCGCCGACGACGACGGCGACCGCGTACCAGCCCAGCGCACGCCGCCACGGCAGCCGGATCGCGTAGCCGATCACGGCGAACAGCGCGGGCGCGATCCAGATCCAGTGGTGCGACCAGGAAATCGGCGAGACGAGCAGGGTGAAGACCGCGTTGATGGCCAACGCGAGCGCGGGAGCATCGGCCGCCCGCCGCATCGCGAGCACGACCAGCGCGAGCAGGGCCGCGCCAACCACCAGCCAGACGATGGTGAAAACGGGCTCGGGCACCCGCAACCGGGCGAGCACCGCCTGGATCGACTGGTTGGTGTGGAACGCCGAGCCGCTCAGGCCGTCCACATTGCCGAGGCCGCCGAACCAGTACTTCACCGAGGTGCTCGGCAGTACGAGGAAGCTGAGCGCGGTCGCGGCGGCGCCGGTGACGGCGGCGGTGATCGCCGACTTGTAGTCGCGGCGAACCAGGAAGAACAGGACGAACGCGGCAGGGGTCAGCTTGATCGCCGCCGCGATGCCGATCAGCATGCCGCGCCGCCACTTCGGCTTCTCGGTCAGGCAGTCGGCCGCGACCAGCGCCATCAGCAGCAGGTTGACCTGGCCGAAGTCCAGCGTCGCCCTGGTCGGTTCCAGCAGCAGTGCCAGCGGCGCCGCGCAGGCGGTGGCGAACAGCGCGAGCCGCCGCGCGTTCTCGCCGGGCCATACCCGCCGAGCGACCAGGTACAAGGTCAACGTCAGCGCGGCCACCGAGGTGACGAAGAAGGCGAACGCCGCGACATCCCAGGGCAGCAGCGCGAACGGCGCGAGCACCAGGGCGGCGAACGGCGGATAGATGAAGGGCAGTCCGATGCCGATGGTCGTCTGCGGGAGTTGTCCGTACATGTCGCCGCCGTGGCGCAGCGTTTCGACGCCGAGACGATAGACCTGCAGGTCGATGAAGCCGCCGGTGATCTCCTTGAACGGCCAGAGCGGCAGCGTCAGACACAGCCAGGTGAACACGACGAGTAGCGCAGGCACAAGCCAGACCACACGCCCGAACCGGCGGGTCGACGACATCGGCACATCACAGGCGGCGGAACTACTCATCCGCGGCGACTATACCGACCTGCGCGCCGGTGTTCGACGGGTGGCGCTGGCTCGGCGCTGCGCGACGGATTGCCCGCCGGTAACTACCGAACTGATCACCGCGCGGACCCGGTGAGCGTGATCCCGGACCACTCGGGCAGCTCCTCGCAGCGCCGCACCCATTCGTCCGGGATCACCGCGTCCCGTGCGCCGAGAATGCCGCCGACGATGGCGCATGTCGTGTCCACGTCGCCGCCCGCGCTCGCGGTGGCCCAGCACGCCTCGGCGAAGTCGTCGAAGCGCGCGGCGATCCACAGGCAGAACGGCACCGTGTCGGGGGCGGAGACGTCGCGACCGTTGCCGAGTGCTCGCGCGGCCTCCGCCGGGCCGACGTCGAGCAGCCCGCGCGCCGAGGTGATTCCGTCGCGCACCGCTCCCCGCGGTGTGCGCGCCGCGATGGCGTCGAGCAGCGCCGCGCCGCGCAAAGAAGTGAGGGCCGCGCCGAGCGCCACCGCGATCGCGCCCGCGACACCCTCGGGATGGGCGTGCGTGATCTCGGCCGAGGCGGCCGCGTCGGCGATCACCCGGTCCAGGTCATCGGCGAAGTACGCACCGAGCGGAGCGACCCGCATGGCCGCGCCGTTGCCCCAGGAGCCCTTTCCGCCGAACGACGCGGTCGCCAGCTCGCGCCAGTCGCCGCCCTTCTGCCGGATGAGGCGCAGCATGCGGTTGGCGCTCGGACCGTAGCCGCGGTCGAAGTCATGGTGTTCGGCGAAGGACGCCGCGAGCGCGTCCTGGTCGATGCGACCGTGGCGATCCAGGACGGCGACGACCGAGCACGCCATCTCGGTGTCGTCGGTCCACCACCAGGGTTCCGGCGGCAAGGCGCGGGCTTCGAGCGCGGGCAAGTTGTCGGGGACGAAGAAGCAGCCGCCGAACGCGTCGCCGACGGTGAGCCCCCGCAGCGACGCGACGGCGCGGGAACGGCGGTCGGCCATCATTCGCGCGATTCTGCCCAGCGCAGTGAGATTCGCCAAGCTGGGAGGTCGTAACGGCGGGAGCGGGTTATCTTCGGTCGGGATCGGCGGATTTTGCCGGTCCCCACGGCGGGTCACCGCCAAGCACGCGCGTCAGCGAGCGCCCGCCGCTCGTCGGAAGTCAGGAACACCATGTCGCAGATCCGGAACCACTGACATGTGTGCTCCGAAAATCATCCAGTCGGCCCATGAGAACGCCGCCCGTCCCAGCCGCCGCGCGCTCTTCGCCGCCGCGGGACTCGCCGCCTTCGCCGCCGCTGCGCCGCCCGCCCGCGCCATCCCGGCGGCACGCGGCGTTCTCGACCTCACCCACGCCCTCGGCCCGCACCTGCCGACGTGGCCCGGCAGTCCGCCGTTCACGGCGATCCCCGTGGCCTGGCACGCCCTCGGTGGATTCGGCCAGAACGCGCTCGCCTTCTGGGAACACTCCGGCACCCATCTGGACGCACCCGCGCATCGCGTGCCGGGCGGCACGACCACCGACGCGCTCGCCGTCACGGATCTCGTCGCGCCACTGGTGGTCATCGACATCAGCGCGCGGGCCGAACGCGACCCCGACGCGGCGCTCACCATCGACGACATCGAGAACTGGCAGTCCCGGCACGGCCGCATGCCCGAACGAGCCTTCGTGGCAATGTATTCCGGCTGCGAACGCCACATCCACGACGCCGCGGCCTTCCTCAATCTCGACGCCAACGGCGTGCCGCACGCACCGGGCATCGCACCCGACGCGGCCGCGTATCTGGTGCAGCGGTGCGGGGTCGTCGGCGTGGGCGTGGACACGTTGAGCTTGGATCACGCGCTCAGCCGAGATCACGGCGCGCACACCGCGATTCTCGGCGCGGGGCGGTACGGGGTGGAGATGTTGGCGAATCTCGGTGCGGCGCCTGCTTCGGGAGCGACGGTCATCGTCGGGGCGCCGAAGCATGTGGGCGGGACCGGTGGGCCTTGTCGGGTGATCGCGCTTACGTGAGGTGCTTTGACGTCGGTGGTGGCGGTTGGTCTTACGGTGGACATCGGCGGTCTCACCAGTCCGGTCGACCGATCGACAACGCGTGCTGGAACACCCCGCGCGGATCCCAAGTCCGCTTGATACGCAACAACTTCGGGTAGTTGTCGCCGTAGTAGAAGCGGTGCCACGGCACGCCGGAGGTGTTCCAGCGCGGGTCCGCCAGATCAGGGTCCGGGTAGTTGATGTAGCTTCCGCCGTTGTCGGCGTTGGGCACCGGGACGCCGCCGGTCGCCGAATACACCTCGCGGAACAGCTCGCGCGCCCACCGCAGGTGCGCGTCGTCGCCCTCGGGAAGTCGCCAGGCGGCGTGAATCAGCATCTGCGCGAAGGAATTCCGCGCGGAAATGGCAGTGGCGTCAGGTGCGACGGCATTGATGGCCCCGCCGAAGGGCAGGAATTCCACCTCCGTCTCGCCGAGCACAGCGAGATTCGTCAGGTACCGGTAGAACACGCGCAGCTGATCCTCGGAATACGCCCGCCTCAGGTAAGCCGCCTTCACCTTGACCCGCGGCGTCAGCGAACCTTTCGGGTAGTACACCTGCTGCACCGTGTCGGAATACGACAGCTGGGCGACCGGCTGCACGACCGGGACGGCGTCCACACCATCCAGAACCGTGCCCAGGAACTCGTCGAATTGCGCTCGGGCGTCGACGGAATCGGCATCCAGCAGCACGATCATCTGCGCGAACCCGGTGCCGACCGTCCGGAAGCTCAACGGCGCGTACAGTCCCGCGAACCGATTGCCCGGCGCGTTGTTTCGCTCGTAGAACGCCAGGTAGTTCCCGAGCAGCCGCACGAACGCGGCCTCGCTCATCAGCGGCAGAACCACCCGCGAATTCAGCATCGCACCGGGCGGTTTCGGCAGCGCCGTCGCCGGATCGGACCCATCGGACAATGGCGCGCGCAGCAGAAAGCGCGTCACCACACCGAAATTGCCGCCACCGCCGCCGGTGTGCGCCCACCACAGCTCCGCGTCCGGGCCGTCCTTGGTCGCCAGCACCACCCTGGCCTCGCCGTCGGCGCCGACCGTGACGACCTCGACCCCGCACAGATAGTCGGCCATCAGCCCGAGCCGCCGAGACAGCGGCCCGTAGCCGCCGCCACTGACATGCCCGCCCATCCCGACCCCAAGGCAGATCCCCGCCGGAATCGTCACACCCCAGCGCCGCAACGCCTCGTACACCGCACCCAGCTCGGCGCCCGCGTCCACCGAGAACGCCCGGTGCGTCTCGTCCCAGCGCACCTGATTCATCCGGCCGAGATCGATGATCGAGCGCGTCTGCGCCGAGTCCACGAAATCCTCGAAACAGTGCCCACCCGACCGCACCGCCAACCGCGAACCCGCCGCCACCGCCCGCCCCACCGCAACGCGCACCTGCTCGGCCGAACTCGGCACATAGATCTGCTCCGGCCGCGCCGCGAACCGCCGGTTGTACCCCCGCATAACTAGCGGCAGATACTCCAGATCCCCCGCCCCCACCACCCGCAACTCGTCCGCCCCCGCCGCCGGCGCCACCACCACCGCCGCGGCGCCACCGACCGCCGACGCAGCCAAGAACCGCCGACGCGACAGTGCCATGTGTACCCCTAGGTCAAGATCGGTAAGGGCACCACGGTATCCCCGAAACGTCTCCCGACAAAGAGACCGGTCCGTTCATCTTCCAGGCAATCTGCCTGGCAAGCGCTCAGACATCGCAGCGGCGGACGTTCACGAGGTTGGGCAATCCGTCACGACCCGCCCCAAGTCCCCGCAACAGATCGCGCCAGCCGGGCCACGCACCGTCGCTACCGCGAATCTCCACCAGCCCGAAGATCAACTCCCCGACGCTCGCATGGACCCACTTCGGCAACAGAATCCGGTTCCCGCCGACGACGACCACCGGTATCAGCAGCACCGAATACCTGAACGCTTCCGGAACTTCCACCACCAGCAGCACCGCCATCGCGACGATCGAGCCGAACTGCAGGACGAAGTCGATCAACGTGGCACCCAGCGACCGCAACTTGCGCGGCGACGGGTACCGCGTATCCCCCTCGTCCCCATGGTACTTCGGCAGAAAATCAGTCGATTTCGTCAACCCGAGGGCATCCCCCAATCTCATCGGGCAAGCATGACACAGTCCCCAACCCGCGCACATGCGAAGCCACGCCCGGTGGGGTCCAGGTGCCTCGAATCCACAGTCCCGCCGGCATGACAACCCAGCGGCTGATGGCCCAACGAGTCGACCGCTACCAGGCATCGTGAAT
>NZ_BDAU01000057.1 GCF_001612615.1 Nocardia amikacinitolerans NBRC 108937 | reverse complement strand
TCATCGATGCGGTGACCGTTCGCGGAAGGCATCGTCGTCAGAGTGGGACCACCTGCGCGCTCGTCGACAGTGCACCCTGCCGATGTGATGTGAAGCATGGTCGAGGCATCGCCGTCTCACGGCCGTATCTCCCGCGACGCGGCCGCTTGGAGCATCCGAGCCATGGCCAGGCTGCGGGCAATTGACCGCCCAGATCGCCAGAATGCGCCCCAATTCCCGCATTCGGGTGTCGTCAGCCGTTCCAGCAGACCGCGAAATTCCTTGTTGAGCTTGTCGATACGGCAGAGTGGCGAGTTGGCGAGCCGTCCTGCCTCGGGTTTCAGATGCCCTGGAACTCGATGTGGACTATTCGGGTTTCAGGGGTTCGTTCATCGACTGCCACTCGGCGAAACATCACCTTCCCCTTCGGCGACGTGAAGGTGTCCTGAGCTTTCTGGACATTTGGTGACGAGGCGAGATCAGGCCCGCCGATAGTCGTAACAAGGGTAGGTTCGAACAGCTTCCTGAAATCGGCAATGAATCCAGAATTGTCCAGCATCCAGACTAGATCACTGGGAGACATCTCCACGGCGAGTTTGTATTCTGTATCGCGAATGACTTCCTTCCTCACCAGGAGAACCTTTCCGTTCAGCGGAAGCGTCCATCCTCCGTACTCAGTCGCTTCTTTCACGAACTCCGGACTGTTCGAGGTCTCGACATCCGGCGCCGTGTCTACTTCGACAAGGCTGCCGCATCCGGTCCCGGAAATCGACACCACCGCCATCAGTGCGATGGCAGTCACTGCCCAGCACAGACGATTCATCAAATAACCCTAGAACGTTCGAGTCGGGTCGACACGGGTGTCCCTGACGCTTTCGGGTCCGGTTGAGTCGACCGATTCTTCAGCCGTTGATGTCATCCGAGCCATTGTTGAAATCGATGTCCCGTGGGCGTGACGGCCACGGTGGACCATCAATCCTTTGCCCCGTCCACGGGTCGACTGCAACCACGGAAAACCCCGCGTGGCCCACAAGGCCGGAGCGATTCCACAGCAGGGTGTCACCGAAGAATACGGCGGCTGACACTTCGGGATGATGGCCGGAAACGAATAGCGTCCATCCGTTCCCGAATCCGATCCGCATACTTCCAGATTTGAAAAATACGGGTGAGAGAATCGGAGCAGAGACCATTCGCTCGACTTCAGCCCTCGCCCAATAGCTGATAGAGTGCCGCCCGGGAAAGTCCTCGGCGATGGCCCCCTGGGCCATCTCAGCTCCATAACCGACAACGATTCGGAATGACGTATCCATCTCTAATTCGACCTGCTCGGGCCGCCAAATCGTGTGAACAACACGGGCTCCGCGCATAGGGCGCAGGATCCATCTATCTTCGTATTCTTTGATCTCCGATCGATGGCTCCTTTCCATATCAGTCCTCCAACTCATCGCGAATGTTTCCGATGCTATCCTCGGACACTTCACCGCCGGGGAGCTTCACATATACTTCGCCGGTATCCAAGTCCACGACAACATCTGGATTGCGGTTGGCGCCATCCCCGCGCCAAGCGCCCTGCGACTTGATTTTGTGAATTGCTTGTCTCACTTCCTCTGCGGGGACTCCGTAGTAACTCGCGATCTTGTTGACTTTGGTCGTCAGCGAGGCATTCGTGAATGCTCCACTCGGGCTCCCCGAGTTGATGTCCTCCGCGTCATCGGCATCGAGGTACACCTTCATGACGACGATAGCCGCGAGTTTGGCAGCTATGTCGGTGAGGGAGGGGACCTTGTCGAACGCGGTGACCGCGAAGGCGGCGGTCCCCGTCGTTGCCGCCGCGGCGCCGATTATGCGGTAGAGCTTGCTGGTGTCGTAGGCGCTTTTGAGTACCCTCGCGGTGTTGCCTGCGATGGCCACGACGCCGACGCCAGCGGCGACATTGCTGAGAGCAGCGGTGATCCAGGAGGCTGCAACGCCGATGACAACGGTCGTTCCGGCCGCGATCAAAGCGTTGGTGACCGCTGATTTGAACGTGTCGCGGACCTCGGACGTGGCGGAGCTGTAGTCCCCAACGGGCCCGGCGAGATTGAGCGATGCGGAGGCGAGTTGCGTGGCACCACCGTTCAGTGTGGTGAGATGCCCGAGCAGGGCGTCGAGCCCACCCTTCTTGTCCTGAATGTCGGCGAAAAGATTACTGATCTCCGTGATTCGGGCGGCTGCACCGGTGATGGTGGTGTGTTCGGCGAATGCCTTCCAGGTGGACGCGGCCGTGGCGAGCTTGTTCTTGTTACCGTTGGGCAGGTTGCTTTGGAATTCGTCCTGGATCGCCTTGACCAGGGCGTCGTAGAAGCCGGGAATGCTCCCGCTCCCCTCGATGACCCCGTCACCATCGCGGCCTTTCGAGCCTGGGATCGACACCTTGTGCTCCGACATCGCCGTCACGGCAGGCCGGTTGGGCATCGGATTGGATTTGTTGCTCAGGGCCCAGTTGTAACCGGCGGCGTAGAGCATGTTGCCGAAGTTGGTCAGCGCGTCGGCCAGATTCGTGCAGGTCTGCAGCGTTTCCTCGGCGGCGCGGTCGTAAGCGGCGGCCCACTTCTCACAGCCCGCGGTGTCACCGGCCATGCCCACACACTCACCTTTGAGGGCATCATGGACTGGTTTGTCGGCGGTCCGGAGATCGGCGGCGAGGTCGTGGCATTTCTTGGCGGCGTCGTAGTAGGTCTGCCAGTCGATGACCAGTACACCCATGACACTTATCCCCCGTTGAACATCTTGTAGTTCGTATCGACGGCTCGCGTGTAGCGCGCGTGCGCCGCCTTGGCCGCATCGCTCATATCGCGTACGCCTTCCACGAATTCCCGTGCACCCGTGACCCATTGCGAGTGCGCCTCGGCATACGCTTGGGCAGCGACGCCTTCCCAGCCGGTGCCTGCCAAGGTCGCGACTCTGTCGTCGATCTCGTCGAGGCGCTCGCCGATGAACCCGGCCAGACCGGACAATCGCGCGACGATCTCATCGAGATGGTCGAGATCCACCGAAAACCGTGAGCTCATGGCAGATCCAAACTCGAAGTGTTGAATGCAGCGGCGTTGCCGTCGTCGCGGGCTTGGTAGGTGTCGGCGGTGACGCCGAGCTTCTCGGCCATCTCGGTCAGGGCGGTCATGATCTGCGTACCGCCTTCGTGGACATCGGTCCAGCCCTGCGAGAACTCGTTGGCCGCGTCCCCGGTCCAGCTTCCACCGGTCAGCGAAGAGACATCCTTCGCGGCCGAATCCAGTGCCGTTCGAAGAGCTTCCGACAACTCGTAGACGTACTTACCGACCTCACGCACCTTCTCGGGCACCACCGAGAGGTTTTGACCAGAAGCCGGCGTCCCCCCATCACTCATGAGCGAATTCTAGCGATTTGGTTGACCGACAACGGCGACTGAGTACCAGGAGAGGGTTGTCGCCGGCCGCACCGACGCGGGCGGATTCAGCTCTACCGCAACGAGTAGCGGATCGGGGAGGACACGGAGAGGTCGGCGAGGAGGCGGTCGCAGATGATGACCGGGGAGATGCCTGCGCGGGCCATGCGGGCGACGAGGGCCAATCTTCGTTCGGGCGTGTCCCATTCGACGGTGAGGGGTCCGCGGCCGGGGCCCGCGTCGACGGTCGCCATCACGCGGGGCGGGCCGTAGGGGACGGGTTCTTCGATGAGTTTCAGGACCATGCCGCGCTGCCAGGCGTGGTAGGCGTCCATGTCGGCGCCCACGACCAGTTTGTCGGTGGCGGCGCACAGGCCCTGGGCGATTTCGTCGGCGACGGCACCGCGGTCGAAGTGGTGTCTGCGGCAGCGGCGCAGCACCTCGATGAGGTCGGCGCGGACCTCGCGCAGCAGGGCGGTCTGGCGTTGTCGCCGTCGATCCTGCTCGGAAGGAACACCGGCGGGAGCCTTCAAGCCGATCCGCCGGGCGCGGGCGTTGTCGCGCCTCATGTCGGCGCGAAGCGCGGCCCGCGGGTCGCGTTCGACTTCGTTCTCGTCGACCGCGTACAGCTCGAGAATCTGGGCGGCGCGGCAGGCAGTCGCCCGCGCGGATTCGTGGTTCATCAGTTCGGCGCCGAGTGTCAAGGCGGCTAGCACCATGCTGTCGAGACGACGTCTGGCCAGCACGACCTCGCGTACGACGTCGAGTTCCAGTTGTTCGCGGGCAGGTGGGCGATCCAGGCCCATAGCCAACGCCCCTTACGAAATTGCGGGATCCGTCCATCCCCAGCATGGCACACCCCGGCCGCCCGCGCGCCACCCTTTTTCACCTGATCGGGCGCCCGTTTCCCAGGAAGGAAGCGGACGCCCGAAGGCGATCTCAATCAGGCGCGTCAGGCCCGCTGACTGCTCACCGAAACCACCTCGCCGGTGAGGTAGCTGGTGTAGTCGCTGGCCAGCATGGCGATGGTCGCGGCGACCTCCCACGGCTCGGCCGCGCGGCCGAAGGCCTCCCGTTCGGAGAGCTGATCGAGCAGTTCCGTCGAGCTGACCTTGTCGAGGAAGGCGTGCCTGGCGATGCTCGGCGCGACCGCGTTGATCCGCACGCCGAGCTCGGCGGCCTCGATCGCGCTGCACCTGGTCAGCGCCATGACGCCCGCCTTGGCAGCCGCGTAGTGCGCCTGACCGTACTGCGCGCGCCAGCCGAGGACGCTCGCGTTGTTCACGATGACGCCGCCGTGGCCGACCGAACGGAAGTAGGACAGCGCGGCGCGGGTGCAGCGGAAGGTGCCGTTGAGCGTGATGTCGAGGACGCGGTCCCACTGCTCGTCGGTCATGTCGACGACCGGCGTCTCACCGCCGAGGCCCGCGTTGTTGACCATGATGTCGATGCGGCCGAGCGCTTCGGTTGCGCCGCGGACCAGCGCGTCCACCTGCTCGGTGCTCTGCACGTCGCAGGCGATCGCGGCGACCCTGCGCTCGGGGAACTCACCCTTCAGCTCGACCTCGGTCTCGGCGAGCCGACGCTCGTGCCAGTCGGAGACCACCACGTCGGCACCCTCGGCGAGCAGCCTGCGCGCGGTCGCCGAGCCGATGCCGGTCCCCGCGGCGGCGGTGACCACGGCGACGCGTCCGGTCAGCAGGCCGTGCCCGGCGACGGGCTCGGGGGCGACCGAAAGGGGCCGCGCGGTCACGGCCGTGCCTCGCGCGGCAGACCGAGCACGCGCTCGGAGATGATGTTGCGCTGCACTTCGTTCGAACCTCCGTAGATGGTGTCGGCGCGGGTGAACAGATACAGCCGCTGCCATTCGTTGAGATCGTCGTCCTCGTCGGCCACCAGGCCGCGCGCGCCGAGCACGGCCATGGCCAGCTCGCCGAGGCCGCGGTGCCAATTGGCCCAGAGCAGTTTCGCCACCGACGCCTGTCCGCCGTCGTCCACGCCGGTGCCTTCCATGGTGCGCAGCGCGTGCGCGCGCAACACTCGCAGACCTACCCATGCCCGGTCGATCCGGTCGGCGATGAGCGGGTCGTCGGCCGCGCCGATGCGGCGGGCCAGCGCTTCGACATCGGCCAGTTCGCGCGCGAAGCGGATCTGCTGGCCGAGGGTGGAGATGCCGCGTTCGAAGGTCAGCGTGCCCATCGCGATGCGCCAGCCGTCGCCCGGCGCGCCGACGACCAGGTCGGCGGCGGTGCGGGCGTTGTCGAAGAAGACTTCGTTGAATTCCGACGTCCCGGTGAGCTGGATGATCGGGCGCACCTCGATGCCCGGTTGCTTCATGGGAACCAGCAGGTAGGACAGGCCCTTGTGGCGGGAAGAGCCCTTCTCGGTGCGTGCGACGACGAAGCACCAGTCGGCCACGTGCGCCAGCGACGTCCAGATCTTCTGGCCGTTGATGGACCACTCGTCGCCGTCGAGGTGCGCGGCCGTGCTGATGGCAGCGAGGTCCGAACCCGCGCCCGGTTCCGAGTAGCCCTGGCACCACAGTTCGCTGACATTGCGGATGCCGGGCAGGAAGCGGTCCTTCTGCGCCTGGGTGCCGAAGGCGAGCACGGTCGGGCCGAGCAGCTCCTCCCCCACGTGCGAGACCCGCGCGGGCGCGTTGGCCTTGGCGTACTCCTCGTGGAAGATCACCTGCTGGCGCACGGTGGCCTCGCGACCGCCGTACTCCTTGGGCCACCCCAGGCAGGTCCACCCGGACGCGGCCAAGTGCCGGTCCCAGGCCAGGCGCTCGTCGAACGCCTCGTGTTCGCGGCCTGGACCGCCTAGTCCGCGCAGTTCGCGGAATTCTCCGTTGAGATTCTCGGCCAGCCATTCCCGCACTTCGGCGGAAAACCGCGCGTCCTGCGCGGCAGTGTCGGAATCTGAGGTCTGGATCGCAACCACGCCGGTAGGATAACCTACCAAGCACTTGCTTTGTAGAGTGCGTGCATAAGTACTCGCGTGAACGGTGAGGAACACCCGTGACAACCCCTGCACAAACGACACCGCTGGCCCTGCACGACGCCGCGCGGACCTTCGGCGCCGCACCCGCACTGGCCGACGGCGACGTCCGTCTCGACTGGACCCAGCTACTCGCGGCGGTCCAGGAGACGGCGCGCGCGCTGATCGCGCGCGGCGTGCAGTCCGGCGACCGGGTGGCCATGTGGTCGCCGAACACCTATCACTGGGTGGTCGCCGCGCTGGCCGCGCACTACGCCGGCGCGGCGCTGGTGCCGCTGAACACCCGCTACGTCGCCGACGAGGCCGCGGACGTGCTGTCGAGGGTCGACGCGAAGGCGCTGTTCATCGCGGGGACCTTCCTCGGCCGCGACCGCCTCGCCGAACTGCGCGCCGCCGCACCGGAACTGGCCATCCCCACGATCGTGGTGATTCCGGTGGAGCCGGGCGGCGAGACGACCAGCACCGACTCGACCGTGCTGAACTGGTCCGATCTCGCGGTGATCGCCGACACCGTCCCGGTCGAGGACGCCGAGAAGCGGGCCGCGGCCGTGGACGCCGAGGACATCTCCGACATCCTGTTCACCTCCGGAACCACCGGCCGCAGCAAGGGCACGCTCGTCGCGCACCGGCAGGCGCTGTCGGTGGTGCGGGCCTGGGCCGAGTGCACCACGCTGAACAGCGACGATCGCTATCTCGTCGTCAGCCCGTTCTTCCACAACTTCGGTTACAAGGCGGGCATCCTGTCCTGCCTGGTCACCGGCGCGACGATCATTCCCCAGGCCACCTTCGACGTGCCGCAGACGATGCGACTCGTCGGCCAGGAGAAGATCACCGTGCTGCCAGGGCCGCCGACGATCTACCAGACCATCCTGGACTTCCCGGACCGGGACTCCTACGACCTGAGCACCCTGCGGGTGGCGGTCACCGGCGCGGCGACGGTGCCGGTCGTGCTCGTCGAGCAGATGCGGTCGGAGCTCGAATTCGCGGTCGTCATCACGGGTTACGGCCTCTCCGAGGCGGCCGGGTTCGGCACCATGTGCCGCGCCGACGACGACGCCGAGACCATCGCGACCACCTGCGGCAGGCCGATCGCCGGCTTCGAGCTGAAGCTCAGCGACGCGGGCGAGGTGCTGTTGCGCGGCCCGAACGTCATGCTCGGCTACCTGGACGATCCGAAGGCCACCGCGGAGACCGTCGACGCGGACGGCTGGCTGCACACCGGCGATATCGGCACGCTCGACGAGCGCGGCTATCTCCGGATCACCGACCGGCTCAAGGACATGTACATCTCCGGCGGTTTCAACGTCTATCCGGCCGAGGTCGAGCAGGCGCTCGCCCGGCTCGACGGCGTGGCCGAGTCGGCGGTCGTCGGCGTGCCCGACACCAGGATGGGCGAGGTCGGCAAGGCCTATGTGGTGCGCAAGCCCGGCTCGACACTGACCGAGGACCAGGTGCTCGCCCACGCCACCACCGTACTGGCGAATTTCAAGGTGCCGCGCTTCGTCGAATTCCGCGACCAGCTGCCCTACAGCGCCGCCGGGAAAGTGCTCAAGCGTCAACTACGTGAGGAGAAGTCGTAATGCCAGACCAACCGGAGAACGGCGTGCCGGACGAAGGCGAGGTCGTCACTTACGAGCGGCGCGGCCGGGTCGCGATCGTCACGATGAACCGGCCCGACTACCGCAACGCGCAGAACTCGGTGATGACCTACGCGCTCGACGCCGCCTTCCAACGCGCCGTCGAGGACGACGAGATCGGCGTGATCGTGTTGGCGGGCAACGGAAAACACTTCAGCGCCGGACACGACATCGGCACCCCCGGCCGCGACCACCACGTGCACTACGACAACAAGGCCGTGCTGTGGTGGGACCACGTCGACAAGCAGGGCGGCGACCAGCGGTTCGCCAGGGAGTCCGAGGTCTACCTCGGCATGTGCCGCCGCTGGCGGGAGATCCCGAAGCCGACCATCGCGATGGTGCAGGGCGCCTGTATCGCGGGCGGGCTCATGCTCGCGTGGGTGTGCGATCTGATCGTCGCCTCCGAGGACGCGTTCTTCTCCGATCCCGTTGTGCGCATGGGCATTCCGGGTGTGGAGTACTTCGCGCACCCGTGGGTGATGGGACCGCGCGCGGCCAAGGAGTTCCTGTTCACCGGCGACCGCTTCGGCGCGGCGCAGGCCAAGGAATGGGGCATGGTCAACCGGGTGGTCCCGCGCGCCGAGCTGGAGGCCGAGACCATGGCGCTGGCCGAGAAGATCGCCGCCATGCCGCGTTTCGGCCTCGCACTCACCAAGAAGGCGGTCAACCAGGCCGAGGACCTGATGGGCATGCGCACCGGCATGGACTCGGTCTTCGGGCTGCACCACTTCGCGCACGCGCACAACGCCGAGGTCGGCGCGGACTCACTGGGCGGCATGAACGCCAAGACGATGAAGGCCAGTGCGAGCACGGCCGAGCAGAACGGGACGACGTAGTGGATCTGGATCTGGACCAGGCGACGCGGGAATTCCAGCGGGAGGTCCGCGAATTCCTCGCCGCCGAGAAACCCTCGACGCCACTGCCTTCAATGGACACGAAGGCCGGCTTCGAGGCGCACCGCGACTGGGAGCGCAAACTGGCCGACGCGCGGCTGTCGGTGGTCTCCTGGCCGAAGGAGTACGGCGGGCGCGACGCCTCGCTGCTGGAATGGGTGCTGTTCGAGCAGGAGTACTACGCCGCGGGCGCGCCGGGGCGGGTCAGCCAGAACGGCATCTTCCTGCTGGCGCCGACGTTGTTCGAGCACGGCACCCCCGAGCAGCTCGACCGCATCATGCCGCGCATGGCGCGCGGCGACGACATCTGGGCGCAGGCCTGGTCGGAGCCCGAGGCGGGCAGCGATCTCGCGGGCATTCGGTCGACGGCGCGGCGCACCGAGGGCGGCTGGCTGCTCAGCGGACAGAAGACGTGGAGTTCGCGAGCGGCGTTCGCGGACTGGGCCTTCGGCCTTTTCCGCAGCGATCCTGAGGCGGAGCGGCACAAGGGACTCACCTATGTGATGTTCCCGCTCACCGCCGACGGCGTCTCGGTGCGACCGATCCCGCAGCTGGACGGCGAACCCGGTTTCGCCGAGATCTTCCTCGACGACGTCTTCGTGCCGGACCGCGACGTGATCGGCGCGCCGGGCGAGGGCTGGCGGGCCGCCATGAGCACCTCGAGCAACGAGCGCGGTCTCTCGCTGCGCAGCCCCGGCCGATTCAGCGCGACCGCGCGACGGCTGGTCGACCTGTGGCTGGACTCCGGCGACCGCACCAACACCGCGCAGCGCGACGCCGTCGTCGACGCGTGGATCGGCAGCGAGGCCTACCGCCTGCACACCTTCGGCACCGTCACCCGGTTGAACGAGGGCGGCAAGCTCGGCGCGGAATCCTCGATCACCAAGGTGTTCTGGTCCGAGCTCGACATCGCCATGCACGAGACCGCGCTGGACGTGCTCGGCGCGGCGGGCGAACGGTCCGGTCCGTGGACCGACGGATATCTGTTCTCGCTGTCCGGCCCGATCTACGCCGGTACCAACGAGATCCAGCGCAACATCATCGCCGAGCGCATCCTCGGCCTGCCGAGAGGGAGTAGCCGATGAGATTCGCGCTCAGCCCGGAACAGATCGATTTCGCGGCAAGCGTGCGCAAGCTGCTGGACGCCGGGCGCACGCCGACCGCGGTGCGCGCCTGGGCGAGTGGCGACCCGCGACCGGGTCGCGCGCTGATTCAGCAGCTCGCCGGCTCGGGCGTGCTCGGCCTCGCGGTCGACGAGGCGCACGGCGGTGTCGGCGCTGATCCGATCGACCTCGTCGTCGCATTCGTCGAGATCGGCCGGTCCGCGGCGCCGGGACCGTTGGTCGAGACCGCCGCCGCGATTCCCGTTCTGCTGCAATCGCTCTCGGACTCCGCGGCAGCCGAGCGCTGGCTGCCCGGGCTCGCCGAGGGCACCGCGCTCGGCACGGTCGCCTTCGCAACACCGGGCACCGATCCGGTCGCGCTGGACGCCGATGTCGCCGACGTGACGCTGCTCGTCGACGGCGCGCAGGTCTTCCTGGCCGAGCGTGGCGAGTCGATCCGTTCGATCGACCCCGCGCGAAAGCTGTTCGGAGTGACGGCGACCGAGCTCGTCGCCAACGACGACCAGGTGCTGGAGGCGGGCGCGCTGGCGTTCGACGCCGGCGCGCTGGCCGCCGCCGCCCAGCTGCTCGGCGCCGGCCGCGCGCTGCTGCACGCCGCCACCGAATACGCCAAGCAGCGCAAGCAGTTCGGCAAGCCGATCGGTGAATTCCAGGCCGTCAAGCAGAAACTCGCCGACGTGCTGATCGGGCTCGAGCTGGCCGAGCCGCTGCTCTACCGCGCCGCCCTCACCATGGGCGAGCCGACCCGCAGCCGCGACGTGTCGGCGGCGGTGCTGGCCTGCGGCGACGCCGCGCACACCGCCGCGCGGGCCGCCTTGCAGGTGCACGGCGCGATCGGCTACACCGCCGAGTACGACCTGTCGCTGTGGCTGACCAAGGTCACCGCGCTGCGCGCCGCGTGGGGAACGCCGGATCTGCACCGCGCCAGGATCGCCCGCGCCCTGCGCGACGAGGCCGTCCGGGACCGAGCGATCAGGGGTACCGCATGACCGAACACGAGGAATTCGCCGCCTCGGTGCGCGCGCTGCTCACCAAGCACGCGGGCCGCGACGCCGTACGCGCCGCGATGGACACCGAACTCGGCTACGACCCGAAGCTGTGGCGGCTGCTCTGCGAGCAGATCGGTGTCGCGGCGCTCGCGGTGCCGGAGGAGTACGGCGGGTTCGGCGCTTCGCTGGTCGAATCCCTGCTGGTGGTCCGCGAATTGGGCCGCACGCTGGCGGGTGTGCCGATGCTGGGTTCGGCCGTGCTCGGCGCGCAGGCCGTGCTGCTCTCCGGCGACGAGGACGCCTGCGCGCGGCTGCTGCCCGGCGTCGCGGAAGGCACGACGACGCTCGCGGTGTGCTGGGCGAGCGAGACCGGGTGGGACGTGCCCGGCGTGCGCGCCGATGGTGAGACACTCTCCGGCACAGCATATTACGTGCTCGATGGCGCGCACGCCGATACGTTGATCGTGGTGACGGCGAGCGGGTTGTTCGAGGTCGAGGCGGGCGCCGCCGGGATCACCAGAAACCCGGTCGCGACCATGGATCCGACGCGCAAGCTCACCTCGATCCGCTTCGACGGCGTCGCGGCACGCAAGCTCGGCACCGGCGATCCGCTCGCTCTCGCGACGCGACTTCGGGAGATCGCGTGGGCCGCGGTGGCCGCCGAGCAGGTCGGGGCGGCGGAGCAGTGCCTGGAGATGACGGTCGAATACACCAAGTCCCGGGTGCAGTTCGGGCGCGCGATCGGCAGTTTCCAGGCGCTCAAGCACCGGATGGCCGATATGTACGTGCTGCTGGAGTCGGCCAAGTCGGCGTCCTACGCCGCCACCGCCGCGGTCGCCGAGGGGCTTCCGTCGGCCGCCGAGGACGTGTGGGTCGCACGGACGCAGTGTTCCGAGGCGTTCACCGAGATCGTCTCCGAGACCGTGCAACTGCACGGCGGCATCGCCATCACCTGGGAGCACGACGCGCACCTGTTCTTCAAGCGCGCGCACGGCGACGCCCAGCTCTTCGGCACGCCACACCGTCCGCTGGCGCACACCTAGCACTACCCGACCGAAGGCCCCGGCGAATCCTCGCCGGGGCCTTCGTCGTTCGCCGCTCCGGCTGCCACAAACCCTCCACACGCCTCACATGGGCACCGCCTGTGTGAGGCGTGCAAAGGGTGTGTGGCACCGAGCCGGCCGGGCGCGGTGGGTGCGGTGGGCTATCTCACGGCAAATAGATAGTTAGCTTATGTAATAATATTTTGGTGCAGCAGGCTCCCGTGACGACAGCAGACATCGTGGTCGATCTCCTCGTCACCGCGGGCAGGCTGACCCGGCTGGCCGGGGTGATCGGCGACGACGATTTGCCGCGAGCCGTACTGCGGGCCCTTGCCGTCCTCGACGAGCACGGCGCGGTGCGGGTCAGCGAATTCGCCAGGATCGATCGATGCTCCCAACCGGCGGCAACGGCGCTGCTCGGCAGGCTCGTCGAGGACGGATTCGCGACGAGGACCAAGGACCCCGATGACTCGAGGGCGGTCGTCGTCGACCTCACCCCGGCCGGACGCGAGCGACTGGTCAGGGCACGTGCCGCCTATGGCACGGCCATGGCCGCCCGGCTCGCCGATTTCGACGTCGAACGACTCGCGCGAATGGAAACCGATCTGAACGAACTGCTGGAAGCGCTGAAAAACGCTGCTCCCCAGCACGATCCGTCGAGGGAACTTTGATGAGCACCGTAGTGGACACCCGCGCCGACACCGGCGCACCGGCGTCGACCAAACAGCCGAAAGCGGTCTGGGCGGTCGCCTTCGCCAGCGTCATCGCCTTCATGGGCATCGGCCTGGTGGACCCGATCCTGAAGCCGATCGGCGAGCAACTACACGCCTCGCCGTCGCAGGTCTCGCTGCTGTTCACCAGCTACATGCTGGTGACGGGCGTGGCGATGCTGGTGACGGGCGTGGTGTCCAGCCGGTTCGGTGCGAAGAAGACGCTGCTCGCCGGTCTGGCCATCATCGTGGTGTTCGCGGCGCTGGCGGGCATGTCCGGCACCGTCGGTGAGATCGTCGGCTTCCGCGCGGGCTGGGGTCTCGGCAACGCGCTGTTCATCGCGACCGCACTCGCCACCATCGTCGGCGCGGCGAGCGGCGGCGTCGCGCGCGCCATCATCCTGTACGAGGCGGCGCTCGGCATCGGCATCGCGACCGGTCCGCTGGTCGGCGGCGTGCTCGGCGGAATCAGTTGGCGCGGACCGTTCTTCGGCGTCTCGGTGCTGATGGCGATCGCGTTCGTCTGCATCGTCGTGCTGCTGCCCGACAGCCCGAAGCCCACGCATCGCACCTCGCTGGCCGCGCCGTTCCAGGCGCTGCGCCACCGCGGGCTGCTCACCGTCAGCATCACCGCGCTGCTGTACAACTTCGGCTTCTTCACCTTGCTCGCCTACACCCCGTTCCCGCTGGACATGGGCACCTACGCGATCGGCTTCATCTTCTGCGGCTGGGGCCTTCTGCTCGCGGTCGCCTCGGTCTTCCTTGCGCCCGGCTTGCAGCGCCGGTTCGGGACGCTGCCGATGATGGGTCTCGCGCTCGGGTTGTTCGCCGCCGACCTGGCGGTGATGGCGCTGTTCGCGGAGAACAAGACGGTGCTGATCGTCGGCACGGTGGTCGCCGGTCTGTTCCTCGGCGTCAACAACACCCTCATCACCGAGGCCGTGATGATCTCCGCGCCGGTGGAGCGTTCCACCGCGTCGGCCGCCTACAGCTTCGTCCGGTTCGCCGGCGGCGCCGCCGCGCCGTGGTTGGCGGGCAAGCTGGGCGAGCACAGTATCGCGCTGCCGTTCTGGGTGGGCGCCGCGTGCACCGCGGCCGCCGTGCTCGTCCTGGTCGTCGGGCGGGCCGCGCTCGCCCACATCGACGAGCACGATCCCGCGCCGCACTCGGTGGAGGAGGCGCAGGCGATCACGGTCGGCGACTGAGATTCGGCGTTTCGCGGGCCTCGTCGGCATGGCGGGGCCCGTTTCGGCGTCCGGAATCTGTCACACCTTCGGCGTACCGTCGAGAGGTATGACCGAAGAGCAGCGAGGCCGCGTCAAGGTCGCGACCAGCCAGAAGCGAGTCCGGGTTTATCTCGGCGGGCACCTGGTGGCCGATACGGACCGCCCGGTGCTGGTATGGGAGATCCCCTACTACCCGACCTACTACATTCCCGTCGCCGATCTGCACGCCAAACTCGAGCCGAACGGCGAGACCACCCACTCCCCCAGCCGTGGCGATGCCACGGTCTACGACGTGATCGTCGACGGCGTCACCGCGGCGGGCGGTGCGCTGCGCTACCACGATTCCCCGCTGCCGGAACTGAACGAACTGGTCCGGCTGGACTGGGACGCCATGGGCGACTGGTTCGAGGAGGACGAGCCGATCTACGTCCATCCGCGCGATCCGTATTCGCGCGTCGACATCCTCGGCAGCTCCCGGCACATCCGGGTCGAGATCGGCGGCGTCGTCGTCGCGGACTCCCACAGCCCGCGCATCCTCTTCGAAACCGGCCTTCCCGCACGCTATTACCTCCCCCTCACCGACGTCCGCCTGGACCTCCTGCACCCCTCCGACACCCACTCCCACTGCCCCTACAAGGGCACCGCCGACTACTGGACCGTCCGCATCGGCGACAAGGAATACCGCGACATCGCCTGGATCTACCGCACGCCGCTACCCGAGAGCCAGAAGATCGCGGGCATGGCGTGCTTCTACAACGAGAAGGTCGACGTCTGGATCGACGGCGTCCTCGAAGAGCGCCCCAGCTCCCCTTTCAGCTGAAAGCCCCTCGCCGCCGTATATACGCTCTGATATCTTCGATATACAAGGAGATATCAGGAGGTGCGGCATGGCTCGTACGGTGATCGACCTCGATGACGCACTCGTCGCCGATGTCGCCAAGGAACTCGGTACCGGCACGAAGAAGGACACCGTCAACGCGGCGCTGCGGGAAGTGCTGGAGACCCGCCGCCGGGCGCTGGCGCTCACCCGTCTTCAGGACGCCGTCGCCGAGGGCGCTTTCGACCTGGACATCCTCGAGAACAAGCGGAACTACCGGCCGTGAGTGCGGCGCGGTTCCTGATCGACACCAGCGCGCTGGTTCCGATCATGCGCCAAGACCCGGATTCCTTTGCCTGGCAACGCGCGGTCGCCGCTGGACTGGTCGCCATCTGCCCGATCGTGGAACTCGAGTTCTTCTACACTGCCCGCTCGGCCGCCGACCGTGAACGAACCATCGACGACATGCGCGTCCTCTTCGGCTGGGAACCGGTCGACGACCGCGCTTACGCCCGAGCCTGGGAAGTCCAGGGCGAGCTGACCAAACGCGGCAAACACCGCAGCGCCGGTCCGGTCGACCTCGTCCTCGCCGCCACCGCGGAACTCCGCGGCCTCACCCTCCTGCACCGCGACCACGACTTCGACCAAATCGTCGCCATCACCGGCCAGTCCCACCGCTGGCTCGGCAAGGGTGACAACGACTTGAACTCCACCGATGCGTAAGAGATCACGAGGAGCCGCTGAGACGCTCGAGTGAGCTTCGATTTCGTCAACGATGCGCCGGTTCCGGTGCGATGTACCGTGCCGTCCTGCGTTCCCCTTCCAGGACGAGATTCCCCCGCCGAGCCATCCGTCGCAGCAGGCTACTTGCCTGCTGCGAGGTCAACATACACAGTTCAGCCGCTTGCGCGCGGGTGATCGACCCCTCGGCTTCGACGTACTGCAGCACCATCTGCTCCTGCTGTATCGGATCCGTTCCACGAACCCGGACATAGGCGGAGGGCCTGTCCAAGGCGCGATACACCCCGGCCGAGAGATGGTAGGTACGGCCGCGTCCTGCGCCCCGAAGTTCGACGAGACCGTCTTCCGTCATACGGCCAAGACCTGCACGGGTCTCCCCGACGGTGCGGTGCAACTGCTCAGCGATCTCCGCCAGGGTCATCTTTGTCTGCCACCGCAACTCGTGCAGGACCTGAAGGTCGAAAAGTCGCATCGGTTGTCCGGTCGACTCTTCCCGTTGCAGAACGAATCGCGCCAGCTCGATATCCGCGTGCCCGAGCGGGATGACGGCGCGGACCGAGCGATCATCCGAACGGCTGTAGTCTGGCGCATCTCGCCCAAGCCGCAACAAGGACGCATACATCTGGCTGATGCCGCGACCGCTCCGCTCGACGATGCCGGCGCGGCGAAAGGCATCGGCGAGCAGCGGGCTCCGAGGATGGGAGACCGACAACAAATTGTCCAAACGAACGCCTGGCGGGAAACCACCCGGACTGATCACCTCGAAACTGTCGTCGTTGATGACGACGCGAACCGGTCCGAGTGCCGTGTAATCACGATGCACCAGAGCATTCGCGATCGACTCACGGGCCGCGACTACAGGCACATTGGGAATCGCGACACGTAACAATCCGAATTGCAACTCCTCCTCTCGGTTCCAAGTGGATACCCTCTCGAGCAGTTCCTCTGCCACCTTGAACAATGGCCCGCGCGTGAAGTGATTGACCTCGAGTGCCAGACCGCTGAACAGCTGGAACGCCGCCTCATGATTGGGGATGTGCGCGACGATCGACTGCTCACGGCCGAAAAGCAGCACTGCGCCCAGCGTCGGCTGGTCGAAGTCGCCGTCGGCCGAATGGAGGAGGCCCAGGGCCCGGCAGATCTCGACATCCGACAGATTGACGATGACGGGATCCGCACCGGATGCCCGTGCCATTCGTCGGAAGCGGTCGAACTCCGCCGGATCGAGGTCCGACAGCGTCGCACCACGCGCTGGCAACGATGCGAAATCTACGGCACCACGATCGATTTCGTGTGCGAGCATTTCGTATGCAGGGAAGGGAACACATTGCGGAGTGCCATCTATCTGCAAGGTTCGCCGAACATACAGGCCACCCGTCGTCCCGACGACTCGTTTCGATTTCGGAACTTCGATCGCAATGACCTCGTGCCCGCCTACAACCACCAGACTGGTCCGGGTCTGCAGCAGCGGTACGGTCCGGTTCGCAATCAATGCGTCGACCCGACGCGCATCTGTTCGATCCCCATGCCGAGGCGCGGCGCCGGTCACCCGGCCATCATCCTCGACACCGATGAAGAGGACACCGCCGTCCCCGTTGGCCATGCAAACGACGGTCTCGATCATGTCCGAGTCGTTGAACTTGTTCGCCGCGCCTCGCTTGAACTCGACCGTAAGACTTTCGCCGCCCGCGATCAGCTCCGACGCTCGCCCACTCTCCATGCACGCAATCTTATGCATAACTTTGCGCACATGACACACCCCTGCTGCGGTTCAACGCAAACTTATGCATACGCGACGCACGTACGGGGGCAGTTGAGACCCAGCCGGTCGGCCAAGTTGGGACCGAGTCTGCGCGCGCATCGGCAGCGCGGGATGGGCCTCACACCGCGACGACCGCGGGTTGGGTTGGGGTGCGGCGGTAGTGGCCGGGGGCCTGGCCGTATTCGCGTTTGAAGGCTTTGGCGAAGGCGAATTCGGAGGTGTAGCCGACTTTTCGGGCGATGGTGTGCAAGGGGGCGTCGGTGTCGCGGAGGAGGCGGGCGGCGGTGAGGAGGCGCCAGCGGGTGACGTAGGAGAGCGGGGGTTCGCCGACGGTGGCGGTGAAGCGACGGGCCAGGGTGGCGCGGGAGACGCCGGCGATGTCGCTGAGGTCGGGGACGGTCCAGGCGCGGGCCGGGTCTTCGTGGACGGCGCGCAGGGCGGCGGCGACGGCGGGGTCGGCGAACGCGCCCGCCCAACCGGTGGGGCGGGCGTCGGCCTGTTCGTCGAACCAGGCGCGCAGGATGAACAGCAGCATGGTCTCCAGCAGCGCGGGCACCGCGGCATCGCTGCCCTGGCACGGTTCGGCGATCTCGGCGGCGAGCAGATCCACCGCACCGCGCAGCGCGGGATGACGGCCGGGGCGGGCGGGCAGATGGATGAACTCGGGTAGTTCATCGAGCAGCGGGTGCGACCGCGCTCGACCGAGTTCGTATGCGCCGCAGAGCAGTTCGGTGCGCACGCCGGGTCCGACGATCTCGCGCGGCTCGCCGGGCTTGGCGGTTTCGGTGACGGGGCTGTCGAGATTGTCGACCAGGTCGTGATCGGCTCCGCGCGGCATGAAAAGCACGTCGCCGGCACCGAGCGCGATCGGCTCACCCTCCGGCGGAACGACCCAGCAGGATCCGCGCAGCACGACGTGGAACCCCGCGCCGGGCACGACCGGATAGCGGCGCCCCCACGGCGCGTGCCTGATGAACAAGCCGGACGCCGGATTCCCGGTGCGAATGGCCGCTATGGTCTCGCTGAGAATGTCCACGGTAGAAACCATACGCTCATCGAGTGAGCGTTTCAGACATGAACGCGAGCATCCAAGCCATTCATTTGCTCGCCGCCCGCCCATAAGTTCATACCCATGACACAGCGGACAACCTCCCCCACCATCGCCGTCTACGGCGCCACCGGCCACACCGGCGGCTACCTGCTCGACGAACTCAACCGCCGCGGCCTCACCCCGATCCTGGTGGGCCGCAACGCCGAACGCATGCGTGCCGCCGCCGAAGCCGCGGGCCTGACCGACGCCGAGATCCGCGTCGCCGACCTCGCCGACCACGCCGCCCTGGTCGCCGCGTTCACCGGCGTCGACGCGGTGATCAGCAGCCTCTCCGCCTACGTGCGCAATGGCGAGCCGGTCCTGGCGGCCGCCATCGAAGCGGGCGCGCACTACACCGACATCTCCGGCGAACAGCTGTTCCTGAAGAAGGTCTTCGACGATTACGCGACCGCGGCCGAAACAGCGGGTGTCACAGTCGTTTCCGGTATCACGGACAACAACATCGCGGGCGACCTGCTCGCCAATCTCGTCGCGCGGCGGGTGAACGGCCCGGCCGAGATCGTCATCAGCCACCTGAGCAAGAGCGGAGGCAACGGGTCGAAAGGCAGCGCCAAGACGGTGTTCGCCAGCCTCGACTGGTTCAGCAGCGGCGGTTGGCATTTCGCGGACGGCGAGCTGCGCACCGGCCCCGCGCGGCATCCGGAGATGACCTTTCCCGGCGACACCGCGCCCACCGCCGTCGGGAAGTTCCCGCAGCCGCCGGTGCTCACCGTCCCGAGGCACACCGAGGTCGTGTCGGTCGAGGGCGTGCTCGCCGCCGAAATCCTGGACACCCTCGGCTCTTTCACCGAGGAGCTGATCGAGCAGATCCCGGACGAGCCGAGCTCGGACCTGCGCTACGAGGTGATCGTGGACGCCCACGCCGAGGGTCGGGTGGTGCGCGGCGTGGTCGACGGTGTCGACTCCTACCGCGATTCCGCCCTGCTCGCCGTCGAGATCGCGACCAGACTGGCGGCGGGCACCGCCAAGCCGGGCGCGCTGGCACCTGCCGAAGCGTTCGAGCCGACCGAATTCCTCGACGCTCTCGCGCGATTCGGTATCACCTGGCGCATCGAGGAAGCCTGACCTCGGCGCGTTCCGCCGCGACCGGGTCGGCTTCGAGTCGGACGAGCAAGCCCGGCTCGGCGGCGGCCAGGTACGGCGCCATCGCGGCGGCCACCTCTGCCCCTCGTCGAGCCGATCCGTACTGGCGACGCACGACCTCGCGGTACAGCAGCGAGTAATGCGAAACAGCCACTGGGGCGGCGCATAGGGCGAGCGCGAATAGAGTCGGGGTATGACCGACGACCGGCCCGCGCTGGCCATCGCACTCGATTTGGAGCCGCACCCAGAGGGCGGCTGGTATCGCCAAACCTGGCGCAGCCCGGTGGAATTCACGCCTCCCGGATATCCGGGCGCGCGGGCCGCGGCCACGATGATCCATTTCCTGCTGATGCCGGGAGAACGCTCGGCCCCGCACACGGTGCGGTCGGACGAGCTGTGGCTCTGGCACCGCGGCGGACCGCTCGCGCTCGACATCGGCGGCGAGGAGATCGTCCTCGGACCCGATGTCGAGCGCGGTCAGCTGCTGCAGGCCGTGGTACCCGGCGGCGTCAGCCAGGCCGCGCGACCAGTCGGCGACGAGTACGTCCTGGTGAGCTGCATCGTCGCCCCTGGCTTCGACTTCGCGGACTTCCAGCTCGACTGAGTCGCTGCCCGCCGCCCGCGCGGAGCCCACCGCGCACGGCCGGAGCAGACGCGGAGGTCCGCCTTACTTCGGAACCTCGATCACACCCTCGTCGACCGCCCACTTGATGGTCTTCTCCAACTGCGGACACGTCTCGGGACGACCGGGACGGCCGCCCGACGCCGCGAGCTCGGCGAAGACCGGGCAGTGCGCTTCGGGCGGCTCGGTCCACTGCACGGAGGTCTGGTGCGAGCTGGACTTGCGCACCAGCACCTCGCTCCGGCAGGCCTGACACCGCAACGGCGTCAGGCCCTCCTCCAGGTAGCGCTGCTTGTCGGCCACGGTCTGGGCCTGCACCGCCGCCCGCCGCGCGGGCTGATCGGCGAAGTCCGGCGCCTTGGCCCAGGTGGCCGCCATCAGACGCCTGCCTCGGCTTCCTTCGTCGCCTGCTCGGCCTCTTCGGCTTCGCGCTTGCGACGCAGGTTCTCCGCCACCTCGGCCTCCCACGCCTCGTTCGCCTTGGTGGTGTCCACCTCGAACTCGAAGCGCTGGGTCATCTTCTCGGTGACGTCAGCGACGTCCACGTAGAACTGGTCGTACCAGCGGCGCAGCTGGTAGACCGGGCCGTCCTCCTCGCACAGCAGCGGGTTCTCGACCTTGGACTTGTGCTTCCAGATCTCGACGTCCTGCAGGAAGCCGACGCTGATGCCCTCGGTCATCTTCTCGGCCAGCTTGTCGGCCATCTCGCCGTCGACGCCCTTCGGCTTCTCCAACGTGATGCCCCACTGCAGCACGAACGAGTCCTGCGTCACCGGGTAGTGGCAGTTGATCAGGACGCTCTTGACCTCGTAACCGCTGTAGACGTTGATCAGCGGGTTGATCATGTACGAGGGGCCGAAGTACGAGGCCTCGGACTTCAGCAAGGTGTCGCCGCCGTACTTGGAGGCCATGCCGATGTCCGGACGGCCCTTGGTTTCCAGGAACTGGGTGGCGATGTGTCCCTCGAAGACGTTCTTGAAGTACGTCGGGAAGGCGAAGTGGATGTAGAAGAAGTGGGCCATGTCGACCACGTTGTCGATGATCTCGCGGCAGTTGGCGCCCTCGATGAGCATCGAGTTCCACGTCCAGTCCGTCCAGCCGCTGTCGAGCTGGTCGGTCGGATTGCCGTCCGCGTCGGTGTAGGGCCCCTCGATGTGCGGGATGGTGATCTCCGGCGGCGGCTCGTTGCCCTCGTGGTCGTGCCAGACGAACAGCTGACCGTTGCGCTCGAGGGTGGTCCACTTCCTGGTGCGCGCGAGCGGCGGAACGCGGCGCGCGTAAGGGATGGAGCTGCACTTGCCGTTGACGCCGGACCAGCGCCAGTCGTGGAACGGGCAGGCGATGTCGTCGCCCTTGACCTCGCCCATGCTCAGGTCGCCGCCCATGTGCCTGCAGTAGGCGTCGAGCACCCGCAGTTCGCCGGCGCTGTCGACCCAGACCACCAGCTTGGTACCGAACACGTTCACCGCGTGCGGCTTACCGTCCCGGAACGTTTTGGCCAGGCCGAGGCAATGCCATCCCCGCGCATAGCGGGTAGGCACCGAGCCGACATCCAGCTCCCTGGGCTTACCCACCCCGCCGGCTCCGCCGGCTGCCGTCCCCGTGGCCCTTGCACCGCTCCCTTTGGGGGTAACTGCCATCGCGATTCTCCTCCTTCTGTACTAGAACACGTTACAAAAATGTCCTGCCGCATGCCAGCTATTCGGGCCACTTCCTGCGGATGTCCATCTCCGACCTGCGATGAACGGCGGTTCTCGACAGAAATAAGAACCTGTTCTAGTCTCAGAGACAAATGAGTACCGGTTACCAATCCGACCAGGCAGGAGCAGGTCCCGAGATGACGCAAGAAGTGACCGAGCGGGTCGAAGCGCTGTTGCCGACACTGCGTGAGCGCGCGCAGGAGGCCGAGGATCTGCGGCGCATCCCCGACGAATCGATCAAGGCGCTCCAAGAGACCGGCTTCTTCCGACTGCTACAGCCCAAGCAGTGGGGCGGATACGCCGCCGACCCGGTCGTCTTCTACGACACCGTCCGCAAGCTGGCCAGCGCGTGCGGTTCCACCGGCTGGGTGGCGGGCATCGTCGGTGTGCACAACTGGCACCTCGCGCTGTTCGACCAGCAGGCGCAGGTCGATGTCTGGGGCGAGGACACCGAGGTGCGGATCTCCTCCTCGTACGCCCCCATGGGCGCGGGCACCGTGGTGGACGGCGGCTACATCGTCAAGGGCGCGTGGGCCTGGTCCTCCGGCTCCGACCACGCCACCTGGGCGGTGCTGGGCGGTCCGGTCATCAAGGACGGCAAGCCGGTGGACTTCGGCAGCTTCCTCATCCCGCGCACCGACTACCGTATCGACGACGTGTGGAACGTGGTCGGCCTGCGCGGCACGGGCTCGAATACCGTTGTGGTGGAGGACGTTTTCGTGCCGAAGCACCGGTTCCTGAGCTTCCGCGCGATGAGCGAGCTGAAGTCGCCCGGCCTGGAGCAGAACCCGGACCCGGTCTACAAGATGCCTTGGGGCACCATCCATCCCACCACCATCTCCGCGCCGATCGTCGGAATGGCCTACGGCGCCTACGCCGCGCACGTGGAGCACCAGGGCAAGCGCGTGCGCGCGGCCTTCGCGGGCGAGAAGGCCAAGGACGACCCGTTCACCAAGGTCCGCGTCGCCGAGGCCTCCAGCGACATCGACGCGGCATGGCGCCAGCTCTCCGGCAACGTGGCCGACGAGTACGCGTTGCTGAAGGAGGGCAAGGAGATTCCGTTCGACCTGCGGGTGCGGGCCCGCCGCGACCAGGTGCGCGCGACCGGGCGGGCGATCGCCTCCATCGACAAGCTCTTCGAAGCCTCTGGCGCCACCGCGCTCGCCAATGGCACTCCGCTGCAACGCTTCTGGCGGGACGCGCACGCGGGCCGGGTGCACGCGGCCAACGATCCCGAGCGCGCGTACGTCATGTACGGCACCCACGAGTTCGGCCTTCCGGTGACCGACGGGATGGTGTGATGACCTCGACGGTGGAACTCACCTACGAATCGACCTCGCACTACGCGCAGGTGCGGCCGGATCTGCGGCTGCACTACCACGAGGCGGGCAGCGGCAACGATCCGACGATCGTGCTGCTGCACGGCGGCGGCCCCGGCGCGTCGTCCTGGTCGAATTTCGCCCGAAACATCCCCGTGCTGGCGCAGAATTTTCATGTGCTCGCGGTGGATCAGCCGGGTTTCGGCAAGTCGGACAAGCCGGTCGACCATCCGCAGTACTTCGCGCACTCGGCCTCCGCACTGAAGGATCTGCTGGACCACCTGGAGATCACCGACCGGGTGCACATCCTCGGCAACTCGCTCGGCGGTGGCTCCGCTGTCCGGTTCGCGCTGGACTACCCGGACCGAGCGGGCAAACTGGTGCTGATGGGCCCCGGTGGGCTCAGCCTCAATGCCTTCGCGCCGGACCCGACCGAGGGCGTGAAGCAGCTCTCCCGCTTCAACTACGAGCCGACCAGAGCGAACATCGAAGCGTTCCTGCGGATCATGGTCTTCGACCAGAAGTTGATCACCGAGGAACTGATCGACGAACGCTTCGAATCGGCCAAGACCCCCGAGGCGCTGGCCGCGACCCGCGCCATGGGGAAGTCGTTCTCCGGCCCCGATTTCGAGCTCGGCATGCTCTGGCGCGACGCCTACAAGCTGCGCCAGCCGGTGCTGCTGATCTGGGGCCGCGAGGACCGGGTCAATCCGCTCGACGGCGCCATCCTCGCGACGAAGATGATCCCGCGGGTGCAGTTGCACGTGTTCGGCGGCTGCGGCCACTGGGCGCAGCTGGAGAAGTTCCACGAATTCAACCGGCTGGCAACGGACTTCCTGTCCGGATCCGGCAAGGAGAAGTAGACATGGGCATTCGATCGCTCGCCTATCTGCGCATCGAGGCCACCGATATGGCGGCCTGGCGCGAATACGGCCTCAAGGTGCTCGGCATGGTGGAGGGCAAGGGCGGCATCCCCGACGCGCTCTACCTGCGGATGGACGAATTCCCGGCCCGGCTGGTCATCGTCCCCGGCGAGAAGGACCGGCTGCAGGTCTCCGGCTGGGAGACCGCCAATGCCGAAGAGCTGCAAGACATCCGGAACCGGTTGGAAGCCGCGGGCGTGCCCTACAAGGAGGGCAGCGCGGCGGAGAAGGCCGATCGGCGCGTCTACGAGCTGATCATTTTCGAGGACCCGTCCGGCAACGTGCTCGAGGCGTTCCACGGCGTCGCCCTGGAGCACCGTCGGGTGGTCAGCCCGTACGGGCACCGGTTCGTCACCGAGGAGCAGGGTCTCGGCCACGTGGTGCTCAGCACGTCCGACGACAAGGCCGCGCTGGAGTTCTACCGCGACGTGCTCGGCTTCCGGCTGCGCGACTCGATGCGGCTGCCACCGCAGATGGTCGGCCGCCCCGCCGACGGCGAACCGGCCTGGCTGCGGTTCTTCGGCTGCAATCCTCGCCACCACTCGCTGGCGTTCCTGCCGATGCCGACCCCCAGCGGCATCGTCCACCTGATGCTGGAGGTGGAGAACGCCGACGACGTCGGCCTGTGCCTGGACCGCGCGCTGCGCAAGAAGGTCAAGATGTCGGCCACCCTCGGCAGGCACGTCAACGACAAGATGCTGTCCTTCTACATGAAGACGCCAGGCGGCTTCGACGTCGAATTCGGTTGCGAGGGTTTGGAAGTCGACGACCACGACTGGATCGCCAGGGAGTCCACCGCCGTGAGCCTGTGGGGCCACGACTTCACGGTTGGCCAGCGCCAGCAATGACCGACGGGGTGAGCGAGCCTGTGATGGAGACGAAAGCGACCGCCGACGGACATCCGGTGATCGATCCGCGCCAATTCCGAAACGTGTTGGGGCAGTTCTGCACCGGCATCACCGTCATCACCGCATTCGGCGACGACGCGGCGCCGATCGGCTTCGCCTGTCAATCGTTCGCTGCCCTGTCCCTCGATCCGCCGCTGGTGCTGTTCTGCCCCACCAAGGCGTCGCGCTCCTGGGCGGCGATCGAGAAGACCGGACGCTTCTGCGTCAACATCCTCGCCGAGGAACAACAGCAGCTGTGTGCCCGTTTCGGTTCCCGCGAACCCGACAAGTTCGCCGGAATCGCTTGGCACGCTTCGGAACTGGAGCTCCCGGTACTGGACGACGCGCTGGCCACGATCCAGTGCACGGTGGACAGCGTCGTCGACGGCGGCGATCACTACATCGTGATCGGCCGCGTGCAGGTCCTGTCGGAGTCCACGGACTCCGGCAGGCCCCTGCTGTTCTACCGCGGTCAGTACACCGCCATCGAGCCGGAGAAGACGGTGCCGGCGCCGTGGCGGGCCGATCTCGACCACTTCCTCACGACGACGACGCTGGACACCTGGTTGTAGGCGTACCCCCGCCTTCGCTCGGCCGAGCGCGCGCTGCGTCCGCAGCGCTGGTGCCGCGTCGAGAATGGTCGGCGCGGTAACCGACCGAAGGCCCCCTTCATCCCGCCAGACCGACTGGACGTGACCTTCATTCACCCGGTACAGGGGTGGCGTCAGAAGTAGGCGTTCCCCTGGTCGGCGCTGACGAACTGCGCCCACCGCTGCGTGCCGTCGGTGTGGTCGGGGCAGGTGTTCCGACCTTCGCGGAACGCCCGCGCCACCTCGCCCGGCGCGGGCACCCGCACGACCCGACGCGGTCGCGACCTGATCGTGCGCCATGTTTCGGCGAGCTCGCCCAGGGTCAGCACTTCGGGGCCGCCGAAATCGGGGGCGCGGCCGAGCGGCGGGCCTTGAATCAGTTCGGCGGCGCGTGCCGCCACGTCCGTCGCGGCGACCGGCTGGAACCGAAAGTCGGTGGGCAGCGGCGCGATCGGCAGCCGTTCCACGCCGTACATGATCGACGCGATCAGCTCGTGGAACTGGGTCGCGCGCAGGATCGTATGCGGCACACCGCTTTCGGTGACGAGCTGTTCGCAGGTGAGCTTGTGGCGGTAGTACTTGAACGGGATGCGGTCGATGCCGACGATCGACACGTACAGCAGGTGGTCGACGCCCGTGGCGGCCGCGAGCAGATTGCGGGTCTGCTCGACGTCGGGGCCGCCGAACTTACGGAAGTCCGAGGCCGCGTGCACGATGGCGTCCACGCCTTCGACCGCCTCCGCGACGCCCTCGCCCGTCCGCAGATCTCCCACGTGCGTGCCCGCGCCCGGCCGGCGCGAGAGGACTCGCACCGCATGCCCCTCCCGGCGAAGCAGCGCGACGATGTGCCTGCCGAGCGCCCCGGTTCCTCCGGCGACAAGAATGTTACCCATGAGTAACTAGTACTCCTTCCCCTTTGAACACCACAAGTGCCGAGACCCGCGAGTCGCGATACAAAACTGCTCACTTGGTGAGCACTTATGTGCGGAGGATCAGAAGAAGAGACCATCCCGCACCTCGGAGGCCACCATGAACCAGCTCGACGGCACCGAAATCCACACCTTCGCCGACTCCGCGCGCTGGGAGGCGTGGCTCGCGGCCAACCACGACCGGTCGACCGGCGTCTGGTTGAAGATCGCGAAGAAGAACGCCGCGAGCGCGACGATCACCATCGCCGAGGCGCTCGACGGCGCCCTCTGCTACGGCTGGATCGACAGCCACCGCCGCGCGCTCGATGCCGACCACTACCTCCAGCGCTACTCGCCGCGTCGCCCGAAGAGCCCCTGGTCGCAGGTCAATGTCGAGAAGGTGGAGGCGTTGGTCGGCGCGGGGCGCATGCGCGAACCCGGTCTCGCCGCAGTGCGCGCGGCGCGCGCGGACGGGCGCTGGGACGCCGCCTACGAACGGCAGCGCACCGCGACCATTCCAGACGACCTGGCTGCGGCGCTGGACGGAAATCCCCGAGCGCGCGGCCGGTTCGATCAGCTCGACCGCACGGGGCAGTACGCGCTGTTCCTCCGGTTGATGAAGGCGCGCGGCGAGACCGAACGCGCGGCGAGAGTGCGGCAGATGGTCGAAGAGCTCGGACGCGGCGCAGGCTGATTCGCACGGGTCGGCGGCCCTCGGTCACCGGTCGACACCCGACGGATCCTCGTCGCCGACCCGATCCTCGGATCCGAAGAACTCATCCGCCTCCCGGCGCATCGCCGCGCAATCCACCGGCGGCAGTCTGCGATGCCGAGCGACCAGCTCCTCCGCAGTGCGTCGCCGCTCACGGCCGACTGCCGTCATTGCCGAGGTTCCAGCAAAAACGCCGAGGCGAGGGCGACCACCTCGCGGCGGCTGCGGTCGCCGTGGTCGGCGGCAAGCAGGTGTTTGCCGACCGCGAGGCTGAAGGCGAGCATGCTGCGGGCCTCGATCTCGTCCGGGTCGGTGCAGTAGGTGCCGAACAGTTCGCGCAGGTACGCCATGCGCTCGTTGTCGACCCGGCGCAGGCGCTCGGCGACCGCCTCGTCGCGGCGGGCCCAGTCGCGCACGGCCAGGTCGATCGGGCGGAGACGATCGTCGGAGAAGGTGAGCAGACCGGCGCGCTGGATCTTGGTGCGCGCGTCGCCGCCCTCCTGCTCGACTCGCTCGACCACCGCGCGGGTGCTCTCGCGCTCCCAGGTGTCGAGCATTTCCTCCAGCAGGGCGTTGCGGTCGGCGAAGTGACCGTAGAACCCGCCCTTGGTGACGCCGAGTGCCGCGGCGATGCTCTCGACGCGGACGGCGTCGGGGCCGCCCGCCGCCAGGGCGGCGAGCCCCTGCTCGACCCACCGGCTGCGGGGTGTGCGTGTGACGGCGACCATGCCACCAGTATCGCCGAGGGTGTCGACACCGCGGGCGCGGCGGTCTACGATCGATAATATACGGTTACGTATATATGAAAGACGTTGCTGTGCAGCATAATTCACGCTGCACGTCCATCGGAGGAGGCCGACATGACGACTCCATTTCCCGTCCCGACAGCGCGACCGGGCAGAAAGATCCCCGACGAAGAGCACACCGAGCGCCCGTGGCGAATCCACGAAATCGCCCCCGATTTCGCGCTGTACGACGTGTGGGCGCTGCCGACGCCGGGTGGTCCGGACGACCTGCCGCGACTGATCCGGCTCATCACGACCGACGACGACACACCGCAACCGCTGGTGTTCCGCGCCCTGTTCGAGATCCGCTGGAAGCTCGGCGCGCTGCTCGGCTGGGACGACACCGACTCCGGGGTCGGCGCGCGCGTCACCTCGTTGCGGGAGCGGCTGCCCGACGATCTGCGTGCCGGGCCGCACGGACCCGATGTCGAGGGCTTTCCGTTCACCTCGGTGTATCTCACCGAGAACGAGTGGGCCGCCGAGATGGCCAACCGCACCGTCCACACCGTGATGCACATCGGCTGGGTGCGCGACGGTTCGGGTTACCGAGGGCAGATGGCCGTGCTCGTCAAGCCGAACGGATTGTTCGGCAAGGTGTACATGGCGGCGATCGCGCCGTTCCGGTACACGCTGGTGTATCCCGCGCTGATGCGCATCTTGGAGCAGGGATGGCAGCGGCAGGCCGTATAGTCGGCCGCCGGATCGAGTTCTGCTCAGGGCAGACGGCGGAATCGCCGCGGGCGGTTGGCTGTTCGTAAGTATTCGTACCAGCAACACGCTCCCTCGGAGGTTTCGCCCGTGCGCGCCAACAGCTCTCGCTTCGACGACAAGATCGCCCTCGTCACGGGCGGCACCAGCGGGATAGGACTCGCGGCCGCGCGCCGTCTGCTCGACGAGGGCGCGCGGGTCGTCGTGACCGGTCGCGACAAGAGCCGCCTGGACGCGGCGGTCGACGAGTTGGGCGGCGGTGAGCAGCTGCTCGGGATCCGCAGCGACGTCGCGGAACTCGGCGACATCGACGCGCTGACCGACACCATCCGCGAGCGCTACGGCCGCCTCGACGTGCTCTTCGCCAACGCGGGCATCGCCGCCTTCCAGCCCACCGCCGACATCACCGAAGCCGAGTTCGACCGCGTCGTCGACATCAACTTCAAGGGCGTCTTCTTCACCATCCAGAGGACCCTTCCGCTGCTCGCCGACGGGGCGGCCATCGTCGTCAACGCCTCCTGGGCCATGCACCGCGGCGTCCCCGGCGCCTCCCTCTACTCCGCCACCAAAGCCGCCGTACACAACCTCACCCGCACCCTCGCCGCCGAACTGGCCCCGAGGAAGATTCGCGTCAACTCCATCAGCCCCGGCTACATCGAAACCCCCTCCTACCGCGACAACGTCTCCCCCGAAGCCAAAGCCGCCGCCATCACCGCCGTCGCCGCGGGCCGCCTCGGCACCCCCGAAGACATCGCCGACGCCGTAGCCTTCCTCGCCTCCCCCGAAGCCGCCTACATCAACGGCCAAGACCTCTCGGTCGACGGCGGCCTCATCACCGCCATCCCCGACCGCATGCTGTAGGAGAGCGAACGGGCCTCGCGATCAACGTCCGTACAGTTCGTCGAGACCGATCAATTCGACCTCACCGCGACGCTGCGCGTCCTGCAGATCCGCGCTGAAACCGACACCCGAGAAGCAAAGCAGTCTGGTGTCGGAGGTGTCGAATCGTTCGCCTTTCGCGACGAGGTCCCGAATTCTGCGCAGCCGTTCCAGATGGCCGAGGCCCATCGTCTCGTTCCACTTCGCCTCGCCGATACCCAGCAGCGGCGGTCGGCCGTCGTCGCTGTGGCCGACCGCCACGACATCCACCTCGTGGGTCGTCCGATTGGCCGAGTCGTTCACCGTGCCCGAGGTCACGCCAACCGGCCAGTCGCCGAGTCGATTCAGGCTGTCGGAAGTGCTGGAGAAATGCAGCGCCCAGTCCCGGCACACCCGCTCGAAATGCGGACCGACGACATTGCTCGCGAACCGGTGCGCCGCTCGCTGCCAGATACGCCGGGTGTCGGTCGCCAGCGTCAGCTGTGGCCAGAACGGCCGCATGATCGCGTGATAGAAGGTGAGCAACGGCTCGGCGATACGGAAATCGGTACGGTTGGCGCGAAAGGCGTCCATCTCGCGCCGAATCAGCCCGGCATCCTCCAGGACCGTGAGCGGGTGTGCGAGTTCGTTCGTCTTTCTGCCGACATGGCCCGCGATGCCACCGCGTCCCGTGTTTCCCGTCGCTATGGCATTGAGCACCGAGTGGTAGAGCGCACCTTCCCGTAGATCCGGCTCCTCGGCGAGCAGGTAGCGCGCTTCCAGGAACATCGGGCTGCCCGGCGAGAGAATCGCGCGGACAATCCAGTCGTCGAAGTCGTCGACATCATGGGGAGCGTCGTAGCGGATCATCTCGGTCCGGTAAGCCGGTGTGCCGCCGACGACAGCGTGGACGAGCAGAGCGAGCCGCGGATCTTCGATCTGCCAGAACTCGGCGGCCTGGCGGTAATTCAAGGTTTGGATCGGCAGTTCCAACGAGGCGCGCCCCCGTAGTGGCGCGTTGCCCGAAAGCAGTCCGCCCATGAACGACATCGCCGAGCCACACAACAACAATCGGGTGCGCGAGGAGACTCGTTCGGAGCGCCGGGGGGCGTACGCGCCTTGAATGATCGACGGCAGGGCCGGATTCGCCCGTGCGAGATAAGGGAATTCGTCGATGACGACCGGCAGGTTGCGTTCGGCACCCATGCGCAGCAGTACGTCGAGCACCTGCCCCCAGTTCGCAGGCGCGAACGGAACAACCGGCTGGAGATGCCTGGTGAGCGCTTCGCCGATCGAGGCGAGCGACTCGGCGTCGGTGGCTTCCTGGGCCGAGAAATAGAACCCGCCCGCGACTTCGCACAGAGCTTCCAGCAGGAAGCTCTTGCCTTGTCGCCGGCGGCCGGAGATCACCCCCAGGGAAGCGCCAGGGGCCTCATCGCTCGCGAACCGGGTCAGTGCTGCCCATTCGTTGTCGCGATCGAACACATCCGCGGGCTTCTGCATGCGACTTCCGTCCTGAGAGAAGTGTACTTATCATAACTGTACTACTCTCAACTCGCTTGCGATCGGGTCGCTGACCAGGCGCGACCACGCGAACCGCCCGCCAGGGATTCAAGTAGGGCCGACTCCGCAGAGAAGAAATTCGGGTAAGCAGGCTCGGGAGCCGCACGTAGACTAATATAAGTAGAAACTTATCCAAGGAGGTAGTTATGCCGTTGTTGACGGATCCGGCGGGTATCGCGGGGCTGGTGGTTCGGGAGGTTCGAACCGGGGAGCGGGGTGGGGAGGTTACGCGGATCGCGGTGGCGCGGCGGAGTTATGCGACGGATCAGGCGGATCTGTGGGACGCGTTGACGAATGGGGAGCGGATTCCGCGATGGTTCCTGCCGGTGAGCGGGGAGTTGAAGCTGGGTGGGAAGTATCAGCTCGAGGGGAACGCGAACGGGGTGATCGAGGAGTGCGAGGCGCCGCGGCGGTTCGCGGTGACGTGGGAGATGGGCCCGCAGGTGTCGTGGCTGACGGTGACGCTGAGCGCGGACGGGGACGCGACGGTGCTCGAGCTCGAGCACGAAGCGCCGGTGGATCCCGAGTTCTGGGCGCAGTACGGTCCGGGGGCCGTGGGTGTCGGCTGGGATCTGGCGCTCATGGGACTTGCGCTGCACCTGGACGGTGCGGCGGTGCTGGATCCGGCCGAGGTGCTGACCTTCCACACCACCGCCGAGGGCGTGGCGTTCATTCGCGCGGCGGCCGAGGGGTGGGCCGACGCGGCGGTCGCCGACGGCGACGACCCGACCGCGGCGATCACGGCCGCGGACCAGACGGTGACCTTCTACACCACCGAGCCCGAGGACGGCGCCGAGTCCTGATGGTCGCGTCTCCGGCGAAGATCTTCGAGGCGCTCGGCGATCCGATCCGCCGCTACATTCTCGAGCTGGTGGCGGCCGAGGAGCAGCCTGCGGGCGCGCTGGTCGCGGCCGTGCAACAGCGCGCCTCCATCTCCCAGCCCGGCGTCTCCCAGCATCTGAAGGTGCTGCGCGACGCCGGGTTGGTGAGCGTGCGCGCGGAGGGCACGCGTCGCCTGTACGCGCTCGACCCCGCCGGTCTGGACGCGGCCCGCGCCTGGCTGACCGCGTTGACCGAGCCGCTGCACCAGTTCAGCCAGCCCCTCGACGCCCTCGCCACCGAAATCGCCCGCGGCAAACGGGCCCGGCGCACCGCCGAACCGCCCGCCGAGGAGACGACGAGAAACACCCGGCATGCCTGAACAGCGCGAATCAGAAAGCGATGAAGAGGATTTCGTCGCGGGAGTACTCGTGCCCGGGGTGCTTGTCGGCGAGATGCGCCTGGGTCTTGGCGACGAGATCGTCCTCGTCGGTGCCGACGATGGATTCCCCGCAGGGGCAGTTCAGGTTTCGCTTCATGGTTCGTCCTAGGTCGCGGTCGGCGGGTCACCGACCGAATGGAAAGTGGGGTCAGGGCTTTCGGGCCAGGCCTGCGACGATCAGCTGCTCCCAGACGGTGAGCTCGCGAACGGCGGTCGGGCCTGTGACGGGGTCGGGCCGCCACTGCGAGACTGGGACAACACCGGGTTCCAAGATCTCGAGATCACCGAAGAGTTCCGCGATCTCGTCGTCGGTGCGCCACCGGCCGCGGCCGAAGGTGGACTGCAACTTCTGCTCCACCGCTTCGGTCTCGGCGTTGTTCCCGGAGCGGAAGTGCGAGATGAACACCGCGCTGCCGGAGGGGATCTGGTCGGTCCAGAAGCGGACGATCTCCGCCGGGTTCTCGTCGTCGTTGAGGTGGTGCAGGATGGCGCTGAAGACGACCGCGACCGGCTGCTCGAAATCGATCAGCCGGATGACGTCGGGATGCTCGCGAATTCCCTTCGCGTCGCGGACGTCGGCCTGGATGACGACCGTGCGATCGTCGGCCTCCAGCAGCGCGCGCCCGTGCGCGAGGACGATCGGATCGTTGTCGACGTAAACGACTTTGACGTCCGGTGCGTGCCGCTGCGCGACCTGGTGCACGTTGTCGGCGGTCGGCAGGCCACTGCCCAGGTCGATGAACTGCCGCAGGCCGGCCTTGGCCAGCTCGCCGACGGCGCGAACCAATACCTCACGGTTGGAGGTCGCGATGACGACCGAGCCGGGAAGATCGTTCTTGAAGTGGTCGCCGATTTCCTGATCGACCGGGTAGTAGTCCTTGCCACCGAGCAGGTAGTCGTAGACCCGAGCGATGCTCGGCTTGGACGGATCTATCACGTTCGAGCTATCGGACACGTTCGCACCCCCGACTCGCCGGATATTGTCCCCGCCAATAGTAGGAGACGTCCGCGTGCGGCCGCGCCCGACTACCAACGACCACAGCCGAATTCGCCGATCGACCGCGGCTTGTCGCCGACTTCATCGCGGGTGACCGCGCTGCGCCTCCGATTCACCGCGGGCGACCTGGCTGCGCCTCCGATTCACCGCGGGCGACCTGGCTGCGCCTCCGATTCACCGCGGGCGA
>NZ_BDAU01000056.1 GCF_001612615.1 Nocardia amikacinitolerans NBRC 108937 | reverse complement strand
CTTGGCTGCGCCTCCGATTCATCGCGGGCGACTTGGCTGCGCCTCCGATTCATCGCGGGCAACAGCGCTGCGCCTCCGATTCATCGCGGGCGACAGCGCTGCGCCCCCGAGCCCGCGGGAATGCTCATGCGGCCAGCCCGAATCCGACGCCGTCGAGGCCGTGATGGCGTCGCCGGAGCAGATCCGGCCCGCGAGACCACCCGCGGGCCGGATACGGCAGAGTCCTCGAAACCGCGCCGATCAGGCGGAAACCGCGGCCTGCTCCCGCTGCAACTCCAGCGCGATGTCGATGAGCTGGTCTTCTTGACCACCGACGAGCTTGCGCTTGCCCGCGCGCACGAGCATCTCGGCGGCCGAGACCCCATAGCGTTCGGCCTGGCGCTCGGCGTGCTTGAGGAAGCTCGAGTAGACGCCCGCGTAGCCCATCATCAGGGCCTGGCGGTCCAGCAGGCATTCCTGCGGCATGGCAGGGCGAACGACATCTTCCGCGGCATCGGCGATCGCGAAGAAGTCGATGCCGGTCTTGATGCCGAGCTTGTCGCAGACGCCGACCAGCGCCTCGACCGGCGTATTACCTGCGCCCGCGCCGAAACGCCGTGCACTGCCGTCGATCTGGGTGGCACCGGCGCGAATCGCGTAGATGGAGTTGGCCACCGCGAGATCGAGATTCTCGTGACCGTGGAAACCGACCTGCGCGTCGTTGCCGAGCTCGGCGACCACCGCCGCGACACGATCGGAAACCTGTTCCAGGACAAGCGCTCCCGCCGAGTCGACGATGTACACGCACTGACACCCGGCGTCGGCCATGATGCGCGCCTGCTTGGCGAGCACCTCCGGCGGCTGGGTGTGCGACATCATCAGGAAGCCAACGGTTTCCAGCCCGAGGTCGCGCGCGAGGCCGAAGTGCTGGATGGAGACGTCGGCCTCTGTGCAGTGGGTGGCGATGCGGCAGATGGACGCGCCGTTGTCCTGGGAGACCTTGATGTCCTCCTTGACGCCGACGCCGGGCAGCATGAGCACCGCGATCTTGGCCTGCTTGGCCGTCTGGGCGGCGATCGTAACCAGTTCCTGCTCGGGGGTTTTCGAGAAACCGTAGTTGAACGAGGAACCGCCGAGCCCGTCGCCGTGGGTCACCTCGATGACCGGAACGCCCGCGCCGTCGAGCGCGGCGACGATGTCACGCACCTCGGTGGCGGTGAACTGGTGGCGCTTGTGGTGCGAGCCGTCGCGCAGCGAGGTGTCGGTGACGCGGATGTCGAGTTCTGCTGAATAAGCCATGGGTAACGCTCCTTACACCCGGGTCGAGGAGATCTGCTGCGCCATGACCTCGCCCACTTTGGTGGCCGCGGCGGTCATGATGTCGAGGTTGCCCGCGTACGGGGGCAGGAAGTCGCCCGCGCCCTCGACCTCGACGAAGACCGAAACCTTCGCCAGGCCACCGGAAACCACCGACGGCTCGTCGAACTGGGGTTCGTTGAGCAGTCGGTAACCGGGCACGTACTGCTGGATGTCGGCGACCATCCGGTGGATGGAGTCGGCGATCGCGTCGGTGTCGGCGTCCTCCGGGATGGCGCAGAAGATGGTGTCGCGCATGATCATCGGCGGCTCGGCCGGGTTCAGGATGATGATCGCCTTGCCGCGCTCGGCGCCGCCGATGGTCTCCACGCCCCGACTGGTGGTCTTGGTGAACTCATCGATGTTGGCGCGAGTGCCAGGACCGGCGGACACCGACGACACCGAGGCGACGATCTCGGCGTACGGCACCGGCACGACGCGCGACACGGCCGCGACGATCGGGATGGTGGCCTGGCCGCCGCAGGTGATCATGTTGACGTTCGGCGCGTCCAGGTTGGCGCCGAGGTTCACCGGCGGCACCACGGCGGGGCCCACCGCGGCCGGGGTGAGGTCCACCGCGCGGATGCCCGCCTCGGCGTACTTCGGCGCGGCGGCGCGGTGCACGTAGGCCGAGGTGGCCTCGAAGACCAGGTCCGGCAGCTCGGACTGCCCGAGCAACCAGTCGACGCCCTCGTGCGAGGTCTCCAGCCCGAGCCCACGGGCCCGTTTGAGGCCCTCGCTCTCCGGGTCGATGCCGATCATCCAGCGCGGCTCGATGACCTCCGAGCGCAGCAGCTTGTAGAGCAGATCGGTGCTGATGTTGCCGGACCCGACGATCGCGGCGGTGACGGTCCCGTTGGACACGACAATCCTCCTAGATGAATTGCAAACGGACGGAACCGAGTCCGGCGAACTCGGCGTGGAACTTGTCGCCAGGACGGGCGTCGATGGCGCGGGTGCAGGAGCCGGGCAGCACGATGTCGCCCTTCTTCAGCCGCACGCCGAACGAGGCGACCTTGCGCGCCAGCCAGGCCACGGCGATGACCGGATCGCCGAGCACCGCGTCGCTGCGCCCCTCGGCGACCACCTCGTCGTTGCGGGTGAGCACCGCGTCGATGGCCTTGATGTCGATGTCCTTCGGCGCGACCCGCTCCGGTCCGAGCACGTAACCGGCCGACGACGCGTTGTCCGAGATGGTGTCGCACAGGCCGATGTTCCAGTCCTTGATCCTGGAATCGATCAGCTCGATCGCCGGCGCGTAGGCGACGGTCGCGGCGAGCACGTCCTCCTCGGTGCAGTCCGCGCCGGGCAGGTCGGCGCCGAGCACGAACCCGACCTCGACCTCTACGCGCGGGAAGAGGTAGCGGCCGGCCTCGACCGGAACGTCTTCGAACACTTCCATTTCCGCGAGCAGGTGCCCGTAGTCGGGCTCGTCCACGCCCATCATCTGCTGCATGGCCTTGGACGAGAGGCCGACCTTGTGGCCGACCACGCGCGCGCCGCTGTCGAGGCGGCTGCGGATGTTGATCAGCTGGATCTCGTAGGCGTCGACCACATCGATGTCGGGGTATCGCGCGACCAGCGGGTCGATGGCGACCCGATCGTTCTCGGCCCGCGCGAGTTCGTCGGCGAGTTCGGTTCGTACCGCGTCGGACAACACGCTAGTTTCCTTCCACTGTTGCTTTTTCGAGGACGGCCTGTTCGCCCGCCGCGGACCGTCCCGCGCGGCGACCGGAGAAGACGCAGTCGGCCAGCGAAAGTCCGCTGACGTAGGAATCCGAGCAGATGCCGACGGCGGTCCGGCCCGCGGCGAACAGGCCAGGAATGTCGTTGCCCTCGGCGTTTTTCACTGCGCCGGTGTGCTCGTCGACGACGACGCCGCCGAGGGTGAGCATCGGGCACGGGTTGGTGAGACTCGGCTTGATCCCCACATCCAACAGCCAGTACGGGCCGCTGCGCACGGGTTCGGTGAATTCGGCGGGCTTGCCGACCGGGTCGGGTGCGCCGTTCGCGATGGCGGCGTTGTGCGCGTCGACGGTCGCGCGCAGCCCGGCCGGATCGATACCCGCCTTGGCCGCAACGGCTTCCAGTGTCGCGCCGCGCACGGCGTTGCGGCGCATCACTTCGAATTGGCCGCGCTGGAACCAGGTCGCCTGGGTGCGGATCTGCGCTATCGCGGTGCGCATGAGCCGCGCGTCGGCGAGCAGCCAGCCCTTGCCCTCGTGCTCGTTGATCAGCTTGTGGCCGACCGCGGCGCCGTAGCGGGTCTCGTCGATCACCCGGCGGCCGTGCGCGTCGACCAGCACCGAGCCGGTGAAAGCGCTGGGCGGCAAGATGAATCGCCAGGCCGAGACGTTGCCCATGCGGTCGGTGGCCGCGCCGACCTCTTGCGCCATCAGGATGCCGCTGCCGTCGTCGCCGGTGGTGCCGAGCGCGAGACCGGCGCGGTATTGCGGACCGTACTGCGCGAGCATGGCGCGATTGGCGATGAAGCCGCCCGCGCTGACCACGACGCCGCGCCTCGCCCTTACCCGAATCGTCGTGCCGTAGCGGCGATCGAGCAGGTCGAGGCGCTTCTCCAGCGACTTGCGCAGCGGCGGATAGTAGATGCCCGGCTTGGCAGCGGCTTTGGCCATGCGGCTGTAGCGGTCACGGACCCGGCCGGGGGCGTCGCGCAGCGATCGGCATTCCACACCGATCACCACGCCGTTGTCGTCGGTGATCAATCGCGTTGCGGTGGTGAGGGTTTCGACCCGAATGCCGCGACGCGCCGCGGAGGCGGCGAGCGGGCCGGTGAGCTGCTTGCCAGAGGTGCCCTTGCCCTTGACGCGGTGGCCGCGCTGCGCGGGCTCGGCGACCTCGCGGCCGTAACCGGAGACCTCGCTGCCGGAGTAGTACAGGTAGTAGCTGTCGTTCGGGTACGAGGTCTTGTACGGGCAGAGCGAGGCCTCGAACGGCACGCCGTGCCCCTTCAACCACTCGATCATGGCCGGGCTCTCGTCCACGAAACGGCGCAGCGTCTCCGGTGTGACGGCGGTGCCGACCTCGCGCTCGAGATAGGCGAGCATCTGCTCCGGCGTATCGCGTACCCCCGCCTCGCGCTGCACCGACGTGCCGCCACCGGCGTAGATGATGCCGCCGGACAACGCCGACGCGCCGCCTCCGTTGAACCGCTCCAACACCACGACCTGCGCGCCCGCCTCCGTCGCTTCCAAGGCGGCCGACGCCCCCGCGGCGCCGTATCCGACGACGACCACGTCAGCGGTCAGGTCCCATTCGAGGCCCATGTACTTCACTCCGGTCCGAAACTGAAACAAGTTTCCTCGACAAATGGAACGCCGAGCAAGTCTTCTGCCACACAACATAGACCAATGGCGCGTCCATTCTATAACGTGTTCTACATGACAGATCCGGTTCTCGAGCCACACAGCTACGACGTGGTGGTGGTCGGCAGCGGCGCCGCGGGCATGACCGCCGCCCTCACCGCGGCCCACCACGGCCTCAGCGCGGTCATCATCGAAAAGGCCGCGCACTACGGCGGGTCGACCGCGCGCTCCGGTGGCGGCGTGTGGATTCCCGGCAACAAGGCGCTGCGCGCGTCGGGTCGTCCCGACGACCGGGAGGACGCGCGCACCTACCTGCACAGCATCGTCGGCGACGTGGTGCCCAAGGACCGGATCGACACCTACATCGACCGCGGCGCCGAGGCCTTCGACTTTGTGCTCGACCACACCCCGCTGAAGATGAAGTGGGTGCCCGGGTACTCGGACTACTACCCGGAGGCGCCCGGCGGTCTCGGCGAGGGACGCTCCTGCGAGCCCAAGCCGTTCAACCTCAAAGTCCTGGGCGCGGAGAAGGACAAGCTGGAGCCTCCCTATGCGAAGGCGCCGCTGAACGTGGTCGTCATGCAGGCGGATTTCGTCCGCCTCAACCTCATCCGCCGCCACCCGAAGGGCATGATGCGCGCCATGCGCGTCGGCGCGCGGACCTACTGGGCGAAGTTCACCGGCAAGCACATCGTCGGCATGGGCCAGGCCATCATCGCCGCCATGCGCAAGGGGCTGATGGACGCGAACGTTCCGGTGCTGCTGAACACGCCGATGACCGAGCTCGTCGTGGAGAACGGCGCGGTCACAGGCGTACGTGCGCTGGTGGACGGCAAGCCCGTCGTGTTCACCGCGCGCCACGGCGTCGTGCTCGGCAGCGGCGGTTTCGAGCACAACGCGGAGATGCGCGCGAAGTACCAGCGCCAGCCCATCACCACCGAGTGGACGACGGGCGCGGCGGCCAACACCGGCGACGGCATCCGCGCCGGCATCGATGCGGGCGGCGCGGTCGACTTCATGGAGGACGCCTGGTGGGGGCCGACCGTCTTCAAGGGTGGTCGCCCGTGGTTCGCCCTCGCCGAGCGCAATCTGCCCGGCTGCATCATCGTCAACCGCGACGGCAAGCGATTCGGTAATGAGTCCGCTCCTTACGTCGAGGCTGGGCACACCATGTACGGCGGCGAATATGGGCAGGGCGAGGGTCCGGGCGAGAACATCCCGGCGTGGCTGGTGTTCGACCAGCGCTATCGCAACCGCTACATCTTCGCCGGATTGCAGCCTGGTCTGCGCTTTCCGTCCCGCTGGATGGAAAACGACAACATCGTCAAGGCCGAAAGCCTGGAAGAGTTGGCGTCCGCGATCGGCGTGCCCGCGGAGAATCTGGCCGCGACCGTCGAGCGGTTCAACAAGTTCGCCGAGACCGGCACCGACGAGGACTTCGGCCGCGGCAACAGCCACTACGACCGCTACTACGGCGACCCGACGGTGAAGCCGAACCCCTGCCTCGCCGGCCTGGTGCAGGGTCCGTTCTACGCGGCCAAGATCGTGCCTGGCGATCTCGGCACCAAGGGCGGTCTCGTCGCCGACTCGGCGGGCCGCGTGCTGCGCGAAGACGGCAGCACCATCGAGGGTCTCTACGCCTCGGGCAACTGCTCGACGCCGGTCATGGGCCACACCTACGCCGGACCCGGCGCGACCATCGGCCCCGCGATCACCTTCGGCTACCTCGCCGTCCTCGACATCGCCAAGCGCAAGCAGGAGCAGCCCGCCGCGGCCGCCTCCGAGGCGTAACCGCATGCCGTTGCCACACAGCCACCACACGGTTCACATAGGCGGTGCCTATGTGAACCGTGTGAAAAGTGTGTGGCAGCGACCAGAACCGCTCGGGCTGCGCCGCGAACTGACGTGGCCGTGTGGCGGTACGCCGACCTCGGAGACCGTGGACCCCGGTGCGGGACGCCGTCCCGTGCGGCAACGAACCCGCGGATGCGAGCGCGACACCGGCCCGCGCGGCGGACGAGCCCACGGATCTGGGTGCGGCGCCGTCTCACGCAGCGGCCAGGCTCGCAGGTCGAGCGCGACACCGGCCGGCACGCGGTGGCCGGACTCGCGGCGGGCTGTCGTCCCGGCGAGTGGATATGGCGTTGCCAGAGGCGGGCGCGTGCCCGCAGGATCGATTCGTGGGCCGGTGCGAACGAATCCGTCCACAACCATGCACAAGGAGTACTGATGCCCATCGACCCGAAGATCGCGCTCGGCGCGGAACTGCCGAGCCGAGAGTTCGCGTGGACGCCGTCGGATGTGCAGCTCTATCAGCTCGGGCTCGGCGCGGGAGCGCGGTGGACCGATGCCGCCGAGCTGCGCTACCTCGACGATCGGGAACCGCAGGTGCTGCCGACCTTCGCGACCGTCGCGCAGACTCTGCACGAGACCGAGCCGCCCAAGGTGAGCTTCCCCGGTATCGATATCGATCTGGCGAAGGTGGTGCACGGACACCAGGAGGTGGAGGTGCACCGTCCGATCCCCGCCGCGGGCAAGGCGACCAGCACCGGGCGGATCAGCGAGATCTGGGACAAGGGCTCGGCCGCTGTGGTCGTGCAGGAGCACACCATCACCGGCTCCGACGGCGCGCCGCTGTGGACCACCCGCTCGTCCATCTTCGCCAAGGGTGAGGGCGGCTTCGGCGGTGAGCGTGGGCCGAGCACGAAGTCGGAGCTGCCCGATCGCGCACCGGATTTCGACGTCACCACGCGCACGCTGCCGCAGCAGGCGCTGCTGTACCGGATGCTCGGCGACCGCAATCCGCTGCACTCCGACCCCGAATTCGCCCGCGCGGCAGGGTTCCCCAACCCGATCCTGCACGGCCTGTGCACCTACGGAATCGTCTGCAAGACCGCGACCGACACCGCACTGGACGCCGACGCCACCCGCGTCACCGGTTTCCGCGCGCGCTTCGCCGGTGTGCTCTACCCGGGCGAGACCATCCGCACCCGGATCTGGCGCACCGACGGCGAACTCGTCATCGCCGCGACCGTGGTCGAGCGCGAGGACGCGCCGGTGCTCGCGGACGTCAGCTTGAAGTTCGAGTAGGGCGGGACATCAGCCTGAAGTAGCCGGGGTGACCGTCGCTCGTTCGGAGAGTCGGTCACCTTCGTCCGCGATCTAGCCGGACGGCGGACCGACTATCGCCTCTGATCGGGTGCGGCGTGGGCCGAGGCCTTGGATGACCAAGGCGTACAACACGATCACGACGACCGGTGCGACAGCGGGAGCCCAGGCCAGACGCAGCGGCAGCAGGGCCGCGCCCACCGCGCAGGCCGCGAAACCCACCGCGCCGACGACCGAGGGCAGCGTGGTCGGCACGACGCCGACCGGCGCGGTCACGGTCGCCGCGTTCAGCAGGTAGGTGGTGGCCACCAAACCCGTTGCGGCCGCGGCGAGTACACCAGTGTCGGCCCAGGCGAGCACGCCGATCGCGACGAGCACGGCGGCGACCGCGGCGGGACGGAACCACCAGCCCGCCGCCGTCAGTATCAGCGCGGGAAGGGCCGCGAGCGGCGACATGAGCAGGACCGACGTGACGAGCAGGACGCCGGCGAGCACGGCGAGGAATCTGGTCATCGGCGCACCCGCACTGTCCTGCGGTGTTCGGGCAGCAGGCGCATGATCTCGTCGAGCCTGGCGTCCTGCGCCCACGGCACGATGTCGACGCCGACGGTGCCCATGTCGCGATACATGGAGGCGCGTTCCAGCTGCCACATGCGCGCGAGGGTCTGGTCGAGGCCGTCGCGAAACGGCGTGCCGCGCAACACGTCCACCACCACGACGACGTGCCCGCGCTTGCGCAGATCGATGAGCGCCAGCGCGAACTGGGTGTCGAGCAATGTGGAGAAGGCCACCACGATCGCGCCGAGCGGCACCGCGGCGTGCGGCGCAAGGGTGCCGGTGGTGGGGATGTGCTCGTCGCCCACGTCGAGCACGGTGTCGACGATCCGGTAGAACTGGCGCCGCCCGATGTCGGGCCGCAGCCAGCGCGGGCCCTGGCCGAGGCAGACGACCGCGGTCCGGTCGCCCGCCTGCAATGTCGACTGCACGACCTGGGCCGCGCCGCGCACCGACAGCTCGAGCGAATCGGTCGCCGGGCCAGGCGCCTGCTGCGAGGTGTCGACGAGCACGACGACGTCGGCAGACCGGTTGGTCAGCCGCTCGGTGACGTACAACCGCCCGCGCCGGGCACTGACCGGCCAGTTCACGATCCGCAGCTGATCGCCCGGCGCGTAGGCGCGGATGTCGGCGTATTCCACACCCGGGCCGTGCCTCCGGGTCAGATGGGTGCCGAGCCGTTCCGGAAGTTCGGTGCGCGGCAAGCGCATTCGCTGCGGATCGGTCACCGGGTAGACGAACAACTGTCCGGCGGGCAGCGTCGCCGTCGCGATGGCGAGCCCCGCCGGACTGAGCGCGGACACCCGCACCGACACCGGGTAGCGGCCCCAGCGCCCGGCCGAGAGAACCAGCCGCAGCCCGGCGGGCGCCGCCCCTGAGTCACTCGCCTCCTCGATCTCGATCCCGAGTCCTTGCACCGTCTGCGGCTTCAGGCGAAGCAGCGCGTGCCCCGCCTCGACGAAGGCGGCGACGGTGAGGACAACCTCCTCGGTCTCGAAGCAGCGCAGGGTGCCGCCGCCGTCGACCTGGATCCTGGTCCGCGACTGCTGCCACGGCGCGGTCGCGAGCACGCCGAGCAGCGGCGCGGCGAACACCACCAGCTGCCACCGCGCGGCGACCACCGCGACCACCAGCGCCACCGCCGCGCAGCAGGCCAGCATGTACACCAGCGGCGCTGGGCGCCACCGCAATTCGGCCTCGACGGTGGCGCTCGCGTCGCGGTGCCTCGACCGGGTCATGTCACGGTGGCGCGCGGAACCGGCAGGCGGCGCAGCAGTTCGGCGATCACGTCCTCGCCGCGGATCCGGCGCACCCACATCTCCGGGCGCAGCGTGATCCGGTGCGCCATGGCCGGAATCGCCAGCGCCTTCACGTCTTCCGGGATGACGTAGTCCCGGCCGAGCAGCAGTGCGCGGGCGCGCGACATCTGCACCAGATCCAGTTCGGCGCGCGGACTCGCGCCGACCTCGACCTGCGGGTGGCCGCGGGTCGCGCCCGCCAGAGCGACGACGTAACCGACCACGTCGGGATGCACCGTCACGTATTCGACCGACTGCCGCATCTCCAGCAGCCCGTTGGCGTCGACCACCTGGCCGACCTGCGGCGGCGTCGCGCCGCGCTCCAGGCGTCTGCGGATCATCTGGGTCTCGTCGTGCTCGGACAGGTAGCCCAGCCGCAGTTGGATGGCGAAGCGGTCGAGCTGCGCCTCGGGCAGCGGATAGGTGCCCTCGTATTCGATGGGGTTGTCGGTGGCGAGCACGATGAACGGCTGCGGCAGCGGGTAGGTTTCGCCGTCGATGCTGACCTGTCCCTCCGCCATCGCCTCCAGCAGCGCGGCCTGGGTCTTCGGCGGGGTGCGGTTCACCTCGTCGGCCAGCAGCACGTTGGTGAAGACCGGGCCACGCCGGAAGTTGAACCGGCCCGAGTTCATGTCGTAGATGGTGGAGCCGAGCAGGTCGGCGGGTAGCAGGTCGGGGGTGAACTGCACCCGCGTGAAGTCGAGGCCGAGCGCGGCGGCGAAGGATCTGGCGATCAGCGTCTTGCCGAGTCCGGGCAGGTCCTCGATGAGGACGTGCCCACCGGACAGCACGGCGATCATGATCAGCTGCAACTCGTCGCGCTTGCCCACGACGACGCGGCCCAGCTCCCGCAGCACCGCCTCGGTTCGCTGGACGGTCACGGTCACGTCCAGTGGCATCGTCATTTGTCTACTCGCACTCGTCAACCCATTTCACATTCTCTGCAGGCGGCGCAGGATCTCGTCCAGCGCCGCCCGACCCGGTGCGCGCGTCGTCTGATCGCGCAGTGCCGAGTTCGCCGGATCCACCCAGCGCCACAGTTCCGGTCCGAACTGCAGAATCCCGGCCGCTTCGGTCGCCCTGCGGTTCTTGGCTACCCGCATGCCCGTGGACAACTCGAATTCTTTGGCGAGCAATGGCCGCAGGTGCCGATCCCAGTCGGCCCTGCTGCCGTCGGCACGCTCGGCGAGCATCTGCGCCCGCGCCTGCCAGCGGTTCAGCATTTCCTGCGGGCCGTTCTCGATGTCGTCGGAGCGCTCGTCGTCGTCCGCGTTTCCGCGCTCGCGCAACGTCAGGATCAGCTGGAACAGCGCGAGAGCGACCGGGACGGCGGCGAGCAGCAGCATCGCACCGCGCGCCCTGCCGAACGCGACCAGCTCCAGCACCACCACCGCGACGATCGCGGCGGCCGCGATCCCTGCCCTGTTCATCCGGCCACCACCACCTCTCCTTGCAGGTCGGCGAGCACGATGCGCAGCAGCTGTTCGGCACGCATCCGCTGCCACTCGAGCATCGCGTGTGGACTGAACCTGGCCTCCTCGAAGAGCGCGACGAGCTCGCGGGCGGACGCGTCGTGCAGCGCGCCGCGCTCGAACGCGCGGGCCAGCACTTCCATCGGGGTGTCGGAGGCCAGTGGCGCGGCCGCGCGGTCGACGGCGAGACCGCGCTCCATGGCGACATAGCAGGCGATGATGGCGGTACGCGGCTCCTGGCCCGGCGCGTTCATCGCGGCCAGACCCATTTCGGCGGCCCTGGCGAGCGAATCGACGACGGTCGGCGGAGCGGGAGTCTCCGGCGGCGGAGCGGCGACCGGCTTGCGGCGGGCCGTCGCGGCGACCACCACCAGACCGACCAGCGCGACACCGACCAGGACGCCTGCGCCGACGATCGTCAGAACCAAGCCGGTTCCGGTCAGGCTCTCGGCTCCGCCGGGCTGGGGCGGCGGAGTGGTAGGGAGATGTTCGGGCGGTGCGCCCTCGCCGGTGGCGGGCGCGGGCTCGGACGGCTGCACTTCGGTGCGGACGCCGACGAAGAACACGGCGGAGGCGGCGGCCAAGACCAGCGCGAGCCCGGCGAGAGCCGCGAGTACCAGCAGACCGACCCGGCCGAGTCGCCATTGGCGGAGCTCCTCCTCCCGATCGAGTTCGGGCATGGCGAGCGGCAGCCGGTGCTGACTGGCGATCACGCCCGCGAGCAGGATCACCACCGAGACCGTGAGCAGCACCGGCATCAGCGCCAAGGCGAGCGCGGAGGGACCCGAGCGACGATCGGCGCTCTCCTCGACCGCGCCGGGGATGTGTCCGCGCAAGGCGATGGCGGCAACGGCCAGCAGCGTGATCAGCACGATCACGCGCGATATCGCCGCTCGCGCCCGGACCACCAGCGTCTACCACCAAACCTGAGAACTGCTCGAATCAGCCACATAGTTACATGCCGAACGGTCCGCTCGGGAGGGAATCGAATACTTCGGATCATGTCCGTTTTAACTCGGGCCGCCGGCGAGTCGCCGCAGGTAGGACCGGAAAAGTGCGGCTACCCAGCCGCCGCGGTCACCGCTTGTGAGATCTCACAGAGGCGGCTCTCGGTGCGTGAAATGTCCGGAACGCCGACCACGCCGTCGACCAGCTCGGGCAGGGGCGCCGCGGCGCAGAGTGTGAGCTCGAGGTCCGCGTCGTAGAGCACGTCGACCAGGTTCACCAGACGCATCGCCCAGTCCGGCGGGACCTCGCGCAGCCGGGGAACGTCCCGGATCGTCCAGCGACGGAAGCGCCGGGTCAGGCCGACGTAGTCGGTGGCGGAGGTGGGGGTGCCGCAGAGCGCGGAGAAGTCGAAGGTGATCGCGGCGCCGTCGACGGCGCGGGCGCGGAGTGTGCGGTCGCCGATCGGGATAGGGATCGCGTCGTCATCGACTGCGTGCGCCAGGAGGTTGCGGTCGCCGGTCGGGACGTCGACCACGCCCCCATCGACCGCACAAACCCCGAGCGCGCGGTCGCCGATCCGGACGTCGACCGCGTCGTCGTCGACAGTGTCCGCCGAGAGCCTGCGGTCGCCGATCGGGACATCGACCACGGCACCATCGACCGCGCAGGTCCCGAGCGCGCGGTCGCCGATCCGGACGTCGACCGCGTCACCGTCGACGGTGTGCGCCCGGCACCTGCGGGCACCGAGGATCGGAACTTCCGTCGCGTCACCGTCCACAGCGTGTGCACGGAGCGCGCGGTCGCCGAGCGGGTCTGGACTCGCGTTGCCGTCGACGGCGTCCGCCGAGAGCCTGCGGTCGCCGATCGGGACATCGACCACGCCACCATCGACCGCACAGGTCCCGAGCGCACGGTCGCCGATCCGGAGGTCGACCGCGTCGTCGTCGATGGTGTGCGCCCGGCACCTGCGGGCACCGAGGATCGGAACTTCCGTCGCGTCACCGTCCACAGCGTGTGCACGGAGCGCGCGGTCGCCGATCCGGACGAGACTCGCGTTGCCGTCGACGACGACCGCCGAGAGCCTGCGGTCGCCGATCGGGACACCGACCACGCCACCATCGACCGCACAGGCCCCGAGCGCACGGTCGCCGATCCGGACGTCGACCGCGTCACCGTCCGCAGCGCCTCGCTGGAGCGCGCGACCGTGGGTCGGGATGGTGATCGCGTCGCCATCGACGGTGTGCGCCCGGAGTGTGCGATCGCCGGTCGGGACCGGGAGCTCGTCTTCGGCGGGGATCTGGGGACCGGCAGCGCCGACAGCGGTGACAGTGCGGGCGGGGCTAGCGGCGGGGGCGGGCGGCGTCCCTTTGCTCTCGGTCGGCACGCAGCAGACTAGATAGCGGCCCGCTGCGAAACCTCTTGTGGCGTCGCGGTTGGGCAGTGTGCGGTAGTCGGTGGGTCCGTCTACCGAGAGCACGTCCAAGTGTTCGACGATGCGGGCGATGGTCGGCAGGAACCGGTCGTGGAACAGCGGGTTCGGCAGCAGTTGGGTGGGCGGGTAGTTCGAGGTGAGCACGAGCGCGATGCGGCGGGCGAAGAGGGCATCCAGCATGCGGGCGACGAGCATGGCGTCGCCGATGTCGTGGACGTGGAACTCGTCGAAGCAGACCAAGCGCGCGGTGCCGAGCAGACGCTCGATGGCGGTGTCGATCGAGCCGGTTTCGTGTGCGGCGCTGTGCAATTCGGCGAAGAACCAGTGGAAGTGATAGCGCTTCGCGCGGTCGGCGTCGACGGTAGCGAGGAAGCGGTCCATCAGCATGGTCTTGCCGCGGCCTGGTCGACCGTGCAGGTAGACGCCGCGCGCACCTTTGATCGGGCGGCCGCGCCGGTCCACGAGGCGAGCCAGCCGGTCGGCCGCCGCGCGCTGATCCGGGTCGAGTTCGATCGTCATCCCAGCCTCCTCGCTCTACAGATGTAGAGTCCTCTACAGTTGTAGAGCATGGCGCGGGATGCGGACTAGAGGAGGTGATGATGTCCACAACCGACCGGCGCACCCTGATCGTCGACGCGGCCATCGAACTGATCGCCCGGCGCGGCCTGCGCGCGCTGACACACCGTGCGCTGGACACCGAGCTGGCACTGCCGCCCGGATCGTCCTCCTACTACTTCCGCACCAAACGCGCGCTGATCGAGGCGATCGCCGACCGGATATCCGCCCGTTCCCGAAGCGATTTCGTCGCGGCGAAGTTCGACGCACCCGAGACGACCGAACTGCCCTCCATCGCCCACGGCATCGCGGTCTGGTTGGACCGGCTGCTCCTCGAACGCCGCGACCACCTCATCGCCCGGCACGCACTGATCGTCGACCCGGAACTGCACGCCCGGTTGGCCAACAGCCTCTTCTCGGTCGCACGCGCCCGAGAACTGTTCCGCGCCACCGGCTTCCCCGACCCGGACACCGCCGCCGCCGACTTCGTCGCCATCCTCGAGGGCGCGGTCTTCGACCGCTTCGCGGGCAACCGCAGCGCCCTCCCCGCGGGCACACCCGCCAGCATCACCCAGCTGACGACACTCCTGTCCGCCTACCTCCGCCGCTGACAAGCAGAGCCACCGCACGGGTCCGCCGATCTGCCATGCCACGCCGAAGATGTTGGTGCCACACACCTTTCGCACGCTCCACATAGGCACCGGCTGTGTGAAGCGTATGGAAGCTGTGTGGCAGCAATGCACCGCCGCGCCAGACCTTGGCCACAGAGTTTCGCACGCTTCACACAGGCGCCGGCTATGTGAACCGTGCGGAAGATATGTGGCAGCGGCGCACGGCCGCACTGGACGCGGACACCGGCCACGTGAGGCGTGCGGAAGCTGTATGGACAGCAATGCACCGCCGCGACGGACCCTCGCCACACACCTTTCGCACGCTTCACATAGGCACCGGCTATGTGAACCATGCGGAAGATATGTGGCAGCGGCGCACGGCCGCACTGGACGCGGACACCGACTATGTGCGGCATGCAGTCGGTATGTACAGCGGTGCACGGCCGCGGTGGACGTAGGCACCGACTACATGGGGCATGCAGAAGATAGTGGCAGCTATGCACTGCCGCGCCGGACCCTTCGCCACAGAGTCTTCGCACGCGTCACATAGGCACTGGCTATGCGAGGCGTATGGAAGCTCTGCGG
>NZ_BDAU01000055.1 GCF_001612615.1 Nocardia amikacinitolerans NBRC 108937 | reverse complement strand
CGGGTTCGCCGGTCCGGCTGGGAACGGACCAGCCGGTGCCGGCGCCAGCGCAGACGGTGCCACCGCAAGTGGGTTCGCCAGTTCGCCCGCGAACGAGCCAGCCGGTGCTGCCGCGAGCGCAGGCGGTGCCGCCGCGACAGGACCGCGCGGTGCCGCCGCAGGTGGGTTGGCCAGTCCGGCTGGGAACGCGCCAGCCAGTGGCGCCGCGAGTGGGCCGGGCAATGCCGCCACGACAGGACCGCACGATGCCGCCGCAAGTGGGTTGGCCAGTCCGGCCGGGAACGTACCAGCCAGTGCCGCCGCGAGCGGGCCGAGCAATGCCGCCACGACAGAACCGCGCGATGCCGCCGCAGGTGGGTCGGCCGGCCCAGCCGCGAACGTGCAAGCCGGTGCTGCCGCGAGCACAGGCGGTGCCGCCGCGACAGGACCGGGCGATGCCGCCGCAGCTGGGTTGGCCGGTCCGGCCGGGAACGTGCCAGCCAGTGGCGCCGCGAGCGCGGGCAATGCCGCCGCGACAGGACCGGGCGATGCCGCCGCAGGTGGGTTGGCCGGTCCGGCTGGGAACGTGCCAGCCGGTGGCGCCGCGAGCGGGCCGGGCAATGCGGCCACGACAGGACCGCACGATGCCGCCGCAAGTGGGTTGGCCGGTCCGGCTGGGAACGGACCGGCTGGTGCCGCCGCGAGTTGGCCGGGCGGCGCTGTCGCAAATGTGCGGGATCACCGCGCGTCGACCGGGACGGGAGCCTTCGCGTCGGTCGACTCGACTGCTCCGCTGCACGAGTCTGGTGGGGCAGGGCTCCCGACGCCACGCGACGCCATCGGCTTGCGCGCCGCGCCGAACGCACTGCTGGGCAGGGACGGCGACCTCGACGAACTGGTCGAGCTGCTGCGCGCCGCCCGGGTGGTCACCGTGCTCGGGCCTGGCGGCACCGGGAAGACTCGGGTCGCCAACGAAGTCGGTGCGAGGGTGGCGCGGCGCGAATCCGTGGTGCTCGTCGAACTCGCCTCGGTGCGCTCGACTTCCGTCGCGGACGCGCGCGCCGACATCGAGTCCGCGATCAGCACGACGCTCGGCATCGGCGAGGTGGTGCGCGAGCCGGGTCTGTTGCGCCAAGGGCGAATCGACACCGGGCGGCGGCTGCGGGACGCGCTCTCGGCCCGGCCGATGCTGCTGATCCTGGACAACTGCGAACATCTCATCGATGCGGTCGCCGAGGTCGTCGCCGACCTGATCGGCAGCTGCGAGCAGCTGACGGTGCTGACCACCAGCCGCGCCCCGCTGGCCATCAGCGCGGAGAGCGTCTATCCCTTGGCGCCCTTGTCCATCGACGCCGCGGGCTCGCCCGCCACCGACCTGTTCAACGCGCGAGCACGCGCGGTACGTCCGACGGTTCGCTTGGATCCGGACGCCGTCGCGCGGCTGTGCGCGATGCTCGACGGCCTGCCGCTGGCCATCGAATTGGCCGCGGCCCGCGTCAGAACCATGAGCGTGGAGGAGATCGAGTCCCGGCTCGAGCACCGGTTCGCGCTGTTGCGCGGCGGCGACCGCTCCTCGCCGGAACGTCATCGCACGCTGCACGCGGTGATCGCGTGGAGCTGGAACCTGCTGGATCCGCCGCAGCAGGCGACGCTGCGCCGAATGTGCCGATTCCCAGCCGGTTTCACGCTGCCCGCCGCGGAGTCGGTGGCGGGCGGCGCGGACGTCGACGACGTGACGGCCGCGGTGGACGGCCTTGTCGGCCAGTCGCTGCTCACCGTGCTCGAGGACGAGGGCGGCACGCGCTACCGGATGCTGGAAACCGTCCGCGAATTCGGTGAGGAACAGCTGACCGCCGCTGACGAGGGCGAGCTGGTGATGCGGCGCATGTCGCGCTGGGCGTCCGAATACACGGTCGCGGCCGCCCGGCGCTACCGCACCGACGATCAGGTGAGCACGGTGCTGTCCGTCGGCGCCGAACTGGACAACCTCGTCGCCGTGCTGCGCCACGCGCTGGATCGGGGCGATTCGGCGACGGTCTATCGCGTGTTCCCGGTCGCCGCGATGCTGTGGATGATGCGCGGTGCGCACCTGGAGTTGACGTCGTGGGCGCCGCGCGTGCTGCGCCTCACGCCCGAACCAGGCCCCGCGCGCGGCGTCGTCGCGGATCTGCGAATGCTGGCGAGCGTGGTGATCGGCCTGCACATGATCTACCTGAACTCCGACCTGCGTCCGATGGCGGCGGTGCGTTCGCGGGCCCGCACACTGCTGCGCACCGCGGTGGATATGAACCCCGGGCTGCGTCTCCTGGGCGACCTGCTCATCGCGGACGCCTCCGGAAAGGGCGTGGCGCGCAAGCTCGCCGAGGGCGCGCGCTCGCCCGATCCGGACGTGCGTGCCGCCGCCCTCATCGCGCGGGCGAATCTCAGGGAGAACCAGGGCGACGTGCACGGCTCGGCGCGCGACTCGCTCGGCGCGCTCCGGCTCGTCGAGCCCGCCGATCTGTGGGGAACGGCGATGGTCTGCCAGCACCTCGGCCAGCTCGGCGGTCAGACGGCGCGCTACGCCGAGTCGGTGGACTATTACCGCCGCGCCGTCGAAGCGCTGCGCATCCTGCGGGCTCACGAGGAGATCGTGGAGATTCGCAGCTACCTCGCGGTCGCGCTGATCGGCATCGGCCGGGTGGATCAGGCGCGCGCGGAATTGTCCTTCGCGCTCGACTCTTCCGACGATCCGGCTCATGTCCCGCCGATCGACGATCCCAACATCCGGCGCAACCACCGACTGGCCACGGTGGCGGCAGGCGTCGCGGAACTCGCGCTCGCCGAAGGGGATATCGATGCGGGCATGCGGTACTACCGGCGGTCGCTGAACCTGCTCGGCTGGCCAGAGGACGAGCTGACGCCGGGGCCCGGCGGGCTGATGTTGGCCGGTGCCATGGTCGGCGCGCACGTCCTCTACGGACGTGTCGATGCCGCGACGGAACTGGCCGCCGAATTGGCCGCGGGCGCGGCGGGCCGCCTTGCCCAGTACTACGACTTGCCGCAGATCGGCGCGGTGGCCTGCGGTGTCGGCTCGTATCTGCTGGCGGTCGATCCGGGCTCCGACCTCGGCATAGAACTGCTCGCGCTCGCCGCGAAGGTCGTTGCCCGACAGGACTATCCGTCGATGATGGTGGAACGACACCTGGAGTTGCACCGGCCGCGGGTGGGCGCGGAGCGAATGAGCGCCGCCCTGCGCTCGGCCGCCGCGCTTCGCCGCAGGACCGGAGCCGCACGAATCATCGCGCTGCTGCGTGAGTTCAGTGGAGCGCAGGGCGACTAGAGCCCAGTCCGTCTACCGCGGGAACGCCGAAGGCCGGAACCTCTTCGGGTTCCGGCCGCGGCGCTCGATCAGGCCCTGCGCATGTACGCCACCACCGTCAGCGGCGCGAAGATCGCGATCACCGCCGCCGAGCCGAGCAGCGACCACGCCAAGTTGCTGCCGTACACGTTGCCGTTCATCAACTCTCGGCACGTGTTGACCATGTAGTACACCGGGTTCGCGTGGTCGATGGCCTGCATCCAGCCCGGCATCGTGCTCACCGGGGCGAACGCGCCGGACATGAAGGTCAGCGGGAACATCACCATCATCGAAATGCCCTGCACCGAGGCCGCGCTCTTGCCGGTGACGCCGACCAGCGCCCAGATCCAGCTGATCGCAAAGGAACACAGCACGATGACCACCGCGGCGGCCAGCACGCCGAGCACACCGCCGCCAGGACGGTAGCCGAGGCACAGACCGACGATCACGGTGAGCAGGGTGGCGATGCCGTAGCGCACCATGTCGGCGATCAGCGCACCGGCGAGCGCCGAGATGCGCGCGATCGGAAGGGATTTGAAGCGATCGAAGACGCCTTTGTCCATGTCCTCGCGCAGCTGGGTGCCGGTGACCACGGAGGTGAGCACCACGGTCTGCACCAGGATGCCCGGGATGAGGATGGGCAGGTAGTCGTGCACATTGCCCGCGATGGCGCCGCCGAAGATGTAGGTGAACAGCGCCGTGAACAGGATCGGCTGGATCGTCACGTCGAACAGCTGCTCGGGCTTGTGCTTGATCTTGAGGATGCCGCGGTAGGCCATCGTCAGCGAGGTGGATACCGTCTGGCGGACGCCGATGCGGTTGTGCGCCTCGGGGATTCGGGTCGGCTTCGCGGTGCGGCCGGTCGATGGTGCGGTCAGTGTCGTCATGCCGCGCTCCGTTCGTCGTCGTCGGCCGGGTGGCCGGTGATGGTCAGGAAGACCTCGTCCAGGCTCGGCTTGCTCACGGTGATCTCGTCGATCGCGACGTCCCATTCGCGCAGCCGGATCAGCAGGTCGGTGGTGACGCTCGCGTCCGGAAGCGGCGCGGTGAGTCGGCCTGCCTCCGGGGTGATCTGGGCGTCGACGCCGAGGAAATCGCCGACGATGCGGCGGGCTTCGGCGAGCTGGTCCCGATCGATCAGGGTCAGGTGCAGCGAGGAGCCGCCGACCGAGGCCTTGAGTTCGTCGGCGGTACCGTCGGCGATCACCTTGCCGTGGTCGATCACGGCGATCCGGTCGGCCAGCTGATCGGCCTCGTCCAGGTACTGGGTGGTGAGCAGCACCGTCGCGCCCTCGCGGACCAGACGGCGGATGGTGTCCCACATCTGCGCGCGGGTGCGCGGATCGAGACCGGTGGTCGGTTCGTCGAGGAACAGCAGCGGCGGGGTGGCGATCAGGCTGGCCGCGAGGTCGAGGCGGCGGCGCATACCGCCGGAGAAGTTCTTCAGCGGCTTGTTCGCCGCCTCGACGAGGTCGAACTCCTCGAGCAGTTCGCTTGCCTTACGCCGCGATTCGGCCCGGCTCATGCCGAGCAGGCGGGAGAAGACGATCAGGTTCTCGGTGGCGGTCAGATCCTCGTCGACCGAGGCGTACTGGCCGGTGAGCCCGAGCAGCGACCGGACCGCGGTCGGTTCGGCGACCACGTCGTGGCCGAAGATCCTGGCCCGCCCGCCGTCGGGGCGCAGCAGCGTCGAGAGCATCCGGATGGTGGTGGTCTTGCCCGCGCCGTTCGGCCCGAGCACCCCGTACACCGAGCCCTGCGGCACCGCGAGACTCACCCCGTCCACGGCCCGCTGCTCCCCGAACACCTTGACCAGCGCGTCCGCCTCGACTGCGAGCGCCACATGTGGTGCGAAAGAATTCATACCCCGAACTCTCTCGGGCCCCACTTGCACGGCCCTTGCACCGCGATTGCACGCCCTCTTGCGTCAGGCCCACACAGCTTTCATACGCCTCACATAGGCACCGGCTTTGTGTCGCGTGCAATGCTTTTGTGGGACCCGGACGCGCACTGCGGTTTACCCGGCGGCCAGCCGTCGGTTCCGCGCCCATCTGCACCGGGCGGGCGGAATGACACTGGTGTTCTGAGCCATTTGGCCGAGCCGGTCGATGCCAGCGGCCGAAGCTCTCGGGTCAGTCGTTGTCGGGGACGAGGACTCCGAGCACCCAGTTCACCAGCGAGATGATGATGCCGCCGAGGACCGCGGCCCAGAAACCGTCCACCACCAGGCCGAAGTCGGTGGTTTCGGCGAGTTCGGTGATCTCCGCGGTGAGCCAGAGCATCAAGGCGTTGATCAGGAGCAGGAACAGGCCGAGGGTCAGCATGATCAGTGGCAGCGACAGCAGCTTCACGAGCGGCTTCACCAGCGCGTTGACCACGGTGAAGATGGCCGCGATGATGAGCGCGACGACAACCTTTCCCGCGGTGCCGTTCTCCTCTGGGCTGAGGATGTCGATACCACTCACCCAGGCGGCGGCCAACCAGATGGCGACCGCGTTGATGATCAAGCGAAGCACTAGCTGCATGCGCACATGCTAAGTGCGCGCACCGGCCGCCGCTGGGGAGAAACATTTTTCGTGACGCGTTAGGCGGCGCGGTCGAGCAACGCGTGCACCTTCGGTCGCAGGTCCTGGATCGGGCCGGAACCGCCGAACAGCCCGACGGTGGTCTGATTCGGCGCGCGCAGGATGCCGAGAAGCACGTGTCCCGACTCGATGCTCTTGTCTTTGCGCGCGAGGGCTTCTCGCAGCGAGAGCTCGAGCACCTTCTTCGCGTCCTTGGTGAACGGGATGTGGTTGCCGCTCCACCGGGAACGTCCGAAGAACCCGCGCCGCTCCTCCGGCACCGGCCGGTCCAGCGCGTCCGCGCCGAAGCCCGCCTCCAGTGATTCGCGGACCGCGTCCAGGTCGATGCCGATTGAGCGCAGCGCCTCCGCGTCCTCGGGACCGAGCGGCTCGCCGCGCCCCTTGGCGCTCAACGCGCTGCGCGCACTTTCATGGGTGAGACCGGCTTCGGCGAGTAGCGCCTTCAGCTCGGGTTCGCCCTGCGCGAGCAGACCGAGCAGCACGTGCTCGACCTCGATGGTCGGCGACCGCAGCTCGCGAGCGTCTTCCTGCGCGATCACCACGGCCGTCCGCGCCGCCCTGCTGAACCGTTCGAACATCAGCCCCTGCCTTTCCGGTTGTACTTCTGGTGGACCGCCTGTTTGCTGACCTCGAGCGCGTCGGCGATCGCCTGCCAGGACCAGCCCTGCGCGCGGGCGTTGGTCACCTGGATCGCCTCCAGCCGTTCGAGCAGCCGACGCAGTGCGAGCACGGCGCGCAGCCCGACTTTGGGGTCGGGACTGCCCGCGGCGGCCGCCAGGGTGGTTGCCTCAGTCATGTCGTCAATTTTGATTGACGCAACGGACCCGTGTCAACAAAAATTGACGACAACAGACATGCGGCACCGGCTTTTCGCTATGGGAGGAACGCGGCGGGATGCGCGACGGCCGGGGGGCTGCCTAACCGTTCCAGATACCGGTGGCGTGGAATTCGTCGAGGACGGCCGTCGGCTCGGCAAGGCTCATGCCCTGCGCGGTGACCCACTCGTCATCGAAATACGTTCCCGCGTAACGATCTCCGCCGTCGCAAAGCAGGGTGACCACGCTGCCGCTGCGTCCAGCGGCGAGCATTTTCGAGATCAGGTGGAACACGCCCCACAGATTGGTGCCGGTCGACCCGCCGACGCGGCGGCCGAGCAGCCGGCTGGCGTGCCGCATGGCGGCGATGGAGGCGACGTCGGGGACCTCGATCATCCGGTCCACCACCTGCCCGACGAACGAGGGCTCCACCCGAGGGCGGCCGATTCCTTCGATCCGCGAGGGCATGCCCGTCTGATAGCCGGCGTCGCCGGTCTCGTAGCCGCCGTAGAAAGCGGAGTTCTCCGGATCGACGACGGCCAGCTTGGTCGCGTGCCTGCGGTAGCGGATGTAGCGACCGATGGTGGCGCTGGTGCCGCCGGTGCCCGCTCCGGCCACGATCCACTCCGGCACGGGGTGCGTCTCCAGCGTCATCTGCTCGAAGATGGACTCGGCGATGTTGTTGTTGCCGCGCCAGTCGGTGGCCCGCTCGGCGTGGGTGAACTGGTCCATGTAGTGGCCGCCGCATTCGGCGGCCAGGCGCGCCGCCTCGGTGTACATGTCCGGCGGACGCTGCACGAAATGGCAACGGCCACCCTGCGCTTCGATCAGCGCGACCTTCTGCGGCGACGTGCTCGCCGGCATCACCGCCACGAACTCCAGACCGAGCAGCTTGGCGAAATAGGCCTCGCTCACCGCGGTCGAGCCGGAGGACGCCTCCACCACCGTGGTGCCCTCGGTAACCCAGCCGTTGCAGATCGCGTAGAGGAACAGCGAACGGGCCAGGCGATGCTTGAGGCTGCCGGTGATGTGGGTGGACTCGTCCTTGAGGTAGAGCTGGATGTTCCACTCGACCGGCAGCGGATAGCGCAGCAGATGCGTGTCGGCGGAGCGCTGGGCGTCGGCGTCGATCAGCCGCACCGCGTTGTCGACCCAGTCGCGCGGGGCGCTGCGATCGCAGTACTTCACTTGCCCGCCTCGGGCCCGTCCTCACCCCGTAGGCGCGCGCGCAATTGCGCCTTGTCCCTGCGGCGCTTCTCGTCGACCACCGCGATGTCCTCGTTGACCTTGGCGCGCAGCTTCTTGAACAGCGTCAGCGACAGCGGCATCGCGATGATCAGCGCGAACAGCGCGGCAACGATGATCGGGATCTCCACCGAGATCAGGCGCGCGGCCAGCCAGATCAGCGCGGTGATCGCCGCGACGAGCGCGAGCCTGGCCAGGGTGTACAGCGCCAGGTTCACGGCCAGCCTGCGGCCGGGACGCGCGGTGGGCTGGGACGATGCACCGTCCGGACGAGTGGAGTCGCTCACGAGAACCAGGGTATGCGAAGCTGTTGCTCGCCCTCGGCCCACTCCCGTTCCCGAGGTCGGACGCCGATCCTTTTTGTCCATTACTTCGCCTTTACCAACTGTAGGTGGTTCGCGTACCTAGGGGTCGGGGTGCAACGATGGCGCTCATCTGATGAGGGAACTGTCGAGAACGGAGAGGTTTGCTATGACTGCGATCACCGTCGGCGGCCAGGACACTCTGCTGACACCCGGCCAAGTGGCTGCCCTGTTCCACGTCGACCCGAAGACCGTCACTCGTTGGGCCCACGCCGGGCGCCTCGGCTCGCTGCGCACGCCGGGCGGGCATCGCCGATTCCGGGAATCCGAGGTGCTCCAGTTGCTGAAGTCGCTGACCACGGAAGCAACCCCCACCCGCTGAACGACCGGCCGAGGCGCGGGCTTCGATGCCCGCGCCCGGTCATGTCGAGCTATTTCGTCTCCGCGGTGTGCTCCGACGTCGCGCACGGCTACCCTCGATAGCAGGAGGTGAGCGAACGTGACGTACCTGTTGGCACTCATCGCCATTGTGGCTGTCGCGGTGTTGTGCTGGAAGGCGTTCGGCCCCGTGCGGGAGGGTGGATGGACTCCACGTTCACCCCAGCGCAAGCGGATTCTCGGACCCGACGACGACCCCGAGTTCCTGTGGCGGATCTCGCGGCAGGAGCATCCCGACGGGGACGGGACCACCGAGCGCTGAACGGGCCGGTGCTACGGGGGCGGTAGCGTCGCGTCCGGCTGACCTGTTCATCCCCCGAGACACGCGCCGGTCGGTGGATCGCGGCCGTCGAGCCCGCCATCCTTCCGAACGTGCGGCTCCTCGGCGCGTACCGACAGTGCGCGGCTTCAGTGTCCGACCGGCGCGGTGTCAGCGCTGATCGACCGGTGCCGCCCGGCAGATGTCGCGACGCTGCTCGGGATTCGCCAAGTAGTGCCGCAGCAGGTGGTACGCGATCAGCGGGTTCATCAGCAGGCCTTTGTCCTGCACCTTCACCAGGGCGCGATCGTCGCGTTTGCGCGCCAGTCGCCGGAGAGTGGGGTTGACGGACTCCCAAACCTCAGCGGTCGGATCCGCTTCGATCGCGATGAGGTTGAAGTAGGTGCCCGCGCCTTGTTTCAGGATGCGCGCCTCGATTCGCGAGACGTCCCGCCACGGGATCGCGAAGACCTCGCCCGCGTTGTCGCGAAAGAGGATCCGAGTCGGCGTGACGAGAAGTCCGGGTACGACACCACGACGTCCGCGCAGAATCAGGTACGCGAACAGCAACGCCACCACGCCGAGCGGGCCGACGACCACCAAAGCCCCCAGGCCGAACCAGGTGCGCTCGACGACCGCGGCGACCGCGTTCCCTCCGGCGACCGCGAGCAGAACCATGCCGACAATCGCCGCCAGCACGCCGAACACCTTGTGCGGCTTGCTCATCGCCAGAAATAGCCCGGATTCTCGCAGGCCGTCGTGCTCGGTCTCCTCGACCCACACGCCCGCCCAGCCGCGGCGTTCGTAGTCTCGCGCCCGCTTCTCGTCCCATCGCCACCGATCGGGCCAAGACTGCTCCGCCCCCGAGGCGTTCTCCCCACTCACCCGGCCGATCCTGCCACAGTGGAGGCGGGGTCGATGTCCGACTGGACTCTCAGAGTTCGACCGGTGCGGCGTCGCGGGTCGCGATGATTTGGACGACCGTCGGAAGCAGCAGGTGTTCGGCGGCCAGGACTCGCTCGGCCAGCGACTCGGGGGTGTCGTCGGCCAGTACCGGCACCTCGCTCTGCGCGATGATCGCGCCCGCGTCGTATTCCTCGGTCACGAAGTGCACTGTCGCGCCGGACACCTGATCGCCAGCGGCGAGCACCGCCTCGTGAACAGCGTTGCCGTACATGCCTTTCCCGCCGTGTCGCGGCAGCAGCGCCGGGTGGACGTTGATGATGCGCGAGTCGAACTCCCGGCGCGTTCGCGGCCCGAGCTTCTTCATGTATCCGGCCGTCACGACCAGACCCGTACCGTGCGCGACGAGCGCCGCCCGCATCGCCTCATCCAGCTCGTCGGGATCCGGATGCGTCCGCCCGGACAGATGCACCGCGGGGATCCCCACCTCCCGCGCATACTCCATTGCCCCCGCGGCACTGTTGTTCCCGATCACCAGGCTCACCCCGAACCGCGCCTCCCCCTCCAGCGAAGCCTTGTGCAGCGCACGCAAATTCGATCCCCTACCCGACGCCAACACCGCAACCCGAAGCCTCGACATATCGGCAGTCTCGCACAGCTAACGCCGTCGCCCGGAGACGGCCAGCATCGCCCGACGCTGCACCCGCTAGACAGTACGGACCGAGCCGCGGGCCTCCTTCTGCATATTTGCGCGTGGGCGGGCGACTGGCGCGGCGGCTGTTCGCCCCGGTTAGAGGCGCCCAGGGCCATGCTGTGGCAGCAGCTCAGCTAGGTATGCCGTCGCGCAAGCAATCAGTAGTTCAGTCAGGTATGGGCTCCGGAAAGCTCGATCTAGTGCCTGTGGTTCACATGTCAGGTCCTGCGGCGGGCATAGCGAACACCACACTGCGATCTCCCTGCAACGACTCCGCGAGTACCCGACACAATTCGTCGGTGGTAGCGCCGCTGGACCCGATCAAGGACGTGCGCACAAGTGAAATGAAGGCATTGTTGTCCAGCGCTCGTTCCCGTATCCCGCCAGCATCGAGGACAGCGCCGCCTTTCGGACCACTCATCGCTTCGATCAGCATCTTCACATAGTCCGTCGGCACGTACGAGCCAGTCATGAGTCTGGTTCCACTGTCCAGTCCAGCATCGTGTCGACAAAACTTGAAGTACGTCAGAGGCGGACCAAGGCGATACGCAAGGTGTCCTAGCGCCGAATTGTCTTGCTGCCGTTGGTGATTCTCAACGCGCATCATCCGTTCGAGTTGAGCCCGGAACCTTGCATCCGGCCGGTAGCGCCAGTTCGACATCTCGACCCGGCTGCCTTCCGCCGACAACATCTTGTACTGCACCAGAACGTACGCGCGGCAGTGTTTGTTGTAGTAGACCAAATCAGCACCTAGCGCTGCCTCGATCCCAAGGCGGTTGGCGTTGATCACCGTGAGCTGACGCCCGTTTGCGTTAGTGAACACCATCGCCGCTGCATGGTCCGTTTGTTGGCCAACCCAATCGAAAATCTGCCGTGCGTCTGCCGCGATGATCGAGTCTTCAAGCTGATGAATTGCGGACGCGTCCACGTACCCGCCCGAATTTTCGCGCCGGGCGGCCAGCACCCGCCCAAGAAAAGGGGCGGGATCGCTATCGTCGTCAGGGACGCTGCGCAACTCCTCGAGGTTGTCGACTACTCCCGATACTTTCATCGCGGTGATCGTCGCATCGCGCTCTTGCGCAAGTACATCGGATACCTGACTAGAGTGCAACCTTGGGCTCGACGCCTGTATCACCCGTTTGACATCGGCACGATCCACCTCGTTGCATCTGCTGAGTAGCGCCTGCAAGAACCCCGCGCTGTCCCAGTCCCGCAACCGAACGACGCGTCGTTCAGAAGCAATGATCGGGCGCAGTGGATGCGCAGATCCCGATCCCGTCACAAGTTCTTTCAGCGCGAAGGGACTTCTGAGCGGGCCGATCGGATCGACGGAATGAATCCAGTCGACGGGTGTTTGCTTCCTTCCTGCCTTCAGCCGACCGACAGCAATCACGACCGCATCCGACGCGTCTACGCCGCGAAGAACCCACTGCCTGTACGGGGTTTCGTACAGGCTATCCCGTTGTGCGACAAAGACTGCGGTGACCGGAAGGAAATCGGTCAGGTCCGCGTTGTCATGAGCCAGCAGTTCGATTGTGAGCCGTCGACGACGGTTCTGGCCTAGTAGGCCCCACGCCCACTTGCGGGCCTCGGCGGCATCGAGCCGGATGATTGCGACCACCAATGCAGACTAGCCAGAACAACCTTGATCCAGCCGCAATCGCAAGTGACAGCAGTGCGCGGTCGCGGTCCGCTACCAGTCTTGGTCGACGTCCAGGAGTTCGGCGGGATCGAACGCGATGGGGAACGGCTTTTCGACATCGAGCCGATGTCCCGCGTAGACGGTGCCCACACACTCGTAAGCGGATTCACGGAGTCGGTAGAGCTCGACCCGGGGGCGCGGCTCGAGATCGATGATCCAGTAGTGCTCGATACCCGTGTGGGCATAGTCGATGACCTTGTCGACCCGGTCGACCTGCTCGCTACCGCTGCGGCGGGAAACGATCTCGGCGGCGAGCAGCACATCGCGCCCGTAGAAGGTTCGAGCGTTCTGCTCGTGAGCGGCGCGAGCGGCGTCACGGTCGAGCACGCCGACGTCGGGCTTGCGAATTCCGGCGGGCGTCGAGATATCCATCGGCGCCTGAACATAGACGTGTGCACCCGCGGCTCGAGCGGCCGAGCGGAGCAGGTCACGCAGAATATCGGCGGCCATGTCGTGCCGCGGGCTCGGCGACAACGGGATCAACCAACCGTCGGCGAGCTCGTATCCCTTGCCCTCGTCGGGCAGGGCATCGAGGTCATAGACCGTGTATGGACCGAAGGTGTGTTCGTGGGCGACACTCACGTTGTCCTTCCTTCCAGCACGGGCCTGACTTCTCTACAGATTAGACCTTCCGGCGAAAGCGCGGTCGAGCAGGCGAATGATCAAGAAGGATCGAGCAAGAAGAAGAGCCCTGCGGCGGATCGTGTCCGCCGCAAGGCCCTTCTTGGATTCGGTCAGCCGCTGGGTGTCAGGGCAGGACCTGCGGGATGACGTCGGGCATGGCCGTGCCGACGAGGGCGCCGATGACGGCGCCGATGACGGCGGTGGACACCCCCCAGACCGCGGCACACGCGATGTAACCGACAACGAAGGCCGCCACGGTCGGGATGCAGGTGATCAGGGCGAGGACAGCACCGGCGCCCGCGCCCGCGGCCGCACCGTTCATGACCGGATCCGGGTACTGCGCGTGCGGGTTGGTCGCGATGTCCTTCAGCTCGGCGCCCGTCGCGGCCGAGACTTCGGGAGTCTTCACCGACAGTGCGCGACCGTCGTCGGACACCTCGGCGTCCAAGGCGATCTTGGCGCCGGACGGCATGGCCAGCTCGAGCGGCAGCTCGGAAACCGCCGCGCCCGCCTTGTCCACGACCTTGATCGAGGTGTCCCCCAGCTGGAACGTTCCGGCGTCCAGCGTCGCCGAGACGGTGCTCAGGTCCGGCGCGACCGTGGTGCGGAACCCGAGCTCGCCGGCCGACTCCGACGTCGAGATCGCCGAGGCCAACCGTGCCTGCTGATCGGCGTGGCTATCGGCCGACGCGGCCCCGGCCCCCGCGAACGTAGTCGCCACGACCAGCGGCAGCGCCCCGATGAGCGCCTTCCGACCGACCCGCATGGCAGCGCGATGCAACATTGAAATCATTTCTCCCTCCCGACCCCCGACCACCCCCCACGTGGACGAATCGAACGTCGTGTCGTGCGATGTGAACGCCCTATTGGTAGCCGCTGCAAGATCGGCAAAGCAACTCTTGTGAGATAGTGAACAATCGGGAACCGATTGGGGGACAAGGTTTTTGGATTCGACGTCGTTGCCCGGCAATTTCCTAGCACATTCCGTCACTGCCGCTGCCGCGAAATGCGAAGACCGCCGCGGGGCCCTGAATTTCCCCTGGTCCAGGAGGATTACCCAACGGACGAGCAGGCCACGAACGCCCCCTGCGTTCGCCGCCACCCACACATCTCGACGCCGTCCAGCAAGCCCGGACGAACCGGACTCACCACCACCGAGATCACGCCGATTCCAGCATTTCGATCGGTCCGAGAGCATGGCGATAGCGCCCATCTTCTGGAAGGCGCTATGCGACGCCGGTCAGTTCAGGCCGGCGGATGAATGACCTACGTGCCGCGAAGTCACGGCACGAGCAGCAGCTGACCGGCCTTCGACTGGACGATGGAGAAGTGCTTGCGGTCCAGCGTGGCGACGGCGGTGACCGGGAATCGTTCGGCCACAGCCACAACGGAGGCGTCCACCGTGCCGAGCGGCAGATCGGCGTACTTGCCCAGGAGTTCACAAATCCGCTCGAGGTCCGCGGACGTCATCTCAACGACCGTGAACAGCCCGTTGGCCACATCCCGAACGAACTTGAGCTCGGTCGCGGTGCCGCGACGGCTCTCCAACAGGATGCACACCTCGGTGAATACGGGTGCGGGCACGAGCAGCGGGCCGGGAGCGTTCTCGAGCAGATCCCGGCAAACCACATGCAGATTGTCACGGCTGTTCATCAGGGCCACGATCGGCCCCGTGTCGACAACGATCACTCAGCCGTGCCCCGGTCGAGTTCTTCCCGAACGATCTCTTTCGCCCGTTCCGCCAGGTCAGGCTCTCCGCTGAGCGTTCCTGTGCAACTGAACTGACGACGAGTCGTCGGCCGCACGAGCTGACGAAGGAACGCCGTCGCGGCCTGCACCTGATCATCGGGCACGGCTTCAGCCAGCCGGACGAGTTCCTCATGAGTGGCGCGCATAGTGATCAGTGTAGTTCCGACAGGCCCCACAGCAGGCCGCCGCGTCGGCCGAGCTCGTGATCGCCCATGCGCTGGTCACGCCCTATCAGTTCAGCCCGGCGTACGAGTGCAGACCCGAGATGACGATGTTGATGATGAAGAGGTTGAAGAGCATCGCGACGAAGCCGGCGATGTTGATCCAGGCCGCTTTGGTGTCGCGCCAACCGGAGGTGGCGCGGGCGTGCAGGTAGGCGGCGTAGAGGACCCACGCGATGAAGGAGCAGGTTTCCTTGGGGTCCCAGCCCCAGAAGCGGCCCCAGGCGGCTTCGGCCCAGACGGCGCCGAGGATGACGCCTGCGCCGAAGAGCGGGAAGCCGATGATGGTGGTCTTGTAGGCGAGGCGGTCGAGGGCGCGGGCGTCGGGCAGACGGCGGGCGATCTTGCCGAGCAGGTTGTCGGACTCCTGGCCCTCGGGCTGGCGGATCCGGTACAGGAAGAGCAGGCTGGCGACGCCGGAGAGCAGGAAGATGCCGCTGCCGACGCTCACCACGGTGACGTGAATGGGCAGCCAGAACGACTTCAGCGCGGGCACCACCGGAGCGGCGTCGGCGTAGAGGACCTGCCCGGCAAGGAACATCAGGACGAGCACCGGCGCGAGCAGGAACACCCACATGGCGCGGAACTTCTGCTCGTACAGGAACCCGAGCCCGACGATCAGCGCCGCGGCGCACGCCATGGTGATGAACTCGTACATGTTGCCGAGCGGGAAGCGGTGGGTCGCGAAGCCGCGCAACACGATCGAGGCCAGGTGCGAGAAGATGCCGACGAGCAGCACGGCGAAGGCCATGTTGCCGAACTGTTCGGCGCGCGAGCGGCGCGGCGGAGGCGCCAGTTTGCCCGGTACGCCCGGTCCGGCGCCGCCGCCGACGGTGACGAGTTCGCGCGCCTCGGCCTTGCGCGTCTGCACCGACGCGTACTGCGCGATCAGCAGGCCGAGCGCGAGCACGTAGATGACGAACGCCGATTTGAAGGCGAGGTTGCTGTACCCGGCGAGGGTCTCGTCGATCGGCATGTTCACTCTCCCGTGCGTGCGCGGTCGGTCTTCACGTCGTCGCCCGCAGCCTCCAGCAGGCGCGCGCGGAGCCGGTCGAATTCGCCGCCCCAGCCTGCCTGATCGGTTCTGGCGAGCCCGCCCATCTCTACTACAGTGCGTCGTTTCTCAACGGTACCGGCAGCGTCCTCGGCCGGGTAGACCCGCACCCAGATCCGCCGCCGCTTCACCAGCAGCGACACCAGCAAGCCCGCCATCATGGCAAGCGCGCTCACCAGCACCCACTGCTGCGCCGGGTCGTGCGAGACCTGCAGGTTCACGAATTCGTGGGCGCCGTCGAAGGTCACCTTGGTGCCGTTGGGCAGCGTCGTCGATTCGCCGGGGCGCAGGTTGACCCGCGCCTCCTTGGTCAGCCGTCCCTGCTTCACCATCTCCTGGTCCAGCGAGAACAGGTCCTGCGAGCGTCCGGTGTCCAAGCCGGTGTCGCCACGGTAGATGTCCACCGCGACGGCCGGGTCGTCCATGCTCGGGAACACCGAGGTCAGCAGGCTGCCGTGGAACATGGCGGTCGGCGCGAACAGGCCCTCGATGGCGATCTGGTTCTTGCGGCGCTCCTCGTCGGTGGCGTACATGCCGCCGGGCGGGTCGATGCGCAGCACGCCGCTGGACAGGAAGGTCTGCGCGTCGTCGGGCCGCCACTGGATGGTCTCGGTCCTGGTCTGGCCGTTCGGGAAGGTGACCGTGAAGGTCGGCGCGTAGCCGTGGCCTTGCAGGTAGAGACGGTCGCCTTCGACGCGAAGCGGGTGGTTGACCCGGAGGGTGGCCTCGCGCCAGGTGTCGGTCGTCAGATCCGATCCGGCCTGGTAGCTGATGTTCGAGGTGAACATCTCGGCCTGACCGGTGCGCAGGTAGTCGGCCTCGAAGTCCTTGACGCGCACGCAGATCGGCGTCATGCCGGTGCCGTCGTTGACGTTGCCGGCGCGGAAGGAGTCGAACACCGCGGGCGAGGTGGTGCAGAAACCCGGACCGTTGTTGGCGATCACGATGACGGAGCCCTCGTAACCGAAGAGCTTGCCGACGGCGATGGCCACCAGCAGGCAGACCAGCGCCAGGTGGAACACCAGGTTGCCGAATTCGCGGGTGTAGCCCTTCTCACCGGAGAGGGTGAGCTCGCCCTCGCGGTTACCCGGCCGCACCTCGGTGCGCCAGCCGCGCAGCTGACCGCGCGCGTGCTCGATCAGCGCCTCGGGGCTGCTCGTCGATTCCCCCGAATAGTGGTGCGGCAACCGGGCCAGGTTGCGCGGCGCGCGGACCGGCGGGGTGCGCAGCGCCTTGTAGTGATCGAAGGTGCGCGGCAGGATGCAGCCGACCAGCGAGACGAACAGCAGCACGTAGACGGCCGTGAACCAGAAGCTGGAGAACACGTCGAACAGCTCGAACCGGTCCATCCACGGCCCGAGCGTCGGACGGTCGGCGATGTACTCTCTGACCTTCTGCTCGTTCAGGTTCCGCTGCGGCAGCAGCGCGCCGGGGATCGCGGCCAAGGCGAGCAGGAACAGCAGAACCAGCGCGGTGCGCATGCTGGTCAGGCCGCGCCAGGTGTTGCGCACCAGCGCCCATGCGCGTCCCGGCAGCGACTGGCGGGGCGGGCGGGGCGATGCGGATTCGGTCACGGGATGGTCGGCCACGGTCATATCGGCAGGGTCACCTCGGAGACGAACGCGTCGCGCACCCAGGCCACGAACTGATCCCACGCCCCGGTGACCAGCGCGACGCCGACGGCCACGAGCAGGATGCCCCCGACGATCTGGATGTTTCGCGAATTGCGGCGCAGCCAGCCGACGCCGCGCAGCGCGCCTGCCGAGCCGAAGGCAAGGATCACGAACGGCAGACCGAGCCCGAGGCAGTACGCGACGATGAGCGCGACGCCGCGTACCGCGGTGGTGCCCTCGGTGCCCGCGGCCACCGCCATCACGCCGGAAAGGGTCGGTCCGAGACACGGCGTCCAGCCGAGCGCGAAGACGCCGCCGAGCAGCGGCGCGCCGACGATGCTGGTCAGGCGGCGCGGTTCCATCCTGGTATCGCGCTGCAGCGCGGGCACAAGACCGACGAACACCAGACCCATCAGAATCGTGACCACGCCGCCGACTCGTTGCAGCAGTTCGCGATTCACGTTGAGGGTCTGGATGACGCCGAACACGGTGGCCGTCGCGAGCACGAAGACCACGGTGAACCCGGCGACGAACAGTCCGGCCGCTCCGGCGACGCGCAACTTCGCGCCGCGCTGCGCGAGCGCGACCGCCGACCGGCTCTTCGCGGACTCCGCGGTCGCGGGCGGAGCCTCCGCACCGACCAGACCGGCCAGATAAGACAGGTAGCCGGGCACCAGCGGAACAACGCACGGCGACGCGAACGACACCAGCCCGGCGAGCAGGCACGCGCCGAGCGCCAGCAGCAGCGGCCCGGTCGCCGCTGTCTGCTGGAACGAATCTCCCACGCTCGCGAGCACCATCACCGCACGCACCGCCGCGTCACTGCTGAGCCTCCCCTGCGAGCGTTTCGACGATCGGCCGCAAGTCGTCCGCGATCAGCGACCGCAGGTAGACGGCCGCGACGCGGTGCTGCCGGTCCAGCACGAGGGTGGTCGGGATGACGCTGGTCGGGAAGTTGCCGCCGAGCGCGAGCAGGGTTCGCATGGACGGGTCGTAGATGGACGGGTAGCCGACCTTGTTGTCGGTGACGAAGTCCTGCGCCTTGTCCCGCTGCGGGTCGCGGACATTGATGCCGAGGAAGGCGACGCCCTTGTCCTTGGTGGCCTCGTAGACCTGCTCCAGCGCGGGCGCCTCGGCCCGGCACGGCCCGCACCACTGGCCCCACAGGTTGATCACGACCACCTGGCCGGGGAAGTCGGCGACCGAGATGGTCTTGCCCTCGGTCATCAGATCCGGCCCCGACAACTCGCCGATGGTGCCGCGGGCGGCGGGCGGGTTGTAGTAGATGTCGGTCTTGCCGCCGGGCGAGACGAACTCGAAGGTGCCGCCGGTGGCCACCGCGTCAGATCCGGTCGAGCAGCCGGCGAGCGCGGCGACAAGGGCCACGCACGCGAGGAGCACCGGCACGACCCGCCCGGCCGCCTTCCGTGCGGAGGCGGGCCGGGTTGTCGCGAGTGACGCGGTGGAGCGAATCATGCGCCGTGCACCGTGGGATCCGAACCGCCCGCGGGCTCGGAGTAGACGATGTCGACCAGCGTGTCGCCCTGGTAGACCAGCGAGGTCAGCGAGGCGAGCGAGCACTGCCTTGTGCGCGGGTCGTGCCAGAGCCGCTGGCCCTGTAGGAACCGGCGCAGCGTCCAGACCGGCAGCTGGTGCGAGACGAGCACCGCCTCGCGCCCGGCCGCCTCGACCCGAGCCTTGTTCACCGCAGCCAGCATCCGGTGGGCGATCTGCAGGTACGGCTCGCCCCAGGACGGGGTGAACGGATCGCGCAGCTTCCACCAGTGCCGCGGCTTGCGCAGCGCGCCGTCGCCGACGGACACGCGCAGGCCCTCGAAGGTGTTGCCCGCCTCGATGAGGTTCTCGTCGGTGCGCACGAGCACGCCGTGCTGCTCGGCGATCGGCGCCGCGGTCTCCTGCGCGCGCTGCAACGGGGAGGCGATGACCACGGCGATGTCGTGATCGGACAGCGCCCGCGCGACCGCGCCCGCCTGCGCCCGACCGGCGACGGACAGGCTGAAACCGGGCAGGCGGCCGTAGAGGATGCCCTTCGGGTTGTGCACCTCGCCGTGCCGCAGGACGTGCACGATGGTCTCGACGTCGGGGCTCGCCTCGAGCTCGGGTTCCGCGGAGCGGGGCTTGGTGGTGACGCGCGCGGTCGTTTCGGCGTCCTTGGCCGCGACGGCGGGCGGCTCGTCGGCGACCGCTTGGGTCGCGGTCATCTCGGCGGCGATCTCGGTCGCGGGCGGCTCGGATGCGGAATCCGCGCCGACGGCGGCATTCTCGGCTGCGGCCGAATCGTTTTCGATCGCAGGCACGGCGGCCGCATCGACGACGGTGTTCTGAACTTCGCCAGCGGTGTTCGCGTCGGCGGCGGAGCTCTCGGCGGCGGCGTCGGCGGCAGCACTCTCGGCCTCGGCGGCGTTGTTCACGTCGGCGGCAGCACTCTCGGCCTCGGCGGCGGCGTCGGCGGCAGCGAGCTCGTCGGTCTCGGTCACAGTCTCGGCGGCGTCGAGCTCGGCGGTCTCGACTTGGGTCGAAGCGGGCGCATCCGCGACGACCTCGTCGACCGGCGAGACGGGTTCGGCAGCGGCGGCCGCCGATGCCGAGGCGCGGGCGGCGGCTTCCTCGGCGATGTCGGCCTCGGTGAGCGCGCCGACGGCCTCGGCCTCGCTGAACGGCGAGTCGACGTTCGGCGGAACGTCGGTGGTGTCGTCTGGGTTGTTCGGTAGTTCGCGGCGGGCGGCGCCGGGCTGGTCGTGGTCGGAACTCACGCGCGGGATCCTTCGGGGGTGGCGGCCGCGGCCGCGTTCGCGGCGGCGGGCAGAGCTGCGGCGATTCGGTCGAATGCGTCCTCGTCGAGCGCCGCGGAGACGAACCACGCCTCGAACGCGCTCGGCGGCGCGTACACGCCGCCGTCGAGCAGCGCGTGGAAGAAGGCCGGGAAACGCCAGGTCTGGCTGGCCTTGGCGGTGGCGTAGTCGGTGACCGGACGGTCGGAGAAGAACACGCTCACCATATTGCCCGCGAACTGGACCTGATGCTCGACCCCTGCCGCACCGAGCGCCTCGGCGAGCAGTCCGCCGAGCCGTTCGGCGTTGCGATCCAGCGCGGCGTAGACCGCGTCGTCGGCGGCGCGCAGCGTGGCGAGGCCCGCGGCGACGGCGACGGGGTTACCCGAGAGCGTGCCCGCCTGGTAGACGGGGCCGAGCGGGGCGAGCTGGTTCATCACTTCGGCGCGTCCGCCGAACGCGGCGGCGGGTAGACCGCCGCTCATCACCTTGCCGAAGGTGTAGAGATCACCGGCGACGCCGTCGCGGCCGAACCAGCCGGAGCGACTGACCCGGAACCCGGTCATCACCTCGTCCATGATCAGCAGCGCGCCGTGCTCGGCGGTCAGCGCGCGCAATCCTTCGTTGAAACCGGGCTGCGGCGCGACCGCGCCCATGTTGCCCGCGGCGGCCTCGGTGATCACGCAGGCGATCTGGCCGGGATGCGCCGCGAAGGCAGCGGCCACGGCCGCGAGGTCGTTGTACGGAAGCACGATGGTGTCGCTCGCCTGCGCGCCCGTGACGCCTGGCGAGGTGGGCAGCCCGAGCGTCGCGACACCGGAGCCCGCGTCGGCGAGCAGCGCGTCGACGTGCCCGTGGTAGCAGCCGCTGAACTTGATGATCTTGGTGCGGCCCGTATAGCCGCGCGCCAGACGCACCGCGCTCATGGTGGCCTCGGTGCCGGAGTTCACCAACCGCACCCGCTCGACCGGCGCGACGCGCTCGACGATCAACTCGGCGAGCTCGATCTCCGCTGCCGTCGGCGCGCCGAAGGACAAGCCGCCGACCGCGGCACGCTGCACGGCCTCGACGACCGCGGGATGGGCGTGCCCGAGAATCATCGGGCCCCAGGAGCACACCAGGTCGACGTAGTCGTTGCCGTCGGCGTCGGTGAGCGTGTATCCGTTCGCGGACGCGATGAACCGCGGCGTGCCGCCGACCGACTTGAACGCCCGCACCGGCGAGTTGACCCCGCCGGGGATCACCGCACTCGCCCGATCGAAGAGCTGAGCGGAAACCGGCACCGATGCCCTGGTCACGCGCGGAGAAGAACTCACGGCCTCCAGTGTCGCAGCCCCGGCGAACCCGGTCGACGACAGGGTGTAGGAGAGTGACGCGCGCCGCAATCCCACACAACACGCCGGGCGGGCGTTTGCGGCGATATCGAGCGACTCGTCCGTAATCTCGATTGGTCGTCGCAGCAGCTACCCTCGGGAGGCTCTTCATGCGGTTCACGCTCGTCAGCACGGCAGCATTGGCCGTATTCACCACCGCGACAGCGGTATTCGGCGCGGGAACCGCCGCAGCGGCCGTACCGGTCGCCGATCAGGGGCGCGTCGGCGTCCGGCTCAGCCACGAGGAGACGGTCGCGCTAGCGGGCGGTCCGGTGCCCGCGGTGGTCACGATGTTCGTGCCGCTGGACCGGATCGGGGCGGGACTGCACAAGGACACCGAAATCCAGCGCGACCAGAACGGCGGGGTGCACGCCTCGCTGCGCCAGGTGATCGCCGAGACCGCACGCCATCCCGATGGCACGGTGACCATGTACGTGAACGCCCCCGGCACCCGCAACGGCCGAATTCTCGACGTCTATCAGAACTGGACGAACTGAACGAAAATACTCGCCCGCGGAACCGGAGTCCGCGGGCGAGCGTAAATCATTCGGCTACAGCGGTTTCGGGACCCAGCGCACTACGTGTTGATGCACGGAGCCGCGGCGGACATCGACTGCAACGCGCACATGAGTCCGTTCAGCGCGCCCGCCGACCCGGTCTCCGGCACCAGACCGGCGACGGGAGCCGTCGGCTCCAAGGGCAACCCTGCGTCGGTGGCCATGGCGGGCGCGGCCGCCAAACCGATCGCCGCGAACGCGACGAGGGCCGCACCGAACCTTGCACCGAGAACCTTCACGAGCAACACCTTCCATTCGACCAGCGCACCGGCGAATGCCGGTGTGCCACAAGGCGTATCGGCTCTCGAAGCGGGTTCGTTTCAGATACTCGGCTCAGGTGATGCCCACGCAGAACAACGCGAGTCCCGTGGCGACGAGGCAGCCCAGCGGCGGGGGCAGCAGCTTCATCAGCCCCGGTGGTGTGGTCGCGGTGAACGCGGGCGTCACCGGCACCGGCGGCGGTGGGGTGTATTCGACGGGCGCCGCGGCTGCCGGTACCGCACCGGCCGCACCGATCAGGCCACCGGCCACAACCCCCATGGCGATCTTCTTCGCGTGGATTGTCGGCTTCATGAGGTGGTTGTTCCCGCCACGGCCCTGGTGAAACAGCGGCGCGGCGTGGTGACCGGGTTCGGTCGACTACCTCACTTCTTCGCGGCGGACCGCAGCGCGCGGGTCACCGCGTCGATACCGAGCAGGCCCGCCACGGCGACCAGAAATGCCGCGAGCACCAGCCACGGCGCGTTGTAGCGGGTCGCCTCGAAGCCGGGCACCTCGCCGAGCGGCGCGAACGCCGTGGTGACGATCCCCCGGTTCCAGCTCAGCACCGCGAGCACCAGCGCGGCGACGGCCGCACCGACCTCGCCGAGCGCCACAGTCATCTCATGTCTCACCGGTCCGCTCCGCTCTCGCCGTGCCGTTCCTCGGTGCCCTCGGGTTTCCGCGCTTCGCCACGTTCGGAGGACAGCGCCGCGGCACCCTCGGACCCCGGCATCTCAGCACGCTCGGATCGCAGCGCCGCGGCATCCTCGGACGACAGCACCTCGGCGCTCTTGGATTCCTGCGCCCCGGCTCTCTTGGATTCCTGCGCCTCGGGGCTCTTCGATTCCTGCGCCTCGGCGGTCTTGGATCGCAGGGCTTCGCCGCCCTCTGAGGACAGCGCGGCGGTGAGCGCGGTGCGCAAGCCGCGGTGATCGCGCGCCCACGCCTGCACGAGTCCGCCGTCGCGCAGCCGCAGGCCGATTCCCTTGCGCCTGCGCGGCACGCCGCTCAGCTCGCCGAGCGCTCGCGCGGACTCCCAGTCCTCGTCGTTCCACGAGTGCTCGTCGCGCTCCGGCAGCACGCCCGCGATGCCGGTCAGCGGCAGGGTCTCGGCGCCTTGGCGCAGGGTCGATCCGGTCAACTCGACGCTGACATGGCGGCGGCCCGCGACCACTTGCAGCGCAACGAAAGCCGCGATCAGCGCCCCGCAGAAGATCAGCGCGAACCAGTGCACCGGACTGGAGGTGACCATCTCCAGCACGAGGACGAGGAGACAGAGCAGGGGGCCGTAGAGCACCGCGCGCCACCGCGCACCCGGCTCCGCGAAGAAGACCGCGTCGCCGTCGCTCACGCCGCACTACCCATCGGATCGCGGGGGGCTCCGGCTCGCATCACCGGTGAATTCAGCCGACCAGCCCCGGCAGCAGCAGGACCGCGACGGTGACCACGCCGAACAGGATCAGCAGGCTGAGGACGAGCAAATCTCGCCGAATGCTCTGCGGCTGTTGGATCACCACTCGCATCTATGCCTCCGATCTCCCGGAGTCCACTGGATGACGCCCTCACGCAACGCAAGACAACGCATGACCAATAACTACCGGTTCCCATGTCTACTGTGACAACCCTCACCATACATGTCTGTACTACGGCGACAAATTCGGTGACGCCCCGGTCATCCGTTCAGCGGCGGTTCGGCTGGAAGTAGGTGATCGACTCGGGACGGTAGCTCAGATACAGCGCGCCACCGGCCAACACGCCCTGCACGATCGCCGCGCCGCCCGCGACGAGCGAGGCAACGCCGGTGACCGCGTCCAGCGCGAACAGCGCCGCGAACGCGCCGAGCACCAGCCAGATCGCGACGACGGTCAAGATCGTGCGCGCCCAGAGTTTGCCGCGGCCGAACTGGTGCACGATCGCGAACGCGCCCGCGGCCAGCGCGAGCCCGGCGAGCACCATGCCGACGAGCATCAGGGAGACCAGCAGTTCGGCGGTGGCCATGGCGAAATTCGGGTCGCCCGCCTTGCCCTGATCGAACATCCGCTTGTCGAGCTCGTCGCGCTGCTGCAACGAGGTGAGCACCGTGCCGACCAGCTGCACCACGCCGAATCCGATGATCCCCCACCACACTTGGCGGGCCGTACGGATGTCTTCGGGCATCGGCGGCCGCTGCGGGAACGGCGCGACGCCCATCGGTCTCGGGTAGTTCGTCACGACAACCAGTGTGCGGCTTCGGTCGCCCAGTAGGTGAGCACGATGTCCGCGCCCGCCCGGCGGATGCCGACCAGCGATTCCAGCACCGCGCCGCGGCGGTCGATCCAGCCGCGCTGCGCGGCGGCGGTGATCATCGCGTACTCGCCGGAGATCTGGTAGGCCGCTACCGGCACCGTCGACCGGTCGGCGACGTCGCGCAGGATGTCCAGGTACGACATGGCCGGCTTGACCATCACGATGTCGGCGCCCTCGGCGAGGTCCAGCTCCAGCTCGCGCAGCGATTCCCTGCGGTTGGCGGGGTCCTGCTGGTAGGTGCGGCGGTCGCCCTCGAGCGAGGAGCCGACGGCCTCGCGGAACGGGCCGTAGAAGGCCGAGGCGTATTTCGCCGCGTAGGCGAGGATGCCGGTGTCGGTGCGTCCGACCGCGTCGAGGCCGCGCCGGATCGCGCCGACCTGACCGTCCATCATGCCGCTGGTGCCGAGCAGATCGGCGCCCGCTTCGGCCTGGGAGATCGCCATGTCGACGTAGCGGTGCAGGGTCGCGTCGTTGTCCACCGCGCCGTTGGTCGCGAGCACGCCGCAGTGGCCGTGATCGGTGAACTCGTCGAGACAGGTGTCGGCCATGATCACCGTCGAGTCGCCGACCTCCTCGGACAGCGCGCGCAGACCGCGGTTCAGGATGCCCTTCGGATCGCTGGCCTGACTGCCGGTGGCGTCCTTGTCCTCCGGCTTGGGCACGCCGAACAGCATGAGCCCACCGACGCCCGCCGTGACGGCTTCCACGGCCGCCTTGCGCAGCGAGTCCATCGAATGCTGGTGGACCCCCGGCATCGAGCCGATCTCGCGCGGCTCGTCCAGGCCGTCGGCCACGAACATCGGCAGCACCAATTGCCGTGGTTCCAACGTGGTTTCGGCCACGAGACGGCGCAGAGCGGGAGTACGGCGCAACCGCCGCGGGCGGTCCATTCCGGTCATGAACCGCACGATACGCCTGCTCGGCGGAGGTGTCGCGAGCGCATTGGGGCGGTGGTGATCCGGCCCACCGCGTGACGCGATTTGCGCCATCCTGAAGAAGGGCACCTCGGCGAGCCGGATCTCGGAGGCAGGCGATGACGGGTTACGACCGGTACGGGCCGCGAGTGGCGGCGCTGCGGCGCTACGCCGAGGGCGGGGACGTGTGGGCGATGGAGCGGCTGGCCGAGGCGCTGCGCGAAGTCAAGGACGCGGACGGTGCGGAGCATTGGCTGCGGCGGGCCGCGGAGCTCGGGAGCGTTTCCGCGCTCGGCCCGCTCGGCGAGCTCGCCGAGGCGGACGGGCGCGTCGCGGAGGCCATCGGGTGGTGGGAGCAGGCCGTCGCCGCCGGTTGCGCGGGCGCGGATCTGCAACTCGGTGCGCTGTATCTCGAGCGCGGGGAACTGGATGCGGCGGAGTCCTGGTTGCGGACTTCGGCCGCGAACGGAGACCCCGAGGCGATGGCCAATATGGGCGTGATCGCGTACCGGCGCGGTGACGACGAGGCCGCCGTCCGCTGGTACGAGCGCGCGGCCAAACGCGGAAACCCAACGGCCATGCGCAGTCTCGGCGTGCACCTGGCCCGCGCGGGCGACGTCGAGCGCGCGGTCGGCTTGCTCACCGAGGCCGTGCGCCTCGGCCGCCGCGACGCGATGGCCGTGCTCGGCGCCCTGTACCTCGACGTCGGCGACACCGAACGTGGCGAGCACTGGCTCCGCCGAGGCGCGGCGGCCGGTGATCCCGACTCCATGTTCCACCTGGCGGTGGCTTTGCGAGGCCGACCGACCACCGGCACGCCGAACGGCGAGGAAGCGACCCACTGGCTCCGCAAGGCAGCCGATCTCGGCCATCCCCAGGCCCTTCGGCTCCTCCTCGAACCCGGCACCCTCGAACCCTGATGCCGCGCCCTGGCCTTGACCCTGCTCGGTGTCGGACTCCCCACCTCTCCCCCTGCGGCGCGCCAAGACCAGCATCCGCCTCCCCGCAACCCAAGTCGCCGGGCGGCGAACCGCAGGCACATCGCGGCGTTAAGCGATCGTTCGGAAGACGGTAAGCGAGCTCGATAGGTTGGAGACGACGCGGCAAACGAGCTGCCGGACAAATCTTTTGGGGGATCCCGATGAAGAAGCTGACCACCACGGTGTTGCGCGTGACGCTCACCGCGGCCATCGCCGGAACACTGCTCGGCGTCTCCGCGGGCCCCGCCGCGGCGGACCAGGACAAGTGGGGCGCGATCGCGTACTCGCCGTCGACCGGCGCGACGGGCGGCGCGCGCAACTACAGCACCAAGGCGAGGGCCGAACGCGTTGCGGTCGACACCTGCGACAAGTCCGACTGCCGGGTGATGCTGAACTTCGTCAACAAATGCGGCGCCGTCGCGCGAGCCTCCGACAACAGCTGGTCATGGGGACGTGGCCCGACCAGGGCCGACGCGACAGCGAACGCGATCGGCGCGGCGACCGGACGCAACCCGCAGATCAAGCAATCGGTGTGCACCGACTGAGTGCGCGAAAAGGGTTGCGGCCAGCGGTTTTTGTCGGTGGGGGCGGGTAGAATCGAAGCTGTGTTCGAGGGGATCCGCCGGGTTCCCGATCGCGAGGGGAGGACGCAAGTGCCCGCGACCGCAGCCGCCCGAAAGTCCACGATCATCACGCCCTACCGGCCGCTGGAGAAGCGCCCGCTGCCGGCGGGGCGTCCGCGCAAGTGGTACGTCACGCACAACCGCAGGCTCAAGGCGATGCGACTGAGCATCGCCCTGCTCGACTCGGGGATCTACCTGCCGACCCAGGCGAGCAACGAAAAGATCCGCGCCACCGCCGAACTCGTCGGCATCCGCCCGCCATCGGACACCACGTGCCGCCTGGTGCGCACCCTGCTGCGCTACAGCCGCTGACTGCGTCCGGCCCGAGGCCGGGCGCGAAAGCGAAACGTCCACAACGCCGTGGGCGTTTCGCCGCGCGGAAGCTCCGCGGACCGGCCGAAACCGTTCAGGTCGGCGAACGGTGCACACAGCCTCGACCGCGGGGATGCAAAACACCCTCTCAGGATGGATGTTCGCCGCACGGTCAGCGCTGTGGGCGGTGCCGAAAACGGATGCGGCCGAAGAACGGCGCGAACAGCGTCGACCCCAAACGCGCAACGCCCACGCAAAGTGGGCGTTCGCCGCGCCGACCCACCCGGCGCACAACGATGCCTACGTCCGAAACGCGAAACGCCCACACTCGGTGGGCGTTTCGCGGCGGACGGAACTTACCGGCTACGCCGGCTCTTCTTCCGCGGCGGCGGAAGCAGACCCTCGGCGCGCAGCCGGGCCGCGTGCTCGGCGAGCGCCTCTACCAGCGGGCCGACCTGCGCGGTCTCGGGCTGCACGTCCACGCGCAGGCCGAACTCGATGGCCGTCTCGGCGGTCTTCGGGCCGATGCAGGCAACGATGGTGCGCGCGTGCGGCTTGCCCGCGATGCCGACCAGGTTGCGCACCGTGGAGGACGAGGTGAACAGCACCGCGTCGAAACCACCGGTCTTGATCATCTCGCGGGTCTCCGCGGGCGGCGGCGAGGCGCGCACCGTGCGGTAGGCGGTCACGTCGTCGATCTCCCAGCCGCGGTCGCGCAGACCCTCGGCCAGCGTCTCGGTGGCGATGTCGGCGCGCGGCAGCAGCACCCGGTTCACCGGATCGAAAACGTCGTCGTAGGGCGGGAAGTCGGCGAGCAGACCCTCGGAGGACTGCTCACCCGAAGGCACCAGCTCCGGGTTGATGCCGAACGAGCGCACCTTGTCCGCGGTCGCCTCGCCGACGCAGGCGATCTTCACGCCGCTGAACGCCCGCGCGTCCAAACCGAATTCGGCGAACTTCTCCCACACCGCGCGCACCGCGTTGGTGGAGGTGAACACCACCCACTGGTAGCGGCCGTCGACCAAGCCCTTGACCGCGCGCTCCATCTGCGCCGGGCTGCGCGGCGGCTCGACCGCGATGGTCGGCACCTCCATCGGGATGGCGCCGTGCGTCACCAGCCGCTCGCTCATCTCGGCGGCCTGATCCTTGGTGCGCGGCACGAGCACGGTCCAGCCGTACAGCGCGCGCGACTCCCACCACGACATCTTCGCTCGGGTGGCGACCGCCTTGCCGATGGTCACCACCAGCGGGCCGACCAGCTCGGAGGCGGCGCTGTTCAGCGTGGCCAGTGTCGCTTCGATGGTGCGCTGCTGGCGGGTGGTGCCGCGCACGGTCACCGCGACCGGGGTCTGCGGCGCCATGCCGTGCTCGACCAGCGCGCTCGCGGTCTCGGCCAGGTGGCCGGAGGTGGCGTGCAGGACGAGCGGGCCGGGCGCGGCGGCCAGCGCCGCCCAGTCGACCTCGCCGCGCACGTCGGCCTCGGTGTGACCGGAGCCGAGCGCGATGCCGGCGTAGCTGGGTACCGCGGAGCCGTTCGGCAGGCCGGGCAGCACCTCGAAGACCATGTGCGAGCGGGTCACCGCGGTGACCTCGGTGATCACCGAATCGGCCGTCAGCGGATCACCCGCGACGACGCGGACCACGTCGTGGCCGTTGCGCGCCTCGGCGATCAGCGTCTTCGCGACCTCCGCGGGCTCACCGAGCGCGGGTCGCACGTCGACCGGCCGGGTGCCGTCCTCGTTCTCCTCGACGGCGGTGCCGATCAGCGCGAGCACACCCTTGTCGACATCGGGATCGGTGAAAGCCAGTGTCGCCCGCCCGAGCACCTCGCGCGCACGCACTGTCAGCAGCGCCGGGTCGCCGGGACCCGACCCGACGAACAAGATCCGACCGGGGTGCTTCTTGGTGGCTCGGCTCATTGGTTGTTCTCCATTGGGCTGGGATTGCTGATACGACCTTCGGCCGCGCCCGGTCGCGACCGCTCCGTGTTCGGGACGTCACCTGGATGCTCGGATCTCGCATCCGTGCCGTCTGGTCCGGGGGTACCGAGCAGCTCGCGCGCCCCCAGCTCCAAGAGCTCTTGCGCGAGCGTGCGGCCGAGCCGGTCGGCCTCGGCGGGTGCGCCGACCACCGAAGCGCGCAGCACCTCGGATCCGTCGGCGGCGGCGGCGCAGGCGCGCAGCGAGAGCTCGTCGACGATGCGGCCGTCGTCGTCGAGCGACTCGACGACCTCGGCGAGCGCGCCGATCGGCGCGGTGCACCCGGCCTCCAGCTCGGCGAGCAGCGACCGTTCGGCGATGACGGCGGCCCTGGTGGCCGCGTCGTCGAGCCGGGTCAGCGCCTCGATGGTCTCGGCGTCGTCGCTGCGACACTCGACAGCGAGCGCGCCCTGCGCGGGAGCGGGCAGCATCTGCACCGGCTCCAGCGCCTCGGTCACGGCGTCGAGCCTGCCGATCCTGGACAGACCGGCTCTGGCCACCACCACCGCGTCGAGTTCACCGTCGGTGACCTTGCGCAGGCGGGTGTCCAGGTTGCCGCGCAGCGGCACGATCTCCAGGCCGAGCCCGAGCGCGGCAAGCTGAGCCGCGCGGCGCGGCGCGGAGGTGCCGATGCGGGAACCGGCGGGCAGTTCGCCGAGCACCAGTCCGTCGCGGGCCACCAGGGCGTCGCGCGGGTCCTCGCGCGGCGGGATGGCCGCGATGGTGAAGCGGGCGTCCGGCGCGGTCGGCAGGTCCTTGTAGGAGTGCACCGCGATGTCGATCGTGCCCGCGGCCAGCTCGTCGCGCAGCGCCGAGGTGAACACGCCGACGCCGATCTTCTGCACCGGATCGGAGGAGAGATCGCCTGGCGTCTTCACCACGACGAGCTCGGCCGGATGCCCGGCGGCGATCAGCGCGTCGCGCACGGTACCCGCCTGGGTCAGCGCGAGCAGGCTGCCGCGGGTGCCGATGCGCCACGGCGCGCGGGTGCCGTCGGCGGTCATGTTGTCCTCTTCCTGAACGACGGTCATGCCGACTTGCCCTCCTCGCCGAGATGTCCCGCGGTGAAGTCGTCGGCGAGTCCGAGGCCGAGGTCACCGGTGAGCGTGCTGATTTCCATCGGAGCGGCAACCGCTTGCGCCGCACCGGGTTTGAGTTCGAACAGTTCGCGTAGCGCCTCGGCGTAGCTGTCGCCGCCCGGCGTCGACGCGAGTTGCTTCACCCGCACGGTCGGCGCGTGCAGCAGCTTGTCGACGACCCGGCGCACGGTGCGCGCCACCTCGTCCCGCTCCGGATCGGCCAGGCTCGGCAGCCGCGAATCCAGCCGCAGCAGTTCGGCTTCCACCACTTCGGCGGCGCGCTGGCGCAGGGCGGCGACCGTCGGGGTCACCTCGGCCATGCGCTGCCCCGCCAGGTACTTGGCGAGTTCGTCGGCGACGATCGACCGTGCGGCGGCGGTGTCGTCGGCCGCGGCGCCCGCGGCCGGATCGCGCTGCAGGGTCTCGATGTCGATCACCGCGACGCCCGGCAGACCGGCCACCGCGTGCTCGACGTCGCGCGGCAGGCCGAGGTCGCAGAACACCAGCGGACGCTCGGTCGCCGGGAATTCGGCGCGATCGCGATCGGCAAGCGCGCGGTGCGTGTCGGCCAGCGTCACGACGGCGCCGACCGCACCGGTACAGGTGACCACCACGTCGGCGGCGGCCATCGCCTCGGTGAGCCGGGAGAGTTCGAGCGCGGTGGACTCGACGCCGTAGGAGCTCGCGGTCTCGGCGAGTCTGCGTGCCCGCTCGATGGTCCGGTTCACCACCAGGATGCGGCCGATGCCCGCGCGCGACAGATGCGCGACGGCCAGCCCGCCCATCGCACCCGCGCCGACGACAACGGCCGTGCGGCCCGCCAGCTCGCCGAGCACCTGCTTGGCGCGGTCCAGCGCGACCGACACCACCGACGCGCCCGCGCGGTCGATGCCGGTCTCGGAGTGGACCCGCTTGCCGACCCGCAGCGCGTGCTGGGCCAGCTCGTGCAGAGTGCGACCGACGGCCTGCTGGGCGTCGGCGGAAGCGTAGGCGCCGCGGATCTGGCTGAGCACCTGCTGCTCGCCGACGACCATCGAGTCCAGCCCGCTGGCCACCGCGAACAGGTGCTCGGCGGCCGCCTCGCTGTAGCGCACGTAGGCGTGCTTGGTCAGATCCGGCAGCGGCAGCCCGGAATGCTTGGTGAGCAGGTCGCCGACCTCGGCAAGACCGCCGTGGAAGGCATCGACCACCGCGTACACCTCGACGCGGTTGCAGGTCGACACGATCATGGCCTCGGAGATGTGGCTGGAGGCGAGCATTCGATCGATCAGCTTGGGACGGTCGGCATCGGTGATGGCGACCTTCTCCAGCACTGCGACGGGAGCGCTCCTGTGCGAAATCCCGACGAGCAGAACACTCATGGCGTGACCACCGATCCCTTGCTGCTTGGCTCCGTTGCCGAATGCGAGGTTGTCGAGTGCGTGAGGGCCGGGTGCCCGGCCGGGGAGTGCGGAGTCGGCACGCGGCGCGCGATCCGGCCGGACACCGCGTGCGCCACCTCGGGCAGCGGTTCCGGCTCGGCGTTGCGAGTCCGTTCGAACGACAACATCTGCATTTCGACCGCCAGGTCCACCCGGCGGACTTCCACCGCGGGCGGCGCGATCAGCCCGCACGCGGAGAAGCTCAGAATCGACTGCAACCCGGCGGCGACCAGCTGGTCGCACACGTCCTGGGCCGCGTCGTCGGGCACCGCGATGACCGCGATGGTTGGTTCCAGTTCGGCGACGCCTGCGGCCAAGCCCGCGACATCGCGCACGGTGAGTCCGGCGACCGACCGGCCGATCACGTCGGGATCGGCGTCGAAGAGACCGACCACGCTGAATCCGCGCCGCCGGAAGCCGCCGTAGCCGACCAGAGCCCGGCCCAGATTTCCGACGCCGACGAGTACCACGCGATGCCCACCGGACAGACCGAGCACATCTTCGATCCTGGTCCGCAACTTCGCCACGTCATAGCCGACACCCCGGACGCCGTTGGGGCCGAGGAAGGATAAGTCCTTGCGTAACTTGGCTGAATTGACACCCGCCGCGACAGCGAGTTCCTCACTCGATACGATGAGCACACCGTCATCGGCCAACATGGCGAGGACCCGGAGATAGGTGGCCAGTCGCGCTACCGTGGCCTGCGGGATGTCCTTCTGCAGAGCCCTGCCGGAGACGCCGCCCGGCGCCTCATGCTGCTCTGTCACGTGTCGGCTCCTCGTTCCGGCCTGCACAGGTCCGGTTCGTCGTTCGACCTCGAGCCCGGCGGCGGTCCGGTGCCATGGTCGAAGTATCGGATTTCAGGGCGGCTCCGCAGCCTCGGCATGCGGGTCGCGTGCCACCACCGTAACCGCTTGTGAAGCCCTGCACAAAGTCGGTGAAATTGGCCTCATTTTCCGCCGCGACCAGCGCAGCGGCCAAATCGGACACGGATCACACCGATCAGCGACCCAGATCCGCCCGCAAACGCGTCTCGTCGACGTCGAAGTAGCTGTGCTCGCGGCCGTCCAGCAGGACGACGGGAAGCCGGTCGCCGTACTCCGCGCGCAGGCCAGGGTCGGTTTCCGCGGCGATATCGACATCGACGGTGCCCGGTTCGACGCCGAAATCCGCGCAAATCGCGCGCAACTGCTCGAGTGCCGTAGCACACAACCCGCAGCCCGCCCGGGTCAGCAAAATCACTTCGTGCCCGGACGGCGCGGCGGAGCCATCTGTGGGATTGGTCATGCCGGATATTAAAACCCCTCGCCACCGCAGTCGCGGTGCGCGTGGTCTCCGGGTGACTGTCGCCGAAGACAGTTACTGTGGACGTGGTTCGCGCGAACGGGCGGAGGTACTGGTGCCGGAACGATCGAAGGTGGAGAGGGCCGGGTTCATCGCGGGCCGGTTCGGCGAGTTCCCGGTGCGGTGGCATTTGGGCCCGCTCGGCCAGGGCCTGCAGGATCAGCTCGCCCGCATCTCCCGCAGCCCGTTCGGACCCACCGAGGAGGAGGTCCGGGCGAATCTGGCCGGTGAGGCCAGCGCCGACGCGGCGCTCTCGCTGCACGAGTCGGAGCTCGCGACCGCCGAGCCGACGGGGCCGGAGGTGCCGCGCGATCTGACCGCCGCGGCGTTCTTCGACGTGGACAACACGATGGTGCAGGGCGCCTCGATCGTGCATTTCGCGCGCGGTCTCGCGGCGCGCAAGTACTTCAAGACCTCCGATCTGGTCGACGTGGCGTGGAAGCAGGTGAAGTTCCGCGTCACCGGCAAGGAGAGCAGCACCGACATGGCCTCCGGCAAGGAGAAGGCGCTCTCGTTCATCGCGGGCCGCCCGACCTCCGAGCTGGCCGCGCTCGGCGAAGAGATTTACGACGAGATCATCGCCGACAAGATCTGGCCGGGGACGAGGGCGCTGGCGCAGATGCACCTGGACGCGGGCCAGCAGGTCTGGCTGGTCACCGCGACGCCGGTGGAGCTGGCGCAGGTGATCGCCAAGCGGCTCGGCCTGACCGGCGCGCTCGGCACCGTGGCGGAGAGCGTCGACGGGAAGTTCACCGGGCGCCTGGTCGGCGACATCCTGCACGGACTCGGCAAGGCGCATGCGGTGCGCACCCTGGCCATCCGCGAGGGCCTGAACCTCAAGCGCTGTACCGCCTACTCCGACAGCCACAACGACGTGCCGATGCTCTCGCTTGTCGGCACGGCGGTCGCGATCAACCCCGACTCGGACCTACGCGAGGTCGCCAAGAACCGAGGCTGGGAGATCCGCGACTTCCGCACCGGACGCAAGGCGGCCAAGATCGGCGTGCCCACCGCGCTGGCGCTGGGCGCGGCAGGCGGGGCGGTGGCCGCGGCGGTCACCCGTCGGCGCGACCACTGACGGCGGCCCGCCAAACCAATCGGGTCGGGTTCGACCTGCGGGCCAACGCACCATCACCACCCCCTCGCCCCGCACGGAGCGAGCCCGACGAGCGACCGTTCGCGGCCGTCTCGCTGCCCAGCGGTCGAAGCGCATGCGACGAAGTCGCGAGTCTCGACCCCGGTGGCTTCCCGACCCGCCGCACCACGACCGCCAACGCACCATCCACACCCTGCCGACCACCCCCGGAGCGAGCCCGACGAGCGACCGTTCGCGGCCGTCTCGCTGCCCAGCGGTCGAAGCGCATGCGACGAAGTCGCGAGTCTCGACCGCTGGGCAGCGAGACATGAAGGCCGCGAACACGCGCGCACCAGCGCGCCAAAAACACAGCGCCAGTCAGCCCGTGAACGGGTTGCGGCGCTTGGTGAGCAGCTTGTAGAGCGTCTGCTGGATGGTCTCGCGGACCTGGTCGGTGACCTCGAACATGGTCATCGGGTCGTCGGCGGCCTCCGGCTCGTAGGCCGTGGTGGCGATGGGCTTGCCGAATTCGATGTACCACTTCGAGGGCAGCGGCACCGCGCCGAGCGGGCCGAGGTGCGGGAACATCGGCGTCACCGGGAAGTACGGCAGCCCGAGCAGGCGGGCGAGCGGCTTGATGTCGGCCAGCTTCGGGTAGATCTCCTCGGAGCCGACGATCGAGCACGGGATGATCGGCACGCCGGTGCGCACCGCGGCGGCGACGAAACCGCCGCGCCCGAAGCGCTGCAGCTTGTAGCGGTCGGAGTACTGCTTGCCGACGCCCTTGAACCCCTCGGGGAAGACGCCCGTCAGTTCGCCGGAACGCAGCAGGCGTTCGGCGTCCTCGCGGCAGGCCAGCGTGTGCCCGGCCTTGCGGGCAAGCACGCCGAGGAACGGCAGCTCGAAGATGAGGTCGGCCGCGAGCAGGCGCAGCGCGCGCTGCTTGGCGTGGTGGTCGTGGATGGCCAGCTGGAGCATCAGGCCGTCGACGGGAACGGTGCCCGCGTGATTGGCCACCACCAGCGCGCCGCCCACCTCGGGGATGTTCTCCATGCCGCTGACCTCGACGCGGAACCACAGGTCCGACAGCGGGCGCAGCGCGGGCAGGATGACCGACTCGAGCAGATGCTCGTCGAAGCCGAACTCGTCGACCTGGTAGTCGCCGGTCACGCGGCGGCGCGCGAAGTCGGCGGTGCGACCGATCTGCTTGCCGACCTCTTTGCGGATCAAATCGGTCAGCGACTGCGGCCGCTGCGGCACGGCCGAGGCGAGCCGATCGGTCAACGACGTGACCCGGCTCGGCTTCGTCTCGCCCTTCGGCATTTCCGGCCAGCGGCGGGTGCTGGTGCGCTGCCTTGTTTCGATATTCAGATCATGAAGTTGGATGACTTTCGCCACGTCGTTCATTGGTGTGCTCCCGTACCGGCCCCGATGAGGCCGAGCAGTTTCTTTTCTGCGGCATCGATCCACGCTGGATCGAAGACGGGCCGCAACGCTGCGCCCCCGATGAAGTCGTCGAACGCCTGAACGGTTGTCCAGCGCGGCTCGAAACCGAGTTCGGTTCGCATCCGCGTGGTGTCCAGGCCACAGCCGAAATGGAAGTAATCCAGTTGTTCGCCGGTGAATTCCCGCATCACCGGCCCCATCAACGCGCGACCAGCGGTGCGGAACACCGTGAACGGCACCGGCAGTTCGATGCGCCCCGCCCGACGCACCGCCTGCGACAGCGCCAACGCACCATCGCCCGCGACGTTGTAGGTACCGCCGGGGGCCGCTTGCGCCGCATGTGCGAGCGCGGCCACCGCATCTTCTTCGTGCAACAGCTGCATTCGAGGGTCCCGGCCGAAGACGGTCGGGGTTACCGGTGAACGGAGATACTGTACGCCGCGCCCGGCCAGCCGTGGGCCCACAATGGGCGCGAAACGCAGAATCGATGCCGCGATATCGGGGCGGCGGCGAGCGAGCCCGCGCACGAAACCCTCGATTTCGATCATGTCGCGGGCGAACCATCCGCGCGGCGGCCTGCGCGCACTCATTTCCTCGGTGAATTTCGCCGGATCCTTGGCGCTGCACCCGTAGATCGCCGAGGTCGAGCGGACTACCACGCGCCGCACCGAAGGCGACTTCTGGCAGACGGCGAACAGTTGCATGGCGCCGAGCACGTTGAGGTCTTTCATCACCGCGCGGCCGCCGCCCGCGGGCGGCTTGGCCAGGATGGCGGTGTGCACGACGGTGTCGACCTCGTGGTTGCCGATCACCTTGCGGATCAGGGGATTTCGAATGTCGCCTCGGACGAACTCGGCGCGGCCCATGCGGCGCCGCAGCTCTCGGCTCGGGGTCATGGTGTCGACGGCGAGAATACGCTCGACGGCCGGATCCTGAGCGAGCTTGGCTACGACGGCGCTGCCGAAGAAGCGGCTGGCGCCGGTCACCATCACGACCTTGGGCGTGTGCCCGTCTCTTATGTCAGATCCCACCGCAGCACCCGATCCCACCTACCAGGCCCCCATTTACGTTTATTCGGCGGTTCCAGAGTAGCCGCTACCGTCTGGGTCGCCGAGAGTATTAATCAGGTTCTAACGATGACTTCAGTCACCGGTTACATGAAAATATTTCAAACTGAACTGTTTCAAAAACAGAGGCCCGCCACCGATCCGGTGACGGGCCTCATCTCGCGCCAAGGGCGCGCGCGCTCACTTGCCGAGTTTGCGCCGCTGAACACGCGTGCGGCGAAGCAGCTTGCGGTGCTTCTTCTTCGACATGCGCTTGCGGCGCTTCTTGATCACAGAACCCATAGGGTGTCCTCGCGTTCTCTCTACTCGGCGCGCACGCCGTCGCGTACGCCTAGCTGATTTCGGCATCCGCGCCGCCAGCGGCCACCGGACACCACGAACTGGCGCCGCAGGCAGGCGAACACGAACCGAGGGTTCATCCTACCGGTATCCGATGGCGGCACGAGCAACGGCCCTCGCGGGCACGCACGCCGTCGTTCGCGGGCTCCCGCGCGTCGAGCGGGTCCCTGTCAGGGGCGAAACCGCCTCACCCAGCGTCGAAGTAGGACGTCTCCAGGTAGTCGTGCACGGCCTTCGCGTGCACGCGGAACGACCGGCCGACGCGCACCGCGGGCAGCTCGCCCGAATGCACCAACCGATAGACCGTCATCTTGGACACCCGCATCAGATTCGCCACTTCGGCGACGGTGAGGAATTGCGTACCACCGCCGAGCATCGATTGGCCCGACGATCCCGAACTGCCTTGCGCTCGGCCACCGCTACGGCCACCTGACGGTCCTGACGAACCTGGTGACGTCCCCGAGCTATTTGCAGACATCTTGTTGGAAGACATCATTGCACCATTGACCTCCGGCACGTCCGCGCCGCCGGCTTCCCCACCGGCGGAACAGACACGCACGTGCTCCTTGAAGCTTAGCGGGGCTAGTGGGATTACTGCGACGTGTGTGAGAAATCAGCTTCTGACGCCCGGTTTGCCCCAATGCGAACGCTGGATGTACGCGTCGTGCGCGTTATTCCGCCGACGCGCCCTGTTCGGCGGAACGCTGTTTGGCCGCGTGCAAGGCCTCGAGAAACGCCGACCGAACGCCACCGCGCTCGAGTTCGCGCAACGCCGCCGCGGTGGTGCCCGCCGGCGAGGTGACGGCCGCGCGCAGGTCCACCGCGCTCTGGCCGGACTCGTCGAGCAGCGCGGCCGAACCGACCATCGTCTGCACCACGAGCTGCGTCGCGACGTCCCTGGTCAGGCCGAGCCCGACGCCGGCGTCGATCATGGCCTCGACGACGAGCAGGAAGTAGGCGGGACCGGAGCCGGACACCGCGGTGACCGCGTCCATCTGCGACTCGGCGACCGTGGCGACCTTGCCGACCGAAGCGAGCACGTCGGTGACCAGCTCCAGCTGCTCGGGCTTTGCGTAGCGCCCCGGCGCGAGCACGCTCATTCCCTGGCCGACCAGCATCGGGGTATTCGGCATCACCCGCACCACGGGGAAGCCCGCGGGCAGCTTGGCCTCCAGCCGCGCGGTCGGCACGCCGGCGGCCAGCGATACGAGCACCTGGTCGCGGTCGCCCGCGTTCAGCTCGGCCTTACCCAGTTCGGTCAGCACCGTGTCGACGTCACCCGGCTTGACCGCGATCACCAGCAGATCGGCGCCGACGGCCGCGTCGGCCGCCTCGCCCGTGACGCGCACGCCGAACCGGCTCGCGATCAGCTCGGCCCGGTCGGCGTGCGTCTCGACGACGACCAGATCCTTGCTCGCCCTGCCCGATTCCAGCAAACCGGCGATCAACGCCTCCCCGATCCGGCCTCCACCGATCACCGCAATTCTCGTCATGGTGGTAAAGGTTAGTGCGCGCGTCAGCGGCGCTGGGGAATCAGTGCGAGTTGGCGGCTCTGGGCGACCACCGCGCCGGTGCTGTCCAGGATGAGCTGGTCCTCGTCGAACATGCGGCCGCCCACTTCGTGCGAGGTGGCGATGACGCGCAGCCAACCCGGCGCCGGCCTGCGCCGCAAGTAGGTGGTCATCTGCACGGTGGGGGCCCAGCCGAAGTGGCCGAGGTTCATCGGCACCGGCGGGCTCATGTCGGCGGCCATCATCGCGAAGTACATCGACACGTCGGGGTCGCGCTGATCGCCGTCGAACGGGCGCATCCACAGCCGCAGCCGCGGCTCGCCCTTCGCGCCCTCGAGGAACGGCGCCCACGACCGGTCCAGGTAGAGATCGGCACCCTTGGCCACGTGCACGATCTTGCCCATCGGCGAACCCTCGTAACCCATCGCGTCCGGCGCCGGTTCGGCGGGCATGTCGCCGTGCTCGGGCGCGTAGAGCGGCTCGATGTCGTCGAGGTGGCCGAAGGTGAACGCGGTGCGCACCATGGCGCGGCCGTTCTGCGTGAGGGTGGCGTCGGCCAGGCAGATCTGGCGGCCGATCTTGCGGATGCGCACCTCGTATTCGACCGCGCCTGGCTCGGGAGCGCCGAGGAAGTCCGAGCTGGCGGCGATCGGGGCCATCTCGGCGAGCGCGGGATCGGCGGCGCGCAGCCAACGGGTGGCGGCCGCGGCGCTCGCGGCGACCATGGTTCCGCCGTGCACCTTCTCGCCGATGGTCCAGATCTCGTCGATGACGCCCGCGTACCTGCCGAGCTCGGCGTCGGCGGACAGCAGCTCGGTCAGCGCGCACACCTCGCCGAACGGGGCGTCGGCCGCGGTCGGCTCGGCCGCGTCGGTGGTCAACTCCAGCGTCATCGTCACTCCTGTCCTGCTGCACCGCGCGGGGCGCCAAGCTCGGCTCCGCGCGTCGTTCGTACAGCGTACAACCCTGGGTCGCGGCGGCGGCATTCCCAGCCGGGGGCCGGATCGATGTCACATGGAGCGGGCGTGGACCGCACGCCCCGGTAACGCGGAAAGTGCTTGTGTCACGTCCGGTTCGCCTGCGCGGCCGCCGACGCCGGAGTGGGCGCGACGCCGTTGAGATGCAGGCGGGCGAAGGCCAGCGTGCGGTGCAGCATCGCCGCGCGATGGGCGGTGGTGCGGGCGTTCTGGGTGTTGATCTCGGCGACGGCGTGCCCGGTGAAGCCGTTGCGCACCAGCTGCGCGCAGAGTTCGACGCAGGGCTGCGTGCCGTCGCCGGGCACGAGGTGCTCGTCGTGCGCCGCGCCGCGCCCGTCGGCCAGGTGCAGGTGAGCGAGGCCATGCCCCATCCTGGCGGCGAGCGCGAGCGGATCGGCGCCCGCGGTCGCGGTGTGCGAGAGGTCGAGGGTGTAGTGCCGGAAGCCGGTGTCGGTGGGGTCGTAGGACGGACTGAACGCCGTCAGACCCCAGCCGGGACCGCCACGCCGCTCCAGCCGCTTCGCCGCGTTCGCGCCGCGGCCGAACAGCGTGTCGGCGCGCATCGGGAACATGTTCTCCACCGCGACGACGACCGGGCTGTGCTCCTCGAGCTCGGCGACCTGCTCGGCGAAGCCCTCCGCGTAGCGGCGCTGCCAGCGGAACGGCGGATGGACGACCACCGTGTCCGCTCCGAGCGCCTCGGCGGTGCGCACGCTGCGCTCCAGCTTGGCCACCGGGTCCGCGCCCCACACACGCTGGGAGATCAACAGGCACGGCGCGTGGACAGCGAGGACCGGCACGCCGTACTTGCGGGTGTAGTTCTGCACGGTGGCGATGCTCTGGCTGGCCGGCTCGGCCCAGACCATCAGTTCGACGCCGTCGTAACCGAGATCGGCCGCGTACCGAAAGGCCGCCTCGGTGTTCTGCGGGTAGACCGACGCGCTGGACAGCCCGACCAGAATGTCGCGCCCCGACGGACTCGCCGCCCCGCCCGGCGTCCCCCCGTCCGGTTGTGCGCTCTGATCGGGCGCGGGTCCCCCGACCGCGCTACCGATCCGGGTGTCGTCCGCCTGCCCGATGTTCCCCACAGCCGCTCCCTACTCAGTTCGTACTGAGAAGAAAGGCTAGCGGTCCCAGCGTGACGAAGATGCCCACTACGACGGCAATCACCGTGCTGAGGATGTCGTCGGTCCGGCGCAGAATCCGCACCAGGGCCACCAGGCCGAGGATCACGATCATCGCCAGCGCCAGCGCCACCCAGGGGAGCATCTCCCACATCCGCTCGAAACCCTTGAACAGCAACATTCCGGCGACGGCCGCGCCAGCGCTCTGGCCGCCGAGGATCATCCACTGCTTGCGGTTGGCGTCGTACTCGGCCTTGCGCGCGGCGCGGGAGCGGCGCTGCGCCGACCGCGCGGCGGGCTTCTTCTGCGGCGCCGGTGCGTCGTCCTCGTCCTCCTCGTCGTCGAGCAGGAACGGGTCGTGCACATCGGTCAGGCCCTCGTCGAGCTCGACTTGGGCCCGGCCGCCGCGCGACCGTCCGCGACCGCCGCCCGCGCGTTCGGCGCGCTCGACACCGTCGCGCAGCAGGTCGCCCGCCACCGTGGAACCGGAGACCAGCTGCTGATCCTGGCTGGCAAGCGACCACGCGGCGGTCGGTATCCCGCCCGACTCCGGCTCGGAGTCGGACTTCTCCGGCTCCGGCTTGTGCCTTGTCCGCGCCGACCAGGCGGGCAGGGCGCCTTCGGCACGGGCCCGCAGCGTCTCGGAACGGGAAGATCTCCGCGGCTCCTGCCGCGCCTCCTTGCTCGGCGCGCGGCTGGACAGCTTGGCGTGATCGGGCAGCGGCGAGAGCGGCAGGGGACCGGAATCGGCGGCGAAATCGTTCGACGGCGGCGCCCACGCGGCGGTCGAGGGACCCGTGTCGTCGGCCTCCGCCGCCCTTCGGCGTGCGGCACGGCCGCCGCGTTCCTGCCGGTCCGAGCCGCGCGGCTCGTCCGGGTGCCCGTTGCGGGGGATGTCGAAATCGACCGGATCGCGCAGCGGCGGGCCGACCACGATGGTGGCGTCCTCGTCGGGGTCCGGCTTGCGCCTGCGGCCGCCGCGACCGCTGCGCGGGGCCTCCGACAGCGGATCGGCGTAGGGGGTCGCGGATTCCAGCGGGTCCGGCGCGCTGTGCCGGGAGCCGGAGGACATGTCGCGTCCCGGCATCACCAGGTTGGAGCGTCCGGGCGGCGGATCCGAGTACGACGTCGCCGGGTAGGGCGTCGGCTCGGGATAGGACGTCGTTTCCCGGTACGGCGCCAGCGGGTCGTAGCGGGTGATCGGGCCCGACATCGGCGAGTGGCTCGGCAGCTCCGCGACGGGATCCGGGGCGGTGTACGAAACCGGCTCGGACGCAACCGGTTCGAATGCGGCGGGCTCGTAGGCGGCCGGTTCGTACGAGGGTGACTCGAACGACGGGGGTTCGAACGATGTCGGCGCGTAGGAAGCGGGCTCGAACGACGGCGCTTCGGCGACCTCGTCGTCGGGCGCGGCGTGCGCGGAGTGGCTGCCGCCTTCCCGGATGACCGGCAGGTCGCCCGTCAGCTCGGCGACGGAGATGCCGCGACCACCGCGTCTGCGGCGACCGCCGCCGGAGGACGACGCGCCCTGCTGCCCGTTGCGGGCCAGCAGCTCGGCAACCGATAGCTGCTTGGACTCATCACTCATGCCTGCGCCTTCGACGACACCGTTTCGACCGGACCCGACAGCCCCGGCCCACCATCGGACGCCGGCTTGCCTGGTTCGGCCGCCGGTCCCGTCAGCAACGACGCTCTGGGTCCACCGTTCATATCGGTATCCAGTTTGCGCAGGATCAGTCCTTCCCGCAGCGCCCACGGACAAATCTCGAGCGTATCCAGCGATAGTGCCCGCATACTCGCCTCCGCGACCAATGCGCCAGCCACCAATTGCTGTGACCGATCGGAACTTACGCCTTCCAATTCTGCACGGTCCGACGCGGTCATTCGCGAGATGAACGCAATCAGTTGGCGCAGACCCGAGCTGGTGAGTGTACGGCGCACCCGAGGACCCGCCGCCGAGGGCGCCGCTCCGGTCAGTCGCGCGAGCGAGCGAAAGGTCTTCGAGGTGCCGACGGCGAGGTCGGGCCTGCCCACCTCGATCAGCTGTTTGGCGGGGGCGACGAGTTCGGCGTCGAGCCAGTCGCGCAGCACCGCGACCCTGCGCTTGCCCGGTGGGTCCTCGCGCAGCCAGTCCCTGGTGAGCCTGCCCGCGCCGAGTTGCAGGGAGAGCGCGACATCGGGCTCCTCGTCGCCGCCGTTGCTCATCTCGAGCGATCCGCCGCCGATGTCCAGATTGAGGATGCGACCCGCGCTCCAGCCGTACCAGCGGCGCACCGCGAGGAAAGTCAGCCGGGCCTCGTCGACGCCGGTGAGCACTTGGAGATCGACCCCCGTCTCGGCGCGCACCCTGGCCAGCACCTGTTCGGAGTTGGTCGCCTCGCGCAGCGCGGAGGTGGCGAACGGCATCAGCTCGACGCAGCGGGAAGTCTCGGCGATGCTGGCGAATTCGGCCACGGTCTCAAGGAGACGCTCGGCGCCGCGGACAGTGATCCGCCCTTCTTCGTCCAGGTTCTCCGAGAGCCGGAGCGTGGCCTTCGTCGAGCTCATCGGCATCGGGTGGGCACCACGGTGCGCGTCCACCACGAGCAGGTGAACGGTATTGCTTCCGACGTCGAGTACCCCAAGCCGCACATGAACACGGTACTGGGTCGACCACCACTTCAGGCCAGGCGATCGAACTGTTAGCGTCTGCAGATGTGACGGTAGGCGCAGCGGCGAGCAGCCGGACCCGGCCCCGACCAGCGGCGAAGATCGACCCGGCACCCGAGGTCGATCTGGACTTTCCGCGCGAATGGATCGAGTTCGTGGATCCAGCAAATGACGAGCACCTGATCGTCGCCGACCTCACCTGGCTGCTGTCCCGGTGGACCTGCGTCTTCGGAACACCCGCCTGCCAAGGCATCATCGCCGACCGCCCGGACGACGGCTGCTGTTCACACGGCGCTTTCCTCTCCGACGAGGACGACCAGGAGCGCCTGCGCAACGCTGTGAGAATGCTCACACCGGCCGACTGGCAGCTCATGGGCGAGGCCCGAAACGCCAAGGGCAAGATCACCAAGAAGGGCTATCTGGAACTCGACGAACTCGAGGACGAGCCCGCCCTGCGCACCCGGCGCTTCGAGGGCGCGTGCATCTTCCTGAACCGGCCAGGCTTCGAAGGCGGCGTCGGCTGCGCGTTGCACACGATGGCGCTGCGCCGCGGCATGGAGCCGCACACGGTGAAGCCGGATGTCTGCTGGCAGTTGCCGATTCGGCGCACCCAGGAGTGGGTGGACCGTCCCGACGGCGTGCAGATCCTGCGCACGGTGATCACCGAGTACGACCGGCGCGGGTGGGGTCCCGGCGGACTCGATCTGGATTGGTACTGCTCGGGTTCGCCGGACGCGCACGTCGGCGCGCGACCGGTCTGGCAGTCCTACGCGCCCGAGCTGAAGGAACTGCTCGGCGAACCGGCCTACGAGGAACTGGCCAGGCACTGCAAGCGCCGCGAAGGACTGGGGTTGATCGCGGTGCACCCCGCGACGGTGCACGCGCAGCGCAACGCGGAGCAGGCCGCGCACGGCACGGCGCAGTAGCGCCTCGCCCCCAGCCGAACACCGAACCCGACCAAAGGTCACCGCCTGTCGGCCCAGCCGGACTCGCTCGCCTAACGGACGCTTGTCCAGTTTTGCGAAACGTCCCCATTTCACACATTCGGTGACTTACTGTGCGGAGGCCCACATCCAGTGGGCAGCACAGGAGCACACCATGAGTTACACCACGTCAGCCCTGCTCGGGCGCCGGATCGGCGCCGGACTCGCGGGCTTCGCGGCGGCCACCGCCGTCGCCGTCTTCGCCGCACCGCAGGCGCACGCCACCGTCGACTCGATCACCGTGTCGGGCACCGATCACACCATCAACACCACCTACACGTTGCGCGCCAAGCTCAGCGGCGCGGGCATCGGACTGCTCGTGTACTGGTCGGACAACGGCGACGACATCGCGGGCCCGAAGGTGCCGTGGCCGGTCGGCGAATCCTCGGTCAGCTGGACGCCGACGACGCCCGGGCAGCACCTCATCACGGCCTCGCAGGGCGGCAGCACCAAGACGATCGTCGTCCAGGTCAAGGACCCGAACGATCCGGGCGACCCAGGCGATCCGGGTGACCCCGGCGATCCGGGCGATCCGGGTGACGGCACGGGCAGCGCGGGAACCGGCAGCGCGGGCAAGTTGCTCGGCAGCCTCTTCGGCAACGGATAGGCGCACATCTGGCGCAGCCCGAAAGACGGCCGCGCCGAACGGGTTCCGAGATTTCCGCTCGGGCCAACTCGAGCCGAAATCTGAAACATTCTCGCTTCAAAGCGTAGGGTCCAGTCGATCGCATGGTCGGCACAGGAGGAGCACCATGACATCACCCAGCAGTATCCGGCGCGGGGCGGGCGTAGGACTCACGGCATTCGCGGCCGCCACCGCCGTCGCCGTGCTGACCGCGCCCTCGGCGTACGCGGCCGTGCAGTCGGTCTCGGTCGACGGCAGCAACCACAAGGTGGGCAGCACGTACACGATCACCGCCGACGTCGGCGGCGCGTCCGGCGGTCTGCTCGTCTACTTCAGCGACAACGGCGAATTCATCGGCGGGCCCAAGGTGCCGTGGCCGCCGGGCACCGCGACCATCGAATGGAAGCCGAGCACGCCGGGCGAGCACATCCTCACCGTCGAGCAGGGCGGCAGCACGAAGTCGATCGTGGTCGAGGTGTCCAAGGCGAGCAGCGGCGGCACCGGAAGCTCGGGCAGTGCCTCCGGCAGCGGGACCGGCAGCGCGGGACGCCTGCTCGGCGGGCTGCTCGGCGGACTGTTCGGCAGCAGCTGACGCGCGTGGTGTGCAGGTTGCCACTCGGCGGCCTGCACACCGGCCGGTCGGCTCGGGTGAGCCGAACGCACCCGGCAGGTCATCTGCTCGCCATGCGGGCGTCACCCGATTCGGGTTTGATGTCGGGTCATGAAGAAAGCGCTCACCCTCGCAACACTCGTCATCGGCGCGACCCTCTCCGTGGCAGGCGGCGCGCACGCCGAGCCGGACGCGGATCCGACCAAGTTCGCCGACTTCACCGCCACTTTCGTGCCCGCGACCGATCCGGCCGCGATGAACGCCGCCAAAGAGGGCAAGAACGTCATCATGAGCCCCTACGGCGTCAGCCGCACCATCGCCTGCCGCGGCAACGGCACCACCGTGCCGCTCTACGACTGCATGCAGGAAGACGACCTCGGCTGGATCACGTTGCGCAAGACCGAAGTTCCCGCCATCGGCCCGACCTGGGTCTACCTCCCCTAACCGGGAGTCCGCTGGGGGCCGCTCACGTACCTACGACGAAACGGGCCCGGGTTCCGCCCTCGGGGTGAGGAGGCGGAACCGGGGCCCGTTGTCTGTCCGGTTGGCTATGCCTCGAGCTTGTACCCGAGACCGCGCACGGTCACCAGGTGCTCGGGCTTGGCCGGATCGGCCTCGATCTTGGAGCGCAGCCGCTTGACGTGCACGTCGAGGGTCTTGGTGTCGCCGACGTAGTCGGCGCCCCATACCCGGTCGATCAGCTGGCCGCGGGTAAGCACCCGGCCGGAGTTGCGCAGCAGGTACTCGAGCAGATCGAATTCCTTGAGCGGCAACGTCACCGGCTTGCCGTTCACCATCACGGTGTGGCGGTCGACGTCCATCCGGACCGGACCGGCCTCCAGCACACCGTTCTCGCTGCCACCCTCGATCTCGTCGCCCGCGCCGCGGCGCAGGACCGCCCGGATGCGCGCGATGAGCTCGCGTGACGAGTACGGCTTGGTGACGTAGTCGTCGGCGCCCAGCTCCAGGCCGACCACCTTGTCGATCTCGCTGTCCCGCGCGGTCACCATGATGACCGGCACGCCGCTGCGGGTGCGCAGCTGCTTGCACACATCGGTGCCGCTCATGCCGGGCAGCATCAGGTCCAGCAGGACGATGTCGGCACCGGAGCGGTCGAATTCGGCGAGCGCGGAAGGTCCGTCGCCCACCACGGTGACCTCGAAGCCCTCCTTGCGCAGCAGGAACGCGAGCGGATCGGCCAGCGACTCCTCATCCTCGACGATCAGAACACTCGTCATCTGCGTGCCTCCACACCATTGGGTCTGCCCGGTCCCTGGGGACGCGGGCCGGTTTCCTTCGTGCTCACCGCGGGACTGTCGACTTCCTCGTCGCCGTCGGTCTCGAGGTGGGCGGGTATTCGCAAGGTGAACGTCGATCCGGTGCCCAGTTTGCTCCACAAAGTGATCTCACCGTTGTGGTTGGCCGCCACGTGCTTGACGATAGCGAGCCCGAGCCCGGTACCACCGGTGGCGCGCGAACGCGCCTTGTCGGAGCGGAAGAACCGTTCGAACACCCGCTCCTGGTCTTCTTTCGGGATTCCGATGCCGCGGTCGGTGACCGCCATGGCGACGTGGTCGCCGCGCAGCGACCGGCTCACCGAGACGTGCGAGCCGGTCGGCGAGTAGGCGATCGCGTTCTCCACCAGGTTGGACAGTGCGGTGACGAGCAGTGTCTCGTCGCCGAGGACCTCGAGCCCGCTCGGCCGGTCGGTGCTGACGGTGATGCCCGCCGCCTCGGCCGCGGTGCGGGAGCGGTCCACCGCCTGCATGACGACCGTGTCGACGTCGACGACCTCGAGTTCGGGCAGCTTCTCCGCGCCCTGCAAGCGCGAGAGCGCGATCAACTCGGTCACCATCTTGCCGAGGCGGCGGGATTCGCCGAGGACGCGCTCGCCGAAGTGGCGCACCGCCTCGGGGTCGTCGGCGGATTCCAGCAGCGCCTCGGCGAGCAGGCTCATCGCGCCGACGGGGGTCTTGAGCTCGTGGCTGACGTTGGCGACGAAATCGCGGCGGGTGGCCTCCATGCGGGCCTGCTCGGAATCGTCGTCGGCGAACAGCACAGTGAAGCCGGTTTCCTCCGGCGAGAGCGGACGCGCGACGCCGCGCACCGCGATCCTGCTGCGGCCGGGGATGGGGTTCTTCGCGGTCAGATCGAATTCCGCGGACTCGCCGGTACCGAGCACCTTCTCCACGGCGGCCCATGCGCGTTCGTCGAGCAGGCGGTTGCGGACCAGGCCCAGTTCCTCGGCGCGCGGGTTCACCAGCACCACGTCGCGGTACTGGTCGACCACCGCGATGCCGCTTTCGGAAGCGAGCACGATCAGGTCGAGCACCTGCGACATGGTCAGCCCGGAATCGGCCTGCCTTCGGGCGGCCTGGCGGGCGTTCACGTACGGAATGAGCAGGCCACCGACTGCCAGGCCGACGACAGCCGCGAGGACTGCCAACAACACGGCCTGCGGAACACTCACACTTGAATCGTACGGTCGCCGACCGACTGACCAACGCCGGGTACACGAAGTTTCACGCAGGTCATGGGGCCTTCCAGGGCCGTTAGCCGTGTGTTTACGCGTTGTTCGGACTCGGCGGTGCCGCCGGGTGTCGCCGCGACGAAGATCGTCAATCCTGCTCGCCCGCGAGCGCCGCGTTCACCGCCCGGCCGTGTTTGTCGACCCACTCCCCCAAGGCATAGATCGGACCGAGCAGATCGTGACCGGCCTCGGTGAGCTCGTACTCGACGCGCGGCGGCGCCTCGGCGTAGCGGCGGCGGTGCACGAGGGTGAGCTGCTCCATGCGGCGCAGCGTTTGGGTCAGCATCTTCTGACTGATCCCACCGATCGCGGTCCGCAGCTCGCCCGGGCGCATCGGCCCGTCCCGAAGCATGTACACGATCACCGGCAGCCAGGAGTTTCCGAACAGGTCGACGCCCATGCGCGCGGGGCAGTCGGACTCGTAGTCGCCGTAGGGCGGGTAGGTGACGAGATCGGGATTCTGTCGCGCCGATTCGTGAGGCCGGCGAGTCGGCGCGGGCGCGTCTGGGTCGCGCTGGG
>NZ_BDAU01000054.1 GCF_001612615.1 Nocardia amikacinitolerans NBRC 108937 | reverse complement strand
ATCGCAGTGGCCCGCGCCTAACCGTGCATCTCGGAGATGCTGGCCCTCGCTGGGCCTCGTGGCAACCCGATGGAACCGAACGGATCTGCGGCGCGTCTATACCGGAAGACGAAACCGAAGGATCGCTCTGTGATTTGCGCGGTGCGGGTTTCGTTGACAGGGTTGGGTCGACCGACGGTCGTTCGGAGCGTCGCTTCGGCCGCCGGTGGCGGGCGGGAAAGGTTGTTCATGGGCGCCTATCTGAGCACGTCCGACTTGCCGCTGCCTGCGGACTGGGAGCGAAAGGCGTTCGGTTCGTACCGATATGCGGTATTGCCGTTCGCGATAGGACTAGTCTTTCTTCAGGCCGTGCTCGGGGTGATCTGGGCTGTTCTGGTCGGAGAAGGGTCGGCGTGGGAGGGGATTCTGGGCATTTGCCTCCCCGGCGCTCTGGGCGCTGCCTTTCTGCTGGCGGCATGGTCGCAGGTTCCACGAAAAGCGCCGGTAGCCGCGGAGATTCGGACTGCCGCCGGTGGTAGTGCGTTGGTACTACCAGTTCGGCGAAATTCGGTTCTGGCTGGAAGACGTTCCACCGCCGGTATCGAATTGACTCCTGGTCACGTGACGATCAGGTACGGAAAATCGCCAATAGGCATTGCCTGGGATGATATCTCGGCGATCGAATCCCGTTGCGACAAGGTACGGTCCACCCGAACCACCGTCATCGATATCGTTCCCCGAGGACCTGAAAACGAATCCCGAATCATCGATCTCCCCCATACCTTCCTGGCCACCGACCCCACCAGGGTCTATCACCTACTCCGGTTCTACGTCTGCAATCCCGAGCTCCGATGGGAACTCGGTAACCAAGCCGGCTTGGACCGATTCCAGCATGGTGGCTATGGATCGGAGATGCGAGCCGATAGATCGTGACCACTGCCGAGAATCGGTCGGCCACTGTCGACAGCTTCTCGGTCAAGGCATCGAGCATCTGATCATCCTGGGCGGCAACTGATTCGGTGTCGGCGATCGAACACCGAGTGCATGATGCCGAGCACTTCACGGTACCCGTCGCCCTCGTCGTTGACCGTCGCGTTACTTCCTGCGGGGTCGCGTCCGCACGATCTCTGCCGCTACGAGGATTCGGGCAGCATAAGCTCCACCAGCTTCCACACACCCGTCGACGGATTGGCGCGATGGTCATCGCCGCCGCCCACACTCCGCGACTTCGCGCGGCGCACGGCTTCCTCCACACCCTCGATGTAGTCCGCGAAACGGAGCGCAGTCTTGTCATATGCCGGAAGGTGCTTCTTGAGCCGCTTCTCGACGTCTCGAAAACCTGTCAGGGCTGCATCGCAAGTCTCGAAATGAAGTAGCAGCCAATACTCGAAACACGGATTGGACACCGCCAGATCGATTTTCGACGTCCGTGCCATTCGGATCGCTTCGGAGTAGTCGAACTCGTCGACGTCGAGAACGCACCAGATCTGGTCGTAGTCCGCGCGTTGCCTGGCCGCGAAGGCAACGACACGCTTGGGGTCCTCGGGGCGCACGGTCACCGCGGACTTGGTTGCCGGATTGCGCAGGTGTCGGCGTAGACCGTGGAAGTACGTGGGCTCGGTGACTTCGCCGCCGCAAACGATCAGGATCAGCGTCACCGGATCGCGGAACGGCGCCCGTCGACGTCGCGAGTTCTCACGCCGGGTGGGCATGCCGCAAAACCTCCGCGAGTCGATGGAAGTCGACCCGCGGGATCGCACCGAAACTTCCTCCGAGATAGCGACGTTCGAGATTGTGCTCGTTGCGCGGCTTGTAATCGGTCAACGGATACAGCGAGCTTGCCCCGTCCGCGCCCTTTTCGACGAACCACACCTGATCGCGGCGCAGCAAACCATCGGGACGAACGACCGTACCGAGCAGGGAGGAGTCGTGTGTCGTCAGGATCAGTTGCGCGCCACGAGGATTGGTCTCATCCGACTGGAACAGTTCGATCAGCGACGCGGTGAGCAGTGGATGAAGGCTGGTGTCGATCTCATCGATGACCAGAACCCGCCCGTGATCGAGCGCGTCCAGAACTCCGGGCAAGATCTCGAGCCAGGCGATGGTACCCGCCGACTCCTGCTCGAGGGGCAGCACGGCCGCTTCGCTGCCGTGATGAACGAAGACCAGCGGAGGCAACGCGTGAGTAACACTCTCTGCGTATACATCGCGCACCACCGGAATCCTGTCCGTCGAGTCATCGACCTGCGCTTCACTTCTCGAAGCGAACTCATCGAGCATTTTCAGCCCCGTGATGTCGTGCCGTTGCCCGGGCGGGACGGAATCGAGCAGAGCCTCGGGAACAACAGGTGTGTCGATGGCGGCAATTCCGAAGTCTGCCTCTTGAACCAGCTCCACCAGACGAGCCCCCTCGGCCGCCGAACCACGAAGAAGAACTCGACGCAGACGACGAGCGATCGCAGCGGTCGACGCACGTCGTCCGTCTGACAGAATCAGCGTTTCACGGAACCAGCGGTGTACCGGCTCGAACATATCCGGCTTGGCTTGGGCGACAGCACTCAGGAACAGGGCGTTTGGCCGGGTGAGTTCCTGCAGAATTTTGAGCTGAGCCCGATGCTCGGCCATCGCCGACCCAGAGCTGTACTCGTCCCCGGTCCGCTGAAACAACACCCGCTTACGCTTCTCTGGATAGCTGAAAAGCCATTCCTCGAGCACCCGCTCGTTGTCGACAGTGAACCCGTAGGTCCACGGAATTCCGTCGGCCATGATCTCGACGACGTAAGTCGACGCCACAGAGACTATGTGACTCGTCCGAAAGCTGTAAGGAGTGCGCGGAACACCCGCGAATGGCTCCCACTGGGAAAACGACTGCGTCACGGCCCGCTGCATGAACCGGAGCCCATCCAACAGGTTGGACTTCCCCGAGGCGTTCGCCCCGTACACCGCGGCAACCGGAACCGCAGGCCGATCATCAGCGGCAGGCATCAGCAGCAACTCGTTCTCGTCCGCGAACGAACGATGGTTGCCGACCCTGAAGCTACGAAGCATCTGCCACCTCCCTAAACCGAGTTAAAGGGACTATTGAACAGCATACCTGCAGAATCACCCCTGAAGTGCCTCAAATGTCGTCCTCGGGGCTGGCCTGGGTTCGACGGGCACAGCACTGGGTAGACGGACCCGGGACGGGGCTCCGGGGCAGCGGCATTGGGTAGGCAGGCCAAGGGTTGCCGACCCCAGGCCAAGAGCAGCATTGGGGAGGCGATCCAGGACCCGGGGTCCGGGAGCGGAGCCCGCCTGGTGGGGTGTGGGGGGCCGCGCCCCCACAACACACGCGGAACCAACCAAAAAGGCGAGTGCTCTCTTCGCGAGCACTCGCCTTCGTTGGTGGAGCTGCCGGGAATCGAACCCGGGTCCTCCGCCGTGTCTTCAGGACTTCTCCGTGTGCAGTTCGCTGTGTCTCTGCTCGGATCTCTCGGTCACGCGAACAAGCCGAGATGACGATCCCAGTCGCTGTTCGATGTCCCGTCCGGCTCCGCGACCGAGTCGGACGGTGAGCCCTCTAGCTGATGCCGGCACCGGGACCGAGGGCATATCCCGGGCCGACAGAGACGCTGTCGCTTAGGCAGCGAGAGCGTACTCGCGCTGATGAGAATCGGCGCTTAATTGGTTGCAACGACGCTTACGGTGGTCTCTTGCCTGCACCGACACGCTTCCCCTGAATCAACGTACGCAGTCGAAACCGTTCAGCCCCGTACGTGCCCGCACCTTGCGGGCTAGTAATGCTAACACCCGCCCAACGCGGAATCATCCCGATTATTTGTGCGTGTTCTAGGTCATATCGATCAGACTCGATCAATCGGGCGGCCCTCTACGGCCGTGGGCGCGTTGCAGAGATCCAACGCCGTCAGCCTTGCCCTCAGCCGTGAACCGGGCAGGTCAGGGCGATCCCGACGGGCAGAGTCAGGGGCGATCTCGCCCAGCCGCCTCCTCATGCCGGACAGGGAACGGAATACGAGGGCGAGCCCGACATCCGCACCCGGTCGCGCCGGGCCCACGCCCGTCGAGCATGCGGCCCGCGGGGTGAGCTACGCCGGGCCCACACGAACCCGACGAGCGTCTACCCCGCTGACGAGCGTCTACCCCGCTAGACCAGAACTCCTTGAACCCTCAATTAGCCCACGAATTGCGCACACGCAGCCCAATCCCGAGTCGGTCAAGCGTCCGATTCCCCAGAAGGCCCCCCAAGCGACCCCACCGCAACCGCGAAACCACCATCTCGCCGACCCCTTGCCCGGTACTGTTCCTGTTCGGCCGTACCGGATTTGGATCGACCGGCGGCTGGGACAGGGAGCAATAATGGGCAACACCAGCAGACGACCTCGTCGTCTGTTCCACGCCGCGGCGGTGCCGATGATCGTCGGAATCGTCTTGGCCGCGGCGTGTTCGACGCCGAGTGCGACCACCGGCCCCGGCGTCACCAGCGCGCCGTGCCCGAACGCGATCGACAGGGACAAGGGCTGTATCTATCTCGGCGTTCTCTCCGACCTCGGCGGCGGGCCTTTCGCCATGCTCGGCAGGGCGATGCAGGACGGGCAGACGGCGTTCTGGACCGAGGTCAACAAGGCGGGTGGGATCGGCGGCTACGAGGTCGACATCTCGACCTACGCCAGGGACACCGCCTACGATCCGCACCGCCATGTCGAGGAATTCCGCGAGATCGAGCCGAACGTGCTCGCGCTGGCGATGAGCCTCGGCACCGCTCAGACCCTCGCGGTGCTGCAGGAGATGGACGCGGCGGACATCGTGACCTCGGCGGGCACGCTGTGGTCGGGCTGGGAGTATCGCGAAACGGACCGGGATCTGGTGCTGGACAGCGGATATTCGTACTGCACCGAAGCGATCATGGGTCTCGACTGGTTCACCGAGCACCAGTACCGGCCGCGCAACGTGGCTGTCGTCGCGTTCCGCGGCAACTACGGCGGCGACTACGCCAACGGCGCGCTGCGCTGGGCGGCGCACAACAACGTGACCGTCACCTCGCGGGTCGACACCGGACCCAACACCGAGGTCGGCAACCAGGACCGGCCGGTCGCCGAGATCCTCGCCAACCCACCGGATCTCGTGCTGCTGGCCACCGGCCCCGCGGAAACCGCGGAGATCATAGGCAAACTCGTCGCGGGCGGCTTCCACGGACGCTTCCTCGGCTCGGCTCCCACCTGGAACGGCGCACTGCTGAAAACCCCAGCCGGGCCCGCACTTTCGGCCCTCTTCAACTACACCTCGCCCGTCGACGGCTGGGACGGGCGCAGCACGGGCGCTCGCCGGGCTCGCGCCGCCGCGCCGCAGGAGCCGACGAACTGGGGTTACAGCCTGGGCTGGGCCGGTTCCTACACGATGCGGGCACTGCTCACGAAGGCGGCCGAACATGGCCCGCTGAACCGGGCGGGCGTGCGCGCGGCGCAGGACGCGCTGACCGTCGATTTCGAGGGCATGGCCGCACCGCACACCTACAACGCGGGCGCACCGGATTACGCGGCCCAGCGTGCCGCGATCGGTGCCCCTGACCCGTCCGCGCCGCTAGGCTCGCGCACGGTGACCACCGACTACCGCGGACCGACCCTGCCGCAACTGCCCATGCACGGGCCGTGCGCCCGGCTGTGAACCGGCGGGCCACCGCGCAACGCGTTCGTCTGGATCGAAGGAAGAGAATTTTGGTACCAATCCGCCGCCGCCGCGGGCTGTTCCGCGCCGCCGCGGCCGCGATCGCCTTGGGCTTCGCACTGTCGGCCTGTTCGTCGGCATCGACCGAGACGGGACAGGGCGTCACCAGCGCGCCGTGCCCGCAGGCGGTGGACAAGAGCAAGGGCTGTATCTACCTAGGCGTGCTCTCCGACTTGGAGGCCGGGCCGTTCGCCCCGCTCGGCAAGGCGCTCAACGACGGCCAGCTGGCCTTCTGGCGAGAGGTCAACAAGGCAGGCGGCATCGGCAATTACGAGGTCGACATCACGACCTACGCCAGGGACACCGCCTACGACCCCGGCCTGCACCGCGAGAAGTTCCACGAGATCGAACCGAACGTCCTCGCATTGGCGATGAGTTTCGGGACGGCGCAGACACTTTCGGTGCTGCCGGAGATGGACGCCGTCGATCTGCTGACCGGCGCGGGCACCCTGTGGTCGGGCTGGCAGTATCGCGAGACCGATCGAAACCTGGTGCTGGACACCGGGTATTCGTACTGCACCGAAGCGATCATGGGCCTGGACTGGTTCGCCCAGTTCCAGTCGAGGCCACGCACGATCGCTGTCGTCGCCTTCCGAGGCAACTACGGCGGGGACTACGCCAACGGCGCGCTGCGCTGGGCTTCGGAGAACAACGCGATCGTCAACGCGCGCATCGACACCGGCCCGAACGCCGAGGTCGGCAACCAGGACGGACCGGTCGCCGAGATCCTGGCCAACCCGCCGGACGTCGTGCTGCTCGCCACCGGTCCCGCCGAAACCGCCGAGATCATCGGCAAACTGGTCGCGGGCGGCTACGACGGCCGATTCCTGGGTTCCACCCCGACCTGGAACGGCGCCCTGCTGAAGACGCCCGCCGCGGCGGCGATCACCTCGCTGTACAACTACACCTCGCCCTACGACGGCTGGGACGGCCGCAGCATCGGCGCTCAGCATGCCCGCGCCGCCGCCTTGCAGCCGCCGACCAACTGGGGCTACAACCTCGGCTGGGCCGTGTCCTATCCGATGAAGGCGGTGCTCAGCAGCGCGGAAGCGGCGGGCGACCTGACCCGCGCGGGTGTGCGCGGCGCGCTGGAAGGGCTGTCGGTGGACTCGGAGGGCATGGCCGCCGTGCACAACTACGGGTCGGGCGAACCGGACCTCACCAAACAGCAGGCGGTCATCGGTGTGCCCGACGCGAACGCGCCGTTGGGGTCGCGCACGCTCGTGCCCGACTTCCGCGGGCCGACGCTGCAACGGGTGACGCTGCACGGACCGTGCGCGCGGTTGTGACGTGAACGGACGAACCCCTGCCGCGATCGTTCGATCGCGGCAGGGGTTCGTCGACAACCGTCGGCCGAAGCCTCAGCGCATGCCCTTGACCCGGCGGCCGAGCTCCCGGGTGACCTCGCGTTCGGCGGTCCGCCGCGCCAGATCCTGGCGCTTGTCGTAATCCTGCTTACCTCTGGCCAGCGCGAGCTCGACCTTGACCTTGCCGTCGGAGAAGTACATCGACAACGGCACCAGCGTCTGGTTGCCCTCGCGCGACTTGCCGACCAGGCGCTCGATCTCGCGCTTGTGCAGCAGCAGCTTGCGCACGCGGCGCGGCGCGTGGTTGGTCCAGGTGCCGTGGCTGAACTCCGGAATGTGCAGCCCGCGCAGCCACACTTCGCCGTTGTCGACCGTGGCGAAGGCGTCCACCAGCGAGGCCTTGCCCTCCCGCAGGCTCTTGACCTCGGTACCGACCAACGCGATCCCCGCCTCGTAGACGTCGAGGATCGTGTAGTTGTGCCGCGCCCGGCGGTTGGTCGCGATGACCTTGCGCCCCTTTTCCTTCATAACGGTCAACTCTAAGTGACGCGGCAACCGTTTTATTCCGCGCTCCGGCTACGGCCGGGCGAGACCGTCAGCCGCCGGGTCGCAGCGCGATGTAGAGCACGAGGACCGCGACGAACGCGGCGAGCATGAGCAGGGTGGACAGGCGCGGGCGGCCGAGGTGGACGGGAGTGCGCCGGCGACCGAGCCACACCGACTCCACCGCGTCGTCCATCGGGCCGTGCGGCGCTAGGGCGGGGGTGTCGGGCGGCGGCGATCCGCCGGACGTTTCGGGACCGCCTTCGGGCGGGCCATCACCGGGTGCCATGCCTGCACGGTAACCGCCGCGGCGGGAAGTTACCGGCGCAACCCCTCGGGGTGTTGTGATTCGGTGACGTTCGTCCGCTCACCGCACGGTTTCGGCCGCGCTCGGCTTGTGAGGAACCGTGTCCCGATCCGCGCGGGGTTGCCGAGTCCGGCGACCCGCACCCGTCAGGCAAGCCGACGGCCGAACACCTCGCTGCCCGCACTCGTCGCCGGATCCACGGTGACGACCCGGAGATCGACCGCACTCGGAGTCAGGTCCATCACCATGAAGCCCAGCTGGTGGTAGGTCTCGTACAGCGCGGGCGTCCCGGCGCCGCTCGGCGTCACCCGCGGCTCGGCGCCAACGGTTTTCGCGGCCGCGCCGGACACCAACTGGCGGGTGCCCTTGGTCGCCGCGGTCGGTTCGAGCACCTGGAGCGAGTGATCGTGGCCGGACAGGATGAAGTGGCACGTGCCCACCACGTGGTCCTCGAAGAACCGCTTCACGTGCACGCCATTGATGGGCTCGATGGACAGGCCCTCGTAGTTGCCCGCGTCGCCGTGCGGGCCGTTGTTCAGGTACGGGTGGTGCGTGCACGCGATCTTCCAGCGCGCGGGCGATTCGGCGATCGCCCGATCCAGCCAGGCGCGCTGCGCGTTCATGAACTCGCCGTCGACCGCCCAGTAGGGCGCGAACAGCGGCGGCAGGTAGGCGGCGAGCGGGTTGAGGTCGAGCACGAAGAACTCGACCACCGGCCGCTCTTCGGGCACCCGAACGGAGTAGTAACGGCTCGGCATCCACCAGCGCGGCGAATTGGCGTGGTACTCGACCTCGTGGTTCCCGCGCAGCAGCCAGCCGCCGTCCCCGCCGATGACCGAGCTCGTGTCGTGATTGCCGAGCACCATCGCCCACGGGAAGTCCAGCCCGGCGTTCGGGTCCTCGAACTTGCTCGCGAACTGCGCGTCGGCGCCGCCGTTCGGGCCGCTGTCGTAGATGTTGTCGCCGAGGCCGACCGCCAGCGAGAACGGCTCGCGGGCGTGGAAGGCCCGGGCGGCGTCGGCGACCGCCCACTGCGCGCGCGTGCCGGTGCCCGCGTCGCCGGTGACGAGCACGCGCACGGCGTCCTCGGCAGGGAGCCCGAACTTGGTGACGCCCGCCGCGACCGGCACCGCTCGAGCGGGCGTCAGCCCGACCAACGACGCTCCGGCCGCCACCGCGGCGGCACCCGCCAGCAGTTCCCGACGACCGATCCCCTGCCCACCACTCATGCCGATCCTCCACCACTCCGATATCCCCGACCATCCTGGCCGATACCGGCGGAGCCGTCGATTTGAGGGGGCACTATTTCACAGTTCGCCTACCGAAGTGTGGGAGCCGTTACTCCGCGGCGAGCACCTCGAGCACCTGCTCGCCGTACTTGGCGAGCTTGTTCTCGCCGATGCCACCGATCGCGCCCAGCTGCGCCAGACTCGCCGGCTTGCGGGTGGCGATCTCGCGCAACGTCGCGTCGTGGAAGACGACGTAGGCGGGCACGCCCTGCTCCTTGGCGGTGGCGCCGCGCCATTCGCGCAGCTTCTCGAACAGCGGCACATCGGCGGCCGCGAGGTCGACCGCCGCGGCCGCCTTGGCCGTCTTGGCGGACCGCGCCGGTTTGACCACCCGCTCCGGCTCGCGACGCAACCGCACCTGGCGGCCGTCGAAAAGCACCTCTTGGCTGGCCTCGGTCAGGGTCAGCACGCCGTAGTCGCCGTGCACGGCGAGCAGTCCTTGCGCGAGCAGCTGCCGGATGACCCCGCGCCATTCGGTATCGCGCAGATCGGTGCCGATGCCGAAGACCTTGAGCTCGTGATGGTCGTACTGGAGCACCTTGGGGTTCTTCTTGCCGAGCAGGATGTCGACCAGATGACCCGCGCCGAAGCTCTGACCGCGCTCACGCTTCAGGCGCAGAACGGTGGACAGCAACTTCTGCGCGGCGACCGTGCCGTCCCAGGATTCGGGCGGGGTGAGGCAGGTGTCGCAGTTGCCGCACGGCAGACCGCTCTGCCCGAAGTAGGCGAGCAGCTGCGTGCGACGGCAGGCCACGGTCTCGCATAGGGCCAGCATGGCGTCCAGGTGCAGTTGCAGCTGCCTGCGGTGCGCGGCGTCGCCTTCGGAGGAGTCGATCAGCCTGCGCTGCTGCACCACGTCGTTGAGTCCGTAGACCATCCACGCGGTCGACGGTTGACCGTCGCGTCCGGCGCGGCCGGTCTCCTGGTAGTAGCCCTCCACCGACTTCGGCAGATCGAGATGCGCGACGAAACGCACGTCGGGCTTGTCGATCCCCATGCCGAAAGCGATGGTGGCGACGACCACCAGCCCGTCCTCGCGCAGGAATCGCGCCTGGTTCACCGCGCGGGTGCGGTTGTCCAGACCCGCGTGATACGGCACCGCGCCGATACCGTTCTCGTTGAGGAAGGCCGCCGTCTTCTCCACCGAATTGCGCGACAGGCAATACACGATGCCCGCGTCACCGGCGTGCTCGGCGCGGATGAACTCCAGCAGCTGGCGTTCCGGCCGGTTCTTCGGCTCGATCCGGTACTGGATGTTGGGCCGGTCGAAACTGGCGACGAATCGCCGCGCCCCGCCCAGATCGAGGCGCTCGATGATCTCGTCGCGGGTCTTCTCGGTCGCGGTCGCGGTCAGCGCGATGCGCGGCACGTCGGGCCAGCGCTCGTGCAGCATCGACAGGCCCAGGTAGTCGGGGCGGAAGTCGTGGCCCCACTGCGACACGCAGTGCGCCTCGTCGATGGCGAACAACGCGACCTTGCCGCGATCGAGCAACTGCGCGGTCGACTCCAGTCGCAGCCGCTCCGGCGCCAGATACAGCAGGTCGAGCTCACCCGCGAGGAACTGCGCCTCCACCGTGCGCCGCTCGTCGGGAAACTGCGTCGAGTTGAGGAAACCCGCGCGCACGCCGAGCGCGCTGAGCGCGTCCACCTGATCCTGCATCAACGCGATGAGCGGCGAGACCACCACGCCGACGCCGGGCCGCACCAGCGCGGGCACCTGGTAGCACAGCGACTTGCCGCCGCCGGTCGGCATCAGCACCAGCGCGTCCCCGCCCGCGATCACGTGCTCGACGATCTCGGCCTGGTCGCCGCGGAAACTGTCGTACCCGAAGACCCGGCTCAGCACCTCCCGCGACCATAGAACCTCTTGCGCCGCAGCGCTTTCGGCGCTCGCGGGAGCGCCTGGGCCGGTCACGTCGACGGGGAGGGCTTCGGGGGGATTCACGCCGCCCATCCTACGAGCGACCCCCGACCATCGCGCCGCCGCTGCACGCTGAATCCGGCCGTATGGGCCGAGTTCTCCACATGGGGACAAACCGATTCCGCCGGGCGCGGCGGCCCGCTCGTGCACACCGCCCGCCCGCCGGACATCGTCCTATTCGCGCACGTAGTACCGCAGCGTGGCGTAGGCGGCCACGGCCGCGACCAGGATGCCGACAGGCAGAATCGTCAGCGCGACCGTGGCGATGTCGTCCCCGGTGATCCGCGGGAACACATTGCTGTCGAACAGCGGCCCGAGCGCACGGTCGATGACCAGCGGCCGGGCGACGAGCAGCCCGAAGATCGCCAGCACCGAACCCGCGACCGCCGCGACCACGGCCTCGAGCAGGAACGGCAGCTGGGTGTACCAGCGCGTCGCACCGACCAACCGCATGATCCCGACCTCGGTGCGCCTGGTGAACGCCGCGATCTGCATCATGTTCGCGATCAGCAACAGCGCCGCGAGCGCCATCACCACGGCGAGGCCGAAGGCCGCGTTGCGCAGGCCGTCGAACAGCCGCAGCAGCCGGTCGACGAACTCGCGGTCGTTGGCGACGGTGCGCACGCCTTCGCGGGCGTGATAGCTGTCGTAGATCCGCTCATACTGGTCGCCGTCGGTCATCTTGACCCGCATCGACGCGGGCAGCGGCGTCTCCGAGATGTACTGCACCATCTCCGGCTGATCGGCGAAGAGTTTCTTCGCCTCCTCCAGCGCGGCGGCGCGATTGAGGTATTGCACACTGACCACGCCCGAGGTGTTCTTCATGTCGGCCAGCAGCGAGCGACACGGATCGGTGGCGCAGTCCGGGTCGTTCGCGGAGATGTTCTCGTCGAGGTAGAAGCGCACCTCGAGGCGGCCGGTGAAGTACTGCTCGGTCTTATCGGCCATCCGCACCGACAGCAGGCCGCCGCCGAGCATCGCCAGCGACACCGCGGTGGTCAGGATCATCGCGACGGTCATCGTCACATTCCGGCGCAGACCGGTGGCAACCTCGCTGAACAGGAAACTCGCGCGCATTATCGATCCACTCCGTACACGCCGATCGCGTCGTCGCGCACTAGGCGGCCGCGGTCGAGCTCGACCACCCGCCTGCGCATCGAGTCGACGATGTGGTTGTCGTGGGTGGCCATCACCACCGTGGTCCCGGTGCGGTTGATGCGCTCGAGCAGCATCATGATGTCGCCGCTGGTGTCGGGGTCCAGATTGCCGGTCGGCTCGTCGGCGAGCAGTACCAGCGGCCGGTTCACGAACGCGCGCGCGATGGCGACTCGCTGCTGCTCACCGCCGGACAACTCGCTGGGCAGCCGGTCGGCCTTACCGCCGAGGCCGACCATGTCCAGCACCTCGGGCACCGTGCGGTCGATGAACTGGCGACGCTTGCCGATCACCTCCAGGGCGAACGCGACGTTCTCCTGGACCGTCTTCTGCTGCAACAGCCGGAAGTCCTGGAACACGCAGCCGATGCGCTGGCGCAGCTTCGGCACTTTGCGTCCGGGTAGCCGATCGACTCGGAAGTCGGCGACGCGGATCTCCCCCGCGTTCGGCGATTCCTCCTTGAGGAGCAGACGCATGAAGGTCGACTTGCCTGAACCGGACGGTCCGATGATGAAGACGAACTCGCCCTTGTTCACATCGACCGTGATGTTGTCCAGCGCGGGTCGCGTCGACGTCTTGTACGACTTGGTGACGTTCCGCATGGTGATCACGGGGAGCCAGTTTAACCAGCTAAACCCGCGCATCCACCCCGGATACGCAGCTACCATCCAGCCCGGAGCGGCGGCTACTTCCCGGCCTGCTCCGTATTCGCCACTGCCGGTACGGCGTTCACGACCTGAGTGATCCCGGTCGCAGCCGGTTGATCAGGCTTGACGAACAGGTACAACACGAATGTCGCGATCCAGGCGGACCCGAGGAGCGCGGTCGATTTACGTGGTTTCACTGATACCTTCCCGGCGCAAGGCCGCGGCCACTCGGACCCGCAGTTCGCGTCCGACCTCGAACTGCTTCCCCGGCAACGTTCGGGCAACCATCCGGATGCGCACCTGGTCCATCGCGAGGTCGTCGACGCCCATCACGGTGGGTTCGTCGAGCAGCAGCGGCTCGAGCCTGCGGTCGCGGAACGCTTCGGCTCCTACCTTGTGCAATATCTCGTTCACCCTGGTGATGTCGGCGCTGGCCGCCACCGGAACGTCGATCGCGGCGCGCGCCCAATCCTTCGACAGATTGGTCACTTTCACGATCTGACCGTTCGGCACGGTGATCACCTCGCCGTCGGCGTTGCGCAACGTGGTGATCCGCAGCGTGACGTCCTCGACCGTACCCTCCGCCATCTCCGCTGATCCAGTCACGGCGATGCGAACTACGTCACCGAATCCGTACTGCCGCTCGGTGATCAGGAAGAACCCGGCCAGAATGTCCTGCACGATGCGCTGCGCGCCGAAACCGAGCGCGGCGCCGAGCACCGCGGCGGGCGCGACGAGTCCGGTCACCGCGAAACCGAGACGCTGCAACACCTCCATGCCGACCAGCACGTAGACGATGGTCAGCACCACCCAGGTGAGCACCTGGGCCAGCGCGTGCCGATGCTTGGCCGCCTCGGTCCGCACGAGCGCGTCGCTGCTGCGGAACCCGGCGTCGATCTTGCTGGTGACCCGGTCGCGCACGAACGTGGCGAATCGGCTGAACAACATCGCGCCGAGGATCAGCAGTACGATCTCGAGGCCGCTCGAGCGTAGCCACGCCGTGGATTCCGCGGCGGACGCCGCCGCGATCACCGCGACCATCCCTGTTGCCGTTTCACACCATCCGCGACACGCACGCCAGACAGGCTACAACGGAGCGCTGTTCCGGGCCGCGCGTCGCACCGGAATGCCACGCACCACAAACTAATTCGCCTGCTCCCGCGTGCCGCGACTGCCGAAACAGCTCACTGGTTCTGGCTTTCCCGCATGCGCCACCGGATACCGGACTCGATGAAACCGTCGATGTCGCCGTCCAGCACGGCGGTCGGGTTGTTCACCTCGTGCGCGGTGCGCAGGTCCTTGACCATCTGGTAGGGGTGCAGCACGTAGGAGCGCATCTGGTTGCCCCAGGACGCGCCCTCGTTGGTCTTCAGCGCGTCCATCTCGGCGCGCTCCTCCTGCCGCTTGCGCTCCAGCAGCTTGGCCTGGAGCACGCGCATGGCCGAGATCTTGTTCTGGAGTTGGGATTTCTCGTTCTGGCAGGTGACGACGATGCCGGTCGGGATGTGCGTGATGCGCACCGCGGAGTCGGTGGTGTTGACGCTCTGACCACCGGGGCCCGAGGAGCGGTACACGTCGACGCGGATCTCGGTCTCGGGCACCTCGATGTGGTCGGTGGTCTCGACCACCGGAAGCACCTCGACCTCGGCGAACGACGTCTGGCGGCGGCCCTGGTTGTCGAACGGGCTGATCCGCACCAGGCGGTGGGTGCCCATCTCGACCGAGAGGGTGCCGTAGGCGTACGGCGTCTTCACCGCGAAGGTGGCGCTCTTGATGCCCTGACCCTCGGCGTAGGAGGTGTCGTACACCTCGACCGGGTACTTGTGCCGGTCCGCCCAGCGGATGTACATGCGCATCAGCATCTCGGCCCAGTCGGCGGCGTCGTCGCCACCGGCGCCGGAGCGGATGTTGACCAGCGCCTCGCGCTTGTCGTACTCGCCGGAGAGCAGGGTGCGGACCTCCATCGCCTCCACGTCACCGTGCAGCGCGGCGCGTTCGGCGTCGGCCTCGGCGAGGGCCTGGGTGCGGGCCTCGCCCTCCTCGCCCTCGGCCAGCTCGTAGAGCACCGGCAGGTCGTCGAGCCGCTGACGCAGCTCCTCGACCCGGCGCAGCTCGCCCTGCGCGTGGGACAACTCGCTGGTCACCTGCTGGGCGTGGTCCTGGTCGTTCCACAGGTCGGGATCCGCCGCCTGGTGCTCGAGCTCGTCGATGCGGCGGCGCAGTTCCTCGATGTCGAGGACCGACTCGACCGTCTTCAGCGTGGCGTCGAGTTCGGCGAGATCAGCGGAAACATCAGGATGCACGGTCTACTAGGCTACCGGTCCCGGTCGATACCACGAAAAGCGCGCCCGCGATTTCCCGGCACACCTCAACCGGAGACCGCGCGCAGCTGTCCCGGGCGGCGACCGGCCAACGCGTCCAGCGCCGCGGCCGTGGCGTCGTCGGCGGGGAGAAGGACGATGATCTGCTGGTCGTCGTCGGCGAACAGGTCGAGCGTCTCGTAGGCCAGCCGCAGCGGACCGGCCGTCGGGTGGGCGAGCCGGGTGATGCCGGTGGCGGCGGGCAGGCTCGGCACGCTCGCCACCCGGTCGGTGAACTCGTCGCCCGCGACGACGGTGAGTTCGTCGGCGAGCGCCGCGATGGCCGGGTCCGCACGGAAAGGGCCCTGCTTCAGCGTCGCGACCTGCTGGTCGGCCACGTGGTCCCAGTCCGGATAGATCTCGCGGGCGCGCGGGTCGGCGAAGACGAACCGCGCGAGGTTGGCGAAGGGGTCGGCGTCGAGCAGGCCCGTCGGACCCATCAGCCTGCGGTAGCCGTCGGTGCAGGCCAGCACCTCGCCGAGCCGGTTGACCACGACCGCGGCCGCCGGGTCCAGATGATCGAGCATCGCGCGCACGGTCGCACGCACCTGGCGGTTCGGCTGCGCGTCGCCCATACACGTGAAGCCGGGGTCGGTCTTGGTCAGGCGATGCAGGTGGATGCGTTCGCTCGGCGCGAGCTGGAGTGCGTCGGCCAGCGCGGCGAGCACCGGCGGCGACGGATGACGGTCGCGCCCCTGCTCCAGCCGGGTGATGTATTCGACACTGACCCCGGCCAGGGTGGCCAGCTCGGCGCGGCGGAGTCCGGGGGTGCGCCTGCGCGGTCCGGCGGGCAGGCCGACCTGCGCGGGAGTCACCGCCTCGCGCCTGCTGCGCAGGAACAGGCCAAGCTCGTTGTCGCTCACCCTTCGAACGGTACAAGCGGTGGCCGCCGCGAGGGTGGCCCTGCCGCTACCACTCTCCGCGCGGCCTTCCAGCTCCTTCCGTACCCCAGCACAGTGAGACATGGCGGTCGCACCGGCCGCACTCGATGCGCAAGGAGAACAGCAATGTCGTCACTCAGACTCGCGGTGATCATCGGCAGCGTCCGGGAGGGACGGTTCGGTCCTACAGTGGCCTCCTGGTTCGCCGAGCAGGCCGCTCGGCACGGCGGCTTCGAGGTCGACGTGATCGACCTCGCCGACGCGGACCTGCCGCTCGCGCTGCCCGCTGTCCCGCCCGCCATGGAACCGAACCCGCCACGCCCTGAGGGCATGGACGATCTCACCGCGCGGCTGGCCGCCGCCGACGCGTTCGTCATCGTCACCCCCGACTACAACCGCAGCTACCCGGCCGCGCTCAAGGCGGCCATCGACTGGCACTTCACCCAGTGGGACGCCAAGGCGATCGGGTTCGTCGGCTACAGCGGTGGCAGTGGCGGGCTGCTGGCGATCGAGCACCTTCGACAGGTCTTCAACGAGCTGAACGCGCACACGGTCCGGGAGTACGTGTCGTTCCCGCGCTACTACCTGCTCTTCGACGAAGCGGGCCGGTTGCGTGAACCGGACGAGCCCGCCGCCGCCGCGCAGACGATGCTCGACCGGCTGCGGTGGTGGGCGGGCGCGCTGGCCGCGGCGCGGACGGCTTCGGTCGCCGCGTGAACCGCTAAGGTTTGCGGACGTGGCTGCTCACTCCTCTGATCTGGAACTCGCGTTGCGGCTGGCCGACGCGGCCGACTCGATCACCAGGGCGCGGTTCGGCGCGCTGGACCTGAAGGTGGACGCGAAGCCGGACCTGACACCGGTCTCCGACGCCGACCTCGCGGTGGAGCGGGCGATCCGCCACACGCTGACGCACGAACGGCCGCAGGATTCGGTGCTCGGCGAGGAGTTCGGCGGCGACGCGGAATTCGCCGGACGGCAGTGGGTGGTCGACCCGATCGACGGCACCAAGAACTTCGTGCGCGGCGTGCCGATCTGGGCCAGCCTGATAGCGCTGCTGGAGGACGGGGTACCGGTGGTCGGCGTGGTGAGCGCGCCCGCGCTGGCGCGGCGCTGGTGGGCGGCGGCCGGTTCGGGCGCCTGGACCACGTTCCATCCCGGTGCGCCGCACCCGATCTCGGTGTCCGCCGTCGCCGAGCTCGACTCGGCGAGCCTCGCCTTCTCGAGCCTGTCCGGCTGGCGCGAGCGCGGCATGCGCGAGGACTTCCTCGCGCTCACCGACGACGTGTGGCGGGTCCGCGGCTACGGCGATTTCTTCAGCTACTGCCTGCTCGCCGAGGGCGCGGTCGACATCGCCACCGAACCCGAAGTGTCGCTGTGGGATCTGGCCGCACTCGACATCCTGGTCCGCGAGGCGGGCGGGGTGTTCACCTCGCTCTCCGGCGCGCCTGGACCGCACGGCGGCGACGCCGTCGCGACGAACGGGCTGTTGCACGAGGCGGTGCTGTCCCGCTTCGCGCACTAGCGGACGCGGCCGGACGCAGTCCGCCAACAGCCCGCGCATGGCCGGAGCGAATGCGGAGGTACGCCTGATCAGCTCAGCAGCTTCTCCATCAGGACGACGCGATCGGTGCCGTGGAATTGCGGCGGCAGCGTTGTCTCCCGCAGCTCGGTGAAACCCTGTGCGGCGTAATACTTCCGGAGCGCCCGGTTGTCCGCGGCGGTGTCCAGCCGCTGGCGGTCGAGACCGCGCGCCAGCGTACGTTCGGCGCAGAACGCGAGAGCGCGCGCGCCGAGACTTCGGCCGCGGTGGCCCGGCGCGACCATGAGTCCGTGCACGTACCCGGCTTCGATCTCGTCGGGCCCCCAGAAGTCGGGGTCGTGCCAGATCAGCCGGACGGCCGCGAGCACCTCGCCGGTCGGCTCGCGCCGCACGTACCATTCGCCGCGCGCCGCCTCCCGCGCGAGGATCGCGACGGGGTACTCGCCGGGCAGCCACTGCGCGATGCCGTTGTTCACCATCCAACGCGCCAAGCCATCGCGCATGGCGATGATGGGTGCGGCGTCGGCCGTGGTCGCCGGAACCATCTCGAGGGGTTCGAGCGCTCGGGAATCCACCATGCCGCCAACCTACTTGGCGCGGGGACGCCGTAGGCGCAGGTTCCGGCTATCGCCGCCGTTCGTCCGCGGGAGTGAGGTCGAGACCGGACGGCGGGCGCAAGCGGCGCAGGGCGCCGTCCATGCTCGTGACGTACAGCGCCCAACCGTCGCCGTCGCGCACGATGCGCACCGAGGTCGCGCCGTCCGGCGGGTTGCGGAACGGACCCGGTTTGATCAAGCCGGAAATGATCGCGCATGCCGCGCCGGTGGCGGTGTCGACCTGGTACACGGCGCCCAGCGCGTGGTCGGCGACGAACAGCAGGCCGTCGCGGGTGGCCTCCATGTCGTCCGGCAGGGCCAGCAGCTGCGGAATGCCGGTGACGACGCTCCAGCTGTTGGGCGCGTCCAGCGGGATGCGGAAGATCTTCAGTTCCAGGCTGTCGGTGAAGATCGTCCGGCCGTCGGGGGCGAGCGCGAGTCCGTTCGTCAGCGGCAGCGCCGACCACGTCTTGGTGTACTCACCCGTGGACGGCCGGTAGCGCGAGATGCCGGTCGGCGGCGCCTTGATGCCGATGGTGGTGAAGAGCAGGTCTCCGTCGGGGAGCACCAGCAGGCCGTTCGGTCCGTTCAGGCCGGTAAGCAGGACCTCGACCGCGCCGGTGTCGATGTCGTAGCGCTGCAACGTGCCCGGCGGGGCGTCGAGGCCGTCGCCGGTCAGGAAGTACACGGAGCGGCCGACCACGCGGACGCCCGCCGGGTGGTCGAGCCCGGTGAGCAGCGGTTCGAAACGGCCGGACGCGTCGACATGGGCGAGGAATCCGTCGAGGATGCCGGTGACGTAGAACCCACCCGCACCGTCGCTGTCGAGATTCTCCAGATTCCCGACACCTTCGACCACGGTCTCCGCGACCCACCCCTGCGCACACGACGCGGGCACGAAATCGGCGCTCGCCGTGGGTGTTCCGATGACCATTCCGGCCGCGATCGCCAAGAGCGCTGCGCCGAAACGCTTACTCCCCATCCCTGAAGACATGCGGCATACGCTAATGCTCCCGGGTGGTTTCCGCGCGAGCCTGTCACGGGCGGCGGTCGTCCGTCCGGTCCGAGCCTCCGTTCGACGAAACAGCGGTCGACTCCGCGGAACCACCGCACAACGGCGGCCCCGCAGAGCCGCCCGCATCAGCCCGCGCTACCCGGCCGCGCGGATCCGGTCCCCGATCCCGACGCCGAACCTGACCCACCGGACCCCGAACCCGCCGACCCGGACGGGATCCCGACCTCGCCCGAACCGAGGTCGATACCCGTCCCCGCCTCACCCGAGCCCAAGTCGAAGACCGGTGCGCCGGAACCGAAATCGACGCGCGGTGGGCCGCCCGGATCCACATCGATGGGCGTCAAGGGCAGTCCGGGCGCGGCGCTCGCGACCGGTGCGCCCAATCCCATCACCAACGCGAACCCGGCTGTTACCACAAGCCTTTTCATGAACAAGACCTCCATTTCGGGGGCAGACGATGTGCCGCCACCGTAGCCGAATCCGCAGGGTTGTGAAGCACATTCGTTTCACTATTGAGCAATCGTGAGGTATCACTGAAAAAACCGCGCACACCTGGGATCGAGAGGTGAATCGGTCACTCGTCCAGCAAGCGCCCGCAACCTCAGGCACCATCGACTCGGACACCCGCTCGACGGTCTTCTTACTCTGGAGTAAGATAGCCTTACTCAGGAGTAAGATAGCTGGGACAAGACCTCACCCCACCCATCCGAGAAAACAGGTGATGATGAGCACTCGAGACAGCGCAACGACGCGACGTCCAGACACGTCCGCCGTCGGCCTCAACCAACCCAAGCGGGACTGGATGGGCGCGGCGATGCGGGTCATGACAACCCTCACCGGGTCGGAGCTCGCCGAGAAGTACAACCTGCGCAAGCCGATCGAGCGAGTCACCTACGAAGGCACCAAGACCGGCTTCCGCACCCTGGGTGCGGCCACCCGCGCGTTCAACAAGGTGGCGGGCGGCGGCGCCCCCAAGCGGCTCGCGGACAACGAGTCGAAGAAGAAGGATCTCTTCGACATCACCCCGTCCGACGAGCAGCAGATGATCGTCGAGACGGTGAAGGAATTCGCCGCCGAGATCCTGCGCCCCGCGGCCTACGAGGCCGACAACTCCGCCAAGGCGCCCCGCGACCTGCTCGAGCGTGCCGCCGAACTCGGCATCACCCTGATCAACGTGCCCGAGGAGCTCGAGGGTGCGGCCTCCGAACGCGGCGCGGTCACCAACTCGATGGTCGCCGAGGCGCTCGCGCACGGTGACATGGGCCTCGCGCTGCCGATCCTGGCGCCGAGCGGCGTCGCGGTCGCCCTCGCCCAGTGGGGCACCGATTCCCAGCAGAAGACCTACCTGCCCGCCTTCACCGGCGAGAACGTGCCGCAGGCCTCGGTCGTGATCAACGAGCCGCGCGCGCTGTTCGACCCGTTCGCGCTCCAGACCAAGGCCACCCGCGCGCCGAGCGGCTACCGCCTCAACGGCGTCAAGAGCCTGGTGCCCGCCGCCGCGGACGCCGAGCTGTTCCTGATCGCCGCCGAGCTCGACGGCCGTCCCGCCCTGTTCATCGTCGAGTCCGACGCGCCGGGCCTGGTCGTGGAGGCCGACCCGAGCATGGGTCTGCGCGCCGCGGGCATCGGCCGCCTGCTGCTCAACGACGTGGCGGTCCCCGCCGACGCCGTGCTCGGCGACGGCGACGCCAAGACCCGCGCCGAGGAGTACGCCGACGCGGTGCGCCTCGCGCGCCTCGGCTGGGCTTCGCTCGCCGCGGGCACCGGCCAGGCCGTGCTGGACTACGTGATCCCCTACGTCAACGAGCGCGAGGCATTCGGCGAGCCGATCTCGCACCGCCAGGCGGTGGCGTTCATGGTCGCCAACATCGCCATCGAACTCGACGGCCTGCGGCTCGTGACCCTGCGGGGTGCGTCACGCGCGGAGCAGGGCCTTTCCTTCGGCCGTGAGGCGGCGCTGGCCCGCAAGCTCGCCACCGACAAGGGCATGCAGATCGGTCTGGACGGCGTGCAGCTGCTCGGCGGCCACGGCTTCACCAAGGAACACCCGGTCGAGCGCTGGTACCGCGATCTGCGGGCCATCGGCGTCGCCGAGGGTGTCGTGCTCATCTGATCGGCTCGTTCCTTCCTTCAGGAGACCTTCCACAATGATCAATCTCGAACTCCCCAAGAAGCTGCGGGCCAGCGCCAACCAGGCCCACCAGGTCGCCTCGGAGATCTTCCGGCCGATCTCGCGCAAGTACGACCTCGCCGAGCACGACTACCCGGTCGAGCTGGACACCATGGCCGCCATGGTCGAGGGCCTCGCCGACTCCGGCACCCAGAAGATCGGCGGCGCCGCGGGCGGCCGCTCCGACGAGTCCGACGCGCACGCCACCGAGCTGCTCGGAAACACCAACGGCGGCAACATGTCCGCGCTGCTGAACGCCCTGGAGACCTCGTGGGGCGACGTCGGCCTCATGCTGTCGATCCCCTACCAGGGTCTCGGCAACGCGGCCATCGCGGCCGTCGCCACCGACGAGCAGCTGAAGCGCTTCGGCAAGGTGTGGGCCGCGATGGCCATCACCGAGCCGTCCTTCGGCTCCGACTCCGCCGCCGTCACCACCACCGCGGTGCGCGACGGCGACGAGTGGGTGCTCAACGGCGAGAAGATCTTCGTCACCGCCGGTCAGCGCGCCACCCACATCGTGGTGTGGGCGACCGTCGACAAGAGCCTCGGCCGCGCGGCGATCAAGTCGTTCGTCGTGCCGCGCGACGCTCCCGGTCTCTCGGTGGCCCGGCTCGAGCACAAGCTCGGCATCAAGGCCTCCGACACCGCCGTGCTCCTGTTGCAGGACTGCCGGATTCCCGCCGACAACATCCTCGGCAGCCCGGAAGTCAACGTGGAGAAGGGTTTCGCGGGGGTCATGCAGACCTTCGACAACACCCGTCCGCTGGTGGCGGCCATGGCCGTCGGCGTGGCGCGTGCCGCGCTCGAGGAGCTGCGCGCCATCCTGACCGCCGCCGGTATCGAGATCTCCTACGACACCCCGGCGATCAACCAGCACGCCGCCGCGGCCGAATTCCTGCGCATGGAAGCCGATTACGAGTCCGCCTACCTGCTCGCGCTGCGCGCGGCGTGGATGGCCGACAACAAGAAGCCCAACTCGCTGGAAGCCTCCATGTCGAAGGCCAAGGCCGGCCGCACCGGCACCGACATCACCCTCAAGGCCGTCGAACTGGCAGGCACCATCGGCTACTCCCAGCGCACCCTGCTGGAGAAGTGGGGCCGCGACTCGAAGATCCTCGACATCTTCGAAGGGACCCAGCAGATCCAGCAGCTCATCGTGGCGCGGCGGGTGCTCGGCAAGACCAGCGCCGAGCTCAAGTAACGGGCTGACACACAACGAAACCGGTGCGGGGTGGGTGGCCCCGCACCGGTTTTCTTGTGTCGCAGGGCTTTCGGCGACACATGAGCCGGTGCGGTTTCGGCAGTGCGGGGTGGGTTGGCGGAGGGGGTTGGGGGATCGGTTAGGGTCTCGAGGGTTACCGCGAGTCAGCGGACGAATTTCAGTAAGGCTGTACCAAGGACTCTGGCAAGGAGATTGGTTATGCGTCGACTGAGTTTCAAGCGTCATCTCACCGCGGCGGCGGCCGTTTCGGCCGTGCTGGCAACGGTGTTCAGCGGGAGCGCGGCGGCGGAGCCCGAGGTCCCGACGGTGGACTGGGGCATCGCGGTGCAGAAGCTGCGGGAGGCCGCCGAGGGTAATCCGATGGCGGAGGAGGCGATCGATCGGCTGCTCGCCGAGCGGGACCGGTTGCCCGCCAAGAGCGAGGTCGCGCTGCCCGCCCAGCCGTTCCAGATTCCGGCGCAGTCCGACATCGGCCGTGGCCAGGGCCCCGGCGTGTACGGGTCGGGCATCGCGCTGGGCGTCGACGGCTTCCGCCTCGGCTTCTTCGGCGGCCCGGGCACCATCTCGCCGAACCAGGGCGGCGCCAAAATGGAAGCGCTGTGGGTCAATCTGTCCAACGGCCGCAGCGGCACCGAGGTGCTCTTCGAGCACGAGGACGTGCCGGTGGACACCACCATTCGTTCCAGGGCGCTCGACCTCGGCCCCGGCATGATCGTCTCCGCGGTGTACGGAACCCTGTGGCACCGTTGGTCGGTCCCGGTCAGCGACGCCAATCCGGACGGGTACCAGTACCAGCGCGGCACCGTCTCGGTCCCCTCGATGGGCGCGGTCTACAACTGATCCCAGATTCGTCGCGGCGGCCACCGCGCCGCCGCGACGAACCGGTCACCTTGCCCCGTCACGCGCATCCCGCCGCGCGGCAATGGCCCAGCGCCGCAGAGACTTACGCGCTCGCGCGCGGCGCGCCTGACGATTCGGGCCAGCGCCGCACCGCCCGGGCATGGCCGCCCGGCACCTCTCGTATCGGCCGCCGGTCTTCGAGCTGCTTCCGCCGTAAGAGACGATCGCTACGGGCTCAGCCTCGCCCGGAATCCCCTGTCTCGGCGGCCAATCGGCGCGCCGCCTCCGCCATCAGTATCCGATCGCGCCGCTCCTCGAACCGTGCGGCGTCCCGATCCAATTGCTCGACGAACGCGCCGAGCTCCTCTCGGCACTGCTCGCCGCGAGGTCCGAAGTCGTTGCGGCCGAAGATGTTCCACTTCTTCAATACCGGCATCACCACGTCGTCCAAGTGCTGGCGGGGATCGTAGATTCCGTGTTTGGCGATGAGCGCCGCCTTGCGGCGGAAGTCCGGCATGCCGACGCCCGGCATCCGGAACCTCCGCACGATCATCGAGATCGCCTCCAGCGCTTGGTCGGGCGTGAGCTCGAGGGCCGCCTCGCACATGTTGCGGTAGAAGACCATGTGCAGGTTCTCGTCGGCGGCGATGCGTTGCAGCATCTTGTCCGCGATCGGGTCGTCGCAGACCTTGCCGGTGTTGCGATGGCTCACCCGGGTGGCCAGCTCCTGGAAGGTCACGTACGCGAGGCCGTAGAGCGCGTTGGTGTCGTCGTCCCAGGCGGCGGGCGTGTCGGCGCCCTTGGTCATGTGCGCCATGCGAGCGTGTTCCAGCGCGACCGGGTCCACTCCCCTGGTGACGACGAGGTAGTCGCGCATCGTGATGCCGTGCCGGTTCTCCTCGGCGGTCCAGCGGCCGACCCAGGTGCCCCATGCCCCGTCCCTGGAGAAGCCCTCGGCGATCTCACGGTGGTAGGAGGGCAGGTTGTCCTCGGTGAGCAGGTTGACCACCATGGCCGCCCTGGCCACTTCGGACAGCCGCGACTGTTCCGGTTCCCAGTCGGCGCCGCCCATCGCGGCGTAGTTGCGGCCCTCACCCCATGGCACGTAGTCGTGCGGGTGCCAGTTCTTGGCCGTGGACAGGTGCCGATTCAGTTCGCGCTCGACGACCGGCTCCAGCTCGATCAGCAATTCCAGTTGGGTCAGATTTCTCGACATGTCGGTGTCCCATCCGGGCGGCGGGTGTCGTGCGTCGGCTCGGGCGGGTGGCGAGGCCGCGGGAGCGAGCCACTGGCGCCGCCCGGGGAGACCCGCGCCGGCGATGCCACGTCACACAGGACCATTGTCCGCTTTGTCGCCTTCACATGTGACCCATGACACGTTCGCTGCTACGGTAGGCATCCACATAGCCGCATCGCGAGGTCGAGTGCCGACGCGAGTGTTCAGTGGAGGAGTTCGAGTGAGCGTGGCGCGTGCGCTGGAAACCGTGAAAGCCCTGGGAGTGCTGCGGTCTCGTGGAGTCAGCGATCCCAAGGCACCGCTGGAAACTCTGCGCACCATGCGCGAGACCAAGGTATTCGGCCCGCAGGCGGCCCTGGTGCGGCATTCCGCGCGCATCGCGCCGGACCGGGTCGCCCTCGCCGACGAGCGCGGCGAGCTGACCTATCGCGAGCTGGACGAGCAGTCCACCGCCGTCGCGCGCGGTCTGCACGCGGCCGGTATCACCGAGGGCACCGTGATCGGCGTGCTGGCGCGCGACCACCGAGGGCTGATCATGTCGATGATCGCCGCGGGCAAACTAGGCGCGCGGATCGCGCTGATGAACACCGGCTTCGCCAAGCCGCAGTTCGCCGAGGTGTGCGTCCGCGAGAAGGTCAGGGCGGTGCTGCACGACAGCGAGTTCCTCGGGCTGCTCGACGCGCTGCCCGCCGACCTGCCGCGCTACCTGACCTGGGTCGACGAGGGCGCCCAGCTGCCGGAAGGCGCGCAGACCTTCGACGACCTGATCGCCGCGAACTCCACCGAGCCGCTGCCCGCGCCGAGCAAGCCAGGCGGCTTCATCATCCTCACCAGCGGTACCACCGGCCTCCCCAAGGGCGCGCCGCGCACCAAGGTGACGCCGATGGCCACCGCGCAGTTCGTCGACCGCATCCCGTTCCAGAAGTTCGGCACGATGGTGATCGTCTCGCCGATCTTCCACAGCACCGGCCTCGGCACCTGGCTGGTCGGCACCGTGCTGTCCAACAAGATCGTGATGCGCCGCCGCTTCGACGCCGAGGCCACCTTGAAGATGGTGTCCGACCACAAGGCCGACATGCTGGTCGCGGTGCCGACCATGCTGCACCGCATGGTCGAGCTGCCCGAGGAGGTGCGCGCCAAGTACGACACCTCCTCGCTGAAAGCCATCGTGCTGGCCGGTTCCGCGCTCTCGCCCGAGCTGTGCGTGCGCGCCGCCGAGGTCTTCGGTCCGGTGCTGCACAACCTGTACGGCTCGACCGAGGTCGCGATCGCCACCATCGCCAAGCCGGAAGAGCTCGCGCAGGCGCCCGGCACGGTCGGCCGCCCGCCGATCACCTGCGATGTGCGGCTCTACGACGACAACGACCAGCCGGTCACCGACCGCAATGTCACCGCGCGCATCTTCGTGCGCAGCGGCGCGCCGTTCGAGGGCTACACCGACGGCCGCAACAAGCAGATCATCGACGGCTACATGTCCAGCGGCGACGTCGGCCACTTCGACGACAACGGCCTGCTGATGGTCGACGGCCGTGACGACGACATGATCGTCTCCGGTGGCGAGAACGTCTTCCCGCAGGAGGTGGAGAACCTGCTGCTGGAGCGTCCCGACGTGTTCGACGCCGCGGTGATCGGCGTGGACGATGTCGAGTTCGGCAAGCGGCTGCGCGCCTTCATCGTCCCGGAGCCCGGCCACACGCCCGACGGCGAGGAGCTCAAGGCCTACGTCAAGGACAACCTGGCCAGGTACAAGGTGCCGCGCGAGGTGGTCTTCCTCGACGATCTGCCGCGCAACCCGACGGGCAAGCTGCTGCGCCGGGTGCTCGTGGAGTACCAGATCTAAAGCCGACCGGACCGGGTCGCGAATCGGAGCCCGTTGCGCTGCAACCCGATTCGCGACCCGAAAGGTACCTGAAAGCCAAGTCCTCCGCGCGGTGAGATGGATGACACACTCGGTAACAGTTGCTTGCTATTGTTAGCGCCAGCACTGGATCTCGATGTTGCGGTCCACACCACCCCGAGTCCCGGTGGCTGGACCGCGGAAGGTTGTCCCATATGTCTTTGTCCTTTCCCGCGCTCGGCGGTTCCGTTCGCAAGGCCGGTGACCTCGCACTCGGCGTGAACGTCATGGTGAAGCGGGGTCTGTTCAACCCGCTGCGCCCGGACCACGCGGCACGCTCGGCGTTCAACGTGCTGAAGTTCGGTCCGTTCGCGGGCGTCGTCATGCACGCCGCGCAGGCCAGGCCGCACGCGGCCGCCATCGTGGACGAGCGCGGCGAACTGACCTTCGGCCAGCTCAACGACCAGTCCAACGCTTTCGCGCGCGGTTTGGAAGCTCAGGGCATCCGCCCGGGCGACGTCGTCGCCGTGCTGGCGCGCGATCACCGCGGCATGGTCCTCAGCCTGCTGGCCGCGGGCAAGCTCGGCGTTCGCGCGGTCCTGATGAACACGGGGTTCGCCAAGCCGCAGTTCGCCGACGTCGCCACGCGCGAGAAGGTCAAGGCCGTGCTGCACGACAGCGAGTTCCTCGACCTGATGAGCGCCATCCCCGCCGAGATCCCGCGCATCCTCACCTGGGTCGACGAAAAGGACGACGCCGACCCGTCGATCCCGACCGTCGATTCGCTGTCCGCGGACCGGTCCACCGCGCCGCTGCCCGCCCCCGCCAAGCCAGGCGGCATGGTCATCCTGACCAGCGGCACCACCGGCACCCCGAAGGGCGCGCCGCGCGACCGGGTCAGCCCGTTCGCCTCGGCGCAGTTCGTCGACCGGGTGCCGCTGCCCGCCAACGGCACGATGATCATGGCCGCGCCGATCTTCCACGGCACCGGGCTTTCCCAGTTCACCATCGGTCTGGCGCTCGGCAACCGTGTCGTCTTCCAGCAGCGCCGCTTCAACCCCGAGCAGACGCTTGCCAATATCGAGAAGTACCGGGCGGACTCGCTGGTCGTCGTGCCGACCATGTTGCAGCGCATCCTCGATCTCGGCGACGACGTGCTCGCCAAGTACGACGTGCGCAGCATCAAGGTGATCTTCGCGGCGGGCTCGGCCATCGCGCCCGACGTGGTCACCCGCACGCTGGACCACTTCAACGACAGCCTCTACAACCTGTACGGCTCCACCGAGTGCGCGGTGATGACCGTGGCCACCCCGGCGGACATGCGCAAGTCGCCGACCACCGCGGGCCGTCCGCCCGTCGGCATCCGCATCGTGCTGCTCGACGAGAACCGCAAGCCGATCACCGAGCCGAACGTCACCGGAACCATCTTCGTGGACAACGGATTCGCGTTCAGCGGCTACACCGACGGCCGGACCAAGGAAATCGTCGACGGCATGATGTCCAGCGGCGACGTCGGGCACTTCGACGCCGACGGCCTGCTCTACATCGACGGCCGCGACGACGACATGATCGTCTCCGGCGGCGAGAACGTCTTCCCGCTCGAGGTGGAGAACCTGATCGCCGGGCGCGAGGACATCTTCGAGGCCGCCGTGGTCGGCGTCGACGACCGCGAGTACGGCAAGCGGCTGCGCGCGTTCGTCGTGCCGGGCCCGGGCTCCAAGCGCGATCCGCAGGAGATCAAGGACTACGTCAAGGCGAACCTGGCCCGCTACAAGGTGCCGCGCGAGGTGATCTTCCTCGACGAACTGCCGCGCAACGCCACCGGCAAGCTGCTGCGCAAGCCGTTGATCGAGATGGAGATCGAGAACTGATCCCGTGATCGCGCGCGCGGCGCCGGTGTTCGTCGAGTATCGGCGCCGCGCGAGCTGTCGACCGTCCGGTCTGCTCGTATTAGGCTTGCGCGAGAAGGCAGTTCGAGCGACAGGGGCGCGATGTCCAGCGTGATCGGCAAGGGCGGGAACGTCGCGCTGGGCGGCGGGCGATTGCACGTGACGGTCGCGCCCGCCGGTATCGATCTGTCGGTGTTGTGCGTCCGCGACCACGGGAAGGTCGGCGACGACAGCGAATTCGTCTTCTACAACCAGCCGGTCTCGCCGGACGGTGCGGTGCGGCTGACCGACGGCGCGATCTGCATCGACCTGCCCAATGTCGGCGCGGTGACCGACCGGCTGGTCGTGGCCGCCTCGGTGGACAACGGCGTGTTCGGCGGCATTCCGCTCGCGGTCCGCATCACCGAGGACGGCGGGCTAGCCCACGATCTGCCGATCACCGGGCTGAGTTCGGAGACCACCGTCATCCTCGGCGAGGTGTATCGCCGCGCGAGCGGCTGGAAGCTGCGCAATGTGGCGCAGGGGTATTCGAGCGGATTGGCCGGGCTGGCCACCGATTTCGGCATCTCCGTCGATGACGAGCCATCTGGTGCGAATCAGAATGCGGCACAGCCATTTTCATCGCCAGCCCAGTCCGCGGTTCCGCACACCCCCGCGTTCGGGCAGCCGCAGGTTCCGCCCACCGGGTCGCCGGGTACCGCGTTCGGCCAGCCGCCTGCCGGGTCACCGCATGCGGCGTCGTTTGGGCAGCCACCCACCAGGCCGACGGCGAGCGCGGCGTTCGGGCAGCCTCCAACGGGGCCGACCGGCGGCACGTCGTCAGGGCAGCCGCCGACCGGGCCGACCACGGGCGCGCCGTTCGGGCAACCGCCTGCCGGGCCATCGTCCGGCACGCATTTCGGGACGCCCCCTGGCCCGTATCAGACTGGCGCACAGTCGTTTCCGTCTCCCCCTGCGGGACCACCCGCCGATGCGAGCTTCGGCACGCCGCCCGGCCAGTATCGGACTGCCCCGCAGGCGTTCCCACCTCTGTCCGGGCAACCTCCTGGTCCAACATCCGGCCCAGCTCCCGGCCCGTATGAAGCTGCCCCGCAGACTTTCCCGCCTCCGCACGCCGGCGCAAATCCCGGCGCGACGCCGGACTCGCACCAACGAGCTTTTCCACCATCGGCCGCACCACACGGCATGCACCCACAGACTCCACCACCACCCGGCGTGAACTTCTCCAAGGGCGCCGTCACCCTGACCAAGAACGCCCCACCGGTCCTGCTGGAGAAGTCCCCGGTGATCCGACTACGGGTGGCGTGGGCCAGCGGCACCGACTACGAGGCCTACGCCCTTGTCGTGCTGAACACCGGCGAGGTCGTGCACGTCGCCACCTTCGACGCCAAGGACACCCCGGCCAACCCGCACTACCGTGATCTGGTCCGGCACCTCGGCGACCGCGGCCGGGGCCACGTGCGCAGCGGCGGCGGGCAGACCGAGGAGATCATCGAGGTCCGCTTCGCCCCCGAGATCGTCGCGATCGTGCCGGTGGCGTACTCGGCGATCAACAACGGCACCGGGTCGTTCTTCAAGTACCGGGTGTCGCTGTCCATCGAGAACGGCGCCGATCAGGTGGTGATCCCTGCCGATCAGGCGAAGAAGTCCAGCTGGATCTTCACCTGCGTGCCCGGCATCGTCTACAACCGTCCCGAGGGCGTGCTCATCGAACGGCTCGAGCTCTACAGCAAGCGGTTCTCCGAGTCCCGGCCCGCGGCGTTCCTGCAACCCGACGGCCGCGTCGAGGTGAAGATGGACAAGGGCCCGATCAACCAGTTCAAGGCCGACCGGAGCTGACCCGAAGTTTCCATGCGGAAACGCCTGGTCGACGTGGTTTTCCAGCGGTCGCTCAGTGTGGTCGGCGACCGGTAACCGGTCCGTTATCATCAGCGGGTGAGTATCGAGTTCGACCGGTCGGCTGCGGGACGTCGCAGCGCCGTCGCGCGGCTGCGCGGCGGGTCGGCCGGTGCGATCTCGGGAACCGTCTCCATCGCGGCCCACGGCTGGGCCTCGGGCGGCATGACCCCCGACAGCACCACCCTCGCCCTGCTCGCCGCGGCTTCCGCGGTCGTCGGCGCGCTGGTGGCCGGACTCGCTCCGCTGCGCGACACCGCGGCGGGTCTGATCACGGCGCTGGTCGGCGGTCAGCTGCTCGGCCACGTCGCCATGGGATTCAGCTCAGGGCACCTGCACCACGGCGACGCGCAGCTGACCCCGCAGATGCTCGCCGCGCACATCGTCGCCGCCTGCGTCGCCGCCGTCGTCATTCGCGGCGCCGAGGCGGCTTATCGGATCGGCACCGCCGTCCTGGCTCGGGTGCTGCCCGTGCTGCGTCGGGTGCCGGTCGTCGCCGATCCCGCTCCGCTGCGCACCACCCACCGCGACCGCGTCATCCTGCGGATTCTCGCCGCCGAGACGCTGCGCACCCGTGGCCCGCCGCAGCTCGTTCACGTCTGATCTCACCCACACCCGGTGTGTGAACGCGCTGTTCGCGTTCCCGCCGCCGTCCCGCGTTTCGACGCGGGGCCGTAGCGCGTCCGGACTTTCGCCGCTTTGCGATGTAGTCGACCCGCCGAGCACTCCTCGGTGCGGCCGTGTGCGTTCGCGTGCCGGTGTCTCGCGCACCCACCGGGTTTCCGAACCTCAGAAACGAAACGACCGTGAGCACAACAGAAACCATCACTCCCGACGCCGAATCCTCGGCGCCGCCACCAGAACCCGCCGAGCGGCGCAAGTCCTCGGCTCGCAACGGCCTGCAAGCGCTGGCCATGCGGCTGCACTTCTACGCGGGCGTCTTCGTGGCGCCGTTCATTCTGATCGCGGCCGTCACCGGCGCGCTCTACGCCATCTCACCGACGCTGGAGTCGTTCCTCTCCCGCGACCTGCTGACGGTCGAACCGGGCGAAACGGCACGCCCGCTGGCGGAGCAGGTCACCGCCGCGGTGGCGACCAGGCCGGACCTCGCGCTCGCGGCGGTCTCGCCCGCGCCGGGTCCCGAGGACACCACGCGGGTCGTCTTCACCGACCCGTCGCTCGGCGAATCCGAGCGCCGCGCGGTGTTCGTCAACCCCTACACCGCCGAGCCGGTTGGCGAATCCGTCATCTACGGCAGCTCGCAAGCGCTGCCGCTGCGCACCTGGATCGACCAGCTGCACCGCGATCTGCACCTCGGCGAACCCGGCAGGCTCTACAGCGAACTCGCCGCCTCCTGGCTGTGGGTCATCGCGCTGGCCGGTCTGGTGCTGTGGTTCCGCCGCGTCCGCGCGCGCAGGCAGCGCAACTCCGCCGCGTGGCTGTTCGCGCCCGACCGCTCCAAGGGCGGCCGCGGCCGGACGATGAACTGGCACGGCGCGATCGGCGTGTGGATCCTGCCGCTGATCCTGCTGCTCTCGGCCACCGGCATGACTTGGTCGACCTACGCGGGCGAGAACATCACCGAGTTGCGCGAGCAGCTCAGCTGGACCACACCCGCCGTGAGCACCGCCATGCCCGGCTCGACCGCGCCCGACCACTCCTCGGGTGGCGACCACCACGGCGGCGGTCACGCGCACGCACCGAAGCCCGCCGACCCGCAAGCCCGCATCGCGCAGGTCGATCGGGTGTATGAGTCCGCACGCGCCGCGGGGATCACCCAGGCAGTGGAGATCACGATTCCGGCCACTCCGGAGAAGGCGTTCGCCGTCAAGGAGCGGCGCATGCCAGGCACCTACTCCGTCGACGCGGTCGCGGTGGACGGCGCCACCGGCAGCATCACCGACCGGCTCGCCTTCGCCGACTGGCCGCTGATGGCCAAGCTCACCAACTGGGGCATCGCGTTCCACATGGGCTTGCTGTTCGGTCTGCCGAATCAGCTGCTGCTGCTCGTCGCGATGATCGGCCTGATCATGGTGATCGTGTTCGGCTACCTGATGTGGTGGCGCAGGCGTCCGACCCGCGGTTCGCGATTCGCGCTCGGCCGGGCTCCGCGCCGCGGCGCGTTGCGCGGCACGTCGCCGTGGCTCGCGCTGCCCGTGCTGGCTGCCGCGCTGGTCGTCGGCTGGTTCGTGCCGTTGGTCGGCCTGAGCCTGCTCGCCTTCCTGGCCGTTGACGTCGCGATCGGGCTCGTCGGACGGCTGCGCGCCACCGCGTCCTGATCCCCCACTGACCTGTCCGCGCCGCGCGGGACCGACCCCGGCGCGTTACCTCACGGCCTGCCCATTCGTCATAGGGACGGCCGTCGCCCTGTCGCGCCCGCGACAGCCCGGACAACAAGGAATTCACCGCACCATGAAGATCACCAAGTTCGCCTTCGCCGCCGCGTTCCTGACCAGCACGCTCGGTATCGCCGCAGGCACCGGCTCGGCCGCCCCGCTCGCCGACGCCCCCGCCGCGATCAACTTCACGGCGAACGCCACGGACACGTCCTCGATCGTCTCGATCGACGCGGGCTCGCTCGTCGTCGAGGACAACGCCTTGAAGATCAAGGCCGCCGACGGCACCGTCGTCGCGGGGACCCCGCTCACGCTGCGCATCGATGACTTCGAGTTCCCCATCGCCGCGGACATCGCCGACCGCACCGCGACGCTCACCCCGCAGCTGTCGATGGACAAAGCCGTCTACAAGCCCGTCGCCCTGCCCTTCGAGGACAAGGCGCCGTGGAAGAACGAGTACGACAGGGAAAAGGACGCCTGGTCCCGCATGACCAGCACCATCGGCATGGGCGCCAGCATCGGCACCCTGGTCGGCGGACTCGGTGGGGGCGCGGTCGGCTGCCTGCTCGGTGGCATCGTCGGCGCCACCGTCGCCTCGGCCACCATCATCGGCCTCTTCGGACCCTTCATCCCCGCCGCCGCCGTCGGCTGCCTCGGCGGCATCCTCGCCGTCGGCGCGCTCGGCACCCTCGCCGGGCAGATCCTCGTGACCGCACCGGTCGCCATCAGCGCGGCCATCCAGTACTTCACCACCATCAACGCACCGTTCACCCCGCCCGCGAAGTGAACCGGTAGAAGCACCCTCTCACCTGCGCGAACCCCGTTCGGCCCACGGCCGGGCGGGGTTCGCCGCGTCCGGGCCGCCGTTTGTCGGCCCATGGCCCGGGTATGCGACCGGTGTCCCAGTTGCCTGTACACAGAAAGGCATCTGCCATGGCAACGTTCGACGCCACCACGCGGACCAACCAGTGGTCCCCGGTGCGAATCGCCGCGTTCGCCGTCGGCGCGGTTTTCCTGCTCGTCGGCATTCTCGGCTTCATCCCGGGCGTCACGACCGATTACGACAGTCTCGACTGGGCTGGACACCACTCCCAAGCCATGCTGCTCGGGCTCTTCCAGGTGTCCATCCTGCACAACATCGTTCACCTCGTCTTCGGCGTTGCGGGCTTGCTCGCCTCCCGAGCGGCCGGCGCCGCGTCGGGCTTCCTGGTCGGCGGCGGGGCGATCTACCTGGTCCTGTGGCTGTACGGGTTGATCGTCGACGAGGCGAGCGACGCGAACTTCGTTCCGCTCAACACGGCCGACAACTGGCTGCACTTCGGGCTCGGGGCCGCCATGATCGCCCTCGGCGTCGCGCTGCCACACAGGACCACCGGACGCAGGCACACCGGCCTGCTGAACTGACGAGAGAAAGGAAGAATATGAGCACAATGGCCGCCACCGTGGACGTCGACGTACCCGTCCACACCGCCTACAACCAGTGGACGCAGTTCGAGACCTTCCCCCAGTTCATGGAGGGAGTCGAGGCCGTCCAGCAGATCGACGACCGGCACACCCACTGGCGCATCCACGTCGGACCCTCGACCCGCGAATTCGACGCGACCATCACCGAACAGCATCCCGACGAGCGCGTCGCGTGGAAGTCCGACAGCGGCCCTCGGCACGCGGGCGTGATCACCTTCCACCGGCTCGACGACACCCACACCCGGGTCACCGCGCAAATGGACGTGGACCCCGAGGGTTTCGTGGAGAACGTCGCCGACAAGCTCGGCGTGCTCGAGCACCGCGTCGACCGGGACATGAAGCGGTTCAAGGAGTTCATCGAGAGCCGAGGCAGCGAGACCGGCGCGTGGCGTGGCGACATCCCGCGGCCGGGCGCCGGTGACATGCCGCGTCAGGGGGCTGGCGACATGCCGCGCCAGGGAATGGGCGACATGCCGAGGCCGGGCGGCGAAATGCCGCGCCCGGGAGGCGAAATGCCGAGGCCGGGCGGCGACATCCCACGGCCGGGTGGCGATATTCCGCGGCCGGGAATCTGATTCACTCCGCGGTGTTCGGCTGATCGCCGGCGCGCGGCTGATCGTCGGGGTGCGGCGTCTCGGATTCGGCAGGCACGACCGGACGCAACAGCACCCAGACGAGAAAGACCAGCGCGACGGCGATCATGCCGACCCCGGCCCACACGTTGACGTTGATGCCGCCGGTCTTGGCCTCTTCGGCGCCGGTGTCGTGGACCAAGCCGGTGACCACCAGGATCACCCCGTAGCTGCCGAGCAGGGCTCCGACGATGGTGCGGATATCGAACAGCATTGACGTTCTTCCTTATCCGACGAGGATGTTCAGTGCGATGACGAGCACCAGCGCGATGCCCGCGAGCAGGACCGGTCGCTGGTACCAGGGCAGCGTGTCGGCTTCCGGGTCGGTGCGCATGGACTCGGGGGTCTCCGAGTAGACCAGTCCGACTAGTTCGGCGGCCGGTTTCGGCTGGGTCACCTGGCTGACGACGACGCTGACCACGATGTCGACCACGAACGCCGTGCCAGCCGCCACGAAACTCGCGCCCTGACCGGACAATTGGAAAACGCCCACCTCGTGCATGATGAAAATGGTGATGGCCGAGCCGGTTCCGGCGACCAGACCCATCCAGCCCGCGGTGGGCGTCATCTTCTTCCAGAACATGCCGAGAATGAACGTGGCGAACAGCGGCGCGTTGAAGAAGCTGAACAGCGTCTGCAAGTAGTCCATCATGTTGCTGAAATTGCCCGCGATGAACGCCGTGAAGATGGCCGCGACGGTGGCGCCGACGGTGGCGAGGCGACCGACGGTCAGGTAGTACCCGTCCGAGCGATCCTTGACCACGTACTGCTGCCACAGGTCGAAGCTGAAGACGGTGTTGAACGCCGAGACGTTGGCGGCCATGCCCGCCATGAACGCCGCGAGCAGGCCGGCGAGCCCGACGCCCAGAAGTCCGTTGGGCAGCACGTCTTTCATCAGATACAGCAGCGCCTGGTTGTAGGTGACGTCGCTCGAGTACTCCGGGTCGGCGGTCACCGCCTGCTTGTACTCGGCCATCTGCGGCACAAGCACCGCGCTGATCATGCCGGGGATGACGACGATCAGCGGAATGAACATCTTCGGGTACGCGCCGATGATGGGAGTGCGCCGCGCCGCGGAGATGGAGTGCGTCGCCATGGCGCGCTGCACCTCTACGAAATTGGTCGTCCAATAGCCGAAGGAGAGCACGAAACCCAGGCCGAACACGATGCCGAGCACCGAGAGGAAGTCGTTGGCGAATCCGCTGAGCGCGTTGCCCGCCCAGGATTCCAGCTGTTCCGCGCCGCCGGGTGACGCGGTCACCTTGTCCCGCAAGCCATCCCAGCCGCCGACCTTGTGCAGACCGACCAGGGTGAGCGGAAGCAGCGCCGCCACGATGACGAAGAACTGCAGCACCTCGTTGTAGATGGCGGCCGAGAGCCCGCCGAGGGTGATGTAGGACAGCACGATCACCGCCGCCACGATCACCGACACCCACAGCGGCCAGCCGAGCAGCACGTTGACGATGGAACCGAGCAGATAGAGATTCACACCGGCGATGAGGATCTGGGCTATCGCGAAGCTCAGCGCGTTCACCAAGTGGGCGCCGGTGCCGAACCGGCGGCGCATGAACTCCGGCACGCTGCGCACCTTGGAGCCGTAGTAGAACGGCATCATCACCACGCCGAGGAACAGCATGGCGGGTACAGCGCCGATCCAGAAGTAGTGGAAGGTCGGGAAGCCGTACTCGGCGCCGTTGGCCGACATGCCCATGATCTCGACCGCGCCGAGGTTGGCCGAGATGAACGCCAGGCCGGTGACCCACGCGGGCAGCGAACGACCGGACAGGAAGAAGTCGATGCTGGAGGACACCCGCTGCCTGGCCAACAGGCCGATGCCTAGCACGAACACGAAATACAGGGCTACCAGCGCATAGTCGACGGGATCCGCGTCCAGGCGAAGGGTGGTCGCGGCCAGCGTCGCGTTGGGAGGTTCGCCGGACAGCGCGGACCGGAGGAAAGGTGAATCGGCAAGCGGCACAGCGTCGTCCCTCCTGGCGCGCAACCGGCGACGAGGCGTACCTCCGCCTTGGCTCCGGCCGTGCGCGGGCTATGGACGGGCCTGATCCGGGCTCGTCCGTCGTGCGGTACTCACATCCACTGTGCGTGATTGTGCCGCACCCGCGTGGCACAATCACGCACAAATCCTGGACGGTTGCTCAGCGAGTCCGTCGGCCCGGGGACTTCACCGCGGCGAGCGTTGGTCAACGCGCGAGAACTCGGCGCTCAGAGCTCTCGGCGGGCTCCGGCGGCTGGAACCACGACGAACGTGCGCGGTGCGGGGAAGCCCGAGCGGGCGAAGCGATCACCGACCGCCGCGGCCACCGCCTCGGTGCGATCACGGTCGACCAGCGCGATGACGCTGCCACCGAAGCCGCCGCCGACCATCCGCGCGCCGTGCGCGCCCACGTCCAGCGCCGCCGTCACCGCCGTGTCGAGCGCGTCCGTCGAGACCTCGAAATCGTCGCGCAGCGAGGCGTGGCCCGCGCTCAGGTCCGGTCCGATCTCGCGCGGATCCGCCCCTCGGCGCAACTTGTCGGCAACCGCAAGCACGCGCGCGTTCTCGGTGATCACGTGGCGCGCCCGCCGCCGACCGATCGGATCGGTGATGCGCGCCAGGTCCGCGAGCTCCGCGTCGCGCAGCGCGGGCACACCGAGTTCGGCCGCGGCCGAGGCACACTCGGCGCGCCGCCGCGCGTAGCCGCCGTCGACCAGTTCGTGCGGCTGGCCGGTGTCGACGACCAAGAGCTCGAGGCCGAAAGCGGCGAGGTCGAACGGGATCTGTTCGTAGCCCGCGTCGGTGGTGCTGAACCGGCGCACGTCGAGGAACAGCGCGTGTCCCGCGGTGCACAGCATGGCCGCGGACTGGTCGAGCACCCCCGTCGGAGCGCCCGCGTAGTCGTTCTCGGCGGCCCTGGCGATATCGATGAGTTCACGGACGGCGACGGTGGGCGCGCACAGATCCCGCACCGCTACCGCCACCGAGCACGACAGCGCCGCCGAACTCGACAGTCCCGCGCCGATCGGCACCGCTCCGTCGAGTTCCAGCACGAGACCGGGAACGGCGTGCCCGCGCCGCACGAACTCGGCGACCACGCCCAGCGGATACCGCGCCCAACCCGACAGTCGATCCCGCGCTGCGACGAGCTCATCGATTCCGACCTGCACCGATTCGCCAGGGCGCTGCCGTGATTCGACGCGGACGAACCCGTCGGCCGTCGTCGCGGCCGCGCACCGCGTCACCATCGGTAACGCGATGGGCAACACGAAACCGTCGTTGTAGTCCGTGTGCTCGCCGATGATGTTCACCCGGCCCGGCGCCACCCATGTCCGCACTGCTGCCTCGCTCGATCGACTCGGAGCTGGTTCGTCGCGCCACACGTTACGAGACACGCCGCCCCAGCATCGCTTTCGGCCGGTGCGCGTGCGCGATTCGCGATCGTGCCGCACAGTCGAATTCGAAGCAATATCGGCCTGCAAATTAGGCCGAGAGTTTTGGGAGGGCACTATGATTCACACCACCCCACGCGGCGGCCTGCTCGGGCTGCAGTGGTTCGATCGACTACTTCCGCCCCTGGGCAGGCCGGAGCGTGACAACCGGCAGATCCCCGGGGCGCCACTGAGGATCGAGATCGGCGCGGCGACCGGGGTGGGCCCGACAGCGCTGTCGGCGTTCGACGCGGCCCTGCGCGAGTTGGGAGTGGGTGATGCGAACTTGATTCGCCTGTCGTCGGTGATCCCGCCGCGCGCCATGCTGGAGCGCACCGCCCGTGTCCGCAAGCCGATCCCCTGGGGCGATCGGCTCTACTGTGTCTACGCCGCGCAGCACGCCGACGAGCTGGGCAGTTCGGCCGCCGCGGGCATCGGCTGGGCGCTGCGCGACGACGGTTCCGGAGCGGGGCTCTTCGTCGAGCACGAGGGCGAGAGCGCGGCCGAGGTCGAAGTACTGATCCGCGCCAGCCTCGCCGACATGACCGCACACCGGCCCGAAACCTTCGGCCCCGTTCAGCTCTCGCTCGCCCAGACGCGCTGCGCGGGCGACCCGGCCTGCGCGGTCGTCCTGGCCGCCTACCACACGACTTCCTGGAGCTGACGGCGATGAGCGAGGTGCACGTCACCGTCGAGACCACGATTCCGGACGACCGGATCGAGATGTTCCACCGCCTCTACGAGGAGGCATTCGGCCCGCTGCGCACCAAGGCCATCGCCAGGCAGGTGCTGCACCGCGACGAATTCCACGAGGAGATGGTCGATCCGCGGGTGCACAAGCACGTCGCGCGCACCGCCTCCGGCGAGCCGATCGGACTGACCACGCTGACCAGGCATTTGGAGACGGTGCCGTGGATCAGCCCGGACTACTTCGCCGCGCGCTATCCCGAGCACGCGGCGCGCAACGCGATCTACTACGCGGGATTCACCCTTGTTGCGCCAAGTGCACGACAAGGGGCCGCCTTCCATGCCATGATCAAATCAGTTGTCCGGACACTGGTGGCCGAGCGCGCCGCGGTCGGCTGGGACATCTGCTCGTACAACAACACTCAGCTCTCGTTCGCCGACAGCATTCGCGCGGTGCTCGATGAGCAGACGAACGTCGAAGTCGCGGTGGAGGATTCACAGACGTACTACGCCGCACAGTTCACCGGGGACGGAGCGACCAAGGGGGGCTGATGACATCCAGCGAAGCGCAGGCGAGCGACCGCAGCTACTGTACCGGAAACCTCTGGTGCGTGGCGCTTCTCGGCGGCTGGACGGCACTGATCTCGGTGCCGCTGGTGTTCCACTCTCGCGCGCTGGCCCTGCTGACGATGCTGGCGGTGGTGGCGGGGGCCCTCACCATGATCGGGGCCGGGCTGCTTCGCCATCGCCCTGCGCAGCCGCTGCCGTGGTATCTGCTGTCGCTGTCGGCGGTGCTCTTCGCGCTCGGCACCATGCTGCGCGACTTCACCGACGACGCGATCAGCCCGTTCGACGACATCTGCACGCTGGCCGGGTACCTGGGCATCGGGGTGGCGGCCACGCTCTGGCTACGCCCAAGGCAGGTCCGCGGCAACTACGACCTGCTGCTCGATTCGGCGCTCATCGGTCTCGGCGCGCTGCTGGCCTCCTGGACCTTCCTCATCTCCCCCATCCTGCAATCGCGCGCGACCACCCTCACCACGGTGGTCGCGGCGTCGTATCCGATCCTCGACGCCCTGCTGCTGACCTTGGTCGCCCATTCGGTGGCCACGGCGACCCGCTCGGAGACGTCGTTGCGGCTGCTGCACCTGGCCATGGTCGCCGTGCTGGTCGGCGATCTCGGCTACAGCCTGGAAACCGCGGGCACCGCCTCCCTCGGCCACGAGGTCCTGCTGACGCCGCTGCTGATCGCCTACGCGACGGTCGGCATCGCCGCACTGCACCCGACCATGGCGAGCCTCGGGGCGCCGCGCCACATCCATCCGCACCATTCCAGGCAGCGCGCCAGTTTCATCGCGGTCGCGCTGATCGTGGCGTCGCTGGTGCCGGTGGTCGGTTCGAGTCTCGGCGCCGTCGACCGGGCGGTGGTGTCCTCGCTGTTCGCGCTGCTGCTGATCGGCGTGCTGGTGCGCAGCGAACGCGCGATCCAACGCAGCGCGCGCAGCGAGCGCCGGGCCCAGTACCAGGCCGATCACGACATGCTCACCGGCCTGCTGAACCGGTCGGCGCTGCTGCGCGCGCTCAACCGCAACAGCGCGCACTGGCGCGATCAGCCGCTGTGCCTGCTGTTCATCGACCTGGACGGCTTCAAGATGGTCAACGACAGCTACGGCCACGCCGTCGGCGACGAACTGATCGCCAACGCCGCCTCCAGGATCCGGCGGGTGGTGCGCCGCGACGACGCGGTCGCCCGGTACGGCGGCGACGAGTTCGTGGTGCTCGCTCCGCTCGGCAAGCAGGACGCGGCCGTGCTCGCCGAGCGACTACTCGGGGCCTTCGTCCGCCCCTTCGAACTGAGCGCGGGCGAAGTGCCCATCACCGCGAGCGTCGGCATCGCGTGCGACAGTCCACGCGACCCCGAGGCCACCGTCTACGACCTGATCCGGGACGCGGATTCGGCGATGTACCACGCCAAGGAGTACTCGCTCGGCTACGCCTTCCACGACGACCTGCGCCATCCGCACCTGCCTGCGGGCCGCCCCATCGCCGCGCCCGACACCCCATCCCGGACCTGGCGCTCGAACGCCGAGAGCACCGCGGTCTGAGCGCGACCACGGACCACCCGACACTGCCGTATCCCGGCGCGCCGAACGACCCGGGGCCGCCGTCCTAGCAGGCAGCTCCGAAAGAGCCGGGACTCAGTCCGTCAGTTCATCTAACAGTCGCTTGGCCTCTTCGAGCTCGGCCTGCAACTGCTCGACCTTCGCCAGCTGCGCGCCCCGTGCCGCTTCCAGGACCCCGGCGACCACCTCGGCCACTTCCGGGTGCAGGATCTTGGCCGCCTGCGCGACCGCGGAACTGTTCACCGGCAGCCCGCGCACCGAGCGCTTCTTACCGTTGACCACCTCGACCGTCCATTCGCCGTCGGCCGTGCCGGACAGCGTCACCGTGACCTCCGCGGCCTTCGCCTTGCGCGCCGCCGCTGCCTTGGCCGGCTTCGGCGCGGTCGCGGGCTTCGACGCCCCTGCGGCGGAGCCGCTCGATTCCGCCACCGGCGCAACGGGTTTCGGCGCGGGGGGAACCGGAGCGAGGCTGGCGGTCGGCGCCGATGCGCTCGTCGTGGTCGACGGCTGGGTCACGGTCGAGTCCTTCCTTGTAGTCGACTTCGGCTGGCTGGGTGGTGCGGCCGCCGCCCGGTCGCGCGACGGCTTGGTCAACGTCACTTCGGTCGGAGAAAAGGACAGTACATCCTTCGAACCGGTCGGCCGCACCTGCAGGAAATCACCGTCGGACGGATCGCCGAGCGCGATCACCTTGCCCGAACGCCCCTCTGGCACACCGACGGCGGCGGCGGTGAACCAGACCATCGGCGGCCGGCCGCCCGCGATCTCCGCGGCGATCTGCTCGATCTCGGTGTCGGACAACGGCTTGGGTTTGGTTCTTGGCGACGGCATGGGGCACTCCGAGCGGTCTTCGTGGATGTCTGCGTGCACAGATGATGCCGCACGCCACCGACAGATTCGCACCGCGTCGGGAATTCGCACCGCCTCACCCCGGCCCACCCGCGACAGCAAACACGGGGCTACATATAGCGACCCAATCGGCGCTGCCGGATGCAGTCCGTCCCCAGACCCCGCACGGCCGGAGCGAATGCGGAGGTACGCCTACTTCGCACCACTCGGCCCCGCGGGCGGTTGCAGTGCGGGAAACCAGATGTCGGTGAGCACTTCGGCGGCTTGCTCGGCGCCGACATCGATGGTGCCCTGCATCGCCCACCGGGTGAAGAACCGTTCCAGTTGCGCCACAAGCAGTTCCACGCGCAGCCGCGCCTCGTCCACGCGATCGGCGGGCCAGCGGGACAGGTACGAGGGCATCGCGTTGGGCAATGCCGCGATGCCCTGCCTGGCGATCGCGCGGAACTCGGGTTCCAGCGTGGTCGCCTCGTCCCAGGCGGGCAGCAGGTCCTTGTATTCGTGGAACCAGTCGATGGCCCTGGACATCCAGCCGACGAACGCCTCGCGGGTGCCGACGTCGAGCACCCGGTCCAGGTCCTCGTAGAAGTGCAGCGCGGTGGGTGCGGTGGATTGCGCGGCGACCGCGCGCAGGATGTCCAGCTTTCCGGTGAAGTGCAGGTAGAAGGTGGCGCGACTGCACCCGACCTCGGCGGCGATCTCGTCGACCCGCACCGCGGCGTAGCCGTTCGCGCCGAACAGCGTCTTGGCGGCCTCCAGCAGTTTGGCCCTGGTCTGCAGCTTCTGTTCGTCGCGCAGGCTGAGCCCGGCTTGCTTCGGCTTGGTCGGCATGGTGAACGGTAACTCCGTCTCGTCGGCGCTTCCAATAGACAGCTTGCCACTCACTAGACAGTAAGTCTAGCGAGTGTTAATTTGTTGCCTACGTCACTTCGGCGACGGACGGCGCGAGCGGTGGTCGCCCACCGCTCGCGGCCCGCTCGACGCAGGCAGCTCCAGACGAGGACATCGACTTTGACTTCTCAGCAACTCCCCCGGGTATGCGTCATCGGCGCGGGGCCATCGGGCATCACCGCCGCCAAACGCCTCCAGGACCACGGCATTCCGTTCGATTGCTTCGAGGCGGGTGACGAGGTCGGCGGCAATTGGTATTTCAAGAACCCCAACGGCATGTCGGCCTGCTACCAGAGCCTGCACATCGATACGTCCAAGTGGCGCTTGGCCTTCGAGGACTATCCGGTGCCGGAGTCGTGGCCGGACTTCCCGCACCACTCGCAGCTGTTCGAGTACTTCAAGAACTACGTCGACCACTTCGGCCTGCGCGACAAGATCCTGTTCGACACCAAGGTCACCGCGGCCGAACGGCAGCCCGACGGGCTCTGGCTGGTGACCGCCTCCGACGGGCGCACCCGCGCCTACGACGCGCTGATCGTGTGCAACGGCCACCACTGGGATCCCAGAATGCCGGATTACCCGGGCGAATTCGACGGTGTGCTCATGCACAGCCATGCCTACAACGACCCGTTCGACCCGGTCGACATGCGCGGCAAGCGGGTTGTCGTGGTTGGCATGGGCAACTCCGGGCTCGACATCGCCTCGGAGCTGTCCCAGCGCTTCCTCGCCGCGCGGCTGACGGTCTCGGCCCGGCGCGGAGTGTGGGTGCTGCCGAAATACGTGCACGGCGAAGTCGGCGACAAACGCCGTGTGCCGCCGTGGATGCCGCGGAAGCTCGCGCTGAAGTTGAAGCAGCGCTTCGTCCGTAAGTTCCGCGGCGACATGGAGTTCTACGGTCTGCCCGCGCCGGATCACAAGCCGTTCGAGGCGCACCCCTCGGCGAGCGAGGAGTTCCTGCACCGCGCCGGCTGCGGCGACATCGCGTTCAAGCCCGCCATCACCGCGCTGGAGGGGCCGCGGGTGCGCTTCGCCGATGGCAGCGTGGAAGAGGTGGACGTGATCGTTTGCGCGACGGGCTATCACATCAGCTTCCCGTTCTTCAGCGATCCGGAGTTGTTGCCGGACAGCGATAATCGGCTCCCGCTGTTCAAGCAGATGATGAAGCCGGGCGTCGACAACCTCTTCTACCTCGGACTCGCCCAGCCGCTGCCCACGCTGGTCAACTTCGCCGAGCAGCAGAGCAAGCTGGTCGCCGCGTATCTGACCGGACGCTATCTTCCGCCCGACCCGGAGGGGATGCGCGAGGACATCCGCGCCGCCGAAAACGCCCGCGCGGGCCGCTATTACAACTCACCGCGCCACACGATCCAGGTCGAATTCGAGCCGTACATGCGCGATATGCAGCGGGAGATGGCCAGGGGCGCCAAGCGCGCCGCCGCGGCAGGCTACGCGCTGCCGGTGCCCGCCCGAGCGCTGGACCGGGTGTGAGAGCCATGAGTGACACCTCGGGATACTGCGCGGATCGCTTCGAAGGCGTCCGGAGCGAGCTTGCGCGCCAACTGGATTCCGGCGCCGAACTCGGCGCGTCGATCTGCGTCACCGTCGACGGCGAGCCGGTGGTCGACATCTGGGGCGGGCACCTGGACGAGGACCGCACCGTGCCGTGGCGGACCGACACCCTGGTGAACGTCTTCTCGATCAGCAAGACCATGACGGCGCTGTGCGCGCTGCTGCTCGTCGATCGCGGCGAGCTCGACGTGCACCAGAAGGTCGCACACTACTGGCCGGAGTTCGCCGCGAACGGCAAGGGCGACATCGAGATTCGGCACGTACTCGCGCACACCTCCGGCGTCTCGGGGTGGCAGCCGCCGATCGACCTGGCGGACATCTACGACACCGAAGCGGCCGCGGCGCGCTTGGCCGCCCAGCCGCCGTGGTGGGAGCCGGGCAGCGCATCGGGGTATCACGCGCTCAACTACGGCCACCTGGTCGGCGAGGTGATTCGCCGCGTCACCGGACGCAGCCTCGGCCGCTTCTTCGCCGAGGAACTCGCCGAGCCGCTCGGCGCCGACTTCCACATCGGCACCGGCCCCCAGCACCGCGACCGCATCGCCCCGCTGATCCCGCCGCCCGCACTGCAATTCGACATGTCGACGCTGGACCAGGACAGCATCCTGGTCAAGACGCTCACGAATCCGCTGCTGGATATCGCCGAGACCGCGACCCCCGGGTGGCAGGAGGCCGAGATCGGCGCGGTCAACGGCCACGGCAACGCGCGCTCGGTGGCGCGGGCGCAGTCGGTGGTGTCCTGCGGCGGCGCGCTGGACGGACGGAAACTGTTGTCGGACAAGACCATCGACCTGATCTTCGAGCAGCAATCGGACGGCGTCGACCAGGCGCTGCTCGTTCCGCTGCGCTTCGGCATCGGCTACGGCCTGCCACACCCGCAGACCGCGCCCGCCGTGCCCGAGGGCCGCGTCTGCTGGTGGGCCGGGTACGGCGGAGCGATCGTGGTCAACGATTTGGACCACCGCCTGACCTTCGCCTACACCATGAACAAGATGGAGCCGGGCATCATGGGCTCGGCCCGCGCCGACGCCTACCTGCGTGCGACCTACGCGGCGGTGCGGGAGGGGGCGGCATGAGAGCGCTCCAGCTGACCGGTCCCGGCACGCTGGAGTTGCGCGAGGTGCCGGTGCCCACGATCGGACCCGAAGATCTGCTGCTGCGGGTCGGCGCGGCGGGCATCTGCCATTCGGACCTGCACGTGCTGAAGATACCGTTCCGCCTGCGCGACGACCCGCTCACGCTCGGCCACGAGATCGCGGGCACCGTCGCGGAAGTCGGCGAACGGGTGACCGGCCTGGCGATCGGCGATCGCGGCATCGTCTACCTGTGCTGGTCGTGCGGCGTGTGCCGGGAGTGCGTGCGCGGCAACGAGAACGTGTGCCTGGCCGCAGGTCGGGCAGCCATGCCGCCGTGTCCCGGACTCGGTCCCGACGGCGGCATGGCGGAGTACATCCGTATTCCCGCAACGGCTTTCGTGCCGATCGGTGATCTGGACTTCGCCCAGGCGGCGCCGCTCGCCGACGCGGGGCTGACCAGCTATCACGCGATCGACGGCGCGCGCGACCAGTTGCGGCCCGGCGCGACGGCCGTGGTCATCGGCGTCGGCGGCCTCGGGCACGTCGCGGTGCAGATCCTCGCCGCCACCACCGCCGCCAGGGTGATCGCGGTGGACGTGCACGAGGACAAGCTCGCGCTGGCGAGCGCGCACGGCGCCGAGGAAGGACTGCTCGTCGACGCAGGAACCGCCGCGGCCATCCTCGACCGGACCGGCGGGCGCGGCGCCGAGGCGGTGTTCGATTTCGTCGGCGTGGACCAGACCGCGCGCCTCGCGGTCGAATGCGTGGCGCCCAACGGCGCGTACCGGATGATCGGGCTCGGCGCGGGCGCGCCGGAACTCACCGCGGCGCCCGCGGGCGGCCCCGGCTGGCCGTGGGGTGCGACGGTACGAAAGTCCTACGGCGGCACCAAATCCGACCTGATCGAGTCCGTCGCGCTTGCTCGATCGGGCAGACTCCGGGTCGAGGTCGAGGTCTTCGCGCTGGACGACGGCCCCGAAGCGCTCGACCGCCTGGCAAACGGGCGAATCCGCGGACGGGCGGTACTGATCCCGTGAACCCGCGCACGAACGACGAGGAACATCGAATGACGAAATCCATGGATCCCCAGGCGCTGGCCGCGATCGTCATCGGGCGGCTCACCGGGCCGGGCGGCCCCTTCGAGACGACGGTCGAGGACGTGCTCGGCGCGCCGCTTCCGGTGCTGAAGAACCGCGGGCGCGCGCTGCGCGAGGTACTCGCCGCCTCGGCCGCGCTCGGCGACCGCGAATACCTGGTGACCGAGGACCGGCGGCTGTCCTACGCCGAGCACGCGGCCGAAGTCGGCGCGCTGGCCAGGGCGCTGCGGGACCGCTACGGCGTCGGCAAGGGCGACCGCGTCGGCATCCTCGCGGCGAACACTCCCGAGTGGGTGGTGGCGTTCTGGGCCGCGCAGTGCCTCGGCGCGATCGCGGTCGGCTACAACGCGTGGTGGACGCCGCGCGAGATCGCCTACGGCCTCGGACACACCGAACCCGCGGTGCTGATCGTGGACGCCAAGCGCGCCGAGCGGGTCGCCGAGCTCGGCGTCGCCGTGCCGGTGCTCACCATGGAGCGCGACGTCCCTGCGCTGGTCGCCGAGTTCGCGGCGGGCGAGTTGCCCGACGCCGCCGTCGTCGAAGACGATCCGGCCGTCATCCTCTACACCAGCGGCACAAGCGGACGACCAAAGGGCGCGGTGCACTCGCACCGAAACCTGTTGGCGGTCATCGACTATCACCGCTTCAACGACGCGCTGGCCGCGGCCTTCGCGGGCGGGGCGGACGACGGTAGCCCCAAGGGCAGGCGTTTCCTGCTGACCTCCCCGCTGTTCCACATCGCCAGCCTGCACAACCTGGTGCTGCCGCGGATGGTCACCGGCGACACGGCCGTCATCTACCAGGGCGCGTTCGACGCCGACCGGGTGCTTCGGCTGATCGAACGGGAACGGATCAGCAACTGGGGCGCGATGCCGACCATGGCCACCCGGCTGCTCGAGGTCGACCTCGACGCCTACGACGTGTCTTCGCTGGCCGCCTTCTCGCTCAACTCCGCGCCTTCCTCGGCGGCACTGCAAGAGCGGCTGCGGCAGCGGCTGCCCGTCGCGCGGAATGCGCTGGTGACCAGCTACGGGATGACCGAATGCTCGACGGCCGCCACCATCGCCGCCCCCGCCGAACTCGCCGCGCACCCGGACACGGTCGGCCGTCCGGTGATCGGCGTGAGCCTGGAGATTCGCGACCCGCTCGGCGAGCCGGTCGGCGAGGGCGTGGAGGGCGAGATCTGGGTGCGCAGCCCGTACGTGATGCTCGGCTACTGGAACGATCCCGAAGCCACGGCGGCCGCGATTACCCCGGATCGCTGGTTGCGCACCGGCGACATCGGAATCCTCGAAGAGGGCAGGCTGCGGCTGTCGGGCAGACGGTCGGATCTCATCCTGCGTGGCGGGGAGAACGTCTACCCGACCGAGGTCGAGCAGTGTCTCGACGAACACCCCGACGTCGAGGAGAGCGCCGTGGTCGGCGTGCCGGACGCCGATCTGGGTCAGCAGGTGGCCGCCCTCGTGGTGGTGCGTGAGGGCGCGACGGTCAGCGAAGCGGACCTGCGCGAGTTCGCCGGGGAGCGGCTGGCCTACTACAAGGTGCCCGCCCGCTGGCGTCTCACCACCACCCCACTCAGCCGCAACGCGACCGGCAAGGTGGTTCGCGCGGGCATTGCGGAGGCCATCACAGACGTGAGCGGGTGACGCGGGGTCTCGACCTGCCACCATAACGGGGTCTACCTTGGGAATCAGGTGTGCACGTCGCATGCCTGACCACTCGCAAGGAGGCGACGTGGCGAGTTTCGCGCACCAGGGCCGGACCGTAGTCTTCGACCGTATCGGCAGTGGGCCGCCGATCGTGTTGCTGCACAACGCGGGAACGCAGCGACATATCTGGGACGATCAGGTGGCGGTGCTCAAGCGCGACCACGAGGTCTTCGCACTCGACCTGCCGGGCTACGGCGAATCCGATCAACCGGCCAACGGCTACCGGCTCGAAGAGTATGTGCGGATGCTCGGCGCCTTCCTCGACGCGCACGACCTGTCCGACGTCGTGCTCATCGGCAACTGCCTCGGCAGCGCCACCTCGCTCGGCTACGCCATGGCGCATCCGTCGAACGTGCGCGCGCTGGTGCTGGTCAGCCCGCTCACCCGGAACACCGTGCGCAAGGGCGAGTCCGCGGGCCTTGCCTGGGTGGACGCCAAGCTGCCGCTGGCGCCCATCGCCAAGCGGCTCGCCCTGCCCGACCGGGTGATCTCGCTGATCATCGCCAACCAGCTCGGCGCGCGGGGGCGCCGCCTCGGCATGCAGCATTCGCGGCGGCTCAAGGCGCACTGGGGCGATCGCGGCCGGTTGCAGGCGCTGCACGGGCTGGTGCAGGACTTTCCGAGCTTCCGCGTCCTCGACGAGTTCACCCCCGGCCCGGCCTTCCCGACGATCTGCACGATCTGGGGCAAGCAGAACCACATCCTCTCCGCCTCGGCGGGCGCCGTCCTCGACCGCACCCTGCGCCCGCACACCAGCGTGGTGCTCCCCGACTGCGGCCACCTCCCGATGGTGGAGGACCCGGCGACGGTGACGGCCACGATCACCGAGTTCCTCGCCGCTCCCGAGATCCGCCCGCACGGCGGCCGCCGACCGCACGCGCCGCGCGCCGACTCGCTGCCGCGCAGTTCCTGACGGAGGTTCGGACGCGGCTGACGAGCACTTTTCGCCCGGGCGGGATGGCGCTCGGGCGTATGCTGATCTTGGTGTTTGGCGATCTATGCCACGGGAACCCGGTCGATAAGCCATCGAGGAAAGGGTTGACGTTCATGTTGCTGCGCCGACTAGCCCGACCACTGCTGGCGACCGCCTTCGTCGCCGATGGGGTCGACACGCTGATTCATCCCGAACCGCGCGCGAAGACCGCCGCGACGCTGGTCGAGCGCGGTGAGCGTTCGCTGCCGGACAACGTCGCCGCGAAGCTGCCCGCCGACCCGGCCACGGTGGTGCGGATCAACGCCATCGCGCAGGTCTCGGGCGGCGTGCTGCTCGCACTTGGCAAGGCGCCACGCCTCGCCTCGCTCGTACTCGCGGCCACGGTGGTGCCCGCCACCATCACCGAACAGGACTTCTGGGCCGAACAGGACCCGGACCGGAAGGCGGCCAAACGCAACGCCTTCCTCAAGGACATCAGCCTGCTCGGCGGACTGCTGATCGCCAGCGCCGACACCGAGGGCAAACCGTCCCTCGGCTGGCGCGGCAAGCGCGCGGCACGCAACGCGGCGGCCACGGTCTCGGCGGCGCTGCCGTTCGGCGCGGCCGCCGACAATGCGAACGGTGAGGCACTGCGCCAGCAGGCGCACGTCGTCGCGGAGCGCGCGAAGGTGCTGGGCGGCACCGCCGCTACCAAGAGCTCCGAGCTCGCCGAGATCGTGCAGACCCACGGACCCGACTGGGCCGCCGCGGCCAAGCAACGCGGCGCGGCGATCGCCGCGGTGGCGAAGGAGCGCGGCGCGGAACTGGCCGCCGCCGCCCGCGAGCACGGCGCCGAATTCGCCGATGCCGCAAGGACTCACGGTTCGGAGTGGGCGGAGATCGCGAAGGAACGCGGCGACGAGTTCGGCGATGTGGCGAAGGCGCGCGGTGGGGTGTGGGCTGGTATCGCCAAGGGGCGCGGAGCGGAGTTGGGTGAGGTCGCCCGGGCGCGTGGAGCGGAGTTGGGTGAGGTCGCCAAGGTGCGCGGCTCCGAGCTCGGTGACGTCGCCAAACAGCGCGGCGCCGAATGGGGCGAGGTCGCGCGGCTGCGGGGAGCCGAACTCGGTGAAGTCGCGAAGCACCGCGGAGCCGAGTTGAGCGAAGTCGCCAAGCACCGCGGAGCCGAACTGGGCGAAGTCGCCAAGCTGCGCGGAGCCGAACTGGGCCAGACCGCGAGGCAGCGCCGTGCCGAGCTGAAGAAGGCAGCGAAGCAGCGCCGCGCCGAACTGAAGAAGGCGGCCAAGGGCGGGTCCGGGTTCGGCGAGACCGCCAAGCACCGGCGCGCCGAACTGAGCGAGGCCGCGCGGCACCGTCGCGCGGAGCTGCGCGAGGCAGCCCGGCACAAGGGTGCGGAGCTGGGTGAGACCGCGCGGCACCGCGGAGCCGAATTCACCGAGGCGGCAAGGCATCAGGGTGCGGACTGGGCTGGGAAGGCGCGCAAGCTCAGGTAGTCGCGATCGAAGTTCAGGGCGGTCGCCGGTATCCCCACCGGCGACCGCCCTGCGCTGTCTTCGCGTTGATCGGCCAGCCGCCGAGCACCGCCCGCCGTGCTACCCCGTTCGCGACCAACCGCGGCGCTCGCTCAGCGGCCCGCATACGCGGCAGAGCCGCGCCCGCCAACAGAGAAGTTCGCGGCTGTCTACTGGCCGCTCAGCCGCTGATCAGGGCTTCCTTGATCGCTCAGGGGGCGCCCAAGGCGCTCTTGGTCTGCTGGCAACCACGTTTGCCTGGCCCCCATCCGGTGCGACTGGCGGAGATGCCCTCCGAACTCGACCGTTTGGCCGCCCAGCGCTTGCCTGACGCTCAGGCAGCGACCCGGCCGGAAATGAAGGTCGAGCGATCAGCCGACCACCACGCGCCGCTCCACGCCGGTCGACACCGGAATGTGCTCGTACCCACGCAGATTCACCAGTCCGCGCCGCGTCGCCGGTCCGGTGTGCCGCAGGTCGGGGAAGCGGTCGTAGAGCGCCCGGAGCGCGATCGCCCCTTCCATCCTGGCCAGGCTCGCGCCGAGACAAGCGTGCACGCCGCTGCCGAAGGCCAAGTGGTCCTTGGCGTTGGATCGGGTGATGTCGAAGGTGTCGGGATCGAGGAACACGGCGGGATCGCGGTTCGCCGAGCCGAGCAGGAGCGCGATCGTCTCGCCCGCCCGTATCCGCTCGCCCGCTATCTCCGTGTCGCGCAACGCCGTTCGGGCGGTCATCTGCACGGGGCTGTCGTAGCGCAGCATCTCCTCGATCGCGCCGGGCCAGCGGGCCGGTTCGGCGCGCAGCAGATCCAGTTGGTCGGGGTGGTCGCGCAGCAGCATCGCGCCGTTGCCGAGCAGGTTGACGGTCGTCTCGAATCCCGCGCCCGCGACCAGGGTCGCGGTGGCGAGCAGTTCGCGGTCGGTGAGTTGGCCGCCGGTGGCGAGGTCGCTGAGGATGTTGTCGCCCGGTGCGCGGCGCAGGTGCTCGATGTGGCCGATCAGGTAGTCCTGGCTGGCGCGCAGCGCGGCGACGGCCGCGCGGAACTGGCGCCACGAGACGGTGATGTCAAGCAGCGGTGAGCCCGCGTTCCCGAATTCGAGCATGTCGTCGCGTTTCTCGGCGGGGATGCCGAGGATCTCGCTGATGATCGCGATCGGCAACAGCAGCGCGAAATCGCCGATGAGATCGGCGTTTTCGCGTGCCGCTAGGCCATCGAGCAGTTCCTCGGTCACCTCGCCGACCCGGTCGCGCAGCCGGGCCACCGCGCGCGGGGTGAAGGCGCCTGCCACCAGCTTGCGGTAGCGGGTGTGCTCCGGCGGATCGACCATGAGCATGGACGGCGGCTCCACCGGACTGGCCAGCCGCAGATCCGTGGCGCGGATCAGCCGCCGAAACGGCTCGGGCAGGTCTATCGCGTCCGGCGGGGTCACGCCGAAGTTCTTGTCGCGCAGAATATTCCGGCAGACCTCGTGGTCGGCCGATGCGAGCAGGAACGGCGTCCGAACCAGCCTGCCCTCGGCCCTGATCCGCGCGCCGAACGGATACGGATTCTCGCGCGCGTGCGGATCGGTCAGCAGTTGCGCCAGCGGCTCGCCGCGCCGCGCCCGCATCCGGAGAAACACCGTTGGCACGCCGCTGATCGCCGCCCACCGAATCCAGCTTTTCATCTCGGCCCCCACGTCTCTGTCGGAATATCCTCACGCTACGGCCGCGCTACGGCGCGCACATCCGCCCCCGGTCGCAAATGCGCCTCCTACCCGGGTAGGTCGCACACGCGGGTGCGGATGTCCGAATTCGGCATGTCGCCCGGCGCGGCGGCGCATAATCCGGTCCACAGGCCCGCCGGCGTTCTCGGAAGGTGGCGCGATCGTGAGCACGACCCAACTGCAGGCCGTCCGTCCTTATCCACGTCGGTTGGGGCCCAAGGGTTCCTATCTGTGGAAGATGATCACCACCACCGATCCGAAGGTGCTCGGGGTCATGTATCTGACCACCGCGATGACGTTCTTCTTCATCGGCGGTCTGATCGCGCTGCTGATGCGCGCCGAGCTGGCCAGGCCCGGCATGCAGTTCCTCTCGCCGGAGCAGTTCAATCAGCTGTTCACCATGCACGGCACGATCATGCTGCTGTTCTACGCCACGCCGGTCGTGTTCGGCTTCGCGAACGCGGTGTTGCCCTTGCAGATCGGCGCGCCCGACGTGGCGTTTCCCAGGCTCAACGCGTTCAGCTACTGGCTCTACCTGTTCGGCGCGACGATCGCGACGGCCGGTTTCCTCACCCCGGGCGGTCCCGCCGACTTCGGCTGGACCGGCTACACGCCGCTGAGCCTGTTCGAGCACTCACCCGGCGTGGGTGCGGATCTGTGGATCATGGGTCTGGTCGTCTCGGGTCTCGGCACCATTCTCGGGGCGGTCAACATGATCACCACCGTGGTCTGCCTGCGCTGCCCCGGCATGACGATGTTCCGCATGCCGATCTTCACCTGGAACATCCTCGTCACCAGTGTGCTTGTGCTGCTGGCTTTTCCGATTTTGACCGCGGCGCTGATGGGGCTCGCGGTGGACCGGCACCTCGGCGGGCACGTCTTCGATCCGGCCACCGGCGGAAACCTGTTGTGGCAGCACCTGTTCTGGTACTTCGGGCACCCCGAGGTGTACATCGTGGCGCTGCCGTTCTTCGGGATCGTCACCGAGATCTTCCCGGTGTTCAGCCGCAAACCGATCTTCGGTTATGCCGCGCTGGTCTACGCGACGCTCGCGATCGGCGTGCTCTCCGTCGCGGTGTGGGCACACCACATGTACGCGACGGGAGCCGTTCTGCTGCCGTTCTTTTCGCTGATGACGTTCCTGATCGCGGTGCCGACGGGCGTCAAGTTCTTCAACTGGATCGGCACGATGTGGCGTGGGCAGCTGACCTTCGAATCGCCGATGCTGTTCTCGGTCGGCTTCCTGGTGACGTTCCTCTTCGGCGGGCTCTCGGGTGTGGTCCTGGCCAGCCCGCCGCTCGACTTCCACGTCACGGACACCTATTTCGTGGTGGCGCACTTCCACTACGTGCTGTTCGGCACCATCGTGTTCGCCACCTTCGCGGGCATCTACTTCTGGTTCCCGAAGATGACCGGCAGGCTGCTGGACGAGCGCCTCGCGCGGTTGCATTTCTGGACTACATTGATCGGCTTCCACCTGACCTTCCTCGTCCAGCACTGGCTCGGCGCCGAAGGCATGCCGCGCCGCTACGCCGACTACCTGCCCGGCGACGGTTTCACCACCCTGAACACCGTCTCGACAATCGGCGCTTTCCTGCTTGGCGCCTCGATGCTGCCGTTCATCTGGAACGTCTTCAAGAGCTACCGCTACGGGGAGCCGGTGACGGTGGACGACCCTTGGGGATACGGCAATTCGCTGGAATGGGCGACGCCGTGCCCGCCGCCGCGGCACAACTTCTTCGAGCTCCCACGCATTCGCTCCGAGCGCCCGGCTTTCGAGCTGCACTATCCGCACATGGTGGCGCGGATGGAAGCGGAGGCGGGTCGGCACTGACGATTCGCACTGGCGTGACGTATTCGTACTGGCGTGACGGGGCAATTTGTGCGACGGTGACGCCAATTCCAGTCGTCAGATTGTGAGCGCCCCCGTGGATCTCGACCATCTCGACCAGCACCCCGCCGATCCCGACCTCCCGTTGATCGGCGAACTCAGCGACCCGCGGCTGAGTCGACTCGTTCGCACGAGCATCGGCCTTTCGGCCGAGTCGATCGACCTGTTGACCAGCCTCGCCGAACGACTACGCGCGGCCGAACGGGCACTACCCGACCCGGCCTATTTCTGAGCCACGCCGAAGCTGCCACATATCCCGTGCACGCCTCGCATAGGCGGTGCCTATGTGAGGCGT
>NZ_BDAU01000053.1 GCF_001612615.1 Nocardia amikacinitolerans NBRC 108937 | reverse complement strand
TCGGTGTTCGAAGGGGCTCGGTCGTTCTGCTCGCTCTCGCGCCGTTCGGCGCGGCGGTCGCGCACCGCGATGAGCACGATGATGCCCACCACGGCGAACGCGGGAAGGAAGGCGGGGATCGCGAGCAGGACGGAATGATCCGCCAGCAGGTCCACGCCGTCGGCGGCGCCGGTCATCCGGCCGCGACGGGCTCGGTCGCGTCCGTCCGCGCGGTGGTCGGGTAGCGGTCGTTGATCCGCGCCGCGCCCCAGGACAGCGCGCCGATCAGGATCAGGCTGCACACCAGAACGACCAGCGAGGCCGCGCCGAACAGCCAGGCAGGGTGGTCGAACGAGCGCTCCCGCTGCAGCACCGTGATCTCGGCGACGAACGGGCGGGTGAACTCCGGCGGCGCGGCGACACCCGCGGCGCCGATGCCGGGGTCGTCGGGCATGAAGATCGGCAGCGCGGTCTGCATGCGGCCGTCCTGCAGACGCAGCACGGTCTTCCAGGTGCCGTGTGCAGGAACCGGTTTCGTCGAGACGTAGTGGCCGTCGCCGACGCGCCGCAGCTGGTCGACGACCAGCCCGCGACCGGGGCTGTCCGACCCGACGCCGCCCTGCCAGGCCAGGATCTGCACCCATTCGGGATCGGAGCCGACCAGATCGACCGGATCGAGCCGCACGTCGGCGGTCACCATGCGGCCGCCGTCGACGGGCTCGGCCTCCCGCAGTGCGACGGTCGCGCTCGCCTGCTCCGGGATCCGGATCAGCAGGCCGTTCGTGGTGGCGGCCGCGACCACCAGCACCGCGGCGACGACCATGGCGCGGCGCACCGGCGGACGCGGCAGCGGCTCACCGCGCAGCACCATGCCGAGCAGCGCGCCGACGACACCGCCCGCGATGCCGGTCGGCACCGTCATCGCCAGCAGTTCCGGCCACATCGCCGCCGGCCACGGATCGACGAACATCGCGTCGACCCAAAGGGATTCGAGCCAGACGCCTACGGTCGCCACCGCGAAGCCGGCCACCGCACCCCACCACAGCGGCTTGCGCGCCAAGGGGAGCAGGGCAAGCAGTTCGACGACCACCGCGGCGCCGAGGTAGAGCGGGAAGACGTTGCGCGGCGCGTCGATGATCGGACCGCCGACCAGGAAGGCCACCACCCCGCGCACCACCGCCGCGAAGCCGACCACGACGAAGGTGCTGAACGCGCCGAGCGTCGCGCGCGCGGCGACCAGCGTCACGGTGGCCGCCGCCACGATCAGCATGGGCTGCAGGACCAGCCGGAACTGCTCGACGCCGAAGTCGAACTCCACCTGGAACACCGAGAGACCGATGATCAGTCCGCCGAACGCGAAAGCGCGCAGCGTCCAGATCAGCCTGCCGTCGGCGCGGTCCGGATCGGGCCGGTTGTGACTGCCCTCGAATTCCAGCAGCAGCACGCCGACAAGGGAAAGCCCGGCGCCGCCGATGAGCATCAGGTGCGTGGGCCCCCAGAGCGTGACGTCCTGGCCGAACATCCGGTGCCAGATGTCGTCGAGCGGAAAGCCGATGAGCGCGTAGAGGCCCGCGCCCGCGATGAGGATGCCGCCGACGGGGGCGTACCAGGTGCGGGTGATCCGCACCGCCGCCGGGCCCGGCTTGTCGTCCAACGGCAGCACGATCGCCAGCATTCCGGCCGTGAACAGGAAGAACAGCCCGGCCAGGATGAAGTAGTGCGCCGGGTTGGCGAGCGGGCCTTCGTCGCGGCCGTTGCCGACGTGCAGGCTGACGTCCCAGATGAAGCCGAGCAGCGCGGTGAGGATGGTGGCCAGGAACATCACGATGGGTAGTGCCACCCAGCCGGGCCGGTTGAAGATCGCGCCGAGCCGGTCGGCCGCGGCGCCGAGCCAGGTGATGCGCCGCGTCCGGTGCAGATAGCCGACCCACAGCAGAACCAGCGCGATCAGGCCCGCGGAGCCGGTCATGATCGCCACCTGGTCCAGCGCGGCGCCGCCGCCCTCGGTCCCTTGCGCGGCGATTCGTCCTATCGCTTCGTGGATCGTGCCGGACACGGAAACCTCCAACCGCACTGAGTTTACACTCGTCGCCTATTAATGTTACGAAACGTAGCACATACTGTCGAGGGGGTGGTGTGCTTCCTTCGCTGTGTCGAGGATGAGCAGCTGGTAGCCCATTCCGCCAGTGTGGAACCGAGGCGTCTCGAGCGTCGGCAATGGTGCCGCGCGCGGCGTCGTCCATCCACTGTCAGAGTACGACTGTTCACTCGTTCCATGTGGCGCCGCTCGCGGGTTGATTACCCGGTCGCGCCCCGAAATCTCGCGGCGGAGGCGGTGGTTTCCGCGCGGGAAAACCGGACAACCCCTGTGTGGAATGACCGCGAGAGCGAGAGGGAGGATTCATGGTTTCCCGCGACACGATCGCGCAGCTTCGTCAGGACATCACCACGGCCGAGGATTGCAACGATCGCCAGGCGGCCGAACGGCTGCGCGCCGAGCTGGCGGAGGCCCTGCGCGCCAAGGAGCGAGGCGACGACGACGCGGAGTGGCCGCCTGTCGGGTGATCCAGCGCGTGCGTCCGCTGAACTCTGCCGCGCCCGGACATCGCCGGGCGCGGCCTTCTCGCGTCCGGTTGGTATTTAAATACCATCGACGCTAGGCTGGTATAAAAATACCGGTCGCGCCGCATGGACGGCCCGCCGGTGGTGCTCGGCCGATGCTCCGGCCGGGCGCCGGACATCGGCGCAGTGGAGGTCGGGAATGGTGGAGTTGAAGTCGCCCGCGGAGATCGCGCGGATGCGCGTGGCGGGGGAGTTCGTCGCGGACGTGCTCGCCGAGCTGCGCACGAGGGCGCGGGTCGGGGTCAATCTGCTCGACCTGGAAGCCTATGTGCGCGAACGTATCCGGGAGCGTGGCGCGGTGTCGTGCTATTGGGATTACGCGCCGTCCTTCGGGCGCGGCCCGTTCCGCAACACGGTGTGCCTATCGGTGAACGACGCCGTGCTGCACGGTCTTCCGTTCGACTACGCCCTGCGCGACGGTGATGTGCTGAGCATCGACCTCGCGGTCGGCGTCGACGGGTGGGTGGCCGATTCGGCCATCACGGTCATCGTCGGCACGGCGGCGGCGGAGGACCGGAAGCTGGTGCGCGCCACCGAGGAGGCGCTCGCCGCCGCCATCGCGGTCGCCTTGCCCGGCAACCGCATCGGCGATCTCTCCGCGGCCATCGAGGAGGTGGCCCGCTCCTACGGCTTCCCGGTCAATACCGAGTTCGGCGGACACGGTCTCGGGCGCACCATGCACGAGGATCCGCACGTGCCGAACGCGGGCCGCGCCGGTCGCGGGTATCGGCTGCGACCCGGGCTCACCCTCGCCATCGAACCGTGGTTCGCCCGCACCACCGGCCGCATTTACACCGACGCCGACGGCTGGACCATCCGCTCCGCCGACGGCTCGCGCACCGCGCACTCCGAGCACACCGTCGCCATCACCGCCGACGGACCGCAGGTGCTCACCCGCGCCGCCTGACGAGACCCGTTCCGGTTCACCGCGTTTCGGTAAGCCAACGCTCCAGATCGGCACCGGCGCCGAGCTCCGCGGCCACCGCCGCACGATCCTCGGTCGACAGGTCCAGCGCGCGCACTTCGTCGCGGTACCGTGCGGCGCGCTCGGGGTCTTCCGCGGCGACAGCGATCTCGGCGAGCATCGCGAGCGCCCGCGCGCGCTCCACCGCCGGGGCCGTGCCGGCGAAGCGACCGAGGCCGACTTCGAGTACCCGCGCTGCGGCCTTGTCGTCGTTCTTGAAATCGCGCAGGATCCGCGCGTTGTCGATGACTTTCGCCAGATCCGCCAGCTCGGGCGAACCGCCGTACTCGAGTTTCCTGGGTTCGCCGCGCTGGATGAACAGCAGGGTGTTGCCGTCGGGGTCGACGAGGGTGAAACGGCTCTGTCCCGGGCGGAAGCGGGTGATGCGCGGGCGGCCCTTGGCGGGCACCTTGCCGAAGGCGGCGCGCAACGCGGCGGTGAACTCGCGGTGCCGCGCGGCCACGTCGTCGACCATCACCAGGCAGCCGACCCATTCGGGCGGAGTCTCGAAACCCTCGGGCGGCGAGGTGAAATGCACTGGGCAACCGTGTAGTTCGAGCGCGAGATAGACGTAGGGGCGGACCTGTTCGTGGGTCACGGTGTATCCGATGGCCCGGTAGAAGTCGAGGGTGGTGGCAGGCGATGCGGTCAGCAGCACCGGAACCGGGAAGTCGTCCATGAGTCGTTCCTCCGCGAGGGCGGTAGTCAAGTTTGAGTACCGCCAGGCTAGGATTGTTCGCTCGCGGAAGTCAAATTTGAGTAGCATGAGTCGTTCGTCGCGGCACGGAGAAAGGAGCAACACGTGGCGGCCGTCCGTCTGCTCGTCCTCGGGGTCATCCGCACGCGGCAACCGGCCCACGGTTACGCCGTGCGGCGCGAGTTGCTGTCCTGGCGCGCCGAAACCTGGACCAATGTCAAGCCCGGCTCGATCTACCACGCGCTCAAACAGCTGACGCAGGAAGGGAAGCTGCGCGCGCTCGGCACCGAGAGCAGCGATCAAGGGCCGGGCCGTACGCTGTTCGAACTCACCGAGGCGGGCGAGGCCGAGTTCCGCGGGCTCATGGACGCCGCGCTGGTCAGCATCGACATGGAAGAGCTCGGCGCGGCCATCGCCTTCATGGACGCGCTGCCACGCGCGCACGTCATCGCGAAACTGGGGGAGCAGCGGCGCAACGCGGCCGCCGTCCGCGACGACCTGCTTGCCATGATTCCGACCTACCCCGGCCGCTACGAGGCGCCGCACATGCCCGACCTGCTGGAGCTCTGGAGCGGCGTCTTCGACAACCTGACCCGGTGGACCGACGGTCTGCTGGAGCGTCTCGAGTCGGGTGAGTACCGCATGCCCGAGTGATCGGATTGCGGATACGCTGCGATCATGACGAACTCGCTCGGTGCGGCAGGCTCCGCCGACTACGTGCAGATGACCACCTACCGCAAGGACGGCACGCCCGTCGCCACGCCGGTGTGGGCGGTCGCCGACGGCGACAAGCTGTATGTCTGGACGGTCGCCGACAGCTGGAAGGTCAAGCGGCTGCGCCGGAATCCCGCCTGCACCGTGCAGGCGTGTGACTTCAGCGGCAAGCGCGTGCACGGTGCCGTGATCGCGGGCTCGGGCCGGGTCCTGGACGCCGAGGGCACCGAACGCGTGCGCAAGCTGCTGCGGAAGAAGTACTGGCTGCTCGGGCCGATCATCATCCTGGCGAGCAACCTGCGCAGGGGTAAAGCGGGCACGATCGGCATCGAGTTCACCCCGGACGCGTAACCCGGGCCGAATGCCCGGAAAGTCCGGAATAGGCAAGGCGGACACGGAGATTCCGGGGGACCGGCGGTGCGGCGATCGCGGCTCGGCTATTGTTCGTCGGGCATACCGGGGTAGTCCCCAGGCGGACACGATGTCTCGACCCTGCCCCGGGGGGAGGGATCGTTCATGACAGCACCGACTCGGCCGCCGCGGGCCTCACAGCCCTATCCGGTCGCCGAACATCCGGATACCGGCGAATTCACCGACAGCGGCTGGCTTCCCGTGCTCGTCGCCGCCTTGGTCGGCGCCGTCGCCATCGCGATCGCCGGTGTCATCGCCGGACTCGTGGTGGTCAACATCCGTGAGAGCGCGGTGGCCGACAACCCCGTGCGGACACCGGCGGCCTCGGCGCCGATGGCGCAGTCCCCGGCGCCGGTCGCGCCGGTTCGCGCCGTCGAGCCCGCGCCCCAGCTGCTGGACCAGGTGGACCTCCAGCGGGGCGTGCAACTGGTCCTCATCGACTCCTACGGCATGGACGACGTCCGCGACGTCCGCTGCCCCTCGGGTCAGACAGTCACGGTCGACGCGACCTTCGACTGCCTCGTGAAGGTCGGCAGCACACAGAAGTCCGTGTCGGTCACCATCACCGACACCGACGGCACCTACGAGGTCGGCCGCCCGTACTGAGGCCGTCGCCGCGACGATCCCACCCCGCTCGGGCCGCCGCGAGCACGCGGGCGGCCCGGCGTCGTGTGTCAGGTCGCCTGGCTGACCGAGGACATGTGGAAGTCCGGAATCCGCAACGGCGGCATGGCGGTTCGGGTGAACCAGTCCTTCCACTCCCTGGGCAGCGCGGCCTGGGTGGCGCCCGCCTCGGTGGTCCTGCGCAACAGATCGATCGGGCTCTCGTTGAAGCGGAAGTTGTTCACCGCCGCGGTGACCGCTCCGTTCTCCACCAGATACACACCATCCCTGGTGAGGCCGGTCAGCAGCAGACTGGCCGGATCCACCTCGCGGATGTACCAGAGCGTGGTGAGCAGCAGACCGCGTTCGGTGCGCGCGATCATCTCGTCCAGGCTGGCCCCGGAACCGCCGGTGAGCAAAAGGTTCTCGCCGGGCACGGTCGCTGGCACGTCGAACTCCATCGCCGTGGCGCGCGGATAGACCAGCGATTCCACGACGCCCTCGCGCAACCAGTCCACCCGCTCGGCGGGCAGCCCGTTGTCGAAGACCGACAGCGTCTCCGACGAGGCGGGCGTCGCGACGAAGGGCCGATACTCCAGTCCCGTCGCGGCGGGATCGGAGTACAGCGTGAGCGGAATGTCGGTGAGCCGCTCGCCGATTCGGGTGCCGCCCGCGCGGGCGAAGGCGTTGTGTCCCTCCTGCGCGCCGCGGCCCTCCATCGACCACGCCAGGTAGATCATCAGGTCCGCGACCGCCGAGGGCGGCAACAGCGTCTCGTAGCGGCCCGCGGGCAGCTCGACGCGGCGGCCCGCCCAGTCCAGGCGGCGGTTCAGCTCGGCGAGCAAGCCCGGTGTGTCGACATCGGTGAAATCCGCTGTGCCGACGCCGACCCAGGCGCTGGCCAGCTCCGCGCCCGCGCCGCGTTTGCCGTTGATCTCCACCGAACCGGTCGGCTGCACGAAGCGGCGGCGGATGCCGGTGGAGGTGCCGAGCCAAGTGGTGTGCATCTGGTGGTGGGCGAAGCCGTAGAGCTGGTCGGCGCCGTCGAAACCGGCCGACAGGTCACGCGCCAGATCCGCGAACACCTCGATGCCCGTGCTGCCGGGCGCGTCCGCCCAATCCGGGGCGCGCGCGTCCGATTCCAGCAGCGGCATGGCGTCTTTCGCGGGTTCGGCCGTGCGCGCCGCCGCTTCGCTGGCCCGCACGACCGCCTCGATCTCGGACGAGTCGACGCTCGTGGAGCTGACGCTGCCGACCCGCGCCGCGTGCGGTCCGTCGCGGAAGATCGAGACCACGGCCCAGTCCCGCGACACCGAGGAGCCGTTGGTCGTCATCGAATTGCCCGCCCAACGCAGCGAGGCCTCGTGCGCGTCGGTGACGATCACCATCGCCTCGTCGGCGCGGGAGAGCGCGAGCGCCCGCTCGACGACCTCGCCCGAGGGCACCACGCCGCGCGCGTGCACCGTGTCGATTCCCGGCTCGCTCACCGGCCCGCCTCCGTCCTGGTGTTGAGAACGTTGATGCCGCGCACCAGGATCGACGGACAGCCGTGGCTGACCGCGGCCACCTGACCGGGCTGTGCCTTACCGCAGTTGAACGCGCCGCCGAGCTGCCAGGTGGACGGGCCGCCGACGGCCTCCATCGCGCCCCAGAAGTCGGTGGTGGTGGCCTGGTAGGCGACGTCGCGCACCTGCCCGTCCAGCGCGCCGTTGCGGATGCGGAAGAAGCGCTGCCCGGTGAACTGGAAGTTGTAGCGCTGCATGTCGATCGACCACGACTTGTCGCCGACGACGAACAGCCCGTCCTCGACCCGCGAGATCAGTTCCTCGGTGCTGGTGTCGCGCTCCGGATCGGGACGCAGCGAGACGTTGGCCATCCGCTGGATCGGCACGTGGTGCGCGGAATCGGCGTAGGAACAGCCATTGGAGCGCGCAAGGCCGAGCCGCGGTGCGAACGCCCGGTCCAGCTGGTAGCCGACGAGCACGCCGTCGCGCACCAGATCCCAGCGCTGCCCGGCCACGCCCTCGTCGTCGTAGCCGACGGTGGCCAGCCCGTGGCGCTCGGTGCGGTCGCCGGTGACGTGCATGATCGGCGTGCCGTAACGCAACGTGCCGAGCTTGTCCGGTGTCGCGAACGAGGTACCCGCGTAAGCGGATTCGTAGCCGATGGCCCGATCGTATTCGGTGGCGTGCCCGATGGATTCGTGGATGGTCAGCCACAGATTGCTGGGATCGATGACCAGATCGGTCGGGCCCGCGGTGACGCTGGGCGCCTTCACCTTCTCGGCGAGCCAGCCGGGGATTCGCGCGAGTTCGTCGTCCCAGTCCCAGATTCCGTCCGCGCCGGTGACGTACTCCCAGCCGCGCCCAGCGGGTGCGGCGAGGGTGCGCATGGTCTCGAAGACGCCCGCGGCCGAGTCGACGGTGATCGCCTCCAACTGCGGGTGCAGCCGGACCCGCTGCTGGGTGATCGAGGAGCCCGCGGTGTCGGCGTAGTACGTCTGCTCCTTGACCTGCAACACCGAGGCGGTGACGTGGTCGACGCCGTCGGCGGCGGCCAGCCTGCCCGAATAGTCTTGCAGCAGCGCGACCTTCTCGGCGGTCGGCACGGTGAACGGGTCGAGATCGTAGGCCGAAACCCAGTGCGCGCCCGCGTAGCGCGGCTCGTCGGCCAGCTCGACGCGCTCCCGGTTCAGCTCGCGCAGCGCCTTGGCCACGGTGACCGCGCGGCGCGCCACCTCCGCGGCGGTGTCGGCGGTGAGCGCGGCGTGCGAGGCGAAACCCCAGGTGCCGTCGACGATCACGCGGACGGCGAAGCCGAGATCGGTGGCGTTGCTGATCGCCTCGACCCGCCCGTCGCGCAGCCGGATCGACTGGGTGACCAAACGGTGCACGCGTAGGTCGGCGTGTTCGGCGCCCGCCGCGGTGGCCGCGGCGAGCGCGGCGTCGGTCAGCGCGGACAGTGGTAGCGCGCGGAATTCGGCGTCGATCGCCGAACCCGACGCATCCTCGGAAGTCGCGATGCTCACCCCGGCAACGCTACCGTCTACTCGTCGACCGGTCCGCGCGCCGGCCCGCGGCGGTCCGCGATGTCGCGTGAAATGCTCAGCGGCGCAGCGAAGATCCGGCCGACGCCCGGCCTGACGTGCGCGATCGCGCCGACGCGAACGGCACGCGCGAGACCCGGGTTACCGCATCGGCGCTGCGGAATGCCGTACTGTGCCCGCGTGCCGCCATCCGCCCTCCGTGACCGCAAACGTGAACGTACCCGCCGCGCTCTGCTCGAGGCCGCCGTCGAGCTCTTCGAGACCAGAGGCTACGACGAGACCACGGTGGCCGACATCGCCGCCGCGGCGGAGGTGGGCACGCGCACCTTCTTCAATTACTTCGCCAGCAAGGAAGAACTGCTCTTCCCCGAGCCGGACGAGCGGGTCCGGCTCGCGGTGGCCGCGATCGCCAGCCGCCGCGTCGGCGAGCGTCCGGTCGAGGTGCTGCTGCGCGCGTTGCGTGCGGCGGGCGACAACCCGGGCGAACATCTCGTCGACGATCTCGGCGCCCGCATCGCCGCGGTCCGCGCCCAGGTCTCGCGGACCGTGCCCGCGGTGAGTGGACGCGCCGCGCACGCCCAGCTGGTGGCGCAGCGCGAGATCGGTAGGCAGCTGCACGCCGCGTTCCCTGACGAACTCGACGAGGTCGGCGCGGCGGCGCTGGTCGGCGCGGTGGTCGGCGCGGTCTCCGGCGCGCTCACCGTGCTCTTCCAGCAACCGCATTCGGGACCCGAGGACGGCGAGCGGCTGCACCGGAAGATCCACGAGACGACCTCGAAGATCCTGCGGCCCTGGCTCGCCTCGACCTGCACGGCCCACGCCGAACCGGTCGGCTGAGCGCGCGGCTCAGCCGAACTGCTGCCAGCCCAGGCGAATCACCATCGCCACCACGACGACGAGCAGCACGATCCGGACGAATTCCGCGCCGCGGCTCAGCGCCATCCGCGACCCGGCGATCGCACCCGCGACGTTGGCCACCGCCATGGCCGCGCCGAGCGCGAACAGGATGTGTCCGGTGACGCCGAAGAAGATCAGCGCGCCGACATTGGAACCGCAGTTGATCACCTTCGCCATCGCGGCGGCCCGCACGAACTCGGTGCCGAGCAGGGTGGCGAAGGTGATGATCAGGAAGGTGCCGGTACCCGGACCGAGCAAGCCGTCGTAGAGCCCGATCAGCCCGGCGGCCAGCGCCACCACCAGCACCACCTTGCGGCGGCTCGGCGGATGCGTGGCCAAGGTGACGCCGATCGACGGGCGCAGCGTCACGAAGATCGCGACTGACACCAGCACCACCATGACGATCGGGATGAACAGGTCGCGGTCGATCAGCGAGACCGCCGCGGCACCGACGGCCGCGGTCACGGCGGCGAGGCAGGCCGCGGGCAGCAGCACCCGCCACTGCATCGGCACCTTCTTGGCGAAGGTCACCACGGACGCGGTGGTGCCCGCGACCGCCGCCAGCTTGTTGGTACCCAGCGCGGTCTGCGGCGCGATGCCCGGCGCCACCAGGAACAGCGTCGGCAGGATGATCAAGCCACCGCCGCCGACCACGGCATCGACCCATCCGGCGGCGGTCGCGGCCGCCACCAGCGCCGCCCAGTCTGCGAGATCCACGCCGCAAGACAACCAGACGTCCCATGTTTCCCGGTGCCTGAGACGGTCGGACCCAGCCCGCCGGGAGATGGCCGCAGCGTATGCGGAGGTACGCCCCTTAGTCTGGCCGTCATGCGCCGGTTCAGTCTGTGGCTTCGCGGCAAGCCCCTCGTTGCGGATTCCATCCTGGCGTTCGGGCTGCTGCTGCTGGACCTCACGGCCATCGGCGACACCGACCAGAAAGCCGTGTACCTGGTGGTCGGCGGGCTGCTGCCGATCCCGGTCGCGTTCCGCCGGGCCTACCCGAGGGCCATGGCCGCCACCATGCTCGCCCTCGCCCTGTCCACCACCTTGCTGAGCTACGTGCTCGACGACAAGGCCGTGCACCCGGCGCTGCTCGCGCTCGGGATCATGCTGTACACGCTGGTCGCCTACGTCGGCAGGCGCGAGGGCATGCTGCTGCTCGCCGGTCTGGTGGTCGACACCGTGTCGTCCACCCTGCTGCTCGACCAGCCGGTGTGGTCGACGATCGCGTTCATCACGCTGTACTACGCGCTGTGCTGGACGCTGGCTGAGTTCAACGGCGCGCGGCACGCCTACGACGCGGAAGTCGCGGCCCGGCTCGCGGTCGCCGACTACGACAGGGAGCGGCGCACCCACGAGGCGGTCGCGCTGGAACGCACCCGCATCGCGCGCGAACTGCACGATGTCGTCGCGCACGCGGTGAGCGTCATCATCGTGCAGGCCGACGGCGCCAAGTACGCGCTGCGCCGTGACCCGGACAGCGCCGAACAGGCCGTCACGACCATCGCGAGCACCGGCCGCGAAGCGCTGCGCGAGCTGCGCCGAACGGTCGCGCTGCTGCGCACCGAGCACGCACCGGACCAGCTGCCGCAGCACGGCACGGCGGGCATCGCCAGGGTGGTCGAGATGATGCGCGGCACCGGCCTCGCCGTCGAACTCGAGCTGACCGGCGACATCGACGACGTCGCCCCGGAGGTGAGTCTCGGCGTGCACCGGATCGTGCAGGAGTCGCTGACGAACACGCTGCGCCACGCGGGCGCCCACCCGAAGGCGTGGGTGCGCGTGCAGCGGCGCGACAGCGACGTCCTCGTCGAGGTCACCGATTCCGGCGGCGTCCCGGTGTTCGGGCCCGACGCCAACCCGATCAAGGGCAGCGGCCTCGGGCTGGTCGGCATGCGCGAACGCATCGCGGTGCTCGGCGGGACCCTGGACGTCGGGCGCGCCGCCGACGGCGCATGGCGGGTGCGCGCGACCATCCCGCTCGAGCCCGACGGGGCGGACTGCTGAGGCGTACGTCCGCCTCCGCTACGAGCCGTGCACACGTCGGACCGTTTTCGGCTGCGTCGATCTACGTCTCGATCAGTCGAAGACCGCCGCTAGTTCGCGAAGCACCTCGCTGGCGGTGATCGCATCCAGCTCGCCGAAGGACGTGTCCCCGCACCGCCTCCACCACGGTGACACGGGCGGTGAACTCAGCTCGACCGCCTCGATGACCCGCTCGCCCTCCGGCGCGGGGTCGTCGACGGCGATGCCGTCGTCCAAGTGCAGCAGCACCTGGAGATCGCCCTCGACCGGCCGGTAGAAGTGGTCGTGCACGCCGTCGACCGGAGCACCGCGGCGCCAGCCGAACTTCTCCAGCCGCAGCAGCGCGTGCGTTGGCACCATGCGGTGCGCGAAGCGTTCCAGCGAGGTCGCCGCCCGCTCCCGCTCCGTCAACGCGTGCACTTCCCTGGCGAGTTGCGGAAAGGGTTGGCGCAGTTCGTGATCGGTGAACTGGCTGACCCAGTGCGGCAGCTCCTCGGCGAGCTGTAGCGGATGGGCGACGGCGATGCGCGCCGAGTCGACGCCGATCGTTCGCCCGTCACGGTCGGTGGCGGTGCCGTCCGCCCCGACCCGAAAGGAGATCTCGGGGTTGGCCCGCTCGTCGAAGCCCAGCCACACCAGCCGTTGCGCCGGGTGGCGCAAGAACGGATGGTCCAGGACCGCGACGCGGTGTTGCCCGCCGGTCCATTTGCGCTGCTGGATCATCGCGATCTCCAGAAGCCGAATCTGTTCGCACATCTCTCCACCACGAGAGTCGATTACAGGGAACGCAAGAGAATAGCGACGCGCGCCGACAATCCCGTGAGACGCGCGGGAGGGTAACCGAATCGTCGCCGGGCACCGCTAGATTGGAGCGGTGCCGATCACCGTTCTCGTAGTCGACGACCAAGAATTGATGCGCATGGGGCTGAAGATGGTCCTCGGCGCGCACCCCGACATCGAGGTGATCGGCGAAGCCGAGAACGGGGCCGCCGCCGTCGGCAAGGCCAAGGAACTGCGCCCCGACGTGGTTCTGATGGACGTCCGGATGCCCGTCGTCGACGGCGTGACGGCGACCGGCCGCATCGTGGAGGCGGGCGACGGCTGCCGCGTCCTGGTGATGACCACCTTCGATCTCGACGAACACGCCCTCGGCGCGCTGCGTGCGGGCGCCAGCGGCTTCCTGCTCAAGGACACCCCGCCCGAAGACCTGGTCTCGGCCATCCGCAGCGTGGCGGCGGGCGACGCGGTGGTCTCGCCGAAGGTCACCAAACGGCTGCTCGACCGGCTCATCGCCGACGATCCCGCGGGCATGCGCGACCCCTCGGTGCTCGACGTGCTCACCGCACGCGAGCGCGAGGTGCTCGAGCAGATCGCCGCGGGCCGCTCCAACGCCGAGATCGCCGAACAGCTCTATCTCTCCGAGGCCACCGTGAAGACGCACGTCGGCCGGGTGCTCACCAAACTCGGTCTGCGCGACCGGGTGCAGGCCGTTGTGCTCGCCTACGAGACCGGGCTGGTGCGGCCCGGCGGCTGAATCTCAGCGAGCTATCAGCCGCCCGCGGGAGAAAAACGGCGCGGGCGGGCGTTGGTAGGGGTAGATCGTCCGGAAGGAACGCCATGCCCGCTCTGCTGTTCGTGCTCTACGTGGTCGTCGAGATCGCCGCGCTGTTCGCCGTCGGTCAGCTGATCGGCGTCGCGCCCACCATCCTGCTGCTCATCGCGGGCTCCGCCGCGGGCATGCTGTTGATCGGCTCGCAGGGCAGGCGGGTGTTCGAACAGTTCCGTCGCGCCGGACGCGGTGAGATCGCCCCCGGTACCGCCGTCGCCGACGGCGCGCTGGTCGCGACCGGCGGCGTCCTCATGTTCGTGCCCGGCCTGGTGACCTCGCTGTTCGGCCTGCTGTTGCTGCTGCCGCCGACCAGGACGCTGGTGCGTCCGGTCGTCACCGCGCTGGCCGCGCGCCGCTTCGGCCGCCTGGTGCGCGGTGCGCCGTACCACGGCGTCGTCATCGACGGCGACGAGGTGATCGACGGCGTGGTCGTCCAGCAGTTCTACGACGACGGCCAGGGCAACGCGCGCCGCGCGGTCGGCCCCGCATAGATGCTGCCTCGGAGTCCCATCCGGCGCCGCCGCGGCCCGAATCGCCACGGCCGCCTCCGGTCGGACTTCGGGACAGGGCGTGGGCGCCCGTCCACGGTGATCGACCGAATCCGCGATACGGCAGACTGGTGACCCGTGGGTACCCAGTTGCTGCTCGGCGGTCGTTTCTACAGCTCTAGTTCACCGGACGCGACCGCGATGGCGGTCACCGACGGCACGGTGGTGTGGCTCGGCGCCGAACAACCCGGCCGGGCGCTGCATCCGGACGCCGAGATCATCGACCTGGACGGCGCGTTCGTGGCGCCCGCGTTCGTCGAGCCGCACATCCACGTGACGGCGCTCGGCCTGAAACTCACCGGACTCGACCTGACCGGAACGCGCTCGCTCGCCGAATGCCTCGCCGCGCTGCGCGCCCATACCGAGGCCCAGCCCCGAGGCGCGATCCTCGGCGACGGCTGGGACGAGACCCGCTGGCCGGAGGGCCGCCCGCCGACGGTCGAGGAGATCGACGCCGCCGCGGGCCCCGGCCGTCAGGTGTATCTGGCCCGGGTGGACGGGCATTCGGCCGCGGTGTCCTCGGCACTGCTGGACGCCGTGCCCGAGGTGACCTCGACGGCCGGGTTCACCAGGGGCGAGCCGCTGCGCGCCGCTGCGCACCACCGCGCGCGTTCCGCGGTGCTGGGCGGCCTGGACCGCGCCAGGCGCGACGACGCGCGCCGCGCCGCACTCGACGCGGCCGCCGCCAGCGGCATCGTGGCCGTCCACGAATGCTCGGGACCCGACATCGCGGGCCGCGACGACGTGCGCGAACTGCTGGAATTCGAGCACGGCGTCGAGGTCCGCGCCTACTGGGGCGAGGCCGTGACCAGCGCCGAGGAGGCCAAGGCGCTGGTCGCCGAACTCGGCGTGCACGCGCTCGGCGGCGACCTGTTCGTGGACGGCTCGCTCGGTTCGCGCACCGCGTGGCTGCGCGAACCCTATGCCGACACGCCCGGGACGGGAAACGGATATCTGGACGCCGAGGCCATCGCCGCGCACCTGCGGGCGTGCACCGCGGCGGGCATCCAGGCCGGCTTCCACGTGATCGGTGACGCCGCCATGGACGCGGTGGTCGCGGGCTTCCAGCGGGTCGTCGACGAGCTCGGCGGCCCGGCCGTCGCGGCGCGCGGGCACCGCGTCGAGCACGCCGAGATGCTGGACGCCGAGCAGATCGGCAAGCTCGCCTCCTGGGGCGTGATCGCCAGTGTGCAGCCGGTTTTCGACGCGACATGGGGCGGCGCGGACGGCATGTACGCGGCCCGGCTCGGCGCCGAGCGCGCGGCCGCGCTGAATCCGTTCGCGGCCATGGCCGCCGCGGGTGTGTCGCTGGCCATCGGCTCGGACGCGCCGGTCACCGAACTGAATCCGTGGCTGGCCGTGCGCGCCGCGGCGAACCACCGGACGCCGGGCAACGGCATCTCGCCGCGCGCGGCGTTCGCGGCGGCGACGCGCGGGGCCTGGCGCGCGGGCGGCGTGCGCGACGGCATCGCCGGGACCCTCGTGCCCGGCGCGCCCGCCTCGTACGCCGTATGGGAGGCGGGCGATCTCGTCGTCGCGGCCGCCGCCGACTCGGTGCAGCGCTGGTCCACCGATCCGCGGTCCCGCGTGCCGGGACTGCCGCCGCTGGAACCGGATTCGGCCCCGCCGCGGTGCCTGCGCACCGTGCACCGCGGCGTCACCCTGTTCGAGGCATGACGATGCCCGGCCTGACGCGCACCCGCCGCGCACCGGATCGGCTGCGCGGCGTGGCGGCGCGATCGATGGCCGCGCTGGTCGCGGGACTGCTTCTGTTCGGCAGCTTTCCGCCGCGGCCGTTCTGGTTCCTCGCGCCGGTCGGCGTCGCCGTGCTCACCGCGACAGTGCGCGGCGCGGGCGGCCTGCGCGGCGGCTTCGGCTACGGAATGCTGGCCGGGCTGGGCTTTTTCGTGCCGCTGCTGCCGTGGACCGGAATCTACGTCGGACCGCTGCCCTGGCTGGCGCTCTCCACCACGTGCGCGCTCTACCTCGGGCTGTTCGGCCTGCTTGCCAACCTGATCGGGCGGCTGCCCTGGTGGCCGCTGTGGGTTGCGCTGGCCTGGGTGAGCACCGAATGGATTCGATCGAGCTTCCCGTTCGGCGGATTCCCTTGGGGTCGGCTGGCTTTCGGTCAGGCGGACGGCTGGTTCCTGTCGCTGGCCGCGGTGGGCGGCGCGCCGCTGATCGGGTTCGCGGTGGCGTTGACCGGCACCGGACTCGCGGCCTTGGTCGAACGGCTGGCGGCACTGCGCACGACCGGCGCCCCGAGAGGCGTCGTCGCCGACGACGAGTCGAAGGACGCTGCGGGCGCGCGGAACTCGGCGGACGAGCTGTCCGGAGGTGGTTCGGCGGTCGCGACGAAACCGCGCGTCGGCGCCGCGTCTCGGGCCGGAATCATCACCGCGGCAGCGACTCTGGTCATCATGCCCATCGCCGGTGTGCTCCTCCGGTCCGCGCTGCCCGCCCCGGACGAGGGGGACAGGACGATCACGGTCGCCGCGATTCAGGGCAGCGTGCCGCGCCTCGGTCTCGACTTCAACGCGCAGCGACGCGCGGTGCTGGACAACCACGTCCGCCGCACCGAGCAGCTGGCCGAGGAGGTCGCCGCGGGCCGTGCGCGCAAGCCGGATGTGGTGATCTGGCCCGAGAATTCCTCAGACATCGATCCGCTGCGCAACGCCGACGCCGCTGCGCTGATCACGCGGGCCTCCGAGGCGATCGACGCGCCGATCCTGGTGGGCGCCGTCCTCGTGAACGGCGATCGCACGACGACGAATTCGGTGATGGTGTGGAACGGCGCGGAAGGTCCTGCCGACCGGCACGACAAGAAGATCATCCAGCCGTTCGGCGAATACCTGCCGCTGCGTTCCTTCTTCCGGCTGTTCTCCGAATACGCCGACCGCGCAGGCTATTTCGTGCCGGGCGACGGCGACGGCACGGTGCGCGCCGCAGGCGTCGACATCGGCGTGGCGACCTGCTACGAGGTCGCGTTCGATCGGGCGTTTCGCGATTCGCTGCGGTCGGGCGCGCAGCTGCTCACCGTGCCGACCAACAACGCGACCTTCGGCGACAGCGAGATGACCTACCAGCAACTGGCGATGTCGCGGGTGCGCGCGGTGGAGCACGGTAGGGCGCTGGTGGTGGCGGCCACCTCGGGTGTCAGCGCGATCGTCACCGCCGACGGAGCGGTGCCGCAACAGACCGAGCTGTTCGTGCCCGCGGCCCTCGTCGCGGACCTGCCATTGCGAAGCAGCATCACTTTGGCTACTCGAATCGGCGCCGCACCCGAATGGGTCTCGGCTATCCTGACCGCTGCCGCCGTCGTTGTCGCGTTGTCCCACCGGCGGAGGTCGCGGTCTGTTCACGCGACCGACCAGGGCTTTTCGGTCGACCAATCGGTCGGCTGACCTGGATCACGATCTCCTCGACAACCGAACATCCGGTCTCTTCCGGGACGGGCGAGGCCTCCGTAGCCTGTTTGTGATGTTGCCAAGCGTTTGCTGAGGCGGGCAGCGGGGTCGATTCCGTCCGCGGCGTCAGCCGTCGGACCTCGGTGTTTGTGGTCCGCGACGCCGCTCGACGCGAAAGTTTGCGGAAATGTAGCTGGCCAAAAGGGCGTTCTGCCAACGTCGTTCGATGTGAAACAAATCCAATACGTCGGCCATCCGGCATCTGGGGTGCTCCGAATCATAGGGCGTGGATCACACGTCCTACGGCTCGCGCATGCGTGGCCGCCGTAGGGGGGTCGGGGAGTTGCGTCAGTTGCGGCAGAACGGAGTGATGAATGAGTTCATTGGCCACCGATCGCGTCGACCAATGCACTTCGGGTGAATTTTCGGCACAACCCTTCGCTCTCTCCCCAGCGCAGACGGCCCTGTGGTATGCCCAGCGGATTCGGCCCGACGTACCCTTGACAATCGCCCAGTACGTCGAGATCCACGGCGATCTCGATGTCGGGTGCCTGCTCTACGCGATCGAGCGTTTCGGTGCCGAGACCGAGGTCGGGCACGTCCGAATGGTAGAGATCGACGGTGTTCCGCATCAGCTGGTGGACTGGTCCCGCCGCCCCGGCTGGGGCCGCATCGACCTGCGCGACGAACCCGATCCGCGCGGCGCCGCACTGCGCTGGATGAACGAGCACGCCAGCTCTCCGATCGATCTGGAACGTGATCCGCTCACAACCAACGTGGTGCTGCGCGTCGGCGACTCCGAGTACTTCTGGTACTCGCGCGGCCACCACATCGTGATCGACGGCTACGGCGCGATGAACGCGCTGACCCGAACGGCCGAGATCTACACCGCGGTGCAGAACCACACGGAGCCGTCCGTCTCGCGCGCGACCGGTCTGGCGCAGATCTACGCCGACGAGTCGGCCTACCGCGAGTCCAACCGGTTCCGCACCGACCGCGAGTACTGGCTCGAGCAGCTCTCGGGTGCGGGCGGACCGCTGAGCCTGTCCAGCGTCGCGGTGACCTCCTCGACCCCGGACTCGGGCAGGCACCTGGCCAAGGGCATGCTCGACGACCGCGCCGACACCGCCATGACCGCGGCGATGGCGGCGTTCGACACGAACAACTCGACGCTGTTCGTCGCGGCGCTCGCCTGCTACGTGCGCTCGGTGACCGGCGATTTGGACGTGGTGCTCAGCCTGCCCGTCGCGGCGCGGACCACCGTCGCGCTGCGCCGTTCGGCGGGCGTGCTGTCGAACGTGGTGCCGATTCGCCTGCGCTTCGACGCGGGCACCACCGTCGGTGACGTGGTGCGCTCGACGGAACTCCAGATCACCGGCGCGCTGCGGCACCAGCGCTACCGGCACGACGACATCCGGCGCGACTGCGGCTACTCGAGGGACGCGCGCGGCTTCTTCGGGCCGATGGTCAACATCATGCTGTTCCACAACGAGCTGAAGTTCGGCGAGTCGACCGGCTCGCTGCACGTGCTCGCCACCGGACCGGTGGAAGACCTCTCGATCAACCTCTACAACGGCGAAGCGGACCGCATCCACGTCGACTTCGAGGCCAACCCGAGGCTGTACGCCGACCGCGAGGTCGCCATGCACCACGGTCGCTTCCTCGACTTCCTCGGCACCTTCCTGGAGTCCGAGCCGGAGACCCCTGCGGAGTCGCTGTGCGCGATCACCGACGCCGAGCGCGATCTGGTGCTTCGCGAATGGAACGCCACCGAGACGCCCGTCCTGGAAGGCACGCTGGCGGAGCTGTTCGCCGATCGCGTCGCGATCTCCCCGGACGCGACCGCGCTCGAATTCGAGGGACACGCGCTGACCTACCGCGAGCTCGACGAGCGGGCCAACCGGCTGGCGCGGCTGCTCATCGCGCGCGGCGCGGGACCGGACACGGTCGTCGGTCTCTGCCTGCGGCGCAGCATCGAACTGGTCGTCGGCATGTACGCGATCGTCAAGGCAGGCGCGGCCTACCTGCCGCTCGACCCCGACCACCCGGCCGACCGCATCGACGGCATCCTCGGCCAGGCCGCCCCGGTGTGCCTGCTCGGCGCCGAGCGCGACGGGCTCGCCCTTCCGGTGCGCACGCCGGTGCTCATGCTCGACACCTTGGACACGTCCGGCTACGACGCCGCCCCGATCACCGACGCCGACCGGTTGGCGCCGCTGCGTCCCGAGCACCTCGCTTACGTCATCTTCACCTCGGGCTCGACCGGAAAACCCAAGGGCGTCGGCGTATCTCACGAGGCCATCGTGAATCGGCTGCACTGGATGCAGCACGAGTACCCGCTCGACCCTACCGACGCGGTCCTGCAGAAGACCCCGGCCACCTTCGACGTCTCGGTCTGGGAGTTCTTCTGGCCCTTGCAGATCGGCGCGCGGCTGGTGGTCGCGGCGCCTGACGGTCACCGCGACCCCGCCTACCTCGCGCGCGTCATCGCCGAGAAGCGCATCACCACGGCGCATTTCGTGCCGTCCATGCTTTCGGTGTTCGTCACCGATACCGACGTCCGCGGATGCGCCTGCCTGCGCAGGGTGTTCTGCAGCGGTGAGGCGTTGCCCGCCGCCACCGTCCGCGATTTCCACGCGGTGCTGCGCGGGACCCAGCTGCACAACCTGTACGGGCCGACCGAGGCCGCCGTCGACGTCACCTACTGGCCGTGCCCGAGCGCGCCGGAGACCGTGCCGATCGGCTCGCCGGTCTGGAACACCCAGACCTACGTGCTCGACGAGCAGCTGCGACCGGTGCCGCCCGGCGTCGTCGGCGAGTTGTACCTGGCCGGTGTGCAGCTGGCCCGCGGGTACCTCGGCCAGCCGCGGCTGACCGCCGACCGGTTCGTGGCCAATCCGTTCACCCCCGGCGCGCGCATGTACCGCACCGGCGATCTCGCCCGCTGGCAGCTGGAGCCGACGGCCGAGGGCCGCGGCGTGCTGGAGTACCTGGGCCGCACCGACTTCCAGGTGAAGATCCGCGGCCTGCGCATCGAGCTCGGCGAGATCGAGGCCGCGCTGCTCGACGACGAGCGCGTCACCAGGGCGGTCTGCGTGGCGCACGCCGGGCGCACCGGCGACGAACTGGTGGCCTACGTGGTCGCCGCGCCGGGCGCCGACGACGAGCGCATGGACACCCAAACCCTGCTGGCCGCGCTGCGCCGGACGCTGCCGGCCTACATGGTCCCCTCGGCGCTCATCGAACTCGACGAGCTACCGCTCAGCGCCAACGGCAAGATCGACCGCAAGTCGCTGCCGATGCCGACGCTGGTCGCCAGGACGATGCCGGTGACCGCCGCGCCGCGCACCGAGGTGGAGCGGGCGCTCGCCGCGATCTTCAGCGAGGTACTCGGCATCGACGCGATCGGGCTCGAGGACGGCTTCTTCGACCTCGGCGGCAACTCGCTGATCGCCGCACGCGCCGTCGCGCGCATCAACGTCGCGCTGGGTACCGCGCTGACCATCCGCGACTTGTTCGAGGCGTCCACGGTGGCCGCGCTCACCCAGCGCTTCGCCTCGCACACCCCCGACACCACCTCGCCGCGGTTGCTGCCCGCCGAACGGCCGGAACGGATTCCGCTCTCGCTGGCCCAGCAGCGGTTGTGGATCCTGAACCGTTTCGCCGAGCACGCCGCCGCGTACAACATGCCGCTGGCCGTCCGTCTCGACGGACCGCTCGACCACGCGGCGCTGCGCGCCGGACTCGTCGACGTGATCGATCGCCACGAGAGCCTGCGCACCACCTTCCCGGAGGCCGCCGACGGTCCCTACCAGCTGATCCACCCGGCCACCGAGATCCCGCTGACCCTGGACCCGATCGACGCCATCGGCGCCGACGTGGCCGAGCTGGCCACCGAGTTCGCCGGGTACGGCTTCGATCTGCGCAGTCAGGCGCCGATCCGGGTCGCCCTGTGGAAGACCGGCCCGCAGCAGCACGTGTTCCTGATCGTGCTGCACCACATCTGCGGTGACGGCTGGTCGGTGACGCCGCTGGCCAAGGACCTGATGGCGGCGGTGGCCGCACGGGCGGAGGGCGCCGCGCCGCGGTGGACGCCGCTGCCGGTGCAGTACGCCGATTTCGCCCTCTGGCAGCGCGAACTGCTCGGCGACGAGAACGATCCGGCCAGCGCGCTGAGCCGCCAGCTGACCTACTGGCGTTCGGCGCTGGCCGGCCTGCCCGATCAGCTCGACCTGCCGCTGGATCGCCCGCGCCCGATGCGCCGCTCCACCTCCGGCGGCCGGGTCGCGTTCACGATCTCGGCCGAAACCCGCCGCGCCGCAGCCGAACTCGCCGCCAGCCACGGCGTCAGCATGTTCATGGTGCTGCACGCGGCGCTGGCGACCCTGCTGGCCAGGCTGTGCGCGAGCTCCGACATCGCGGTCGGCACCCCGATCGCCGGTCGGTCCGATCCGGCGCTCGACGACCTGGTCGGCATGTTCGTCAACACGCTGGTGCTGCGCACCGAGGTCGACGCGGCAGCAGGCTTCGACCGGATGCTCGACGTGGCCCGGGAGACCGACCTGAACGCGTTCGCCAACGCCGACGTGCCGTTCGAGCGGCTGGTCGAGGTGGTCAACCCGGAGCGCTCGGCCGCCCGGCACCCGCTGTTCCAGGTGATGCTGTCCTACGACCGCGCGCCGGAACTCGGCATCGAGCTGCCGAACGTGACGGCGCAGGTGTTGCCGCTCGCGGCCGACGTCGCCAAGTTCGATCTGCAGCTCGAGGTGCACGACAACTTCGGCGACGGTCCGCTCACCGCCGAATTCGGCTACGCGGTAGACGTTTTCGACGAGCGAACGGTCGAGTCGTTCGCGCGTCGCTTCGTCGCCCTGCTCACCGCCGCCGTCGCCGCGCCGGAGGTGCCGGTCGGCGACATCGACATCCTCGACCGCAAGGAAGCGGCCAACCTGGTGCCCATCTCGGCCGCACCCGCCGAGCCGTCGGTCTCGCTGGCCCGCCTGCTCACCGCCACCGCCGAGCGGCTGCCCGACGCCGTCGCGGTGCGCTATCTCGGACAGGACACCACCTACCGCGAGCTCGACGAGCGGTCGAACCGCTTGGCGCGGGTGCTGATCGAGCACGGCGCGGGTCCCGAGGTCGTGGTGGCCATCGCGCTGCCGCGCAGCCTCGACTCGATCGCCGCGGTCTGGGCGGTCGCGAAAACCGGTGCGGCGTATGTGCCGATCGACCCCGGTTACCCGGCCGAGCGGATCGGGCACATGATCGCCGACTCCGGCGCGTTTCTCGGCCTGACCATTCCGGAGTGCTTGGCCGCCATGCCCGAATGGCCCGCGCCGCGCGGGCGGCACCGCAAGTCCTACGTGGACTGGCTGGTGCTCGGGTCGACCGAGCTGGCCGCCGAATGCGACCACCACTCCACCGCGCCGATCACCGATGCCGACCGGCACTACCCGCTACGGACCAGCCACCCGGCCTACCTGATCTACACCTCGGGATCGACCGGCATTCCGAAGGCCGTCGTGGTGACCCACGCCGGTATCGCCTCGCTGGCCAGCGAGCAGATGCACAAGTTCGGCGTCACGGATTCCGCACGCACGCTGCACTTCTCGTCGCCGAGCTTCGACGCGTCGGTGCTCGAACTGCTGCTCGGCTTCGCGGCGGGCGCGACCATCGTGATCGCTCCGGCCGGGATGTACGGCGGCGCCGAACTGGCGGATCTGCTGCGCACCGAACACGTCACGCACGCGTTCATCACCCCCGCCGCGCTGGCCACCGTGCCCGACGAGGGTCTCGACGAGCTCGAGGCCGTGATCGTCGGTGGCGAGGCGTGCTCCGAGGAGCTCGTGGCGACCTGGTCGGCGCGGCACCGCATGCACAACATGTACGGGCCGTCCGAGGCCACCGTCGCCGCGACGGCGTCGGGACCGATGGCGGCGGGAAGTCCGGTGCCGCTCGGCATGCCGGTGCGCGGCATGCGCCTGTTCGTGCTCGACCGGCGCCTGCACCCGGTGCCGCCGGGCACGCCCGGCGAGCTGTACCTGTCCGGTCCCGGTCTGGCCCGCGGCTATCTCGGCCGTTACAGCCTTACGGCGCAACGCTTCCCGGCGAATCCGCACGGCAGGCGCGGCGAAAGGATGTACCGCACCGGTGATCTGGTGGTCGCCGATCCGGCAGGGCGGCTGCGCTTCCTCGGCAGGGCCGACGATCAGATCAAGATCCGCGGCTTCCGCGTCGAGCTCAGCGAGATCGACCACGCGCTGCGCACGCACCCCGGCGTGAGTTTCGCGCTGACGATCGTGCATTCCGGCGATCACGGTGACCCGCGGCTGGTGTCCTACGTGACGGCCGAACACGGCGCGCAGGGCGTGACGCCCGCCGCGATCCTGGAGACGGCGCGACAGCAGCTGCCCGGCTACATGGTGCCCGCCTCGGTGATGGTGCTCGACCGGCTGCCCGTCGCCCCGTCCGGCAAGCTGGACCGAAAGGCCCTGCCGCAGCCGGTGTTCGCGGCCGCCGGTCCGTCGCGCGCGCCGCGCACCGAGGCCGAGATCCGGGTGGCGGGCGTGTTCGGCGCCGTGCTCGGACACCCGGTCGAGGGCGCCGAGGACAGCTTCTTCGACATCGGCGGCACCTCGCTGCTGGCGACCAGGTTGGCGGCCGCGCTGCACGCCGAGTTCGGCGTGGATCTGCCGGTGCGGACGCTGTTCGAGGAGCCGACGGTCGCCGCCGTCGCCGAGCAGTTGGCGGAAGCGCCCCGGACGCAACGGGTGGCGCTGGCTGTGCACACCCCGCGTCCGGGACGCATCCCGCTGTCGCTGCCCCAGCAGCGACTGTGGTTCCTCAATCGATTCTCGCCCGAATCCAGCGCCTACAACATCGCTTTCGTCATTCGAATCGACGGCGATCTGGATGCGCCCGCGCTGCGCGCCGCGCTCACCGATGTGGTGGAGCGGCACGAGGTGCTGCGCACCGTGTACCCGGAGGACAGCGCGGGCGCTCAGCAGCTGGTGCTGCCGATCGGCAGGGCGCTGCCCTCGGTGGAGCCGATCGAGGTCGACGAGGCGGGCGCGAAGGACGCGCTGCGCGTGCTCGCGCGCGGCGGCTTCGATCTGACCAGGGACACTCCGCTGCGAATCGCGTTGCTGCGCACCGGTATTCAGCGCTACCAGCTCGGCATCGTGCTGCACCACATCGCGGCAGACGGCTGGTCCCTCGGCCCGTTGACCCGCGACCTCGCGCTGGCCTACGCGGCGCGCCGCGCGGGCCGCGCGCCCGCGTGGACGCCACTTCCGGTGCAGTACGCCGACTTCGGGCTGTGGCAGCGGGCCTGCCTCGGCGACGAGAGCGATCCGGACAGCGTCGCGGGCGCGCAGCTGGCCTACTGGCGCACCGAGCTGGCCGACCTGCCCGCGGAGTTGCCGCTCCCGTACGACCGGCAACGGCCGCTCGATCCGACCCAGCAGGCGGGCACCGTGCGGTTCGCCGTGCCGGAACCGGTCCAGCGCGCGCTCGCCGAACTCGCACGCGAGCAGGGCGTCAGCATGTTCATGGTGCTGCGCTCGGCGCTCGCCGTCCTGCTTCGGTTCGTCACCGGCGGCCGCGACATCGTGATCGGCACGCCGGTCGCGGGCCGCACCGACACCAAGCTCGACGAACTGGTGGGCATGTTCGTGAACACCATGATGCTGCGCTCCGACGTGGACCCGGACCGGCCGTTCACCGACCAGCTGCGCGCCGACCGCGACACCGAGCTGACGGCCATGGCCAACGCCGACGTGCCGTTCGAGCGCGTCGTCGAGGAGCTGGGCCGGGTCATGGGCGTCGGGGCGAACCGACCGCTGTTCCAGGTGGCGCTGACCGTTCAGGACGGACCCGCGCCGACCCTGGAGCTGCCGGAGCTGGCGCTGAGCGCCGAGGAACTCGACATCGCGCGCGCCAAGTTCGATCTGGAACTGCGGGTCGCGGCCCGCGACACCGGCGCGAGCGACTTCGAATTCGTCTACGCGGCGGAGCTGTTCGACGCCGAGACGGTCGAGACCCTTGCCGATCGGTTCCTGCGCGTGCTGGCCGCGGTCACCGCTGACCCGCGTGCCCTGGTCCGCGAGATCGACGCGCGCACCGAGAACGAGCGCAGGCTGCTCAGCCCGGCGACCGGTGGGCAGACCACGCCGCAGCTCACCTTGGCGGCGTACTTCTCCGCGACGGCGCGCAGGCACGCGCGGCACGACGCGGTGCGGTCCGGCGATGTCTCGATGACCTACGTCGAACTCGACCGGCGCTCGAACCGCCTGGCCCGTGCCCTCGTCGGGCGCGGCATCGGCGTCGGCGATCGGGTCGCGCTCGGCCTGACCCGCTCCATCGACTCGGTGCTCACCGTGCTCGCGGTCGCCAAGTCCGGCGCGGCCTTCGTGCCGGTGGACCCGAACTACCCGGCCGATCGCGTCCGGCACATGCTGACCGACTCCGGCTGCCGGTTCGGCGTCACCGTGTCCGAATACGCCGGGCGGCTGCGCGCGGCGGGCGACCAAGCATCGACCGACTGGCTGTTGCTCGACGAACCGGCCACGACGGCCGAGCTCGACGGGTTGGACGACGGACCGATCGACGACGCGGAACTGTCGCGCCCGGTGCGGATCGCCGACCTGGCCTACATCATCTACACCTCGGGCTCGACCGGTAAGCCGAAGGGCGTCGCGGTCACCCACAGCGGGCTGTCGAATTTCGCCGACGAGATCCGCGACCGGATGCGGGTCGACCCGGACGCGCGGACACTGCACTTCTCCTCGCCGAGCTTCGACGCCGCCGTGTTCGATCTGCTGCTCGCGGTCGGTTCGGGCGGGACCATGGTGATCTGCCCGCCGGACATCTACGGCGGCGACGAGCTGGCCGCGCTGATGGACCGCGAGCGGATCACCCACACGTTCATGACGCCCGCGGCGCTGTCCACCATCGACAACGAACGCTGGCCGCTGCCGCACCTGCGTTCGCTCATGATCGGCGGCGAAGCGTGGGGGCCGGAGCTGGCGGCCCGCTGGGCGCCGGGACGGCTGATGTTCAACGGGTACGGCCCGACCGAGACCACCGTCGTGGTCACCGCCGCCGAGGTGACCGTCGGCGCGCCGATCACCATCGGCACGCTGGTGCGCGGCGCGCGGGCCACGGTGCTCGACGACCGGCTGCGGCCGGTGCCCGTCGGTGTGCCCGGCGACCTGTACCTCGGCGGATTCGGCGTGGCGCGAGGCTATTTCGACCGCCTCGGACTGACCGCGGCCCGGTTCGTCGCCGACCCATTCGGACCGGCGGGCGCCCGCATGTACCGCACGGGTGACGTTGTCCGCTGGAACGCCGCGAACGAGCTGGTCTACCTCGGCCGCAGCGACCACCAGGTGAAGGTGCGCGGGTTCCGCATCGAGCTCGGCGAGATCACGGCCGCGCTCGGCGGGCACCCGAGCGTGCGGTTCGCGCACACCGACGTCCGCCACATCGCGGGCGCCGATCGGATCGTCGCCTTCGTCCAGCCGCTCGATGTGCGGGCCGGCGTGAACACCGAGGCCTTGCGCGCGCATGTCGCCGAACAGCTTCCGGCGCACATGGTTCCGGTGAGCATCACGGTGCTCGACCGGATCCCGCTCACCCCGGTGGGCAAGCTGGACACCGCGGCGCTGCCCGAGCCGCAGTTCGCCGCCGTGTCCGACGGTCGCGCGCCGGAGACCGAACTGGAGAAGCTGGTCGCCGCCGTGATGGCCGAGCTGGTCGGCGCGGAAACGGTCGGCGCGGGCGACAGCTTCTTCGATATCGGCGGAAACTCGCTGCTGGCCACCCAGCTCGTCGCGCGACTGGAGGCGGCGACGAACACCCGGCTCGAGGTGCGCAGCGTCTTCTCCGCGCCGACCGTCGCCGAGCTCGCCGCCATGCTCGAGTCCGGGCCGTCCGGCGCGGACGCGCGCCCCGAGCCGGTGCGCCGCGAGCGGCCCGACCGTATTCCGCTGTCCGCGGCGCAGCAGCGGCTGTGGTTCCTCAACCGGTTCAACGAAGTCGGCCCGGCCGCCGACGGGCCGAACCGCAGCGCGGGCGCCTACAACATCCCGGTCGTGCTGCGCATGCACGGCGAGCTGGATGTCGACGCGCTGGTGCGGGCGCTGCACGACGTACAGGCCAGGCACGAGTCGCTGCGCACGGTGTTCCCCGAGGTGGACGGCGAACCGGCCCAGGTCGTCCTGGATCCCGCCGACGCGGCGGTGACGCTGTTCGTCGCGACGGTCACCCCCGACGGCGTCGACGACGCGGTCCGGAGCTTCGCCGCGCCTGGCTTCGACCTCGGCGAGTCCGTGCCGCTGCGCGCGGCCCTGATCACCGTGTCGGACGAACCCGATCCGGACGGCACGGCTCCGCCCGCCGCCTCGACCGACAACGTCCTCGTCCTCGTCGTGCACCACATCGCCATGGACGGCTGGTCGCTGGAGCCGCTGGCGGCGGACGTGGCCGTCGCCTACCGCGCCGCCTGCGCCGGACAGCAGCCGGACTGGGACGAGCTCACCCTGCAGTACGCGGATTACACGCTGTGGCAACGGGATACGCTCGGTACCGAGGACGATCCCGACTCGGTGCTTCGCCACCAGCTCGACTATTGGCGAGCCACCCTCGACGGTGTTCCCGAACTGCTGAACGTGCCCGCGGACCGGCCGCGGCCGCCGGTGCCGTCCTATCGCGGCGGCACGGTGGAATGCGCGATCGACGCGGTCACCCACCGGGAGCTGCAGGCGGTGGCCACCACCAACAACGTCAGCATGTTCATGGTGCTGCACGCCGCGCTCGCGGTGCTGCTGCACCGGATGACCGCCACCGACGACATCGCGGTCGGCACCGCGATCGCGGGCCGCGGCCACCCGGCGCTGGACCGGATGATCGGCATGTTCGTCAACACGCTTGTACTGCGCACCCGGCTCGATCCGGACGCGCGGTTCACCGACCTGCTGCACAGCGTGCGCGATACCGATCTGGACGCGTTCGCGCACGCCGACCTGCCGTTCGAACGCCTCGTCGAGGTGCTCAACCCGGCCCGCTCGCAGGCGCACCACCCGCTGTTCCAGGTGATGCTCTCGGTGCGGAACCGGCCGCTGCGCAGCCTGGAACTGCCCGGTCTGCGCATCGAGGCCGAGGACGGCGACACCGGCATCGCCAAGTTCGACCTGCAGTTCACCCTCACCGAGGAGCAGACCGCCCAGCGCGAGCCAGGCGGCATCTCCCTCGCGGTGAACTACGCGAGCGATCTGTTCGACGAGCGGACCGCGCACGGACTCGGCAAGCGCCTGGTGCGGCTGCTCCACGCGATCGCGGCGACGCCGACCGCCGCCGTCGGCGATCTGGGATTGCTCGCCCCCGAGGAGTGGACCGGGCTGGCTCCGGTGCGCGGCATCGAAGCCGACCGCCCGATCGTCTTCCCGGAGGTGTTCGAGGCCGCGGCGAACGTCGACCGCACCGCCGTGGCGCTGTCCTCGGACGGCACCCACGTCACCTACGACGCGCTCGATCGCTGGACCAACCGGCTGGCCCGCGTGCTCATCGGACACGGCGTCGGCCCGGAAACCCTGGTGGCGCTGGGCATTCCGCGCTCGGTCGAGTCGGTCGCCTCGGTGCTCGCTGTCGCCAAGGCCGGCGCGGCGTTCGTGCCGGTCGACCCGCTGTACCCGGCAGGGCGCATCTCCCACATGCTCACCGATTCCGGTGCGGCGCTGGGTATCACGCTCGCCGAGTACCGCGACGAGCTGCCCGACGGTGTCGAGTGGATCGTGCTGGACGAACCGCGGTTCCGCGCGGGCGTGCTCGCGGCGTCGGACAAGGCGATCGTGCAGAAGGAGCGGGTGCGCCCGCTGCGGGTCGACAACCCGGCGTACGTGATCTACACGTCCGGTTCGACCGGCACCCCGAAGGGCGTGATGGTCACCCACGGCGGCCTGTCCAATTTCGCCGCCGAGACCGCGGAGCGCTTCGACGTCCAACCCGGTTGCCGCGTCCTGCATTTCGCGACGCCGAGCTTCGACGCCGCGATGCTGGATCTGCTGCTCGCCCTCGGTGGCGCGGCGACGCTAGTGATCACCCCGCCGGGAGTGGTCGGCGGCGCGGAGCTGGCACAGGTGTTCATCGAGGAACGGATCACCCACGCTTTCATCACGACCTCGGCGCTTGGCACGGTCGACCCGACCGGTGTCACCGATCTGGCGCATGTGCTGGTCGGCGGCGAGGCGTTGCCGCCCGATCTGGTCGCCAGGTGGGCGCCGGGTCGCAACCTGTACAACGCGTACGGGCCCACCGAGACCACCATCGTCACGGTGATCTCCCAGCCCATGGAGCCCGGCGGGCCGATCACCATCGGCGGTCCGATCCGCGGCGTCGCCGCGACCGTGCTGGACGCCAGGCTGCATCCCTCGCCGGTCGGCGTCACCGGTGAACTGCACCTGGCGGGCAGCGCGCTGGCCCGCGGCTACCTGAACCGGCCCGGGCTGACCGCGCAGCGGTTCGTCGCGAACCCGTACGGCAAGCCGGGCGAGCGCATGTACCGCACCGGCGACCTGGTGCGCTGGTGGTCCGGCGCGGCGGAGGGCGAACACGAGATCGAGTACGTCGGCCGCACCGATCACCAGGTCAAGATCCGCGGCTTCCGTATCGAACTCGGCGAGATCGACGTCGCGCTGGCCCGCCACCGCGCGGTCGAGTTCGCCACCACCATCGGCTACCGCACGCCCGCGGGCAGCACGGCGCTGGTGTCGTATGTGAAGCCGCGCAACGGAACCGAGCTCACCGCGGCCGAGTTGACCGAGCACGTGGCCGGGCTGGTGCCGAATTACATGGTGCCGCAATCGATCATGCTCATCGACGAGGTCCCGCTGAGCCCGGTCGGCAAGCTCGACCGCAAGGCGCTGCCGGAACCGGTGTTCAGCGCGTCCGGTGGATACCGGGCGCCGAGCAACCCGATCGAGGCGGCGCTGTGCGCGGCCTTCGAGTCGGTGCTCGGGGTGGAGCGGGTCGGCGCGGACGACGCCTTCTTCGAGCTCGGCGGCAACTCGCTGCTGGCGACGAAGGTCGTCGCGCAGGTGCGAGCCGAGGGCATCGACCTGCCGGTGCAGGTGATGTTCGGCGAGGCGACACCCGCCGCCATCGCCGCGCGACTGGCCGGTTCCGACGGCGCGGGGACGGCCATGGCCGGTGCGCTCGGTGCGGTGCTGCCGATCCGGCCGACCGCTCCGGGACGCAAGGCTCCGCTGTTCTGCGTCCACCCGGCGATCGGGCTGTCCTGGTGCTACTCGGGTCTGCTCGCGCACCTGTCGCCGGACCGGCCGCTGTACGGGCTGCAATCACCGCACGTCGCGGGGGAGGAGGGCTTCTCCACCATCGGCGAGGCCGCCGACTACTACGTGGCGCACATCAAGTCGGTGCAGGCCGAAGGTCCGTACCACCTGCTCGGCTGGTCGCTCGGCGGTCTCATCGCGCACGAGATCGCGGTGCGGCTGCAGGAATCCGGCGACGAGGTGGCGCTGCTGGCGATGATGGACAGCTACCAGCTCTCCGACGAATTGCTCGAACACGCCATCCCCGGCGTCGCCGACATCATCGCGGAGTTCGGCAGCGATCTGGACGACGACGAACTCGATCCCACGATGAGCCTGCTCGACGCGGCGGAACTGCTGCGCTCGCGCCCCGGCGCTTTCGCGGCGCTCACCATCGAGCACCTGGAGCGACTGTACGAGGGCTACACCAATGGCACGGTGCTGGCGCACGGCTTCCAGCCGCGCACCTTCGACGGCGACGTGCTGTTCTTCACCGCCGCGGCCGACGAGGTCAACCAGGCCGATCCGGCACGGTGCGCGGCGGCGTGGGAGCCGTTCGTCACCGGAACCGTCCACGACCACGAACTGCCCTGCCGCCATTCGGCCATGACCGCACCCGAGTCGCTCGCCGTGATCGGACCGGTACTGAACCGGCGGCTCGACGGCGGCGCGGGCACAACGAAGGAGGATGCCTAGTGAGTGAGGTGCGGTCATGACTCTCGCGGTGGAGGTGCGCGGTCTCGTCAAGAACTACGGCAAAATTCGGGTGCTCGACGACATCGACCTGGAGATTCCGGCGGGCACGGTGATGGGACTGCTCGGGCCCAACGGCGCGGGCAAGACCACCACCGTCCGGATCGTCACGACCCTGCTGAAGCCGTGCGCGGGTTCGGTGCGGGTGGCCGGGATCGACGTGCTCCGCGACCCGGCGGACGCGCGGCGGCGGATCGGCCTTTCCGGTCAGTACGCGGCGGTCGACGCCAACCTCTCCGGCTACGAGAACCTACGCATGGTGGCCCGGCTCTACGGCATGTCACCGCGCCAAGCCACCAACCGGGCCGCCGAACTGCTCGGCGCGCTCGGTCTCGACCATGCCGCGCACCGCCGCGCGGGCACCTACTCCGGCGGCATGGCGCGCCGCCTCGACCTGGCGGGGGCGCTCGTCGCCCGGCCCGCGGTGGTGGTGCTCGACGAGCCGACCACCGGTCTGGATCCGCGCGGCAGACTCGACATGTGGCGGGTCATCGGCGATCTCGTCGACGACGGCACCACCGTGCTGCTCACCACCCAGTACCTGGAAGAGGCCGATCTGCTCGCCGACCGCATCACCGTCATCGACCGAGGGCGGGTCATCGCGCGCGGTTCGGCCGACGAGCTGAAGACCTCCATCGGCGGCGACCGGCTCACCGTCACCCTGGCGCCCGGCCAGGAGGCCAAGCCCGCGATGACGGTGCTCGCCCAGATAGGCGTCGGCGAGCCGAACCACGAGACCGGCACCGACGAGGTGACGGTCGTGGTCGGCGACGGCTCGCGCACCATGGTCGAGGCGTTGCGCAGGCTCGACGACGCCGGGGTGTGCGTGGTGGACGCGAGCGTGCACCGGCCAAGTCTCGACGACGTATTCCTGTCCCTCACCGGCACACCGGCGCCGACGCCGAGCGCCGAATCGGAAACCGACGACGTACCCGAGGAGATCATGTCGTGAGTCAGCGACGCGAACCGACAACCACTACAGCGGCAGCGCCCCGCGTCAGCGAGGTGGCCCCGTGACGAGTGCCTCCACCGTGGTATGCGACGAGCTCGACAAAGCCGAGGAAACCGCGCAGAAGAAACCGAAAGAGCCTGTGTCCCAAGAGATCACGCCACCCAAACTACGGATCTTCCGGGACAGCGCGATCGTCGCCTGGCGCAATCTGCTGACCATCCTCCGGGTGCCGACGCTGCTGGTGACCGCGACGATCCAGCCGTTGATGTTCGTGTTCCTCTTCGCCTACATCTTCGGCGCCTCGCTGGGCGGCAGCCAGTACCGCGAGTTCCTGCTGGCCGGAATCTTCGCCCAGACGGTCGCTTTCAATGCCGCCTTCACCACCGTCGGCCTCGCGGGCGACCTGCACAAGGGCATCATCGATCGGATGCGCACGCTGCCGATGTCGCGGCTCGCGGTGCTCATGGGCCGCACGCTCTCGGACCTTGCCGTGAACATCCTGAGCCTGGTCGTCATGGTCGTCTGCGGCTACATCGTCGGCTGGCGGATCAACGGCGGAATCGCCGACGCCGCACTGGCCTTCGGGATCATTTTGCTGTTCGCGTTCGCGATGTCGTGGGTCGGGGCGGTCACCGGTCTGTTCTCACCGACCGTCGAGGTCGCCCAGTCCGCGGGCCTGATCTGGTTGTTCCCGCTCAGCTTCATCTCGTCGGCCTTCATCTCCGCCGAGACGCTGCCTGGGCCGCTGCGGACCATCGCGGAATGGAATCCGATCACCGCGGTCTCGGCGTCGGGTCGCAAGTTGTTCGAGAACGATTCCCCACCCTCGTTCGTACCGCCCTCGGGGTGGGCGGCCGAGCACTGCATCGAGTACGCCATCATCTGCTCGGTCGCGATCCTGGCCGTGGCGATGCCGTTGGCGCTGCTGCGCTACCGCAAGGTCGCCAGCCACTGAGTCACCGAACACGACTGAGTCACCGAACACGACGAAGGCCGCCTCCCGATCGGGAGGCGGCCTTTTCGTTCGGCTGCGTCAAGCGCGGCGGCGGGTCTTGAGCAGTTCGAGGCGCTCCTTGAGCAGCTCCTCGAGCTCTTCCTTGCTGCGACGCTCCAGCAGCATGTCCCAGTGGGTACGCGGCGGCTTGACCTTCTTGGTCTCCTGCGTGGTGCCCTCGACCAGGATGCCCTCCTGACCATTGCGGCACAGCCAGGTCGGGGGGATCTCGGCGTCGTCGGCGAAGGGCACGTCGAACTCTTCGCCGTTGTCGGTGCGGTACCGGGCGATCCGACGCGGGGCCAGGTCGTGGTCGCGATCGGTCTCGTAGCTCACCGCTCCGAGCCGACTGCCCCGGAGTACGCGATCTGCCATGGTGTGCCTCTCCCTGTGTGCTCGAGTCTTGTTGCGCTGCGACCGTGCCCGGCGAACGCGTCCTGCGCTCGCTGGACCTCTAGTGCAACGAACGGGCCTGCGTCAATAGTTCCCGACACGGCGACGGTGAACCGTTCCATTGTAGTCGGTGGCTCTGCCGTGCCACGCCACGCGGGCGTCCTGCGGTTTCCTGTGTTGCGGTCCTGCGACGGCGGGGGGTCTGCGGGCCATCTCGCCGCGCGACGCACTAGTGTTCTGCCTCATGTCGCGCCGCTTGCTGTCCTGCTGCCTGTGGTGTGGTCGGGAGATCGTGGAGTCGGAGGCCGGACGTCGTCGCCGGTACTGCCGCCAGTCCTGCCGCCAACGGGCCTACGAACACCGCAACAGCCTCAAAGGCACCGGAATTCCGGAAGACTCCGTCGTGCTCAGCGCCCAGGAGGCCGCCGACCTCGCGGACCGCTGGTTCGCGGCCCGCTGCGCCGCCGAGGACATCGCCACCGCCATCGTCGAAGGCGCCGACACCGCCGAACTCGCCTCCCTCAGCGCCACCCTCGTCACCTTGGCCAGAGAAGCCGAACGCCTGCGCTAGCGCGGCCGCCGATTCCGCACCGGCGGCACTCGCTATGTCGTGGCCGTGTTCAGCGCCCGCCGTTCCGGCACCTCAGGCCCTGTGGCCGCGGTGGTAGATGGTGAAGGTGGTGGCTGTGGCGACGGTGAAGAGGGCGGCGTAGGCCGTGAGGGTTTGCGGGTCGGGGTGGATGAGGGGTTGGGCGCGCATGGCTTGCCAGAAGGTGATGGCGAGCACGCCGGTGTAGGTGAGGGCGAGGACGGCCATCAGGGCGGCACGGGTGGGTTCGGGGCGGAGCCAGCGGTGCCTGCGGGCCAGGCGGGTGAGCAGGAAGGTGGCCAGGAGCAGGACTTGGATGCCGTGCAGGCCGACGAAGTGGGGGACGCGGAGGTCGCCGCCGATGGTGCTCCAGTGGGTGAGCGGCATGCCTTCTGCGGTGTCGCGGATCGCGCGTTCGGCGGCGGGGGCGTCCTCCGGTAGCACGGTGTGGCCGGCGACCAGCTCCACGACCTGCCCGTCGGCGTCACGGACGAGCTGTTCGCCGGTGAACCCCATCAGGTACCCGAGCGCCATGCCCGCCACGGCCAGCGCCAGTCCGGCGTGGACGGCCCGGGCGGTTGGCCGGTCGACCAGCCGCTGCCAGGACAGGATCAGCACGATGAGCAGGTTCGCGAAGAACAGGCCGGGCACGCCGGTGGCGAACACCATCTGGCCGATGGAGTTGACCGGGTCGCCGGAGGAGTTGAAATGGCTGAAGGTGCCGCGCGCGGCCTGGACAACGATGAATCCCACATCGAGCACCCCGGTCACCGCGAACACCGTGCCGAGCCACCACGTGGCGCGAGAACCCTTGTGCGGCAAGGACAACAACCAGGCGAGCGTGATCTCGTATACCGCGAACGCCACCCCGAACTTGAAGGTCTTCAACCACACGGACTCCCCGAGCAGCGTGCGGTCGTCGACGATCATCCCGCCGAGCGAGAACAGGACGAGCGCGGCCATGGCGGCCGAGGACCAGAGCAGGGGACGGTGCGGGCGGCGGGCGTCGCGGGCGAGATCGGGCTGGTCGTCTCCGCTGACGGCGGCGAGTTGGGTCGTCGACATGTCCCGAAGGTAGGAATCGCGGACACCGGAACACGTCCCGCCGCAGCGCTATTCGCATCTCGTACCGGAGTATCAGAAGACTCCGCCGCTCACCCCGGGGCAGGGGGAGCGGCGGCAGAACGCACATGCCCGCGAACGGCGCTGTTCGCGGGCATGGCTGCCGGGAGTGACGACCGGCGGGGATTCGCGAGCCCCTCATCGGGCTCGCGAACCCGAGGGAGGATCACTCCTCGGCGAACCCCACGTGGACGCCTCGGGCGGCGAGCCACGGCATCGGGTCGATCGGGCCGAGAGCGGGATCGTGCACTTCGTAGTGCAGGTGCGGTCCGGTGGACTGGCCACGGTTACCGACGGTGGCGATCACGTCGCCCGCGCTGACCTGCTGGCCGACCTCGACGAGGATGTCGTTGACGTGTCCGTAGACTCCGACGGTGCCGTCGTCCTGCTGGACTCGCACCCACAGGCCGAAGCCGGAGGCGGGACCGGTCTCGATCACGACGCCGTCGGTGACGGAGAAGATCGGGGCGCCGATCGGGTCGCCGAAGTCGAGGCCGTTGTGCTGTGCGCCCCAGCGGGCGCCGAAGGTGGAGGTCAGCCGGCCTTCGACGGGGCGGACGGTGTGCGGGCGGACGGGTTCGGGAGCGGGCGGCGGAACGGCTTCCTGAGCGGCGCGGTGCTCGCCCCAGGCCACGGCCTCGGGCGCCGGAGCCGGGTCGAACGCGGCGTACTGGATGGCGCTCGAGCTCGCGGTGGTCTCGGCGGCCGCGGGTGCGGACGCCTCGTCGGGGTTGGCGGCGGCGAGGACGCCGAGAGAGGCGCCTACGGCGGCGGAGACGGCCACCGCACGGGTGGCGACACGGTGCCGGCGAGAGCGAGTCGCGCCGGGCCGAAGAGCAGATAACAGATCGGTCACGGGCATGACTCGAAGCTAACGGACCGTGATAGTCGAATCGTTATCTTGTGGCTACAGTCACAGATCGGTAAAAGCCCAGCTCGTGTGTCACGAAGAGATAACGGAAGAGCGAGCCTGCGTTATCGACCTGGGGAAATTGGGTAATGGGCGATCTTGACCAGCTAATTGCTAGTTGATCACAATGTTTAAGTGGCGACTAACGGAGTTCGGGCCCTGGAGGCGCTGGCCGAGCCGACGAGGCGGGCGATATTCGAGGCGCTGCCGCATGCGCCGAGGTCGGTGGGGGAGCTGGCCGACCTGGTCGGTGTCAGCAGCTCGGCGGTCTCCCAGCACCTGAAGGTGCTGCGGGCGGCACGGCTGGTCATGGTGCGTGCCGAGGGGACCCGGCGGGTGTACACGCTCGATCCGCGCGGACTCGGCGACGCGCGCGACTACCTCGAACAGTTCTGGCCGAGCGCGCTGGCGGCGTACGCGGCCGCGCTGAGCGAGGCGCGCGCCGAGCGGTGAGTCTCAGCCCACCCTGCGGTAGGTCGGGCGCCGCGCCGCGGCGGAGTTGCGCTGATTGAGCTGCTTCTCGACCGCGCCGACGACCTCGCCCACCCCGATACGCAACAGACCGGGATCGGGCGCATCGGCATACCGATCGCCCATCTGACCCGACCACAGCACGATGTGCCTGGCAAGCAGGTGCGGGGGTGGTCCGCCCCAGCGCGGCGGCGTCGGGCCGAACAACAGGACGGTGCGGGTGCCGAAGGCCGTGGCCAGCCGCGCGACGCCCGTGTCACCGCTGAGTACCAGCGCGGCCTCGGCGACCGTGGCCGCGAGGTCGATGAGGTTCTGCTCGCCCGCGAGCACGTTCGCCTGGGAGAGTCCGGCCCGTGCGGCGACGTTCAGCGCGATGTCCCGCTCGAACTCGTCGCCGGTGAGCACCACCTCGCGGCCGAGCACAAGCAGGTGCCGCACGACCGCGGCGAACCGGTCCGCTGGCCAGCGCCGCGCGGGAGCGCCCGCTCCGACGTGCACGACGACGCAGTCGCGGCGGCTGTTGGTGGACACGGGCGGCACGAGGCCCAGGTTGCGGCGGTCGGCCACGATGCCGTCGGATTCGAGCAGGTGACACCACCGCTCCACGTCGTGCATGTCCGGCTGCCAGATCGGGCCCTCGAGTTCGGGGAAGGCCGGGTTGCGGTAGGTCAGTATCCGCGCCGGGTCGGTCTTGACCAGCTCGACGACGCTCTCGGCGCTCGGCCCGTGCAGGTTCACCGCCAGCTGCGGTGACGGTCCGTCCCAGCGCAGCGCGCTCACGTCGGCGGTGGGGACCATGGAGTCCACCGAGGTGATCAGGTCGACGATCGGCTTGAGCCGGTGCGGCGCGGCGAGGACGATCTGGTCGCTCGGCTTGGCTCGACGCAGCGCGCGCAGCGCCGGGACCGCGGTGAGCAGATCACCGAGTCCGCGTGCCTGTAGCACGAGTACAACCGCCACCCTCTTCTCCTAGCCACCCGAGACTCACGAAATGCGACCCCCACCCCGCAAGTGTTCAAACGACGAGAGCCACTTACGGATGACTTCCCATGGCGCTCGGGCGGTAAACGTGAAGCCCGTCGAGCGTTATCCACGCCACTCTCGTCGGTGCGGCAGTACCCTCGCACGTGGCGGCAACTACAGCTAAGGAGCATCCCATGGTCTCCAAGCTCAACCCGTACCTCGGCTTCGGCGACAACGCGCGCCCGGCCCTCGAGTTCTATCGCGAAGTGTTCGGCGGCACCCTGGCCGTGAACACCTTCGGCGAATTCGGCGACAAGGAATCGCCCGGCGCCGAACTGGTCATGCACGGCCAGTTGGAGACGCCGAGCGGGTTCACGCTGATGGCGTCGGACACCCCGCCCGGCATGGAATACCAGCCGGGCAGCAGCATCTCGATCAGCCTCAGCGGCGACGACGCCGACGAGCTGCGCGGCTACTGGGACAAGCTGACCGCGGGCGGCGTGGTCACCGTGCCGCTGGAGAAGCAGATGTGGGGCGACGAATTCGGCATGTGCCGCGACAAGTTCGGCGTCGCGTGGATGGTGAACATCGTCGCGCCGGGAGACTGATCGACGTCGGGCCGCGGGCTCGAGCGCGAGTCGGCGGCCGGAAGTATCCGTCGTGCGGTGTGTAGCAAATGTCCAGAAAACATGTGCCGCCAGGCATAACATCTGGTCATGACGACAAACAGCGTGGTCGATGGACCTGTTCAGACGCTCGCGAAGAGCGCCTGGCAAGCCGTTCTGGTCACCGGTGTCCTCACGGTGATCATCGGTGTAATGATTCTGGTGTGGCCGGGCAAGACCCTGCTGGTCGCGGGCATCCTCTTCGGCATCTACCTGGTGATCTCCGGTGTGCTGCAGCTGGTGGCCGCGTTCGGCGCGACCAAGAGCGCGGGCATGCGGGTGCTGTACTTCCTCAGCGGCGTGCTGTCGATCATCATCGGCGTGTTCTGCTTCCGCGACGAGCTCGCCTCGATCCTGCTGCTCGGGCTGTGGATCGGTATCGGCTGGCTGTTCCGCGGCGTGGCCATGCTGGTGGCCGCCGCCTCCGATCCCGGCATGCCAGGACGCGGCTGGCAGGGCTTCTTCGGCGTGATCACCGCGATCGCCGGTGTCGTGCTGATCATCTGGCCGGTCAGCTCGGTGGCCACCCTGACCCTGGTCGCGGGCATCTGGCTGATCGTGCTCGGTATCATGGAGATCGTCACCGCCTTCGGTGTCCGCAAGGACTTCGGGCGTCTGACCGAAGCCGCCGCTTGATCGCTGCAAGCGGTCAGCGGGCGCCGGGACCGGGCAGGTCACGCATCGCATCGATCGGCAGACGAACGAGCCCCGCCTCGTCACACCTCGACGCCGCGGCGGACAGCTCCCGCTCCGCCTCCTCCGTCCGGCCCGCGCGGCGTAGCGCGGCGCCGAGCAGCAATTGGGCGCGCACCGCCGCGAGCGGGCGAGGTGCGGACTCGATGCTCGTCAGCAGGGCGCGCGCTCGCTCGCACGCCTCGTCGTACCGGTCCGGCGGGTAGGCCGTGAGCAGCAGCCGAACCGCCGAGTCTTCGTCGATCTCGGCGATGAGCGTGGCGATCCCGTCGTCGTGCCGGAGTTCTCGCAGACCGACGAGGCGCTCGATCTCGCCGCGGGTGAGGCCGAGTCCCAGCCGAATTCGCTCGTTGCGCAACCGGGCCGCGAGGCGCGGCAGCGCCATCCGCTCGGCGCTCGCCATACCGTCGGCCAACCGCTTCGCGGCCGCCCGGAGATCGCCGCGGACGGCTTCGACCCGCGCTCCCGTCGCATAGGTGGCGATCATGAAATCGACGCCGCCGCCGCCTTCGTCCGCCAAGCCGAGACTCTCCAGAAGCAATTCCGCCGCGGTGTCCACATCGCCTGTCTCGTAACGTAATTCGCCGAGCAGCGCGCTCGCGAGCCGCGCCGCGTGCGAGTGCGGGCCCATGGTCGTCGCCGCGAATTCCATCGCGTCGCGGAACGCCTCGTCCGCCGCCGGGATCCGCAGTCGCTCCCGCTCGGCGATGCCCGCGAAGCAGCGGCCGTACACCCGGAGGAAGGGGCCCGTCGCATCGTGATACGGCACGGCCCGCTGCTGCCAGCGGCGCGCGGCGTCGAAGTCGAAGCGGTGAATCGCGGCGATCGCGGCGATGTTGACCGCCACTCCGGCCACCCGCGGTGAGAAGTCGTCCAGGCGTGCCAGCACGGCGCGGACCAGGCGGTCGCCCTCCTCGCTTCGATCGGCGAACATCTCCCTGGTGGCCGCGAGCACTCCGGCCTCGGCCTGCAGGTCCGCTCGTTCGTCGTCTGTCAACTCGGCCTCGTCGAGCGCGGCCGAGAAGCGGGCCAGCGCCGCGACGCCGGGTTCCGTTCTGCGCAGGACGAGATTCACCCAGGCGAGGAACAGTTGGATACGGGGCCGCGACTGGATCGACCGTGCGGGCAGCTTGGCCACGATGCCAACCAGCGTCGTCATCTTGGACCGCTCCAGCAGGTACCCGCCGCCTTCCTCGATGAGATCGGCGGCGCGGTCCGGGTTTCCGGCGGCCAGCGCGTGATCGACCGCCTCGTTGAGCAGCTCGTGCCGCGCGAACCACTCCGACGCCCGATAGTGCAGCGCTTCGATCTCCTCGGGACGATCCCGTTCCAGGCGGCGGCGCAGATATCCCGCGAAAAGCTGGTGGTAGCGGAACCATTCGCGATTCGGGTCGATGCGTTGCAGGAACAACCCGCGGTCCTCGACGTCCTCCAGCAGTGCGCGCCCGTGCTCGTCGCCCGTGACCGAGGACGCGAGCGGCCCGCAGATTCGCCCGCATATCGAAGTCCTGGTGAGGAATTCGAGGAGGTCCGGTTCCAGCGCGTTCAGCACGTTCTCCGCGAGGAACTCGGCGATATCGGCGTGGGCGGACAAGCTGTCGACGAGGTGCGCCGGATCGTCGCCCGCGCGCAGCGACAACACCGCCAATTGCAGCGCGGCGGCCCAGCCGTCCGTTGTCTCCGTCAGTGCTTCGACATCGGCGTCCGACAAGCGCAGCCCCGCCTCCGCCAGGAAGTGCCGCACCTCGTCGACATCGAAACGCAGTGCGCCCGAATCGATTTCCTCCAGCTCACCGTCGATGCGCAGCCGGCTCAACGGAACTCCGGAGCGGGACGTGCTCGTGACGATGATCGGCAGGTGGTGGCAACCGTGCTCGACCAGGAAACGGATGGCCGCCAGCGAGGATTCGTCGGTCACCCGTTGCCAGTCGTCCAGCACGACGGTGATCCGGTCGTCGTGCGAGTGCAGATCATCGATCAGCGCGGTGAGCACGTACCGCTCGGCGTCGTCGGGATGGGCCTCGAGCACGCGATCGAGGTCGTCGGCGAGGTTGGGGCGCGGGCCGCGAATGGCCTCCACCAGGTGCGCGAGGAACCAGGCGGCGTTGTTGTCGTCCTCGTCGACGGTCAGCCAGGCGACCGGCCCGCCCGCGTTCGCGAGCTCGTCGCGCCATTGGGCCGCGAGCGTGGTCTTGCCGAAGCCGCTCGGCGCGTGGATGAACGTCAACCGCTTGCGCGAACCCGAGCGAAGCAGATCGAGCAGGCGTTTCCTGATGATCGGCGTCCGGGCCGGGGTCGGCGGGCGATACTTCGTCGCCGGGGTCGGGGGAGCGGTGGGCCGTTCCCGGTGGCGAACCGTCGGGGCGGGCGGCGTCTTCCGCGGGCCGGGACCGATCGGCAACACCATCACGTCGACCGGCACCCCGCGGTGCTGCTGCACCGAGCGCAATTCGTCGCCGAGGGCGAGCGCCGACTCCGGCCGCTGCGCCGGGTCGCCCGCCATGGCGTGCTCGATGGCGGCGCAGACATCGTCGGGCATGCCCTCCGCGCGCAGATCGGGGACCGGCTGCGCGGCGACCCGGAGGAAATGGGCGAGTACCTGTTCGCCGGTGCGGCGCTCGTACGCGACGTGGCCGGTCAGCGCGCAGAACAGCGTCGCGCCGAGGCTGTACACATCGGAGGCGGGCGTCGACGGCTCACCGCGCAGCGCTTCCGGGGCGGTGAAAGCCGGTGAGCCCGTGATGATTCCGGTCGTCGTTCGAAAACCGCCGGTGATGCGCGCGATGCCGAAGTCGGTCAACTGCGGCTCGCCGTAGTCGGTGATCAGGATGTTGCCGGGCTTCACGTCGCGATGCAGGGTGCCGACCCGGTGCGCGGCCTCGAGCGCCCCGGCCATCTTGACGCCGAGTCGTAGCGTCGCGGTCCAATCGAGCGGGCCGAAGTTCCTGATCCGCTGCTCCAGCGAGCCACGCGCGTGGTACGGCATGACCAGGTACGGGTGCCCGTCACCGGTGGTGCCGACCTGGAAGACGTCCGCGATGTGCGGGTGGCCGGACAGCCGTCCCATGGCCTGCTGTTCCCGGATGAACCGCTGCATGCTCTCCGCGTCGAGATCCGAGGTCAGCACCTTCACGGCCACGATCCGGTCCAGGTCGGGTTGCCTGCAGCGGTACACGACGCCGAAGCCGCCGCGCCCGATCTCCTCCGCCTCCTCGAACCCCTCGGTGTTCAAGTCCACGACGACGCCGGAGGACGGACTGCGCTGTGTCGGCTGCATGTCGGCCATCGTCGGCCTCGATTCCGGGCGAGCTCTGGTGACCCGGCGCTACGGGTCGGTTCCTGCTTCCCGAGGATAACTCCGGATCGGTCCGCGACCACGGCCGCGGACCGCATCGGCCCGGCTCCGCTCAGATCCGCCGGATACGCGCCAGCCAGGCGACCACGTCGACCGGGCCCTCGGTGGGCAGGTCGAGGCGGGCCGCGTCCTCGGCCACCACTTCGGTGACCCGACCGCGATAGGTGGAGGGGACGAGGTCTTCGAGTTCCCAGCCCTCGCCCGCGAACGATTCGCGGATCAGCGAATCGCTGATGCGCGGGCCGAAACCCTCCTCGGTGTCCGACAGCGCGAGGACGTGCACGAGTCCGCCTGGCTTGCACACCCGGTGCAAACCGCGCACATAGGCGGCACGCGCGTCGGGTTCGGTGCCGAAGACATGGAAAAGGGCGCTGTCGACCACGGTGTCGAAAACGCCGAGCCGATCGTCGTCCGAATCGGCGAGCGTGAGCACGTCGACCACCTCGAACCGGGCATTCGGGACACCCTTGTCCGCGGCGTTGCGCCGGGCGTAGGCGATCGCGCTCGGTGACAGATCCACGCCGAGCACGTCGTAGCCCAGTTTCGTCAGCGCGATGGTGTGCTCACCCGCGCCGGTGCCGGGATCGAGCACCCGGCCGCTGATCAAGCCGTCCCGTTCGAGGGCGAGGATCGCCGGTTGCGGTTCCCCGATCACCCAGGGGGCGGTGTCGTTGTCGTAGACGGTGTTCCAGAATTCCGGAGCCTGAGTCATGCTCCCAGCGTGCACCCTGAACCAGGGTTGAGGTCAAGGGTCCGGTGCGGTGGCGGCTACCGCGCCGATCCCGTACGCCCACAGCGTAATGACTAGCCGAACACCGTGGTGCGAAACGTACGCTTCCTCCCATGACCGAGCATCCGAGACTGCACTCGATCCCCGGTGGCCGCGACGACCGAACTCGCCGACCCGCGCCGTCCGCTCCGGAACCGCTGTGGCGCGAGGCGCTCGGCGAACGGTTGCGCGCGCTGCGGCAGGAACAGCGCGAGACGCTCGTGGAAACCGCGGGCCGGGCGGGCATCTCGCCGCAGTACCTTTCGGAGATCGAGCGGGGGCGCAAGGAGCCGTCCAGCGAGATGATCGCGGCGTTGGCCGGTGCGCTCGGCACCACCCTCGGCGGGCTGACCGAGCAGGTCGCCGACGAACTGCGCGGGCGGCACCGCGCCTACCAGCGGCGGTCCGAGGCCGCGCCGACCCTGCTGGTCCGCGCGGCCTGAGCCGGTCATCCCCGCGGCTGCAGCACGGTGTCGACGAGTCCGTAGTCGATGGCTGCCTGCGCGGTGAAGACGCGGTCCCGGTCGGTGTCGTGGCGCAGCCGCTCCACCGACTGCCCGGTGTGCCTGGCCAGGATCGACTCGATCTCGGCCCGCATCCGCACGAGTTCGTCGGCCTGCAGGATCAGGTCCGGAATCGCGCCCTGGCCGCGCGCCGCGGGCTGGTGCAGCACCACCCTGGCGTGCGGGAGCATCGCACGGCGCCCCGGCGCACCGCCCGCGAGCAGCACCGCGCCGACGGCGATGGCCTGGCCGACGCAGGTGGTGTGCACGGGCGCGCCGATGTGCTGGATGGTGTCGTAGATCGCGAGCATGGAGGTCAGGTCGCCGCCCTCGCAGTTGATGTAGAACTGGATCTCCTGTTCGGGACTCTCCGATTCCAGGTGCAGCAGCTGGGCGATCAGCGCGTTGGCGACGCCGGAGTCGATCGGCGTGCCCAGGTAGACGATGCGTTCGGCGAGCAGGTGCGAGTAGATGTCGGTGATGCGCTCGCCACCGCGCGGATGCTGGGCGATGACATTGGGAATGGTGTAAGTACTCATGCCTGCGCCTCGCTGGTGCTCGGCTCCGGCATGTGCACGGCACGCTGGCACATGATTCGCTCACTTCGTTCGCTCATGCCGTGATCCCGATTCGCTGACGTTGGGGGACGACCTGTCCGAAGTTGTCGACGATGTGGTCGACGAATCCGTACTCCTTGGCCTGCGCCGCGGTGAACCACCGGTCGTGGAGGGAGTCCTCGTAGATCCGTTCGTAGGGCTGGCCGGTGTCGGCGGCGATCAGGCCGAGGACCGTTTCCACGGTGTGGCGCAGGTCGTCGGCCTGGACCTCCACGTCGACGGCCGTGCCCCCGATTCCCGCCGAACCCTGGTGCATCAGGATCCTGGCGTGCGGCAGCGCGAAGCGCTTGCCTCGGCTGCCCGACGAGAGCAGGAATTGTCCTGCACTGCACGCCAATCCGAGAGCGAGCGTGGACACCTCGCACGGCACGAGCCGCATGACGTCGCGGATCGCGAGCATGGCGGGAACCGAGCCGCCCGGCGAGTGGATCCACAGCGAGATGCCCGCTTCGTCGTTCTCGGCGGCGAGGGTCAGCAACTGTGTGGCAAGCAGGGTTCCGTTGTCGTCGTCGAGGGGTCCGTCGAGCACCAGGATGCGGCGGCCGAGCAGTTGCTCTCTGGCGCGCCAGCTGAACAGCGGGGTCTTGTCGTCGTGAGCCATGCGTCCACCGTGCCCCAGCCGGACGGTGGAAATCCGCCGTCGCTGCCCTGGGCGGATCTGCTCACAGCAGCGCGGAAGGCGGGTATTCGGATGACGCCACGAAACATGTGATTTCGGCGGGATTGTCGGCGCCGTGCCGGGAAATCGGCGCTCGGAACCGCCTTTCACGGAAATACGGTGCGCGTTGTGCCTGCCTGAAGGCCGCAGTACGGATAATCTCGATATCCGATTCTAGATGCCAGGATCTTCCCAATCGAAGGAAGGATCGGATCGTGAGGAGTCGAATACTCAGCTTGGCCGCAGTTTTGACGGGAACCCTCACCGTGGTCGGCGGCGGGGCGATTTCCGCACCACCCGCGTGGACGGATCCGGCGGCGGAAGCCGTCGCCGATTTCTATGTTCCGCCGCCGGTCGGCGGTGGACCGGGCAATATCCTCCGCGCGGAACCATCGGTGGTGGCGCTGTCGGCTCCCGGACAACCCGGAATGGTCCCGGCGCGCGCGACCCGACTGATGTACGTCAGCAACGATGCCCAAGACGCGCCGACCGCCGTGGTGGGCACGTATCTCGAGCCCGCGGTGCCGTGGCTCGGTCCTGGCGAGCGTCCGCTGGTCGCGTACGCGGGCGGCACCAAGGGGCAGGGCGATCAGTGCGCGCCCTCGAAGCTGCTGTCGCAGGTCGTCTCCTACCAGCCGCCCGGTGACGTGATCTTCGAGTACGACCTGCTCGCGATCACCACGCTGCTGTCGCGCGGCATGTCGGTGGTGATCACCGATTACCACGGCCTCGGCACGCCCGCGGTGCACGACTTCCTCAACCGCAAGTCGCAAGCGCACGCCTTGCTGGACTCCGCGCGCGCGGCGCTGCAGCTGCCGGGCAGCGGTCTCGGCCCGAACGCGCCGGTCATCCTCTACGGATACTCCCAGGGCGGCATGGCCTCCGCGGGCGCGGCCGAACTCCAGCCGGACTACGCGCCTGAGCTGAACGTCCGCGGCGCCTACGTCGGCGGCCCTGTCGTGGACGACCAGTTCTTCATCGGGTACAACGACGGCCGGGCCGCCATGGGGCCGACATATGCCTGGATCCTCAACGGCATGGCCGCCAACTACCCGTCGGTCCGTCCGGTGCTCGACGCCGAGCTCAACGACACCGGCAAGGCGATTCTGAACGAATCGCTCGGCAAGTGCGCCGTCCCCATGGGTCTGGCCCAGTTGCATGGGCACACGTCCCAGTGGACCGCGAGCGGGCAGCCGCTGACCGCCGTGATCGACCAGAACCCGGCGTTGAAGCAGGTATTCGACGAGCAGATCGTCGGCGGACTCACCCCGCAGGTGCCCGTGCTCATCGCCTCGGCGGTGAACGACGAGGGCGCGCCGTTCCCGCCCATCCACGCCATGGCGGCCGGCTGGTGCGGCCGCGGCGTGCCGGTTCAGCTGGAGGCGAACGGTCAGATCCCCAGCATGTCCGGGATTGTCGGCACCCACGTGCTCGCGTTCTTCCCGGCGCTGATCGCCTCCCAGCAGTGGATCATGGATCGGCTCTCGGATGCTCCGGCCCCGACCAACTGCGGGGCGCTGCCGTAGCAGCGGATGCGCGGCACATTCGGGCACCGGACGTATCCCGCTGGGGCGGACGGTGTCCTGTTTGTGCCGCGCATTCATTCGTGTTCGGGGGAGAGCGGCGCGAATCGGCTGCGCGGCATGGTTGCCCAGATTTCGCGCGGGGGAGGTTATCGCGTTGTACGGAAAGTCGTCATTTCGTTGCGATATCGCGATGATTGCGCGCCGCCCGCATCTTCCGGTGGCCGTGGACAGCGGCTCGAGCTCGGGGTGAGTTCGCCGATCTCGTTCCCGGTCGGCTGGCCGTATGCGGGGATTTCCCAGTACGTCACGCGGTACGCGGGTCGAGAAGTCGTCCGGTACACCGATCTCGAGTCTGTCCGCGCGACCGATCGCCGGTGCGCGATATCGGTTGCGGGATCACCCGGTCAGGGGACTATTTTTCCGGTTTGCTGGATTGCTGCCGGGAAACCGCTATCCTGGAGCGACGAGTTTAGCGTAACCGTTTTCTGCGGCACACTCTGTCGGGTGTTGTTCTGTTGGATCAGCGGGATGGCTATGACTGTCTTCAAAAATACGCAAGCACGCGACCCCAAGCGGTACCTCTGGGTATTCGGATTGATCGCACCGGGGTGCGCACTACTTCCCTCACAACTGGTGGCTCATACTGGGCTGGAACTGTTTTGGTGGATCGGTCCGATCATCGTGTTCGTGGCCATTCCACTGCTCGACTGGGCGGTGGGTGACGACGGAAGCAATCCACGTGACGAGGACTACGAGGCATTGTCCAACGATCGTTATTATCGTTGGTGCACATACCTTTTCCTGCCGATGCAGTTCATCGGACTGATGATCGCGGGATACCTGTGGTCCAGAACGGAATTGAGCCTCGCGGACAAGCTCGGGCTTGCCGTGACCCTCGGCGTGGTGTCCGGTATCGGCATCAACGCCGCGCACGAGCTCGGTCACCGGGTCGAGAACCTGGAGCGGTGGCTGGCGAAAATCGCTCTCGCGCAGTCCGGTTACGGTCATTTCTTCGTCGAGCACACCCGCGGCCACCACGTGCGCGTCGCGACGCCGGAGGACCCGGCGAGCGGCCGGTTCGGCGAGTCCCTGTGGGAGTTCCTGCCGCGCAGTATGTTCGGCGGGTTCCGCTCGGCGTTGGCCTTGGAGCGGGAACGCCTGTCCCGCAAGGGCAAACGGTGGTTCACCCTGGAGAACCATCTGCTGCACGCATGGGCGATGAGCATCGCGCTGTTCGGGACGATGATCGTGCTCTTCGGCCCGATGGTGATCCCTTTCCTTGCGCTGCAGGCGCTGATCGGCGCCTGCCTGCTGGAGACGGTGAACTACGTCGAGCACTACGGTCTGCTGCGCGCCCGCCGTCCGAACGGCAACTACGTGCGCTGCTCGCCGCGCGACAGCTGGAACAGCGACCGCCTCGTCACCAACATCTTCCTGTTCCACCTGCAGCGCCACAGCGACCATCACGCGAACCCGGGCCGCCGCTATCAAACGCTGCGCAGCTCGCAACAGGCCCCCCAGCTACCCGCTGGCTACGCCACCATGGTCGTCCTCGCCGCGATACCCCCACTCTGGCGCGCCGTCATGGACCACCGGGTCCTCGCCCACTACAACGGCGACATAAACCTCGTCAACTGCAAACGCCCCGCCAAACGCACCCCCAAACCCGAGTCCTCGCAGCTACGCGCCCCGCTGACCCCGGCACGTACCCTCACGGTCGACGTCGAGGACGATGACCAGTCGGGTCTGTGACAAGCGCATGCGGTGCTGCGCCACGTGACAACTGTCTTGCCATCGCCCCGGCGTGGGACGTGCTCCCGGCATTGACCGGTCACCGGCGCGGTGCGATCGCGATGCCGGATCGGTTCATCCGCGGCGGGTTCTGAGCGAGTCGGGTCACGCGAAGTTCGGCTCGGACGGGCCGCGTGCCGACCGACGGATCGGCGGCCGGCGGTTGGGGGAGCTGAATCGGAGTGCTCGGGCCACCATTCGACCACCGTCGAATCCTCTGTCGACGGTGGTCGAATGGTGGCTGGTGGTTTGTGGTGGGTTCGGTCTGTTCCCGTGACTTCGACCGGTAGGACGGCGGTGGGCCGTCAGGAGGTGCGCGCTGCGGGGTTTCGTCAGCACGCAGCGCCGCCGGTGAAAGTCAGGAAAAGCGAACGGAATTGGTTGGTCGGCGGGATGGTCGGCCGATCGGGGGCACCAGCACGATCATGCCGATGCAGACGGCCGCGAAGGAACCGAGTGCCGCGGATAGGGACCCGGTCATGACCGCTACTCCGCAGCCGAGAGCCAGCGCGATGATGCCGCCGAGCACGGCGGTTCCGCGTTCGATGCCGACGATCTGTGCAGGTCGATCGTTCATCGGAGTCATGCTGGTTGTGGTACCCCTCCTGGCCGTGACCAAAACGTGACTGGCACTTCTGGTTCCGTATCACAAGGGCGGCGGCCGGTTAATCCCGCTGGTGGCCGGGTATCACGAGGACCGTCGCTGTGGAACGAACGGGCGCAACATGTCCGGCGGATCGGCCGGAAGGCGGGAGGTGTACCGGTGATCGATCGCCTGGGTGAGGTGATTGCCAAACGCATGGTCGCAGACGGTGATCGGTCGGTTCTGATCGAAGTCGGCAGGCCGCGCCCGGCCGCGGGCGCCGGAGGTGACGTGTGCGGCTTCCGAATTCAGGGCTGGGGTGAGTCGCGGGCCACCGGGGTGGACGCGTTGGCGGCGTTGTATCGCGCGCTGGTGGAGATCGGCGCGCAGCTGACGCAAGCGAACGAGGCGGGCGCGCAATTCACCGTCGCCGGGCCCGCCGAACTCGGCTTCCCCGCGCCACCCACTCGAAGCGACATCACCCACGACCCCGGAATGGAGTACGAGCTGGGCGATCTGCTCGCGATCCGCACCTTGATCGCCGCCGACGGCCCACACACCATCACCATCGGCCGCCCGGTCTCCTCCTCCGACAGCCAGTTCTACGTGTGCCCGTTCCGCATCGACGGCAGCCGCCACGCCGTAGCCTCCGGTCTCGACGAAATCCAAGCGCTGCTCACCGCGATCCGCATGATCGCCGCCTGGCTCGACCTACCCGGCGACTGGCCGATCAGCCGCCTCTCGTAGAGCCCCGATCTGTCCGGCACTCACCGGTTTTCGACCGATCGACTGCACAGGAGCAGCGGCTCGAGCACCAGCGCTACTCGGCGGTGACGAAGCCATGCTCGACCAGCCAGTCGCGCGCGACCTCGGCGGGTTCGCGGCCGTCGACGTCGACCTGGCGGTTCAGTTCGGTGATCACCTCGTTGGTGAGCAGTGCGGAGATGGGAGTCATGATCTCGGCGATCCGCGGATGCGCTTCGTGGAAGTCGGCGCGCAGCACCAACGCGGCGTTGTACTTAGGGAAGAACGCTCGATCATCCTGGAGGAGAACGAGGTTCAGGGCGGGTATGCGTCCGTCGGTCGCGGCGACCGAGCCGAAGCGGCACTGGCCAGCGTCGGCGGTGGCCTGGTAGACGAGGGCGTCCTGCATGATCTGCTTGCGCACCTTGCCGACGTCGATGTCGTATTTGCGCGCCATTCCCGGATAACCGTCCTGCCGGACGTTGAATTCGGTGCCGACGCAGGTGGCGGCCGCGGCGGCGTCGGTCTCGATCAGCCGCGCGTAGTCCGACAGCGTCCGGACGCCGGTCTGCTCGGCGGTGCGACTGCTGGTCACCAGGGCGTAGGTGTTGTTCATCGGCGCCATCGCCGTCCACACCATCCCGTGTTCCGCGCGGTCGGCGTCGCGGACCGCCTCGAACTGCCCGAGTTCGCTCGGCACCGGAATCTCGTTGCCGAGGTAATTGATCCAGCCGGTGCCGGTGTAGTCGTAGGCCACGTCGACCTGGCCGTGCAATTGCGCGTCCCGAAGGCTGTTGGAGCCCTGGATATTGGTCAGGTCGCGCACATTGGCGCCCGCCGCCACCATGGCGAACTCGATGAGATAGCCGAGGATGTTCTGCTCGCTGAAATCCTTGGAACCCACGGTGATCGTGACCCCCTCGAGTTCCGGTACCGGCTGGATGCTGCCGGGCCCGACGCGCAGCGGCACGGCGCCACCCGACTCCAGACCGCACCCGGCAAGCGCCAGCACCGCCACCGCGAGCACACTCAGCCACCTCATCGCAGGCCCCTCGGTCCGAGAAAGCGTTCGGCCAGCGCGCCGAGCCAGTCGACGAGCAGGGCCAACGCCACCGCGAGCACCGCGCCGACCACCAGGGTGACGTTGTCGCGCAACTTGTATCCGGTGTCGATGAGAATCCCCAACCCGCCCGCACTGACCAGGAACGACAGCGTGACGGTGCCGACCGCCAACACGAGCGAAGTGCGCAGTCCCGCAAGGATGTACGGCACGGCCAGTGGAAACTCGATGCGCCGCAAGACCGTAGCCGCCGACATGCCCTGGCCGCGTCCCGCGTCTACGAGCGTCCGATCCACCTGCTGATAGCCGAGTATCGTATTGCGCAGCACCGGAAGCAGTGTGTAGAAGGCGATCGGCGCGACCCCGATCCAGAACCCGGTGGTGCGCGTCACCAGGTAGCACAGCACGATCAGACCGATGGCGGGCGCGGCCGCGCCGATATTGGCGATGCCGATGAAAACCGGTGCGAGACGGCGATATCCGGGCCTGGTGAGCAGCGTGCCGAGCGGCACCGCCACCGCCACCACGATCAGCACCACTGTCGCGGTGAGCAGTACGTGCTGCCAGGTGACGGTGGCGATGTTGCTCGCGTTGATGCTCGCGCGCTGGGTGGCGGTGAGGTCCCTGCGGAACGCCCACACCAGCACGCCGACGGCCAGCACCAGGACCAGCGCGGGCTGCACGAGCAGTCGCAGCCGCTCGGCTCGGCGTGCGGCGGCGGGGGCGGACGCGGCGGTGACGGTGGCGGTCACGGCGTCGCCTCGGCCGCGGACCGATCCCCGCCGTGTCGCGCCCGCAGCGCGGACAGGTGCCCGACCAGCGTGTCGATCGTGATCAGTCCCGCGTACTCGCCGCGCGCGTCGGTGACGACCGCGGTCGCGGTCTGCTCGGCGAGCAGGGCCTCCAGCGCGTCCTGCAGGGTCGACCGCAGCGACAGCGTCTGACCGATCGGGCTGCCCACCTCGCCCAGCGCCCGCGCGTGCGTCAGCTGCTCGGCCGACACCCAGCGCACGGGCCGCCGGCGCCCGTCGAGAAGCAGCGCCCACGGCCACTCCCGGCCCGCGAGCGCCGCGCGCAACGTCTCCACCGGTTCGTCCTGCCCGGCCGTCGGGCAGTCGCCCAGTTCCACGTCGCCGACCCGGGTCAACGTCAACTGCTTGAGCGAGGCGTCTGCGCCGACGAACCCCGCCACGGTCTCGTCCGCGGGATCGGCGAGGATCGCGGCAGGGGTGTCGTACTGGAGAATCCGGGACCGGTCGCCGAGCACCGCGATCCGGTCGCCAAGCTTCACCGCCTCGGAGAAATCGTGGGTCACGAAAACGATGGTCTTGCGGAGTTCCGCTTGCAGACGCAGCAATTCGTCCTGCAGCAGCCCTCGGGTGATCGGGTCGACCGCGCCGAACGGTTCGTCCATGAGCAGCACCGGCGGGTCGGCGGCCAGTGCGCGCGCCACCCCGACGCGCTGCTGCTGCCCGCCGGAGAGCTGGCGCGGATACCGTCCGCGGAAGGTGTCCGGATCGAGGCCGACGAGGTCGAGCATCGCGTCGACTCGCGCCGCGATCCGCGCGCGGTCCCAGCCGAGCAGCCCGGGGACGGTCGCGATGTTCTTGGCCACCGTCATGTGCGGGAAGAGCCCGGCCTGCTGGATCGAGTACCCGATGCCGCGGCGCAGCTGATCGGGATTCATCCCCGCGGCGTCGCGTCCGCCGATGGTGATGGTGCCGGAGGTCGGTTCGATCAGCCGGTTGATCATCCGCATGGTCGTGGTCTTGCCGCATCCCGACGGTCCGACGAGGACGACGATCTCACCGGCCGGAATGGTCATGGACACCGCGTCCACGGCCGGATCACGCTGTCCCGGATACTGTTTGGTGACCGCGTCGAGCACGATCCGCACGCCGGACACCGCGCTGGCGCCGGTCTCGGTGTCAGTCACGAACCCCCCTCGAGGTGGTCAGTCGTCCCACGAGGACGAAGAGGCCGTCCAGCAGCAGCGCGAGCACGACGATCAGCACCGTGCCGGTCAACGCCTGCGGTACGGCATTGGGACTGCCGAGCCGGGACAGCCCGGAGAAGATCAGATTGCCGAGCCCGGGCCCCTTGGCGTACGCGGCGAGCGCGAGGATGCCCATGATCATCTGCGTGCTGACCCGCATCCCGGTCAGGATGGACGGCCAGGCCAGCGGGAGTTCGATGGCGGCGAGAACGCGCATCCGGTTCATCCCCACACCGCGTGCCGCGTCGACCACCGACGGATCCACCGCGGCGAGGCCGACGATGGTGTTGCGCAGGATGGGCAGCAGCGCGTAGAGCACGAGCGCGGTGACCGTCGGACCGACGCCGAGCCCGAGCACCGGGATCAGCAAGCCGAGCAGCGCGAACGAGGGCACCGTGAGGATCGCGCTCGCCGCGGCCGTCGCCGCCGCCGAACCGAACGGGCTGCGGTAGACGAGCACGCCGACGATCACGGCGATCACCGCCGCGACGAGCAGCGACTGGATCACCGCCGAGACATGCAGATACGAGTCGACGAGCAGCTGATGTCGCCGATCGACGACGAACGTCCACAGTGCTTCCAGGGCCGAACCTCCCGTACAGCGTTGTGCCGGAGTCTATCTCGCACCCTAACCCGGCGCGGTGGGTCCGCACGGGCGAAACGACCGGCACGAAAGGCATATTCGTTGCCGAGAGGACTTCTCGGCAGTTCACGAACTGGAGGGACCCATGGCCGCCCGGTCTCGCCCGCCGCCCGTTCCGGGGTCGGTCGAGATGTCGCGTGCCCCGGGGAGGGCGTCGGCGAGCAGAGCCGCGACCTCGTGCACCGCCGGGCCGAAGGCGAGCGCGTTGTTGACGAAACCGTGCATGTAGCCGTCGAATCGGCGCAGTACGACGGGCACTCCGTCGGTTCGCAGACGGTGCGCGTACGCTTCGCCTTCGTCGCGCAGCGGATCGAAACCCGCCGTGATCACGACGGCCCGGGGGAGTCCGGCCGTGGTTTCGGCGCGCAGGGGTGACACATCCGGTTGGGTGCGGTCGAGGTCTGGTGGCAGGAAACAGCGGTCGAAGAAGTCGATATCGGCCTTGGTCAGCGCGAAGCCCTCCGCGAATGTCTTGCGGGACTCCGCTTTTCCGGTCAAGTCGGTGGGCGGATAGATCAGCAGCTGGAGCAGGGGAGCGGGCCCGCCGTCCCGGCGCATCCGTTGGCACAGCACCGCCGCCAGGTGCCCGCCCGCGCTGTCGCCGCCCACCCCGACGCGTTCCGGTGCGACGCCGAATTCGTCCGCCCGGCCGACGATGTCGCGAAACGCGGCCGCCGCGTCGTCGATGGCCGCGGGATAGGGATGCTCGGGCGCCAGCCGGTAGTCGACTGCGACGACCCGAATCCCGGCCGTGTGCGCCAACGTCCGGCACAGCCCGTCGTGGGTGTCGAGATCGCCGATGACCCAGCCGCCGCCGTGAAAGTAGACGAGCAGGGCGTCCGCCGCGCCGGGATCGTAGAGCCGCGCCCGCAGCGGCCCGGCGAAACCGGCGACGGTGGTGTCGTCGACACGAACGGGAGCGCGCCGCCCCGCCCCGATCGCCGCCATCCGCCGCGCTTGGGTCCGCAGCCGCACCGGGTCCGGCTCGGGCCTCGGCAGCGCGCGGGTGATGCGCAGGAGCAGCTGCGCGTCGAGGTCGAGCTCGTTGCCGTCGCGGTGAATCGCGGGACCGGCGAGTGCGCGCTTGGTGCGATGCGGCAATCGGAGCAAGCCGCGGACCGCCGCCGCGGCCATCCGCGTGGCCGGCGGCACGGCGGGTACCGGGTTGACGGGATCGACCGGCACGGGAGCACCTCTTTCGCGTGGTTCTGGTCCGGGGCGACGGGCTCGTCGCGGCGGTCCGGTGTTGGTCGACCCGAAGGGTTCGTGACCTGTCCCATCGATGCTGCCACTCGGAACGCGGAAGGGTGGCGATTGCCCGCGAATGCGCGCCGCCCGCCTCGCGCCGGTACCCGACTGCCTTGCGCCGCCGTCCGGCGGACGGTGTCGGTCACCGCGTGTGCTCGGTGACGAATTCGTCCGCGCGGTGCGGCACGATCTTGCCGCGCCACCGCCCGGCGGACCCGGTCACTCCGCGGTCGCGGGCACGGACGGGCGGACCCGAGTGAACGCGTACATGAGCACCGCTCCCAGCGCCGCACCCACCGGCCACGACAGCGCCGTCACCTCCTGCGAATCCGGCGCCAGTGCGACGATCACCGCTACCGTCCCCGAAATGCCCAGAGCCGTCAACGCTTTCGGGTTGAACCCGCGGGAGAAGTAGTAGCGCCCTTCCGCCGTGTCGGAGTACAGCTCGGCGACCGCCGTGCGCTGCCGACGCACCAGGTAGTAGTCGACGATCAGGATGCCGAACACCGGACCCATCAGCGCGCCGACGCCGCCGAGGAAGTAGATGATGAAATCCTGGTTCTCCCAGAGCTTCCACGGCATCACCAGGATGGACAGCACGGCGGTGATGATGCCGCCGGTGCGGAACGAGATGTATCTCGGTGCGGCATTGGAGATGTCGTAGGCCGGGGAGACGAAGTTGAGGACGACGTTGATGCCGACGGTCGCCGTCGCGAACAACACCGCGGCGACGACCACCACGATATCGCTGTCGATGTCGGCGACCAGCTGCACCGGGTCGGTCAGCACCTTCCCGTACACCTTCAGCGTGGCCAGCGAGATGATGATGGAAAGGACGACGAACGCGGTCTCGTTGAACGGAATTCCCCACGCGTTGCCGCGCAGCACCGCCTTCTTGCTCGGCGAGAACCGCGCGAAGTCGGCGTAGTTGACGAGCGGACCCGCCATGAACGACACCATGAGGAAGGCGACACCCACGAACGCGGCCACGGTCGCTCCGCCCGACAGCGGCGCACCGGCCCGGGCGTTGAAATCGATGCTCCACTCGGCCTTTCCGAGAATCCAGATGGCCAGCGCGATCATGCCGATCCACACCGCGGGACCCGCGAAGTCCGAGGCCTTGCGCACGACTTCCATGCCGTAGTTGATGATCGCCAACTGCACCGTCCACAGCACGAGGAACGCGATCCAGCCCAGCGTGGACAACCCGAGGAAACCGGCCTCCGTCCACGACGCCAATCCCGGTGCCACCCGGAGTATCAACACCATCAGCGCGGTCGACGCCAGGTAGGTCTGGATCCCGTACCAGAACACCGCGACGATCGCGCGCAGCAGTGCCGGGACGTTGGCGCCGAACACGCCGAACGCGGCACGGGCGAAGACCGGGAACGGCACCCCGACCTTCTGACCCGCGACGCCGACCAGATTGCTGCCCACCCACAGCACGAGCACACCGGTGAACAGGGCGAGCATGGTCTGCCACCCGGTCATGCCGAGTGCGAGCATGCCGACGGCGAACCCGTAGCTGGCGATGCTGTGCGCCGAGGTCATCCAGAGACAGAAGATGTCCCAGGTACGCCAGGTCGCTGTCTCCTTGGTGGTCGGCGCCAAGTCGTCGTTGACCAGCGTGGAACTGCCCGGCGCGCCGGCGGGCGGCCGTACCCGAGTGTCTGTCATCGGATGTCCTTCGTACTTCGGTGGTGCTAACTGTTCCGCGGAAAACCGAGGTCTATGCCGCCGTGGCTGGGATCGAGCCAGCGGGAGGTGATCGCCTTCTCCCTGGTGAAGAACGCGAATCCGTTGGGGCCGTAGGCTTTCGCATCGCCGAACAGCGACGCCTTCCACCCGCCGAAGCTGTGGTAGGCCACCGGGACCGGGATGGGTACGTTCACGCCGATCATGCCGACGTTCACCTGCCGCTGGAAGCGCCGCGCCGCGCCGCCGTCGTTGGTGAAGATCGCGACGCCGTTGCCGTAGGGCGAGGCGTTGACGATCTCGACAGCCTGCTCGAAACCTTCGACCCGCACCACCGAGAGCACGGGCCCGAAGATCTCGTCGCGATAGACCGCCGAGGTCACCGGAACCCGGTCGATCAGGCTCGGTCCGAGCCAGAAGCCGTTGGGGTCACCGTCGATTGCGCTGTCGCGGCCGTCGACCACCACCCGCGCCTGATCGGCGACCGCGGTATCGAGGTACCCAGCGACACGGTCGCGGTGCTCGCGGGTGATCAGCGGTCCCATGTCGCAGCCGCGGCGGCCGTCTCCGGTGCGCAGGCCGGTCATCCGCGATGCGACGCGCGACACCAGGTCGTCGGCGATGGTGTCGACCGCGAGCACCACGCTCACCGCCATGCACCGTTCGCCCGCCGATCCGAAGCCCGCGTTGACCGCCGCGTCCGCGGCCAGGTCCAGGTCGGCGTCCGGCAGGACGAGCATGTGGTTCTTGGCGCCGCCGAGCGCCTGCACCCGTTTGCCGTGCGCGCACGCGGTCCGGTAGACGTAGTCGGCGATCGGGGTGGAGCCGACGAACGAGATCGCCGCGACCCGAGGGTGGGTGAGCAGCGCGTCCACCGCCTCCTTGTCGCCGTGCACGACATTGAGCACGCCCGAGGGAAGCCCGGCGTCGGCCGCGAGTTCGGCGAGCCAGTTCGCGGCCGACGGATCCTTCTCGCTCGGCTTGAGCACCACCGTGTTTCCCGCGGCGATCGCGATCGGGAAGAACCACAGCGGCACCATGGCCGGGAAGTTGAACGGGCTGATGATGCCGACGACGCCGACCGGTTCGCGCACCGAGTACACGTCGATCCCGGTCGAGGCGTTCTGGCTGAACTCGCCCTTGAGCAGATGCGGCATGGACAGCGCGAACTCGACGACCTCGAGCCCGCGGGCGACCTCGCCCGCCGCGTCACCGAGCACCTTGCCGTGCTCGGCGGTCAGGATGCTCGCCAGTTCGTCCTTGCGGGCGTTGAGCAGTTCGCGGAAGTTCAGCAGGAACCGGTGCCGGGTGGCTACGGAAGAGTCGGACCAGCCTGGCAGCGCCGCCGCGGCGGCGGCGACGGCGACACCGACGTCCTCGGCGGTGGCCATCCGGACGCTGCGCTGCGCGACCCCGAGCGCCGGATCGAAAACCGGTGCGGTGCGGTCGGATTCGCCGGTCCACGGCTTGCCGTCGACCCAGTGGTCGACGATATCGGCGGTGGCGGGATTCGTCATCGGA
>NZ_BDAU01000052.1 GCF_001612615.1 Nocardia amikacinitolerans NBRC 108937 | reverse complement strand
CCTCGGTGCCGGGTTCGGCGCTGACCTCTCGGGCGGCCTCGAAGGCGCGCTCGACGCGGGCGCCGACCTGGCCGGTGGTCTGGAAGGTGCGGCGGACGGCGCGCTCGAAGCCGGCGGCGAACTGGCCGGTGGCGTCGAAGGCGCGCTGGGCGCGGGTGCCGCGGCCGGAGCGGCGGCCGGGCTCGGGACCGCGGCGGAGTTCGGCGGTGAGTTCGCGGGCGGCATCGGCGGAGCTGTCGAGGCAGGCTCGGGGCTGGGCGCCGGGCTGGAGAGCGGGTTGCAGGGTGCGGTGGAAGCCGGCGCGGGCGTCGGGTCCGGTGTGTCCGGTGGGGCAAACGCGAGTAGCCAGACGGTCACCGGCCTGGAGTCGAGCATGTCGGCCGGTCTGGGCACCGTGCTCGGCGCTGAGCACGAGATCGGCGCCGGCCTGAACAGTGAACTCGGCGGTGTGCTCGCCAGCGGCGCGCAGGGCGGCGCGGAACTCGGCGGCGGTTTGCAGGGCCTGGTCGGCGGCGTTTCCGGGTTCGACGTGTCCGGCGGCGCGGAAACCGCCGTCGAGGCGGGCGGCGAATTCGGAACCGGTTTGGAGACAGGCCTTTCCGGCGGTATCGAGTCCGGGGCGACGGCAGGCGCCGACCTGGCGGGCGGCATCGGCGGCGCGCTCGAAGCGGGTGGCCAGGCGGTGACCGGACTCGAGGCGGGCCTCTCGGCGGGCGTCGACGCCGCCACGCAGGCGGGCGCGGGTCTCACGGCCGGACTCGAGGGTGCGATCGGCGCGGCGGGTCAGGCGGGCGCTGGACTCGAGTCGGGCCTGTCGGCGGGACTGGGTGCCGCTGGCAACGCGGGCGCCGGTCTGAGCAGTGGCCTCGAAGCCGGTCTCGGTGCCGCGGGGAACGCGGGCGCGGGTCTCAACAGCGGTCTCGAAGCTGGTCTGGGTGCCGCAGGGAACGCCGGTGCCGGTCTGTCCAGCGGCCTGGAAACTGGCATCGGTGCCGCGGGGAACGCGGGCGCGGGTCTCAACAGCGGTCTCGAAGCTGGTCTGGGTGCCGCAGGGAACGCCGGTGCCGGTCTGTCCAGCGGCCTGGAAACCGGCATCGGTGCCGCGGGCAATGCGGGCGCGGGCCTGAACAGCGGTCTCGAGACCGGTCTCGGCGCCGCGGGGAACGGCGGTGCCGGCCTGGAAACCGGTCTCGGCGGCGACCTGTCCTCCGGAGCGTCCGGCGCATTCGAAGGCGGCGCGGACGCAACGGGATCGCTCGGCGCGCAGGGTGCGCTCGGCGGCGGCTCGGACCTGGGTGGCAGCATCGGGTCCACGGCGGAGACCACGGCGAACACCTGGTCGTCGCTGGACGTTTCGAGCGCATTCGGTTCGGGCTTCGACAGCGGCCTCGGGGCGACCGGCGAGACCTCGCTGTTCGCCGAGGGCGAGTCGAGCACCGAGATCGGCGGGTCGACGGACCTGTCGGGTGATGCGTTCCTGCACTGAGAGAGGACGACAACGCGATGGGGACACCAGTACCTGCTTCCGCGCCCGCAGTGCCGCTGCTGTCGGTACTGGGTGAAACCATCGCCGCGGCGCGCGCCGCGGGTCGCACCGACCTCGTCGGCCGCCTGGAAACGGCGGCCGACCGGGTCCGCGACCCGCGGCGTCGCATCGTGATCGCGGGCCAACTCGGCCAGGGCAAGAGCCGTTTCGTGAACGCACTGCTGAACGTCGACATCTGCCCGGTCGGCGACGACGCGACAACGGTCGTTCCCGCCACGCTGTCGCACGGCGAATACGCGCAAGCGCAGTTCCTGCTCACCGAACCGCGCGGCGGCAGCGAATCCCGGGTGCCGGTCCCGATCGAACAGATCCCGACGATCGATTCCCGCAGCCCGCTCGCCGACGGCAGGCGGATGATGCGCCTCGAAATCCAACTGCCGAACCCGCTGCTCGCCGACGGCATCGTCCTTGTCGACACCCCCGGTGTCGGCGGACACGGAAACGCGAGCGCCACAACGGTTCTCGGCATGGTCCCGGCGGCGGACGCGGTGTTCGTGCTGTCCGACGCCTCCACCGAGATCACCGAACCCGAGCTCGCCTTCCTGCGCCAGGTCCGCGAGCTGTGCCCGACGGTCGCGCTGCTGCTCACCAAGACCGATCTGTATCCGCATTGGCGTCAGGTCCACGAGGCGAATCTCGGCCACCTGTACCGCGCCGGGCTGGAGGTGCCGATCATCCCGGTCTCCGCGCTGCTGCGCGAGCACGCCATGCGGTTACAGGACGCGCAGCTCGGCCAAGAGTCGGGTTTCGGTGTGCTGTACCAGTTTCTGCGCGAGCAGGTGGTGGCGCGCGATCAGGCCGCGACCCGCGCCGCCGTCGCACGCGATATCCAGTCCGCCGCGGAGCATCTGGCGCTCGCGCTGGGCAGCGAACTCGTCGCGCTGCGCGATCCGAACCAGGGCGCGGCCGCGATCCGCGAACTCCAGGCCGCGAAAGCCGCTGCGGAAGACCTGCATCGGCGCACCGCTGCCTGGCAGCAGACGCTCTCCGACGGAATCACCGACCTCGCAAGCGATGTCGACCACGACCTGCGAGATCGCCTGCGCCACCTGACCCGAACCGGCGAGGAGTGGATCGACGAGCACGATCCGGGCAGGCACTGGGACGCCATCTCCGAATGGCTCACCGGCACCGTCGACAGCGCGCTCGCCGACAACCTGCTGTGGACACACAAGCGCGCGATCGAGCTGGCCGAGGACGTCGCCGAACACTTCGTCCACTTCGGCGCGGTCGACCTGCCCGACGTGAAGAGCGGATTGAACGCCGAGGACAACCCGATCACCGGCACCCTCGCCGATCTGGAACCGGACATCGGGTTCGCCAGCAAGCTGCTCGTCGGCATGCGCGGCTCCTACGGCGGTGTGCTCATGGTCGGTCTCGCCAGCACCTTCGCCGGGCTGGCCATGCTCAATCCGATCTCCATCGGCGCCGGTGTCATCGTGGGCGGCAAGGCATTTCGTGACGACAAGCAGGCCCGCCTCGCGCGCCGCCGGGTGGAGGCGAAGAACGCGGTGCGCCGCTTCGTCGACGACGTCGCGTTCCAGGCGGGCAAGGAGTCCAAGGACCGCCTGCACCGCATCCACCGTGCCCTGCGCGACCACTACAGCGGCGTCGCCGAGCGCAGCCTCCGCTCCCTCGATGACTCGCTGCGCGCCGCGCAGGAGGCGGCCACGATGGAGACCGCGCGCCGTACCGAGCGGTGCACCGTGCTGGAACGGCAGCTGCGCTTCGTCGCGGAACTGCGCCGCTACGCCGACGCGATGCAACAGCCCATCGCCGCCGCGCCCGTCCGAGGAGCTCTCGGTACGGTATCGGGGTGATCACGACACCCCACTCGCGCTCGACCAGGGGCGCCGCGTCCTTCCGGTGCACGTCCGTCGAGGCCCGAATCGGCGTTCGCGCCGCGGGGCGCCGGTGACCACGAGAGTCGCGCCCGGCATCGTCGTCGAGGCGCACCGGCTGGTGGACGCGGCCAGGCAGGCGTTCGCGCGCGAACCGCGCCCGAGGGCGCTGCTCGCGGATTGCGCTCGCAGGCTGGATCAGCCGCTGCGTGTCGCGCTGGCGGGGTCGTTGAAGGCGGGCAAGTCGACGCTGTTGAACTCGCTGGTCGGCCAGGACATCGCCCCGACCGACGCGACCGAGTGCACCAGGGTGGTCACCTGGTATCGCAACGGCCCGACCCCGAGCGTCACCGCGTACGCGCCCGACGGTGCCACCGCGAACGTGGTGGTGCGCCGCGGCGGCGGAGCGCACGGCCTGACCTTCGACTTGGAACGGCTGAACTGGAACGCGCCGGGCCCGCGCGAGGTCGACCACCTCGAAGTCGAATGGCCCGCCGCGGCGCTGACCCACACCACCATCATCGACACCCCGGGCACCTCCTCGCTCTCGCGCGAGGTGTCCCGCCGCACCGCCCGCCTGCTGACCCCCGACGACGAAGAAGCCGAAGCCAGCGTCTCCGTCCCCGGCGCCGACGCGGTCGTCTACCTGCTGCGCAGGTTGGACGCCACCGACATCGGCTTCCTGGAGCGCATCGGCTCGGGAACCGCTGCGCGGCAAGGGGCTTCGGGATTGTCCGGCCCGCTCGGCGTGGTCGGCGTCGTCTCGCGGGCCGACGAGATCGGCGCCGGACGCATCGACGCACTGCATTCGGCTCGCGACGTCGCCTCTCGGTTCGCCACCGAGCTGGAGCGAACCGGGTTGTGCCAGGCGGTGATTCCCGTCGCGGGACTGCTCGCGTTCGCCGCGGAGACACTGCGTCAACAGGAGTTCACCGCGTTCCAGGCCTTGGCGAGCGTCCCGGTCGACGAGCTGACCGCGGCGATGTTGTCGGCGGATCGCTTCGCGCGCCCCGACATTCCGCTTCCCGTCGCGCCGGAACTGCGCGCCCAGCTGGCCGAGCGTTTCGGCATGTTCGGTATTCGCATGGCCGTCACCCTGATTCGGCTCGGCGTCCGCGACTCCGCGACGCTCGCCGCGGAATTGACCAGCCGCAGCGGTGTCGACGAGCTGCGCTCGGTGCTCGACGTCCAGTTCGGCCAGCGCGCCGACCAACTCAAGGCGCATTCGGCGCTGACGGCACTGGCCAGGGTGCTGACCGCCTATCCCGGCACCTCCGCCGACCAGCTGCTGCCCCGAGTCCGCACCCTGCTCGCCGACGTGCACGGTTTCGCCGAACTGCGCCTGCTCGGCCGCCTGCGCACCGACGAATTGACCCTGCCCCCAGCGGATCTCGCCGAACTGCACCGTTTGATCGGCGGATCCGGCATCGCGCCCCACCTGCGCCTCGGCCTCCCACCGAACGCGGGCCCGGAGGCGCAGCGCGCACAGGCCGTCGCCGCGGTCCGCAAATGGCGCGAACGCGCCCGCCACCCCATGGCCGACCAGCTCACCACCCTCGCCTGCCTCACCGCCGCCCGCAGTGCCGAGGGCACGCTGAGCATGCTGCCCCCGGCCCCGGAGATGCGCATGGGTCGCCGCTGACCCGCGCTCACCCGACCCCCGGTGACCGCGACCGCGTTCACCGGGGTGGGGGTGACATTCGGTCGTCTCCTCTCCCCGCGCATGGACACGGCAGTCCCGGGTAGGCCACCGGTATCCCGAACGAGGAGGCCGTGATGAGCGATCGTGAAGTCGTCCGGACCCTGCTGGACCGGGCGGGCACCGGATACGCCGCCGAGGCGGGCATCAAGCTCGCCGACAAACCCGCGCCGCTGTTCCAACTGCTGATGCTGGCTGAACTGCTGAGCACCCGGATTTCCGCGGATGTCGCGGTGGCCGCCGCCAAGGAGTTGATCGACAGCGGCTACGGCACGCCGCAGAAGGTGGCCGACGCCGACTGGCAGGAATTGGTCGACGCCCTCGGTCGCGCCCACTACAAGCGCTACGACGAGAGCACCGCGACCCGCCTCGGCGCGAACGCCCACCGCGTCATCGACCAGTACCACGGCGACCTGCGCGAACTGGCCTCCGCGGCCGACGGTGACGCCGACCGCGCCGCCGACCTCCTCCAGGAATTCGACGGCATCGGCCCCACCGGCAGCGACATCTTCTTGCGCGAAGTCCAGGACACCTGGCCATGGGCACGCCCCCATTTCGACGACCGCGCCCTCCGCGGCGCCCGCCGCGTCGGCCTCCCCACCGCCCCGGAGAAACTCGCCGACTTGGCCCCCCGCGACCGCGCCGCCGATCTCGCCGCCGCCTTGGTCCGCGTCACCTTGGACGACAAAATGGCCGAGGATCTCCCGACTTGATCCCGCTCGATAAACCGATAGCGGGAGCCATGAACCCGCATTTAGCATCGCGTGATGACGAAACAGCTTCGCCGCCGGGTGCTTACGGTGGGTGAGCAGCAGTATCTGTGGAAGACCTACCACCGGCATGTAGACGGGTGCGAGGAAGTACTTCGGCTGCGGCGAATCGGGTCGGTGACAGGCCTGTCACTGATCTTCCGCCCCGACGGGGAGCGGCATATCCCAGACGACGGGGTATCCACTGCCGGTGAGATCTGGGTCGGTGATCGTTTTCTGAACCTGAACATGCCCGGCGTGGTCCGGGCGTTCGTAGACGCGGCCGTCGAGGCGGGCTGGATGGCCGAGACACGCACAGCCGGACGCCGCGACGGCTGGGACCTGTTCGATGATGCCTACACCAGGAATACCAACCGCTTATCGACGCTTTGAGCACCGAGTCCGAGAGTTCTCGGACGCTCACTCAGGGAGTGACCGCCGAGCTGGTCGGATCGATCAGGATCTTGGCGTGCCGCTCCGGGTTGCCGAGCGCGGTGAAGGCGTTGTCGATGCCTTCCAGGCCGACGGTGCCGGTGATGAGCGGCGCCGGGTCGACCTTGCCGTCGGCGATCATGTGCAGGGTGTCGCGGAACTCGCCAGGGTCGTAGCCGAGCACGAAGCGCAGCTCGATCTCCTTGTTGATCGCCATCGCCGGGTGGAAGCGATCGGCTTCCATGCACACGCCGACCACGACGACCCGAGAAAGCGGCGGAGCGGCGGTGAGAATCTGGTCGATGATGCCAGGAACACCGACGCATTCGAAGATCACCGGCCCGGCGGGTCCGGCGTCGAACGTGTGCGCCAGCCGAAAGACGTACCACCACGGCAGATTCGGAACCCGCCGCAGGCGCTGCATGGTGTCGAAACCGAGACCGAGCAGATCCGTGACGCTACCGATCCCCTTCTTCGGCGCCGCCTCCCAAGGGGATTCGGCGGCCGGATCCACCACGACATCCGCACCGCACGCGGTGGCGAGCTCGCGGCGGCGCGGCGAGAAATCGCTCGCGATCACCGTGCGAACGCCCGCCGCTTTGAGCATGCTGATCACCGCGAGACCGATCGGCCCGCACCCGATTACGAAAGCCGTCTGCCCCTTGCCGACCCGACCCTTGCGCACCGCGTGCCAGGCCACCGCCATCGGTTCGGTGAGCGCGGCCAACTCCGCCGAAAGCCCGTTCGGCACCGGCATGGTCATCGACTCCTGCACGACCACCTGCTCGGCATAGCCGCCGGGCGCGGCCGTAGTCAATCCGGTGAGATGCGGTTGTCCGTCGTGCCGAATGATCGGCAGCGCGACCACTTTCGTCCCCGGCTTCCACCGCTTCCGGCAGTCGGGACCGTATTCGACTACCTCTCCGCTGAATTCGTGCCCGAGCACCACACTCTGCTCGGACCGCATGAACCCGTCGTACCCGGTCGCGCTCGCCAAGTCCGCCATCTCGTCGGCGTGCGTGCGAGCATGCAGATCGGACCCGCAGATCCCACACCGCACCACGTTGAGCAGAACCTGCCCGCGCCCCGGCCGGGGCGTCGGCAACTCCTCGACCTGGAACTTCGTATTCGTCACGACAGCGGCCCGCATCCGAAACTCCTCTCGAACCACCCCGCGCCGAACCTATCACCGCTCCACCCACCCCGGAGCGATACCGGCCCGTTGGGACGCGTCCAGCGACCACACACCGTGCAGGTCACCACGGCGACGCGTCGAGGGGTGGGCAGTCGCGCCGCCGCTCAGAACGGGAGGTGGACCCCGTCGCGTACTTCGTCGACGGTGCGGGCGATCATCTGTCGCAGGGTTGCGGTGATGCGGTCGGCGGTGCTGGGTTTGACGGTGAGCAGGTCGGAGCCGAAAGTGACGTAGCGGCCGTCATTTTCGACATCGTTGATCTGGAAATCCTTGCGGCCGTGCAGGTGCCGGTTGTCAGGGCTGCCCATCGCGTAGACCCCGACGTGGGCGACGAGGGTCATGGCGTTGGTGAAGAATTTCTCGAATTCTTCGCGCGGAGTGGGTTTCCAGGCGTCGCGGACGTGCGGGCGTGGCTGCTCGAGTTCGGTCGCGCTGACCTGGAGCTGTCGGCCGCGTCCTGGTCCGCGGTCGGGGAGTGCGTCGACTACGGCGCGTGCGACGTCACCGGCGGGCAGCAGCCGTAGCGTCACATCGCCGCCGTGGTCGTGGTCCTGGCCTGGCTCTTGGACGGCGATCGCACCGTGCTCGTGATGGACTCCGGCGTGGGCGCGCAGCTTGCGTTCCCGGCGCGGGCCCGCGAACCCGGCGAGTTCCACCCGTGCTTGCGGGGCAAGCAACACTTCCACCGCGCGCACCAGCCCGTCGTCGAGCTGCGAGTGCAGCGAGCGGGCCGCCGCCTGCCGCAGCCGCATGGTGTCTTCCGCGAATTCGGTGGTGTGCCGGTGTCGCAGCGGGTAGGGCAGCACGTCACGGCCGGTGGATTCCCACAGCGTCCGGAATTCGAGCGCGGTGAACCGCCAGCTCCGTACCTCGAGCATCGAAATGTCCCTGTCCGTCCGGTTATTCGCCGATCACCGGCGGCACGGTCTTGCCGATCGAGTCGAGTCCGGTGAGGGCTTCGCCGTTCTCCTGATTGATGAGGTAGTCCGGGATGCCCTTGCTGGATTCGTCGTCCTTGCCACCGGGGCGCGCGCCTCCCATGCCACCCATGCCGGGCATGCCCGCGCGCCCGGCGCCCGGTGCGCTGGACCTCGCGGCGGCCGGAGCACCCGGAGCGCCCGTGGCGGGTGTGCCGGGGATCGAGCGGCCAGGACCCGGCGTCGCCGCGTTCGGGTTGCCGGGCCCCGGTCCTGGGCCACCGGGGCCGGGGCCCGGGCTGCTCGGTGTGCCGGAGCCGGGTGTGGTCGGCGTCTGAGTCGAGGCGGGCGTGGTGGACGCGGGCGTCGTGTCGGTGGACTGCGGCGTCGAGGTGGGGTTGTCGGTGCCCGACGGGTTGGTCGACTCGTCCGGGTTCTCCTCGACGGGCGAATCCTGTTCGGGATTCTCGGTGCCCGTTGGTTTCTGGTCGCCGTTGTTACCGGTGCCGGTTCCGCCGCCACCGCCACCATTGCCGCCACCGCCGTCACCTGGGCCGGGGCCGACCTTGGGGTCACCCGGCTTGGTGGTCTGCGCCGGGCGTGGAATCTGCGGCACGTTGGTGTCGGTCTCCAGCACCACCGGGGCGTACACGGTCTTCAGGACACGCAATGCCTCGGTCCTTGCGTTGTATTCGGCGACATCGTCGTTGCGCCAGCCGCGACCGGCGATCCAGGCCCGGGCATTGTCGATGCCGCTGCGGTGCTCCGGCGGATGCGGCACCAGTTGCTTGGTCGGCTCCAGCCCGGTCTGCAATTCCGAGAGCTTGTTGCCGGTCAGCTTCGCCGCGTTGGTGACCTGAGCGGCCTCCGCCGTGTAGCCGTTGACCGCGCCGAGCGCCGCGTCGCGCGCCGACCCCTTCCACACGCTGTCGTCGGTGGCCTTGGCCATCGCCTGGGAGAAGGTGTCCAGCGAGGTCTGATGCCGTTGGGCGATGGTGTTCCAGGTGGTGGACAGGCTGCTGACGGTCTCGATGCTGATCTGATCGACCCTACGGCGCAGTGTGGCGAGATCGTCGCGGTCGAACTCGTCGGTGCCCCGTACCTCCTTCGGCCGGTATGCGCCCTGGAAGCCGACGTCGCCTGCCCGGTCGCGCACGTCGGTGCGCTGGCGGTTGTACTTGTCCTGCACCGAGTACGGGTCGACCTCGGGCTGCAGCTCCTCACCGGATATCCAGTTGGTGAGACTGCGGAGCATGGCCGAGCCCAGCTGTCCCGGGTCGAAGATTTGCAGGCTGGCGGCAGGGTTGCCCATCAGCCGACCTGCTCGGTGGCGTTGGTGATCGGGGCGGCGTTCTCGACGTCTTGGCCGGTGATGCGTTTGAAGGAGATGGCCATGACCTCGCGCATGTTCTGCACGGTCTCGATGTGCTCGTCGATGACCTTGTCGATCGAATGATCTTCGCCGGTGGCCTGTTTCAGGAACTTCTGGACGAGGTCGTTGCCCATGTTGAAGTCTCCGAATCCGGAGACGTTCTGCGCATTAGCGGTCAATCTGAGCAGATCCCGTAGATCGGTTAGTCGCTGGTCACATGCCTTTGCGCACAGATACGCGGCATTCTGGTCGTCAAGGTACAGCTCTCCCGCTCGGGCTTGGCTGGCAAGCTGGCTCCACTTCAATGCATTGTCACTCATACGATCCCCTCCCTGATCAACGCGGAAACGTGGGCACCATCGACTCGCCGACGCGGTACAGCACAGTGCACGGGTCTTCGACGCCATCCATTCTGGCCATGTTTTGGACCCGCAGTTGCACGACGCCCTGAGTGGCAGGGAAGAGGACGTCGCACAGGTCGTCCTTCGAGGCGCCCTCGACTTTGAATTGCCGACCTTGACGACCTGCGACAGTAACGTCCTGGAATTCGACATTCCCGGGCTTTCGCTCGAACTCTTCAACGGTGCGGCCGGTCGAGAAGACAGTTATGAAGTACGTTTTCGCTGTCCACCCGCAGATTTCCCAGCCTGGCTGGTGCACTCCGGCGATGCCTGACTCTTCGGTGGCTGGATCGGCGCCCGCCGCTCGCACGACATCATCGGAAATGCCCGTGCACGGATTGAAGAGAGCCGCTGCCGCCGTGCTGGTAGTCGTTGGCGACCCGCTCGTGTTGTCCACACACCCGACCGCGCCGGACGCGAGCACGACCCCGAGCAACATCAACGTGATTCGACGGCTCATCCCCACCCTCTCGCCCCGGACTCAGGTTTGGTCAAACGGTAGCAGATGCCGGACTGCCCGACCTGTTACGCCGATTGTCACGTGACCAGCGCTCATGAGCATGACGACCCTGGGCTGTGACTTGGTAGGCCGATGTCGGGGTCGCCGTCTGCGGGCCGCTCGGCGCCCGAATGATCAGGCGGGCCGGGTGGACCGACCGTCCACGACGGCCATAGTGAAGGCACCCCACTCCTCCGCGGTGAAGACCAGAGCCGGACCGGTCGGGTCCTTCGAATCACGAACACCGACCCGACCGGCATCGAGCCATGCCACCTCGACGCACGCCTCGCCATCTCCACTGTGCTTCGACTTGAACCAGATTGCGCCGGACAGTTCGTTCACCGTTCGTAACTCCTTGCCATGGTACGGATCAGATCTCTCGATGGTCGTTCCTCGAGTGCCGCACCTTGGAGGGCGCCGTGAATCTCCTGAAAGCGCGCTACTTCGTCGCCTCTTTCGAAAATCGCGTTCCCGATCGCGCCTTCGGTATAGACAACCGATGGCTCATGCTGTGGGAAATCGATGATGATGTATGGCGGTATCGCCAAACCGGCAGGGAATCCAGCGGAGAATGGGACGACCCGCACGGATACGTTGTCGCGTGTCCCCATATCGGCGAGATGGCGCAGCTGTGCGGCCATCGTGCGTTCAGAGTCGACCACGGTGCGCAGCACCGACTCGTGCAGAAGAAATTCGGCTCGTAATGGTTTGTGCCGCCGAGTAAGAATTGTGGATCGCCTCATGCGTAGAGCGACCCGACGGTCCATCTCCTCGGGCGTGCAAGGACCCGGAGAGGCCACAGCGCGCCGCGCGTAGCCGGCAGTCTGCAACAACCCCGGTATGACGAGTGACTGGAAGAAGTCGAATCCCGCCGCTGCCGCCTCCAAATGCAGGTAAGTATTGAATCCGGGCCGGATAACATCCCTGAAATCCTCCCACCAGACACGAGCATTGCCCTGTGCCGCAAGAATTTTCAGATACTCCGTCCGCTCCTCCGGCACCCCGTAGTACTCACAGATGTACTCGACGTCCCGAACCTTCACCCGCTCGTTCTGCCCGAGTTCCAGCCGCCCCAGCGAGGACCGGCTGATCTCGAGCACTTCGGCGACCTGTTCGAGGGTGTACCCATTGGCCTGGCGCGCGTCGCGCAGCGCGCGGCCCAGCTGGCGGCGCGGCAGTGTCGTCGTCCTGCCCGCGCCCTCCTTGGCGCTCACCATCCTGCGTCCTCCCCTGCTTCCGCACGGTGCGATCGATGGATACTCACGGCGAGAATCGTTGTGCGCCCGTCGCAACAGGGTTCGGAGTCGTATCGCCGATCCTCGAGGTCGTCGACCTGCCGCGTGGAGCACGCTGCGTAGCTTATGCACAAGACGTGCCACGCGGAAAGAAACGCGCTGCCAGCGTGAACGGCTCCCGGCGACGGAACCCGCACCCGTGGAACGGATATGGGGGACGGCATTGCGAACGAGACTGGGGCCGCCGAGTGCCGATGCAATCCAGGCTGGAGACGACTTCTTCGTGGATGTGGCCCGAAGCTCCGTTGCCGGAGTTGTCCGTCCGTGCTCCCACGGTGTGCGTGGCGTTATCCCACTACAAGAATTCCTGGGTAGTCGAGTCGGGAATCATGCTGGCGTGATAGGGCGATCGCTGGGAGTCGAGTGTTTCGTACCGCCCTGGTCGCGTGCGCTGCGCAGCATGACCCTATGACGCAGCGACAGCGAAATGAACTGATCACCGGATTGAATTCTGCGGGGGCACAACCTGGTTCGGATGCCAGGCCGACGGCGTTGGGGTTCGTGCGGGGCGGGGTGTCGGGACAGGCCGCCGCTCGGCACGAGGTCGCCGTGCGGAGGCATGCGCGGGCCATGGGCTATCGGTACGTGTATACGGTGCGGCCGCCCGACGATTGCGCCGATCCGGTCGGGTTCGTGCTCGGGCTCGCGGCGGCGGCGGGGATCGTCGCGATCGTTGTCCACGACCTGGCCCACGTCGACGACCGGCCCGCGCGGATCTGCGAGAACTTCGATCTGGAGACGGTGTGCCCGCCGAGCACATGGGCGCGGGTCGGCGCACCAGCGCGTCCGGGACCGGTCCCGGACGGGGAGGTAGTGCGCGCGGAACGCGAACACGTCCCGCCCACCCGGTGAATTCCCTTGACCGCCCCGGTGACCTACCGAAGGAACAACATGCCTACTCGACGAAATCGTCGGCGGCCCAAGCCAAAACAGCCATCCATGCCGACCGCGACCGGCCCCGTCCTGCGATATCCACCGCGCGCCGTGATCGACGCGATGCTCGGGGCCATGCTGACCGAATGCCGCACCGACCCGGCCGCGTCCGGTTCCGGCACGGTCCACTTCTGGGGTTTCGCCCGCGCCAGCGACCCCGCCACCCACGACATGGCGCACACCGCGGTCGTCCTCGATCCCGATGCCGCACGGTCGCCGATCCTCGAGTCCGCCGAATGGTTGCTGCGCCGGTTCGGCGAGCTGCTGTGGGCATTCGGACTGGCGCACCGGACGAGCGGTGGACTCGTCGCCGAAGCCGGTACGGCGGAGCCCGGGTCGGATGCCGAGGGCTCCGACCTCTGCACCGCAACGATTTTCGATGCGCGCGCCCGGGCCTACACGGCACTGAGCTACCTACACCTGGGCGAACTCCGCCAGACCCCAACCCGCGTGCACGACACTCGCGAAGCCATTGAAACCTGGATCGAGTTGTTCGACCGCCGCGCACCCGCCGCACACGCCTGGGCAGCCGCGATCACCCTGGACCCCTGGGCCAATCACGCCGAGATAGCCCGGCTCCGGTCGGTGTGAAGCCACTAAGCCTCGAAGTCCATCCGGCCCCACCGCGGCCCAGACCACCGTCCGGCCGCGTTGTCGTCGCCGCCGATACAACCCCCGGTATCGGCTCCACCGCAGGTATTTCGCCAGCCGACGTACGTTGCGTCGCCGGTTGTGCCGTCCCCGGATGCGTCGTCGCGGTCGCTGCGGCACGACGACCGCTGACTGCGGGACGCCCCGGTTCACGCGGCGCCGTGACGACAGCACCACGAGGCCCCGAACTCCTCGCGCCTCAGCCGTTGACGAAGGTGAGACTGGTCGGGTCGTAGCGGCGGCCGGCGATTTGCGAGGGCGGAGCGGCGGATTCGATGGCGGTGAGGTCTTCGGGAGACAACTCGACGGTGAGGGCGGCGAGGTTCTCCTCGAGGTAGCGCTGACGTCGGGTGCCGGGGATCGGGACCACGTCGTCGCCCCGGTGCTGCACCCAGGCCAGGGCGAGTTGGCCCGCGGTGACGCCCTTCGTCGTAGCGAGTTCGTCGAGTTTCGCGACGATCGCCAGGTTCTGTTCCAGGTTGCCGTCGGCGAAACGCGGCTGACCGCGGCGCATGTCGTTCTCCGCCAGTTCGGCGACCGAGTTGTATCTGCCGGTCAGGAAGCCGCGGCCGAGCGGGGAGAACGGGACGATACCGATCCCGAGTTCGCGGCAGACGGGGACGATCTCGGCCTCCAGATCGCGGGTCCACAGCGACCACTCGCTCTGCAGCGCGGCGATCGGATGCACCGCGTGCGCCCGCCGGATGGTCGACGCGCTCGCCTCGGAAAGTCCTAGGTGGCGGACCTTTCCGGCCCGAACCAACTCGGCCATGGCGCCGACGGTCTCCTCGATCGGCACCTGCGGATCGACGCGATGCTGGTAGTAGAGGTCGATGTGGTCGACGCCGAGCCTGCGCAGCGACGCGTCGCACGCCTGCCGCACGTAGGCGGCGTCGCCGCGGATCGAGGTGGGTTCGCCGAGGCGGTTGGCGAAGCCGAACTTCGTGGCGAGCACGACCTCGTCGCGGCGCCCGGCGATGGCCCGGCCGATCAGCTCCTCGTTGTGGCCGGAGCCGTAGAAGTCCGCGGTGTCGAGGAGAGTCACGCCGAGGTCGAGGGCGCGGTGCAGCGTGGCGATCGACTGATCGTCGTCCGCCGCGCCGTACGCGTGGCTCATTCCCATGCACCCCAGGCCCTGCGCGGAGACCGCGAGTTCGCCGAGATGCCGGATGCGGCCGTCGATCATGGTGCTACCTCCTGTGCTCGAAAAACGTTCCGGCACAGAACGCTATGAGTTGGAGTGCGCTCCATGTCAACCTGTCGCGGCGGTGTCCCGTCCATGCTTCGACTCGGCTGGACCGCAAACCGGTTTCGCGCCACGGCGGCATGAACGGATCGCGCCGCCGCTCGTCCTCACGACCGGAGACGAGCTACGCGACGGCGAGGATGACGACCGTCGCGAGGACGACCTGCCGATCAACGCAATTGTCGGCCCCACTCCTGGCTCAGGATCTCATCGATCCGGCTCGACACATCCGAACGTCGACTGCGCCCCGCCGCCGCGGCGCCGAACTGCCGACGGCCTTCGGTCGGCGCGGACAGGTACTGCACGATGGCTTCCCGAGTCAGCTCGGCGATCGTGACGCCGCGCCGCCGCGCCTCATGGCGCAGCCGCTCATCGAGCTCGTCGGATAGATTCACCGTCGTCCGCCTCATGGTGTGCCAGCATGCCTTTCAGACCGATTTGACGATCCCCCCGTCGATCAGATGATCCGACCCCGTGATGCTGCCGGCCACATCCGAAAGCAGGAACGTGATCAGCGCCGCGACCTCGTCCGGCTCCGTGATCCGCCCCGTCACCATCCCCATCCGCGCGGGCACGTGATTCAAGAATTCGGATTGCTCCAGCGCGACAGCCGCCGCCAGTTTTCCGCCGAAACCGTCCGGCGCCTCCCAGATATCGGTCCGCACCGGACCAGGGGACACGGTAGCGACCCGAACCCCTTGCGGTCCAAGCTCTTCGGACAGCCCCTTGCCGAACGCGGTGAGCGCGGCCTTGGCGACGTGGTAGGCCAGCGGCGGTCCGGCCGGGCGGCGCGCGCCGATCGACGACACGTTCACGATCGCGCCGCCGCCGTCGGTCAAGAACGGCAGTGCCGCCCTGGTCACCCGAACAGCGGCAAAGAGGTTGAGGTCGAACATCTCCCGCCAGTGCGCGTCGTCGATCGTCGCGAATCCGCCGATGTCCACCGTGTCGCCGCCGCCGACATTGTTGACAAGCAGGTCGATGCCGCCGAGTTCGGCCGTCGCGCGCGCGACGAGTTCGTCCGCACCCTCGGCCGCGGCGAGGTCGACCGCCACGGGCACCGCACCCGCCGCCTCGAGTTTGGCGGTGGGTTTGCGCGCCGCGCCGACGACGCGCACGCCCTCGGCGGTCAGCCGACGCACCGTCGCGAGCCCGATGCCCCGACTGGCGCCGGTGACGACCGCGGTCTTGCCGTTGAGCTGGAGATCCATGTTGCCTTCCATTCTTTAACTAGAGGTACAAAACTGGGGTATGCGAAAGCTGCCGGAAAGCGGGGAGCTCAGAGCGAGTCGATCACCGCGTCGATCGTGCGCATCGAACGGTCCGGCCCGTCGGCCGTCTTGGACAACACCTGCATCCCGACCAACGTGCTCAGCAGCATGCTCGCCGTCGCCCGCGGATCCCGTCCCCGGTCGATCTCCCCGGCGCGCTGCCCTTCCTCGATGGCGGCCTGGAACGCCGCCTCTGTGCGGTCGAACATCCGCCCGACCAGCGCGGTGGCCTCCGCGTCCACGCCACCGAGTGCCGCCGCCGTGTTCACCGCGAGGCAGCCGCGGCGATCCGGATCGGTGAGATTGGCCTCCGCGACCAGCCGTAACGCGTCGCGCAGCCGCTCCTTGACCGGTCCGGATTGCTCGAGCAGTCCCGTGACGGTCGCGGACTGGTTGTCCCGGTAGTGCTCGAGCGCCCGCTCGAACAGCGCGTGCTTGCTGCCGAAGGTGTTGTAGAGGCTGCCTTTTCCGATTCCGAGCGCGTCGACGAGGTCCTGCGGGGTCGTGTCGGCATAGCCCTTGCGCCAGAAAACCTCGGTCGCCCGCGCGACGGCGGCGTCCGGATCGAACTGTTTCGGCCTGCCCACGCGATCGAGCCTAGCCAGTTTTGTACCCGTAGGTCAATTTAAAGATTCGGGAATAGGTCGCGCAGGTCGGAGGTTGAGCTTGTCGACGACGTTGAGCGCGTCGGACTCAAGTTTGAGTTGACGCCCGGTGTGGATCGGGTGCAGGATTGAGCCGACCACGCTCAGCGTTGCTGGGACCGTGCTCCGTGAGGTGCTAGGGGCGAGGTCTCGCGGCGGTCGCAAGACACGCCGTAGGGCGGGCCGGACTCGCCCGGCACCGACACAAGCAAGAACGTCAATCAGGAGGAAACAACATGGCTCGTGCGGTCGGAATCGACCTCGGGACCACGAACTCGGTCGTCGCCGTTCTCGAAGGCGGCGAGCCGGTGGTCGTCGCCAACTCGGAAGGATCGCGCACCACCCCGTCGATCGTCGCTTTCGCGAAGAACGGCGAGGTGCTGGTCGGTCAGCCTGCGAAGAACCAGGCCGTCACCAACGTCGACCGCACCATCCGCTCCGTCAAGCGCCACATCGGCACGGACTGGTCCGTCGGCATCGATGAGAAGAAGTACACCGCGCAGGAGATCAGCGCCCGCGTGCTGATGAAGCTCAAGCGCGACGCGGAGGCCTACCTCGGTGAGGAGATCACCGACGCGGTCATCACCGTGCCCGCCTACTTCGAGGACTCGCAGCGCCAGGCGACCAAGGAAGCCGGTCAGATCGCCGGTCTGAACGTGCTGCGCATCGTCAACGAGCCCACCGCGGCCGCGCTGGCGTACGGCCTGGACAAGGGCGACAAGGAACAGACCATCCTGGTCTTCGACCTCGGTGGCGGCACCTTCGACGTCTCGCTGCTCGAGATCGGCGAGGGCGTCGTCGAGGTCCGCGCCACCTCCGGTGACAACCACCTCGGTGGCGACGACTGGGACGAGCGCGTCGTCAAGTGGCTGGTCGACAAGTTCAAGGGCAGCTCGGGCATCGACCTGACCAAGGACAAGATGGCCATGCAGCGGCTGCGCGAGGCCGCCGAGAAGGCCAAGATCGAGCTGTCGTCGTCGCAGTCGACCTCGATCAACCTGCCCTACATCACCGTCGACGCGGACAAGAACCCGCTGTTCCTCGACGAGCAGCTGACCCGCGCCGAGTTCCAGAAGATCACCTCGGACCTGCTCGACCGCACCCGCGCGCCGTTCCAGTCCGTGATCAAGGACGCGGGCATCAACGTCGCCGACATCGACCACGTGGTCCTCGTCGGCGGTTCGACCCGTATGCCCGCCGTCTCGGACCTGGTCCGCGAGCTGACCGGCGGCAAGGAGCCCAACAAGGGCGTGAACCCGGACGAGGTCGTCGCCGTCGGCGCCGCCCTGCAGGCCGGTGTGCTCAAGGGTGAGGTCAAGGACGTCCTGCTGCTCGATGTGACCCCGCTGTCGCTGGGCATCGAGACCAAGGGCGGTGTGATGACCAAGCTCATCGAGCGCAACACCACCATCCCGACCAAGCGCTCGGAGACCTTCACCACCGCCGACGACAACCAGCCGTCGGTGCAGATCCAGGTGTTCCAGGGTGAGCGCGAGATCGCCTCGCACAACAAGCTGCTCGGCTCCTTCGAGCTGACCGGCATCCCCCCGGCCCCGCGCGGTGTGCCGCAGATCGAGGTCACCTTCGACATCGACGCCAACGGCATCGTGCACGTCACCGCGAAGGACAAGGGCACCGGCAAGGAGAACACGATCAAGATCCAGGACGGCTCCGGCCTGTCCAAGGAGGAGATCGACCGGATGGTGAAGGACGCCGAGGCGCACGCGGCCGAGGACAAGGCGCGTCGCGAGGAGGCGGAGACCCGCAACCAGGCCGAGTCGCTGGTGCACCAGACCGAGAAGTTCATCAAGGAGAACGAGGACAAGGTGCCCGCGGACGTCAAGTCCAAGGTCGAGGCGGCCATCGCCGAGGCCAACGAGGCGCTGAAGGGCACCGACATCGCGGCCGTGAAGTCCGCGGTGGAGAAGCTCGCCACCGAGTCGCAGGCGCTCGGCCAGGCCATCTACGAGGCCTCCGCCGCCGAGCAGGCCGCGTCCGGCAACGGCGCGTCCAGCTCCGCGAACGACGACCAGGTCGTTGATGCCGAGGTCGTCGACGAGCCGGTCGACACGGAGAAGAAGTGACCGAGGACAACCAGGGCGATTCGGCACAGGAGCCGATCACCTTCGTCGACAAGCGCAAGGTCGACCCGGCCACCGGTGAGGTTCGGGAGCCGGTCGCGGACACCGCGGCCGGGCCCGGCCCCGAGGGCGGGAACGGTGCGGAAGGCAACGGCGTCGGGACTCCCGAGGCAGCCGAGACGCTGGCCGACACGATCAGTGTCGAGCTGGCCGAGCGCACCGCCGACCTGCAGCGGCTGACCGCGGAATACGCCAACTACCGGCGCCGCGTCGAGCGCGACCGCAAGGCCGCCATCGACGGCGCCAAGGCGGCCGTCGTCACCGAACTGCTGGGCGTGCTCGACGATCTGGATCGCGCTCGGGCCCACGGCGACCTGGAGTCCGGACCGCTGAAGTCGGTGGCGGACAAGCTGGTCGACGCGCTGCGCAAGCAAGGCCTCGAGGAGTTCGGCGCGGAGGGCGAGCCCTTCGACCCGACTCTGCACGAGGCCGTGCAGCACGAGGGTTCCGGCGCGGATCCGGTGCTCGGTGTCGTGATGCGCAAGGGCTATCGGTTCGGCGATCGGGTGCTTCGGCACGCGCTCGTCGGGGTAACCGATGGCGTGGCCGATCTGGCCGCGAACGAGGCATCGGATGTAGATGCCAATGCGGACGACAATTAACACTGCGAAAGGAGGAGATACTCGGTGAGCCAACGGGAGTGGATCGAAAAGGACTTCTACAAGGAGCTGGGTATCTCCTCCAGCGCTTCGCAGGACGAGGTCAAGAAGGCCTACCGCAAGCTCGCCCGCGACCTGCATCCGGACGCCAATCCGGGTGACACCAAGGCCGAGGAGCGCTTCAAGGCCGTCAGCGAGGCGCACGCCGTGCTGTCGGATCCGGCCAAGCGCAAAGAGTACGACGACACGCGAAAGCTCTTCGCGGGCGGCGGTTATCCGCGCGGCGGGTTCACACCCGGTGGCGGGGGCGGTTTCTCGCAGGACTTCAACATCGGCGACATCTTCGGCGGCGCGACCACGGGCGACGGCGGACTCGGCGACCTGCTCGGTGGCTTGTTCAACCGGGGCGGTTCGCGCACCGCGAGCCGCCCGCGGCGCGGCGCCGACGTGGAGACCGAGACGACCCTCGGTTTCCGTGAGGCCGCGCAGGGCGTCACCGTTCCGCTGCGGATGACGAGTCCGTCGCCGTGCACCACGTGTCACGGCAGCGGCGCGAAGCCGGGGACAAGTCCCCGGGTCTGCCCCATCTGCAACGGCACCGGTGTGGTCAGCCGCAACCAGGGTGCGTTCGGCTTCAGCGAGCCGTGCGACGAGTGCCGGGGTTCCGGCTCGATCATCGACGACCCGTGCGCCGACTGCCACGGCAACGGCATCCAGAACCGCACCCGCACCATCACGGTGCGGATTCCGCCCGGCGTCAGCGACGGCCAGCGGATCCGGTTGACCGGACAGGGTGAGGCGGGACTGCGCGGTGCGCCTTCGGGCGACCTGTATGTCACCGTGCACGTCAGCCAGGACAAGGTCTTCGGCCGCAACGGCGACGACCTGACTCTGGTGCTGCCGGTCAGTTACGCTGAGTTGGTGCTCGGCACAACGGTTTCCGTGCCCACGTTGGAAGGGCGCGTCGGCGTCAAGGTGCCGCCGGGCACCGCCGACGGCCGGATCCTGCGGGTGCGCGGCCGCGGCGTTCCCAAGCGCGGCGGCGGCGCCGGTGACCTGCTGGTCACCGTCAAGGTCGCGGTGCCGCAGAAACTGGACAGCGATGCCGTCGACGCGCTGAAGCGCTACCAGGAGGCGGAGAAGTCCAGCGGATTCGATCCTCGTGCGGGATGGGCAGGTGCGTGATGTCCACTGATCCGAAGAAAGCGTCCGGTGGGTCGCGAACCGAGTTCTTCATGATCTCGGTCGCGGCACAGCTGGCGGGCATGCACGCGCAGACCCTGCGTACCTATGACCGCCTTGGACTTGTGACGCCGCAACGCACTTCGGGTGGCGGGCGACGTTACTCGGCGCGGGACGTCGAGCTGCTGCGCGAAGTGCAGCGGCTGTCCCAAGACGAGGGCGTGAACCTGGCGGGCATCAAACGCATCATCGAATTGACCAATCAGGTCGAGGAATTGCGCGAGCAACTCGCCCAGACGCGTGCGGAGCTGGAGCGGCTGCGGGCGGGCTACCGTCCGGATCTCTCTCCGCCGCAGCGCAGTACGGCGCTTGTGGTGTGGAAGCCACGCAACAAGCGCTGAGGCGAAGGGTTCTCGGGCCCCGCTGCCGACTCTTTCCGGTCGGAGCGGGGCCCTTCGCTATTTCTGGTCAATTGATCAGTAGTTCGCCCTGTGTGCGAAATGCGCAGGACGCTCTGCGCGATTATCAGTGCAAGTTTGCTGAAAAGTGCCCGAGTTTGCTGGCGCGCAAGTCTTTTCGCGGTCGAATTCGTACGATGTATCGAACCGAGCGGTTCTCTTCTTTCGTGCCCGCCGGGATGCGCGGAAGTTGCTCTCGCGCGAACTTCGATGGCGCACAAAGGGTTGCCACAGGGTCGCTCGGCCCGGGTCAACTGGACGAGTCTTGCAAAGCGGGGCGCGCGAATTCGGTGGAGATATGACCGAATTAGCCGCTCTAGCGCAGTCTTTCGGTCTGTTATTTGCGAGTTTTACTCTTCCGATTCTTGTTTTGGTGGAATTACACGCGTGATGTTCGACGGTGGCATTCCGTTGCTGGCTAACCTCGCTTACACTCCTTGGCATCGGCTGCTGTCGAGTGTCCCGCAGCACCTCACTCGCCGGCGCGCATTGTGTTCTAGTGCGAAATGGGGTTGTGACACAAATGGATTCGCGGACTGTCGCTTTGATCAGAACGACGTTCAAGGCGGTTGCTGCGGAGGAAGGGGGGCCGGAAAGACTAGCCAGGTCGTTCTACGCGATCCTGTTCTCGGACTATCCGCAGGTCCGCGATTTCTTCCCCGCCGCAATGGATTCGCAGCGTGACCGTCTGGTCAAAGCCATCGGTTACGCGCTCGACCGGCTCGAGGAACCGAACAAGCTGTTGCCGTTCCTTGCCCAACTCGGCCGCGATCACCGCAAATACGGTGTGCAAGCCGAACACTACGTCGCGGTGGCCACTTCGCTGAAGACCGCGATGCGGCGCTTCGCTGGCACCGAGATGTGGACCGACGAGGTCGAAAGGGCCTGGGACGAGGGCCTGACGGTCATCGGCGAAACCATGATGGGCGCCGCCGAGAAGGAGGTGACACCCGCCGTCTGGTCCGGCCGAGTGCTGGAGAACCGGCTCGTCCTACGCAATCTGGCCATCGTGCGATTACAGCTCGACCAGCCGATGCAATACGCCGCGGGCCAATACATGAGCGTGCAGATCCCGTCGCGTCCGCGGATGTGGCGGTACCTCTCACCCGCCGTCCCCGCGAATGCCAACGGCGAGATCGAGTTCCACGTGCGCGGCGTGCTCGGCGGCTGGGTCAGCCCGGCCATCGTCGGCCAGACGCAGGTGGGTGATCAGTGGCTGATCGGCTCGCCGCTCGGCGGACTCGGCGTGCCGCGCAACACCAAACGCAAAATGCTCATGGTGGGCTGCGGCACCGGTATCGCGCCGCTGCGCGCCCAGCTCATGCAGATGGCGCTGCGGCGAACCAACCCGAAGGTGCACCTGTTCGTCGGCGGGCATCACCCGTGCGATCTCTACGATCTGGAGACGCTGAGCAAACTGGCCATGGCCAACCGCTGGCTGACCGTCACGCCGGTCAGCGAGAGCGACGAAAACCCCTGGTGGCATTACGAAGCCGGGGAGGTCGAGCGAATTTGGCCCGGCCTCGAGCCGCGCATGACCGGCCAGATCGGCAAGGTCGTCGCCAGCTACGGGCCGTGGGCCGATCGCGACGTGCAGATCGTCGGCTCGCCCTCGATGGTGCAGACCACCAAGTTCCGCCTGATGGCGGCGGGCACCCAGACCAAGAACATCCGGCACGATCCGCTGTTCTGAGTCGTCGTTCCGGCGAAGGTCGGGATCCAAGCGGGTGACGACTATCCGCGGGTCTGCGACTGGATCCCGGCCTTCGCCGGAACGATGGCTGTCAAAGCCCTTCGTACTGAATGCGTTCGGCGGGCGTGCCGGTCTCGACCAGCCGATCCAGCGTGGCCCGCGTCATCGCGGGGGAACCGCAGACGAGCACCTGGTGGTGATCGAAGGCGCCGTGTGAGGCGATCACGTCGGCGAGGGTGCCCTCGAGCAGTTCGTCCGCGGGGAAGCCGATGTCGACGCGCGTCTGCTCGTACCACTCGTCTTCCCAGTTCGGGTCCTCCAGGCTCTCCACCACCGGCACGACGGTGAGCCAGTCCAACTCCTCGGCGAGCAGGTAGAGCATGTCGGCGGCGTACAGGTCGCGCGGGGAAGTGCCGCCGACGAACAGGTAGGTGCGCGGCGGCTCCGGCACCCGCGCCAGCTCCAGGATCTGCGAACGCATCGGCGCCAAGCCGGTGCCGCCCGCGATCATCACCACCTCGTCGCCCTCCGGGTCGACGGTGAAGGCGCCCTGTGGCGCGGCGATGCGCCACTCGTCGCCCGGCTGGGTGTCGGCGACCAGCGAGCCGCTGAGCCAGCCGCCGGGCACGGTGCGCACGTGGAACTCCAGCTTGCCGTCCAGCGAGGGCGGTAGCGCGGGGGAGAGCCTGCGGCGAACTCCGGGCTGCTGCGGAACCCTGACCTCGACGGATTGGCCCGCGACGAACGGCACGAACTCGCCGATCAGGCGGATCACCGCCACGTCGTGGCGTAAGCGGTGGTGGCCGACGACGGTCGAGGTCCACTCCGCTTGCGCGACTCCGTTGCCGAGCGCGCCCGGCTCCGTCATGAGAACTCCTTTTGTAGTTGTGCGGCGCGGGCCGCGGTGGATCAGACGGGATCGCAGCTGATGACGTGCTCCGGCGTCCCGACCGCGATGAGCGCCCTGCGGGTGTCGGCGATCATCCGCGCCGAGCCCGCGATCTGGATCTGACGGTCGGCCCATGCGCCGAAGCTGGCCACCACCGCGCCCAGATTGCCGACCAGCGTGCGGTGCATGCCGTAGGGCGCGTCGGCGGCGGGGTGCGGGTACCACCACGGGTTGGTCTTCTGCTCGCAGACCGGGACGATGGTGAGCCACGGATTGCTCTGCGAGAGCTGCCACATGTTCTCCACGTCGTAGAGATCGCACGGGTAGCGGCCGCCGATGAAGAAGTGCACGCGCGGGTTGATACCGCGCTGGCTCATCTCGATGAGCTGGGCGCGCAGCGGGGCGATGCCGGTGCCCGCGCCGATCAGCAGCACGTCGCGCCCGGCGTCGCGGTCGACGTGCAGGCCGCCGAGCGGGCCGCCGATCAGCCAGCGATCGCCCACCTGCGTCTCGTTGACGATGGCCGGGCTCACCCAGCCGCCGCGGATCTTGCGCACGTGAAATTCGATCTCGCCGTAGGGATTCGACGGGATCGCCGGTGAGAAGTAGCGCCACATCTTCGGCCGCTGCGGCACGGCGACGGGCACGTACTGCCCGGCCTGGTAGGGCACGGGCGAATCCGACTGCAAACGCACGATGGCCAGGTCTTCGAGCACCCTGCGGTGGCCGACCACCGTCGCCTCCCAGTACGGCTGGGACTTGTCGGAGTTGGCGCCGATGGCCATCGACGCCGAGATCAGGATGGTGATGTCGCGCCAGCCCTCTTCGAGCTGACGGTTCCACATCGCGCCGTTGTACACGCGGAACGCGGCGAGCAGCGCGCGGCCCGCCTGGTCGTAGTGTGCGGCCTCGACGCCGTATTTCCGATGGTCGCGCGCCAGCTGCTCGAGAAACTTCTGCGCGCGGTCCCAATCCTCCAGGTGGTCGAGCACGAACTGGATGGCCGTGGCCAGCCGCTTCGGTTGCATGTCCATCGCGGGCGGGAACAGCTCGCGCAAACGCGGGTTCTCGGCGAACAGATGACCATAGAACGCACTGATCAACCGCTCGGGTCCGCCCGGTGACTCGCTCACCGAACGGAAATTGGCGCGGACCAGCGCTGCCGAACGCGCATCCACGACGAGATTCCCTTCCTTCCCGCTTGTAGCTGCGCATCCGCTATCGACTGCTGCGCAGGGACTGGCCGTAACCGGCGGTCCTTCGGGGTACAAGTATCCCCGAAAAGTCCATGGTCGTGTGGGTATGCGCAGCTTGCTCTCGACCGCTCCGAGTTATCCCTCGGCTAAGTCGGCAGCTCGGGATGTCGGCCCGGCCTGCTCTCGCGGCGCTCACGCGCCCGCTGCTGCCTCGCTGCGCTCGGCCCCATCGTTGGGCCACCGACCAGAATAACCAAGCTTGGCGAGTGCGACGACCGGATGTGACGAGGTAGTAGGCCTAGGTCCCCGCAACGGCTGCGCGAACGGCGGGGGCTACCTGCTCCGCGTAGCGGCGGATCTGTTCGGTCGGGTCGCCCTCGGTGGGCCAGAAGACGAAGCCGTCGATGCGTTGCTCGGCGTGCAGCGCGGTCAGATCGTCCACCCACCGGCTCGCCGGACCCTCCAGGAAGCCGTGGTCGACGCCGTTGTCGGTGATGGTGCCCGAGACGTTGTAGACACGGCGGATCGCGTGTGGGTTCCGGCCCGCGCCCACCGCCGCGTCGTCGATCCGCTTGCCCGCCTCGGTGAGGAACTCGGGCGGCGCCCAGGCGGCCGAGGGCAGCCAGCCGTCGGCGAGCGTGCCGGTCAAGGTCAGCATGCGCGGTCCCATCGCGCCGAGCCAGATGCCGGGATCGTGCCGTGGACGCGGGCCGGGGTGCGCACCCGTGAGTCGGTGGAACGCACCGGGCACCCGGACCGCGCGCTCGTCGCTCCACATCGCGCGGATGACGTGGATCGCCTCGGCCAGCGCCCGCACCGCCTCGCCCTTGCTCAGCCGCTCACCGCCCATGGCCGCGATGGCGTCCCAGAACGCGCCGGCTCCGAGCCCGAGCTGAATCCGTCCGCCGGTCATGATGTCCAGGGAGGCAACGGATTTGGCGAGCACCGCGGGGTTGCGCAGCGGCAGGTTCGCGACGTCGGGGAAGAAGGTGATCCGTTCGGTGTGCACGGCGAGCGCGGTGATCAGGGTCCAGGTGTCGAGGAAGCGGCGCTGGTAAGGGTGGTCTTGGATGCCGATGAGGTCGAGCCCGGCGGATTCGGCGTAGGCCGCCAGCTCGGTGAGCTGGCGGTAGTCGTCGGCGTCGGGGATCAGGAAGAGGCCGAATTCGACCAGGCGAGCGCTCATTTCGCGGCTCAGATGGCCAGGACGGTCTTGCCGCGCGCGCCCGTCGCGCCGAGCACGGCGGGCGCTTCCTCCAGCGGGACGGTCGCGTCGATTGGCACCACCACGTCGCCCGCCGCGACGCGATCGAGCAGCCGGGTCAGTTCCGGCGCCCGGCCCTTGGACTCGAAGTTCCCGCCGCGTAGCCCGCGCTCACGCAGCGCGGCCTCGTCGGCCGAGAAGACGGTGGTGTAGACGGCGCCGCCCGCGCGCACGAGTTCGGTCAGCGGCGCGAGCGCCTCGGGCGGGCTGACCAGATCGAAGAGCACGTCGATGCCGCCGGGTTCGGTCGACCGCACCGAATCGGCGACGGACGCGCGGGTGTAGTCCACCGTCTCCGCCGCGCCAAGCCTGGCCATCTGGTCGGCCGCGTCGCCGCGCGCCGTCGCGATGACGTGCGCGCCCGCCATATTGGCCAGCTGCACGAGGAACGATCCGACACCGCCGGTGGCGCCGACGATCAGCACCTTCTGGCCGGGCCGTATCTGGGCCGCGTCGACCAGGTCCTGCGCCGTGACGCCCGCGGTCGGCAGCGCGGCGGCCGCCATCGTGGTGACCGATTCCGGGATGGGCACCAGCGTCGCGTCCTCCGGGAGCACCGAGAACTCGGCGAAGCTGCCGTGCCCGGCGGGCGGGACGAGGAACTTGCCGACCACCCGATCGCCGATCTCGAACTTGGTGACGCCGGGGCCTACCGCCGCGATGCTGCCCGCACCGTCCACGCCGAGGATCGCCGGAAAGTCGTGCGGCATCCTGCCTTCCAGGATGCCCTTGGCCATCTTCAGGTCGAAGGGGTTGACGCCCGCGGCGTCGAGCTGCACCTTGACCGCTTGCGCGCCCGGCTCGGGTTCCGGCATCTCGGCAGGCTCGACGGGTTCTCCGAACTTCCGTATCACGATCGCGCGCATCGGTTCCGCTCCTCGGTTCGGCTGAAGGGTGATGCATCAACTAACCGTTTGTGGTGCTCGTATGCATCCCTACACCACCGACGCCGTGATTCATCGCATTCGGCGATGGCGCGGCGTAGCGTTGAGCCGCGGAATCGGCCGGGTGGCGGGCCGGAAAATTTTTAAACTTGAGCGGAACAGACTCAACCTCTCGCACGTTGGACCGATTGGAACAGCACGAGCCCGCGCGTGATCGCGTGCGGGAAGGGCACTCGATGCTGCGGAATCGACTCGAGGAAGGTGACTTGTGGACTCGTTCAATCCCACCACCAAGACCCAGGCGGCGCTGACCGCTGCCCTCCAGGCGGCGTCGGCCGCGGGCAACCCGGAGATTCGTCCGGCGCACTTGCTGGTGGCGTTGCTCGATCAGACCGACGGCATCGCCGCCCCACTGCTGAAGGCCGTCGGCGTCGACCCCGCGACGGTTCGGCGCGAGGCGCAGGACATCGTCGACCGGCTGCCGAGGGCGACCGGCGCGACCACGACGCCGAACCTCGGGCGCGAGGCGCTCGGCGCCATCACCGCGGCCCAGCGGCTGGCCACCGAACTCGGCGACGAGTACGTCTCCACCGAGCACGTCCTCGTCGGTCTCGCCGGGGGCGATTCGGACGTCACCAAGCTGCTCACCAAGCACGGTGCGACGGCCGACGCGCTGCGCGAGGCGTTCACCACCGTGCGCGGCAGCGCCAGGGTGACCAACCCCGATCCCGAGGGCAGCTACCAGGCGCTGGAGAAGTACTCCACCGACCTCACCGCGGCCGCCCGCTCCGGCAAGCTCGACCCGGTCATCGGGCGCGACACCGAGATCCGGCGCGTCGTCCAGGTGCTGAGCCGCCGCACCAAGAACAACCCGGTGCTGATCGGCGAGCCCGGCGTCGGCAAGACCGCCATCGTCGAGGGCCTCGCCCAGCGCATCGTGGCGGGTGACGTCCCCGAGTCGCTGCGCGGAAAGTCCGTTGTCGCATTGGACCTCGGCGCGATGGTGGCGGGCGCGAAGTACCGCGGCGAATTCGAGGAGCGGCTCAAGGCCGTGCTCGAGGAGATCAAGAACAGCGCGGGGCAGATCATCACCTTCATCGACGAGCTGCACACCATCGTCGGCGCCGGTGCGACCGGCGAATCGGCGATGGACGCGGGCAACATGATCAAGCCGATGCTGGCCCGCGGCGAACTCCGGCTGGTCGGCGCGACCACGCTGGACGAGTACCGCAAGCACATCGAGAAGGACGCCGCACTGGAGCGCCGCTTCCAGCAGGTGCTGGTCGGCGAGCCCTCGGTCGAGGACACCGTCGGCATCCTGCGCGGCATCAAGGAGCGCTACGAGGTGCACCACGGCGTGCGCATCACCGACTCCGCGCTGGTCGCCGCGGCCACCCTCTCCGACCGCTACATCACCTCGCGGTTCCTGCCGGACAAGGCGATCGACCTGGTGGACGAGTCGGCCTCGCGGCTGCGCATGGAGATCGACTCGCGTCCGGTGGAGATCGATGAAGTCGAGCGCGCGGTGCGGCGGTTGGAGATCGAAGAGGTCGCGCTGACCAAGGAGACCGACGAGGCCTCCAAGCAGCGCCTGGAGAAGCTGCGCCAGGAACTGGCCGACGACCGGGAAAAGCTCAACCAGCTGACCACCCGGTGGCAGAACGAGAAGAAGGCCATCGATCAGGTCCGTTCGCTCAAGGAACAGCTGGAGAGTCTGCGCGGCGAGTCGGAGCGCGCCGAACGCGACGGCGATCTCGGCAAGGCGGCGGAGCTGCGCTACGGCCGGATCCCGACGCTGGAGAAGGAGCTGGCGCAGGCCGAGAAGGTCAACGGCGCCGCGCCCGACGGCGAGGTGATGCTCAAGGAGGAGGTCGGCCCCGACGACATCGCCGAGGTGGTGTCCGCGTGGACCGGCATCCCGGTGGGCAGGCTGATGGAGGGCGAGACCCAGAAGCTGCTCCGCATGGAGGACGAGCTCGGGCGTCGCGTCGTCGGACAGCAGGAGGCCGTGCAGGCCGTCTCCGACGCGGTGCGCAGGGCGCGCGCCGGCGTCGCCGACCCGAACCGGCCGACCGGCTCGTTCATGTTCGTCGGCCCCACCGGCGTCGGCAAGACCGAGCTGGCAAAGGCGTTGGCGGACTTCCTCTTCGACGACGAACGCGCCATGGTGCGGATCGACATGAGCGAGTACAGCGAGAAGCACTCGGTGGCTCGTCTGGTGGGCGCGCCGCCCGGCTACGTCGGCTACGACCAGGGCGGCCAGCTCACCGAGGCGGTGCGGCGCAGGCCGTACACCGTGGTGCTGTTCGACGAGATCGAGAAGGCGCACCCGGATGTGTTCGACATCCTGCTCGCCGTGCTCGACGAGGGACGGCTCACCGACGGCCAGGGCCGCACGGTGGACTTCCGCAACACCATCCTCATCCTCACCTCGAACCTGGGCGCTGGCGGCGACAAGGACTTCGTCATGAACGCGGTCCGCTCGGCGTTCAAGCCCGAGTTCCTCAACCGGCTCGACGACGTGGTCATGTTCCACTCGCTCGACGAGGAGCAGCTCGAGCAGATCGTCGACATCCAGCTCGACCAGCTGCAGAAGCGGCTGTCCCAGCGCAGGCTCAAGCTGGACGTCAGCGACTCGGCCAGGTTCTGGCTCGCCGTCCGCGGCTACGACCCGGTCTACGGCGCCCGCCCCCTCCGCCGCCTGATCCAGCAGTCCATCGGCGACACCCTCGCCAAGGAACTGCTCGCCGGCGAGGTCACCGACGGCGACACCGTGAAGGTCGGCGTCAGCGGCAACGGCGACGGGTTGATCGTCGGCAGGTGAGTGCAATCGGATGCCCCGGCCCCGCACGGGGCGGGGTGTTCGCGTGTTCGGCGTGGCTCGCGGAATAGCTCGGCTCACCTGGACGTGACGGTAGACGGGCAGCACGGGCGCTGTCGGACGAAGTCCGTCGAAAACGCCTTGCGCATGGCCGGAGCGAATGCGGAGGTACGCCTACTCTGGATGGCATGACGAACCCGAAGGATCCCTGGGGGCAGCGGCCGGAGGATGCGCCGACCGAGCACCTCGGTTCGCCGGGTGCGTCCGGCTACGACCCGTCCGGAGATACCACGAGGTACCCGTCGACCGAGCAGTTCGAGTGGGGTCCGCCGCCCGCGAACGCCACCAAACAGCTCCCGCCGATGGAGCAGCAGTGGGGCGCTTACGAAAGCCCCTACGGCACCCAGTGGCAGCCGGGCCAGCCCGTCGGCGTCCCGCCCGCGGGTGCGCCGCCGGGCGGCCCGCCGATGGATCAGCCACCGCCCAAACGCAATACGGGTCTGTGGATCGCGCTCGCGCTCGGCGTCGTCGCGCTCGTCGCGGTGGCCGGGGTGGTCGCCGGACTGGTGCTCGGCGGCCGTGACTCGTCGACCACGACGGCGGGCGGCACCACGACCGCACCGTTCCCGACCGGTCGCGCGTTCCCGACGGAGAACCCGTCCCCGCGTGACCCGTCCCCGACCGGTCTGCCCGGCCTGCCCGGAATCGACGACTTGGGCGCGACCATGGGCACCATCAGCGCCAACAACGGCGGCCAGCTCACCATCGACACCGTCTCCGGCAACACGGTGAACGTCTCGACCGACGAACTCACCCAGGTGATCTCGCTCTCCGGCGCCAAGCCCGCCGACCTGCCCGTCGGCGACATGGTCGTGGTGCAGGGTGACAAGGGTCAGGACGGATCGATCCGCGCCAGGATCATCATCAGCACCGCGCTGCCCGGCGGCGGAAGATGAGCCGCGATCACACCTCCGCTCGCCGCGGCGCGGTGGCGGAGGTCGGGCGGCGCAAGACGGGCGGCTCGTCGCGGTACCAAAGGCGGCCTTCCACCGGCCGGGCCTATTAGGGTAGACCGCGATGACGGCTATGTGGTTCGGGTTGGCGGCGATCGCACTCGTGGGTGCGATCGTGCTGCTGTATTTCGATCGGGTCCAGCGACAGCGGACCGGTCACGCGCGCCAGGTCTGGGCCAAGGCCCAGGGGTACACCTACGTGTCGGTGGAACCGGCACTTCCGTCGACGTGGCGGCGCGGCGCGCTGGCCAAACTCGGCTATCTGTCGGCGGTCGACGTGGTCTCCGGTATCCGCAAGGGCGAGAAGTTCGTTCTGTTCGACCTGGAGGACGCCGCGACGCTGGTCGCGGTGCGCCGCCAGATCGGTTCGGACATCGACGTCGACATGCGGCTCAAGACCGCGTCCCCGCCGAAGGATGCGGACCTGGAGCTGCTCGGCGCCATCGGCGACCGGGTCGTCTTCGCGACGAATCCGGAGATCGCCAGGCACGCGGTGGATCAGCGGATGGTCGCGTTCATCGAGACGCTTCCCGACACCGTGCAGATGCTCTGGAGCGAGGGCAACTGGACCCTCGGGATGCTGAATGTCGGTACGGCGGCGAAGGATTGGGAGTCCGCCATCGACGCGGTGCTGCGCCTGTCCGGTCTGCTGCACGTGCTGCCTCCGGTCAGCGACCCGCGCGGAACGAACAAGTCCGAGCACGACCCGGGCCGTCCGCACCCGCGCACCCGCGACCGTGCCGAGGAGGCGCGTTCGGAGCCGGTGCGCGGCGCCTCCCGCGTGCTGCCGCCCGGCGCGGACGACGACCGCGACTTCGACGACGACGAGCCCCGCTACGACGAGGACTACGAACCGGACGAGCGGGAGCCCGCGGGCGAGCAGTCGCGCCGCCCCTCGCTGGCCGTCGTCCCCGACGCGAGGGCGAGGACGCGCGAGGACCACTGGTCCGACGACGAGGCCGACGACGACTGGCGCCCGGAATCGCGCCGCGGCGACGACTGGGACGACGAGCCGCCCGCCTCCCGTGCCGACGAGCAGGACCGCCCCGGCGGCCCGTTCCACCCCGGATTCCGTCCGTATCAGGGCCCCGTGCCGCAGTGACCAGCTCGATGGGATCGACACCGCGATGACCGACAGTTCTGTTCCCGCGCGCCTGCCCGGCGCCACCCGCCCCGTAGCGCTGATCACCGGACCGACCTCCGGCATCGGCCACGGCTTCGCGCTGCGGCTTGCCTCGCTCGGCTACGACATGGTGCTGGTCGCCAGGGACGAGGAGCGGCTACGGGAACTAGCGGCCGAACTCGAGCGCAAATTCGACACCCGCTCCGAGGTGTTCGTCGCCGATCTCGCGCAGGCCGCCGATCGGGAGAAGGTGGCCGCCCGCGCCGCCGAGGGCATCGAATTCCTGGTCAACAACGCGGGTTTCGCGCATTCCGGTGAGTTCTGGACACTGCCCTACGAGCAGTTGCAGGCGCAGCTGGACGTCAACGTCACCTCCGTGCTCCAGCTCACCCACGCGGCGCTGCCGTCGATGATCGCCGCGGCGAAAGGTTCGATCGTCAACGTGGCCAGCGTCGCGGGTCTGGTGCCGGGTCGGGGATCGACCTACTCGGCCTCCAAGTCCTACGTCGTATCCTTCACGGAAGGGTTGGCGGGCGGTCTCGCCGGAACCGGTGTTCGGATCCAGGCGTTGTGCCCCGGATTCGTCCACACCGAATTCCATGAGCGAGCCGGTATCGAGATGTCCTCGCTGCCGAGACCGTTGTGGCTTTCCGTCGAGCAGGTCGTCGCCGGTTCGCTGAGTGATCTGGACAAGGACCGGGTGATCAGCGTGCCCGGAGCGCAGTACAAAGCGATCACCGCGGTGGCCGGACTCATCCCGCGAACCCTGCAGGTCCGAATGAATCGGGGCCTGTTCAATTCACGCGGAAGGACTTAGACATGATCGACGAGGCGACAACCACTGATTCCGTGCTCGGCGCCGACCGCGAAGCCGCGACCGACCGCGAGAAGCTGGCCGCGCTGGTGCGCGAGCTCGCCGTCGTGCACGGCAAGGTGACGCTTTCCTCCGGCAAGGAGGCCGACTACTACGTCGACCTGCGGCGGGCGACGCTGCACCATCGCGCCGGACCGCTGATCGGCAAACTGCTACGCGAGCTCGTCGCGGACTGGGATTTCGACGCCGTTGGCGGCCTCACCATGGGCGCCGACCCGGTCGCGCTCGCGGTGCTGCACGCGCCCGGCCGTCCCATCGACGCGTTCGTCGTGCGCAAGGCCGCCAAGAGCCACGGCATGCAGCGCCAGATCGAGGGACCCGACATCGTCGGCAAGCGGGTGCTTGTGGTCGAGGACACCACGACCACGGGAAACTCCCCGCTCACCGCGGTGCGCGCGCTGCGCGAGGCGGGCGCGACCGTGGTGGGCGTCGCCACCGTCGTCGACCGGGAGACGGGCGCCGACCAGGTGATCGCCGCCGAGGGGCTGGAGTATCGCTCCATCCTCGGGCTGAAGGATCTTGCCCTGGGTTAGCCTGGACGACGGTTTGGTTGTCCGACAGTTAGAGGACGTGTGAGTCACCTGTGGTGAGCATTGCAGTAAACAAGAGTCGCGAAAATGTTGCGATGCTCGGAATCGGTGCCTACCGACCGCAGCGCATTGTCAGCAATGACGAGGTGTGCGAGGTTCTCGATTCGACCGACCAGTGGATCTACGAGCGCACGGGTATCCGCAACCGGCGCTGGATCAGCGGTGACGAGACGCTGCGGTCGATCGCGGCGGCCGCGGGCGAACGCGCGCTGGTCAACACCGGCATCGACCGGTCCAAGATCGGCGCGCTCATCCTGTGCACGTCCAGCTGGCTGAAGCTCACCCCGCACGGCGCGCCCACCGTGGCCGCCGACCTGGGCATCAACGGCATCCCGGCCTTCGACCTCACCTCCGGCTGCGGCGGCTTCGGCTACGGCCTCGGCGTCGCCGCCGACCTGATCCGCGCGGGCTCGGCCGACTACGTGCTGGTGATCGGCGCGGAGACGATGACCGTCGGACTCGACCCGACCGACCGCGGCACCGCCATGATCTTCGGCGACGGCGCGGGCGCGGTCGTCGTCGGCCCGAGCGAGGAGAACGGCATCTCCCCGACGGTGTGGGGCAGCGACGGCGAGAACGCCGAAGCGATCGCCCAGGACGTCGACTTCCTGGAATTCATGAACAAGGCCCAGGCCATGCAGGGCACCGATCCCGAGGTCGAGCCGGTCGGCCGGATGTCGCTGCGCATGGAGGGCCCGCGGGTGTTCCGCTGGGCCGCCGTCACCCTGCCGCGAGCGCTGTCCGACGCGCTGGAGGCCTCCGGCGTGGCCAAGGAGGACATCGAGGTCTTCATCCCGCACCAGGCCAACGCCCGCATCAACGACCTGATGAAGAAGAACCTCGGCCTGGCCGACGAGATCCCGATGGCCAACGACATCGAGAACACCGGCAACACCTCCGCCGCCTCCATCCCGCTTGCCATGGAGGAAATGCTGGTGACGGGCAAGGCCAAGGGCGGCCAGCTGGCGCTGCTGCTCGGCTTCGGCGCCGGCCTCAGCTACGCGGGCCAGGTCGTGACGTTGCCGCCCGCGCCGACCGAGGCGAGCTTCTGACATGAGTGCCAAGGGAGCCCGGGCGCGGAAGGGATCGTTCCCGGGCTCGGCGCGGCCGTTCCGCGCCGGATTCCTCGCCGCCGCGGCCGTGACCGTCTACGGCGCGCTCACCGGACGCGACAGGCTCCAGTGGGTCGCCAAGCCGCTGATGATGCCGCTGCTCGCCGCCGACGTGGCGACCAGCGGCGTCGACATCGACCCCACCGAGCGCACCATCCTGCTCGGCTCGCTCGGCGCGGCGACCGTCGGCGACATCCTGCTCATCGACCCCGACGACGACCGCCGCCTCATCGCGGGCGCGTCCTCCTTCGCTGTCATGCAGGCCGGTTACTCGACGCTGTGGTGGCGGCGCGGGGCCCGACCCGCCGCCGCCATCGCCCTGCCCCGGGTGGCCGCCTGGCTCGGCGCCGCCGGTCTGCTGCGCGCCAAGGCGCCCACCGTCGCCACCCCGCTCACCGCCTACGGCGTCACCCTCGGGACGGCCGCCGTCCTCGCCTCCGACCCCGGTCTCGCCCCCGGCGCGAAAAACGTTGCGGGCCTGAACATCCCGGACGCCGACCCACGCAGCCGCCTCGGCCTCGGCGCCCTCCTCTTCACCCTCTCCGACGGCCTCATCGTCCTCCGCCGCCTCTTCGCCCACACCCCCCGCTCCCGCCACACCACCGAGGGCATAATCCTCGCCACTTACGCCGCGGCCCAATACCTCCTCGCCGACCCCCACGCCCACACCCGCCGCTAACCGCCTGCCCTCCCGACGTCGACCCACCGATTTCGATGGAACCGCCCGGCTCGACGCGGCAGGGGTCGGGTGGGCTTCTACAGCACCAGGATGATGCGGTCTCGGTTCGCGGGATCTACTCGGATCGAAATCGTCTCGCCGAGGGCGAGTTTCGGTTTGTCGGCGGGCATGACGTCGAAAACGACTGAGCCGTGGTAGGTCTCGGAACCGGGGACGGTCAGTTCGAGGTCGAGTTCGGTGAGTTCGCTGTAGTGGTCGGTGCGCTCGAGGGGGTGCACGCCTTCGATGGTGGCCCAGCCTTCGAGGCCGTGGCGCCAGAGTTTGCGGTCGGCGCGGGAGGGGCGGGCGGCGAGCAGCATGCCGATGCCGACGCAGGAACCGAAGAGTCCGACGAGGGCGACGACCTGGAACGGGACCGTGCCGGGCGGCGTGCGGTGCACGAGCCAACCGAGCCAGAAGCACAGCACCACCAGGTACACGGCGGTGACGCCGAGTATCGCCCGCAGAATCCGTGCGTGGTCCATGCGTACCTCGACCTCCGTTCCGGCCGTGCGCGACTCTGGACGGACTTCGTTCGGCGGCGCCTCGCGGGCGTACCTCCGCTTCGCTCCATCCGCGGCTGTGAGCGGACTTCGCTCGGCGGCGCCGCCGGGGCGCGACACGCCTTCGCTTGGTCCGTTCCGGTTTCGCACGGACTCAGCCCGGCGGCGCCTTCGGCACGTGCCTCCGCCTTCGCTCCGGCAGCGCCCGGGGGGACTTCGTCCGGCTTGGTCGGTCGGCCTACACCCCGACTGACCTCGCATTTTCAAGCATAAGCGGCCACCGACCTCCGACTCGGTACCTTGCGAATATCGGGCCGGATCTTCTCCGGAACTCGGTACCCACGGTCAGCAACCGCACCTCCAACGCTCTGTCCGATCTCCGCCAGCGCCCACCCAGCCTCCGGCGTCACGCTGTCTCCATGCCGAGCGCAACGACCTCAGAAGCAACGACCACAGACGTCCTCACCGGAATGTATGCCGCGGAGGCGGCCTACTTCGCCGCAGGCGGCCCAGGCCGCGCCTCGTTCACCACCCTCGCCCCGTTCTTCGCCGAGGACGTCGTCCTCTACCAGGCCGAGGGCATGCCGTACGGCGGCATCTGGCGGGGCCACGCGGGGCTGGAGCGATTTTTCGCGACGATGGCGGCGGTGTGGGAGGTGTTCGAGCTGGTCGACCAGCAGTTCTTGGCGACGGGAGAGACGGCCGTCGTACACACCGAGGTGCGGGCGCGGGCCCGGGCGACCGGACGCGAGCTGCGCTTCCCGATCTTGCAGACGCTCCGCGTGGAAGACGGCCGGATCACCGAAATCCGCCCGTTCTACTGGGATACGAAGGAAATCGCGGCGGCCTGCACGATTGCGCGCTAGCCCCGAAGCCAAGCCGACGCGGCTGGCAAAGTGCTCGTCGGCGTACTCCGCAAGGCAGGTGCCAGACCTGGTCTGCGCGATGTCTGGCCTCTGATGATCTGGCCTGGAATGGACGCGGGGATGGGTCTCAACCCTTCAACCGCAACACCGCCAGCACCCGCCGATGATGCGTATCCGACGGCGGCAGATCGAGTTTCGCGAAGATATTGCCGATGTGCTTCTCGACCGCACGCTCGGTGACGGTGAGCGCGTCGGCGATCGCGTTGTTGGACAAGCCCTGTGCCATCAGCTCGAGCACCTCGCGCTCGCGCGGGGTGAGGCGGGCAAGCGAATCCTGTTGGCGGGACGCGCCCATCAGCTGACTCACCACCTCGGGATCGAGCGCCGTACCGCCCGTCGCGACCCGGTACAGCGCGTCGACGAAGTCGCGCACGTCGGCGACCCTGTCCTTGAGCAGATAGCCGACGCCGCTCGCACCACCGGCGAGAAGCTCGGTGGCATAACGGGTTTCGATCCACTGCGAGAACACGAGCACGCCCGTCATCGGGTACTTCCTGCGCAGTTCGATGGCGGCGAGCAGCCCCTCGTCGGTGAAGGTGGGCGGCATCCGCACGTCCACCACGGCTACATCGGGATTGTGTTCGCCGACAACGTCGCTCAGCGTGCTCGCATCGCCGACCATCGCGACCACCTCGTGGCCGCGCTCGACGAGCAGCCCCGCCAGTCCGTCACGCAGGATGGCGCTGTCCTCGGCGATGACGATTCGCAACGGCGTGCTCACTGCGGATCTCCCTTGGGCAGCAGGATGGTCACCACGGTCGGCCCCCCGGTGGGGCTGTGCACGGTGAGGGTGCCGTCCACCGCGCGCGCCCGCGCCGCGAGACCCGCGAGCCCGCTGCCCACCGCCCGCTCACCTTCGGCGGGTGGTAGCACACCGCCGATTCCGTTGTCCCGCACGGTGACCGCGATGGTGCGGACGCTGTCCGGCAGCACCGAGACCCACGCGCGGTCGGCGTGCGCGTGCTTGACCACATTGGTGAGCAGCTCGGCGACGGAGAAGTAGGCGATCGCCTCGATGGCCGGGCTCGGCCGCTGCGGCAGGTGCACCCGCAGCTCCACCGGCACCGCGCTGCGTGCGGTGAGTGTCTCCAGCGCGGGCGCGAGGCCGAGCTCGAGCGCGGGCGGATGGATGCCGCGGACCAGCTCGCGCAGTTCGGTCAGCGCCTCCTTGGAGCTGGCGTGCGCGTCGGCGATCAGGTCGGTGGCGTCGCCGCCCGCCGCGATGCGTTCCTCGGCCCGACCGAGCGCCATGGCGATGGTGACGAGCCGAGCTTGGGTGCCGTCGTGCAGATCGCGTCCGACGCGGCGCAAGGTGGCGGCCGCGTCCTCGACGGCGGCGCGCCTGCTGGCCCGCAGCTCGACCAGCTGACGATCCCGCACGGTGGCCGCGAGCAGCCACAGGGTGAGCAGCCGGTGCAGGTGGCAGACGCCGCGCACCAACCAGGGCAGCGCGAAGCAGCCGATGATGCCCACCGCGGAAACCCCGAGCACGCGCGGCCAGGTGTCGACGTAGAACGAACCGAACTGCATCAGCGAGTGGCGCTCGACCCCGTTCTCGTCGATGTTGACCGGATCGAACAGCATCCACGGAATCGGCGAGATCGCGGTGAACACCACCACCGCCACGGTGACCAGCGTCAGATAGCCGATCACCACACCGAGCACGAACTGCGCGAGCAGGAAGAGTGCCGCCCGCCAACTGGCCCGGTCGGTGAACGCGCTCTTCAGGAAGCCGAACAGCCCGCGCTGCGGTGTGAACGCGGGCGGCGCGTCGACCGGGGTGCTGAGCAGGTGGTGGCACAGCGCGCGGTAGATCCGTCCCCAGACGCGGCCGCCGAGCAGCACGAGCGCGAGCAGCGGGATGCCGATCAGGAAGACCGAGGCGTAGAGCCCGCCGCCGAAGCCGAAGAACAGATAGCAGACCGCGACGCACCCGAGCACGAACGCCGTGATCAGGTAGGCGAGCTCCTTCCAGGTCCTGGCCTGGATCGGCGCGCGAAGGACGGCCGAAAGCACCGATGGGGCCGGCGGCGCGGTCGGCTTGTCGAGCACGAGGGTGGGTTCGGCTTGCGTCTCGGTCATGGGCTCCATGCTTCTCGCCGACCGCGGCGTTCTCGATGGAGCTGACCGCCGAATCGAGGGTGTGGCCAGCTACACCATCGGGTCCGCCCGGCGCGTTGTGGAACTAGCATCACCCGCATGAGTTACCCACCGCCGTACGGCTATCCGCAGCAGCCCTACGGTAACCCGTACGGTCCGCCGCCGGACCACCCGCAATCCACCACCATCCTGGTCCTCGGGATTCTCGGCTTGGTGCTGTGCCAGCTGTGCGCGCCGTTCGCCTGGGTGATGGGCAAGCGGGCGCTCGACGAGATCGACGCGTCGGGCGGCGCGCTCGGCGGGCGCGGCAACGTCAAGGCGGGCTACGTCTGCGGCATCGTCGGAACCCTCATCATGCTCGCCTCCCTGGTCGGAGTCATCGCGATCATCGTCATCTCGATCGTCGCCGCGAACTCCTCGTCGTCGTACTGACCGACCGAGGGTGACCCCAACCGGCCGTGACCCACTGAAGGTGACCTCCGGTCGGCGAACAGTCCGGCCGCGCGAAGGTGACACCGGGTGTGGCGTACTGCAGGTGACCGTCGATCGGCTACCGGTTCGGTCGGACCGAAGGTGGCCGTGACCGGGTGTGGCCTGCTGAAGGTGACGTTCGGTCGGCTAACCGGTTCGGCTGACCAACAGTGACCACGACCGGGGGTGTCCCGCCGAGGGTGGCCGTGACCGGGAGTGGGCTGCTGAAGGTGGCTTTCGGTCGGCTGCCGGTTCGGGCGGATTGAAGGTGGCCGTGACCGGCCGTGGCCTGCTGAAGGTGACGCTCGGTCGGCTAACCGGTTCGGCTGACCAACGGTGACCACGACCGGGGGTGTCCCGCCGAAGGTGTCCGCGACCGGTTGTGGCCTGCTGACGGTGATGTTCGGTCGGCTATCGGTTCGATTGGGCCGAAGGTGGCCGTGACCGGGTGTGGCCTGCGGAAGGTGACGTTCGGTCGGGTGGGTGGGGGTATACGGGCTACGACCTAGCATGTCGGGGTGAGCGAGTCGGATCAGCATGTGCCAGGGCCTACCGAGTGGGGGGAGCATCCGCACGGGGTGGGGCCGTGGGAGCAGGAGCACGGCACCCCGCCGCCCGACGACCCGCGACTCGACCCGGAACTCCTCGCGCACGGCGACCGCCGCAATGTGGTCGACGCCTACCGCTACTGGTCGCGCGACGCGATCGTCGCCGACATCGACGCGCGCAGGCACCCCTTCCACGTCGCGATCGAGAACTTCGGGCACGACGCGAACATCGGCACGGTGGTCCGCACCGCCAACGCGTTCGCCGCGGCCGCGGTGCACATCGTCGGCAGGCGGCGGTGGAATCGCCGCGGCGCGATGGTCACGGACCGCTACCAGCGCATCGAGCACCACACCGACATCGCCGAGCTGCTCGCCTTCGCCGAGCGCGCCGGCCTCACCGTGGTCGCGGTGGACAACGTCCCCGGCTCGGTGCCGCTGGAGACCGCGCGGCTGCCGAGGAACTGTCTGCTGCTGTTCGGCCAGGAAGGACCCGGCGTCACCGCGCACGCGAAAGACGCGGCGGCGATGACGGTCTCGATCGCCCAATTCGGTTCCACCCGAAGCATCAACGCGGGCGTGGCCGCGGGCATCGCCATGCACGCGTGGATTCGCGAGCACGCCGATCTCGCGACCGCGTGGTGAACGGTTCCGCGGTGCACGATCAGGCGTCGGCTGGGTAACAATTCGGCGGCGAGAAACGGCTTCCAACTGGCACCATTGAGGTATGACCTCGCGGAGCCCACGGACTGGGCAGGATGCTGCACCGACGCCCGCGCTCTGGTCGGAGCGGGCGGATATGGCGGAGTCCGCGATCGTCTCTCGGCACCTGCGAGCGTTATGGGCTTGTCCCGGAACGGAACTCGGCGTCGTCGGCTGGCCCGCCACCAAGCGTGAGCGTGCTTTCGTGTCCTGGCACTACTGGTGGCAGGCGCATTTGATCGACTGCGCCGTCGACGCGGCGAACCGGTCGCCGATGCCGGTGCGGCGCAGGCGAATCGGCGAACTCGTGCGCTCCCATCGCATCCGCAACATCACCGGTTGGACCAATAACTACTACGACGACATGGCCTGGCTCGCCATCGCGTTGGAGCGGGCGGAGCGAACGCAGGGCATCACCGAGGCGCGCGGCGCGCTGGTCGCGCTGGAGAAGAAGCTGTACGAAGCGTGGAATCCGGAGGTGGGCGGCGGTATCCCGTGGCGCGTCCGTTCGGACTATTACAACGCGCCCGCCAACGGTCCCGCGGCGATCGCGCTCAGCCGCCTCGGTCGGCACACCCGCGCGCAGGAGATGGCGGACTGGCTGGACGCGACCCTGCGTGATCCGGGCACCGGCCTGATTCTCGACGGCATCCACCTGCCGTCCGGGGTGATCGAACGCCCGACGTTCACCTACTGCCAGGGCGTCGTGCTCGGTGTCGAGGCCGAGCTGGCGATGCACACCGGCGAGGAACGTCACCTGGACCGGGTGCACCGGCTGCTGGTCGCGGTGGAGGACCACATGACCGCGGGCGGCGTCATCAAGGGCGGTGGTGGCGGCGACGGCGGACTGTTCAACGGGATCCTCGCCCGCTACCTCGCGTACGTCGCGGTCATGCTGCCCGGCGACGACCGCCAGCAAGTCGCGGATCGGCGGGCGGCGGCCGCGATCGTCCGGGCGTCGGCAACGGCGGCCTGGGCGAATCGCCTCGAGGTCGAGGGCGAGCCGCTGTTCGGGGCCGATTGGAGCAGACCGGCTCAACTGCCCGGCGGCACGACCGGGGCGGGTTACTTCACCTCGGGCGGCTCGGTGACCTCGTCGAAGGTTCCCGAACGCGACCTGTCGGTGCAGTTGTCCGGATGGATGTTGATGGAGGCGGCCTACCAGGTCACCGCGGCCGGACTCTGAACCTCGGCCGCGAGCCCCAACGTCCGCGCCGAAGCATCGGACCCGCGACCCGGCATCCGCCTCAGTACTCGACCCGCGGCAGCACCACGGTCGGCGCGTCCACATCCACGTCGAACTCCTCCGCGGGCTTCGCCATCTCCATGCGGTAGTGCCGGATGCCGAGGACGGTGCCGATGACGAGACCGAGCACCAGCGTGCAGATCACGGCGGGCATCAGCCACGGCACGCGCTCCAGGAAGTTGCCCGCGTAGAAGCCGATGAGCAGCAGCACCGGCGCCCAGATGATGGCCCCGATGGTGCTGGCGATCGTGTACTTGCGGTGGTCCATCTGCGCGGCGCCCGCGACCATCGGGCACAGCGTCCGCACCCACGGGATCCACCGGGCCACCAACACCGCGAGGAACCCGTGCCGCTGGAGCAGTTCGGAGACCCGCTGCAAGTTTCGGGTGTTGATGTATCGGCCGTCCTTGCGCGCCACCAAGCGGTGGCCGGTGCGTTGCCCGATGACGTACCCGACCTGATTGCCGGTGATCGCGGCGATCATGGCGCCCACCGAGAGCGCCCACACCTGCGCTTCGCCGGTGGCGTGCGAGGCCATCACGATGCCTGCCGTGATCAGCATCGAGTCACCGGGCAGGAACAGCCCGACGATCAGGGCGCATTCCAGGAAGACGAAAGTAAGCACCACCGTCCAGACGAGCGCGGGGCCCGCCGAGATCAGCGGATCGAAACTGCCCATCGCGAGGGGCGACGACGCGCTGGACACCGGCCTCAGCGGGTGGTCTCGTTCGTCGAAGCGGTCAGCTCGGGCTCGACGACCTCGGGCTGCTCGGCGCCGCGGTTGAGCACCTTCTTCGCCACCGCCGCGATCCCGGGCAGGATCGAGACGAACACGATGAGCAGGAAGATCGCCTCGACGTGGTCGCGGATGAAGGCGACGCCGCCGAGGAAGTAGCCGAGGATCGTGACACCGCCACCCCACAGAATGGCGCCGATGATGTCGAACGCGACGTACTTGCGGTAATCCATCTTGGACACGCCCGCAAGCACCGGCATGAAGGTACGCACGATCGGCACGAACCTGGCCAGAATGATGGTCTTCGGACCGTGCTTCTCGAAGAACTCGTGCGTCTCGGTCACGTAGGACTTCTTGAAGAATCGGGTGTCTTCCTTGCGGAAGATCGCCGGGCCGATGGCGCGTCCGATCCAATAGCCGCACTGGTCACCGGCGAAGGCGATGAACGTGACGGCGGGCACCAGCACCCAGATGGACACCACCGGCGGATCCTGCGCCGCCAGCAGGCCGCCGGTGAACAGCAGGGAGTCGCCAGGGAGAAGCGGGAACAGCAGACCGGTCTCGATGAAGACGATCACGAGGATCGCGGGCAGTACCGCGTTCTTCAGCCACGTCTCCTGGAGCAGGTACATCGGATCCAGCAACTGGGTCAGTGCGAGGTTGGTCGACACCGATTCGGTCGCTGCCTGCAGAATCACGCGGCCTCCTGTCCCGGGGTGCGGCTGGCCATGGATTGCTTGCCACCGCGTCGGAAGCTGCCAGCGCAATTACCCGGCCCACAGTACCGGGTCGGGCTGAGAAACCACCGTCCAGCGAGAAATTACCCCCGATTAACTCTGTTTGTTGGCGCGCTGGCGCGAACGGTCGCTCGTAAGACTCGCTCCGTGCGGGCCCGTGGTGCGCGGACGTCGCTGCTGCGGCCAGTGCTAGCTGATCGGTGCTGCGGCCGGGGCCCGCTGATCGGTGCTGCGCGCAGTGCCCGCCGACCAGCGGAAGGCGTAGAAACTCCCCTGCCTTATGGTGTGGCCTGACACAATTGTCCTTTGCCGCACGAACACGGAGGTCTTCACAGTGCCCATCGCGACTCCGGAGGTCTACGCCGAGATGCTCGGTCGGGCCAAAGCGCACTCCTTTGCCTTCCCGGCCATCAACTGCACGTCGTCGGAGACCATCAACGCGGCCATCAAGGGCTTCGCCGACGCGGGCAGCGATGGCATCATCCAGTTCTCCACCGGCGGTTCGGAGTTCGGCTCGGGCCTCGGCGTCAAGGACATGGTGACCGGCGCCGTCGCGCTGGCCGAGTTCGCGCACGTGGTCGCCGCGAAGTACGACGTGACGATCGCGCTGCACACCGACCACTGCCCCAAGGACAAGCTGGACAGCTTCGTCCGTCCGCTGATCGCCATCTCCCAGGAGCGGGTCAACGCGGGCGGCCTCCCGCTGTTCCAGTCGCACATGTGGGATGGCTCCGCGATCCCGATCGACGAGAACCTGGAGATCGCCAAGGAGCTGCTCAAGGCGACCGCCGCGGCCAACATCATCCTCGAGGTCGAGATCGGCGTCGTCGGCGGCGAAGAGGACGGCGTCGAGGCCGAGATCAACGAGAAGCTCTACACCTCGCCGGAGGACTTCGAGAAGACCATCGACGCCCTCGGTTCGGGTGAGAACGGCAAGTACCTGCTCGCGGCCACCTTCGGCAACGTGCACGGCGTGTACAAGCCGGGCAACGTGGTGCTCAAGCCCGAGGTGCTCGCCGAGGGCCAGCGCGTCGCGGCCGCCAAGCTGGGCCTCGGCTCGGACGCGCAGCCGTTCGACTTCGTCTTCCACGGCGGCTCGGGCTCGCTGAAGTCGGAGATCGAGGACTCGCTGCGCTACGGCGTGGTGAAGATGAACGTCGACACCGACACCCAGTACGCGTTCACCCGTCCGGTCGCCGCGCACATGTTCACCAACTACGACGGTGTGCTGAAGATCGACGGCGAGGTCGGCAACAAGAAGACCTACGATCCGCGCAGCTACCTGAAGAAGGCCGAGACCTCGATGGCGGCGCGCGTGCTCGAGGCGTGCAATGATCTGAAGTCTGCGGGGCGGTCGATCAGCGCCTGACCCCTTTTCTCTTCGGGGGCCCGAGCTCATGAGTCTTGATGTGCGTGTGCTCGGGCCCGTCCGGCTGCTCGTCGGTGGTGAGCCGGTGGCGGTCGGCGGGCCCAAGCCGCGAGCGTTGCTTGCCGCGTTGACCGTCAATCGGCGGCGCGCGGTCGCCTCGGCCGCACTGGCCGACATGGTGTGGAACGAGGATCCGCCGGATTCCTACGCGGCGAGTCTGCAGGTGTTCGTCTCGAATATCCGCAAGGCGCTGCGGAATTCGGGTGTCGACCCGGCGCAGGTGTTGCGCACCGAGTCCTCGGGCTACCGCCTGGAAATTCCCGAAGAGGCTTGCGACATAGGCCGTTTCGAGGCGACGAGGGATGCCGCGGCCAAAGCCGCAGGCGTCGGCGATCATTCGGCCGCATCGCAGTTGTTCGGTAACGCGCTGCGCGAGTGGAGCGGCCGGGCGCTGTCCGACCTGGCCGGTCTCCAGTTCGCCGACGGCTTCGCCACCGCGATGGACGAGGAACGGCTGCTCGCCGTCTCCGCCCGTATCGACGCCGAGATCGCCTGCGGGCGAGCGTCTTCGGTGATCAGCGAGCTGGTCTCGATCACCAACGAGCATCCGCTGCGGGAACCGCTGTGGGGTCAGCTGATCACCGCGCTCTACCTCTCCGGACGTCAGGCCGACGCGCTCGACGCCTGCCGCAGGGTGCGCACGGTGCTGGCCGACGAACTCGGCATCGATCCCGGGCCCGCGCTGGTCGAGCTGGAGCAGCGGGTGCTGCGCCAGGAACCGTTGAACACCATGGAGTTCAAGCGCACCGAACGCTTGGCCGCCGCGATGACCGAGACCGTCACCGAACTCCCGCGCTCGGTGCGCAGCGGTCAATTGCGCATGCCTGACGGGCGGGTGCAGCCGATCGCGTTGGGCGGCATGCGGATCGGGCGGATGACCGACAACGATCTGGTGCTCGACGACCCGAAGGCCAGCCGCTACCACGCGCACATCATGCCGAGCCGCGCCGGACTCCTGATCAAGGACCTGCATTCGGCCAACGGCGTGTACATCAACGAGGAGGCGATCGAGAGCGGCGCGTTGCTCGCCGACGGCGACGTCATCCGCATCGGCGCCACCATTCTGACGTTCCAGGCGTTGCAGTAGGGGCATCGACTGACGTTCGACGGCCCCGAATCGCGGTGCGGCCGGACCCGGTTCGTCCCCACGCACGTCCGCGACGGAGACCTCAGTTGCAGGCGATGCCGTCGCCGTCGAAGTCGAGGTACGACGCGTAGCCGGGTTCGCCGCGGTACAGCGGCCAAGCGCCCTCGGCGCGCACCTGATCGCAGTTGGCGTAGTACCGGCGCGGGCGCTCGTCGTCGTCCTTCGGGGGCGGGACGTTGTTGCCCTTGGGACCCGGGCGGTACGTCGGCCCTGGATCGGCGTCCCTCGGACCGGAGACCACCGAGAACGGCGGCGATTCGGCGATGGCGGGTGCGGCCATCGCCAGCATGGACATGGCGCCGAAGGTCGCGGCGGCGCATCGGCGTATCACGGAATTCCTCACGTATTCAAGCTGCGCCGCCGGACGGAGTCCGTCAACCCTCGTCCGACACTCCTGTCCATGCAGGGGGTTTCGGAAAATACCGCCTGGTCTGTGGGGGTCGGCCGGTAGGGTCGATCCGATCTTGCAGAGACGTCGAGGGGTTGTGTATGGCCAGGCGGCTGGTGGCCGCGGTGGGTGCCGTGGTGTTGGGCGCCGGCGCGTTGATGTACGGCGATCGGTCGCTCGCTCTGGCGGCGCCTGGTATCGCAGTTGGTGTGCCGGGTAGTGGGCCGTGCGCGAGTGATCCACGGCCCATGCACGAGCCGCTGATCCCCAAGACGCTCGAGGTGCCGATCCCGTATCCGGTGATCACCGTGCTGCCGCCGCGCCAGCCCGATCCCGCGCCGGTGCGCACCGACATGGCGCTGCCCGAAGACCCCTGCGTCAACCCGTGCCCCGATCTCACCGACGGCCCGCCGCCTCCGCCCGGCCTCGCCACGCAGCTCGGCATTCCGGAAATCCTGTTGAATCCCCAGCCTTTCCATTTCGGAGTGCCGGGTCCCGGCCCCGATCCAGGTCCGGTCCCGCCGCCACCGCCGCGGGTCGATCCGCCTGTCGAACCCGCGGCGCAGTCGCCGGCGCGTCCGGCGCCGCGCATCACCGCCGTGCGCGAGGTGGCCAAGCAGACCGGCGCCAACTCGGTGAACCGCACCGACAAGCGTTGGCAGGTGGACGGCACCGATCTCGGCATCATGTGGGAGAGCGCGCCGGGCGAGATCGCGGTCGCGTTCGGCGACACGGTCGGTCGCGGCTTCCATCCACCCGGCGGCATGGGCGGCGACTGGCGCAGCAACGTGCTCGCCTTCAGCACCGATCGCGAACTCTCCGACGGCATGGTCTACGACCGGATGGTCACCGACGACCGCTGTCACGCCGCCGAGGTGCTGTCCAGCCGCAAGCTCGACAACGTCGAGATCACCACCATCCCGACCTCCGGTTTCGCGCTCGGCGACCGGCAGTACCTGAGCTACATGTCGATTCGCACCTGGCACAGCCTGCCCGGCACCTTCTACACCAACTACGGCGGCATCGCCTACTCCGACGATCACGGCCAGACCTGGACCAAAGACCCGCACGCACGCTGGGACAACATCTTCGGGCTGGCGAATTTCCAAGTGAGCGCGATGGTTCCGCACGGCGCCCACGTCTACGTGTTCGGCACGCCCAACACCCGGCTCGGCGCCGTCGGCCTGGCCAGGGTCGCGAAGGACCAGATCCTCAACACCACCGCCTACCAGTACTGGCGGGACGGGCAGTGGACGCCGGTCGGCGGATCGGGCGGTGCGACACCGATCGTCGACGCGCCCGCAGGCGAACTCTCCGTACGCTACGACGCGTCCCGCGACGTCTGGCAGATGAGTTACCTCGACACCTCGCGCGCCGCCATCGTTGTGCGCGAAGCGGATTCACCGCAGGGCGGGTGGTCCGCTGCGGCGCCGACGGTCACCGTGCTCGACTATCCCGAGCTGTACGGCGGTTTCCTCCACCCGTGGTCGACCGGCTCCGACCTGTACTTCAACATCACGACCTGGAGCGACTACAACGTCTACCTGATGCACGCCGCCATCGAGGAGTAGCTCAGGAGAAGCGGACCTCGGCGACGGCGCGGCCGAACAGCTTGCGGCCGTCCGAGGTGCCGCCGAGCACGATGGTGCCCGCGCGCCGCTCAGGATCGAGCGACTTGATCTTGCCGGTGAACTCGATGGTGCTCGCCGCGTCGGGGCGCACCGGAACGAAACCGGAGAAGCGGACGCTGAACTTCTCGAAGGCCGTGGGATCGCCGAGCCAGGAGGTCAGGTACTCGGCGGCCAAGCCCATGGTCAGCATGCCGTGCGCGACGACGGTCGGCAGACCGACCAGCTCCGCGGCTCGCTCGCTGAAGTGGATCGGGTTCGGATCGCCCGCGACGCCCGCGTAGTTGGCCAGGTCGCCGCGGGTCAGCGTGGCGGTCCCGGCGGGCAGCTGGTCGCCGACGGACAGCCGATCGAAGTCCTGAACGGTGTGCACGGGCCGCGGCGGAGCCACCGGTGGGTGCTCGTTCGCCTCGGACTCGATCGGGATGAGCGCGCTGTTGTCGGAGGGCTCGCCCGTCCGGTGCTCGGGACGCGAGTGCATGAAGATCTTGTCGACCGCCTCGACCAGGTTCGGGTCCACCTCGGCGCCGCGGCGGGCCACGATCGTGGTCGAGCCGATCTGGGTGATCTCGTCGTCCTGGTTCACCAGTTCGAACCTCGCGGTGACGAAGTCGTTGTCGCCGAACTGCCGCACCGACTCGATCAGGATCTGGGTGCGAATGGTGTCACCGGCCAGGATCGGCCGGTGGATCTCGAAAGTCTGGTCGGTTTGCAGGATCTGGGTCAGCTCGTAGTCGGTGAGCACCTCGTCGAGCAGGGCCTTGGTGCCCGCGGTGCCGACAACGGAGGCGAAGGTGGGCGGGGCGACGATACTGTCGTAGCCGATCTTGCGCGCGTACGGTTCCGCGTGGTGCGCGTCGTGGTAGTTCTGCACCGCGCGCGCGAACTCACGCACCTTTTCCCGGCCGACCTCGTAGTGGTCGCGAACCTGGAATCGTCGTCCCGCCAGCGCCACCGTGTCCACGGCTCGCGGCTCCACCATCGTCTGCTCCCTGCCCATGATCCGGGCCATGCTACTGGCCGTATCGGTCCGTTGACCAGGTAAGTGTGATCACTGGCACCGCTTACCCGGTTTGACGCCTACGGAGTACCCGCGGGCGGATCACAGACCTTCCAACCCGTGTCGGTTCGCTCCAAATCGAAGGTACGCGCGGAACGCTTGCTCGGATCGGCCTCGGTGTAGACCGTGGCCTGAGCGATGGCGGTGTCGTCGGTGATCCTGATCGCGTCGATGCTGTCCACCACCGGGATGTTCTTGCGCTCCTTGGAGAGTTGATGCACGCCGGCGAACTGGTCGTCGGGGATGTTCTTGTAGAAGTCGTGCAGCGGTCCGCAGGTGCTGCCGCGCAGCGACGCGAGATCGCCGTCGCGCAGCGCGCTCGTGTAGTCGCCGATGGCGTTGCGGACCTTGTCCTCCTCGGTTTCGCTGCCCGTGAGCGCGAACAGACCGACCACCGCGAGTACCAGCACCGCTACTGCCGCGCCCGCCGCGAGCAGCAAGCGCTTGGAGCGGGGTGCGGGGGTTTCGTCGGTGGACGGGGTGGGGGTCGGGGAGACGCGCTGGGGTTGGGCCATCGGGCGCGGTTGGGCCGGGGCGTTGGCCTGTGGTTGGGCCTGGCCCTTGTTGAGCGGGGCATGCGTGGGGCTGCCCGGTGCTTGTGGCTGGGCGGGGCCCTTGGTGAGGCCGTGGGCCTGCGGTTGCGCTTGTGGCTGGGCTGTGGCCGCCTGCGGGTGGCCCGGAGCCTGTGGCTGGCCTGGGCCCTGCGGTTGTGCTTGTGGCTGGGCCGGGGCCTTGCCCGGTGCATGTGGCTGAACCGAGCCCGTGCCCGAGGGCTGGGCCTGCGGGTGGCCCGAGGCGTGCGGCCGACCCGGACCCTGCGGATGGGCCTGCGGTTGGCCTGTGCCCTGCGGCTGGGCTTGTGGCTGACCCGGGGCCTTACCCTGCGCCTGCGGCTGTGCCAAGCCCTTCGCCAGCTGAGCCTGCGGGTGGGAAGAAGGCTGCGGATGTGCTTGCGGCTGAGTCGAGTCCTTGGCCGGAGATTGGGCACGGTCCTGCGGGTGAGCCGCGGGCTGCGGCTGTCCCGGTGCCTTCGGCGCCTGCGATGGGGGTTGCGCCTGCGGCTGACCTTGCTGCGGCTCGCCCTGCTGCGGCCCGCGCTGACCCGGGCCGTCCGCCAGCGACTGCGCGGGCCGAGTCGCGTTGATATCGGCGGGTGACGGCGCGGACGCGGCCTGACGCGGCTGAGCCGTCGGTCGTTGCGGCGACGGCCGAGTGTCCTCGACGTCGTCGCCCGCCGCGGGCCCGCTCGCCAGCGGACCCGAAGGACCCTGCTGACCAGCCTGTTTCGGCCCCGGCGCTGGACGCGGAGTGGTCGGCGGCTTGGACAGCGGTGGCCGCTGTCCCTGCACCCGATCGGTGCCCGCGGGCCGCTGAATCGGCAGCGCCATCGTCTTCGCGTCGTCGTCGCCCGCGTGCGGAACGATCGGCATCGCCATGGTCGCGGCATCCGCCCCGGCGATATCGTCCTGCTCGACCTGCGGCTCCCGCCGCATCACCACGGTCTGGGCGTCGGCTCCACCCGACTCCGGCTCATCCTCGTCGTCCTGCCCGACGAGATCGACCCGCCGCATGACCATGGTCTCGTAGTCGGCACTCGACGGTTGCCCACCCGCGACCTCCTGCCGCTGATCCGCCGCGGCCTGCGCCGCCCCCCGATCCCGCGGAATCTCCGTGGTCTTGGCATCGGCCGCACCGGGTTGCGCGGGAGCACCCTGCGCGGGCGCGCCTTGTCCGGCCGCCGTCTGCTGGGTGGGGGTGCCTTGCGCGGATGCGCCTTGTCCGGCCGCCGCCGTCTGGACGGAGGTGCCTTGCGCGGGCGCGCCTTGCCCGGCTGCTGCCGTCTGCTGAGTGGAAGCGCGTTGCGCGCGCGTGCCCTCTCCGGCTGCCGTCGCCTGATCGGCGGAAGCCCCTTGCGCCGACGCGCCCTGTCCGGCCGCCGTCTGCTGAGTGGTGGCACCCTGCGCTGGCGCGCCCTGTCGGGCTGCCGCCGTCTGCTGGGTGGAAGCGCCTTGCGCCGACGCGCCCTGTCCGGCCGCCGCCTGGTGAGTGGAACCGCTCTGCGCGGGCGCGCCTTGTCCGGCTGCCGCCGGCGGCTCGGCGGAAGCGCCTTGTCCCCACGCAGCCTGTCCGGCGGCCGTCTGCTGAGTGGTAGCACCTTGCGCCAGCGCTCCCTGTCGGGCTGCCGCCGTCTGCTGGGGGGAGGTGCCTTCAGCGGGCGCGCCTTGTCCGGCTGCTGCCGTCTGCCGAGGGGCAGCGCTTTGTGCGCGCGTGCCCTCTCCGGCTGCCGCCGTCTGCTGGGGAGAAAAGCCTTGCGCCGACGCGCCCTGTCCGGCTGCCGTCTGCTGAGTGGAAGCGCCTTGCGCGGACGCACCTTGCCCGGCAGCCGCCGTCCCCTGAGTGGTCGCGCCTTGCGTCGGTCCGGTCGCCGCCGACTGCTGAGTGGCCGCGCTTTGCGCCGACGCTCCCTGTCCGGTCGCCGCCGACTGCTGAGTGGCCGCGCTTTGCGCCGACGCTCCCTGTCCGGCCGCCGCCGACTGCTGAATGGAAGCGCCCTGCGCGGGCGCGCCTTGTCCGGCAGCGGTTCCCTGCCGAGCCCCACCTTGCGCGGAAACCCCGCCTTGACCAGCGATCGTCTCTCGCTGAGCATCACCGCCTTGCGCGGAGGTCGCGCCTCGACCTGCCGCGCCCTGCGGCGCGCCGCCCTGCGGTTCCGACCTCGCGCCGGACCCGGCCGCGCCCGAACCAGCGGCAGCAGCCGCCGCTTGACCCAGGCCGCCTGCGCCCGGACCTTGCTGTCCGGCGGGCACGCCCTGCTGCACGGCAGTCGCGCCTTCCTGCAACGACGGTGCGCCCTGCTGGCTGGCGGCACCTTGCTGCGCCGAGGTAACTCCGCGCTGGGTGACGGGCGCGCCCTGATGATCGACTGCGTCACTCCGGCCGCCGAAGCCGCCTTGCTGACCGGCGGCGGCAGTACCGTGCGGACGCGAGCCCTGCCCGGGCTGGCCGCCTCCGGCGGCTGCCGCGTCGTCCGGACGGGTCGCGCTACGGCCCTGCTGTCCGGCGGGCCCGCCCTGCTGCGCGGGCGAGGCACCGCTGCCCGCGACTTGGCCGGAGCCCACCGCGCCCGGACTCTGCTGGCCGCCGGCCTGAGCCGGGGCGGCCTGCTGAGCGGCGGTATCGCGTTGGCCTTGGGCCGCGTTCGGTCGGCCGCCGGACTCACCTCGCTGCGCGCCGGCATTCGGCCGACTGGCAGGAGTACCCGCGCCAGCATGGCCCGACTGTGCCGTCACGGCTCCGCCGACTGCGCCGCGCCCGGCAGCACCTGTTGCGCTGGGCTGAGCGGGTCCGCCCGCTGCGGGAGCGTTCGATCGCGCGGTAGCGGCCTCGGTCGCGTCAGTGGCAGCGCCGCGTTGTGCGTTGGCTTCTGCGGGCGTGCTTGCCGAAGCGGCGCTGGTTGCGCCGGGTGCGGAAGCGGGCACACCCTGCTCTCCGGCGGAAGCCCCAGCTCCGGCAGCTGTTGACGCTCCCGAACCGGTCGATCGTCCCGGCTCGGACGAGGCCGAGTCGCGGCGCGGAATCTCGGTGGTCGCCGCGTCGAGCAAGCCAGACCGTTCGCCGCCGGTGCCAGGACGACCGTGGGCCACGCCTTGTGACGCAGCCGCCGCGTCCTGTGCTCCTCCGCCGAGGGCGTTCGCGCTCTGCGGAATCTCGGTCGTCGCGGCGTCCGCTGGTCCGGGCCGGCCGGCGTTCGCTGTCCCGGAAATCGTTCCGCTCGCTTGGGGGGCGGGAGTCTCGTCCTGATCCCAGGCCGCGCCGAAACCTCCACCGGTGATGATCCGCGACTGACCCGCATTCGCTGTGTCTAGAGCGTCGCCCGCCGAATCGGGGGTGGCCGAGGTCGATTCCGCGTCCCGCGAGGCGGCGGGCACGGGCTGGGTAGGATCGGTGCCCCGGGGGTGTTCCGGCACGACGGGACGCTGGTCGCGCGGGTCCCGCGCTCCCGCCTGATCGGCGGAACCGGCGTCGCGTGCCGGGTTCTTCTCGTCGTTCGGGTCGGACACCTACTACCCCTCGCTCCTGCGGATCTGTGAAGTCGACGCAAGCCTAATAGGCGCAGCCGGACGAAGGCCGTCAAAAGCCCGCGCATGGCGGCAACGCTCGCGGAAGCGTCCCAGCCGCGGCGACCGGCCCGCGGGCGCCCCGCCCCCGCCGGAGTGCACAATTGACCGCATGACCTCGTTCGGTGATCTGCTCGGCCCGCAACCGGTACTGCTACCCGAAAACACTGAGGCGGAGGACGCGCTGCTCGACAACGCCGATCCGGTGCAGGTCGCGGCCGCGCACCCGGCGGCGTCGATCGCCTGGGCGCATCTCGCCGAGGCCGCGCTGGAACGGGGCGGCGCGGCGACGGCCGACGAAGTGGTGAACCACGACATCGTCGCCGCCTACGCCTTCGCCCGCACCGGCTACCACCGCGGTCTCGACCTGCTGCGCCGCAACGGCTGGAAGGGCTTCGGCCCGGTGCCGTGGAGCCACGAGCCCAACCGCGGCTTCCTGCGCAGCGTCGGCGCGCTGGCCAGGGCCGCCAAGGCGATCGGCGAGACCGAGGAATACGCACGCTGCCTGGACCTGCTGGAGGACTGCGACCCGCGCGCCGCGGCCGAGCTCGGCCTCGACTGAGTCGTCATTGATCGATCCCCAAGCGCGCATCCGCGTCGCCAAGGCAGGCGGCGCGGAGCGACTTCGCGGCGCGTGGGCGCGCCTGCGGCTCTCGGCGCTGCCGATCGTGCAGTGCGCGCTGGGTGCGGCGCTGGCCTGGTTCGTCGCGCACAACGTCATCGGCCATCCGCAGCCGTTCTTCGCGCCGACGGCCGCGGTCGTCTCGATCGGCATCTCGTTCGGCGCACGGCTCAAGCGCGCCATCGAGCTGGTCGTCGGCGTCGCGGTCGGCATCGGCATCGGCGACCTGTTCATCTCCAACGCGGGCACCGGCGTCTGGCAGATCGCGCTCGTGGTCGGCGTTGCCATGGCGCTTGCGGTGTTCCTCGACGGCGGTTCCATCATCACGATGCAGGCGGCTGGCTCGGCCGTGCTGGTCGCCACCCTGATGCCCCCTTCGGCGGGCGGCAGCTTCGACCGCATGATCGACGCGCTGGTCGGCGGCTTGGTCGGCGTGGTGATCGTGGCCGCGATCCCGCTGCATCCGGTGCGCCGCGCCCGCGAGCACGCGGGGGAAATCCTTGCGGTGATGAGCAAATCGCTGTCCGCGTGCGCCGACGGCCTGATCGAACAGGATCAGGAGAAGATCCGCGAGGCGCTGTCTGCCGCCCGCGCGACGCAGTCGCAGATCGATTCGCTGCGCTCCACTTTGGAGGGCGGCCGGGAGATCAGCCGCATCTCCCCGCTGTACTGGAACTCGCGCGCCCGCCTCGAGCGCATCCGCGCCACCGCCGACCCGCTCGACAACGCGGTCCGCAATACCAGAGTGCTGCTGCGCCGTTCGCTCACTTTGGTGCGCGACGACGAGATCCTGGACCCGCGGCTCGTCGACGAGGTGGAGCGGCTCGCCCAGGCCGTCGAGGTGGTGCGCAAGATGATGCTCGCCGATCCGGGTGAGCAGCCCGATCAGGCGGAGGCGGCCAGGGTGCTGCGTACCGTCGCCAAGGGTGCGCGTCCGGAACTCGTTGCGGGCGCGGGACTCTCGGCGCACGTGGTGTTCGCGCAGGTGCGTTCGATCGTGGTCGATCTGATGCAGGTCTGCGGCATGAAGCGCATCTCGGCGATCGCGCTTTTGCCGCCGACGGTGCCGAATCCCTATGTGCGCCCGGAGGATTGACCCGGCTACTCAGCGGATTTCGGTCACCGACGCGGTCCGCGAACCCTTCCGACGCCATCGCGACGCCGACGCGATGATCTTCGGGTAGTGCACTACTCGCGTCATTGCGCACCCCGCTCCATAACCTTCTTTCATGACCGCGACGACGAGGGGTGTCACGGTCGGACACTTCGCACGACGACGCGTCTCACCGGCCGATATGGTGTGGTGGCCGGGGCGGGTAGGGACGATATCGGCGTCGGGCGGAGCAGGTCGCCCGGTCTCGGCGAAGGCCGGGCGACCATCGTTCTCAGAGCCAGAAACGCACCAGCCCAGCGCCTCTCGCGATCCAGGACGACTCGACGCCGAACACCTCGCAGATGGCGTAGATGGCGTCGAAGAACGGTCCGTTGACCGCGGGCGTCAGGATCAGCGCGAAGAGCAGCAGCATGCCCAGCGGCTTGAGCTGGTCAAGTGAACGCCGGGTCTGGTAACTCAGCGACGGTTCGAGAATTCCGTACCCGTCGAGCCCCGGAATCGGCAACAGGTTCAACACCGCCGCGGTGACCTGGAGGAAGGCGAGGAACGCCAGCCCGTACCAGAACGCGGGATGCGAGGTCTGGCTGCCGAACACCTCCACGACGACGAGCAGCAGCACCGCGAACGCCGCGTTGACCGCCGGACCCGCGCCGCTGATCAGCCGCTGCATCCGCGGGCTGACGCTGTGCGTGTGCACGTACACCGCGCCGCCTGGCAGACCGAAACCGCCGAGCGCGATGAACACCACCGGCAACACGATCGACAGCAGCGGATGCGAGTACTTCAGCGGATTCAGCGTGAGATACCCGCGCAGCTCCACTTCGTGATCGCCTGCGCGCCAAGCCATGTACGCGTGCGCGAACTCGTGCAGACACAGCGTCACGATCCAGCCCGCGACAACGAGCACGAAGACGCCGACCTCGGCCCGCGTCGAACCGTAGTCGGAGGCCCAGGCCAGCACGCCGCCCGCGACGGTGATCGCGACGACAAGCAGGAAGACCGGACTCGGCCGAACCGCGCCGAGACCCGTTCGGCGCTGCGGGAAGGAGTAATTCATCGCACCAGTAGCCAGGTTTCGTTGTGCCGGTAGAAGGTCGAGCGCGGCACAGTGCGCTCGGTGAGAATGCCGTCGCGGGTCACCACTGCGCCAGGAGTCCCCAGTTGCGCGGCCCTGCCCTCGACCCACCGGCGCTTACGCAGACCCTTCCGCACGGTCGCCCGGACGCCGGGCATGTGCAGGGTGGGGGAGATGTGCATCGCGGTGACCTTGCCGGAGAACAGCTGGGTGTCGTCCACGTAGGCCTCGCCCTCCAGCTTGCCGCCTTCGGGACCTGTGATGGTTGCCCGTCCGACCAGCACTTTTCCGGTGTCGTCGCGGATCAGCGGAGTCTCGCGCGCCTTGCCCTCGATCGCGCGTTTGGCCGCGGCGTTGCCGGTGCCGGTCTGGTAGGCGCGCGAGCCGTAGGTCTTGTCGATCGGCACGTAACCGATCTCGACGTGCAGCCGCTCGGTCCGCATCAGATGGGTCAGCACCGCGGCCAGCGCGGCGTCCTCGCCGAGCACGATCAGACGCGGCAGGCTGTCGGCGGCGAGCACGGGAAGCAGTTCATCGATCACCGCGGTGTCCGGGATTGCGGCAGTCTGAGTAGTGGGTAGTGCGGCGAGGGCGATCGGGACCGGCGCGCCATCGCAGCGGAGAACATGGGTACTCAAACGGCCGTACACCCTCCTCGAATCCTGCCGGCACACCCCACCGGCTCCCTCGCACCTTTCGGGCGGGCACGCTGCCCCGGTCCGCCCGCAGCAACCATAGCCGTGTTCAACCCGCCGCGCCCGGGCCGAGTCGGCATTGTGACCGGCGCGGGGTGCCTTCCCGCCGGGGTGCCCTAGGCCATTCGGTAAACTGTGCTTCCGGCCACCGCCTCAGTACGGCAGGTAGCTGCAACACGGGTGTGTTGCGCGTCGAACCGTAGGAGACACCACCATGCCGGCAATCGTCCTCATCGGCGCCCAGTGGGGCGACGAGGGTAAGGGCAAAGCGACCGACCTGCTCGGCGGCAGACTGCAATGGGTGGTCCGATACCAAGGCGGCAACAACGCGGGCCATACCGTGGTGCTGCCCAACGGCGACAAGTTCGCGCTGCACCTCATCCCCTCCGGCATCCTGACTCCCGGTGTGCGCAACGTCATCGGCAACGGTGTCGTGGTGGATCCCGGTGTGCTGCTCGCCGAACTGGCCGGACTGGAGGACCGCGGCGTCGACACCTCCGGCCTGCTGCTCTCGGCCGACGCGCACCTGATCATGCCGTACCACGTGGCCATCGATAAGGTCACCGAACGCTTCCTCGGCAACAAGAAGATCGGCACCACCGGCCGCGGCATCGGCCCCTGCTACCAGGACAAGGTGGCGCGCGTCGGCGTGCGCGTCGCGGACGTGCTCGACGAGAAGATCCTCACCCAGAAGGTCGAGGCCGCCCTGGAGTTCAAGAACCAGGTGCTGGTGAAAATCTACAACCGCCGCGCGCTCGATCCGCAGCAGGTGGTGAACGAAGTGCTTTCCATGGCGGAAAGCTTCAAGCACCGCATCGCCGATACCCGGTTGCAGCTGAACGAGGCCCTCGAGCGCGGAGAAACCGTGCTACTCGAGGGATCTCAGGGCACCCTGCTCGACGTCGATCACGGCACCTACCCGTATGTCACGTCGTCCAACCCGACTTCGGGCGGCGCGGCCGTCGGTTCCGGCATCGGACCGAACAAAATCAACACGGTGCTCGGCATCCTCAAGTGCTACACGACCCGCGTCGGTTCGGGCCCCTTCCCGACCGAACTGTTCGACCAGTACGGCGAATTCCTCGCCAAGCAGGGTGGTGAGGTCGGCGTCACGACCGGCCGCGCGCGGCGCTGCGGCTGGTTCGACGCAGTGATCGCCCGGTACGCGACCCGCGTCAACGGCATCACCGACTACTTCCTCACCAAGCTGGATGTACTGTCCAGCTTGGACCGGGTACCGATCTGCGTCGCGTACGAAATCGATGGTAAGCGCGTCGACCAGATGCCGACCACCCAGACCGAGTTCCACCACGCCAAGCCGATTTACGAGGAAGTGCCCGGTTGGTGGGAGGACATCTCGGGGGCGCGAACCTTCGAGGATCTGCCCGCCAACGCGCAGGCGTACGTGCGGCGGCTAGAGGAGCTCTCCGGCGCGCGGATCTCCTGCATCGGCGTCGGTCCCGGACGTGACCAGACGATCGTTCGGCACGACGTCCTCGGCTGAACCACAGCGTTTTCCGTTTCGCGACGCGCTGAGCACGTCCGCCATTCGCAGTTTCATCTTCGATCATGAACTGTGAAGAACTACAGTTGAGGCATGGCTCGGAACTGGCCGATGATCGAGCGCGAGACCGAGTTCGAAGCGATCCGGTCCGCACTCACCGGTTCGACGTACGTGGGTGCTGTCCTGACCGGCGATGCCGGAGTGGGTAAGACGACGCTGGCGAGACAGGCGACCGCGGCGGTCGGCGGAAATATTCGGTGGGTAGCGGGCACGGAGTCGGCCCGCAGTATCCCGCTGGGCGTGTTCGCGCACATGGTCGGTGTCTACACGGCACACGATCCGGTGACGTTCATGTCCGCCGCGCGTGAGGCGCTGCTCGCCGACGGGCACACCATCATCGGTGTCGACGACGCTCATCTTCTGGACCAACTGTCCGCAACCTTGCTGTTGCAGTTGGCCATCGACAAGGCCGCCCACATCGTCGCCACCGTGCGCAGCGGGGTCCAGGTACCCGACGCGGTGACCTCGCTGTGGAAGGACGGGCACCTGCTTCGCGTCGACCTCAACCCGTTCACCCAGCCGCAGAGCGTGGCTCTCGTCGAGTCGATGCTCGGCGGTCAGCTCGAGGGTTTCACCGCCAATCTGATGTGGGAGTCCTCCGGCGGAAACGCCCTGTTTCTGCGGCATTTGGTGGAGGGAGCGCTGGAGGCGGGCACCCTGCGCCAGGTGAACGGCGTCTGGCAGCTGCGTGGGCGCGCCGCCGTGACCTCGGAATTGGCCGCGCTGCTGGAGGATCGGGTCGAGCAGCTGCCGGAGCAGGTGCTGCGCGTGCTGGAACTGCTCACCTTCTGCGAGCCGATCGATCTCGACGTGCTCGCGGAACTGGCCGGTGAGGACGCGGTGGAGGCCGCCGAAAGCCGCGGTGTGATCCGAGTTGTGGAGAACTCGCACCAGCTCATCGTGCGCTACAACCATCCGCTGTTCGGTGAGGTCATCCGGCGCAGGTTGGGTATCGCGTCGGCCAGGCGGCTGCGCGGCAAGCTGTACTCCTCGCTCAAGGAGCGGCGCATCAACTCCGCCGCCGACCGCATCCGATTGGCCGAATTAGCCTTGGACAGCGACAAATCCGCCGATCTGGAACTCTTCGAGGCGGCCGCCGCCGATGCCATCAACTTGGCCAACCTGCCGCTCGGCGAGCGGTTCGCCAGGGCAGCGGTGGAGCGGCGCGGCGGCGTCGAGTCGGCCGATCTGCTGGCCAGAGCGCTGCTGTGGCAGGGGCACCGGATCGAAGCCGAGCGCACGCTGGCCAGCTTCGACGCCGATCAGCTCAACGAGGTGCAACTGGCCCGCTGGGGCAGCACCCGGGTGTCGAACCTGTTGTGGGCCATGGGCGATGCCGATCGCGCCGACGAGGTGCTCGCCGATATCCGGGCCAGGGTGCGTCATCCGAAGATCATCGCCACGCTTGGCGGACTCGCCTCGGCGTGCGCGGTGAACGAGAACCGCATCGAGGACGCGTTCGCCGAGGCGGAAGCGGTGATGACCACGAAAGGCGCTCCGCCGTGGGCGGTCTGGTGGGCTTCCTTCGGCGGCGGGCTGGCACTGGCGCTGATGGGCAAGGCCGAGGCGGCCAGGCAGTACGCCGCGCGCGGGCACGAGGTGGAGCGCGAGATCGACGGGCTCAACCGGTTCATATCCACCCACGGCGAGGTGCTCGCGCTCATCTACAGCGGTGAGTTCGAGGCCGCGAGGCGCTGTGCCACACCGTATTTCGGATACTCCGCGCCGGGACAGTATCTGGCGTGGGGCTTGTCGAAGATCCTGCAAGGCACCGTCGACGTGGCGCAGGGGCGTTTCATCGACGGCATCGAGCACTTGGAGCAGGCACTCGCCGCGTTGACCACCGAAGGCGCGGCGGCGTGGTTGTTCCCCGCGAGAATCCGTCTGGCGGAAGCGTATTCGGCCTTGGGCCGCGCGCAGGACGCCGCCGAGTCGGTGGCCGAGGCGGCGCGGCGCGGCGGTCGGCACAGCGCGGTCTACGAGCCGCAGCTGGAGATCGCCAAGGCTTGCGTCGCGGGCGCCGAGGGCACCGTCACTCCGGCCGTCCGCTTGGCGATCGGCGCCGCCGACTCGGCCGCCCGCTCGCACCAGCACGCGATCGAGGCGATGGCGCTGCACACCGCGGCCCGCTTCGGCGACCATTCCGTGGCCGGTCGGCTCGCGGACCTCGCGGCTCGGGTGGACGGCCGCCTCGTGCAGATCCAAGCCAAACACGCGGTGGCGCTCGCCGCCCACGACGGACCCGGACTCGACGCCGCCGCAAGCGAATTCGAGGCCATCGGCGCGGTGCTCTCGGCCGCCGACGCCGCCGCCCAAGCCGCGTCCGCGCACGAGCGCGCGGGCGACCGCCGCCGCCTCCTCGAATCCGCGGCCGCCGCCAACCGCCTCGCCGCGGCCTGCGGCGGCGCCGCCACCCCCGCCCTGCGCAAGGCAGCCCAACCCCTACCCCTCACCGCCCGCGAACGCGAAATCGCGAACCTCGTCGCCGCGGGCCTGTCCAACCGCCAGATCGCCGACCGCCTCACCGTGTCGGTCCGCACCGTCGAGGGCCACCTCTACCGCGCCTGCATCAAGATGGACGTCACCGACCGCGAGTCGCTGGGGGCGTTGATGCGGGGGGAGTCGTCGGCCTGAGGTTCTGGCGGCGTTGTGCTGGCGGGGTGCTGCGGTAACGGCGGGCTGATCATGCGACGGCGGCAAGTCTGGCGGTGATCACGGCGGCCGCCGACGGCGTGCATTGTGATGCTGGTGGCCGGGCTGCGTCGATCGTCCCGGTGGGTCCGCCACATTCGGGTGCTTCGGTTTGCGGAGCGGCGTCGGTCGAGCTGGCTGCGTTGCATTGAGGCGGCGTTGTTGCATCGAGGCGGTGTGGAAGCGGCCTGCACAATGCTGCTGGGGGTGTTGATGCGGGTGAGTTGTCGGCCGGAGGTTTCCGCGCGGCGTTGTGCTGGGGGCGCTGCGGCGACGGCGGGCTGATCGTGCCACGGTGGCAAGCCTGGCGGTGATCACGGCGGCCACGTCGGCGCCTGCAGCCGGGCTGCGTCGATCGCCCCGGCGCGACCGCCACATTCGGGCGCTTTCGGCTTGCGGGGAGGCTTCGGTCGATCGGCTGCGTTGCATCGGGGCGGCGTGGTTGCGGCCTGCACAATGCTGCTGGGGGCGTTGATACGGGTGAGTTGTCGGCCGGAGGTTTCCGCGCGGCGTTGTGCTGGCGGAGCGCAGCGGCGACGGTGGGCTGATCGTGTCACGGCGGCAAGCCCGGCGATGATCAGGCGGCCGCCGATGGCGTGCATGGCGATGGCGGCGGCCGGGCTGCGTCGATCGCCCCGGCGCGACCGCCACATTCGGGTGCTCCGGTTTGCTTGCGGCACCGGCACCGGCACCGGCACCGCGGCATGTGGTCCGGCTGTCGGCCGCTGTGCCGTGGTCCCGAGCACCGGGGTACCGTTTGCCGCCTGCTCGGCCAGAGTGCGCTTGCCCCTGACCGGGCCGGTCGCCGCAATCTCCGGCGGCATATCCGTGGCGCTTCGGATCTGACGGGAGAGAAATGGTGGCTCTCGGTGG
>NZ_BDAU01000051.1 GCF_001612615.1 Nocardia amikacinitolerans NBRC 108937 | reverse complement strand
GATCGAATAGCAACCATTTGACTACCGTCGATTTTGGCCCGGTGTCGGATACTCGGGACTGGTCTGTGGGTGGTGATAGCGGCATCTGTTCGATAGTGACGCCGCACACTTTCCCGCACATACGTGGTCAGCATCACCGTCTCAGCCGATTCAGTTCGGGTGACCGGCCGGTTTACCGTTCGGGGGATCACCCCATCGGACGGGAGCCCGCGTCAATGCTGACCACCCTCGCACGGTTCGCCGCCGTGCGCCCTCGTGTTGTTCTCGGCGTCGCGCTCCTGTTCATGGTGCTGTGTGGCCTGTTCGGGTCGACGGCGCAGGCGCACATGAAGTCCGGTGGGTTCGTCACCGAGGACTTGGAGTCGGTGCGGGCCAGTGAGTTCATCGCGGACCACTTCACCGGTGGGGATCCGAACTATGTGCTGCTCATCCGGGCCGAGGACGGTGTGGACAGTGCTGCGGCGAAAGCCGCCGCGCAACGGGTCACCGATCAGCTACGCACGTATCCCGAGGTCAGCGGGGTTCAGTCGTACTGGTCGGCGCGGCCCGACCTGGCGCAGGCGCTGCGCGGCAAGGACGGTCGCAGCGGGATCGTCGTGGCCAGCATCGAGGGCGACGACGGTGAGCTGAGCGAGCGCGCCGCGAAGATCAGCGAGACGGTGCAGACCAGCGGCGATGGCGTCACTGTCCGCGCCGGCGGGCTGGCCGCCGTTTTCGCGGACATGAACTCCCAGATCAGCGAGGACCTGATCGTCGCGGAGGCCATCGCGGTGCCGTTGACCGGACTCTTGCTGATCCTGGTGTTCGGCAGTGTCGTCGCAGCCGCGCTGCCGATCGCGATCGGCCTGTTCGCCATCGCCGCCGCGCTCGGCATTCTGCGGGCGCTGACGGCGGTCACCGACGTCTCGATGTACGCGCTGAACATGACCACCGCACTCGGTCTCGCGCTGGCCATCGACTACAGCCTGTTCATCGTCAGCCGGTATCGGGAGGAACTGGCCAACGGTCTGGATTCCCAAGCGGCCGTGGTGCGCTCGATCCAGACCGCCGGACGGACCGTGGTGTATTCGGCGCTGGTGGTCGCGCTCTCGCTGGCCGCGCTCGCCGTGTTCCCGCAGTACTTCTTCAAGTCGTTCGCCTATGCGGGCATGGCGGTGGTCGCCGCTGCCGCAGGCGCCGCGGTCATCGTGCTGCCCGCGATTCTGGTGCTGGTCGGTGATCGGGTGAATGCGCTGGATCTGCGGGTTCCGCTGCGCCGCATGCTCGGTCGGCCCGCACCCGCCGAGCCCGAACCGGAACGGAGCCTCTGGTATCGCTGGGTCGTCGGCGTGATGAAGCGCGCCGCGCCGGTCGCGGTGGTCACGACGATCGCGCTGCTCTTGCTCGGATCGCCCTTCCTGTCCGCGCATTTCGGCTATCCCGACGATCGCGCGCTGACGCAGTCCGCGCCGAGCCGTCAGGTCGGCGACACCCTGCGCAGCGACTTCTCCGCCGACCTCGGCGCGAGCGCCTACGCCGTGCTACCCGACTTTCGCGGTGGCCAAGGCGAGATCGGCGCGTACGCGGCCGCGCTGTCGAAGGTGGCCGACGTGCCCGCGGTGCTGTCCAGCGACGGCGTCTACGTCAACGGTCTGCGCGCTGCCGCCGCCCCGCCGGAGATGTCCGGTCCGGCGGGCGCTTTCCTCTCGATCGGCACGCGCCTGGATCCTTATTCGTCGGCGGGCAAGGATCAGCTCGCCGAGATCAGGGCGATTCCCGCGCCCGGCGACGTGCTGTTCGGCGGAGCCGCCGCGCTGAACCAGGACTCGGTCTCGGCGATAGCGGATCGGCTGCCGCTCGCCGCCGCGCTCATCGCCGTGACCACATTGATCCTGCTGTTCTTGTTCACCGGCAGTCTGCTTCTTCCGGTGAAAGCGCTTCTGCTGAACATTCTTTCGCTGGCCGCGACGTTCGGCGCGATGGTGTGGATCTTCCAGGACGGGCACCTGTCCGGGCTGCTCGGCTTCACGCCGACCGGGAAACTCGACCTCGCGATGCCGATCCTCATGTTCAGCCTCGCGTTCGGCGCCTCGATGGACTACGAGGTCTTCCTGCTCTCCCGAATCAGGGAGGAGTGGCTGGCGGGCGAGAAGACGGCGGCGGGCAACACCCACGCCGTCGCCATGGGCGTCGCCAGAACGGGCCGGATCTTCACCGCCGCGGCGCTGTTGATGAGCATCGTCTTCCTCGCGCTGGCCAGCTCCGGCGTCGCCGCCATGAAGCTGTTCGGCATCGGGTGCGCACTCGCGGTGCTCAGCGATGCGACCGTGATCCGCGCTCTTCTGGCGCCCGCGCTGATGCGCGTGATGGGCACCGCCAATTGGTGGGCGCCCAAACCCCTTGCCGCGCTGCACCGCAGGTTCGGTCTGGCCGAGGAAACGGACGGTCCAACACCGCCGGCCATGACGGACGCCGCCGCATCACGTGTGCGCGTCGACAAGGTCGCGAACTCGGTCCGCGAATAGCACTGCCATTCGGGAACGAATAGCGTTGCACCACAGACGATTACGAGAGCGTTTCCCGACCGGCGTAGACCACTCCGACGAACTCGACCAGATCATCGATCAACGTCTGCACATCATCACGCGCACCCCCGTCGTCGTGATGGTGCAACCAGTCCGCGACCAGCTCGAACATGCCGCCGATGGTCGCGAGCGCCAATGCCAGCCGCCTGCGTTGCGCGCGCTCGTCCGGCGCGGGACCCGATGACCACTGGCTGTCCAGGAACGCCGCCGCCCAGCGCCGGTTGCCGCGACGCTGCTTCTCCACCGCTGGCGAAATACCGCCCGCCTCACCGAAAGTGACCTTCGCCAGGCGCGGGTCGTCGGCGATGGCGTGCACGAACGCGTCGATGACCGCGGCCGCGCGCTGCCCCCAGTCCCGTCCGGATACTTCCGTCGCCACCTCGGCCACGCGTTGCTGGATCTGCGCCGTGATCTGCTCGAGCAGCGCGATGTAGCACGCCTCCTTGCTGTCGAAGTGGTCGTAGAACCCCTTCGTCCCGACGTAGGCGCGCTGGCAGATCTGCTCGATCGACGTCCCCGAAAAGCTCTGTTCGGCAAACAGTTCGGTGGCGGCGTCCAGCAGTTGACTGCGTCGCTGCGCGCTGCGCTGCTCGGCGTCGAGGCCGCGGATCCGGCGCCGAGCCGGAGCCGGGGCCAGCCGCGCGGCGGATTTGCTGCGGGTCATGTCACGACGATAGCGGTACTCGTTTCAGAAAGGATTCTTGTTGGTAACACGAACTCGTGCTGTAATCGCTGCACCGATGAGGAAGGGACCGAGGTGTCAGTGATCAAAGGCGATCCGGCCGGAAGAAGCCCAGCGTTCGTGCGCGCAGTCGTGGCGGCGATGATCGTCGCGGCGACCGTTCTGGCGAGCGGACTGGTGGCGAGCCCGGCATCGGCGATGCCGCTACCGCAACATGATTCGTTCTACGAGCCGCCCGCCGACTTCGCGAGCGCCGAGCCGGGGACCATCCTGCGCTCGCGCGAGGTGCGGCTCGCGGTGCTCACCCTGCTGCCGCTGAACGTGCGGTCCTGGCAGTTGCTGTACCGCACGACCGACCTGTTCGACGAGCCCGCGGTCGCGGTCACGACCGTGATCCTTCCCGCGGGCGCCGACCCGAATCGTCCCCGCCCGCTGGTCTCGCTCCAGTTCTATTACGACAGCGCCAGCCCGTCCTGCGCGCCGTCGTACGTGCTCCGGCAGGGCGCGGGGCTGCCCGGCGTCGAGGGCATCCACTCCAACAGCGAGCTGATCGCGCTGGCCGCCCTGATCAGCCAGGGTTGGGCGGTGTCGATCCCGGACTACGAGGGTCCGCGAGGTCATCTCGCGGTTGCCAAGGAGCCGGGGTACATGACCCTGGACGGAATCAGGGCGGCGCAACGTTTCGAGCCGATGGGTCTGGACGCGAATACCCCTGTGGCGCTGTGGGGTTACTCCGGCGGCGGCATGGCCACCGGCTGGGCGGCCGAGATGCAGCCGAGCTACGCGCCGGAGCTGAACGTCAAGGGCGCCGCGATGGGCGCGCCGGTCTCGGATGTCGAATCGTTGCTGCACGTCAACGGTTCCATGTTCTCCAGTCTGATCGGGATCGGCATCGCTTCCCTGTCCAACGCGTATCCGGCGTTCAAGGAGGTCACCTACCGGCACCTCACGCCGGAGGGCCGGGCACTGATGGACCGCACCAACACGCAGTGCCTCCCCCGCAACGCGCTCACCCAGATGTTCGTGGATTACCAACGGCTGCTGACGATTCCGATCGCCGAGTATCTTGCCCTTCCGGAGATTCGGGAAGTGTTCGACGCCACGGTGCTCGGCGGCAACACACCGACGATGCCGATCCACCTGTATCAAGGCGTCTTCGACGAGGCGGTGCCCGTGTGGACGAACGACGCTCTGGCGCGACGGTATTGCGCGTCAGGTGCGTCGGTCGTCTACAAACGCGACCACCTGAGCGAGCACCTGACACTGCCCTCCCTCGGCATGGCCGACACCTTCAACTGGCTGAAGGGCAGACTCGCGCCGAACGCGCCGGAACAGGTCGGCTGCCGGACCGAGAACGTCGTCTCCATGCTCGCCGACGTCAACGCGCTGCTCAGCCAGATCGAGATCAACCTCAACGCCACCTTCGGCGCGCTCGGGTTCCCGATCGGCCCCCGCGAACGCTGATCACCGCCCCGACCGGCGCCGGGCCGGTCGGGGCGGCACATTTTCCGCCAGGGGTGCGATGAATTCGGCGGGGTTGGGAAGTCTGCACACGCGAGGACCTACCCCACGTCAGGAGATGGCCATGCAGAAGATCGTCACGAACCTCTGGTACGACACCCAGGCCGAGGAGGCCGCGAACTTCTACTGTTCGCTCTTCCCGGACTCCAAGATCACCGACATCCAGTACTACAACGAGGCGGGGCCGCGCGAGGCCGGGCTCGTCATGGTCGTCGACTTCGAACTGAACGGTCAGAAGTTCACCGCGATCAACGGCGGCGGCGAGTACCACTACACGCACGCCATGTCGCTGCTGGTCAACTGCGAGAGCCAGGAGGAGGTCGACCGCCTGTGGCTGGCGCTGCTCGCCGACGGCGGCCAGGAGATCGAGTGCGGCTGGCTCAACGACAAGTACGGCATCCCATGGCAGATCTGGCCGGTGCAGGCCAACGAGCTGCTCAAAGGCGATCCCGCCGCCGTCACCCGCGCGACCAAGGCCATGCTCGGCATGAAGAAGATCGACGTGCAGGCCATGCGGGACGCCTACGAAGCGGTCTGAGTCGAACGCCACGTACGATCACCTCGACTGCCGCTGTTCCCTGCGCCGCGGGGATGAACCCCACACACCCGGGCGAGACCTTTGACGTCTCCGACACCTCTGGTGGCTCCCCGCGCGTGCGGGGCTAGTCCGGCCGAGCCGCCGCGAACAGGCCGGCCAGTCGATCGTTTGCGCTCCTCGACCGTCGCCACCAAAGCCGGCCTCTGTGCGGGCGCGGCCTGCCCGATCACGCGCGGGTTCGGGTCATCGCCGGGCGTGTCCGCGGAGCGGGCAGGTATGGTCGGGCGGGAAAATTCACATCGCCAACGGGGGCTCGCACCAGCGGGCTGAGAGGACGGCTAGCCCGAGAGGGCGGTAAGGGCCGTCGACCGTATGAACCTGACCGGGTAATGCCGGCGTAGGGAGGAGAACCATGGCCACCGCCAACGGCGCCGCCGTCGACACCGTGACCACCGGCCCCATCGAGGGCAGCGTCAAGGCCTACAAGGAAGTCGACGAGCTGCGCATTCCGGTGCGACGTATCAATCTCACCAACGGCGACACGTTCGACGTCTACGACACCTCGGGCCCGTACACCGACGACAACGCGACCATCGACCTCGAGGCCGGGCTGCCGAAGCTGCGCGACACCTGGGCCAAGCCGCAGGTGGACGGCCCGCCGACCCAGCTTGCCTGGGCGCGGCAGGGCATCATCACGCCGGAGATGCGGTTCATCGCGGCGCGCGAGGGCGTCGAGCCCGAGCTGGTGCGCGACGAGGTCGCGGCCGGGCGCGCGGTGATCCCGGCCAACCACAAGCACCCGGAGCTGGAGCCGACGATCATCGGCAAGAAGTTCCTGGTGAAGATCAACGCCAATATCGGCAACTCGGCGGTGTCCTCCTCGATCGCGGAGGAGGTGGAGAAGATGGTGTGGGCCACCCGCTGGGGCGCGGACACCATCATGGACCTGTCCACCGGCAAGAACATCCACGAGACCCGCGAGTGGATCATGCGCAACTCGCCCGTCCCGGTCGGCACCGTGCCGATCTACCAGGCGCTGGAGAAGGTGAACGGCGATCCGACCCAGCTGACCTGGGAGATCTACCGCGACACCGTCATCGAGCAGTGCGAGCAGGGCGTGGACTATATGACCGTGCACGCGGGCGTGCTGCTGCGCTACATCCCGCTGACGGCCAAGCGGGTCACCGGCATCGTCTCGCGCGGCGGCTCCATCATGGCCGCGTGGTGTCTTGCGCACCACCAGGAATCGTTCCTGTACACCCACTTCGAGGAGCTCTGCGAGATCCTGGCGAAGTACGACGTCACCTTCTCCCTCGGCGACGGCCTGCGCCCCGGCTCCATCGCGGATGCCAACGACGAGGCGCAGTTCGCCGAGCTGCGCACCCTCGGCGAGCTGACGAAGATCGCGAAATCCCATGGCGTGCAGGTGATGATCGAAGGCCCCGGCCACGTGCCGATGCACAAGATCGTGGAGAACGTGCGGCTCGAGGAAGAACTGTGCGAGGAGGCGCCGTTCTACACCCTCGGCCCGCTGGCCACCGACATCGCACCCGCCTACGACCACATCACCTCGGCCATCGGCGCCGCGATCATCGCCCAGGCGGGCACCGCCATGCTCTGCTACGTCACGCCGAAGGAGCACCTCGGCCTGCCCAACCGCGACGACGTCAAGGTCGGCGTGATCACCTACAAGATCGCCGCCCACGCCGCCGACCTGGCCAAGGGCCACCCGCACGCCCAGCAGCGCGACGACGAATTGTCCAAGGCGCGTTTCGAATTCCGCTGGCGGGACCAGTTCGCGCTCTCGCTCGATCCCGACACGGCGCGCGAGTACCACGACGAGACGCTGCCCGCGGAACCGGCGAAGACCGCGCACTTCTGTTCGATGTGCGGCCCGAAGTTCTGCTCGATGCGGATTTCCGCCGATGTGCGGGAGTACGCGGAGAAGAACAACCTGACCGACGTGGAGGCCATCGAGGCGGGCATGGCGGAGAAGTCCGCTGAGTTCGCCGGAGCGGGGAAAAAGGTTTACCTGCCGGTGGTTTCGTAGCAGTTGTCGCGGGCGGCCATCCTCTCTTCGGAGAGGGTGGCCGCTTTGCGTTCGAACCTAACGAACAGTGCTGTCGATGAGCCGCCGAGCCGCCCTGTCGGTCCGCGCGACGTCACCGGTGATCATGCGATCCTGAAGTATCCCTCGCAGCCCCGAAACAAGCACTGTCGCAACAGCTTCCGCGTCCTCCACGCCGAATCGGCGCAAACCGTCCGCGAGCGCGGCGACGAAAGTGCCGATGGCGTCGACGGCATACGCGGCATACGGCCCGTCGGACGCGCAAGCCGCGCCGAGCACTTGCAGCATCACCTTCACACTGGTCGCCCCCGCACCGGTGGTGTTGGCGCACCAGAACTCCCCCAGCCGAGCGCGGAGGGCGGCGGCGTCGGCGATGTCGGCGAAGAGCCCCCTGATATCCGGGCGCTGGGTGGCGAGGGCTTGGACCAGCAACTCCTCCTTGGTGTCGAAGTAGTAGATGAGCATGCGCGAGCTGGTGCCGAGTTCCGCGGCGAGTGGGCGAAGGGACAGTTCGGCGAGGCCGTGCGCGGCGATGTAGTCGACGACGCCGTCGAGGAGTTCGGCGCGTTTGGCGTGGTCGAGTGGGCGGGCCATGGGTTGACTGTACCGAGTGCTACAGGTATTCATGGTGACCGTGACTGTAACACTCGCTTCAGAAACTGCGGACTCCGTCGTCGTCACCGCCTACGCGGCCACCACTTCGCTCGCCGACGACATGGAAACGACCTGGTCGAAGCTGGTACGAGGCGAGACGGGCATCGGCGTACTCGATGAGGACTTCGTCGCCGAATACGACCTGCCGGTCCGCATCGGCGGCAAGCTGAAGACGCATCCCGCCGCGCAACTGACCCGGATCGAACAGCGCAGACACTCCTACGTCGAACAGCTGGCGCTGGTCCTCGGCAGGCGGGTGTGGCAAGCGGCGGGCGCGCCGGAGGTCGAGGGCGAGCGGCTGGCGGTGGCCATCGGCACCGGACTCGGTGGCGGCGACGCGCTGATCGACGCGGTCGATGCCATGCGCGCGGGCGGCTATCGGAGGGTGTCGCCGATGGCGGTGCCGATGGTGATGCCGAACGGGCCCGCAGCGACGGTCGGTCTCGAAATTGGTGCCAAGGCAGGGGTTTTCGCGCCCGTCTCGGCGTGCTCCTCGGGTTCCGAGGCGATCGCACACGCTTGGCGGCTGATTCGCTCCGGTGAGGCCGACGTGGTGGTGACGGGTGGCGTCGAGGGCCACATCCACGCCGTGCCGATCGCGGGCTTCGCCATGATGCGCGCGATGAGCACCCGCAACGAGGAACCCGAACGCGCCTCGCGCCCCTTCGACCGGGACCGCGACGGCTTCGTCTTCGGCGAGGCGGGCGCGCTCATGGTGCTCGAATCCGAGCGTCACGCCAGGGCGCGCGGCGCCGCGATCCACGCCCGCGTACTCGGCGCGGGCATCACCTCCGACGCCTTCCACATCGTCGCCTCCGACCCGGAAGGCATCGGTGCGGCGCGCGCCATGCGCAAGGCCATCGAGACCGCGGGCCTCGGAGCTTCGGACATCGCCCACGTCAACGCGCACGCCACCTCGACGCCCATCGGCGACGCCTCCGAGGCGAACGCCATCGCGGCGGTCACGCCGCACGCCTCGGTCTACGCCCCGAAATCCGCGCTCGGCCATTCCATCGGCGCGGTCGGCGCGCTCGAATCCATCCTCACGGTGCTGACCCTCCGCGACCAGACCGTCCCACCCACCCTCAACCTCGACAACCAGTCCCCCGACATCGACCTCGACATCGTCGCGGGCACACCCCGCAGGCAACGGATCGACTACGCCGTCAACAACTCCTTCGGTTTCGGGGGACACAACGTGGCCCTCGCCTTCGGGCGTGCGTGAACCACCCACCACAGCCCGGCGATCACCTCCACCCGCGCGTGGCAGAATCGTTAACCGGACGAACTATTCGACGACCGGCAGCGGGGCCGGTCCGAGGGACGGACGATGACGTGAGTGATGCCTTCTACCTCCCGGATCCGGACGACCCGAAGCGGTTCATCTCCACCGAGCTCACGCGCGGGCCGTGGTCGCCGGACGCTCAGCACGCGGGGCCGCCGTCGGCGTTGCTCGGGCACGTCATCGAGCGGTGCGAGCCGCGCGAGGGGTTTCAGGTCGGGCGGGTCGCGGTGGAGATTCTCGGGCCCGTGCCGTTGCAGCCGCTGTTCGCCGAGGCGCGGGTGACGCGGCCCGGGCGCAGCGTCGAGTTGCTGGAGGCGACGCTCTCGACCGAGCGCGGTCCGGTCATGAAGGCCAATGCCTGGCGGTTCAAGCTTGCCGAGCCCGAGCTCGCGCTGCCCGAGGAGTTCCATCCGGTGGGCGCGCGTCCCGGTCCCGACCACGCGCCCGCACCGACGCCGTTCCCGACGGCACAAGAGGTCGGCTTCCACACCGCGATCGAATACCGTTTCGTCACAGGGGCTTTCGGTGAGCCCGGCCCGGCGATCTGCTGGATTCGGCTGAAGTATCCGATCGTCGCGGGCACCACACCGAGCCCGCTGGAGCGCACCCTTGCCGCCGCCGACTCCGGCAACGGCGTGAGCGCGGTCCTCGACTGGAACCGCTACCTCTTCATCAACACCGACCTCACCGTCACCCTGCACCGCCAGCCGGTGGGCGAATGGGTCTGCCTCGACGCGGTCACCTACCCGCAGCCGCACGGCATCGGCCTCGCCGAATCGGCCCTCTTCGACGAGAAAGGCCCCCTCGGCCGCAGCACCCAAACCCTCTACCTCGGCGTGCGCTGAGCTACGCCCGGGTGGAGATCTGCTGGATCGCCCAGCCGTTGCCGTCGGGGTCCGAGAAGAAGAGGAAGCCGACGTTGTCGAGGGGGTCGGGCATCTTCGTCGGGCTTTCGCCGAGGATCTGAATGTCGCCGACTTCCACACCCCGCTCGACCAATTCGGCCCGCGCCTTGTGCAGATCGGGAACCACCAGCTGCAAGCCTTGCAGCGAACCGGGCGTCATCGACGGCACCGCGCCCTTGCCGATCACGATCGAGCAGCCGGAACCCGGCGGGGTCAGCTGCACGATGCGGATGTCGTCGCCGATCACGGTGTCGTGGTCGACCGCGAAACCCAGTTGCTCCGAGTAGAACGCTTTGGCGCGGTCGATATCCGACACCGGGACCACGACGACTTCGAGCGTCCAATTCATCCCGATCCCCTTCGCGTCGCACGGTTTCTTCGTTCCTACCAGCCCATAGGCGGACTTCGCGCCCATTCGCGATTTCGCTCGGTGACGAACCGCGCATCGGGTAGCACGGCACCCGCGAGGGTTACGACGGCGACTCGATCCGTGGCGGTACGTCGGAAGCTCTCCATATTCAGGCCCGCGCGGTCTCGATCGGGCACGGGCAGCGGAACGCGTCCATTGGACCGTCCGGCACAGGCGTGCTGGTCAGCGCGCCACGCGGCGGACAGCACCCCGCTTGGCCCGCATCAAACCCGCGGCTGCCAGCGCCAGGCGAATTCACCGGGCTGCGGTGGTGGACCGGGGAGTTCGCCGTCGGCGGCGAGGCCGTCGATGAGCAGGGCGAGGGTGCGGCGGCGGAGCTGGGCGGTGCGTTCCGGGTCCGGCATGGTGATGGCGGCGCATGCCTCCAGGATCAGGCCGAGATCCAGCGGATTCACCTCCGCTCGCAGCCGTCCGGAAGCGTGGGCGCGACGGATGAGTTCTTCGTTGACCTCGCCCGCGTGCACGACGTCGGGCAGCATCGCCTCGTCGGGGGTGAAGGTGCCCGCCAGGTGGACGGTGAGCGAGTGGACGTCGGCGTCGACCACGCGCTCCAAGAAGCCGACCAGTCCGCGCCAACCATCCGAATCCTCCAGTGCCGCATCGGCTTCCGCGTTGTAGCGGCGCAGTCCCTCGTGGCAGAGAGTGCGCAGCAGCACCTCCTTGCTCGGGTAGCGGCGATAGAGCGCGCTGATACCGACGCCCGCGCGTTCGGCGACAGCGGCGATCGGCGCGTTGGCATCGGCGAGGAACACGGCCCGCGCCGCCTCCAGGATCAGCCCGTCGTTGCGGGCGGCCTGCGCCTTGCGGCCGGGCAGACCCTTGCGAGCTGGGACTTCGGATGTCTTCGGCATGAGTTCAGGGTAGCACTTGAAACGGAATGATCCGTTCTGCTACGGTCTTGAACAGAACGAAGCATTCCGTTTCAAAAAGGAGATTGCCGTGGCCACCATCAAGCCCTTCCGGATCGACATCCCTCAGGCCCAGCTCGACGATCTGGCCGAACGACTGCGCCGGACACTGTGGCCGAACGAGCTGGCCGGCGTGGGCGACGCCTACGGCGTGCCCAACGCTCGAGTGCGCACACTCGCGCAGTACTGGCTCGAAACGTTCGACTGGCGAGCGCTGGAGGCGAAGCTCAACTCGTATCCCCAGTTCACCGCCGACATCGACGGCGAGGACATCCACTTCCTGCACATCGAGTCGTCGCGGCCGGACGCGACCCCGGTGATCCTCACCCACGGCTGGCCCGGCTCGATCCTCGAATACCTGGATGTGATCGAGCTGCTCACCGAGCCGGAGTCGACCGATGCGCCCGCCTTCCACGTGGTGATCCCTTCATTGCCCGGCTTCGGGTTCTCCGGCCCCACCCGCAGCACCGGCTGGAACCGCTACCGCACGGCGAAAGCCTGGGTCGAGCTGATGAGCCTGCTCGGCTACGAGCGCTTCGGCGCCATCGGCAACGACGGTGGCTCATTCGTCTCGCCCGAAATCGGGCGGCTCGCGCCGGAGCAGGTCATCGGCGTGCACGTCACGCAGCTGTATTCGTTCCCGTCCGGCGATCCCGCGGAGTTCGACGGACTGTCCGAGCAGGACATGGCCGCGCTTCAGCACCTGCAGTGGTTCCACGAGAACAAGATGGCCTTCAACGCGTTGCACAGCCAGCAGCCGCAGACGCTGGCGTTCGCGCTCGCCGACTCCCCAGTCGGTCTCCTCGGCTGGAACGCGCAACTGTTCGGCGAATCACTGGACGCGGAATTCGTCGTCGGCAACGTGGCGATCTACTGGCTGACCGGCACAGCGGGCTCGTCGCTGCGGTTCTACTACGAGGACGCCCACACAGCAGAGCACCCCAAGGAGCCGACCACGGCGCCGACCGCACTGGCCATGTTCAAGGGCGACTTCCAGTCGATCCGCCGGTTCGCCGAGCGCGACCACAAGAACATCGTCAGCTGGAACTCCTACGACACCGCGACCGACTCGGACGGAGCCAACGACGCGGCGGGTCACTACGCCGCCCATGAGGCACCCGAGGTGCTGGTCGGCGATATCCGTCGATTCTTCGGCGGACTCGCCTGATCCGAAGCGAGGCGTCGCGGTCCGCCCCGCACCGACAGGGGTGGACCGCGACGTCTTCCTGTGGACGTTCGCTTATGTCAGCGAGAGTCACGGCCATGGTTCGTCTCGCTTTGCGTTGATGTACTGGATTCACCAACGGCACACCAGCTTTCATCGCAAGGAGAACACCATGAAAATCGCAGTCTTCGGAGCCACCGGCAGCGTCGGCCGACTGGTCGTCGAGCAGGCGCTCGAGCAGGGCCACGAGGTCACCGCGTTCACCCGCAACGCCGCGGGCGTCACCCAGCGGCACGAGCGGCTGCGTGTGGTGGAGGGCGACGTCTTCGACACGCACCAGGCCGAGAAGGCGGTCGTCGGCCAGGACGCGGTAGTGATCGCGCTCGGCGACGGCCGCAAGGGCAAGGTCCGCTTCGGCGGAACCAAGGCGGTCGTGGACGCGATGCACCGCACCGGCGTGCAGCGGCTGATCTGCCAGAGCACGCTCGGCGTCGGCGACAGCCGCGACAACCTCAACTTCCTGTGGAAGCACGTGCTCTTCGGCATGCTGCTGCGCCGCGCCTACAACGACCACGTCCAGCAGGAGGCGTACGTGCGGTCCAGCGGTTTGGACTGGACCATCGTGCGCCCCAGCGCCTTCACCGACGGGCCGCGGACCGGCAGCTACCGGCGGGCATTCCCCGGATCCGCGCGCGGACTCACCTTGAAGATCGCGCGGGCGGACATCGCCGAGTTCCTGCTGGAGCAGCTGACCGACTCGACCTACCTGCACCGGGCGCCGGGGATCTCGCACTGATGCCTTCGGCGACGACCGCACCGACGGCCGGACGCATCCCCGCATGCCCGAGACCCCCGGCCTCGACCCACGCCCCATCCATCGCACGTGGGTCGAGGCCGGACTCGCACCACCGCTCAGGCGTGCTCACGCAGCTCTCCCCAAACTGGAAAGGGGTCGTCGAACTGGGCCCAAACATCCGGTCCTGCGGCATATTCGGCGTCGGTGAGCAGCGCGCTGTCGAGTGCACCGAGCCACATCCCGCACCCTGTTCAGCCGGGGTCGCGCAGCTGGACGAAACCGAACTCACCACGAGTAGCAATGACACCTCAGCGCAGGAAATGTTCCGCAAATGGTACCCACGAGGTGCCCTTTGGGTAACATTTCGACATGCAGATCGACCTGGCGAACTTGATCGAGACCCTCCGCTCGACGGGCGGCGACTGCACCGACGTCGAGGTCAAGTCCTGCGCCGGGGGCCTACCACAATCCCTCACTACCACCCTGTCCGCGCTGGCCAATCACCCCGGCGGCGGCACGGTCATTTTGGGACTCGAGGAGCAGAACAACTTCAGCCCCGTCCAACTCCCGAACTATCAAGAGTTGAAGCAAGGCCTTGCGAAAAAAGCCCGATCGTTGACCCCGCCGGTGCAACTCACCATCGAAGACGCGCAGGTGGACCACTCGCCGGTGATCGTAGCCCAGGTCCACGAGTGCTCGCCGTCGGCGAAACCGTGCCGGGTCCAAGCGACCGGATACGCGTACCTGCGCGGGTACGACGGCGACTTCCAGATGTCGGCAGTGGAGGAACAAGCATTCCTGGCACTCCGACAGCCTTCCTTGTTCGACCGGCGACCCGTGGAGGGCGCGGCGCGGTCGGATCTGGACGACGAACTGATCGAAGACTTCACTCGCAACGTCCGATCGAGGGACCGGCGCGGCCTCGGCCGATTCGTCGGCGACGAACTGCTGAAACGCGCGGGCGCGATCACGAGCGATGGGACGCCGACCGTGGCGGGTTTGCTGTCACTGGGAACCCATCCGCAGCAGTGGCTTCCCCGTTTTGTCATCCAAGCCGCCGCAGAGGCCACTGCGACCGATCCGGCCGGGTCGCGTGTCCGCAACCAAGTTACGATCACCGGCCCGATCCCCCGCATGCTGGACGCCGCGATGGAATGGGCCGAGCAGACATTCGATACCGCGGTCGTGACCCGACGGGACGGCACCGTGATAGACGTCCCCGCGTATCCGCTCGTCGCCTTCCGGGAACTGATTGCCAACGCCCTGCTTCATCGCGACCTCGATCACTGGTCGTCCGGCACGGCCGTTGAGGTGCGTCTTCGTCGCGACCGACTGGTTGTCACCAATCCCGGTGGGCTGCACGGCATAACCCTGGATCGCCTGGGGAAGGACGTCGTGACCTCCGCCCGCAATATGTGGCTCGTCAATATCTGCCAGTACCTGCGAGCACCCGACTCCGGCGGACGCGTGATCGAAGCGCTCGCCACCGGCATTCCCACCATTGCCCAGTCGCTCGAAGAAGCTGGTCTACCACCCGCTTGCTATGCCGATGGTGGCATCAGGTTCACCGCGGTACTGAAGTCGAAGCCGCAACGTCCTCAGCAGGCCGCATTGCGAGAAGCACTGCGGGAGAACTGGTCTTCTGGCCCTGGACTCGTCCGCCCCGAGTCCATCCGACTGCGTTCGCGGACGCAGCAGCAAATTCTGGAACTCCTCGAGCGCGGACCGCGAACCATGTCCGATCTTCGGGCGGCATTGGGGTTGTCCACCTCGGGAATTCGAAAGGCGCTGACAGCGCTGCGGGCGGCGGGTGATATCGAACGAATCGGAGGACCGGGGCGGGCAACCGTCTACCAACTTCCAGACAGACAACAGGACTGATTGTGCCGAGTTCGGCGACGGCCGGACGCATCCCCGCATGCCCGAGACCCCCGGCCTCGACCCACGCCCCATCCATCGCACGTGGGTCGAGGCCGGACTCGCACCACCGCTCAGGCGTGCTCACGCAGCTCTCCCCAAACTGGAAAGGGGTCGTCGAACTGGGCCCAAACATCCGGTCCTGCGGCATATTCGGCGTCGGTGAGCAGCGCGCTGTCGAGTAGCGCGCGCACCCGATCGCCTTCGAGCCGTATACCGATGAAGACGATCTCCTGCCCGGCAGGCACTTCCAGCGAGGACCACCACGCCGCGGGTTCGAAGGTCAGGTTCGGACCGGCCTGCGACCAGATCGCCACCAGATTCGCGCGGCTGGCGATCCAGCAGAATCCTTTACTGCGCAACATACCTCGCAGTTGTTCCAGCGCCTCCGCCAGGCGCGCCGGGTGGAACGGCCGCTCGGCGGTGTAGGTGATGCTGCGAATGCCGTACTCTTCGGCCTCCGGAACATGGCCGCCCGCAAGCTCTTCGGCCCACCCCTCGGCGCCCGATGCCACCACAGGGTCGTAGCGACCGGTATCGAGCACCTCGTCGAGCTCCACCACCCCGTGCGAGGTGCGCAACACCCGCGCACGCGGATTGAGCCGCCGCACCGTGGCTTCCACCGTCCCCGCGGCATTCGCGCTCACCAGATCGGTCTTGTTGATCAGCAGCACGTCGGCGAATTCCACTTGGTCGACAAGCAGATCGGCGATGGTGCGCTCGTCACCCTCGCCTGCCTCCAATTTCCGTTCCGCCAACGCCTGGCCGCGCACCACCTCGCCGAGGAAGGTGGAGGCGTCCACCACCGTCACCATGGTGTCCAGTCGGGCGATGTCGCCGAGCTTGAAGCCGTCCTCGAACTCCCAGTCGAAGGTCGCCGCGACCGGCATCGGCTCCGAGATGCCGGTCGACTCGATGACCAGCTGGTCGAAGCGCCCCTCGCGAGCCAGCCTGCCGACCGCCTCGATGAGGTCCTCGCGCAGCGTGCAGCAGATGCAGCCGTTGGTGAGTTCGACCAGTTTCTCTTCGGTGCGGTCCAGGTGCCCTTGGCCCGCGACGAGCGCGGCGTCGATGTTCACCTCGCTCATGTCGTTGACGATGACCGCGACCCGGCGGCCCTCACGGTTGGCCAGGATGTGGTTGAGCAGCGTGGTCTTGCCCGCCCCGAGGAAGCCGGACAGCACGGTGACGGGCAGCAGGTCGGAGCGCGGAGAAGTGGTCACGAGTTAATGGTAATGGTTTTCATTTACATGACGCACGGCGGGCCTCGGCCGACCCGACACTCCGCACATGTACGGCAGCCCGGCGACACCAATCACGGAGACTCACGCTCACCTGTCGACCAACTAGCTTCCGACCGCGCCGGTTATGGTCGGCCTGTGAAACTGCTCCCCCTTCCCGCCGACGGACAGACCCCGGTACGCGTCCTCACCATCGCAGGCACCGACTCCGGCGGCGGCGCCGGAATCCAGGCCGACTCGCGCACCATGGCGATGTGCGGCGTGCACGCGTGCGTCGCGGTGGCGGCGGTGACGGTGCAGAACTCGTTGGGCGTGAGCGGCTTCCACGAGATTCCGCCGCAGATCGTCGCCGATCAGGTGCGGTCGGTGGTCGGCGACATCGGCGTCGGCGCGGCCAAGACCGGCATGCTCGCCTCGACGGCCATCATCGAGGCGGTCGCCGAGGTCTGCCGGGAAGTGGGCATCGGGCGTGACGGCGAGATTCCGCTGGTCGTCGACCCCGTGGCCGCCTCCATGCACGGCGACCCGCTGCTGCACGCCGAGGCGCTGGACGCGGTGCGCCACACGCTGATTCCGCTGGCGACGATCGTGACACCCAACCTCGACGAGGTCAGGCTGATCACCGGGATCACGGTCACCGACCATGCCGAGGCGCGACGCGCCGCCGAGGCCCTGCACGCACTCGGCCCGCGCTGGGCGATCGTGAAGGGCGGACATATGCGCTCCTCCGAGCTGAGCACGGACCTCCTCTTCGACGGCGAGAACTTCTACGAGTTCCCCGCGCCGCGCATCACCACCGGCAACGACCACGGCGGCGGAGACACCCTCGCCGCGGCCATCGCGTGCGCCCTCGCGCACGGATATCCGGTGCCAGAGGCAGTCGAGTTCGCCAAGGAATGGACCCGCCGCTGCCTGGCCGCCTCCTATGATCTCGGCGCAGGCCACGGCCCGGTCTCCCCGCTGTGGCGGCTGCACTCCTGACCACCGAGCCGGGCGCCGAAACTTGTCGGTGGGCAGGTCCATACTGGGGATGTCGCGAACACGGCCGGCCTCAACGGCGCGGCTCGGCTGAGAACAACGGCGTTCGCAGTGGACGCGACAAGGCGTACCTCCGCACCAGCCGTGCGCGGCTAGACGTACTTCGTCCGGCAGCGCGTGTCATGCGGACTTCCGCCTTCGCTCTGGCCATGCGCGGCTGACGACGGATCACGTCCAGCGCTGGCTTACGCCCCCGTGCCGCCCTCGGGCGGCACCGCCGGGGCCGAGACGCCCAGTAGGCCGAAAGGCGCAGTTGGTCGATGCACAGCCAAGTGGCCGAAAGGCGCTCGGGTTGTCGAAAGTCTCAGATCGTCGAAGAGGCTCAGATCGTCGAAAAAGCAGAGTGCAGGGGTAGATCGGCGTTGATGACGATGCCGTTGAGGCGAGCATTCGCCTCGGCGAGCGCCGAGACGATCTCGGCGATATAGGCCACGAACTTCTCGATCGGCATCGCATTGCCCTGGAGCCGATTCGCGCCGAGCCACCAGTCGGTGGCCGAGGCGACCGCGCCGAATATCGAATAGTTGACGAGCTCGATGCTGGCCACATCGATCGACTCGTCCTCGACAAGCCCGGCGAACATCTCGGCGGCCCGCCGCGCCGACTGCCGAGCCGATTGCAGCGCCCGCTCGGACTCGTCGGCCTGCTGGGTGAAGTGGCTGTGCAGCATGAAACGGAAGACGTTCGGGTGCTCGGTGACCACCAGCGCGTATTCCGCGGCGCCGCGCCGAACCAGTTCGCGCGCCGAGTCGTTGCTCAGATCGATGCTGGAGATGATGCGTTCCCACAGCATGTCGCGCACCCGGTCGACGATCGCGTTGTAGAGGTCGGTCTTGTCCTCGAAGTGCCGGTACAGCTTCGGCTTCGCGGCGCCTGCCTCCTTGGCGATATCGCCCATGCTGACTTCCGGACCGAACTTGTCCAGCGCGCGGAACGCGGCGTCGACGAACTCGTCGCGCACCTTCACCCGGTGCGCGCGCCACCGCTCGGTCCGGGCGTCGACCCGCTTGGGCCGCGCCTGGTCGACTTCCCGGCGGCTGTGCATCACGAATCCGACCGTACCAATTCTTCACTCCACCTCGGTCAACTCGGTCGGCACCGGAAACGGTGGCGTGCTCTTGCCGGTTATCCGGAACCGCCGCCACGGATCGGGGTCGCCGACGTAGCCCTCGCGGGCGCCGTGCTCGGTGCGAATGGTGACCTTGGTGCGCGGCTCGTCACCGAGCGCGGCCGCGAGCTCGTCGTTCGGACGGATCCGGCCGAACCACCGGTAGACGCCATCGATCGGCTCCCGATAGCCGCGCAACTCGACCTGCACCGGAATCTCGCGGCCGTGCACGACGAGGGTTGCCGCGCCCAGGTAATCGGACCGCGCGTGCGGACTGTCGCTGTTCATCTCGACTCCTCGAAACCCCGCCTCACCTCGACCGTTGACATCGAGTGAGACGTGGGACACACTCGTGAATGTACACGGAACCGACGGTATTGGGTACTAGAAGTTCCGCATTCACACAGAGAGCTGGTGGGGACAATGACGTCCAGCCACAACCATGGCTTTCGGCCTGCCACCACGCCGTCCGGCGCGGCCGTGCGCCGTCGTCGCCACATCGGCGACCGGCAGAGCACCGCCCGACGGCTGCTGTTCGCCGGCGTCGCCGAGGCGGCCTACGATCCCGATCTCGACATCGACTGGGACGCGCCGCCTGACCCGGCGCTGAATTGGCTACCGCCCGAGCGTGTTTCGCTGTACGGCAGCAGGCTGTGGGAACGGCTGAGTCCCGAGCAGCGACGCGAACTCGGCAAGCACGAACTGGTCAGCATGCTCAGCGTGGGCATCTACGCGCAATCGATGCTGTCCATGCTGATGTTCCGCGACGTCATCGAAAGCCGCGACCCCGTCGACGATCACACCAGGTTCACCCTGGCGGCGATTCACGACGAGAGCCGCAACTCCACCATGTACAGCAGACTGATCAACGCCACCGGCCTGCCGCCGTATCGGCTGCCCGCGCCGCTGCGCGCGCTGACCAAGCTCACCCTCTGGATCCCCGACGGGCCAACCGCACTCGGCTTCCGCCTGCTCATCGAGGAGATGGCGGCGCAGCTGTTGCGCGAGCTGACCACCGATCCGCACATCCAACCGCACCTGCGTCAGCTGGCCTTGCTGCACGCCGCCTCCAGCGCGCGGCACGTCGAGGCGACGCGCGCGGAGTTGTTGCGCGCCATCGACTCTCGCGGCGCGATCCGCGCCGCACTGCACCGGTGGGCGTTGAGTGCCGTGGCCGCCGTCGCTTACGCGGCGCTCGTGCATCCGGCCGTGTACCGAGCCATCGGAATTCACCCCATCGCGGGCGCGGCGGCCGCGCTGACCACCGGCGCCTACCGACGCAACGCACGCGCCGCGACCGCGACCGTGCGCGACTTCCTCCGCGAAACGCACGGCACACCGGGCGTTCGCTCGATCAGGAACAGGAGAGCGGTGCGATGACCACCGAGACCACCGGACCCGTCGTCACCACCGCGGGCGCATCGACGGTGCGCCGCAAGACGGTCGGCGATCGACAGAAGACCGCTCAGCGGCTGCTGCGGTCCTCCGCCGAACGCGCCTACGACGGTGAGCTCGACATCGATTGGGACGCACCGATCGAGCCCGGCAAACACTGGATACCCGAACACCGGCAATCGCTGTACGGCACCGCGCTGTGGGAGCGGCTCACCCCCGAGCAGCGCACCGAGCTCGGCCTGCACGAGCTGGTGAGTGTGCTCAGCTTCGGCATCTTCGCGGAGGCCGGGCTGAGCACGATGCTCTTGCGCACCGTGCTGGAGAGCGAGCGACTGGTGGACGACCACACTCGCTACGCCCTTGCCGAAATCGGCGAGGAGACACGGCATTCCACCATGTTCAGTCGCCTGGTGAATCTCACCGGACTGCGGCCGTACCTGCTGCCGAAGACCGCGCGCAAGCTCACCCGCCTCGCCACGTTCATCCCGCTCGGCCCCTCGGCCTACGCGGGCACCCTGCTGATCGAGGAGATCTTGGACCGGCTACAGCGCGAGGCGATGAACGATCCGGACCTGCAACCCCATGTGCGCCAACTGATGAAGATCCACGTGCTGGAGGAGGCGCGCCACATCACCTACGCCCGTGAGGAATTGGTGCGCGCCATCGAGGAGCGCGGCAAGGTGTCCAACGCCTTCCACCGGCTGGTGTTCGCGGTGATGGTGCTCGGCGTGTACCCGGTGTTGATCAATCCGCGCGTGTACCGCTCGGTGGGCATCGATCCGCTCGTCGGGTTCTTCGCGGCCTTCACCTCGCCGAACTTCCAGGTGAACGCGACCTTCGCAGGCGAACCGCTGCTCCGCTTCGCGCACGAAGTGGGCATGCTCGACGGCGCCGTGACGCGGCGGCTGTACCGCCTCTCGCGCAGCGTGCCGCAGGACATCCTCGACGAACTCGAGCGCCGCGCGGCGGCGTGATCCGATCGGAAGTGACGCGATGGCAGCGCAATCCTCGGCCCCGGTGCACACCGGGGTGCTGATCATCGGCAGCGGGTTCTCCGGCCTCGGCATGGGAATCGCGCTGGACAAGGCGGGTCTCGGCGACTACTTGATCGTGGAGAAGGCCGACGAGATCGGCGGCACCTGGCGTGACAACACCTATCCGGGCTGCGCCTGCGATGTGCCGACGCACCTGTACTCGTATTCCTTCGAGCCGCGGTCGAATTGGCGGCGGCTGTTCTCCGGGCAGCCGGAGATCTTCGGCTACCTGAAGGAAGTCGTCGCCAAGTACCGGCTACGCGAGCGTATTCGGTTCGGCCAGCACATGGTTCGCGGCTACTGGGACGAGGACGAGCGTCGCTGGCACGCGTTCAGCGCCGACGGGCGGGAGTACATCGCGCGGTTCATCGTCTCGGCCATCGGGGCGCTGCATGTCCCGAGCATTCCGGAATTCCCCGGCCGCACCGAATTCGGCGGCACTGCTTTCCATTCCGCTCAGTGGGACCACGATGTCGAGCTGCGCGGCAAGAAGGTCGCGGTGATCGGCACCGGCGCCAGCGCGATCCAATTCGTGCCGGAGATCATCGACGAAGTTGGCGCGCTGACGGTGTTCCAGCGCACCGCGCCGTGGGTGCTCCCGCGCGCCGACGTGGTCTTCTCCGAGCGTTTCCGCACCGCGCTGCGGCGGGTGCCCGGACTGCGCTTCGCGCTGCGCAACGGCATCTATTGGGGCGCGGAGGTCGCCGCCTACGGGATGACACGCAGACCCGACCTGTTGAAAGCGGTGGAATGGGTCGGTCGACGGCACATCGCGCGCCAGATCGACGATCCCGCGCTGCGCGCCGCCGTGACGCCGGACTATCGGGCGGGCTGCAAACGCCTGCTCGGCTCGGACACCTACTATCCGGCGCTGGCCGACCCGAAGACGACCCTGGTCACCGACCGCATCGACCACTTCACCGCCGCGGGCATCGTCACCGCCGACGGCGTCGAGCATCCGGCCGATGTGATCCTGTACGGCACCGGCTTCCACGTCATCGACTCGTTCACCAATTTGTCGATCACCGGACGCGACGGCGTCGACCTCGCCGCGCGATGGACCATCGAGGGCGTACAGGCGCATCGTGGCATCACCGTCGCCGACATGCCCAACGCCTTCTTCCTGCTCGGTCCGAACACCGGGCTCGGCCACAACTCGATCATCTTCATGATCGAGTCGCAGATCCACTACGTGCTCGACGCGATCCGGCAGGTCCGGGCGCGCGGCGCGGTAGCGCTTGTCCCGCGACGGGCGGCGCAGGACCGGTACAACGCTGAACTCCAACGCAGGCTGGCGCATTCGGTGTGGAACACCGGCGGCTGCCGCAGCTGGTACCTGGACGAGCACGGCAACAACCGGACGCTGTGGTCCGGCTTCACCTGGCAGTACTGGTTGCAGACGAGGCGGCTGCGACCGGACGAGTACGAGTTCATCGGCCCGGCGCCGAGCGTGCCGGTCCGACCGACCGTCGTGCTGGAAAACCGGCCCGCCCAGCGCTTTCCGACCACGTTCGCAGGCAACTGAGGGGGATCCCGTGCACCACTTCGACAACAAGGTCGCCGTCATCACGGGCGCGGGCTCCGGCATCGGCCGGGCGCTCGCGCTGGAGCTGGCGCGGCACGGCAGCCGCCTGGCGCTGTCCGACATCGACACCGGCGCGGTCGCCGACACCGCAGGTCGGTGCGAAAAGCTCGGCGCCACCGCCGTTCCGTACCAACTGGACGTGGCGCAGCGGGCCGCCGTCTACGCGCACGCCGAGGACGTGCGCGCCGAGTTCAGCGGCGTCGACCTGGTGATCAACAATGCCGGTGTCGCGCTCAGCGCCGATGTGATCGACATGGAATGGGACGATTTCGACTGGTTGATGAACATCGACTTCTGGGGCGTCGCGCACGGCACCAAGGCCTTCCTGCCCGACCTGATCGCCTCCGGTGACGGGCACGTCGTCAACGTGTCCTCGGTGTTCGGCTTGATGGGCATACCATCCCAAAGTGCCTACAATGCCGCGAAATTCGCGGTACGCGGCTTCACCGAGGCGCTGCGGCAGGAGATGCGCATCGCCGGGCACCCGGTCGGGGTCACCTGCGTGCATCCCGGCGGCGTATCGACCGACATCGCCGTCAACGCGCGCGGCATTCCGGACGGGGTCGATCGGGAAACGGTGCGGCGCGGCTTCGAGCTGATCACGATGACCAGCCCGGAAGCCGCGGCAAAGATCATCCTGCGCGGCGTGCGCAAGAACAAGGCGCGGGTGCTGATCGGGCCGGACGCGCGCGGCTTCGACCTGGTGCCACGGCTGCTCGGGCCGCGCTACGAGGATCTCGGCGTTCCGCTGTACCGGCTGGGCAAGCGGGCAGCAGGCCGTCTCGGCATCGAACTGTAGGAGGGGCGATGGAGCAGGCCGATTCCCACGTGCACACCCTGGAAGTGGTGGAGGTGATCAAGGAGACGGACGCGGCGATCTCGCTGGTCTTCGAGGTTCCCGACGCGTTGGTCCACCGATTCCGTTACCACCCAGGGCAATTCCTGACGCTGGAGGTACCGAGCGAGCGCACCGGGTCGGTCGCGCGCTGCTATTCGCTGTCCAGCTCGCCATATTTGGACGACGACGCCATCGTGACGGTCAAGCGCATGCCCGGCGGATACGCGTCGAATTGGCTGTGCGACAACGCTTCCATCGGCATGCGGCTGCGCGTACTCGCGCCGTCCGGTGTGTTCGTGCCGAAGTCGCTCGACGCCGACCTGCTCCTGCTCGCGGCGGGCAGCGGCAGTACGCCGATCATGTCCATCGCCAAGTCGGCGCTGATCGCTGGTACCGGCACGGTGCTGCTGGTCTACGCCAACGACGACGCGGACGCGGTGATCTTCGGCGCGGAACTCGAGGAGATGGCGGTCGAGTTCCCGGATCGGTTCACGGTGGTGCACTGGCTGGTGGACGAGCGCGGCCTTCCGACGGTGCCCGCGCTGCGCGAGCTGTTGATCCCGTACCCGCGCTACGACGCATTCGTCTGCGGCCCAGCGGCTTTCATGGCGACGTGCACCGCGGCACTGCGGGCGATCGGCATGCCGGAGTCGCACATCCACCACGAGAAGTTCCAATCGCTGACCGGTGACCCGTTCGCGGACATAGAACTCTCGGGCACGGACGCCGAATCCGGCGCGGCCACCGCCACGATCACCCTCGACGGACGCACTCTGGAGTTGCCGTGGCCGCGTTCCCGCACCCTGCTCGACGTGCTGCTCGCCAACGGCTACGAAGCGCCGTTCTCCTGCCGGGCGGGTGAGTGCAGCGCGTGCGCCTGCACGGTTCGGGCGGGCGAGGTGCGGATGCTGCGCAACGAGACGCTGGTCGACGCCGACCTCGCGCTCGGCCTGACCCTCGCGTGCCAAACCGTTCCCGTCTCCGACCACGTGCGCGTCGACTTCGATCAGTAATCACGTTGCCGGAACGGCGGGGGCGGGTGTACCTGCTCCTCATGTGGTTCTCCGCACGAGCGCCTGCCAACGGAAATGGCTTGGCCTGATGGTGGGCCGACTCCGCACAAGATCACTTGCCAGTGATCGTTTGCCGGAACGGCAAGGAAATTGGCGCGGGGCGGCGGACTGGGCGCACCATGCCTTGTGCGGGTTACCCGCTCGACCATCACGAGGCATACGCAGGTCAGGAGAGGCGTTCGATGACCGAAACCACCGCTGAGGAGTACTGGGAAGACTTCTACCGCGAGCGCGAGCGGGCCTGGACCGGCAAACCGAACGCGTTGCTGGTTCGCGAAGTCGCCGATCTCGCGCCGGGCACCGCGCTCGATCTCGGCTGCGGCGAGGGCGGGGACGCGCTCTGGCTGGCCGAGCGCGGCTGGCGGGTGCACGCCGTCGACGTGTCGACCATCGCGTTGGCGCGCGGCGCCGAGCACGCCGCGGCCGCGGGCGTCGCCGATCGCATCACCTGGGCGCGGCACGACCTCGCGCACTCCTTCCCCGAGGGCTCCTACGACCTCGTTTCGGCACAGTTCCTGCACTCGCCGGTCGCGGGGGACGGTGAACGCGACAAGATCCTGCGCCACGCCGCCGATGCCGTCGCCCCGGGCGGCACGCTGCTGATCGTGGCGCACGCGGGGTGGCCGACCTGGATGATCGAGCCACCCTTCTTCGAATTCCCCACGATCCCAGGCACTCTCGCCGCACTCGCACTGCCGCCCGACGAATGGCGAGTCGAAACCCAGGATCTCGCCGACCGCGAATGGATCGGCCCCGAGGGCCAGGAGGGCCGCAGGGAAGACACGGTCCTCCGCATCCGCCGCCTGCGCTGAGCTGCTGCCACAAAGCGTTCGTACGCGTCACATAGGCACCGCCTGTGTGAGGAGTACCAAACCTCTGTGGGACCGCCCGGTCGATCGCGTACCGCACCACCGGCTGATCGCTGAAACGCCGCCGCGCACCGGCTCTTTCGAGATCCGGTGCGCGGCGACGGTGGATGTTCAGCTTGCTGCGGTGTAGGTCGCTTCGACCCACTCGGCGAAGGTCGGGCCCGCGAGGGTGGCGTGCGAGCCGGGGAGCAGGGTGCCGTTCTCGAACTGCTCGCGGTCCGGGTTGGTCGGGTCGCTCATTTCTTGGACCCGGATCGCGTCGCCGCGGCGGGCGGCGAGCAGCGCGGCCGCGCCCGCCATCGTCTCCGGCTGGGGTCCGGCGATCTCCGGGAACGGTCCGTCGGTGGTCTCCGGGGCCGGGTTCACGGCCATCTCGACGAGCTTCTCGGCCACGGCGCGGGCCGCGACCAGCTGGGTGCGCATGTTCGGCAGGTAGGCGACGTCGCCCTGGGTGCCCCACATCATCATCACCTCGACCAGCTCGTGGAACTGCGCGGCCCGCAGGATCTGCACCGGCAGCGGGCCCTTGGCGAGCTCCCGCTCGTGCACCAGCTTCGCGGCGTTGTAGCCCGCGACGGAGTCGTCGATGCCGATGATGGACACCACGACCAGCCGCTCGACGCCCGCCTCGCTGCCCGCCTCGTGCAAGTTGCGCGCGGACGCGGTGAAGAACTCGGTGGCGATGTCCTTGTCCGCCGAGGGCGTGCTGGACGCGTCGATCACCACGTCGACGCCCGCCAGCGCCTCGGCGAGGCCCGCGCCGGTCTCGATGTCAACGCCGTTGGCGCGGGAGAAGGCCACCACCTCGTGGCCCTGCTCGTTCAGCACGTCGACGACGTGGCGGCCGAGGCGTCCGGTGGCTCCGGCGACGGCGATCTTCTTGCTGGCGTTCATGTCCTGCTCCTTCTGCTGCGCTGCGGTGTTCCGCGTTCACAGAGAGGACGGCGCCGGACGCGCGAGTGTGACATCGCATCGAACGCGCAGGTCAGACGTCGCACAGGTGCAGAGCGCACGGTTCGAGGGCGCACAGTCAGGATGCCGAATCGCGCAGCCTGACCCGTAGAGCGCGAAACCCGCCCGGCGCGAGGACCGCACAGCTCGAGCGCCACGCGGCAAGAGCCACACAGCCCAACCCACGCAGCACAGAACGTGCACGGCGCAAGGACCACACGTCTCGAGCACCGCGTCTGCGAGAGCCGCACAGTCCGACCCGCACGGCGCGGAAGCCACACGGCGCGAGGACCAGACAGCTCGAGCTACCACGCCTCGCAGAGCCGCACAGCCGACCCGCGCAGCGCGGAAACCGCACGATGCGGAAGCCGTGCAGTACGAAAGCCGCGGCGGCCGAGGTCGTCAGCGCGGCGCGGTGAGCGCCGAATGCAGTGTCGCCGACCACTGCTGGACGATCTCCTTGCGGCGGGCCGAGTCGTCGGTGAGGACGTCGGCGAGCCCGAGACCGCGGGCGAGATCGAGCGTGGCCTGTACCAGGTGGTGGGCGACGGGGTCGGAGTCGTCTACACCGAGCGCCTCGACGGCCCTTCGGTGCGCGATCCGACCGAACTTCGCCTCCAACGGCACGATGCGTTCGCGCAGCACCGGGTCGGCGGCCGCGTGCGTCCACACCTGCAACGCCGCCTTGAACAGCGGAGACGTGTAGGACTCGACGAGACCCGCGACGACGGCCTGCGTCCGGCCAACGCCCTCGGCCACCCCGGCGATCGTCACCGCCTCGGCTTTCGCCTGGTCCATGCGGGTGTCGAACATGTACTCCAGCGCGCCCGTGATCAGGTCTTCCCTGGTCGGGAAGTGGTGCTGGGCCGCACCGCGCGACACCCCCGCCCGCTCGGCGACCACGGCGACCGTCGCGGCGGCCCAGCCCATCTCGGCCAGGCAGTCGATGGTCGCCTCGAGCAGGCGCTGCCTCGTCGCTCGGCTGCGGTCCTGCTTGGGTTCGTGGGGTGTCGCCATGGCGCTATTCTGCCCAGCTCGGTGCGCGCCGCTGCAGGAAGGCCAGCATGCCCTCGTGCACCTCCGGCGTGCCGAAGAAACTCGCCGAACGCCGCGCCAGCTCTTCGGCGGAGGCGTCGAACCCGGCGAGGATGTCCGCGTTGACCAGACGCTTCGCCTCGGCCAGACCCTGCGGCGACCCCTTGCGCAGCTCGCCGATCAGCCGCGCGACCTCGGCGGCCGGGTCCTCGGCCGTTACCGTGACCAGCCCGATCTCGGTGGCGACGTCGGCGCCGAACTTCTCGCCGGTCAGGTAGTAGCGGCTCGCGGCGCGCGGGCTCAGCCGCGGCAGCAGGGTGAGCGAGATCATGAACGGCGCCAACCCGATTCGCACCTCGGTGAGCGCGAAAGAACTGCTCGGCCCGGCCACCACCAGGTCGCAGGCCGCGACGATGCCCATGCCGCCCGCGCGCACATTGCCGTCGATCTGCGCGATCACCGGCTTGGGAACCTCCACCAGCCTGCGCAGCACGCCGATCATCACGCGGGTGCGCTGGTCTGCGGCCACCGCCGGGTCGGCGTCGCTGGCCTCGCTGAGATCCGCGCCCGCGCAGAAGGTGTTGCCGGTGTGGGTGAGCACGATGCCGCGCACCGCGGGGTCGGCGGCCGCGTCGTCCAAGCCGCGCAGCAGCTCGGTGACCAGACGCGAGGACAGCGCGTTGCGGTTGTGCGGTGAGTCGAAGGTGAGGACCGCGAAGCCGTCGCGGATCTCGTAGCGAACGAGCGGCGCGGTGGAAGTGTCGGTCATCGGGTCTCCATAGGATTCGTCGGTCAGGGAATCCCGCCCCGGCAACGTCCGGCCGGGGCGGAATCGGCTGTGTCAGTAGGACTTCGGCAGACCGAGCGAGAACTGGGCGACGAAGTTGAGCACCATCTCGCGGCTGACCGGCGCGATCCGGCCGATGCGGGACGCGGCGAGCATGGCCGCCAGACCGTAGTCCGCCGTGAGGCCCGCGCCGCCGTGCGTCTGGATCGCCTGGTCCAGCGCCTTGATGCTGGCCTCGGCCGCCGCGTACTTGGCCATGTTCGCGGCCTCGGCCGCGCCCATCTCCTCGCCTGCGTCGTAGAGGGTCGCGGCCTTCTGCATCATCAGCTTGGCCATTTCCAGCTCGATCTTCACCTGCGCCAGTGGATGCGAAATGCCTTGGTGCGCACCGATCGGCGTCTTCCAGACCGTGCGCTCCTTGGCGTATTCCACGGCGCGGTCGATGGCGTAGCGGCCGAGGCCGACGGCCATCGCGGAACCCATGATGCGCTCCGGGTTGAGGCCGGCGAACAGCTGCATGAGCGCCGCGTCCTCCTTGCCGACCAAAGCGTCGGACGGCAGGCGGACGTCGTCGAGGAACAGGTTGTACTGGTGGTCCGGCTCGATGATGTCCATCTCCTGCGCCACCTTGGTGAAGCCGGGCGCGTCGGTGGGCACGATGAACAGGGCGGGCTTGAGCTTGCCGGTCTTGTGGTCCTCGGTGCGCGACACGATCAGCACCGCCTCGGCCTGATCGACGCCGGAGATGAAGATCTTGCGGCCGTTGAGGATCCAGTCGTCACCGTCGCGGCGGGCGGTGGTGGTGATCTGGTGCGAGTTGGACCCGGCGTCGGGCTCGGTGATGCCGAAGACCATCTTGCCGGAGCCGTCGGCGAGCTTGGGCAGCCAGTGCTGTTTCTGCTCGTCGGTGCCGTACTTGGTGATGATGGTGCCGCAGATGGCCGGAGAGACCACCATCAGCAGCAGGCCGGCGCCCTGCGCGGACAGCTCCTCCATCACCAACGCCAGCTCGTACATGCCAGCGCCACCGCCGCCGTACTCCTCCGGCAGGTTGACGCCGAGGAAGCCGAGTTTGCCTGCCTCGTCCCACAATTCGGTGAGCGGCTCGTTCTTGCGCGCCTTGGGCAGCACGTAGTCGCGGTAGGTGTACTTGGCGGCGAGCGCGGCCACCGCGGCCCGCAGCTGCTTGCGCTCGTCGGATTCGATGAAGGTCATTACTGCTCCTGGTTCTCGTTGACCGCGTCGTCGGGATCCACGACGGCAAGGACGGCGCCGATGTCGACCTGCTGGCCGACGGTGACATTGAGCGCGCTCAGCACGCCCGCGGTGGGCGCGGCGATGGTGTGTTCCATCTTCATCGCCTCCAGCCAGAGGATCGGCTGACCCGCGTCCACCCGGCTGCCGACCTCGGCGCCGAGCCGAATCACGCTGCCCGGCATGGGCGCGAGCAGCGAGCCGGTGGCCACCTGGTCGGCCGGATCGCTGAAGCGCGGCAGCCTGCGCGCGCTCACCGGGCCGAGCGGCGAGTCGACGCAGACCAGATCGCCGTAGCGCGCGACGGTGAACACCCGCCGCACCGGGCCGCGTTCGCCCGGCACGCTCAGCACGACCCGCTCGGGGGCGAGTTCGACAAGCTCGACGCCCTCGTGGCCGTCCACCTGCACGCCGGTGCGGGTGAACCGGTAACCGACCTCGTGCACGCCGCTGGTGCGGCTCTCGTAGGACTTGCGCTGCGACTGCGAAGGCAGGTTCCGCCAGCCGCTCGGCAGCCCTCCGCCGACTCGCGCCGTCGCACGGTTGGCCGCGGCGTCCGCGAGGGCGGCGGCGACGATCGACAGCGCCTCGTCCGCATCGGACACCAAAGGCGCTGCGAGCGTGTCCATTCCATGCGTCTCGAAGAACGCGGTGTCGGTGTCGCCCGCCAGGAAGGCCGGGTGGCGCAGCACCCGCACCAGCAGGTCGCGGTTGGTGACAAGGCCGTGGATGCGGGCCCGCTGCAATGCCGAGGCGAGCAGACGCGCCGCCTCCGTGCGGGTCTCGGCGTAGGAGATGACTTTGGACAGCATCGGGTCGTAGTGCACGCCAACCACCGATCCGTCCACGACACCGGTATCCAAGCGCACGCCCGCGCGATCGAGCAGGTCGAATTCCGCTGTCACCGAGGGGATGTCGAGGCGGTGCACGGTGCCGCTCTGCGGCTGCCAGTCGTGCGCCGGGTCCTCGGCGTAGAGGCGGACCTCGATGGAATGTCCGCGCATGGCGGGCGGCTCGGCGGGCAGTGCCGCGCCGGAGGCCACCTCCAGTTGCAGGCGAACGAGATCCAGACCCGTGGTGCATTCGGTGACCGGATGTTCCACCTGGAGACGGGTGTTCATCTCCAGGAAGAAGAAGTCGCCCTGCTCGTCGGCGAGGAACTCGACGGTGCCCGCACCGGTGTAACCGATCGCATTCGCGGCAAGCCTAGCCGCCTCGAACAACCGGTCACGCATGCTCTGCCCATCAGCCATGCGCGCGGGCCCTCCGTGGCTACGCTGCGCTACCGCCTCCGGGCCTGACGCGCGCATGGCGTCGACACGCTCGACCAGCGGCGACGGCGCCTCCTCGACGACCTTCTGGTGACGGCGCTGAATGGAGCACTCGCGCTCGCCGACCGACCAGATCGTGCCGTGCGTATCGGCCATGACCTGGACTTCGATGTGCCGACCTGTCTCCAGGTAGCGCTCACAGAACACGGTCGGGTCGCCGAACGCGGATTCGGCCTCGCGCCGGGCCGCCGCGATCTGCGGTTCCAGGTCGGCGAGTTCGCGCACCACCCGCATGCCGCGCCCGCCGCCACCGGCGGACGCCTTGATCAGCACCGGCAGGTGCGCCTCGGTGACCTCGGCCGGGTCCAGCTCGGCAAGCACCGGCACGCCAGCGGCGTCCATCATCTTCTTGGACGCGACCTTCGAGCCCATCTGCTCGATGGCCTCGATCGGCGGACCGATCCACACCAACCCGGCCGCCTGCACGGCGCGCGCGAATTCGGCGTTCTCCGAAAGAAATCCGTAGCCCGGGTGGATCGCGTCGGCACCGGCCGACAGCGCGGCTTCGACGATCAACTCACCGCGCAGATAGGTCTCGGCGGGCGTGTTGCCTGGCAGCCGGACCGCGGCATCGGCCTCACCGACGTGCGGGGCGGCGGCGTCCGCGTCGGAGTACACGGCGACGGTGCCGAGTCCCATTCGCCGACAGGTGGCGAACACGCGGCGGGCGATCTCGCCGCGGTTGGCGACCAGCACGGTCGTAATCGGCCCGCCCGCAACGAGGCTCGTCGAATCACTGGCACTCATGGTCGGCCTCACATCCGGAAGACGCCGAAGCCATCGGCGCCCTTGATCGGGGCATTGTGGATGGCCGAGAGCGCCATGCCCAATACCGTGCGGGTGTCGCGGGGGTCGATGACGCCGTCGTCGTAGAGCCTGCCCGACATGAACATCGGCAGCGACTCGGCCTCGATCTGCGCCTCGATCATGGCGCGCATGCCCGCGTCGGCCTCCTCGTTGAACGGCATGCCCTTGGCCTCCGCGGCGGCGCGGCCGACGATCGAGATGACACCGGCCAGCTGCGCACCGCCCATGACCGCGGATTTCGCACTCGGCCAAGCGAAGACGAAGCGCGGATCGTAGGCGCGGCCGCACATGCCGTAGTGGCCCGCGCCGTAGGAGGCGCCCATCAGCAGCGAGATGTGCGGCACCTTCGAGTTGGAGACCGCGTTGATCATCATCGCGCCGTGCTTGATGATGCCCTTCTGCTCGAACTCTTTGCCGACCATGTAGCCGGTGGTGTTGTGCAGGAACAACAGTGGCGTGTCCGACTGGTTGGCCAGCTGGATGAACTGCGCCGCCTTCTGCGCCTCCTCGGAGAACAGCACACCGCGAGCGTTGGCCAGGATGCCGACCGGATAGCCGTGCAGCTCGGCCCAACCGGTGACCAGGCTGCTGCCGTAGAGGGGCTTGAACTCGTCGAAATCGGAGCCGTCCACGACGCGCGCGATCACCTCGCGCGGGTCGAACGGGATCTTCAGATCCGACGGGACGATGCCGAGCAGCTCTTCCTGGTCGAACAGCGGCTCGATTACTTCCGCGCGCGGCGCGGGTCCCTGCTTCTTCCAGTTCAGGCGCTTGACGATGGAGCGACCGATGCGGATCGCGTCTTGCTCGTCGACGGCCAGGTAGTCCGCGAGACCCGAAGTCCGAGCGTGCATTTCGGCTCCGCCCAACGATTCGTCGTCGGACTCCTCGCCGGTAGCCATCTTCACCAGCGGCGGACCGCCGAGGAACACCTTGGAGCGCTCCTTGATCATCACGGTGTAGTCGGACATGCCGGGGATGTACGCGCCGCCCGCCGTCGAGTTGCCGAACACCAGCGCGATGGTCGGGATGCCCATCGCGGAGAGCTTCGTCAGGTCGCGGAACATCCGGCCGCCGGGGACGAAAACCTCTTTCTGCGTCGGCAAGTCGGCGCCGCCGGACTCCACGAGTCCGATCACCGGCAGCCGGTTCTCCATCGCGATGTCGTTCATGCGCAGGTTCTTGCGCAACGTCCACGGATTGGAGGTGCCGCCGCGGACAGTGGGATCCGGTGCGACGATCATGCATTCGACGCCCTCGACGATGCCGATGCCCGCGATGACGCTGCCGCCCACGTGGAAGTCGCTGCCCCACGCGGCGAGCGGGCACAGCTCGAGGAACGGCGAGTCCTCGTCGATGAGCAGTTCGATGCGTTCGCGCGCGGTCAGCTTGCCGCGCTTGCGGTGCCGCGCCATCTTGTCCGGACCGCCGCCCGCGACGTTCTTGGCGAATTCGGCGCCGATCTCGGCGAGCTTGGTGTTCATCGCCTCGGCGGCGGCGGTGTACTCCGCCGAACCGCTGTCGAGAGTGCTGCGCAGAGTCGTCATGACTGGTACCCCAATCGTTTGGCGGCGAGTGCGGTCAGGATTTCGGTGGTACCACCGCCGATGCCGAGAATGCGGATGTCACGGTACTGGCGCTCGACCTCGGACTCGCTCATGTAGCCGAGGCCGCCGAAGAGCTGTACGGCCTGGTTGGCCACCCACTCGCCCGCCTCGACGGCGGTGTTCTTCGCGAAGCACACCTCGGCGATGAGGTCGGTTTCACCATTGGCGCTGCGCTGCACCACATCTCGGGTGTAGACGCGGGCGACGTCGATGCGCCGCGCCATCTCGGTCACCGTGTTCTGCACGGCCTGCCTGCTGATCAGCGGGCGGCCGAAGGTCTCGCGGTTGCGCACCCATTCGAGGGTCAGCTCGAGGCAGCGCTGGGCTTGCGAATACGCCTGCACCGCGAGGCCGACCCGCTCGCTGACGAACGCGCCCGCGATCTGATAGAAGCCGGAATTCTCCGGGCCCACCAGGTTTTCCACCGGCACCCGCACGTCCACGTAGGACAGTTCCGCGGTGTCGGAGGCGCGCCAGCCCATCTTGTCCAGCTTGCGGCTGACGGTGAAACCGGGCGTGCCCTTCTCCACCACCAGCAGCGAGATGCCGCCCGAGCCGGGGCCGCCGGTGCGCACGGCGGTGACCACGAAGTCGGCGCGGACACCGGAGGTGATGTAGGTCTTCGCGCCGTTGACGATGTAGTGGTCGCCGTCGCGGCGCGCGGTGGTGGTGAGGTGGCCGACGTCGGAGCCGCCGCCCGGCTCGGTGATGGCCAGCGAGCCGATCTTCTCGCCTGCCAGGGTCGGGCGGGCGAAGCGCTCGATCAGGTCCTCGTTGCCGGAGGCGATGATGTGCGGCACCGAGATGCCGCAGGTGAACAGCGAGGCGAACAGGCCGCCGGAGGCACCCGCCTGGTGCATCTCCTCGCAGACGATCATGGCGTCGACACCGTCACCGCCGGAACCGCCCGCGGATTCGGGGAATTGGACGCCGAGCAGACCGAGAGCGCCCGCCTTCTTGTGCAGCTCGCGCGGGATCTCGCCGTCACGCTCCCACTGGTCGAGGTACGGCAGGATCTCGCGCTCGACGAAACCGCGCACGGTGGCGCGCAATTCGCGCCGCTCCGGCGTGTTCCACGGACTGACTACGGTCATGAGAGCAGCTCCACGGGGATATCGAGGTGACGGGAGCGCAGCCATTCGCCGAGCCCCTTGGCCTGCGGGTCGAAGCGGGCCTGGTGGGCCACGCCCTTGCCGAGCAGGCCGGAGATGATGAAGTTCACGGCGCGCAGGTTCGGCAGCACGTGCCTGGTGACGGTGAGCGGCGCGGCCTCCGGCAGCAGTTCCTTGATGCGGTCAACGGTGAGCGTGTGCACCAGCCAGCGCCACTGCTCGTCGGTGCGCACCCAGACGCCGATGTTCGCGTCACCGCCCTTGTCACCACTGCGGGCCAATGCGACCGCACCGAGTGGCGCGCGGCGAGTCTCGCTGGCGGGCAGAGGCTCCGGCAGATCAGGTACCGAAACATCTTCCAGTGCTTTTGTTTCCGCCGCGGGTGCTATCTCGATGCGCGACCCATCCGCAAGCACGGCGGTGTGCGGCACCTCGGTGGCGTCCACGAAGCCAGGGGTGTACACGCCGTACGGCGAGCCGTTGCCAGGCACGGCGGTGAAGCTGCATCCCGGGTAGCTGGCCAGGGCCAGTTCCACCGCGACGCTGGAGAACGCGCGGCCGACCTTGTTCGGGTCCGGATCGCGGACCACGCAGCGCAGCAGCGCGCTGGCCTGCTCCTCGGTGTCGGCGTCCGGCCGGTCCAGCCGGGCAAGGGTCCACTCCAGCTCGGCCGGGCGCACGGGCAGCCAGGATTCCAGCTGACGCTGCGCCAGTGCGGCTTTCGCCTCGATGTCCAGGCCGGTGAGGATGAATTCCATCTCGTTGCGGAAGCCGCCGAGGGTGTTCAGCGAGACCTTGAGCTGCGGCGGCGGCGCCTCGCCCACGACGCCGGTGATCAGCACGCGGTCGGGGGCTTCCTGGGTCAGCCGGATGGTGTCGAGCCGCGTCGTGACGTCCGGGCCCGCGTAGCGCGCGCCCTGGATCTCGTACATCAACTGCGCCTCGACCGTGTCCACCGTGACCGCGCCGCCGGTGCCCTCGTGCTTGGTGATCACGCTGCTGCCGTCGCGGCGGATCTCGGCGATCGGGAAGCCGGGCCTGCCGAGATCGGCGAGCTCGGTGAAGAAGGCGTAGTTGCCGCCGGTCGCCTGGGTGCTGCACTCGATGACGTGACCCGCGACGACCGCGCCCGCGAGCGCGCCGTAATCCGTTCGGCCCCAACCGAAGTGCGCGGCGGCCGGGCCGACGATCACCGAAGCGTCGGTGACCCGGCCGGTGACGACGATATCGGCGCCCCCGTTCAGGCATTCGACGATGCCCCACGCGCCGAGATAGGCGTTCGCCGTGAGCGGGCTGCCGAGGCCGAGTTCGCTTGCGCGCGAGAGCAGATCGTCACCCTCGACGTGCGCGATCTTCGCGTCCAGCCCGAGATCGGCGGCCACCTTGCGCAGCTTCTCGGCCAGCCCGGCCGGGTTCAGACCGCCCGCGTTGGCGACGATCTGCACGTTGCGCTCCAGCGCGAGCCCGAGGCAGTCCTCGATCTGCTTGACGAAGGTCTTGGCGTAGCCGAGGCTCGGGTCCTTCATCCGGTCCCTGCCCAGGATCAACATGGTGAGCTCGGCGAGATAGTCGCCGGTGAGCACGTCGAGCTGCCCGCCTTCGAGCATCTCGCGCATGGCGCTGAGCCGATCACCATAGAACCCGGAACAGTTGCCGATGCGGATGACATCCGGATCGGCGGCCAACTTACTCATCAGCCGGAGGCCTCCCTTGCGGTGGAGTTCGCGTTCCGGAATTCAGCATCACATCCACCCGCGAAAAAATCAAGCGCGCGTGCTTGTTAATAGTTGTAGCAGGTCAACGGCCCCCGCTCGGGGGCTGCGAACCGGCGCACCCCGCCAACCCAGCACAATGGGCCCATGTCCACCGACGTCACCGTGATCCTGCTTCTCGCCCTCTCCGGCTTCCTCCTCGGCGGCGCGTACTCCACCTGGAAGACCTCCCGCCCGCTCGCCATCTCCCTCGCGGCCTGCGCCGTCCTCGCCGCGGGCGGTGCCATCGCCTGGGGCTTCATCTGAGTGTCCACCGCTGCCACAAACCGTGCACACGCTTCACATAGGCACCGCCTATGCGAAGCGTGTGAAAGGTGTGCGGGAAGGTCCTAACCGTTTCGGGAGAGGCGATAGATGCGGAGGTCCTCGGGGACGCCGCTGAGGGGGGCCGCGAAGAAGCTGCGTCGGTAGGGCTTGACGGTCAAGCCGAGTTCGGCGAGTGTTTCGGGCTCCAGGGACTGGAGGGTGGCCTCGGAGATCATGGTGTTGCCGTTGCCGCCCGCCTCCATGACGCGCGCGGCGATGGTGACGTCGACGCCGAGCCAGTCGCCGCCGATCTCGCGGGGTGAGCCGGTGTGCAGGCCCATGCGCATCCGTGGGCGATAGCCGCGCAAATCGATGTCGGCGAGGTTGCGCTTGGCTTGGATCGCGGCGCGCACGGCACGGTCGGCGGAGGGGAACACGGCCATGAGGCCGTCGCCCATGCGCTTCACCACCCGGCCGCCGCGTTCGGCGATCGGCGGTTCGATGGCCTTGGCGACCTCGCGGAGCAGTTCGAGGGTCGCCTCGTCGCCCGCCGTGAGTGACCAGCTGGAGAAGGCCACCAGGTCGGTGAACATGACAGTTATTTCTTCGCTACCTTTGCCGCGGCCGACCCGCTCCAGCATGGCCTGCCAGACCTGAAGCGCGCCGAAGCCGATCTCGCGCGCCGCGCTCGGGGTGTCGCCGACCAGCTTGTCGGCGGCCCGCGCGACCGCGCGGGCGCCGCCTGGCCCGCTGACCGACAGCGGATCGCCGAAGGACGGATCGCCGGGAAGTTGTTCGCGCGCTTTGCGCAGCACCCCGATCAGGTCCGGCCGCTGGTTCGCCGCGTTCATCAGCGCGGAGATCTGCGCCTTGCGAAGACCCGGCCCCGAACGCCGGGCGCCACCCGCCTCCTCGGCGGGCACCAGCGGAATCACGACCTCGGGTTCGACACCGCCGTTGTCCTCCGGCCGCGACCCTCGCTCGGCACCGCCGGAAGGTGTATCACTCACGCCCCGAGCGTATCTCAGCCATGCGGCGCTCTGCTGCCTACTCGAGATCGCCACCCGACACCTCCCGCCGCCTCCCGATCGGACGGAGCGACCATCCCGACCAGTTTGCCGACCGATAGCGAAATGGTTGCCGAATCCAAGTTAATGCTACTGCCGGTATCAGCATTTCGGCAGTGACGGCGGGCACACGAAAAGCCGACCGGACCGCTCCATCGCACGACCGAGCCCGGTACACAAGCACCACCGGCCCGGCGCCGAAGGGGGATTGCTTCGGGCGCCGGGCCGGTGGCCCGCACAGTCCGCCGGGCAGTGGCGGGCAGTGCTACCGGGTCCGCGGACCTCCCGACAAGGTCGCGTCCCCCGAGCCCGAGCGGCGAGGGAGGGCAGCTCGGGCAGTCTTCGGTTGTCTCAGGCGTCGCGCTTGTTCACCACGACCAGGGCAGCGCCGAACACGATGGCGACGAAGGCCGCGAAGTAGAACAGCGCGGGCCAGGCGCCCCAGTGCCACGGCAACCCGGTGTCCTCGAGACCGAGGAAGCGGTTCGCGTTCTGGAAGGGCAGGAACACCTGGATGTTGCGGCCGTACTTGCCGAACGCGCCGATGATCGGCTCGATCAGCACCGGCCAGACGATCAGCAGCGACAGCGCGCCCGCCGACTGGCGGACAAGGGCGCCGACACCCACCGAGAGGAACACGACAAGCGCGGCGAAGATCGGGACCGCGTAGAAGACCTTCAGGTCGCCGTCGGTCAGGCTGAGCTTGCTGCCGACATCGCTGTCGGTCAGCGCCTTCAGGATGAGGAAGCTGAGGAAGGTCAGGATCGCCGAGAGCACCGCGGCGCCGACGGCGATCATGCTCGCCTTGGTGACCAGCACCGTGGAACGGTGCGGCGCGGCGAGGAAGGTGGCCTTGATGGTGCCGAAGCGGTATTCGCTTGTCACCGCCAACGCGGCCAGGATCATGATCAGGATGTAGCCGAAGCCGGGGATGAACGAGACGCCGGTGATGCCGAGGCCCGCCATCACGTTCTCCGCGTACGGCGGTTCCGGCGCGATCGTCGGATCGTCTTGGTAGGCGTTCATCGACACGTTCAGCAGCAGGCTGAACAGCGCGGTGATGCCGAGGGCGAAGACCACCGTCAGGGCCGCGCACCACCAGGGCGACCTGGTCGAGGTGAGTTTGATTCGTTCCGCTGCCAACACGCCCATCAGAGCGCACCTCCCATCACCTGATCGAAACCTTCGCCGTGGTACTGCACCGAACCGCCCGTCATCCGCATGAACGCCTCCTCCAGCGAGGCCCGCTGCGGCGAGAGCTCGAACAGCGTGATGTCGTTCGCGCCCGCCAGCTTGCCGACCGCGTCGCTCGGAACGCCCGCCACCAACAGTGCGGGTCCGTCCGAACCCGCGCCGTCCTCACGGACGGTCATGCCGTTGGAGGTGAGCAGGCTGCGCAGCTGGTCCAGCTGCGGGCTGCGCACCCGCACCGACTGCTCGGAGGCGCGCTCGATGAATTCCCGCGTGGTGGTGTCGGCGATCAACTGACCGCGCCCGATCACCACCAGGTGCTCGGCCGTCTGCGCCATCTCGGAGAGAAGGTGACTGGAAACGAGCACCGTGCGCCCCTCGGCCGCCAGCCGCTGCATGAACCGGCGGATCCACAGGATGCCTTCGGGGTCGAGGCCGTTCACCGGCTCGTCGAACAGCAGTACCTCGGGATCGCCGAGCAGCGCGCCCGCCAGGCCGAGCCGCTGCGACATGCCGAGCGAGAAACCGCCCGCGTTCTTGCCCGCGACCTCGGAGAGTCCGACCAGCCGCAGCACCTCGTCCACCCGTGACTTGGCGATGCCGTTGGACGCCGCGAGCCATTGCAGGTGCGAGCGCGCCGAACGGTTCGGATGCACCCACTTGGCGTCCAGCAGCGCGCCGACGGTCCGCAGCGGATGGTCCAGGTCGTGGTACGGCTTGCCCTTGATGAGCGCGGTACCCGCGGTCGGCTTGTCGAGGCCCAGGATCATCCGCATCGTCGTGGACTTGCCCGCACCGTTCGGTCCCAGGAAGCCCGTCACCTGTCCGGGTCGCACGGTGAAGGACAGATCCTGAACCGCGGCGGTCTGGCCGTAATGTTTGGTCAGGCCCCTCAGTTCGATCATGCCGTCCAGCATTCCGCAAAACCGCGCCTCGCGCGTCACTACAAAGGGGTCAATCGCGTCATCCTTGCGGATGAGTCGGCCCCTGAGTCGCGGTTGTCAGAGCTCCGGGGAGGACGCCTGCGCCCAGAAGCGCTTGGGGATACGGCCCGCCTGCCTGGCCAGGTACCCCGCGCGGACGGCGTCGGCCATCGCGGCGGCCATCAGCTCGGGGTGCCGCGCGCGGGTGACGGCGGTGGCGAGCAGCACCGCGGAGCAGCCGAGCTCCATGGCGAGTGCGGCGTCGCTCGCGGTGCCGATGCCCGCGTCCAGGATCACCGGGACGCCAGCGGCGGCCACGATCATCTCGATGTTGTGCGGGTTGCCGATGCCGAGACCGGTGCCGATCGGGGCGCCGAGCGGCATGACGGCGGCGCAGCCGGCGTCCTCCAGGCGCCGGGCCAACACCGGGTCGTCGGAGGTGTAAGGCAGCACGACGAAGCCGGCGTCCACCAATTGCTCGGCGGCGCTGAGCAATTCGATCGGATCGGGCAGCAGCGTCCGCTCGTCGGCGACGACCTCGAGCTTCACCCAGTTGGTGTCGAGCGCCTCGGCGGCCAGCTGCGCGGTGAGCACGGCCTCGGCGGCGGTGCGGCAGCCCGCCGTATTGGGCAGCGGCGCGATGTCGAGGCGCTTGAGCAGGTCGAGCACACCGGTCCCGCCCGCGGCGTCCACCCGGCGCATGGCGACGGTGGTCAGTTCGGTGCCGGAGGCGACCAGCGCCTCCTCCAGCACGGCGAGGCTTTCGGCGCCGCCGGTGCCCATGATGAGCCGGGAACCGAACTCGCGGTCGGCGATGCGGAGCGGAGCGTTACCCACCTTGAACCGCCGTCAGGACCTCGATGCTCCAGCCGCGGCCGACCGGCTCGTCCCAGCGCGACTTCGGGAACACCGCGCCGTCCACCGCGAGCGCGACGCCCTGGCACGGCAGGTCGAGGCGGGCCAAAAGCTCACGGACGGTGAGCGGTTCGGCGAATTCGTGATCCTGCCCGTTCACTGTGACGCCGATGGGAACGGATGTCGCGGTCATCGAACTCCTCCTGCGGTGGATAGGGACGGCGCTTCCGGTGTCGTCGAAAAGCGTTGCGGGTCGGCGGCTTCCGCTTCCGGCAGCACGGCTCCGGACAACAGGCTCAGTACCGCGTCGACGGTCAGCGGCACGGTGAGCATGCCGTTGCGGCCGTGCCCGGTGGCGGCGATCACCCGGTCGGTGAGCCTGCCGATCAGCGGCAGATTGTCGGGGCTGCCCGGCCTGGAACCCGCGGCGGCCTCGGCGAGTTCGTATTCGCCGATGCCGGGCAGCACGGCCTCGGCGTCGGCGATCAGGTCGCGGACGCCGGCCACGGTCACCGCTGTGTCGAATCCCGCCTCGTATTGCGTTGCGCCGACGACGATTCCGTCCCGGCGCGGGACCAGATACACCGGCCTGCCGTGCACCCTGGCCCGGATCACCCGCCGCGGCGCGGGCGCGGCGCCCGGCCGATGGCGCAGGCGCAGGATCTCCCCCTTGACGGGCCGCACCGGAAGTCCGGGCCACAGCCGCGGCGAGGCGGCGCCCGCGGCGAGCACGATCTGATCGAAGGCGAGCGCGTCGAGGTCGGTGACCTCCTCGGCGCGCAGTTCGACGCCCGCGACGGCCACCGCGTGCCGCAGGCCGTCGAGCAGCCGCCGGTTGTCGATGGCGGGTTCGGCCGCCGCCAGCAAACCCGCGCGCACGGTGCGAGCGAGTGCCGGTTCCAGTTCGCGGACACCCGCGCGGTCGAGCACGCGCAGTTCGTGACCGTGTCCGCCGACCCAATCGGCGACGGTGCGCAGATCGGCGGCGTCGGCGCCGTCCAGCGCGACGGTCAAGGTCTCGTCGGCGACGAAGACTTCTGCTCCGGAGGCGGACTCCAGCCGGGCCGCGAACTCCGGCCAGCGGGCCAGCGCGGCGGCGCCGAATTCCAGAACGCGATCCTCACCCGGCCAGCCCTCGGACAGCGGAGCGAGCATCCCCCCGGCTACCCACGAGGCACCCGATCCCGCCGCGGGATCGAACAGCGTGACCTGCCATCCCGCCTCGGCGGCCCGCCACGCCACCGCCAGCCCGATGGCGCCGCCACCGACGACGGCGAGAGTCCGCATTCTTTCCACCTACAATTCTCATCCGCGCGGGACGCGCGCGCCGTGTCGGCGCACCGCGGCAACCGTGCTCGGTCCGCGTCCTGTTCGCATCCCCACGGTAGCGCGGCTACCGTCGAAGGCGTGCAACCCTCCCTTCCGAACCGAACGCTGCCGCCACGGGAGCGCCTGGCCACCGCGCGGCTCTATCTGTGCACCGACGCCCGGCGCGAGAAGGGCGATCTGGCCAAGTTCGCCGAAGCCGCGCTCGCGGGCGGGGTCGACATCATCCAGCTCAGAGACAAGGGATCGCCGGGCGAGGCCAAGTTCGGGCCGATGGAGGCCAAGGCGGAACTCGGCGCGCTCGCGGAGCTGAAGGCCGCCACCCGCAGACACGGCGCGCTGCTCGCGGTGAACGACCGCGCCGACATCGCGCTCGCCGCGAACGCCGATGTGCTGCATCTCGGTCAGGGCGACCTGCCGCCCTGGTACGCGCGCCGCATCCTCGGACCGGACGTGGTGATCGGCCGCTCGACGCACAACCGGGCGCAGGCCGGTCTCGCCGCCATCGACGAGCACATCGACTACTTCTGCACCGGTCCGGTGTGGTCGACGCCGACCAAGCCTGGCCGCCAGGCCGCAGGCATCGAGCTGATCCGCTCCACCGCGGACGCCCACCCGACGCGGCCCTGGTTCGCCATCGGTGGCATCGATCAGCAGCGGCTGCCGGAGTTGCTCGCGGCGGGCGCCGACCGGATCGTGGTGGTGCGGGCGATCACCGAGGCCCGCGATCCCGAGGCCGCGGCCCGCGAACTGAAGTCCGCGCTGCTCGCCAACAGCCGGACGTAGTCAGCCCAGGATCTGTCCCCTGGTCAGCGAGAGGACCGCGACCGGGGACGGTAGTTCCACCACAGCGGGTTCCGCCGTCTCGACGATTCGCGCGACGCCGCCCGGTCCTTCGGGATCCGAGTGCAACCAGACGAATCCCTGGTCGGCGAGGTCGACGGTGCGCGGAAGGGCCGCGGCGAGGGCACGCGAGTCGTTCAGCTCGGTGAGATCGGCGCGGGCCGGGACCGCGCGCAATGCGGGCCAGGCGACGGCGAAACCGGGGTGCAGCGGCCGAGCCTCGACCTCGTCCTCGGGCACCCAGGCCAGTTCGGTGCTCTCCCGGTTGGCGTTGGTCGGCAAGGCCATCACCGCGTCGGCGATCACCGTGGTGTAGGTCCAGCCGCTGAGCGCGGACGCCGTGATTCGTTCGCCGCGCACCCGGACGTCGGCGGGGTGGATCCCCGCCTCCTCCCATGCTTCGCGCACCGCCGCGTGCACCGGGGTCTCGTGGCTGTCGCGGGCGCCGCCGGGCAGCGCCCAGGTGCCGCCCTGGTGACTCCACAGGGCGCGATGCTGGAGCAGCACCGCCGAACCACCCGCCGCCAGCGGCGCGCGCAGCAACAATCCGGCAGCGCCGAACCGACCCCAATGCTTCAGGCCGTCCGGCCCTCGCGACCACCCGTCGCCGTCACCGCGCATCACTGACCATCCTCATCCAACCGTTGTCGTGTTCGCACCGCAGAGCATCCAGCAGGGGGTGTTTCACACGCCACGGCACCGGTAGGACCACAATAAACTGCGACGCAGGCGCACAGGTGGGGCGCGGACCCGGAGGTGGACGATGGCTCGGACCGAGCAGCTGGCGGCCGGGCGGCCGCCGTCGGCCGTCGCCGAGCCCGCGCGCGCACCGTTCGGCGCCGCGTCCGCCGCCGCGGTCCGCGAGCACCTCGATCCCGCCAACCTGCGGTCCTTCGCGAATTCTTCCCCCGGCCGTCTGATTGCCATCGGATTGCTCCTCATCGGCCTGTGCCTGACCGCAGGCACGGTGACCGCGTCGACGGTGAGCGATCGCCAAGAGTCGCTGCGCATTCTGCTCGACGACACCGAGCCCGACGCGCACTCCGCGCACCGCCTCTACACGTCGCTGTCCATCGCCGACGCGGCCGCGAGCACCGCTTTCATCGCCGGTGGGGTGGAGCCGGAAGCGGTGCGCGACAGATACTCCCAGGCGGTCGGCGAGGCGGCGGCCGAGCTGGTGGCCCAGTCCGGGTACGCCGTCGGCCACCCCGACCCGGGCGCGGATACGCGGCTGCGGACCGGCATCGCGACCGCGCTGCCGGTGTACACCGGGCTGATCGAGTCCGCGCGCGCCAACAACCGCAGCGGGTATCCCGTCGGAGCGGCCTATTTGAGCGAAGCGTCGAATCAGATGCAGACCACAGTGCTTCCGATGGCCGAGGAGCTCCAAGACCATCGCGCGGAGGCCGTGAACGCCGCGCAGCGCGCGCACGTCCGCCCGCCGTGGACGGCCATCGGCCTGTTGATTCTCGCGCTGGCCGTGCTGGTCTGGGCGCAGCTCCAGCTGGCGCGGCGGTGGCGGCGCACCTTCAACGCCGGTCTGCTGCTCGCCTCCGCCGCGATGCTGATTCTGTTGGCGTGGACGGTGATCGCCGGATCGGTATCGGCGACTTCGATGATCAGCGGACGCGACGACGGCGCCGTGCCCGCCTCCCGGCTGATCGAAGGCCGCATCCTCGCCCAGCAGGCCCGCGCCGCGGAGACGCTGAAACTGGTGCGCCGCGACGCGACCGGCGACTACGACCGCACCTTCGACGCGGGCATCACCCGCCTCGACGAGTTGCTCGTCGGCTATCCCCATGGCGCGCCCGCGACCGAGAGTGTCGCGAATGCCCGTGCCGCGCTCGACCGTTGGCGTGCGTCGCACCAGCGGATGAACGAGGCGCTCGCGCGCGGCGACTTCATCGGCGCGGCCGCGGTGGCCACCGGACCCGGCGCGGCACAGTCGACGGCGCACGTCGACGCACTGGACCACTCGCTCGGCACCGGCATCACCGAGACCCGAAACACCTTGCGCGACGACATCTCCCAGGCCGTTCGGGTGCTCGACTACCTCGCGACCGGCGCCATGGCGCTCGGCATCGTCGCCGCCGCCTACGTCGGTCTCGGTCTCTGGCCTCGATTGCGAGAATATCGATGAACACGGCACCGATGAGCACAGCGCGCGGCCTGTTGGCCGCCGCGCTCGCCGCCACCGCCTTCCTCGGTGGTTGTGTGGCTGGACCCGACCCCGCCGACCACGCCACGATCGGCACCTACACCGAACCGCCGCTGCCCGCGAACGCCAGTCCGGTGCACACCGATGCGCCGCTGCCGAGCGGCACCGAACCGGAGTGCGGCGACCCGACCGCAAGCCTGCGCCCCACCGGTTCCGGCCGCGCCGCCCGCGGGCCGAACATCGATGCCATCCGGGCCCGCGGCAGGTTGCTCGTCGGCCTGGACACCGGAAGCAACCTGTTCAGCTTCCGCGATCCGGTCAGCGGGGCCATCGTCGGTTTCGACGCCGACATCGCCCGCGAGATCGCGCGCGACCTGCTCGGCAGCCCTGATCTGATCGAATTCCGCAGCCTCGCCTCGGCCGACCGGGAGAAGGCGCTCCAGGAGCGCACGGTGGACGTGGTCGCCAAGACCATGACCATCACCTGCGAACGCCGCACGAAGGTGGCGTTCTCGACCGTCTACCTGCGCGCCGACCATCGGGTGCTTGCCATGAAGAACTCCGGCATCACCGGCATCGCCGATCTCGCGGGCAAGCGGGTGTGCGTGGTGAGCGGCACGACCTCGCTTGACCGCGTCCGCCGCGAACAGCCCGCCGCGACCATCCTGACCGTGCCGACCTGGGCCGATTGCCTCGTCGTCCTGCAACAGCGGCAGGTCGACGCGGTGAGCACCGACGACGCGATCCTGGCCGGTCTCGCCGCGCAGGATCCGTATACCGAGTTGGTCGGCGACAGCATCGGCGCCGAGCCGTACGGCATCGGAATCCCCAAGGACGCCGACGATTTGGTGCGGTTCGTGAACGGCACGCTGGAGCGGCTGCGCACCGACGGCACCTGGACCAGGCTGTACCAGCAGTGGCTGGCCTCCCTCGGTCCGACGCCGGATCCGCCCGCTCCCACGTACGAGGACTGAGGGCGATGACGACGCGATACCACCCCTTCCCCCGACCGGAGGACGATCGGCCCGCCGGCGGTTCGGTGCCGTACGGGGCGGAGGCACACGAAGCACCGCCGACCGTTCGCTGGTCCGATCCGGTTGCCCCGCACGGGGAGTGGGAAAGCGCGTCCAGCCACAGTGGAGAGACTGCCAGAGCGAGCTCGCCTGGCGGAGAGCCGAACCGATCGGACGAGCCGCCGGGCACCGTGGCCGCCACCCCGGAACCACCCGACACCACGGCCGCCGCTCCAGAGCCACCCGACACCATGGCGGTCCCACCAGAACCGCCGGGCACGATGGCGGTTGCTCCGGAGCCGCCCGGCACCGTGGCGGCCGCTCCTGAACCGGCGGGCACGATGGCCGCCCCGGTCTCGGACGAGACCCGTCGCTCGGAGCCGGATTCCGGTGGGGCATCGCGTACTTCGGGTCGAAGTGTGCGCACGGCACGGTCTCGGCCTTCGGTGCGCAGGCTCGGCGGCGGTCTTGTGCCCATTCCGACGGTGCCGCCGGCGGATCCGATGGCGGCCGTGCTCACCGATCCGGTGGTGTCCGAGGGCAGGCGCTTCTGTTGGCGCTGCGGCAATCCCGTCGGCCGGTCCACCGCGGTGCGTCCGGCGACTACGGTCGGCACTTGCGAGACATGCGAGGCGCCTTACGATTTCCGTCCGTCGCTGCATTCGGGCGACATGGTGTCCGGCCAGTACGAGATCCAGGGTTGCCTGGCGCACGGCGGGCTCGGCTGGATCTACCTCGCCATCGACCGCAACGTCAGCGACCGGTGGGTGGTGCTCAAAGGCTTGCTGCACGCGGGCGACGCCGACGCGCAGGCCGTCGCGGTGGCCGAGCGCCAATTCCTCGCCGAGGTCGCCCATCCCAGCATCGTCAAGATCCACAACTTCGTCGAGCATCCCGGCCCGGACGGCTCGCCCATCGGCTACATCGTGATGGAGTACGTCGGCGGGCAGTCGCTGCGCGCGGTGCTGGACACCTACGAACGGCCGGCGCGGATGCCGGTGGCCGAGGCGATCGCCTATGTGCTGGAGATCCTGCCCGCACTGGACTACCTGCACTCGATCGGCCTGACCTACAACGACCTCAAGCCGGACAACATCATGCTCACCGAGGACCAGGTCAAACTGATCGACCTCGGTGCCGTCTCCACGATCGAGGCGTACGGAAACCTCTACGGCACCAGGGGCTTTCAGGCTCCCGAGATCGCCAAGACCGGCCCGACGGTGGCCACCGACATCTACACGGTCGGCCGCACGCTGGCCGTGCTCACCTTGAACATGCCCATGGAGCACGGCCGCTACCGGGACGGAATCCCCGATCCCGCCGAGCATCCCGTGTTGCGACGCTACGAGTTCTTCCACCGGTTGCTGCTCAGCGCCACCGATCCGGACCCGGCGCGCCGGTTCGGCTCGGCCCGCGCGATGGCCGCGCAGCTGGCGGGCGTGCTTCGCGAGATCCTCGCGCTGGACACCGGCGCGGAGCATCCACAGTTGTCCACAGTGTTCAGTCCACAGCGCAGCAGCTTCGGCACCGACGAGCTGATCAGACAGACCGACGCGTACGCCGACGGCATCGGCCGCAGCCCACAGTTGCAAGCGTCCGAAATCGCCGCCGCGCTGCCGATTCCGCTGATGGACCCCGCCGACCCCTCCGCACCCCTGCTCGCCGCCGCGGTGCATCCGGAGCCACGCCAGGCGCTCGACGCCCTCCAAGAGGCGCGGGATCGGGCCGCCACCGACCCCGAGAACGCCCCCGAGACTTTGGATCTGGAGCTCTCGCTCGCCGAGGTGCGGCTGCGGCTGGACATGGGCGAGTCGGCGACGGTGCTCTACCAGTTGTCCCGCATCCGAACCTACGACTGGCGCATCGACTGGTACACCGGTCTCGCGGAGCTGCGTGAGCAGAACTACGAGCGCGCCTTCGCGGCGTTCGAGGCCGTGCTGCACGTGCTGCCGGGCGAGATCGCGCCCAAACTCGCCCTCGCCGCCAACGCCGAACTCGTTCTGCAGCAGTGGGATTCACCGGACCCCGAGCAGTGGCGGGCCTACGCGGAGAAGTTCTACGGCACCGTCTGGCGCACCGACCGCGCGGTGGTCAGCGCGGCTTTCGGGCTGGCCAGGCAGCTGGCCGCCGCGGGCCGGGTCGAGGCCGCGGTCGACGCGCTGGACGAGGTCGCCACCTCCGCGCGCTGCTACACCGTCGCGCGGATGACCGCGGTCCTGTTGCTGCTCACCGCCGCTCCGGTCGCCGAGCTCGACGAATCGACCCTGCACGTGGCGGCCTCGCGAGTGCAGGCACTGCCCGCCGGTGAGAGCCGCGCACTTCAGCTACGAGTGCTCGTCCTCGGCGCCGCCTTGGCCTGGCTGCAAGCGGGCAACACCCCGAAACGCCAGAACGCCAAGCTCTTGGGCGCCGCCTTCACCGAACGCGACCTCCGCGACGGCACCGAATCGGGCCTACGCGCCCTCGCCCGCCACGCCCCCGGCCGCCAACACCGCTACGCCCTCGTCGACCTGGCCAACTCCATCCGCGCCAAAACCTGGTTCTGACCAACCCAGCCGCCCGGCGGAACAGGTCACAGCCCTGGGCGCGTCGAGCAGGACGAAATCCTAGCGATCACAGGGATTGTCGGGCCCACCCCAACGACGAGTCGTCCGTGGTCACCTGACTCGATAAGCACTGGACGATTACGCCACACTCGAGACGGATCGGCGGTCGACACACGATGTCGGTACCGTCGAGAGCGGACGGGAGGGGCGGATATGCCGTTGGTGTGGATGGTCGTTGGCATTGTTGTCTTCGGGGTCGTACTGGACCGGCCTTTCGTTTTGGCTGAGATTCGTGGCTGGATTGCCCCTCGAGGCAAGATCGGTGGCGGCGGCATGGCAGGCCTATTCGGGGAGCTGCAGGCGCTGTTCGCTCCGTCGAGCCAGCACACACAGCAAGAACTTCGCAGCCGCGATCTGCGTGGTGAACAGCTCGACAGCGGCGACGATCCGCTGGGGGTCGACCTCGCCAAGGGCATCGCACGCCTACCCAGTGCGAGATGTGAGCCGAACCAGCCGAAGCCGCCCGAGGCCTGATCGGAGGTCGGCCGCCGAGAAAGAACAGCGGCCGGGCCGGATCTCTAGTCCGAAACGAGCTGCCGGGCGGCGCGGGCGATGGCGAGTTCCTCGTTGGTCGGCACCACGAGGACCGCGACGGGGGCGTTCGACGGGGAGATGAGGCGGGCGGTGCGGTCGGCGGCGGTGTTGCGCGCCGGGTCGACCTCGATGCCGAAACCAGACAGACCGGCCAGGGCGTCGGCGCGGACCTGGGCGCTGTTCTCGCCGACACCGGCGGTGAAGGCGATGGCGTCGACGCCGCCGAGTTCGATCAGGTAGGCGCCGAGGTAGCGGCGCAGCCGGTGGATGTAGACGTCGTAGGCCAGCCGGGCCGCGGCGTCGCCCGCGTCGATCAGCCGTTGCAGCTCGCGGAAGTCGTTGACGCCGGAGAGCCCCTTGATGCCGGAATTGCGGTTGAGCAGTTCCTCGATCCGGTCGGCGTCGAAGTGGGCCGAGCGCACCAGGTGGCCGATGATGCCCGGGTCGAGGTCGCCGCCCCTGGTGCCCATCACCAAGCCCTCCAGCGGGGTCAGCCCCATGCTGGTGTCGATCGGATGCCCGCCGCGGATCGCCGACGCGGATGCGCCGTTGCCGAGGTGGAAGACGATCTGGCGCAAGGTCTTCGGGTCACGATCGAGCACCTCGGCGACCCGCCCTGACACGTATTCGTGCGAGGTGCCGTGGAAGCCGTACCTGCGAATGCCGTGCGCGGCAGCGATTTTCGCGTCGATTGCGTAGGTGCGAGCCGCCTCGGGCAGACCGTGGAAGAACGCGGTGTCGAAGACGGCGACCTGCGGCACGCCGGGCAGCAGCTCCCTGGTGCTCTCTATGCCGGTGACGTTGGCCGGATTGTGCAGCGGCGCAAGGGCGGACAGCTTCGAGATCTCCTCGACCACGTCGTCGGTGATCAGCGTCGGCTGGTAGAACACCTCGCCGCCGTGCACCACCCGATGCCCGACGGCACGCACACCCGCACCGGCCAGATCGTGGCCCGTCTCGGCGAAAATGTCGAAGACCAGCTGCAACCCGGCCTTGTGGTCGGCGATCGGCTCGGTGCACCGCACGGTGCGCTCGCCCGCGCGATGCTCCACGGCGCCCTCGCGCTCCCCGATCCGCTCCACCAGTCCGGAGGCCGCGACCGCGCCCGTCTCCGGGTCGAGCAGCTGGTACTTGATGGACGAGGAGCCGGAGTTGATCACCAGCACAAGGTCGTCGTTGCTCATCATGCCTCCTGCGTCTGCTCGAGACCCCGCACTGAAGCGACGTCCCTACCGGCGGCAACCCGGGTCACCGCACGTTTGTTCCGTTCCGGCGGGGTGCGCGGTGTCACTGCCCCTGCGCCTGGATGGCGGTGATCGCCACGGTGTTGACGATGTCGGCGACCAGCGCACCCCGCGAGAGGTCGTTGACCGGCTTGCGCAGACCCTGCAGCACCGGACCGATCGCGATGGCGCCCGCGCTGCGCTGCACCGCCTTGTAGGTGTTGTTGCCCGTGTTGAGATCCGGAAACACGAAGACCGTCGCGCGCCCGGCCACCTCGGAGTCCGGCAGCTTCGCGTCGGCGACCGTCGGCTCGATCGCCGCGTCGTACTGAATCGGGCCCTCCACCAACAGTTCCGGCGCGCGCTCGCGGACCAGTTTGGTCGCGACGCGCACCTTGTCCACATCGGCGCCGCTGCCGGATTCGCCTGTGGAATACGACAGCATGGCGATCTTGGGGTCGATGCCGAAGCGCGCGGCGGTCTGCGCGGAGGAGATCGCGATATCGGCCAGCTGCTCCGAGCTCGGATCCGGGACGACGGCGCAGTCACCGTAGGCGAGCACCCGATCGGCCAGGCACATGAGGAACACGCTGGAGACGGTGGAGACGCCCGGCACCGTCTTGATGATCTCGAAGGACGGCCGGATGGTGTGCGCGGTGGTGTGCGCCGCACCGGAGACCATGCCGTCGGCGATGCCCTTGTAGACCATCATGGTGCCGAAATAGGAAATGTCGGCGACGGTTTCGCGGGCCCGCTCCAGCGTCATGCCCTTGTGCTTGCGCAATTCGGTGTATTCGGCGGCGAATTCGTCGAGGTAGCCGGAGGTGCGCGGATCGAGCACCTCGGCCTCGGAGATGTCGACGCCCAGTTCGGCGGCCCTGGCGCGGATGGCGGACTCGTCACCGAGGACGACCAGGTCGGCGATCTTGCGCTGCAGCACACGGCCCGCCGCGCGCAGGATGCGATCGTCGTCGCCCTCGGGCAGCACGATGCGCTTGCGGTCGGCCCTTGCCTGCTCGATCAGCTGGTACTCGAACATCTGCGGTGTCACCACCGAGCTGCGCGGAACACTGATGCGCCGCAACAACTCCGGCGCGTCGACGTGCTGCTCCATCAGTGCCAGCGCGGTGTTCACCTTGCGCGGGTTGCCCGCCGACATCCGGCCTCTCGTGCGGTACGCGGCGCTCGCCGTGTCGTAGGTGCCGAGATCCGTGGTGAGGATCGGCAGCTTCTGCTTCAGGCCCGCCATCAGCCGCGCGACCGCGGGATGGGGCAGCATGCCGCCGTTCATGATGATGCCCGACAGCGACGGAAACCCTTCGGCCTCATGCGCGTTGACCACACTGAGCAGCACATCGGAGCGGTCACCCGGCGCGATGACCACGACGCCGTCGACCAGCCGCTCCAGAATGTGTTCAGCCGTCATGCCGCCGACCATCACCTTCAGCGCCTCGCGCTGCAGCAGTTCGGGGTCGCCGCTGTACATTTCGCCGCCGACCGCCTCGCACAACTCGGCCATCGTCGGCGCGATCAGCAACGGGACTTCCGGCAGCGACCAGGACGGCACCTCGAAACCGCCGAGCACGGAACAGATCTCGCGCAACTCGTCCGGATCGCAGCGGTTCGCGACGATCGCGACAAGCGCCGCGTGCTCCTGCTGCAATTCGCTCGCGCACAGCTCGACCAGCTGCTTGATCTCGTCCGGGGTCCGATCCGAGCCGCGCACCACAAGCAGCACCGGCGCGCCGAGATTCACCGCGATCCTGGCGTTGAAGCGCAGCTCGCTCGGGCTGGCCACGTCGGTGTAGTCGCTGCCGATCACCACCACCGCGTCGCAGACCTTGGCCACGTCGTGGAAGCGCATCACGATCTCGCTGATCGCGGCGTCCGGATCGGCGTGCACCTGCTCGTAGGTGACACCGACGGCCTGCGCGTAGTCGATGTCGGCGGTGCTGTGCTCGAGCAGCAACTCGAGGATGTAGTCGGGCTCGGTGGTCGAGCGGGTGATCGGCCGGAAGACCCCGACCCGCGCGGTGGTGGCGCACAGCATCTGCAGCACGCCGAGCGCGACCGTCGACTTTCCGGTGTCGCCCTCCGGAGAGGCGATGTAGACGGTGGACGGAGCGGATTCGACCATGATCCCGAGCTTAGTGAGCCGACACGCCGGTACTCCGCCAACCGATGGCAAATATTCGGGAAATCACTTTCCGCACCGACCTCGCCTATATTCCGGCGTATGACGACGCAGTTCCCGGACCGGCAGTGGGGTTCGCGCACCAATCTTCTGTCCCGCGTGGCGAACAAGTTCGCCGCGACCAAGCCGGGGTCGTGGGTGATTCGCAAGATCACGCCACTGGATCGCCGAGTGCTCGAGCGCACCGACGCCAAGTACACGATCCTCGGGCCGATCGGCGCTCCCGTGATCCTGCTGACCACCACCGGCCGCAAATCGGGTCAGCCACGCACCCAGCCGCTGCTGTACGTGCACGACGGCGACACGCTGTACGTCATCGGCAGCAACTTCGGCCAGGCGCACCACCCGGCCTGGACCGCCAACCTGCTCGCCGACCCGAACGCGACCGTCGCCATCGCGGGCGAGCGCATCCGGGTCACCGCGACGCCGGTCGAGGGCGCGGCCAAGGAGCCGATCTTCCAGCGGTTCGTCGAGGTGACCGGCGCGTACTCGGCCTACCGCGACCGCACCACCCGCGACCTGCGGATCTTCGCGTTGACCCGCGCCTGATTCGACCCGACGTTCCGCCCGCGCGGGCGAGTCGGTGGACCAGCGGGAGGCGCCGAGGCCGGCTCGGATTCAGGCGAGGGCCAGGGCGAACCATGTGCACGCGGCGAGCAGGACGACGGTGATCACCCAGACGGCGCGGGTGGTGTAGGTGTGTCGCATACCGGACCTTCCGGGTCAGACGAAGGCGAATCGTTCGGTGTGGACGCGGTCGGCCGGTACGTTCAGCTCGGCGAGGGCGTCCTCCACGGCGGTGACCATCGGTGTGGGTCCGCAGACGAAGAACTGCTGCCGTCGATATCGTTCGGGCAGGTGCCGCTGGAGCAGCGCGCGATCTACGAACCCGCTTTCGCCGCGCCAATCCGGCGGCGGGTCCTGTGGGACCAGCACCAGGGTGAGGTCCAGACGCTGCGCCAACGCGGTGATCTCGTCGTCGAAGGTTTGCTCGGCCACCGTCCGCACCGCGTAGATCAGCAGGAACGGGCGACGGTCGCCGCGGTCGGCCATCGTGCGCAGGATCGACCTCATGGGCGTGATACCGACACCGCCCGCGATCAGGACGAATCCCGGCCCTTCGTGGCGGTCGGGGGTGAACACGCCGTGCGGGCCGTCGAGGAAGGCGCGGGTTCCGGGGGCGATATCGCCGATGGTGGAGGTGAAATCGCCGAGCGCCTTGATGGTGATCTCGACACGGTCGTGGTCTTCGGCGCTGGAGGAGAACGAGAACGGGTGGGCGGTGACCGCGAACGGGGACCGGTCGACGGTCAGCCACCCGAATTGCCCGGGCGCGAAACGTAAACCGCTGTGCCCGGCCGGGATCAGGGTCAGGGTGCGGGCGTCGCCGCGTTCAGCGGTGATGCGTTCGACGCGCCACGGTCGTCGCAGCCGCCGGATCGGTGCGACGACCCGCACCCACACCAGCAGCCCGACCAGCGCGATCGTCATCGATAGCCACAACAACACCTTCCAGACCGAATCGAGGTAATAGCCGACCAGCAGCATGTGCGCCAACGCCAACCCCACCACGGCCACCGACAGCACGCCGTGCGCCAGCTGCCACACCTCGTAGCGGATCCGCAGCCGCTGCCGCCACACCGAGGTCGCCACCAAAATCAGCAACAGCACCGTGGAAGCGACCGCGCAGCGGGCGCGCCAAGGCGCCTCGGCGAGGTTCAGCAGCGCCACGATGTCGATACCACCGATCTGCAACAGGATCGGGTGGGCGAGGATAAACGCCAGCGCCACATAGGAGATCTGGCGGTGGAACTGCACCAGCGCGTCCTCACCGAACGGCGCCGCCACGGCCCGGAACCGGGCGACCAGCGCGAATTGCGCGCCGAGCATCGACATACCGACGAAACCCAGCGCCACCGAGAATTCCACCCAGAAACCCCGGCCGCCCTCGACGGGCCCGATCACGGCGAACACCAGCGGCACCACCGGCACCGCCACATACAGCGCGAACCATCCGATACCCCGAACCACCACGGACACCACTACCTCCCGATCGAAGGGGTGTACGGCTGCGCCCGGTCGGCACGCGTCCCACGGTAACCGCGACTTCGCTGCCGACCCGGTTCATGGTCACGCGTGTCCGCAAGACTCGGCGACGGCCCGCCTTGGCACGCCGAACATGCCGATGGGTGGCACAACGGCGCCACCCATCAGTGAGTTCGAACCTCTCAGCCGAGCTTGCGCAGGCGAGGGGCCAGGTCGCGCTGGAAGAGGTCGAGGAAGCGACGCTGGTCGTGGCCGGGGGCGTGGAAGACCAGGTGGTTCAGGCCCGCGTCGAGGTAGGGCTGGATCTGGGCGACGGCCTCGTCGGGATCGCTGGCGACGATCCAGCGCTTGGCGATCTGCTCGATGGGCAGCGCGTCGGCGGCGGCTTCCATCTCGATCGGGTCGGTGATGCTGTGCTTCTGCTCGGCGGTCAGCGAGAGCGGCGCCCAGAAGCGCGTGTTCTCCAGCGCCAGTTCGGGATCGGTGTCGTAGGAGATCTTGATCTCGATCATCCTGTCGATGTCCTCGACGGTGCGTCCGACCTTGGCGGCGCCCTCGGCGACGGCAGGCATCAGTTTCTCGGTGTAGAGGTCCATGCCCTTGCCCGAGGTGCAGATGAAGCCGTCGCCCGCGCGGCCCGCGTACCGCGCGACCAGCGGGCCGCCCGCGGCGATGTAGATCGGAATGCCGCCCTCGGGCACGTCGTAGATCGAGGCGCCGACAGTGCGGTAGTACTCGCCGTCGTAGTCGACGCGGTCACCGGTCCACAGCGCGCGCATCAGGTCCACCGACTCGCGCAGTCGCGCGAAACGCTCCTTGAATTCCGGCCATTCGCCGGTGTAGCCGGTGGCGATCTCGTTGAGCGCCTCGCCGGTGCCGACGCCGAGCATGACGCGGTTCGGGTACAGGCAACCCATGGTCGCGAAGGCCTGCGCGATCACCGCGGGGTTGTACCGGAAGGTCGGGGTGAGCACCGAGGTGCCGAGCTGGATGCGCTTGGTGCGCTCGCCGACGGCGGCCATCCAGGCCAGCGAGAACGGCGCGTGCCCGCCCTTGTGCCGCCACGGCTGGAAGTGGTCGCTCACCGAGGCGCTGTCCAAACCGTGCTCCTCGGCGAGCACCGCGATCTCCACCAGCTCGCGCGGCCCGAACTGCTCCGCGGACGCCTTGTACCCGAGCTTCAGATCACCCATGTGCGCCACTCCTGTCGCTTCGCTGTGCCGGTGCGGCCTTCCGCACCCCGTTCTCGCACGGCCTGCTTCGACCATAGTCACGGTGTCGCACGAGTGTGTGACCGGCCGCATCTGCGCCGAGTCCGCTGACTCGCGCGCCGGGATAACCGACAATTGTCTGGTGAACGCAGACAACGAGCCGATCCTGTCCTACCTGACCGACATGGACGGGGTGTTGGTGAGCGAGGAGCACCTGGTGCCCGGCGCCGACGAGTTCCTCGCCGAACTGCGTGCCAACGAAACGCCGTTCCTCGTGCTCACCAACAACTCGATCCGCACACCCCGCGATCTCCAGGCGCGGCTGCGCAAGACCGGCCTCGACATCCCGGAGGAGGCCATCTGGACCTCCGCGCTAGCCACCGCCAGCTTCCTCGATGATCAGCGCCCCAACGGAACCGCTTACGTGGTGGGCGAATCCGGGCTCACCACCGCCCTGCACGAGATCGGGTACGTACTGACCGACAGCGACCCCGACTACGTCGTGCTCGGCGAGACCCGCACCTACTCCTTCGAAGCCATCACCACCGCCATCCGCCTCGTCGAACGCGGCGCCCGCTTCATCGCCACCAACCCCGACGCCACCGGACCGTCCCGCGAGGGCGTGCTGCCCGCCACCGGCTCGGTCGCCGCGTTGATCACCCGCGCGACCGGCCGCGAGCCCTATTACGTCGGCAAGCCCAACCCGCTGATGATGCGTTCGGCGTTGCGGCGCCTCGGCGCGCACTCGCAGTCGACGGTGATGATCGGCGATCGCATGGACACCGATGTGATCTCCGGGTTGGAGGCTGGGATGCGCACCATTCTGGTGACCAGTGGGATTTCGACCAGGGCGTCGGTCGAGCAGTATCCGTATCGGCCGACGAGCGTGATCGATTCGGTGGCGGATCTGGTGGGGCGTACGGGCAAGCCGTTCGACTGAGAGGGCTCGCTGGTTTCCGCGTCCGCTGATCGTTGATCTGGCCGCTGATCGGGGCGGCAGTGGTGGACGGCCGAGTCAGCGTTTCGAGGTCGGCGTTTCGCCGAGGCGCGTGTTCCTTCGGTCGAACTCCGCTGCCCGAGGCAGCTTGGTGATCGCATCGAGCGCACCCGGCGGCGCCTCGACGCGTGGGCGAATTCGGCGCCGAACTCTGCGGCGAGTCGGTCGGCGATCACGCTCGGGATTTCGGCGGCCGGCCTTCGCGCTCGGTCATCGCATCGACCGCTGCGGACAGCCGGGTCAGCGCTTCGACGATGCGGGCGAATTCGTCCGTGCCGAGCTCGGCGGCGAGCCGGTCGGCGAAGACCGCGTGCCGGGGGTTGATGCGCTGGACGGCCGCGTGGCCCTCCTCGGTGATGGCGACCAGCTTGGCGCGGCGGTGCGCGGGGTTCGGGCGGTATTCGGCTAGTCCCTTGTCCACCAACAGGTCCGCGATGCGCTGCACGCTCTGGCGGGTGATGCCCATGGCGCGCGCGATGCCCGCCACGGGCAGCGGCTCGTGCAGCACCGCGCCGAGCACCTGCCACCACGCCGCGGTGATGCCCGCGGGTTTGGCCAGTTCCTCGGCGATGGCGAGGAACTGGCCGTTGAGCCGGAACGAGGTGATCGCGGCGGCGCTGAACAGCTCCTGCTCCGGTGTTTGCGTCATGCCCCCGATGCTGCCTTGTCGTAGGCGTCGAGCTCCGCGTAGGCCGCCGGATCGCTGTGCGCGAAGAGCCGGTACCAGGCGTCGAGGATGTGCGGTTCGTAGACGCCGAGCAAGCCGAGCACCTCGCGGGCGAACTCGAACGGCGCTGTCGCCGAGGCCGTGACGACGTTGCCGTCGGTCACCGCGGGCTGCTCTACGTAGCGGTCCGCGCCCGCGTAGCCGCTGTAGAGGAGGAATTCGGCGACGTTGCTGGTGTGCGCCTTGTCGTCCAGCAGACCCTCCTTGGCCAGGCCGAAAGTCGCGCCGCAGATGGCCGCGACCGGAACGCCCGCGTCGAGGAATTCACGTGCCTTGCGGGTGAACGGGGTGAGTTCGCCGGTCATCCAGGTGTCGGCGCCAGGCAGGATCAGCATCGCGCTCTCGGCGGGGGACAACTCGTCCAGCGCGAGATCGGGCGTGATGCGCATGCCGCCCTTGGTGGTGATCGGTTCCCGAGTGAGTCCGACCGTCCTGACCTGGAACGTGCCCGGCGCGACCTGCCAGGCCGGGTTGTTGATGTGCGCGGTGGCGGCTCCGACCTCCCAGTCGGCGAGCGTGTCGTAGATCGCGGTGTGCACCGTCTTCGTCGTCATGACAGTATGCTGTCATATTTGACAGGATACTGTCAATGGCTGATCCCACCGGACGTAGCGGGCCGTGACCCCTAAGGCTCAGCGCCCCCGCTCGATCTTCGCCAAGTGCGCGATATTCGCCCGATCGGCCGCGTCCGCGCTCGGCTCCCCCGCGAACCAGGCATCGAGAATCTCGGTGAGCTCGGCCGCCGAAGTCGAACGCAGGCTCAGCGCAAGCACATTCGCGTCGTTCCACTTCCGCGCCCCTGCGGCCGTCGCGGCATCACCGCACAGCGCGGCCCGAATCCCCGCCACCTTGTTCGCCGCGATCGACGCACCGGTCCCCGTCCAACAACACACGATCGCCTGGTCGGCGCGCCCCTCCGCGACATCACGCGCCGCAGCCTCGCTGGCCCAAGCCCAGTCGTCCCGCTCGACCTCCGACAACGCACCGTGCGTCAACACACCCTCGAACCCCCGCCTACCCAGCTCGTCGACCAGTTCCCTTGCCACCCCGACGTACTCGTCCGCCGCCACCGAGATCCGCATGCCACCACGATAGGCGCCGGGTGGCCCTCAGTACGTCGTCGGGCGGTCGAGGCGGAAGAACCGGCTGCGACGCACACTGCCGTCCCGGCGGATGAGAGTGTCCTGATGTACGCCGAGGTCCGTCGCACCGAGCTTGCGAATCGCGGCCGCCGATCGACTGTTTCGTTCGTCGGTTCGGAATCCGATCCAAGCCGCGCCCTGATCGAACACCTCCCGGATCAGCATCCGCTTCACACGCGTGTTGACCCCGGTACCCCAGACGGCGGGGTCGAACTGCGTTCCGCCGATCTCCACGCCCTCGGGGGCCGAACTCTCCCAGATCACCGATGTCCGGCCGACCACCGCCCCCGCACGGCGCACGGTGAAGGTGAGCCAGTGTCCGTCGGCGACCCTCGCCAGGATGCCGGCATCGAGCTCACCGAAATCGCTTGGGATTCTCCCGGGAAGGTGTTCCCACGCTCGTTCGTCGCATACCGCGCGAAACAACTGCTCGGCGTCGGCGGAAGTGTACGGCCGCAACGAAACCTCGCCGTCGTCCAAACGTTCGTCGGGTAGGTGCATCGGCCAGGTCACGTTGCGCATCCTCACAGTGTGGTCCTACACGAATACGGTGCGATGCCGCGAACTCTTTGCGACTCAACGTATTCACAGTGAAAACCGGCGCTGTCGGCTTCTGATCGCCTGCGCGTGTAGAGAAGCGATCGTCGGCTCGAAGGTTCGTACACACGACCGCTGTCGAGGTCCACTGCGGTGTCGGTGGATTTTGCGAGGGCGGATGTCGAGCTCCTCGGCGATCTCGTGGATGTCTGCTCGGAGAGGCGCGGCCCGCGACCTCGAGTCGCAGGTGGTGCAGCACTGCGGAGTCCGGCGCTGGGGCAGTACGACCCCGGTTTCGAGAATTTTCGCGGACAGCGATGAGTTCTCGGGCGGTGCTCCGTCCTATCCGTTGAACGCGCTACCAACCCGGCGCGACCGACCAGAAGGACCAGAAATGACCACCGCCAACTCCACCGCCGGCTTCTCCAACGACGTCACCTACCGTCCCGGCAAGGTCCGCAACCGCGTCCTGTGGACCCTGCAGATCCTGCTCGGCCTGTTCTTCATCATCGCCTCGGGCGGGCCGAAGTTGGTTATTCCGAATACCTTGACGGAGAACGCCCCCGAGAATTTGACCATCCCCTTCGGCCTGCTGATCTTCATCGGAGTCGCGGAGGTCGCGGGTGGTATCGGCCTGATGGTGCCGCGGCTCAGTGCCTTGGCTGCCGCGGGTCTGTCCGTTCTCACCGTACTCGCCGCCGGGACACAGGCTTTCATCGCCGACAAGCCCCTGATGGGAATCTTCCCGCTGGTGCTTGCCGCGATCTTCGCCTGGATCGCCTACGAGCGCCGCGCCACCATCACCGATCTGCGCGACTCGCTCTCGCGATGACAAATCCATAAAGTACGAGCGGCGATCGGTGGACCACCCACCGATCGCCGGTCGTGCGTTCTCGGATCGATCGCCCGTCGGGTTGGCGGCGATCGATCAGGCGGCCATCTGGTTCGCGGCGGCCCGGCCCGGGCTCCGCACCAGGTGGCCGTCGTCGCGGCCGGACTCACTGAGTCCATGAGACACGCCCACCGAACAGCGCTGAACCCCTAGAGTGCCCGAACGAAAGGCTATGGGCGCCCACAGACCAGCAGGTGGAACTCGATGCGCCCGTTGCGGATACGACGGTCCTCCCGCACAACCAAACCGGCGTCCGCCAGCCGCTCGGTGATCTCCGCGATCGGCCGCAGCCGAAAACGGTTCTCGGTGAACGGCATACGCGCCATGTCGGCGGGGTCGCCGATGCCGAGCACCACCCGACCGGATGGGCGCAGCACGCGCGCCAACTCGGCGAACGCCGGGGCGAGGTCCTCGATGAAGTAGACGGTGTTGGTGCTGATCAACGCATCCAGAGATGCTGCGGGCAAAGGTAGTTCGTGCATCGCGGCGGTGTGCAACACGAGTCGACCGTCGGCGATCTCGGACCGAAACCGCTTGGCCGCCTCGTCGATCATCGTCGGTGCGATCTCCACGCCGTGCACGACACCCGTAGCGCCGACCGCCGCCAGTAGCTTGTCGAGCCCGATGCCGCCGCCGAACCCGATATCGGCCACCGTCGCACCCGGAGTAGGTTCCGCGGCCGCTACCGCCGCGGTCACGGTGGCGTAGTTGCCGCGATTGAGGATCCGGCCGACCACGCGTCCGGCTATCCCGTGCGGTCGTCCCAACTGCGAGGCGACTGAATCCCACAAACGATCTGCAATCCGCATGCCGACCATCATCGTCCCCGCCGACGCGCGACGGACCGCCGCAGTCCAGCTCGCGTCGGGCGTCTTTCAGCAGCGAACCAAATCCGGTTCCTCGCAATCCGATTCCGTCACGCGCTCACTGGCGCTCGCCTGAGCGCGGCGGCGGAGCATGAGGGCGATCGCGCAGAGCGCAACCAGGTACGCGATCACGTACATGTTCATCAACACCGGTGCGATCGGCCACGACGGCGGCAGCAGGAAAACGCCGATACTGACCCAGGTTTCGCTCCAGTGGTAGGCCCAGCCGCCGATCGAGAGATAGAGGACGGCGGCGGCCGACCACCAGCGCGGGTTGGACTGCGCCCGATGCACCAGGTAGACGAGCAACGGAACGAACCACACCCAGTGATGCCCCCACGAAAACGGCGACACCACACACGAAGTCAGGCCCGCGACCGTGACCGAGAGGAGCCGTTCGCCGTGCCGATGCAGCGCGGTCGTGAGAACCAATCCGGCGGCCAGCACCGGCAACGCGAGCAGCAGCCACAGCCACAGCGGCGCGGGACCGTGTAGCAAGTGCGCGATGACCCCGCGCAAGGACTGGTTGGCGGGATGGGTGTCCGGCGCGATGCGCTCCGAGTGAAAGAACGTCGAGGTCCAATACTGGCGGGAGTCGGCGGGCAGCACGAGCCAGGTCAGGACGACGGAGCCGAGAAAGGTCAGCGCCGCCGTGGCCGCCGAGCGCCATTGCCGCAACGCGAGCAACTGGACGACGAAGTACAGCGGCACGAGTTTGATGCCCGCGGCGATGCCGACACCCACGCCCCGAAGCTTGGCGTGTTCGTCACGCGAGAAGACCCAGAGCACGAGCAGCATCAGAATGAGGTTGATCTGCCCGTAGAACAGCGTGGTGCGGACCGGTTCGATGAAGGCGAAGGTGAGCGCGAGCAGCGCGCTCACCGTAGTCAGCCGCGCGGTCCATCGGTAGCCGAGCAGCCGCCAGCTCATCATGACGCAGCCGAACAGGACACCGAGGTTCAGCGTCAGCCAGATCGGACTCGTAAGTTCCCAGGGTATGAGGTTGGTCGGCAGGAAGACGATCGCCGAGAACGGCGTGTAGGTATAGAGCAGCCCGCGCACGGTGGGTTCGGTGTACAGCGGGTGGTCGTGCAGTATCCGCCAAGCGCCGTCCCGATAGACGTGCACGTCGAGCCCGCCCGCCAGAATGCCCGCTTTGTCCAGCCACGGGTCGACGGTGGTGAAGATCAGTGTCACCGCGGTGATCGCGCAGGCGAGCAGGAGGAGAAGAGTCGCAGTGCTCCGCGGAAACTCCAGGGGCCGCGTGCTCGGGGTACGTTCTGTTCGCCGCGACGGGAAGTACCTACCGAGTCGCAGCCACTCGTTGCCAAACCTCATCGTCCTCGACGATATCGGCTCGTCGGCTCGATGGTCTCGGCGGATGCGGACGCGCTTGCGCCGCATCATAATTCGACGCGCGGATTTACCCGGAGCTAGGACTCACTCGATCGCCCTGAACGGAATGGTGTCCGCCGGTGCGGGTTTCGGCAGTTCGTCGCGGCGCAGCGGCAGCGTCGGCTGCTCGGTGCGGTGCAGCGGCAGCGTCGGCACCGGGTCCTCCGCCACGCGCTCCCTGGCGGGGAGCCGGTAGAAGGAACGGGCGTTGTCCTCCAGCACCGCGTACATGTCGACGCCGACCACATCGCAGATCAGGTCGACGTCGGAGTCGCGGAACGGGCGTCCGGCCCGGGTGCCGGGCAGATCGGTGCCGAACATCAGCGCCTGCGGGTTCACGGCGTGGATGCGGCGCAGGGTCTCCGCGACGTTCATCGCCACCCGCCCGAAACCGGTCGCCTTCACGCGGGCGCCGCGGTCGACGAGGTCGAGCAGGAAAGGCAGCCCCTCCTCGGACATCCCGAGATGGTCGACCGACAGGGCGGGCAACTTGGAGATCACCGGTTGCAGGGAGGCCAGCATCTGGCCGTCCATGTACAACTCGACGTGCCAGCCCGCCAGCTCGTGGGCGCGCAGGGCCTGCAACGTCATCTGGGTGATGTCGGCGGCTGCGCGCTTGAGGTTGAAGCGCAGCGCGCGCACGCCGACGCGATCGAGTTCGAGGATCTCCTCGTCCGAGGCGTCCAGGTCGAGCCGGGTGACCCCGACCCACCCTTCACCGAGCTCGGCGAGCGCCGCCTTCAGATAGGTCTGATCGGTCCCCTGGAACGACGCGCTGACCACGGCGCCACCGCCGATATCGAAGCGAGACATGCGCTTTCGATAATCGGCGATGGTGTACGGGTCGGGCAGGTAGCCCTCGTTCTCGATCAGCGGAAACCGCGGATCGATGATGTGGACATGGGCATCGAACAC
>NZ_BDAU01000050.1 GCF_001612615.1 Nocardia amikacinitolerans NBRC 108937 | reverse complement strand
ATTCGGGCCGCCCGCGCACGGGGCAGGCGCGACTCATGCGTCGTACGCGAGCGATCCGTCGCATTCCGGTCGGCCGCCGCAAGCGGGTGGGTTCACGCCGCGCGCTGACGGTGCACCGTCGAGGAGTGTGCCGCCGCATGCGAATTCGCTTCCGTATGCCGGTTCGCCGCCCCATGCAGGTGTCCCGGGGCATCGGGGTCCGGCGAATCTGCCGTGGCCGGGCGGTTTCCCGCCGCACACCGGAGGGCCCATGGGTCCGCAGCGCGCGGTGGATCTGACCCGTGGCGCCGGTCCGCACGGGACCGCCGCGTATCCGCATCCCGCGGCCCCGCGCCCGCGGATTAACGCCTCGCAACCGGTAAACGACCGGTCCCCGGGTGGTTCGCCAGACGCCGGACGCCCGACGGGTCTACCGAGGACACTTCCGCTGCCACCGGACGCGGTCATGCCAGGCGGTGGGGCCGAGCAGGCGATCGCGCCCGGCACGGGGACCGAGCAGGCGTCTGCGCCGGGCACCGGGGCCGGGCAGCCGCAGGCGTCGTCGCCCTCGGCTGGCGGCGAGCGGTCGAATCATGGTCGTCGCCCTTCGGCCGGGGTCGGGCAGCCGCACGCGTCGTCGCCCTCGGCTGGCGGCGAGCGGTCGAATCATGGTCGCCCCCCTTCGACTGGGGTCGGGCAGCCGCACACGTCGTCGCCCTCGACTGGCGGTGAGCACGCGAACCATGGTCGGCCTGTGGCCAGCGCCGGGCGGGCGGATACGTCGTCGTCCTCGACTGGGGCTGGGCGGGCGGATACGTCGTCGTCCTCGACCGGGGCTGGGCGGGCGGACACGTCATCCTCGACCGGAGCCGGGCGGGCGGACGCGTCGTCGCCCTCGACTGATGCCGGACGGTCGAACGCGTCGCCGCCGTCGGTCGGCACCGCACGGCCGGACGCCTCGGTACCGGGTGCCGCTGGTGAGCAGGGCGCAGGATCTGATGGACGAAATGCCTTGCCGAACAGTGAGTCCGAGGCCTCGAATCGAGGCAGGGGGAGTGCCGGGCCTGGCGCGCGGCACACGTCCGCGGCGGACGGAAACGCGGGAGGCTCGGCGACCCCTGAGGGCGCACGTCCCATCCCGCCACGACCGCAGACCCGCCGTACCGCCCGACCGATCACCATCGCCCTGCCGGACAGGGTGCGGCGGGGGCGGAGCGCACCCGCTGGTCCGGGGGTGGGAAACGGCCCGCAACCACCCGAACCACGCCCTCCGCCATAGCTTTTCGCTATTGATGTCGCCTGGCATACCCCCGTCTCCTCGGGCATCCGGAGGCCGCGCGACTGCTGCTAAGGTTTCGATGTTTTCCGTGGTCGGGTAAAGCGCTGACCGCGCATTCTTATGCTGTACGCCTGTTCCCGGCGGGTCCCGGTGCAGGCGGGAATTGGAGCAGACATGCTGGCCAGCGGTGAGGTCTTCGCCGGCTATGTCATCGAACGGCAATTGGGTCGCGGTGGCATGGGTTCGGTGTACCTGGCGAAACACCCGCGGCTGCCGCGGATGACGGCGCTGAAGCTGTTGAACCGAGAGTTGTTCTTCGACAAGGAGGTGCGGGCGCGGTTCGAAAGGGAGGCGGATCTGGTCGCCCGGCTCGACCACCCCGGCATCGTCACGGTCTACGACCGCGGTCTGGAAGACGATCAGCTGTGGATCTCGATGCAGTACATCGACGGCATCGACGCCGCGTCGGTGGATCCGCAGACGCTGCCGCCCGAGCGCGCGGTGCAGATCATCAAGGAGACCGCCGACGCGCTGGACTACGCGCACGGCATGGGCGTGCTGCACCGCGACGTGAAGCCGGCCAACATCCTGCTCGCCCGCTCCACCGGCGGCCGCGGCGAGCGGGTCTATCTGACCGACTTCGGCATCGCCCGGCTGCGTGACGACACCGGCCATCTCACCCAGACCGGCACCTTCACCGCCACGCTGGCCTATGCCTCGCCCGAGCAGCTGACCGGCGCCTCCCTCGACCACCGCTCCGATCAATACTCGTTGGCCTGCGCGCTGTTCTGGTTGTTCACAGGCAGCGGTCCGTTCGCGGCGACCAACCCGGCCCAGGTCATCCAGGGGCACCTCCAGTCGGCGCCGCCCGCGCTGAGCAGCGTCCGCCCCGGGCTGCCGTTCGCGCTGGACGGTGTGCTCGCCAAGGCGATGGCCAAGCGGCCGGACGATCGCTTCGCCAGCTGCTCGGAGTTCGCCGCGGCCGCGCAGGCGGCGCTGTCGGGTCAGAGCGTGCCGTCCATGCCGCTGGTCGGCGGCCCGCGCCCGGTCACCGCTCCGCCGCAGCCGATCTCGGGTCCGCACCCGATCACCGGCGGTCCGATCCCGGTGACGGGCGGCCAGTATCCGGTCGGCCCGACGACCAGCGGCTCGCAGCCGCTCACCGGCCAGCCGATGACTACGCCGCAGGGCACCATGCCGACCGCGACCGGCCCGCACCAGCAGACCGGTCCCAGCGGGCAGTACCCGCAGCAGTCCGGGTTCGGTTTCGCGCCGCCGCCCGGTCCGCCGATGGGCGGCGGTCATCCGATGGGCGGTGGCCATCAGCCGCCGCGCAAGTCGAATACTGGACTGATCGCCGCGTTGGCCGTCGGTGTCGTGGTGCTGATCGCCGTCGTCGTCGGCATCGTCGTCGCGGTGAGCGGCGGTTCGTCCTCCGGTAGTGGCGGTACAACCACCACCGCGCCGGTCACGACGACCAAGCGTCCGGTGACCGCCGACGCTGCCGCCATCAGCAACGAGTTCCCCGGCATGGTTCCGGCCGACAAGGACGGCGACACCGGCTACAACGGCGCCACCTGCGGCTCGTACTCGCCGGACCGTCCCTCCGTACCCACCGACGGCACACCGGATTTCGGTAACTGGGCCTACCAGTGGGACTGCTTCGGCGGCGGCAACAACGACGACCCGTTCTTCACCATCTACGTCTACAAGACGGCCGCGGACGCGCAGGCCGCGCTGAACAACCTGCCGTCGGACGCCACCAAGTCGACCGACAGCAACGGCGGAAAGTCCTACACCAACTACAAATTCGAGAACAGCGGCCCGAAGATGGTCACCGTCTTCACCGGCGATCCGGATCGCGGGCAGTTCCTGATGTACACCGACGGCATCGTCGGCACCATCGACGAGGTGCTGCGCTGGTGGCGGTCGGCGCCGCTGAACTGACGCATGCTGGACAACGGCGCGGTTTTCGCCGGGTACACCGTCGAACGCCTCCTCGGGCGCGGGGGCATGGGGTCGGTGTACCTGGCGCGGCATCCGCGATTGCCGCGGTGGACGGCGTTGAAGCTGCTCAATCGAGAGTTGTTCTTCGACACCGAGATTCGGGCCAGGTTCGAGCGGGAGGCCGATCTGGTCGCCCAGCTCGACCACCCGAACATCGTCACCGTGTTCGACCGCGGGGTGGAGGGCGAGCAGCTCTGGATCTCGATGCAGTACGTCGACGGTGTCGACGCGGCGTCGCTGGACGCCAGCGCGCTGCCGCCGCGACGCGCGGTGCAGATCGTCGCCGAGACTGCCAAAGCGCTCGACTTCGCGCACGGCAAGGGCGTACTGCACCGAGATGTGAAGCCCGCCAACATCTTGCTGGAGCGGGCCGATGGCGGTCTGGAACGGGTATTCCTCACCGATTTCGGCATCGCCCGCTTCCGCGACGACACCGGCAAGCTGACCCAGACCGGAACCTTCACCGCCACCCTCGCTTTCGCCTCGCCCGAGCAGCTGTCCGGCGCGGTGCTCGATCACCGCTCGGACCAGTATTCGTTGGCGTGCAGCCTGTTTCGCATGCTGACCGGCACCGTGCCCTTCGAGGCGAGCAACCCGGTCGCGGTGATCCAGGGCCACATGCAACAGCCGCCGCCGCGACTCGGCGCCGTCCGCCCCGGTCTGCCGCCCGCTCTGGACGCGGTGCTGTCGCGCGCGCTCGCCAAGCGCCCAGACGACCGGTTCGACTCTTGCGCGGAGTTCGCCGAGGCGGCGCGGCGGGCGCTCGCCGATCCCGGCTCCGGTCCGTTCCCGTTGGCGGACAACGATTTCGACCACCGTGCATCGGTTGGCTCGGCGCAACGCCCGGCCCCGCCGACGACGCCCGGGTACTCGGTAGCCGCTGAGGGCTACTCCGCGACGCCTACCGCCTATTCGACCCCGCCGACACCCGGCCGTCCGCACCCGCCCGCGGCTCCGCGCGAAGAGTGGAACGGATACGCGTCCTCGCCCGCCGCCACTTCGGCTACCGCGCCCGGGCCGGGAGCAAACCATTGGGCGCACAGTTCCGGCGCCGGTTCTTCGCGGGAAGCCAGGCCGAACGACCAGGCTGCCTGGCGGGAGTACCCGGACCGGTCGGGCTCACGGCAGGATTCCGCATTCGGCAGTGCGGCGCCGGCGCATGACGTCGCGGGTCAGCGGACTTATGGAGAAGCTGCCGGGGGCGACACACCCAACTCTCCGCAGCCGCTGGTGAACGCGGGGCACGGCTCTGGCTTCGTTCCGAGTTCTATTGGGGCGCTGGCGCATTCGTCGCATCACCAGCTACACGCCCCGGGCGTCCACGGACGTGCACCCTCCCGGTCCCGCCGCACCGCGGTGATCGGCACCGCTGTCGGCGCTACGCTCGCCCTCCTCGCCGTCATCGCACTCGTCCTCGATCGCGGTTCATCGGCACCGGTCGCCTCGGCTCCGTCGACCAGCGCCGCCGAAGCGGCACCGTCGACCCAACGCCCCGCCAAGACCGGCGAGGCGCCGACGACCTCGAAGAACTACGACGACGACGCTCTCGTCGACAACATCGCGCTGATCAGCAAAGCGTTTCCCGGCATGACCCCCGAGGTGGACGAGGACGACGTCGTGCACACCGGCCCCGGTCACAACGGCTCGACCTGCTTCGCCCACGACGAGGGCTCCGCGAACGCGATGGACGCGGGCGCACCGGATTTCGGCGGCTGGACCGCGTACTGGTACTGCTTCGGCGGGCCGAACAAAGCCAGCTACCAGCTGTTCGTCTACCGCTCGCCCGAGGACGTGCAGGCCGCCGTCGACGCGCTGCCCGCGCACACCAGATCCACCGCGGAGCACGGCCGCGAGAGCTACACCAACTTCCTGCTCGACGGTCACCCCGCCGCCAAGCGCCCCCGCATGATCACCGTGTTCACCGGCGCGAAGAAGCGGGAGAACTTCCTGATGTACAGCGTCGGCTTCATCGCCACGATGGACGAATTCATGAACTGGTGGCGCACCGCCCCGCTGAGCTGACCGCGCCCTGGCCCCGCACGCAGGAGTCTCGGAGATCTTCGACTGGTTCGCGGCGGTGTCGCGAGCGCGCGGCCCGGTAAAACGGGCCGCGCGCAACGAATCTCGGCGAACTACCGCTTCTAGAGCGCCGACTCGATCGCCGAAACCACGGTCGGGTCTTCGGGTTTCACGGTCGGACGGAAGCGCGCCGCCACCTTGCCGTCCCGGTCGATGAGGAACTTCTCGAAGTTCCACTGGATGTCGCCCGCGGCGCCCTCGGCGTCGGCGGTCTCGACCAGCTCGCGGTAGAGCGGGTGCCGGTTCTCGCCGTTCACGTCGGTCTTCTCCAGCAGCGGGAAGTCGACGCCGTAGGTGGTGGAGCAGAACTCCTGGATCTCCTCGGCCGAGCCGGGTTCCTGGCCCATGAACTGGTTGCACGGCACCCCGATCACGGTGAACCCGCGCGGCCCGTAGGTCTGCTGCAACTCGACCAGCGCCGAATACTGCGGCGTCAGACCGCATTTGGACGCCACGTTGACCAGCAGCACTGCCTTGTCACCGGCCAGCTCGCCCAGCGTCGTCGACGCACCGGTCAGGGTTCGCAGCGGAATTTCCCGAATGCTCACTTGTCTCGCACCTGCCATTCTGTGATTTCGTGGGCCGCCCTGCGCGTCACGCTACCGGATCGGCGGATGGGCGAGCTCCGGCGAAACCGTCGCGATTCAGCGGAGCCGGGTGCGTCGCATCAGCCGCAGCGTGGTCAGGGTGGTCTGTAGCTGCTTCTCGTAGGGCAGTCCGGAGCGCGCGGCGAGGACCTGACGCTTCACCACACCGATGTTCACCGTGTCGGTGTACTTCAGCAGACCCTGGTCGCCGTGCCTGGTGCCGACGCCGGACTGTTTCACCCCGCCCGACGGCGTGGCCTTGGCGGCGTACGTGGTGACGAAACCGTCGTTGACATTGATGTTTCCCGATTCCAGCAGCGCCGCGATCCGCCTGCCGCGCGCCAGATCGGACGTCCACACGCTGGCGTTGAGCCCGTAATCCGTGTCGTTGGCCAGCCGCACGGCCTCCGCTTCGTCGCGGAACGGGTAGACGCTCACCACCGGCCCGAAGGTCTCCGCCCTCGCGTGCGTCATCTCGGGGGTGACGCCGGTCAGCACGGTCGGCTCGTAGAAGGCGGGCCCGATGTCCGGTCGCGCCCGGCCACCGGTGTGCACGGTGGCGCCCTTCGCGCGCGCGTCCGCCACGTGCTCGGCCACCCTGGCGAGCTGATCGGCGGAGACGAGGGAGCCGAACTCCGGCGCGTAGTCGTAGGCGGCGCCGATCTTGCTGCCGAGTTCCTCGGCCGCCGCGACCAGGCGGCGCAGGAATTCGTCGTGGATCCGCTCGTGCACGTAGATCCGCTCGATATGCATGCAGGCCTGGCCGGAATTGGCGAACACCGCGAACGTCGCGCCCGCGATCGCCTCGTCGAGGTTCGCGTCGTCCAGCACGATCATCGGGTTCTTGCCGCCGAGTTCGAGGCTGCATCCGATGAGGTGGCGGCCCGCTTGCTCGCCGACCACCCGCCCGGTGGCGGTGGAGCCGGTGAACATGACGAAATCGGATCCGCCGATCAGCGTCGGGCCGACGTCCGGACCGGTACCGCACACGACCTGGAACAGCCCGCGCGGCAACCCCGCTCGATACAGCAGTTCGACACCGAACAGCGCGCACAGCGCGGTCTTGTTGTCCGGTTTGAGCACGACGGCGTTGCCTGCGATGAGGGCGGGCACCGAATCGGAGAGCGCGATCGCGAACGGGAAGTTCCACGGTGCGATCACCGCCACCGCACCCTTGGGCCGGTGTTCCTCGTACGAAGTGGTCACCAGCGGGATCGGTCCGCCGCGCCGCCGGGGACGCAGCACCCGGCGCGCGGTCTTCAAGTAGTGGCTGATGACCATCGGCACGTCGCACGATTCCTCGAGCGCCATGCGCCTGGTCTTGCCGCAGCCGATCTGGATGAGGTCGGCGATCGTCTCGCCGTCGCGCAGGATCAGCTCGTGCGCCCGCTCGAACACCGCGAGTCTGCGGCGCAGCGGCCAGCTCGCCCACTCCCGCTGCGCGGCCCGCGCGGTGGCGTAAGCAGCTTCGATGTCCTCGGGACGTGACTGCGGCAGGTCACCGACATGCGCGCCGGTGTATACCTCGGTCATCGCGAACGGCGGTCTGGCGTCCGCGCCGGTTCCCGCGGCGACCATGCCGGTCAGTCGCGCGATCAACTCCGCGGTTATGCGCGGCGGCAGGGTCGCCGTCTTCCGGTCCGTGGCGTGCGTTGTGCTCATCGGGTTCTCCAAGGCGTGCGATCGCGACGCGCCCGCCGTGCGCGTCCCTCGGTATGAATTAGAACACGTTCTCATTGTCTCATGCCGGGTTCCTCGCGCACTCGGTACAACCGTTCACGCATCCGCCCGCCATCAGCGAGCTGCCGCCGCGGCGCTCGGCGGGAAGTGCCGCGCCATCCACCGTCGCAGTGCTCCACCCTGCACGCGGTGTCGCGGCGGCGGTCGCGCTTCACCGCAACGGCGCCTCGGGCTGCACCTCCACCAGCACCAAATGCGCCCCGCGCGGCGCCGACACTACGGCCACCACCGCAGCGGCGAGGTCGCTGGCCCGCAGCATGTGTGGGTGGCGGGCGAAACCCCACACCTTCCAGTCCTCGAGCAGCGGTCCGACGACTTCCGGGGTGGAGTCCATGCCCATGTTGGTCAGCGTCGGGCCGGGCCGCACCGTGGAGGCGCGAATTCCGGTGCCCTCCAACTCCATTCGCAACTGCACCGCCATCGCCTCGAGTCCGGCCTTGGCCGCGCTGTACGCGCCGGTGCGCGGCCGCGGCTCGGGCGCGCAGTCGGAGCCGATGAGCACGACGTCGCCGCGTCGCCGCTCGAGCATGCCGGGTAGCACGCGGTGCACCAACCGCTGCGCGCCGACCAGGTGCACGTGGACCTGGCGCAGGAAGCGTTCCGGGTCCATCTCCCGCACCAGCGAGAATTCGATGTCGCCCGCGCCGGACACCAGGATCTCGGTGGGTCCGAGCTCGCGCTCCGCGGCGGTGACGAACTCGTCTACCGAGTCCGCGTCGGTGACGTCGAGCCGGTGCGCGTAGGCCGTGCCGCCGTCGGCCCGGATCTTGGCCGCGAGCTCCTCGCAGAGTTCGACGCGCCGCGCGCCGAGCGCGACCGGGTGGCCGAGTTCGGCGAGCGCCAGCGCTGTCGCGGCGCCGATACCGGAGGAGGCGCCCGCGATCAGCGAGGGCCTGCGGTCGGGGTGGGGTTCGTAGCGGGGCATCTACCTCTCCACGGTCAGGGGAAGGGCGGCGAAGCCGCGGACATTGGTCGAGTGCACGCGCACGATGCCGCTGTCGACAACGCGGTAGGCGGGCACCCGAGCGACGAATTCACGAAGGGCGACACCGGCTTCCAGGCGAGCCAGGTGGGCACCGAGGCAGAAGTGCACGCCCGCGCCGAAACTGGCGAGCTTGCCCTTGTCCGGCCGGTCGATGCGGTAGGTGTCGGCGTCGTCGAAAGCGGCGGAATCGCGGTTGGCCGAACCGATCAGCAGCAGCACCTTCGCGCCCGCGGGAATCGTCGCGCCGTGATAGTCGAGATCGGCGGTGGCGGTGCGCGCCACGATCTGGCTGGACGTGTCGAAGCGCAACGTCTCCTCGATCCAGTCCGGCACCAGGCTTGGTTCGGCCACCACCTTCGCGTACTCGGCGGGGTGCCGCGCGGCCCAGTACAGCGCGTTGCCGAGCAGTTTCGTGGTGGTCTCGTTGCCCGCGACCACCATCAGGAACATGAAGCCGATGATCTCCTGGTCGCTGAGCTGGTCGCCGTCGATATCGGCGTCCAGCAGCGCGGAGACCAGATCGTCGCCGGGGCTGCGGCGGCGCTCGGCGACCATGTCGGTGTAGTACCCATACAACTTGATGGAGGCGTCTACGGCGGACATCGGCACGTCGAGCACGCCGTCCTCGCGGTGCACCACCAGATCGGCGAGGCGGCGGATCTCCGCGCGATCCGGTTCCGGAACGCCCATCAGCTCGGAGATCACGTCCATCGGCAGCTTGCCCGCGAAATCCTCGATCCAATCGAATGTTTCGCGCGCCAGCGCGGGCTCCAGATAGGAAAGGGTGATCTCGCGGATGCGCTCCTCCATCTCCGCGACCCGGCGCGGCGTGAAGCCCTTGTACACCAGCTTGCGCATCCGCATGTGCCGCGGATCGTCCATGGCGAGGAAGGACATCACCCGGTGCGCGTGCGGTCCCCACGCGGCCGGGTCGAGCGAGACGCCGTTGGCGCTGGAGAGCCGGGTGGCGTCGCGGAATCCGGCTGTCACGTCGGCGTGCCTGGAGAGCGCCCAGAAGTCCAGATCGGGGTTGTGGAAGAGCGGCGCCTCGGTCCGCAGCCGACGGTAGGTGGGGTACGGATCGTCGTGGAAGCGGTAGTCGTACGGATCGAAGGTCAGCGGTTCCAGCGAGGCTGCCGTCATGGTGCTCTCCGATGATTCCGTAACGAGTTCTCGCGCTGAACAGGCGAAGGCGCCGTCCGCGAAGACACATAGCTGGACATGTGTCTGGACAGTATCAGTGCGCGAATTTCGAGACAATGGATGCGAAGCATTCGGTCCCGTGCGAAGCCTGCGGAGATCGTCGATAGTGAAACATGTTCTTGCATCGCCGAGCGTGCCCGGACTATATTCCGTACACCTGTCCAGACAGTATCGGAGCAACCATGAACAGTCTCCTGCCCGCCGACGGGTCGCGTCTGTTGATCGACGGCAAACTCCGCCAGGGCGGCGCCGGCGTGTTCGAGACGGTGAACCCCGCGACCGAGGAGACGCTCGGAGTCGCCGCGAACGCGAACGCCGCCGACATGGACGACGCGATCGCCGCCGCGCGCACCGCCTTCGACGACACCGACTGGTCCCGCGACCACGCCTTCCGCGCCCGGTGCTTGGAACAGCTGCGGACCGCTTTGCGCGACCAGGTCGAAGCGCTGCGCGAGATCACGATCGCGGAGGCGGGCGCGCCCGTCATGCTCACCAAGGGCCCGCAGCTCGAGGGGCCGATCGCGGACCTGGCCTTTCCGGCGAATCTCGCCGAAAACTACTCGTGGGAAACCGATCTCGGCGTCGCGGAGCCGATGGGCATCAAGACCCGCCGGACGCTGCGCCGCGAACCGATCGGCGTGGTCGGCGCCATCACCCCGTGGAACTTCCCGCACCAGATCGGTTTCGCCAAACTGGGTCCCGCGCTCGCGGCCGGAAACACGGTGGTGCTCAAGCCCGCTCCCGACACGCCGTGGTGTGCGGCGGCGGTGGGCGCGATCATCGCCGAACAGACCGATATCCCGCCGGGCGTGGTGAACATCGTGACCTCGTCCGATCACGGTCTCGGCGCGCGGCTTTCGGTCGACCCACGGGTGGATCTGGTCAGCTTCACCGGCTCGACACAGACCGGCAGGCTGGTGATGGCCGCCGCCGCGCCGACCCTGAAGAAGACCTTCCTCGAGCTGGGCGGCAAATCCGCTTTCATCGTGCTCGACGACGCGAACATCGCCGGAGCCGTTGGCGTCGCGGCCTTTTCGGTGTGCGTGCACGCCGGGCAAGGCTGTGCGCTGACCACCCGCCTGCTGGTCCCGCGCGCGTCCTACGACGAGGCGGTGCAGGTGGCCGCGGCCACCATGGGCCGGATCACGCCGGGCGACCCCACCGATCCCGGCACCGTCTGTGGGCCGCTGATCTCGCGGCGGCAACGCGATCGGGTGCTCGGCTACCTGGACATGGCGCGGGCCGAGGGCGGGCGGATCGTGGTCGGCGGCCGTCGGGCCGATCGGGAGCGCGGCTGGTTCGTCGAGCCGACGCTGATCGCGGGCCTGTCCAACAGCGCGACGGTCGCGCGCGAGGAGATCTTCGGCCCGGTGCTGGTGATCATCCCGCACGACGGCGACGAGGACGCCATCCGCATCGCCAACGATTCTCCCTACGGGCTGTCCGGCTCGGTGTGGGGCGCCGATCCCGAGCGGATCCGGCGCGTCACCGAGGGCGTGCGCACCGGAACGCTCAGCGTGAACGGCGGCGTCTGGTACTCCGCCGACGCGCCGTTCGGCGGCTACAAGCAGTCCGGCATCGGCCGCGAGATGGGCGTGGCCGGCTTCGAGGAATACCTGGAAACCAAGCTGATCGCCACCGCGGGCTGAAACCCGCTGGGCGGCAAAACGATCGGCAGAGTAGTTGTGGAGGACACCATGGGGCGTTTCGCCGGAAGGTCGGTCATCGTGACCGGTGCCGCACAGGGCATCGGCGCGGTCTACGCCAAGGCTCTCGCCGAAGAGGGCGCGAAAGTCGTTGTCGCCGATCGCAATGTCGAGCGCGGCAAGTCAGTCGCCGCGGAGATCGCGGCGGCGGGCGGTACCGCGGTGTTCGGTGAGGTGGATGTCGCCGACCCCGAATCCGCGACGGCACTCGCGGAATTCACCGTCGGCGAGTTCGGCGCGATCGATCACCTGGTGAACAACGCCGCCATCTACGGCGAGATGAAACTCGACCTGCTGCTGACCGTGCCGTGGGACTACTACAAGAAGTTCATGTCGGTGAACATGGACGGCGCGCTCAATATGACCAGGGCGGTGTACCAGCACATGGTGCGCGCTGGCGGCGGCTCGATCGTCAACCAGTCGTCCACCGCGGCCTGGGTGTACTCCGGCTTCTACGGACTGGCCAAGGTCGGCGTCAACGGACTGACCCAGCAACTGGCCTTCGAACTCGGCGGTTCCAAGATCCGGATCAACGCCATCGCGCCAGGACCCATCGACACCGAGGCGACCAAGACCGTGACGCCGGGCGTCATCGTGGACGACATGATCAAGCGGCTGCCGCTCAAACGGATGGGGACGCCGGAGGATCTGGTCGGCGCCTGCCTGTATCTGCTCTCGGACGACGCCGCGTGGGTCACCGGGCAGATCTTCAATGTCGACGGCGGACAGATCTTCCGCTCATGAACGCACCGCTGCGCGTCGGATTCGTCGGCCTCGGCAATATGGGCGCGCCGATGGCCCAGCGGCTGCTGGCCTGGCCGGGCGGCCTCACGGTGTGCGACACGAGGCCCGAGGCGGTGCGGCCGTTCGCCGAAGCCGGTGCGGCGGTGGTGGATTCGGCCGCCGAGATCGCCGCCGACATCGTCTGCGTCGCGGTGCTCGACGACGCGCAGGTGCGCGCCGTGGTCACCGAACTGTCGGACGCCGCCGCGCGGGGGACCGTGATCGCGGTGCACTCCACGATCGCCGACCGGACCGCCGAGGAACTGGCGGCCACCTGCGCCGAACGCGGTATCGATCTCGTCGACGCCCCCGTCAGCGGCGGTGGACCCGGCGCCAAACTGGGTCGGCTCGCGGTCATGGTCGGCGGTATCGCGACCGCCTTCGAGCGGGTGCGCGAGCCCTTCAGCTGCTTCGCCGATCTCGTCGTGTACGCCGGAGAAGTCGGTGCGGGGACGCGAATGAAGTTGGCGCGCAACCTCTTGCACTTCGTCGCCTTCACCGCGGCCACCGAGGCGCAACGGCTCGCCGAGGCCGCGGGACTGGACATCACCACCCTGGGCAAGATCGTCCGGCACTCCGACGCGGTCACCGGCGGACCCGGCGCGATCATGCTGCGCGACCGCACCGCGCCGATCGAGCCGGACGATTTCTGGCTGCCCATCCTGCGCCACGTGCGCGATCTCGGCGAGAAGGACCTCGGTCTGGCGCTGGAACTCGGCGACCGGCTCGCGCTCGACCTGCCGCTGGCCCGCCTCGCGCTCGAGCGCCTCGGTTCCGGTCTCGGCGTCGGCGACAACACCTTCGAAAGGCAGAACTCATGACCGACAACGCCAACGGCGCAGGGGACACCGTCCGGCAGCGCGGCCTCGCCAAGATGGCCGAGGTCTACGGCACCGAATTCCAGGAGTACCCCGGCGACCACTTCGCCATGACCGCCGATCACCTCTTCGCGAACGTGTGGTCCCGGCCCGGGCTCAGCGTGCGCGACCGCCGCCTGCTGCTGCTCGGGGCGCTGACCGCGCAGGGCCTGATGGACACCGCGGGCATCCAGATCGGCGCGGCGCTGCGCAACGGCGAACTCACCGAGGAGCAGCTGCACGAGATCGCGCTGTTCCTGTGCCACTACGTGGGTTGGCCGAACGGCACCAAACTCGACCTGTTGGTGGGAACAATCGTGGCGCAGCAGAAGAAAGCCGCGCGGGCCGCCGCCGACAAGCCCGAGACCGCGTGACATCGCACCGAACCACGAGGAAGCGAACATGACCGACGCCAAGTCCATCCGTCCACTGCGCGCCAGCGCGGTCTCCGAATGGGGACACTCCGCCGATGTCGTCGTCGCGGGGTACGGCATCGCCGGGGTGTGCGCCGCCATCGAGTCCGCGCGGGCGGGCGCCGACGTGCTCATCCTGGAACGCTCCGGCGGATGGGGCGGCGCGGCGGCGATGGCGGGCGGATTCATCTACCTCGGTGGCGGCACGCCGTTGCAGCGGGCGCTCGGGTTCGAGGACAGCCCGGAGAACATGGAGAAGTTCCTGCTCGCCGCGCTCGGACCGGGCGTGGACGCGGCCAAGATCGCGGACTACTGCCGCAACAGCGTCGAGCACTACAACTGGCTCGTCTCCTGCGGTGTGCCGTTCCGCGAGGCGTTCTGGGGCGAGCCCGGCTGGGAGCCGCCGCACGACGAGGGCCTGATGTACTCCGGCGGAGAGAACGCCGCGCCGTTCAACACCCTTGCCACGCCTGCGCCGCGCGGACACGTCCCGCAGTACGCCGAGAAGCGGATCGGGCAGCGCAGCGGGGGCTACATGCTCATGAAGCCGCTCGCCGAGACGGCCGAAAAGCTCGGCGTGCGAGTCGAATACGACACACGCATTCGCAGGCTGATCGTGGACGACGACGATCGGGTGGTCGGCGTGGTCGCCGCGCACTTCGGCAAGGAGGTCGCGATCCGGGCCGAACGCGGCGTCGTCCTGGCCACCGGCAGCTTCGCCTACGCCGCGCAGATGGTCGAGGGCTACGCGCCGCGCCTGATCGGCAGGCCCGCCGCCGCCATCGAGGAGCACGACGGCATCGGTATCCGGGTGGCGCAGGCGCTCGGCGCGGACCTCGCGCACATGGACGCCACCGAGGTCGCCTTCTTCGGCGACCCGCAGTTGCTGGTGCGCGGCATCCTGGTGAACGGGCGCGGCCAGCGCTACATCCCGGAGGACACCTATCCCGGCCGGATCGGGCAGGCCACGCTGATCCAGCAGGAGAACCAGGCGTACCTCGTTATCGACGAGGCGTCCTACGAGGCGGCGCTGAAGACCGTGACCGCGACGCCGTTCTTCCGGCAGCAGCCGACCTGGGTGGCGGAATCGGTCGCCGAGCTCGAGGCCGACATGGGCTTGCCGGAAGGGGCGCTGCGATCGACCGTCGAGACCTACAACCGGCACGCGGCCGAGGGCAAGGACCCGCTGCTCGGCAAGAAGCCGGAATGGGTGCGCCCGATCGGTACGCCGCTGGCGGCCTTCGACATGCGCAACTTCACCGCGGGATTCACCCTCGGCGGACTGCGCACGGATCTGGACTCGCGGGTGCTGCACGTCTCCGGTGAACCGATCGCCGGGCTGTACGCGGCGGGGCGCTGTACCTCGGGGCTGTGCGCGGGCGGCTACGTCAGCGGGGCCTCGCTCGGCGACGGCAGCTTCTACGGCCGCAGGGCCGGGGTGGCGGCCGCCAAGAACTGATGGGAACTGATAGTGTCTGGACACATGTCCGAAGGTGATTCCATCATGCTGGAGGCGACCCGGCGTCGCCTCAGCGGGAAACAGGCCGACACTGTCGACAAACTGACCAAGTCGGCCGTGGAGGTGCTGGCCCGCGAGGGCTTCGCGGGCATGACCATCCGGTTGGTCGCCGCGGCCGCCGGAGTCGGCACCGCCACGGCCTACACCTATTTCTCCTCCAAGGAACACCTGGTCGCGGAGATCTTCTGGCGTCGCCTCGTCGCCTCGCCGTCACCGGCGAGCGAATCCGACGACCCGCACGACCGCGTCGTCGCCGAGTTGCGCAACATCGCCATGCTCGTCGCCGACGAGCAGGAACTCTCCGGCGCCGTCACCAGCGCACTGCTCGGCCGCGACCCCGACGTCGCGCACCTGCGCGACCGCATCGGCGCCGAGATCCGCAAACGCATCCTGCGCGCCCTCGGCCCCGACGCCGACCCCGACATCGTCGAATCCCTCGAACTGCTCTACGCGGGCGCCCTCGTCCGCGCGGGCATGGGTTACGCCTCCTACTCCGAAATCGCCGACCGCATAGAGAAATCCGCTCTTTTGATCCTGAAGTAGGCGTACCTCCGCCTTCGCTCCGGCCATGCGCGGACTCCGTGCGGCAGCGCCTCGGGAGGCATGATGACGAGACGGCGGCATGGCGAAGTCGGCGTTTCGCGAGGACACTGGGGCCGTAGCGGCCAACTCGTCCTCAGGAGCACATGCGATGTCAACCAACGGGCCTTTCGGCATCGATCCGGAAGATATCGAACGCGCGCTGCGTGAGGCGGGGACCGAGCTGCGCGACCTGCTCGGGAAAGCGGGCGTGTATCTGGATCGCGTAGATCACACGAGCGTCGGTTCACTGGCGTCGTTTCTCGGTCAGTTCGTCCAAACGGAACGGCCACGTCCACCGCAACCCGAGACCACCGGTGAGACCGGCAGCGGAGTGTGGGCGATCTACAGCATCGACGACACCGGCGAGGCCAGCGTCGACCAGGTCTTCCCGAGCGAACTCGAGGCCCTCCGCGCCCATCGCGACAACACCGATCCACGCCGCCGCGTGCGCTTCCTCCCCTACGGTGTCCCGGTAAGCGTGCTGGATGCGCCAAGCGCCGACACACCCCACGAGTAGCGGATCCGCTGCTCTGTGGCGGTGGCGGACTCGGTCCGGCAGCGCCGACTGGGCGTACCTCCGTCACCGGCGCTAGTGTGCCGGTTGGAAATCGAGGAGGGGGAGCGATGCAGCCGTACGGACCGCCGCATCAGCCAGGGCACTGGCCGGGGCACGCCGCGCCGCCCGGCCATCCGCAGTATCCGCAACAGCACGGTGCGCCGCTCGGGTCTCCCTACCCGGGTGCAGTGCCGGGTCATCCGTCGGCAGGACCGATGCCGGGGTATCCGCCACACGGCATGCCGGGCCGTCCGCGGTCGAACAACCGGTTGTTGCTCGGGCTCGGCGGGGCGGCGGTGGTTGTAGTGATCGCCCTCGTGGTCGGAACGATGGTCTTCAGGCAGGTGAGCAAGGTCGATCCGCCGTTCGAAGCGATGAGCCGCGCGTTCCCCCAACTGCTGCCGACCGAAAACGGCGGGGCCGGATACCAGGGCGCGAAGTGCACGCGATACGGCCCGGACGACGTCGAACGCTACGACCTCGGCGGGATGCGCTTCGGCAAGTGGACCGGCGCCTGGGAGTGTGAGGGGGGCTCCGACGACGTGGAATTCACCGTCTACTCCTTCCGCGATACCGGGGACGTTCGATCCGGCATCGACTCCACCGGCGCGCACACGGAATACACCGACGTGAACGGCGGCGTCACATACACCAATTTCGAGCTGTACGGGTGCTGCCGAGTGGGACCGAAGCTGGTGACGGTGTTCTTCGACGACGCGGACAGATCCGACTACATGCTGTACCTCAATTCGCAGCAGAGCTTCGACCAGCTGAAGAAGTGGTGGCGGTCCGCACCACTTGACTGACCCGGCCGGGCATACGCCCCGGGTATTCGGGGGAATCCCTGATGGCGCGGGGCGGGGTTCGCAGACAGACTGGAGGGCATGACTTCGCAAGCTGTGGGGGCCGATACCGCCGAGACGGTGGCTCCGACCGAAATCGCGGCGCGGGCCGACGACCTGTCCAAGGTGTACGGGTCGGGTGATACCCAGGTCAGGGCGCTGGACGGGGTGTCGGTCGAGTTCGCGAAGCGGGAGTTCACCGCGATCATGGGGCCCTCCGGCTCCGGCAAATCGACCCTCATGCACTGCTTGGCGGGGTTGGACAGCGCCAGCTCCGGCACGGTGCGCATCGGCGAGACCGATCTGACCGACCTCACCGACAAGCAGATGACCCGCCTGCGCCGCGACCGCATCGGCTTCGTCTTCCAGGCGTTCAACCTGGTGCCAACGCTCACCGCGCTGGAGAACATCACGCTGCCGCTCGACATCGCGGGCCGCAAGCCCGACGAGGACTGGCTGAACACGGTGATCAAGCGGCTCGGCATCGGCGACCGGCTCGACCACCGGCCGAGCGAGCTGTCCGGCGGCCAGCAGCAGCGGGTGGCGTGCGCGCGGGCGCTCGCGGGCAAGCCCGAGATCATCTTCGGCGACGAGCCGACCGGCAACCTCGACTCGCGCGCCTCGGAGGAGGTGCTGTCCATCCTGCGCGCCGCGGTGGACGAGTTCGGCCAGACGGTCGTGATCGTCACCCACGAACCGCACGCGGCGTCGTTCGCCGACCGGGTGATCTTCCTCGCCGACGGCCGGATCGTCTCCGAATTGCGCGATCCCACCGCGGAATCGGTGCTGGACCGGATGAAGTCGCTGGAGCAGGCGTGAGGGGCGCGGTCGTGACGCGCGACGTCGTCGTGCGGGGGGAAGCGTGATGAACGGCAGTCCGATGCGCAAGGTCGCGCTGCGCAACCTCGCCGCGCACAAAGTCCGGTTGGCGCTCACCGTGCTCTCGGTGGTGCTCGGCACCGCGTTCATCGCGGGTTCGTTCGTCTTCACCGACACCTTGCAGCGCACGTTCGACGGCCTGTTCGCCAGCCAGGCCAAGGGCGTCGACGTGCGGGTGAGCCCGAAGGAACAGCAGTCCTTCGGCGTCCCGCTCGGCGTGGTCGACATGGTCTCGGGGATGGAAGGCGTGCGCGCGGTCGCGCCGAGCGTGAACGGCCCACTGGTGCTGCTCGACCCCGAGGGTAAGAAGCCGGTGCAGACCGGCGGCGCGCCGAGCTGGGGCGAGTCCTACGTCCCGCCCGAGCACGCGGTCGCGGAACCGCCGACGTTCGTCGCGGGCACGCCGCCCACCAAGGCGGGCGAGGTCGCCATCAACAGCGGTGGCGCGGAGGTCGCCGGGCTGAAGGTGGGGGACCGGACGAAGATCATGATCCCGTCGCAGAGCACCCAGCAGCGGCCGGTCCTCGACGTCACCATCAGCGGTATCTACGAATTGCCTTCGGACACCGGTGGATTCATCGGCCTCTATTTCGATGACGCGCAGGCCAGGCAGCTGTTCACCGACGGAACGCACGTCGCCTGGATCGACATCGCCGCCACCGGCTCCGGCGACGAATTGCGCGACCGCATCGCCGCCGCGCTGCCCGACTTCAAGGTGCAGAACGGCGAGCAGGTGCGCGCCGATATGAAAGCCCAGGTCTCCCAGGCGCTGAACTTCATCAACTACTTCCTGCTCGCGTTCGGCGCGATCGCGCTGATCGTCGGCACGTTCATCATCTACAACACCTTCGCGATGATCGTCGCGCAGCGGCTGCGCGAGCTGGCGCTGCTGCGCGCGGTCGGCGCGAGCAGCAGGCAGGTCGGCGGCTCGGTAGTGGCCGAGGCACTGGTCATCGGCGCGATCGGCAGCGTGATCGGTCTCGCGGCGGGCATCGGCCTTGCGTTCGGGCTCTCGGCGGTGCTGAACGCCTTCGATCTCGGTCTGCCCACCGGTTCCATGGCGGTGCTGCCGCGCACGGTGATCGTCGCACTGGTCGTCGGTCTCGTGGTCACCGTGATCAGCGCCTATGCGCCCGCGCGCCGGGCGGCGAAGATCCCGCCCGTTGAGGCGATGCGGGAGGAATTCGCTTCCGCCGGTGAGTCGTTGCGTATCCGCACCGCGGTCGGTGCGGTGCTCGCCGTGCTCGGCGTCGTGCTCGTGCTGCTCGGCTCTCGCTCGACCGGCGGCAGCGCGGCGGCGACGGTCGGTGTCGGCGCGTTCGCGCTGATCCTCGCCGTGTTGCTCGCCTCGCCCGCGCTGTCGCGCCCCGTGGTCGGCGGCCTCGGGGTGCTGATCCGCCCGTTCGGGCCGATCGGCCGGATGGCGCGCAACAACGCCGCGCGCAATCCACGCCGCACGGCCGCGACCGCTTTCGCGCTCACCCTCGGCCTGATGCTGGTGTCGTTGATCAGCATGCTCGGCGCGTCGGCCAAGGCCAGTGTCGCGGTGCTGGTCGACAAGGGCGTCGAGTCCGAATACGTGCTCGCGGGTCCGCAGCAGTCGGCGCTGATCGGGCTGCCGCTCGGCGTGCCGGACGCGGTCCGCGCCGGTGTGCCGGAAGCCGCCGAGGTGATCGGTTTCCGCGGCGTCGCGGTGAAGGTCGGAGACGATCGGCTGGCGGGCGTCGCGCCCGACGGTCCGATCGACAGCGCGCTGAACTACGAGATCTTGCAAGGCACGGACACGCTCGGCGACCGCGGCATCATGGTCTCCGACGACGAAGCGGCCCAGCACAATTGGCGGGCCGGTCAGCAGATCGAGCTCACCACGCTCGACCGCAACCAGAAGGTGCCGGTCACCATCGTGGGCGTCTACAAGAAGACGCCGCTGCTCGGCGACCTTGTGGTGCCGCCGCCGATCTTCGAAGCGGTGACGCCGACCGCGTTCCGCAACAACTTCTACGTGCTCGTCAACGCGAAGCCGGGCGCGGACGTTGCCGCGATGCGCGCCGACCTGGAGAAGGCGACCGATCAATTCGCGGTCGTTCAGGTACAGGATCGCGAGCAGTTCAAGGGCGCGCAGGGCCGCCAGATCAACACCCTGCTCGCCATCCTGTACGGCCTGCTCGCGCTGGCCGTGGTGATCGCCATCCTCGGCATCATCAACACGCTCGCGCTCTCGGTGGTGGAGCGGCGCAGGGAGATCGGCATGCTGCGCGCGGTGGGCACGATGCGCTCGCAGATCCGACGCACGATCTACCTGGAGTCGATGCTGATCGCGGTGTTCGGCGCCATCGTCGGGGTGGTCCTCGGCATCGGCTTGGGTGTCGGATTCCTGCGCACGCTGAGGGATTTCGGCATCGACCAGATCGACATCCCGGTGACCCAGCTCGTCCTGGTGCTGATCTCCTCGGCCGTCGTCGGGGTGCTCGCCGCGCTGTGGCCGGGCATCCGGGCCGCACGCACCCCACCACTGGCCGCCATCGCGGACATCTAGGAGTCGGCGAACGGCCTCACTGCTTTCCGGCGTTCGCATCGGCCCAGGATCGGACGTCGCCGCGATCCAGCGCCACCGCGAGCAGGTCCGGGAAGCGGTCGGGCGTGCAGGCGAAGGCTGGAATACCGAGTGCGGCAAGGGCGGCGGCGTTGTCGTGGTCGAAAGCCGGTGCGCCGTCGTCGGAGAGCGCGAGCAGCACCACCACCTGCACACCCGATTCCCGCATGGCGTGCACCCGGCGCAGCATCTCCGCGCGAATACCACCCTCGTAGAGGTCGGAGATCAGCACGAAGAGCGTGTCGGCCGGGCGGGCGATCAGCGTCTGGCAGTAGGCGAGCGCGCCGTTGATGTCGGTGCCGCCGCCGAGCTGGGTGCCGAACAGCACGTCGACCGGGTCGGTGAGCAGATCGGTGAGGTCGACGACCTCGGTGTCGAAGACCACCAGCGACGTGCGCAGCGACCGCATCGACGCCAGCACCGCGCCGAACACCGAGGCGTACACCACGCTCGCGGCCATCGACCCCGACTGATCGATGGCCAGCACGACGTCGCGGCGCACGGTCTGGGTGTTGCGGCCGTAGCCGACCAGCCGCTCCGGGACGACCGTGCGGTGCTCGGGCAGATAGTTCGCCAGGTTCTTGCGAATGGTGCGGTCCCAGTCGATGTCTCGGGCCCTCGGCCTGCTGATTCGCGCCGCCCGGTTGAGCGCGCCGGAGACGGCGGTGCGGGTGTGCGTGGCGATGCGCTGCTCGATCTCGCGCACCACCCGCTCGACTACGGTGCGGGCGGTGGCTTTGGTCGTCTCCGGCATCACCCGGTTCAGGCTGAGCAGTGTGCCGACCAGGTGCACGTCGGGCTCGACAGCGGCGAGCAACTCCGGCTCCAGCAGCAGTTCGGTGAGTTGCAGGCGGTCGATGGCGTCGCGCTGCATCACCTCGACCACGCTGGACGGAAAGTAGGTGCGAATGTCGCCGAGCCAGCGCGCCACCCGCGGCGCCGAATCACCGAGGCTGCCGGAACGTTTGCCGGAGGTGGGCTCGTCACCGGTGTTGTAGAGGGCGCCGAGGGCACGATCGACCGTTACGTCATCGGACCCGCCGAGGCCGCCGAGCTCTGGTTCGGCCGCCGCACCGAGCACCAGACGCCAACGGCGGGAGGGGTTTTCGTCGGCCTGGCTCATTGCGCGACTCCTCGCGGACGTGGGGCGGGTTCCGCGCACGGCGCGGCTGCCGACCAAAGGTGACCACCACCCGCCCAGACCGACCGAACGACACCTTCGGTCGGGATTGGCCCGCGGGCGGCATTCGAGCGAAGGTGACGTTCGGTCTGTCCGACAGGGTGGGGGTCACCTTCGGTTGGGATTCGCCGGCGGGCGGCATTCGAGCGAAGGTGACGTTCGGTCTGTCCGACGGGGTGGGGGTCACCTTCGGTCGGGAGATGGCGGGTGGTGGGGGCGGGGTGCGGAATCATCGGGCGGCTCCGAGAATGTCCGCGGCGGTTCGCATGGCTTGGCGGCCGCGTTCGACGTCGACGCCCGCCTGTTCCGTTGTCACGAGGCCCGCGGTGTCGTGGATGGCGCGGCCGATGGCGCGGCGTTCGCCGGATTCGAAGGCGCCGAAGGTGCGGCGCAGCACCGGAAGCGTCTCCAGGAATTGCTCGTCGTCGAGGCCGCGCAGCCATTCATCGATGCGGCGCAACAACTCTCGGTCGTGGACGAGCAGCAGGCCGCGGCCGCCGAGGAAGCCGTCGATCCAGGCCGCTTTGGAGGCCGGGGTCGCGCCGACCGACAGCGCGGCCGACAGGCGGCGTCCGGAGTCGGCGTCGTCGATGATGCCCGCGTCGCTGAGCAGGCGCACCGCGCGGCCGACGAGCGCGCCGTGCACGTCCTCGCGGTCGGCCAGTTTGCGCAGCGCCGCCAGCCAGGTCTCGGTCGCCCACGCGTCGTCGCGGGTGTGGATCGCCAGGTGCGCGGCGTCCAGCTGGGTGCGCAGCTCGGCGGCGGCGTCGGCGTCGAGGCCGGTGACCGCGCCGGGCAGACCCGCCGCGATACGGACGAGCAACCCGTCGGCCACGTGCGCGAGCGCCTTGGTGTCGGTGCCGCGCACGTCGCCGTAGCGCAGCGTTCTGATCAGACCGGGCAGCGCCGCGAGCAGGTGGGTGACGTCGTGATCCAGCGCCGCGACGGTCTCCAAGCGCTCGATGAGGCCGGAGGTCGCGCCGCCCAGATCGGCCAGCAAGGCCAGTTCCAGCGCGCCTGCGAGGTCCGCGAGCGTGCGGTCTTGCCGCTGTGCGGTGTCGAGGATCTTGGTTTCGGCGGCCGTGCGCAGCGTAGTGCCCCAGCGCGAGGCCTCGATGACGGAGACCGCGAACTCCGGGCGCCACTTCAGCGTCCACGTCTCACGGAAGGTGCCGGTGCTGCGCACCTCCCCGGTGGTCGGCGTGCCCCATTCGACGCCGAGCAGCCGCAGCCGGTGCAGCAGCCGCGAGCGTTCCAGTTCGCGCTCCTTGCGCAGGTCGAGATCGACGGTGCGCGCGGTGGGTTCCAGCTTCATCCGCAGCCTGCGCACCTTGGCGCGCAGGTCGGCGTCGAGCGGCACCGTCGGCGCGTTCTCCGGCACCGCGCCGAGCGCCTCGCCGACGACCAGCTCGGTGGTCACCACGTGCACCATGGTCTCGTCGCCGCCGCACATCACCGCGCGCACCGCCTCGGTGACCTCGGAGAGACCGGCCAGCGGTCGTTGCCGCAGTGTCGCAAGGGTTTCCGCGAGCCGGACCGCCTCGATGACGTGCGCGCTGGACACCGGAAGATCGTGCGCGCGCAGCACGCCCGCGACCTTGGTGAGCCAGCGCGCGATCGGCCGATCGGGCGCGGTGAACAGGTGGTGGTACCAGCCGGGCGAGTCGACGCCCGCGCCGTAGCCGGAGGACGCGGCGAGCCGGGAATGGGTGTAAGGCACCCAGGTTACGGTGGCCTTCACCTTCGGCATGCCCTTGAGCAGCCGGGCATCCGGCGCGGCCGGGCCGAGCTTGCCCGCCAGCGCCGGTGCGTGCCAGGCGCCGCAGACCACGGCGAGGCGACGCGAGCCGCCCTTGAGCGCCTTGCGCATGGTTTGGCGCATGTAGGCCTCGCGGCGCAGGGTGTGTGAGTCGACCACAGCGGAGGTCGGTCGTCGGCGGCGCGCGATCGGTGGCGCGGTGCTGTCGAATTCGTCGTCATGGCCGAAGGTTTCGAGAGCGGGCAGTTGTTCGGCAGACGACCCCGGGTGCGGTTGTTCGCTCTCGTGCGGGTTCCTGTCGGGCGCCTCTCGCAGCACACCCATCGCCTCGGTGAGTGCGTCGAAAACATCTATGTCGGTAGTTGATTCAACGACCGCGTCCCACCAGCGTTCGGCGTCGTCGTAACCGGCGGCGGCCGCCAGGTGGGCAAGCGGGTCGACGCTGTCGCCGGGCTCCACCTCGGCAGCGAGCACGACGCTGCCTGGCAGGTCGCAGAAGCGAACGGGGACTTCGTGTTCGGCCGCATAGCGCAGTGCCTGCCATTCCGGCGAGAACACCGCGTAGGGCCAGAATGCCGCGCGGGCGGGTTGATCGGGCACGTAGGCGAGCAACGCGACGGGCGGAGCCATGCCCTCGGCCGTGACGAACCCGACCAAGTGATCCGCGTCGGCGGGGCCCTCGATGAGGATGGTGTCGGGCTGAAAGTGCTCCAGCGCCATGCGAAGTGAGCGCGCCGAGCCGGGGCCGTGGTGCCGGATGCCGAACACGCGCGTCACGGCTTCGTCCGCGCTCCCACTTGTGCGCGCTCGTGTCTGGCGCACCGTCACCTCGGCTACCCCTGCGGTGCGGTCGACCGCGTCCATCGGCGCGGCGGTGCGTGTCGGTGCCGTGTCGGCATCGGATTGTGCCGCCGCGATGTCCCGGTCTCGGCCGGTGTGCCGCGGTTGCGCTTCCCCTTCCGGGGCGGCGCTGCCGATCGTGGCCGCGTCGGGCGTGGTGTCATCGGCAGTGGATGCGACGACTTCGGTGTGGGCAATGCCGTTTCCGGCAACGGGTGCGTCGCCCTCGTCGTCGGGTGCTCGGTCGTTCGGTTGCTCGTGCATGGCGGTCCTCAGCCGGTGACCTCGCGGCAGGCGCGGTAGAAGTCGGCCCAGTCCGGGCGTTCGCGCACAACGGCTTCCAGATACTCGGTCCACACGGCGGCGTCGGCCACCGGGTCCTTGACCACCGCGCCGAGCAGCGCGCCCGCGATGTCGGTGGCTCGCAGCACCCCGTCGCCGAAGTGGGCGGACAGGGCGATGCCGTTGGTCAGCACCGAGATCGCCTCGGCGGTGGACAGTGTCCCGGAGGGCGACTTGAGCTTGGTGCGGTTGTCGGCCGTCATGCCGGAACGCAATTCGCGGAAGACCCGCACCACCCGGCGCACCTCCTCGGCCGCCGCGGGCACCTCGGGCAGCTCCAGCGCCGCGCCGAGCTGGGCAACACGGCGCGTCACGATGGCGACCTCGTCCTCCTCGTCGGCGGGCAGCGGCAGCACCACCGTGTTGAAGCGGCGGCGCAGCGCGGAGGACAGCTCGTGCACGCCGCGGTCGCGGTCGTTGGCGGTGGCGATCACGTTGAAGCCCTTGGCCGCCTGCACCTCGCGGCCGAGTTCCGGTATGGGCAGCGTCTTTTCGGAGAGGACGGTGATCAGCGCGTCCTGCACGTCGGACGGGATGCGGGTCAGTTCCTCGATCCTGGCCAGCGCGCCGGTGCGCATCGCGGTCAGCACCGGAGACGGGACGAGCGCGGCGTCGCTCGGGCCCTCGGCGAGCAGTCGCGCGTAGTTCCAGCCGTAGCGGATGGCCTCCTCCGCCGTGCCCGAGGTGCCCTGCACCAAAAGCGTCGAAGAGCCGGAGATCGCGGCCGAGAGATGTTCGGACACCCAGGTTTTGGCGGTGCCCGGCACGCCGAGCAGCAGCAGCGCCCGGTCGGTGGCCAGGGTGGCGACCGCGACCTCCATGAGCCGGCGCGGGCCGACGTACTTCGGGGTGATCACGGTGCCGTCGTCGAGCGTGCCGCCGAGCAGGTAGGTGACCACCGCCCACGGCGAGAGCCGCCAGGAGGGCGGGCGCGGGCGGTCGTCGGCGGCGGCCAGCGCGCGCAGCTCCTCGGCGTAGGCCTGTTCGGCGTGCGGGCGCAGCAGGGCGCTGGCTTCGGTGCTGGTCACGGCAACTCCTCGAGCATGTCCGAGCGGTGGGTGAGGTCGGTGGCGAGCTGGTCGAAGGCGCGGGCCCACGCCACATCGTCGCAGCGCTGGGCGATCGAGGCGACGGTGGCCGCCGCGTCGACCGGCAGGTGCACCGACGCCGCGGCGAGCAGCGAACGGTGCGCGGCGGGGCCCGTTCCGTGATTGCCCGTGCGCTGGGCGGCGAGGCGGGCGCGCTCGAACAGCAGCAGGATTACGTGTTGCGCCAGCGGCTGCGGCCACGGGTGCGGCACGGCGGGCAGCAGCGCCTCCAGTTCGGAGAGCCAGGCGCGGTCCAAGCGGAGCAGGTGCCGGACGCGCTCGTCGACCGGAAGCAGGGCGAACAGCTCACGGCGGCGCAGCAGCGCGGTGTCGGAGGGCACGCCGTTGGCGAACAGAGCCGCAGCCCAGGCCGAATCCTGTTGCGCCAGCGCGGCATCCACCCAGCCGTCGAACAGCGGCTGCCGGAACCGGTCGTCCACCGCGACCCGAACGGCGTGCTCCGGCGCGCCGAGCGCGGCCGCCCAGTGCCGCAGCGGCGTCGCGGCGACCAGCTGGCGAAGGCGGCCCGCGGTGACGTCCGGGACGCCGTTCCAGCGGTAGCTGAATTCGACTGCGCGGTCGGTGATTCCGTCGCGTCGGACGTCGGCGTCGAGCGGGTCCGGCAATTCGATCGACAGCCGCGTGCGGTCGGCGTCCGCGACGGTCCAGTCGGCGGCGCGCCGCAACATTCGTTCCGCGAAGGCCGAATCGGGAAGCAGGGCGAGCAGTCCGGCGGCGGTGCGACGGACTTCGGCGCGGCGGTCGTCCAACGCGGTTTCCAGCAGTGGCTCGTCGGCCGCGCCGATGCCGTCGGCGAACACCGCGAGCAGTTCGGCCTTCACCTGGCCGGTTTCCGTGGCCCAGGTGTCGGTGAGGGCTGCGCGCGCGGCGTCGGCGTCGCGGGCGCGCAGGCGGGCGAGCCAGTCGCGCCGCTGGGTGGCCGAGCCGTAGCGCCAGATCTCCTCGGAGTCGGTGTCGATGACGAACTCCGACAGCAGGTTTCGCCACTCCGGGTGCCATTGCGCGAGCCAGCGCCCGCGTTCGCCCGCCAGCCGCAGCAGCGGTTCGCGCAGGCCGGACTGCGCGTCGGCGGATTCCAGCAGCTGGGCGGCCAGCGCGTCGGGCGCGCGGAAATCGTGCGGCGCGACGGCCTCGAACCATTCGGGCAGGAAGCGGGACCGGTCACGCAGCATGTCGGCGAGGCGAACGGCCGCGGCGCGGGGGAGTTGCGCGCGATTGTCGTCGGGGGCGGGCGGCGGTACGGTGGCTGACTGCGGGGCGATGCCACCGCGCGCGAAAGTGTCACGCAGTGCGGCGGATTCGAGCAGCAGGAAGGCCGGGTCGGCGCGCAAGCGTTCGGCGGCGGCCGCGACCGGAGCGGGCAGCCGCGCGGGATCGAACGTCCGGCGCGCGGTGCCGAGCAGTGCCGCCGAGATCAGATCGTCGGTCGTGCCGCTCGGCGCGGGGGAGTCCCGGTACAGCGCGGGCTCGCTCGCCAGATCGATCATCTCGCCCACCGCGAACACCGAGATCGGGACGAGTCCGTCCACCGTCCACTCGCCGAACACGCTCACCGGATGCCCACCGGACACCGCGAGCAGCGACCACGGTTGTTCACCCGGCGCGAGGGGCAACGCCGCGCCCTCCCCGTCGACCACCTGCCAACCCGCGTCGCCGACCACCGGAATCACGTCGCGCAGCAGCACCGGCCACGTCCGCAGCCACGGGTCCGCGCCGAGCGCCGTCGCGTGGGCATCCAGCGCCTGGTGCACAGTGCTGGTCTTCGCGCCCAGTGCGGCCGTTGCCTCGCCGTTTTCGCTACCGATTCCCGAGCCGTATGTCTGTGTCTGCGCCTCGACGAAGGGCACAGCGTCCGCTAAGCGCCCCCACGGTGCCTCACTCGCGGCGTGGTCCGAGCCGGATGCCTGTGTCTGCGCCTCGGCGGCTGGCGGTGCCTCCGCCGCGTGCCCTTGCGGTGCCTCGCTTGGGGCGCGGTCCGAGTGCGGTGCCTGTGTCTGCGCTTCG
>NZ_BDAU01000049.1 GCF_001612615.1 Nocardia amikacinitolerans NBRC 108937 | reverse complement strand
TCGGCGGTGCACGCAGCGTCCGCCGCGTGCCTTCGCGGTGCCTCGCTTGCGGTGCGGTCCGAGCGCGGTGCTCGGTCTGGTCGAGCCCGGCTGGTCGCCAGGGCGTCCGTCGCGCGCTGTGGAGTTTCGGGTGCGGCGCTGTCCGCGGTGGTCGTCTCGGCCGGTGTCGCCTCGGAGTCGCATTCCTCGGCCGCGGACGAGCTCGACACCTCGAGTGTGTGCGCTTCGACGGCGGGGAAGGCGTCCGCCGCGAGCCGTCGCGGTGCCGCGGGTGCGGCGTTGTTCGATTCCCGCGACTGATCAGCCCGGACACGGTTGTCAGGCGGAGAGTCCACCTCGGTTGGCGTCTGACACGCGACGCTGGTCGACGGGGGCGGGGCTGGCAGAGTCGTGAACGGTTCGTCGGTGCCGCGGCGTTCGCCCCACAGGGCGCGCAAAGGCGCGGCGCCGGGGTAGTAGTGCAGGTCCGCCTCGGCCATGTGACCGAGGACAGGCGCGGTCGCGGGGAACGCGGGTGTGCCGAAGGCGTGGTCGACGAGCAGCGCCCAGCGGTGCGTGCGGCGGCCGTAGAGCCAGGTGCGGCGGGTGTAGAGACGGTCGTCCTCGGTGCTGCGCACGCCGAGGGTCATCCACTGGTCGCGGACCAGCGGCTCGCCCCGTACCGCCTCGGCCGGATTGGGATAGCCGATGTGGGTGCGAACGCTGGCGCGCAGGGCCGGCGCCAGGTCGTCGAGGCGACGGTGTGCGGCGACGAGCAGGTGCAGTCTGGCGTATTCGCGCAACACCGGCTCGGGCCAATCGGCGCGGGTCGCCATGATCAGCGGCAGCCTGCGCAGCGCTCCCGCGACGCCGGGCGCCTGCGCGTCGACCATGCGCGCCGCGATCGTCTCGAACGCCTGGTAGGACCGGTCGGCCTGGGCGAGACCGGTGCGCACCTGGTCGCCGAGCCAGATGTCCAGTTCCTCCAAGCCCGCCGTCACGCGCACCCGCCGCTGCTCCGCGGTGGCCGGATTGGCCGTGCGTTGCGCGGCGGGCTTCGGGGTGCGGGAGGCACGCCAGGCCAGCCATTCCGCCGCGAAGTCCGCGACCTCGGCGGCGGGTGCGACCGCGCCGTGCGACCAGAGCAGCAGCAGCGAGAGCGCGTGCTTGCACGGCGTCTTGCGGCTCGGACAGTCGCACGAATACGCGGGGCCGGACAGGTCGACGATCGTCGCGTACGGCTCGGGTCCGCTGCCTCGGCACCGGCCCCACACGGCGTCCTCGCGATATCCGGTGTCGCGCCAGCGGTCCGCGAGGGCGCGCGCCGCCCCGAGCGAGCTCGCATCCGGCGCGAGCGCGCCGACCCGCTCCTCGGGCCACGGTGCGTTCATCGGGCGGCGCCCGAACGTCCGTGCGTCATCCTCGTCTCCCGTTTTCCTCGTTGTTCGATTTCTACCCGAGGCCGCCGACAAGGGGCGCGGGTACCTGTGCGCCCAGCCCGGCGAAGTCCGCCTTGGCGTTTGAGCCGACTGCTGTGGCGTTTCGGTCGCGTGCACGCCGCGGCGCGGCTGTTGCAACTGGCATGACAACGACACTCACCGCCGCGACCTCGGCACCGAAGTCCCTTCGCCGGGTGTGGCCTGCCTTGTTCACCATGTTCCTCGGCAGTTTCACCCTCGTGACGGCCGAATTCCTACCCCCGGGGGTGCTGACCGCGCTCGCGAACGACCTGCGTGTCGAGGAGGGCGTGGTCGGTCTTTCGGTCAGCGCGACGGCGTTGACCGCGCTGCTCGCCGCACTCGGACTGAGTTCGCTGTTCCCGCGGCTCGATCGCCGCACGCTGCTTGCGGCGCTCACCATCGCTGCCGCCGTATCGAACGTCGTGGTAGCCCTCGCCCCGAACATCGTCCTGCTGCTGATCGCGCGGCTGCTGCTCGGTGTGGCGGTCGGCGGCTACTGGTCGATGGCTCTGGTGATCGCGGCGCAGCTGGTGCCCGCCGCCAGACTCGGCAAGGCGATGATGATCGTGAACGCGGGGACGACGGTCGCGACGGTGGCGGGCGTGCCGCTCGGCGTGCTGTTGGGCAACTACGCCGGTTGGCGCGTGGTGTTCGTGGTCGTGGCGGGGCTGTCGGTGCTGGCGGCGGTCGCGGTGAAGGTGGCGTTGCCGCCGATCACGCCGACGCGGGGAGTCGGGTGGTCGGCGATGGCCGGTGCGTTGCGGGCGGCGGGCGTGACGCTGGGTCTGGTCGGCTTGGTCGCGGTCATCGGCGGGCACTTCGCCGGCTACACCTACATCCGTCCGGCTCTCGACGAGCTGCTCGGCGCGGGCCCCACCGCGATCGCCGTGCTGCTCGCCCTGTTCGGAATCGGCGGCCTGATCGGCAATTTCGTGCTCGGGTCGCTCGCCGATCGACGCCTGAGCATTCTCCTGGTTGCCGTTCCGGCGGCCATCGGACTTTCGCTGCTCGCGATCATCGCCTCGGCGGCTGTCGCGCCGCTCGCCTATGTCGCGGTGATCATCTGGGGTGGCGCCTTCGGCGGCATCCTCAACCTGGTGCAGGTGTGGGTGTCGCGGGTGCTGTCCGATCGGATAGAGGCAGGCAGCGGCCTGGTGGTCGGTGGTTTCCAGCTCGCGATCATCCTCGGCTCGGCGATCGGTGGGCGCGGTGTGGACGGTCTCGGCCCGACCGCGACCTTCGGTCTCGCCGCGGCGGCGGCGGTGATCGGTGGGGTCGCGCTCCGGCTCTCGCTGAGCCGCGGCACCGCAGCCTGAACAATTCACGCCGTTGGCACGCGGGCCCGCCGCCGCCATTCGGACGGGGTGAGGCCCGTATGCCTGCGAAACGCTCGCCCGAACGCGGTCTCCGACGAGTAGCCGAGGCGTCGGGCGACGGCGCCGATCGCGGCGTCCCGCTCGATCAGGAAGCGCTGCGCCTTTTCGACCCGCAGTCGCGTCAGATAGCGCCCCGGCGTGAGCCCGGTCGCGGCCTGAAACCGTGCCGCGAATCCCGACCGCGAGGCCAGCGCGACCCGGGCCAACGCCTCGACGGTCCACTCTCGTCCCGGATCGGCATGCATCGCGGCCACCGCCCGCGCCACCCCGGGTTCGTTCACCCGCAACAGCCACCGCTTCGGTGCGCATCCTCGCGCATGCCAGGACTCGATCGCCATCGAGGCGACCAGGGTGGCGACCCGATCGCCCTGCACCCCTTCCGGGTCCGGACATGCCACCACGAGGTGCTGCATCATGGTCGCGGCCAGGGGCGCGTGCTGCACGAAATCGGTCAGCAGTACCCGCGACGGCAGCGCCTCCATGGCGCTACTGGACCCGACCGGCGCGAGTCGCACACACAGCACCGTGGCCTCCGACAGTGCGTTGATCGCATACCGCTGGCGATGCGGCACGAACAGGAAATCCCCCTGCGCCAGATCGTCGGCGTCACCGAGACCTTCGACGCGGACAAGCCCTTCGGTCACTACAAGCGCACTCGACTCGCCGTCCGGGTACACCCATTGCCCGGCCGGCAGCGCGAACACGTCCCGTCCGGCGAACCGCCACTGGAGCCCGGCCAGCACTTCCTCTAGCCCGCCGCGACCCACATCGACCAGCGTCAATGTGCACATCCCTCATGCTGAAACACTTGCCGGAACAACGGTACCAAGGGTGTCCGGCGATAGCCGGAGCGCGGATGCTCGGAAGTCGCTGCGCCGGTGCCGGATTCGTGGGCAGACAAGTATTGCGCCGAATTGCGTTGTCTGGCATCCTGTTCTGTTCGGCTCCGTCCGAGCCACCCAGATCGGGTGACACACCATCGAGCTGCCCGCCGGGGTTGGCCGAGGGGTGGACATCGAGGCGTGGCCGAGCCTGTTTCGATGGCCATATCCATCCCCGCGGGCAGGTTCGCATCCCCCTTCGTTCGTCCACCGCCCGGTGGGCGAATCCGGTGTGATCGGGTAGCGTTTCGCTCAGCTTTCGACGGTTACACCGCGCGCGAATGCGGGAGGGGCGCGTCGCGGTGCGGTGTGTAGGGGGTTTTCACGTGTGCCCGAAGCCCGCGGTCGACACGACGGCGGAGGCCGTACCGCGCCTGACCGAGGTGGTGGCGCGCCGGCTGAACGAGGACCCGTCGGTCACTCCGGACGTGGCGCACGCCGTGCTGCGCGCACTCGGCGCCATCGATTCCCGCGACCGGGCAAGCGAATTCGACGACTCCGGCATCTTCCTGCGCGCGATTCGGGTGCGCGGCTTCCGCGGTATCGGACCCGAGGTGACGCTGGACGTGCCGCCCGGTCCCGGTCTCACCCTGGTGGTCGGGCGCAACGGCAGCGGCAAGTCCAGTTTCGCCGAGGCCGCCGAATTGGCGCTGACCGGAGGCAATCGCCGCTGGGAGGGTCGCTCCGCCGCGTGGCGCGAGGGTTGGCGCAACCTGCACGACGGCGACACCGCGCGCATCGAACTGGAATTGCTCACCGGCGGCGAAGATCCGGAACTGATCATCACCAAGGAGTGGTCGCCGACGGCCGAGTTGACCGACGCGCGCTGGAGCGAACGGCGAAAGGGCGGCGCACCAGCGGAATTCGACGCCGGGCGGTGGGCGTCGGTGCTCGAGCTGTACCGCCCGTTCCTGTCCTACAGCGAACTCGGCACCCTCGTTGACGGCAAGCCGAGCGACCTGTTCGACGCGCTGCACCAGCTGCTCGGCCTCGACGAATTGACCTTGGCGCAGGAGCGGATTCGCGCGCGCCGACTCGAATTGGAGCGCGCCGCACGGGATTCCCGTCAGGAACGGATCGACCTGCTCGAGACCATGGAGACGCTGGCCGACGACCGTGCGGTTCGGATGGCGACCCTGCTGCGGCCCGCGCAACCCGACCTCACCGCCGTCGGCCGCGACATGCTCGGCACCACCGACGGCGCCGACGGTCCGGAAGGGCTGCGCGCCATCGTGCGACTCGCGCTGCCCACCGAGGCCGAGGTGGACGCGGTCGCCACCCGTCTGGAAGCCTGCGCTGCCACCCTGGCGCGCGATTCCACCGCCGACGCCGAGGCCGACTGGCGGGTGTTGCAGCTGCTGCGCCGCGCCCGTGCGCACGTGGCGGCGAGCGGGGACTGCGCCTGCCCGGTGTGCGGGCGCGGCAGGCTGGACGAGGAGTGGGCGCGGCACGCGGACATCTCCATCGCGCGGCTCGCCGCCCGGGTCGACGCGCTCACCACCGCACGCGACGAGCTGCGCAACGCCGTGCGCGCGGCGCGGGCGCTGCCCGAGCATGTGCCGCCCGAACTCGATTTCGATCCGCGCAATCCGCCGACCGTCGACACCACCGCGGTGCGCAGGGCATGGACGGAATGGGCCGCGCTGAGCAGCGCGGAGTACTCGCCGGAACTGCCGGAACGGTTGCGCTGGGCGCACACTCGCCTCGTCGACGAGCTCGAGCTGGTGCAGCAGGGCACCCGCAAGGAGCTGGACCGGCTGGACGAGGTGTGGGCGCCGCTTGTGCCGAGGATCGCGGCGTGGCTGGACGGCGCGCGCGAGGTGGCGATGCGGGCCGGCGAACTGCGCACCCTCAAGCGCGCCGAGGACTGGCTCAAGTCGGCCACGGCGGGTCTGCGCGACGAGCGCATGGCTCCGCTGGAGACGACGGCGCGCTGGGTCTGGCGCACCCTGCGCCAGCAGAGCAACGTGGAACTCGGCGCGATTCGGTTGCAGGGCAACGCCGGTACCGCGCGCCGGGTGCTGCTCGACGTCACCGTCGACGAGGTAGACGGCGCGGCGCTCGGCGTGATGAGTCAGGGCGAGCTGCACGCGCTCGGACTCTCGCTGTTCCTGCCTCGGGCGACGGTGGAGGAGAGCCCTTTTCGCTTCGTCATGATCGATGACCCGGTGCAGGCCATGGATCCGGCGAAGGTCGACGGTCTGGCCAGGGTGCTGGCATTCGTCGCGTGGACGCGGCAGGTGGTGGTGTTCACCCACGACGAGCGATTGGCCGAGGCGGTGCGCCGGATGCAGCTGGACGCCTGTGTGCTGGAGGTGCAGCGGCGCGAACGATCCGTGATCGAGGTGCGCACGTCCAGCGATCCGGTGCGTCGCTACCTGGACGACGCCCGGTCGCTGGTGCGCACCCCCCAGCTGCCGCCCGCCATCGCGGACGAACTCGTCGCTACCTGCTGCCGGTCCGCGCTGGAGGCGGCCAGCTTGGCCAGGGCTCGGCGCGACCTCCTGGCGCGCGGCATGAACCATCGCGAGGTGGAGCGGCACATCGAGGGCGCGCAGACCACCCGCGCCATGGTCGCGCTCGCGGTGATGGGCGTCGGCTACAACGTCGACAACCTCAACAAACACCTTGCGCGAGAAGGAAAATGGCTGGTCGGTGCGCTGCGAGACGTGACGGCGGGCGCCCACGTGCCGATCGATCGCGGTATGCGCGAACTGATCTCGAACACCGAACGATTCATCGCCTGGATGAGTCGGTGAGCGAGCGAGTTCGGCCGCGTGCGATGCGGCGGGGCGGCGGCGAGGCGTTGTCGTGCGAGGGGGTTCGGCCGCTTGCGATGCGGCGGGGCGATTGCGAGGCCTCGTTGTGAACAGCGACCGTCAGCGACCGCGCGGACCGCGTCGGCGTCCACCGGGCCGGTCGAAGCCGAGGGCACCACGACCGACCGTCGCCGAGCGGCTCGACGCGGTCGACCGCCTGCTGGACGGCGAAGTGACCGCCGCGGGCGGCGTGTGGTCGCGAGCGACCGCCTGGATCCTGCGGCTCGCCCTCGAGCAGGCGGTCGACGAACTGTGGGCACGCCGCGCCCCGGAACTGGCACGCTGCCCGATGCGCGCCCAACTCCTCGCGCTACGCGTCTACGCCGGACCCGAAACCGGCGCACAGGTGGCCGCGGTGTGGGCAGCACTCTCCCGCGCCGCCCACCACCACGACTACGAACTCGCCCCGAGCGTGACCGAACTCCGCCGCTGGCGCGAACAGACCGCCGCCATCGCGAGCGTCCTGTCCAGAGTCGGCGGTGGTGGATCGGCGTGGGTGCGCACCGAGATCGCCTCGGATTGACGATCGGTCGATCCGGCTTGCGACAGTGATACTGACGTGCGCCGCAGAGCAGGCGAATGCCCCCGCGATTGTCGCGGAAGTGCGTGCTGGCGAATGTCGCCACGGGCGAAGCGCCTCCGCTCCACCATCGGTGCGGGCAGGTGGTGGATGGCGAAGCGGGGCGGGGAGAATCCGGGTATGGGTCAGTCGCAACAATGTCCGTGCCGCCGCGGGGAACCGTTCGAGGAGTGCTGCGGTCCAGCGCTTTCCGGTGCGCGCCCGGCCGCGACGGCCGAAGCGCTGATGCGTTCGCGGTACACCGCGTTCGCCGTGGGTGATGTCGATTACCTGCGGCGGTCCTGGCATTCGCGGACGAGGCCGAAGCGGCTCGAGCTCGATCCCGGGCAGCGGTGGCTGTTTCTGGAGATCGTGCGCACCGAGCGCGGCGGGCCGTTCGACGACACGGGGACCGTCGAGTTCGTCGCGCACTACCGTGCCGAGGGCGGGCGCGGCTCGCTGCACGAGGTCAGCCGGTTCGTGCGGGAGGACGGGGTGTGGGTCTACCTCGACGGTGTCATCGAGCCGTGAGTCCCCGAGCCGTGTAAACCGAGGCATGAGCGGAGAGCCTGAGCCGCGAGCAGTGAGCCGGGTGCCGCAAGCGGTGCGGCGTGAGCTCTGACGGCCGCCGAAAGCGCGAGTACGGCTTCGCTTCGGTAGCGTCCACTCCCATGCCACGTGTTGCGATCGAGTACTGCACCCAGTGCCGCTGGCTGCTGCGGGCGAGCTGGATGGCGCAGGAGCTGCTGAGCACCTTCGCCACCGATCTGGGCGAGGTGGCGCTGATCCCCGGCACGGGCGGGGTGTTCCGGATCACCGTCGACGGCGAACAGGTGTGGGAACGCAAGGCCGACGGCGGCTTCCCCGACATCGCCGTGCTCAAGCAAAGGGTGCGCGATCGCGTCGCGCCGGACCGTGATCTCGGCCACGTCGACCGGCGCGAGTCCGAAGACTGAGCCGGGGCGTCAGCCGCAGCAACCTCCACCACAGCAGCCGCCACCGCTCGGCGGCGGCGCCGAGACCTGCGGCGCATTGCCGCCACCACGGCCGACGGTGGCGAACGTGGTCAGCAGTTTCACCGTGTCGTCGTGGCCGTTCGGGCAGGACGCCGGGTCCGACGACTCGGCCATGGGGCGATTCACCTCGAAGGTGTCACCGCAGCTGCGGCACCGGAAGCTGTAATTCGGCACCGGCCAAGGGTAGCGCGGATCACGGATGATGCGTCCGCCCCCGTGGCACTCCGTAACCGCACGTACCCTCGAATTAGAGATCACGACGTGCGGACCCGGGGTGTAAGCAAACCCGCAGCGCACCGACGGGTCATGGGCAGGAGGTGCGCAACGATGAGCACTCAGTTCGAGACCGAACCGTGCTGGGATGTGGACGGCGCCGAGCCCATAGTCGAAACGACCTCCGGCCGGGTGCGCGGTTTCCTCGACGGACCGATCGCCGCCTGGCGCAGCATTCCCTACGCGGCGCCCGTCACCGGCACGCGGCGGTTCCGCCCGCCGACACCGCCGGAGCCGTGGGACGGCGTTCGGGACTGTCTGACATTCGGCGCCATCGCCCCGCAGACCATGGGCACCATGGTCCCGGTCGACTCGGAACTGCGGATGGGCGAGGACTGCCTCTGGCTCAACGTGTGGGCGCCACGCGCCCGCGCGGAGGAGCCGCGCCCGGTCATGGTCTGGCTGCACGGCGGCGCCTACTGCCTCGGTACCGCGGCACAGGCCATCTACGACGGCCGCCGCCTCGCCGAGACGGGCGACGTGATCGTGGTCGGCGTCAACTACCGGCTCGGCGCGCTGGGCTTCCTCGATCTGTCCTCGCTGTTCCACGGCTTCACACCGAACCTCGGCCTGCACGATCAACTGGCCGCGCTCGAATGGGTGCGCGAGAACATCGCGCGGTTCGGCGGCGACCCGGACAATGTGACGCTGTTCGGCGAGTCGTCCGGCGCGGGCTGTGTGACGGCGCTGCTCACCGCGCCGCGGGCGGCGGGGCTGTTCCATCGCGCCATCGCCCAGAGCCCGCCCGCCACCACCGTTTTCGGTCGGGAGCGGGCGGCGATCGTGGCGCGGCGCTACTTGGAACTGCTGGAGATGTCCCCGACGCAGGCCCTCGATCTGATCGACCTGCCGATCGAGCGGGTGGTGCGGGCGGCAGGCGTGCTGCTCGACGAGATCCCGCTCAAGGAACCCGGCCGCCTCGCCGCGGCCCCGGTGGTGGACGGCGATCTGCTACCCGGCTATCCGATCGACCGATTCCAGCAGGGCCGCTCGCACCAGGTGCCGCTCATCATCGGCACCAACAAGGACGAGGCCTCGCTGTTCCGGCTGTTCCGTTCGCCGATCATGCCGGTGACGCCGGACGCGGTGAACGTGATGCTGCGCGACGTGGCGGCGGGTCACCCGGAACTGTCGGCCGAGCGGATCGCCGAGATCACCTCCGCCTACCCGGATCTGGCCAAGACCCGCGGCGCGCTGGCCATGTCCACCGACGCGGCGTTCCGCATGCCGGCGCACTGGGTGGCCGACGCGCACGCGACCCACTCGATGACCTGGGCCTATCGCTTCGACCACGCGACGCCGATGCTGCGCGCGGCCCGCGTCGGCGCCGGACACGCCACCGAATTGCCGTATGTCTTCGGCAATTTCGGCACGCTGAACCACGACCCGACGTTCTGGCTCGGCGGCCGCAAACAGGCGACGGAGGTGTCGGGGCGGATGATGCGCCGCTGGCTGGCCTTCGCGCGGCACGGTGTGCCCGCCGCGCTGGACGGTTCCAAGCACTGGCCGCCGTACCGGCCGTCGACGCGCACCACGCTGGTCATCGACGCCGTCGACCGCGTCGTCGATGATCCCGACCGCGACCTGCACACCGCGTGGGGCGATCAGGCCGTCGGCTTCAGCTGAACCTCAGACGGATGTCGGCTCCGGCGCCTTGGCCACCGCGCGGCGGCCGAGGCGCACTGGCATCCGCTCGTAACCGTGCAGCGTGAACAGGCTCCTGCGCCGCGGCTCGCCGTCCAAGCGCAGGTCGGGGAACCGCTCGAACAGCGCGCGCAGCGCGTACACGCCCTCCATGCGGGCCAGGCTGGCGCCGAGACAAACGTGGATGCCGTTGCTGAACGAGAGGTGATCCTTGGCGTTCGGGCGGGCCACGTCGAAGCGGGTCGGATCCGGGAAGACCTTCGGATCGCGGTTCGCGCCGGCCAGCGAGAGCACGAGGGTGTGGCCTTTGCGCAACTGCTTGCCGTCGAGTTCCAGGTCGGACAGCGCGGTGCGCGCGGTGGTCTGCACGGGCGAGTCGATGCGCAGCACCTCCTCGATCGCGTTCGGCCACAGCTCCGGTTCGTCGCGCAGCCTGGCGAGCTGGTCGGGATGGCTGAGCAGCTGAACGACGCCGTTGCCGATGAGGTTGACCGTGGTCTCGAAGCCCGCGCCCATCAGCAGGCTCGCGGTGGCCTTCAGCGCGTAGTCGTCCAGTTCGCCCGCGGTGACGAGGGTGCTGAGAATGTCGTCGCCCGGCTCGCGGCGCAGGCGGGCGATGTGACCGTCGAAGTACCGGTTCATCACCTCCATCGCCCGCATGGCCCGATGGTGCGCGCGCCACGAGATGCCGACGTCCAGCAGCGGAGTCAGCTGGTCACCCCAGTTCAGGAAGCGGTCGCGGTCGGCGTAGGGGAAGCCGAGCATCTCGGAGATGATCGCGATCGGCACCTGCGCGGCGAACGAGGCGATCAGATCGGCCGAGCCGCCGGAGGGCAGCGCGTCGAGCAGCTCTTCGGTGACCGTCTCGACGCGGTCGCGCAGCCTGGCGATGGCGCGCGGGGTGAACGCCGAGGCGACCGGCTTGCGCATCGCCGTGTGTTCGGGCGGATCGATCACCAGCATCGAGGGCGGGTCGACCGGGTTGGGCGGCATCGGCGTACGGCCCGTGAGCAGCCGCAACGGCTTGGGGATGTCGAAGCTCTCGGGGGTGCGCACACCGAAGCGGGGGTCGCGCAGCACGGCTCGGCACAGTTCGTGGTCGAAGGTGGCCCAGGACAGCGACGTGCGCACGATCCGGCCGCGGCCGCGCAGTTCCTCGATGAGCGGATAGGGATCGGCGATGCCGTCCGGCGCGCCCATCAGCCGCGCGAACGGATCACCGCGACGCGCCTGAGTGCGCAGGACAAGCCTGGGCGTGCCCTGCTGCGACAGCCAACGGAACCAATACTGCGGCTTCATATCCCACCAACTCCATCGTTGTGCGATATGTCCACCGTACGGACTCCGGGCCGATTCTGGAACGTGCTCCGGTCGGATGCGTGCTCCTACTCGGGTAGGAGAACGTCTTGCCCGTGCGGTGCGCGTCGCCCCCGCGGCGGGGTCGTCAGCCGACCTGGACGGTGACGCGCTCGCTCTCGATGCGGCGCTCCCGCTGGCCGGGGTCCGGATTGACGACCTGCACCAGGGACGCGCCCGCGGCGAGCACGGCGACGAAGCCGTTGATCAGTTCGTCCGCGGTGTCCCACGGCGCGCTCGACAGCACCCGGTCGCCCTCCGAGAAACCCTGCCGCATGGCCGATTTCCGTGCGGCGGCGAGCACCTCGGCGACCTGCATGCCGTCCAGCGCGACGCCGGTGCCGCGCGGGAAGAACTGATCGCCGTGCACGCGCACCGCGGTGGCGAAATCGGTGATGCCGACCGGCAGGTCACGGACGGGCGCGCCGAGCGGGTCCAGCGAGAGCGCGGCGACCTCGGCGACGCCGTCGGCGTCATCGATGCGGTCGGCCGTCACCAATGCCAGGTCGGCGTCCGGATCGGGGCTCAGCACCACCTCGGTGCCCGCCCACCAGCAGCCGAGCAGCACGGCGGCGGTCTGCCAGTGCGCGGGCAGCAGCACCGCGACCCGCGCGCCGGGACTCAGGCCGAACTCGTCGCGGATCAGATTGGCCGTCTTGGCCGCCCAGTTCGCCAGCGTCAGGCCGGACAGTTCGATCCGGGCGCCGGTGGCGTCGTCGTAATAGGTGACGCGCGGTCCCGCGGGCTCGCGGGCGAGGATCGGGTCGAGCACCGCCTCGGTGAGGGTCAGTGCATGGGTCTTGTCACGCATCAGTGGCTTCACGCTTCAGTTCACGCATTTCGGTCCATTCTGGCCTGCGTCGATCGGTGGGGCGGGCGGAACCGGCGTCGCGGTCGTCGACGTTCCGGAGAAGTCGAACGTGGAGCTCGCGGCCGAGCCCGGCCCAGAATAGTCGCTTGCCAGCACGACGCTCACCGAGTCCGGTGACATCGTCGGATCCGCGACCACCGTGAGCTTGCCGAGGGCCTCGGCGACCGCCTTGGCCTTCGGATCCGCGCTGTCCGCCGCGAGCACCCGGCTGCCGGTGACACTTCCACCGGAATAGTTGCCCACCCGGCCCGCCTGGAAACCCTTCGCCGTCAAGGCCTGCGACACCTGACCGGCCAGACCGCCGATGCCGCTGGCGTTGAGGACGTTCACCGTGACCGTCCCGGGATCCACCGCGGGTGGGTCGGATTCCTCGGCCTTCTCCCCGACGAGCGAGGCCACGTAGGACTTGACCGCCTTCGGCTCCACCCGGACCACGGACTCGCCGTCGCTGGTCGTGCCGTTGAGATCGGCCACCGGAATGGTCTCGAACTGGACCTGACCGCCGGAGAGATCCTGGAGTTGCTGGAGGAACGCCACCACGTCCCAGTCTTCGTCGAGCACCACCGTGCGCCCGACCGCCTCGCTCAGCTGGCCGAGCCGCGCCGGGCTGCTGAGCGTCTTCGCGCTGAGCACCTGACCGACCAGCTGGGCCATGAACACCTGCTGCCGCACGATCCGGTCCAGGTCGCCGCGCTGCAGGTCGTGGCGCTGGCGCACGAAACTCAGCGCCTGCCTGCCGTCCAGCCGCTGACGGCCCGCGGGGAAGTCCGCGCCCGACATCCACTCGTCCACCGCGTTGTTCAGACACACCTCGACGCCGCCGACCGCGTCGGTGAGCAGCACGAAGCCGAGCAGGCTGACCTCGGCGTAGTGGTCGACGGTGATGCCGGTCAGGTTGGCGACGGTCTTGATCAGCGCCTGCCGCCCCGCCTTGGTCGACTTCTGCTCGGCCTCGGCCTCGGCGACGCCCTGTTCGATGAGCTTCTGCCGCTCGGTCTCCTTGGTCGCGCCGTACGCGGAATTGATCTTGCCGGTGCCGATGCCGGGGATGTCGACGTAGGAGTCGCGCGGTATCGAGATGGCGGTCGCTGAGCTGCCGTCGTTGGGCACCCGGACCAGCACGATGGTGTCGGTGTTGGTGCCAACCTCGTCGCCGGCGTGCAGCATCGCGCGCTCGGCGTCGGTGAGCGGGTTGCCGTGCGCGTCGGTGCGGCTGTCCACGCCGACCAGGAGGATGTCGACCGCGCCGTCGCGGCCGCCGCCGAGGCCGAGATCGCCGATGCGCTGGATGTTGGAGATCAGCGAGTCGACGCTGTGCCAGGCGAATCCGGTGATGACCAGCACCACGGCGGCCAGTGCCGCGACGAAGGCGTGCACCGGGCCCCACGAACCGTCGCCGCCGCGCACGCCGGCTGGTCTCGACGGCATCGATGTGCTCCTCCGCTGCAACTGAGCATCCTCTCGACAAGCCCCTGTTCACCCCGACCGCCCCCGATCCGGCCCCCGCGGCCGATCCGTAGATCCCGCGGCCCCGGAGCCGTGGCACAAGGCTAACCAACGGTTACCCCGCGGGACGGCACCCGCGAGTGTCACGGCGTGCCAGACTTGCGCCCGTGACCGCCGCCGTACCGCCCGCCGCCGCCGCTCGTCTCGTCGTCACCGGGGCCGGTGGACAAGTCGGCGGGGAGCTGTTGCGCCTCGCGCCGCACGCCCGCGGTTACGGCCGCGCCGACCTCGACGTCACCGACGCCGACGCGGTGCGCGCCGCGATCAACCCCGGTGACGTGGTGCTCAACTGCGCCGCGTACACCGCGGTGGACAAGGCCGAGTCCGAGCCCGAAGCCGCCTTCGCGGGCAACGAGACCGGCCCGGCCGTGCTCGCCGCGGTCTGCGCGACCGTCGACGCCCGGCTCATCCATCTCTCCACCGACTATGTCTTCCCGGGTACCCAGCGCGAACCGTATGACACGGACGACCCGACCGGACCCGCCACGGTGTACGGGCGATCCAAACTGGCGGGGGAGCGGGCGGTCCTGGACACGGCGCCGAATTCGCATGTGGTGCGGACGGCCTGGGTGTACAGCGGGCGCGGCGGTGACTTCGTCGCGACCATGCTGCGGCTGGAACGCGAGCGCGAGACCGTCGACGTGGTGAACGACCAGATCGGGTCGCCGACCTACGCGGCGGATCTCGCGGCGGGCCTGCTCGAGCTCGTCGCGCGGCCGGACGCGCCGCGGCTGCTGCACGCGACCAACGCGGGCGTCGCGAGCTGGTTCGACCTGGCGAGGGCGGTGTTCGCCGAGGTCGGCGCCGATCCGGAGCGGGTGCGGCCGTGCGATTCCACGGCCTACCCCAGACCCGCACGGCGCCCGGCCTATTCGGTGCTGTCGGACCGGGCCTGGCGATCGGCCGGGTTGACGCCGCTGCGGGACTGGCGCGCCGCGCTGCACGACGCGCTGCGCAGCCGGGAATGACGGCGAGAACCTGTCGGGCCGTGGTCTTTTCAATGCCCTCGGCGGACCGTTGGAAGACCGATCGGTCTGGCATCGGTCCTGCACCGGGGCACGCGTGGTCGCGTTGTTCCGACTAGGCTCGCCAAATGTGAGCGCTTCCGATTCCGCGGCCCCCGGTGGCCTTGCCGTCGTCACGGTGACTTATTCGCCCGGCGAGCACCTCGAGCACTTCATCACCACCCTCGCCCACGCCACCAGCGAGAAACCGCAGGTGATCCTGGCCGACAACGGTTCGGTCGACGGCGTGCCCGAGCTGGTGGCCGAGGCCAACTCGCACGTGCGGCTATTGCGCACCGGCGGCAACATCGGATACGGCGGCGCGATCAACCGCGCCGTGGCCGAGATCGACCCGAGCATCGAATTCGTCGTCATCGCCAACCCCGACATCCGCTGGGGCACCGATTCCATCGACAAGCTGCTCGAGGCCGCCAAGCGCTGGCCGAGGGCGGGCGCGCTCGGCCCGATGGTGCTGGAGCCGGACGGCAGCGTGTACCCGTCGGCGCGCTCGGTGCCCGGTCTGCTGGACGGCGCGGGCCACGCCATCCTGGGCACGGTGTGGCCAGGCAACCCGTGGACCCGCCGCTACCGGCAGGAGAACGAGCAGATCTCCGAGCGCACCGTCGGCTGGCTGTCCGGCTCCTGCCTGCTGGTGCGCCGCGCCGCCTTCGACTCGATCGAGGGCTTCGACTCGCGCTACTTCATGTACATGGAGGACGTCGACTTCGGCGACCGCATGGGCAAGGCGGGCTGGCACAACGTCTTCGTGCCGTCGGCCGAGGTCACCCACGCCAAGGGCCACGCGGCAGGACGCCACCCCGAGGTGATGCTGCCCGCCCACCACGCCAGCGCCTACCGGTTCCAGGCCGACCGGCATCCGCACTGGTGGCAGGCGCCGCTGCGGCTCGCGTTGCGCGCCGGACTTGCGATTCGCTCCCGGATTGCGGTTCGATCTGCGCTGCGTGAGTTGGCCAGGGAACAGGGTCGACAGGCGTAGCAGCGCGGCAGACGAACAGGGGAACATTGATGGCAGGACATCCAGGCACCGACGCCGTGATTCTGGTCGGCGGCCAGGGCACGAGGTTGCGCCCGCTGACCCTCTCGGCACCCAAGCCGATGCTGCCGACGGCGGGCCTGCCGTTCCTCACCCACTTGCTCGCCCGCATCGCCGAGGCCGGGATCACCCACGTCGTGCTGGGCACCTCCTTCAAGGCGGAGGTGTTCGAGGAGCACTTCGGCGACGGCGCCGAGCTCGGTCTCGAGCTGGAGTACGTCACCGAGACCGAGCCGCTGGGCACCGGCGGCGGCATCCGCAACGTGCTGCCCAAGCTGCGCGCCGACAACGTGATGGTCTTCAACGGCGACGTGCTCGGCGGCACCGACCTCGGCGCGATCCTGGACACCCACGAGTCGACCAACGCCGACGTGACGCTGCACCTGGTGCGTGTGTCCGATCCGCGCGCGTTCGGCTGCGTGCCCACCGACGAGACCGGCCGGGTCACCGCGTTCCTGGAGAAGACCCAGGATCCGCCGACCGACCAGATCAACGCCGGTTGCTACGTCTTCCGCCGCGAGTACATCGAGAAGATCCCGTCCGGTCGGCCGGTGTCGGTGGAGCGCGAGGTCTTTCCCGCGCTGCTCGCCGAGGGCGCGCGGGTGCAGGGCCACGTCGACTCGTCGTACTGGCGCGACATGGGCACCCCCGAGGACTTCGTGCGCGGCTCGGCCGACCTGGTCCGCGGCATCGCCCCCTCGCCCGCGTTGCCGGGCCAGCGCGGGGAATCCCTGGTCCACCCGGGCGCGGGCGTCGCCCCCGGCGCGCTGCTCATCGGCGGCACCGTGGTCGGCCGCGGCGCGGAGATCGGCGCCGGCGCGCGCCTCGACGGCGCGGTGATCTTCGACGGCGCCGTCGTCGAGGCGGGCGCGACCGTGGAACGGTCCATCATCGGCTTCGGCGCCCGCATCGGTCCGCGCGCGCTGGTCCGCGACGGCGTCATCGGCGACGGCGCGAACGTCGGCGCCCGCTGCGAACTGCTGCGCGGCGCGCGCGTCTGGCCCGGCGTCGAGATCCCGGACGGCGGCATCCGCTTCTCCACCGACGTCTGACATTCCACACAGAGCCGCAGCGTGGCGCGTGAACATCTCTTCGCAGAGCGCTCACACGCTTCGCAGCGCCCGCAACCGCTGTGAGGCGTGTGCACTGTCTGTGAAGTCGCGTCAGTCGGTGCGTTTCCAGACGTAGCGGGTTTTGGGGCGGCCCGCGCGGCCGTAGTCGGAGCGGCGGATGGCGAGGCCGTCGTCGGCCAGCTTCTCGAGGTAGCGCCACGCGGTGATGCGGGAGACGCCGATGCTGGTCGCGGTGTCGGCCGCGGTGATGCCGTCCTCGGCGGTGCGCACGATCCGCGAGATCTCCTCGAGTGTCTGCGGCGCGACGCCTTTCGGGGTGTTGGCGCGCTGGTCCGGCGTGCGCAGCGCGCTGAGCGCGCGGTCGATGTCGAGCTGGGTCAGCGCGGACTCGCCCGCGGGCAGCGCGGTGCGGAACTCCCGGTAGCGCTCCAGCTTGTCGTGGAATGCGGCGAAGGTGAACGGCTTCAACAGGTAGAGCACCACGCCGTTGGCGACGGCGGTACGCACCATCGCCAGATCGCGCGCGGAGGTGATGGCGATGACGTCCGGACTCGGCGCCAAACCGCTCAGCGCGGCAGCGACGTCCAAACCACTGGTGTCGGGCAGGCCGATGTCCATCAGCACCAAGTCGATCGGTGTGCCCTCGGCCGCGGCGGCGGCGGTCGCCCGCATCGCCTCGCGTCCGGAATGCGCGATGCCGACCGGTGTGAAGCCGGGGATGCGTTCGACGTAGGCGCGGTGCGCCTCGGCGATCAGCGGCTCGTCCTCGACGATCAACACTCGGATCACGATGCGTCCTTTCCCGAGTCGCGCGGAATCGTCACGGTCACCGCGCTTTCCGGCTCGCGGCGGGCGTCGATCGCCCCGCCGTGCCTGGTGATCACGCGGTGTACCAGCGCGAGGCCGAGCCCGTGATGATCGTCTTTGGTGGTGTAGCCGCGCTCGGCCGCGCGCGCGAAGGTCTGCGCCGACATGCCGGGCCCGCTGTCGGCGACGCGCAGGAAGACGTCCGAATCCGCGTGGCGTAGTGTGACTTCCACCCACGCGCCCGCGCTGCCCGCTGCGGCGTCGATGGCGTTGTCGATCAGGTTGCCGACCAGCGTGACGGCTTCGCGCGCCGAGAGCGGCGCGATGGCGTCGAGGGCGGTGTCCTCCGAGATCGTCAGCTCCACACCGCGTTCGGCCGCCTGGTTGACCTTGCCGAGCAGCAGCGCGGCCAGCGCCGGATCGCCGACCGCGCCCATCATCCGGTCGATGAGCGACTGGGAGAGCTGGAGTTCGGCGGTCGCGAATTCGACCGCCTCGCGGTGCTTACCGAGCTCCACCATGGTGACCACCGTATGCAACCGGTTGGCCGACTCGTGCGCTTGGGCGCGCAGTGATTCCGCGAAACCGCGCACCGAGTCGAGTTCGCCAAGGACGCCGCGTAATTCGGTGTGGTCGCGGATGGTCATCACGGTCCCGAGGGTTCGGCCCTGCGAGGCGACCACGTCCTGGTTGACCAACAGAATCCGATCGTTGGTCACGTGCATCTCGTCGCGGACCACGCCCCAGCTCATGCGCCGCAACGAGATCGGCAGATCCGCGCGGTGCACGTCGCCCTCCGGCAGATCGAGCAGCCGCCGAGCCTCGTCGTTGACGACCTCGGCCCGCTCGCCCGCGCCGAAGACAACCAGGCCCTCGTGGATCGAGTGCAGCACCGCGTCGTGGTGTTCGTACATGACGCGCAACTCGTCGGGCGCGAGACCGTGCGTCTGGCGGCGCAACCGGCGGCTCAGCAGGAACGAGCCGAGCGCGGCCACCACCAGACCCGCGCCCGCAACACCGAGGATCTTCGGCAGCTGCGCGGCGACCTGATCGCCGATGCGCGCCCTGGTGACGCCCGCCGACACCAGCGCCACGATGCGGTCGCCGTCGTACACCGGAGTCACCGCGCGGATCGACGGCCCGAGCGTTCCGGTGAACGTCTCGGTGAAGGTCTCCCCGGCCAGCGCCCTGTCGATGTTGCCGCTGAACGGATGGCCGATGCGTTCGGGATTGGTATGCGTGAACCGCGTCCGGTCCGGCGCCATCACCACGATGAAGTCCATCCTGGTCTGCAACCGGATCCGCTCGGTCACCGGTTGCAGCTGCGCGCTGGGATCGGGGGAGAGCACCGCCGCGCGGGTGGACGGCGCCTGCGCCACACTCACGGCCACGTCGGTGACCTCGTGCTCGGTGGTCACGTCGCTGGTGTGCCTTGCGTCGAGCACCGCGAGCACCGCGGCACCCGCGATCATCAGCGCGAGCACCACGAGCTGCAGGACGAAGACCTGACCCGCCAGGGAGAGCCGGAGGCCACGCGGTCGTTCGCCACGGCGAGGGCGCGACTCGGACCCGGCGGCGTCTGTGTAGCGACGACGTCGCACGAGCTGACCTCCACTGAACTCTATGCACCAAACAGTGACCCGCGTCACGCGAGTCGTCATCATTTTGCACACGCGGCCAGAAGGCTCGCATTCCGGTACCACTCGGAGGATGTGATTCGCAATGAGCGAACGAAGTGAGCGAATCGTGCGCCAGCGCGCATCGCGCATGCCGGAGCCGAGCGTCAGCGAGGCGCAGCCATGAGCGATACATCTCGCGCGGCTCGGCGCGACCGCACCCACTGGCTGTATCTGGCGGTCATCGCCGCGGTCGGCGCGGGGATCGTCGTCGGCTGGCTCGCGCCCGACGTCGGCGTCTCGCTCGCACCGCTCGGCACCATGTTCGTCGACCTGATCAAGATGATGATCGCCCCGGTCATCTTCTGCACCATCGTGCTCGGCATCGGCTCGGTGCGCACCGCGGCCACCGTCGGCAAGGTCGGCGGGCTCGCGCTCGGCTACTTCCTCGTCATGTCGACGATCGCGCTCGGCATCGGTCTGGTGGTCGGCAACCTGCTGGAGCCGGGCAATGGCATGAACATCGCCGAGACCGCCGGCGCGGGCGCCAAGTACGCCGACCAGGCGCACAGCGCGGGCGGCACCTGGGACTTCATCAACGGCATCATCCCGACCACGCTTGTCTCCTCGCTGACCGCGGGCAGTGTGCTGCAGGCGCTGTTCGTCGCCCTGCTCGTCGGTTTCGCGGTGCAGGCCATGGGCAGCGCGGGCGACCCGATCCTGCGCGCGGTGACGCTGGCGCAGAAGCTGGTGTTCCGCATCCTGTCGATGATCCTGTGGCTGGCCCCGATCGGCGCGTTCGGCGCGATCGCGAACGTGGTCGGCAAGACCGGTCTGGACGCGGTGGTGCAGCTGGCCACCCTGATGATCGCGTTCTACCTGACCTGCCTGGTGTTCGTGTTCGGTGTGCTCGGCGTGCTGGTTCGGGTGGTGTCGGGTGTGTCGATCCTGAAGCTGGTCCGGTACCTGGCCCGCGAGTACCTGCTCATCGTGGGCACCTCGTCCTCGGAGTCGGCACTGCCTCGGCTGATCGCGAAGATGGAGCACCTCGGCGTCGAGCGGACCACCGTCGGCGTCGTGGTGCCCACCGGCTACTCGTTCAACCTGGACGGCACCGCGATCTACCTGACCATGGCCTCGATCTTCATCGCCGACGCGATGGGCAAGCCGCTCAGCCTTCCCGAACAGCTCGGCCTGCTGCTGTTCATGATCGTCGCGTCGAAAGGCGCCGCTGGCGTCACCGGCGCCGGCCTGGCCACCCTCGCGGGCGGGCTGCAGAGCCACCGGCCCGAGCTGCTCGACGGCGTCGGTCTGATCGTCGGCATCGACCGCTTCATGTCCGAGGCCCGCGCGCTGACGAACTTCTCCGGCAACGCGGTCGCGACCGTGCTGATCGGCACCTGGACCAAGACCATCGACGTGGACCAGGTCCGGCTGGTGCTCGACCGCAAGCTGCCGTTCGACGAACGCACCATGGTCGACGAGCACGGCGCACCGGAGCCCGTCGAACCCGCGGAGAAGAGCCTGGTCACGGCCTGACCCCGAGTCGTCCCCGGCCAACGCCGGGGCCGCGGGCGGCACCGCTCCATCCACCCCCCTCCGCACGGTGCCGCCCTGGCGATCGACGAAGGGCCCGCTTACCCCGCGGGCCCTTCGTTCGTTTCTGTGCTCAGCCGTTCCCGGTGCTCAGGCGACCGCCCACTTCTCCGGATTCAGGTGGTACTGAACGAGCGCGTTGGCGTGGCCGTGGCCCATGCCGTGCTCGGTCTTCAACAGCTCGACCAGCGGCTTGTGCCCGGCCAGACCCGAATCGCGGAGAACGGCGAACCACTCGTCGATGCCGCGGCCGTACTTGGCCTCGATGTTGGGGAAGTAGGACGCGGGGCCGTGCGGCTTGGTCGCCATGGTCGTCTCCTCTGCTCGAAGTGCGTTCAGCCGTAAGGACGGAAGCGCGTCGCCGAATTCATCGCCGGGCAGCATCTTGTGCCGTGGATCACACCGCGGGGACGGCCGCGTTCGCGCCCTTGGCAATCGACCGCTCCCGGACCAGCAGCACGCCGGTGACCGCGACGAACAGCGCGGTGAGTCCGTGGATGCCGAACGCGGCAGCCGTCGAACCGTCCCAGCGCAGCACGGTGAGCATGTCCCCGAACGGCGCGAGCGCGATCACCAGGGTCGCGACGCCGAGCGCGTATCGCTGCTTCGCGGCGAGCAGGGCGAGAACGACCAGCCCGAACACGGTGTCGCGCACGCCCTTGAGGTGCATGAACGCCGCCGCCTCGCCGTCGGGCCAGGCGGGCAGGCCGAAGCCGGGAGCAATGGAGCCGGGCGCGATGAGGTAACTGAGGCCGATGTACAGAATGAAGGCCGCGCCGATCACGGACAGGACGGTGGCGATGCGGGAGATGGTCACGGTGCGCTCCTTGGTGGTGCTATGAATCCTAGCGACGCTAGGTCTGCGAGCAACGATAGGCGAGCTTCGATAGATTGTCTAGCGATGCTAGAATTTGCGCATGGGCACCCAGACTCGCAAGGAACGCGAACGGGCCGAACGCCATTCGCGCATCATCGAGACCGCACGCGAACTCGCCGAGTCCCAGGGCTGGGAATCGGTGACGGTGCGCAGGCTCGCCGAGCGCATCGAGTACAGCCAGCCCGTGCTCTACAGCCACTTCGCGGGTAAGTCCGCGATCGTCACGGCCGTTGCCGAGCAGGGTTTCGCCGAACTCGCCGAGGCGCTGCGCGCGGCGCACGCCGCAGCCGAGACCCCGGCCGCGGCGCTGGAGTCGGTGGCGCGGGCCTACCTCGACTTCGCCGATGCCAACCCGGCGCTCTACGACGCGATGTTCCTCATGAAGACCGACCTGACCTTCGGACCGAACGCGCCGCAGGCGCTGCGCGACGGCTGGGTCGAGTTGGAGCGGATGTTCCGCCCGTTTGTCGAGGAACCCGATCTGGGTGCGCGTACCGAGGTGGCTTGGAGCTCGATCCACGGCTTGGCCACGCTCGCGCGCAGCGGCAGGCTGATGCCGGAGCTGTGGGAGGCGCGGCTGCGGATTCTGGTCGACCAGTGGTTGGCCGGGGTCGAGGCGCGCCGCTGACGCGTCGGGCGCAGGTAGCGTTGGTTTCATGGCTGATGTTGTGGTGGTCGGCTCCGGACCCAACGGCCTCGCCGCGGCGGTGGTCCTCGCTTCGGCGGGACTGTCGGTCGAGGCATTCGAGGCCGAGACCAAGCCGGGGGGCGGTTCGCGCACCGCGGAGCTGACGCTGCCGGGCTTCCACCACGACGTGTGCGCCGGCGCGCACCCGATGGCCTTGGCGTCACCCTTCTTTCGCGCGTTCGATCTGAGCGCGCGCGGCGTCGAGCTTCTCACTCCCGAGGTGTCCTACGCGCACCCGATGGACGGCGGCCGGGCCGGGCTCGCCTGGCTGGATCTGGAGCGGACCGTCGCCGATCTCGGCCGCGACGGCGACGCGTGGCGGCGGCTTTTCGCGCCGCTCGTTCGCAAGTGGCAGGGCGTGGTCGACGTGGCCATGTCCGATATGCGCGCGCTACCGGACGACCTGCCGACCGCGGTGCGTTTCGGTCTGCGGCTGGTCGAACAGGGCTCGCCGCTGTGGAACGCGCGCTTCCACGAGGACATCGCGCCCGCGCTGCTGACCGGTGTGGCGACGCACGCGATCACCTCGCCGCGCGCCTTCCCCGCGGTCGGCGCGGGTCTGTTGCTCGCCACGCTGGGTCACGCGGGCGGCTGGGTCATCCCGCGCGGCGGCAGCCAGACCATCCCCGACGCGCTCATCGCCGAACTGGAAGACCTCGGCGGCCGGGTGCACACCGGCCACCGGGTGGACTCGCTCGACGAGTTCGCCGGTGCGCGCGCCGTGCTGCTCGATCTAGCGCCCGCCGGCCTGCTCCGCCTCGCCGCCGAACGGCTACCCACCCGATATACCAAGCGGCTGAGCCGTTTCCGCTACGGCGGCGCGGCGTGCAAGGTCGACTTCGCGCTCTCCGGGCCGGTGCCGTGGCAGGCCGATGGCTGCGCGCGGGCGGGCACCCTGCACCTGATCGGCAGCCGCGCCGAGGCGATGGCCGCCGAGGGCGCGGTCGCCGCAGGCCGCCACGCCGAACGCCCGTACGTGCTCGCCATCCAGCCTGGCGTCGTGGATCCCAGCCGCGCGCCCGGCGACGCGCACACCTTCTACACCTACGCCCACGTGCCGAACGGCTCCGATCGCGACATCAGTGACGCGATCATCGCGCAGGTGGAACGGTTCGCCCCCGGCTTCCGCGACCTCGTCCTCGCCAAGAACGTCATCACCGCCGCCGAACAACCCGCACACAACGCCAACTACGTCGGCGGCGACATCTCCGCGGGCGCGATGACGCTGCGCCAGACCGCCTTCCGCCCCGCCCCACGGTGGAATCCCTACGCCACCCCGCTCCCCGGCGTCTACCTGTGCTCCGCGGCGACCCCGCCCGGCCCCGGCGTCCACGGCATGAACGGCATGCACGCCGCCCGCCACGTCCTCCGCCACGAATTCGACATCCACACCGACCCGCTCGAACTACTGCGCGCCCGCCAACCCCAGCACCGCTGACCACCACCCCGCGTCGTGGTCGGCTATTGCGCCGCTGTCGGCCGCCGCGCGTTGGGTCGGGCTGTTGCGCCGCTGTCGGCCGCCGCGCGTTGGGTCGGGCTGTCGCGCCTCTGACCCCCGCCCCGCGTCGGGTCGGGGTATTGCGCCGCTGTCGGCCGCCCCGCGTCGTGGTCGGGCTATTGCGCCGCTGTCCGCCGCCCCGCGTCGGGTCGGGCTGTCGCGCCGCTGACCCCCCGCCCGCGTTGTCGCGGTGGCCGCTGTACCGCTGACCCACCCCGCGCCCTGCCAGGTCTCGGCCGGACGAATCCCCTTCGGCGGGGCGGACTTTCATCGCCGCTGCACTGACCCCCACCCGGTACAGGTCCGGTTCCGGGTAGAAGCGATTCACGGTCGGTACGGCCGCGCACCCGCCCCTCGGCGGCGTCGATGGCGGCGATGTCGAGGCCGGGACGATGGCGATCGTCGCGGCGACCAACAGGTCCTCGGGCCGGAGGTATTCGGTTTCCTCAACCGGACCTGCGGCGCGAACACGCGCCGAAAACGCACGCGAAGGGGCTCGCTAGACGGGTGCCGTGCGGTAGAGGTCGGGCTCGACGTAGATGATCCGCGCGGCGGGCACGGCCCGACGCACCCGCGCCTCGGCGGCGTCGATGGCCGCGGCGATGGTCGCGATGTCCAGACCCGGCGCGATCGACACCTTGGCCGCCACCAGGATCTCCTCCGGACCCAGGTACTGGGTCTTGAGGTGGATGACGCGGTCGATGCGCTCGCCGTCGGTCAGGCTCTCCCGGATCGCCCTGTCCTCCTCGGGGGTCGCGCCCTCGCCGATCAGCAGGCTCTGCATCTCGACGATCAGGATGATCGCGATGACGCCCAGCAGCGCGCCGATGCACAGGGTGCCGATGCCGTCCCAGATCGCGTTGTCGGTGACCATCGTCAGGCCGACGCCGAGGAAGGCGAGAATCAGACCGACCAGCGCGCCCATGTCTTCCAGCAGCACGACGGGCAGCTCCGGGCTGCGCGAGTTGCGGATGAACCGCCACCAGGTGGCGCCGCCCTTGAGCGGACGGGATTCGCGGATGGCCGTGATGAAGCTGAACGTCTCCAACCCGATGGCGATCAGCAGAATGACGATCGCGACGATCGGCGAGCTGAGTTCCTCGGGATGCTGGATCTTGTGGATGCCCTCGTAGATGGCGTAGATCGAGCCGAGCGTGAACAGCACCAGGGCCACGATGAACGAGTAGAAGTAGCGGTTGCGCCCGTACCCGAACGGGTGCAGCTCGTCGGCCTGCTGTTCGGCGCGGCGCTGGCCGAACAGCAGCAAGCCCTGATTGGAAGTGTCGGCCACCGAGTGCACCGCCTCGGCCAGCATCGAAGCCGAACCGGTGATCGCCGCGCCGACGAACTTCGCCACCGCGATCCCCGCGTTCGCCGTCAACGCGGCCAGAATCGCCTTCTTGCCACCGCCAGCAGACATGTCCTGAAGGTCCTCTCTCGTTTCGCCGATCACGGCTAACTTAGCGTGTTCGCCGTTCCTCGGCCGAGTGCGTCGGCCCCTCGCTCAGCCGCCCGTGCCGAGGCAGGCGCAGAACACCTGGGCAGGTCCGTCCACTGCTTGGGCGCGAATATCGCTGTCGGCGGCCGAGATCCAGGCCGCGCCGCCGCGCCCGACGAGCAGCTCCGTGCCGTCCTGGAGCAGCCGCACGGTGCCCGCCGTGCACAGCACGATGCCCGGACCCGCCGAGGTGAGCGGCACCTGTCCGGAACCGGCGGTGAGATCGAAGCGGCGCAGCGCGAATTCGGGCGCGGGCGTGCGATACCGCACCGAGCCGTCGCCCGCCGGTTCCGGCAGCACGACCGGCAGATCGATCGGCTCGAAATCCAGCACCCGCAACAGTTCCGGCACGTCGACGTGCTTGGGCGTCAACCCGCCGCGCAGCACGTTGTCGGAGTTGGCCATGATCTCCACGCCAAGCCCGCGCAGGTAGGCGTGCAGGTTTCCGGCGTCGAGGAACAGTCCCTGGCCCGGCTCCAGCGTGACCCGGTTCAGCAGCAGCGCCGCGAGCACGCCCGCGTCGCCGGGATAGGCCTCGGCGAGTTCTAGCGCCGTGCGTGCTTCGAGGGTGAAGGCGCGCTTGCCCTTCGCGGACAGATACCGCACGCAGCCGTCGAGCACCGCGGGCAGCAGCGTGGCGAGCACCGGCTGCGGAAGCGTGATCCAGGTGGTGAACAGCGTCCGCAAGCCCGCCGAATCGGGCTGGGAGGCAAGCATTTCCGTGTACGAAACGAGTTCGGGCACGTCCAGCGCGCGGAACAGCTCGACGGTGCGGTGCGGCTCGCGGAACCCGGCAAGCGCCTCGAAGCGGTCCAGCGCCACCACCAGTTCCGGCTTGTGGTTCTCGTCGCGATAGTTGCGCATGGGCGAGTCGAGCGGCACCCGCGCGCGATTCTCTCGCTCGAAACCGGCGCGCGCCTGCGACGCCGACGGATGCGCCTGCAGCGACAGGGGCTCCTCGGCCGCGAGGATCTTCAGCAGGAACGGCAGCTTGTCGCCGAATTCCGGTGCGGCCGCGCCGAGTTCGCGATGCGGGTTCGCGGCGACGAGCTCGAGCAGCGATGTGGTGCCGACCGGCGTCTTGACGTGCGCGGGATCGGCGGGATGGGCGCCGAACCAGAGTTCGGCCTCGGGGTGTGCGGAGGGGACGGGACGGCCGCACAGCTGAGCGAGCGCGGTGCGCGAACCCCATGCGTAGGAACGCAGTGCACCAACGAGTTCGTGCACTAGTAGCGTCCCCCGTCGTAAGCTTCGCCGCCGAAGCCGCGGGACGTCTCCGCGGCCGTGCCGCGCGAGCCGATCAGCCGCAGGTAGGCCGCGGCCATCTCCAAGCGCAGCGCCAGCACCGCGAGTTGCTCCAGTTCCGTGCCTCGTCCGGACCCGCCGGACTCCTCGCCGCGCGCGGGCGTCGGCGCGGCAGGATCGGTCAGGCTGTTCTGCAACAGGTCGACGTCGGCACTCACCAGATCGGCGTCGACCAGCCCGGATCCGGCGCCGCCGAACACCGCGACCCGGCGCCGCGCCGCGGCCTGATCGGGATCTGCGCTGAGCACGAACACCCGGATCCGCTCCACCGGCGCGGGGCCGTCGAGTTCCTCGTCGTGGAACAGCGGATCGAAATTGGGCGCCGCCTCGCCCGCGGCCTCGACCATGCGCGGATTCGCGGCGACCGCCTCGGCGAGATCGGCCGCCGTCGCCACCTTGCCCGCGGCCTGCAGCAGTACCTCGGCGCCGTGCTCGGCGAGTTCCGCGGCGGCGGGGGAGTCGCCCGCCAGCACGATGCCGCGCTGCTGCATGCGCGCGGCCAGCGTCTTGGCGGGATTGTGGAAGACCTCGTTGTGCGGTCCGTCGCGCAGCGCCTCGGCGTCGAGCACGTCGGCCAGCGCGGTCAGGTCCGGCACGGCCGCGCCGGTGCGCGTCGGATCGACGACACGCAGCACCGCGATCCCGGCCGCGAGGAAGCGCAGCAACCGGTTGTGGTCGAGAACGGGGACCCGCGGCTCCAGCAGCGCGGCCCGGCCCGCGGCGGCGGCGCGCAGCGGACCCTCGTGCGGCGCTGCGACGACGACCTCGGCGCCGCGGCGCAGCGCGCGGTCCACCGCGTCGATCAGGCGCGGATCGCCCGCGTCGTCCCCGGCGACGAGAACAACGTCCAGCGGACCCACCCACGGCGGCAGCGCGGCGACCGAGACCACCGGCAGACCCGCGCGGTCGCCGAGCGCGGCGACGAGCAGGCCGGCGGCACGTGCGGCGCGGCCGGAGCCGGAGACCAGGACCACGCTGCGCGGGCGAAGGTCGGCGAGGCGGGCGAGCGCCTGCTCGCCGATGGCCGCCGCCGTGGCGCGCACCTGGGCGCCACCCGAAGCGGCCGAGCGCAGGGCGCCGCCGCTGTCTGCCGCCTCGAGCGAAGCGGCATCGTCGAGGTCGAGCACCGGTGTTCCAGCGATCATCGGGCGTCCCACCTCCCCTCATCGCGCTGCGTCCGGATCGTCCACACCGAGCCCGGGTCGGGCGAATCCACTGTCAGTGATTCCACTATTCCAGTCGGGAGCGAACGATGCTCAGGATCTCGCGTCGAGCAGCGCCGTACGCTTCCACGGTCGAATCCTGAGCTTGTGATTCCACTCCGTCGTAACTCCACTATCCCAGTCAGGACCGGACGATGCTCAGGATCTCGCATTGGGCAGAGCCGTCTGCTTCCACGGTCGAATCCTGAGCTTGTGATTCCACTCCGTCGTAACTCCACTATCCCAGTCAGGACCGGACGATGCTCAGAATCTCGGTTACGAGTGCGTCTACTTCCTCCGGCGATCTGGCCTCGACGTTCAGCCGCAGCAACGGCTCGGTATTCGAGGCGCGGAGGTTGAACCAGGCGTCGTCGGCCAGCTGGACCGTCACCCCGTCGAGCCGGTCCACCGACTTGGCGCGATCCTCGAACGCCTCGACAACGGCCAGCGTCCGCTCCTTGGCGTCGGCCACCGTCGAATTGATCTCGCCGGAGGCGGCGTACGTCTCGTAGGACGACATCAGCTCCGAGATCGGCCGGTCCTTCTCGCCGAGCGCGGCGAGCACGTGCAGCGCCGCAAGCATGCCGGAATCGGCGCCCCAGAAATCGCGGAAGTAGTAGTGCGCGGAGTGCTCGCCGCCGAACACCGCGCCGGTGGCGGCCATCTGCTGCTTGATGAACGAGTGGCCGACCCTGGTGCGCACCGGGGTGCCGCCCAGCTCGTGCACCAGCTCCGGCACCGCGCGCGAGGTGATCAGGTTGTGGATGATGGTCGCGCCCGGCTCCTTGGCCAGTTCCCGTTCGGCGACCAGCGCGGTGATGGCCGAGGGGGAGACCGGCTCGCCGTTCTCGTCCACCACGAAGCAGCGGTCGGCGTCGCCGTCGAAGGCCAGACCGATGTCGGCGCCGGAGTCGCGGACCAGCCGCTGCAGATCGACGAGGTTCTTCGGGTCGAGTGGGTTGGCCTCGTGGTTCGGGAACGAACCGTCCAGCTCGAAGTAGAGCGGCACGATGGTCACCTGCGGCAGCGTGCCGAGCACCTCGGGCACCGTGTGCCCGCCCATGCCGTTGCCCGCGTCCACCGCGATGGTGAGCGGGCGGATGTGCTCCAGATCGACCAGCCCGCGCAGGAATTGCGCGTAGTCGGCGAGCAGGTCCACCTCGGTGGCGCTGCCGTGCGGCCCGTCGAATTCCGGCACGCCCGCGACGAGCTCGTCCTTGATCGCGGCAAGCCCGGTGTCCTGGCCGACCGGCAGCGCGTTCGCGCGGCACAGCTTGATGCCGTTGTACTGGGCGGGGTTGTGGCTCGCGGTGAACATGGCGCCGGGGCAGCCGAGGCGGCCGGAGGCGAAGTACAGCTGGTCGGTCGAGGCGAGGCCGATGTGCACCACGTCGAGACCCTGCGCGCGCACGCCGTCGGCGAAGGCGGCGGCCAGTTCGGGGGAGGACTCGCGCATGTCGTGGCCGATCACCACGCGGCTCGCGCCCTCGCCGCGCATCAGCCGCGCGAAGGAAGCGCCCACGTCCCTGACGAATTGCGCGTCGATCTGTTCACCGACAACACCGCGAACGTCGTAGGCCTTGATCACCGCGTTCACGAATTCGGCAGAGCGGGCGACTGTCATGGGCACTACCCTAGTGTGCCCCGCCGACACCGTGGGACCGCTCCCTACCCTCCGCCCCGATTTCACCCCGCGGGGCACCGCGGCCACGGAACTCGCCGCAGCGCCACACGGCTGGAACCTCGTCGCGGCCAACCGGTTTCGAGGCGACCGCCGCCCGTTCGCGCGGAGTCCTGCCACGACCGAAGGTGACATCCAGCCGCACGGACACACCAAATGTCACCTTCAGTCGTCCCGCCCCGCGATGGGATGTTCGGACCGAAGGTGACATTCGGTCTGTCCGATGGGGTGGGGGACACCTTCGGTCGGTTGCCCCGTACCGACGGTCGGACTCGAGCGTCGGGAGCGTTCCGCGATGCGGAGGTTCAGTTCGGCGGATCGGGCAGCACGCGCAGATGCCCGCGCCTGCCGGTGCGGGTGGTGGTGCGCTGTGGTGCGGGAGAGTAGTCGCGGTAGCCGCGCTGATCGGGCTCCGGAGGACGCCGCCGCAGCCCGGCCTCGCGAACGGCTTCGGCCAGTGCGGTGAGATCGTCGTCGTCCGGGGTGGTGGAGAAGCCGCCCTCGTGGCGGACCAGCTCCCAGCCCTTCGGCGCGGTGATCCGGGAAGCGTGCGTTTCGCACAGGTCCCACGAGTGAGGTTCGGCGACCGTCGCGAGCGGACCGACCACGGCGGTCGAGTCCGAGTAGACATACGTGAGCGTCGCGACGGCCGGATTCTTGCAGCCGGGTCGGCAGCAACGACGCATGGGGATCACGCCGATGAGAGTAACCCCCCTGGCCTCCGGATGTGGACAGACACGCGCTAAGAGTGGCGGCTCACACGCGCAATTCGCCCGATTCGGGACCTACTCCTCCGCCTCCGGATCGATGACGTCCGGATCGACGCCGAGATAGGTGGCGATCTGCTGCACGAGCACCTCGCGCAGCAGATCGACCAGATCGTCCGGATCGCTCGCGCGCAGCTCGAGCGGTTTGCGGAACAGCACGACCCGCGCGCGGGTCGCCTGTCCGTGCCGGTCGACGCCCGCGGGGATCAGCCGGGAAAGCGGGACCGGTCCGTCGGCCACCACCTCGTCCGGCCAGGTGACCGAATCAGGGTGCAGCGGACGGATTTTCGGTACATCGTCGACGGCGATGTCGAGTTTGGTGAGCCGATCGTGCCAGCGGCTGTCGAGCGGGGCGAATGCCTCCAGCACGAGCCGGTCGAACTGCTGGCCTCGGGTGCGCCAGGCGGGCACCGTCGGCGGCAGCATCGGCCCGCGCACCCCGCGGCCGCGTCGGATGACCGACCGGGCGGTGGGCGGGCGTCGATGGCGGGAACGGGACATACCCAAAATCTAGGTGAACTCGCACCGACCCCGCGCATCGAGGTCGGTGCGACACCTGTGTGTCAGCCGATACCGCGCTTGAGGCGCCGGCGCTCCCGCTCGGAGAGGCCGCCCCAGATGCCGAAGCGCTCATCGTGTGCGAGTGCGTACTCCAGGCACTCGTCGCGTACCTCGCAGCCCATGCAGATCCGTTTCGCCTCGCGGGTCGAGCCGCCCTTCTCGGGGAAGAACGCCTCCGGATCGGTCTGCGCGCACAGGGCACGCTCCTGCCACTGCTCTTCGATGCTTTCGAACATCTCGTCGAAGCCCGTCACGACCAGGCTGAGCCGGGGTGTCGACACCGCGTCACCGCCGTCTTGCTCGCTCCGGCCGATGTCTGCGCAGACGCCACGTGCTGCGCCTGCTGTGGAATCGGGTTGCGAGACCATATCGTTGGCCATCGCTCCGCCTCCTCACTGTGTGTTAGCGCAGAATGATTCTTTCCGTCGGACCAACACGCACACCGACGGCCCTACCCCGCGACGTAGTCCCGCGGACATCCCCGAGCGCGTCATCCCGGCTCGAACATCTGTTCGAAAAGTCGTCCGCGCCTTGCACTCTCGCGCGAACCCGGAATGACATGACTGTGATTAGACACGCCGGACGTGTCGATGGTCAAGCCGCCGTCGCTATTCCGTTACTATCCGCGACCGATTTCCGTGCTGATCTTGGTGTATGGCATAGCAAATGACCAGCAAATATGGCCCGAACACCGCTCGCTTCGCCACCGCATAGGCTGTGCGGATGTGACTGGACAACAAGCGGACATCGCGCCCGCCAAGGGGCCCAAGATCGCCGTCCTTGTCGGCGGAGTCGGCGGCGCGCGCTTCCTGCAGGGCGTGCGGGAACTGCTGCCGGAAGCCGACGTTTCCGCGATCGTGAACGTCGGCGACGACGTCTGGATGCACGGCCTCCGCATCTGCCCCGACCTCGATACCTGCATGTACACCCTCGGCGGAGGGATCGATACCGAACGGGGGTGGGGCCGGGTCGGCGAGACCTGGCACGCCAAGGAGGAGCTGGCGGAATATCACGCGCAGCCGGACTGGTTCGGCTTGGGCGATCGCGATATCGCGACGCACTTGATTCGCACCGAAATGTTGCGCGCCGGGTATCCACTCTCGGCGGTCACCGAAGCGCTCTGCAACCGGTGGCAACCCGGCGTGAAACTGATCCCGGCAACCGACGATCGCTGTGAAACGCATGTGGTTGTCAGTGACCCCGAGAACCCTGGCGAACGCCGCGCGATCCATTTCCAAGAGTGGTGGGTTCGATACCGCGCGAACATCGACACCCATGGATTCGCCACAATCGGGGCGGATGAAGCAAAACCGGCCCCAAATGTGACGGATATCATATCGTCCGCCGACGCGGTGCTGCTCGCGCCGTCCAACCCGGTGGTGAGCATCGGCGCCATCCTCGCGGTGCCCGGCATCCGCGGCGCGCTGCGCACCACCGAGGCGAAGGTGATCGGCGTCTCCGGCGTGATCGACGGAAAGCCGTTGCGCGGCATGGCCGACGAGTGCCTGTCGGTGATCGGCGTCGAGACGACGGCCGAGGCGATCGGCCGCTACTACGGCGCCCGCTCGGCCACCGGCATTCTCGACGGCTGGCTCATCCACAGCACCGACACCGCCGACGTGCCAGGCGTCGAGGTGCGCAGCGTGCCGCTGCTCATGACCGACCCGCCGACGACCGCCGAAATCGTGCGCGAGGCACTGGATCTCGCGGGGGTGAAGCCGTGACCTCGATCGACCACGCCGCGGGCGAGCTGAGCATCCTGCCCGTCACCGGCCTGCCGGAGTTCCGTCCCGGCGACGACGTCGCCGAGCACATCGCCGCTCGCGCGCCCTGGCTGGCCGACGGCGACATCCTCGTGGTCACCAGCAAGATCGTCGCCAAGGCCGAGGGCCGAATCGTCGCCGCGCCACTGGATCCCGAGGAGCGCGACGCCGCGCGCCGGGCGCTGGTGGACCAGGAGGCCGTGCGGGTGCTCGCGCGCAAGGGCCGCACCCTGATCACCGAGAACAAGCTCGGTATCGTCCAAGCGGCCTCCGGTGTGGACGGTTCCAATGTCGAGCAGGGCGAATTGGTGCTGCTGCCAAGCGATCCGGACGGCAGTGCCAAGGCGCTGCGCGCCGCGCTTGCCGAACGGCTCGGCGTGACCGTCGCCGTCGTCATCACCGACACCATGGGACGGGCCTGGCGCAACGGGCAAATCGACGCCGCCATCGGCGCGGCCGGGTTGCGGGTGCTGCACGACTACGCGGGCTCGGTGGACGGACAGGGCAACGAACTGCACGTCACCCAGGTGGCCGTCGCCGACGAGCTTGCCGCCGCCGCGGATCTGGTGAAGGGCAAGCTGGGCGGCGTCCCGGTCGCGGTGGTGCGCGGGCTGCCGTTCGTCGACGACGGTTCGGGCGCGACGGATCTGCTGCGCCGCGGCACCGACGACCTGTTCTGGCTCGGCACCGCCGAGGCCATCGAGCGTGGACGCGGCGAGGCCTTGTTGCTGCGGCGTTCGGTGCGCCAGTTCGCCGACACCCCGGTCGATCCCGAGCGCATTCGCGCGGCGGTCTCGGTCGCGCTGACCGCGCCCGCGCCGCATCACACCCGGCCGGTCCGCTTCGTCTGGCTGCGCGACCGCGATCTGCGAAACCGGTTGCTGGAGGCGATGGCCGACAAGTGGCGCGCCGACCTCACGGCCGACGGACGCGACCCCGAGCGGGTGGAGCGGCGCGTGGCGCGCGGCCGGATCCTGTTCGACGCCCCCGAGGTGATCATCCCGTTCTGCGTGCCGGACGGTGCGCACGACTATCCCGACGAACGCCGTCGCGCGGCCGAGCGGACCATGTTCACCGTGGCGGTGGGCGCGGCCGTGCAGGGTCTGCTCGTCGCGCTCGCCACCGAGGGGATCGGCAGCTGCTGGATCGGCTCGACCATCTTCGCCCCCGAGATCACCAGGGACGTGCTCGGTCTCGCCGCGGACTGGAACCCGTTGGGCGCCATCGCCATCGGGCATCCGCTGGAGGAGCTGACGCCGCGCAGGGTGGCGGGGCCGGGGGATGGGTTGGTCGAGCTGTGAGCGAGCGGTCGACCCGAGTTCTCGGCGGGGCGGCACGGTGAGCGCCGAGTCGTTGCACGCGTCCGCGACCTCGCTGCTGGAGACCTGGCGTCCCGTGGTGGACCAGGACCGGTCGCTGCGGGAGGCCATGCTGGCCTTCCTCGGTTCCGCGCCGCGCGGCTGTCTGCGCGAGCACGCGCCCGGTCACATCACGGCCTCCGCCGTGGTGTTCTCGCACGACGCCGGCGAGGTGCTGCTGACCCTGCATCCGAAGGTGGGGCGCTGGATTCAGCTCGGTGGGCACTGCGAGGAGGGCGACGAGACCGTCGCCGACGCCGCGCTGCGGGAGGCGACGGAGGAGTCGGGCATCCCCGGGCTGCGGATCGAGCCCGGCCTCTACGGTGCGCAGGCGCATCCGATCACCTGTTCGCTCGGTGTGCCGACCCGCCACCTCGATCTGCTGTTCCGTATCACCGCGCCCGCCGGCGCGGTGCCGGTGCGCAGCGCGGAATCGACTGATCTGCGGTGGTGGCCGGTGAATGCGCTGCCGGAGGATGCCGAAGTCTTGTTGTACTGACGAGCGCGCATAGGGAAAGGCGTCCGGTTCCGGCCGGACGCCTTTTGTTATGTCATAACATCTTTACAAATCAATTCTTTTGTCTAGACAAGAGACAGTTGTCGTTCTAATGTCCACCTCAGAAGTATTGTGCGTCACACCCCGGTGTGCGCCGCACTGATGGGAGACATCGATGTCGACGGATGCCGACGCGCCGCAGCGCCCGGTCGAAGCACCGGCCTGGCGTGATCGCAAGCGCTATCTCTGGCTCTGGGGGCTGTTCGCGCCGACCGGCTTGTTCACGATCGGGCTTCCGCTCATCTGGGCGCTCAACGAACTCGGCTGGCATCGCCTCGCGCAGGTGCCGTTCTGGCTCGGCCCGATCCTGGTCTACCTGGTGATCCCGCTGGCCGACATCTTCTTCGGCCCGGACGGCGAGAACCCGCCCGACGAGGTGATGGAGTACCTGGAGAACGACAAGTACTACCGCTACCTCACCTACCTCTACCTGCCGTTCCAATACGCCTCGCTGATCATGGCCTGCTACCTGATCAGCGCCGACGACCTCGGCTGGCTCGGCATCGACGGCGGCCTGCACGTCGTGGACAAGATCGGCCTGGCCATCACGGTCGGCACGATCGGCGGCATCGGGATCAACACCGCGCACGAACTCGGGCACAAGAAGGTCGACCTGGAGCGGTGGCTGTCGCGCATCGCGCTGGCGCAATCGTTCTATGGCCACTTCTACATCGAGCACAATCGCGGCCACCACGTTCGCGTCGCCACCCCGGAGGATCCGGCGAGTTCCCGTGTGGGCGAGACCTTCTGGGCGTTCTGGCCGCGAACCGTGTGGGGCGGACTGAAGTCCTCGTGGCGGTTGGAGAAGGTGCGGCTCGAGCGGTTGGGCAAAAAGCTATGGTCCCTGCGGAACGAGGTGCTCTCGGCCTGGCTGATGTCGGTCGTGCTGCACGCGGCGCTGGTCGGGGTGTTCGGACTCGGCGTGCTGCCCTACCTGGTCTTGCAGGCCGTGATCGGTTTCAGCCTGCTGGAGGCGGTCAACTACCTCGAGCACTACGGGCTGGTCCGTCAGCGCACCGACACCGGCCGCTACGAGCGGCCCGCGCCGATGCACAGCTGGAACAGCGACCACATCGTCACCAACATCTTCCTGTACCACCTGCAGCGGCACAGCGATCACCATGCCTATCCCACCCGTCGCTACCAGACCTTGCGCAGCTGGGACGGCGCGCCCAACCTGCCGAGCGGCTACGCCAGCATGATCCTGCTCGCCTACTTTCCTCCGTTGTGGCGCAAGGTGATGGACAAGCGGGTGCTCGCGCACTACGGCGGCGACATCACCCTGGCCAACATCCACCCGGGCAAGCGGGAACGGATCCTCGCGCGCTATGGGGCGGGGGTGCAATCATGAGCGCATACCGTTGTCCTGTCTGTGATTACATCTTCGACGAGACCAAAGGTGCTCCGCACGAAGGGTTTCCGGCAGGCACCCGGTGGGCGGACGTGCCCGACGACTGGTGCTGCCCGGACTGCGGCGTGCGGGAGAAGATCGATTTCGAACCGGTAGGAGTGACCTCGTGACCGAATACAAGCTGTACCAGTGCATCCAGTGCGGCTTCGAATACGACGAGGCCAAGGGCTGGCCCGAAGACGGCATCGCGCCCGGCACCAGGTGGGACGACATCCCGGACAATTGGAGCTGCCCGGACTGCGGCGCGGCCAAGGCCGACTTCTTCATGGTCGAGATCGAGCGGTCGTGAGATTTTGACTGGGGCGGATGCCCGTGACAACCTCGCGGGTATGCCGCGCAATGGACCGAGGGTTCCGTATCAGGAGGCGGCGCGGGAACTCCTGCGCACCTCCGTCCTCGACGCCATGCGCGAACTGCTCACCGAGCGTGACTGGTCCAAGATCACGCTCGGCGACGTCGCGGCGCGGGCCGGGGTCAGCAGGCAGACGCTGTACAACGAGTTCGGTTCGCGCGCCGGCCTCGCACAGGGGTACGCCCTGCGCCTAGCCGACGACCTGGTCGACCACGTCCGCAGCGCCATCGCGGGCAACGAGGGCGACGTTCGCGCAGCCTTTCGCGAAGCGCTCTCCGGCTTCTTCCTCGACGCCGCCGCCGATCCGCTGATCCAGTCGCTGATCGCGGGCGAGGTGAAGCTGGACCTGCTGCGCCTGATCACGCTGGACGCCGCGCCGCTGGTCGAACACGCCACCGAGCGGCTGTCCTCGGTGTTCCAGCACAGCTGGGTGGACGCGACAGAGGAGCAGTCGGTCGTGCTGGCCGGCGCGCTGGTCCGCATCGCGCTCAGCTACATTCCGACGCCGCCCGCGCCGGGCCGCAACGCGCCCGCCGATCTCGCCGAACTCCTCGGGCCCTACGCGGAGGCGATTCTCGCCGCCCGCGAAGTGGGTCGATCGACTGCCCCGGATTCGCTCGATTAGGGGAACGCCCCCCGGGAAATAGGGGCGTCCGGGCACTCTGGTTAGGGGAACCTTAGGGGCAAAGCCCCGATTTGCGGGAGGTATGCGGTGACTGCTGTCACATGTGAACTCCCTGAAAAACCTACCGCCACGCTTGTAACGGTCGACACGTTTGGTCCGCGAACTCCGGTGTAACGGACCGCAAGGCTGTAAGTATTCTCATACATCGGAGTTAGGATTCTTAATTAGCGGGGCAAACGTGCAAACGGTTGGCAAACCGGCGGGATCGGCTGATCCCAAACGCCATCTGTGGGTTCTCGGCCTGATCGCACCGGCTTCCGCGTTGCTGCCCTCACAGCTCGTGCTGCACACTGGCGCCGCGGTGTTCTGGTGGATCGGACCGATCATCGTGCTGATGGTCATTCCGTTGCTGGACTGGCTGGTCGGCGAGGACGGCAGCAATCCGCGCGACGAGGACTACGAGCTGCTGTCCAACGATCGCTACTACCGGTGGTGCACCTACCTGTTCCTGCCGATCCAGCTGATCGGCCTGATCATCGCCGCCTACATGTGGGCGGGCGACGAACTGAGCGTGCTCGACAAGCTCGGGCTGGCGGCCACGCTGGGCTTCGTGAGCGGCATCGGCATCAACGCCGCGCACGAACTCGGCCACCGGGTCGAGCACATGGAGCGCTGGCTGGCCAAGATCGCGCTCGCGCAGTCCGGGTACGGACACTTCTACGTCGAACACAACCGCGGCCACCACGTCCGTGTCGCGACGCCGGACGACCCGGCGAGCGCGCGGCTCGGTGAGTCGCTGTGGGAGTTCCTGCCGCGCAGCGTCGCGGGCGGTTTCCGGTCCGCGCTCGCGCTGGAGAAGGAGCGCCTCGCGCGCAAGGGCCTGCCCTGGTGGACCGTACACAACAACGTTCTGCAGGCATGGGCGATGACGTTGGTGCTGTTCGGCGCGCTGCTCGCCGCCTTCGGCCTCGCGGTGCTGCCCTGGCTGCTGTTGCAGGCCGTGATCGGCGCTGCCCTGCTGGAGACGGTCAACTACGTCGAGCACTACGGCCTGCTGCGCGAACGCAGGCCCAACGGCAGCTGGGCCCGCTGCTCCCCGCGCGACAGCTGGAACAGCGACCGGCTCGTCACAAACATCTTCCTGTTCCACCTGCAGCGGCACAGCGACCACCACGCCAATCCTGGACGTCGGTACCAAACACTGCGGAGCTCCGAGGAGGCCCCGCAGCTGCCCGCGGGCTACGCGAGCATGATCGTGTTCGCGGCCATCCCGCCGCTGTGGCGCTCGATCATGGACCACCGGGTTCTCGCCCACTACGACGGCGACATCACCCGCGCGAACATCCAGCCGCGCAAGCGCACCCGGATCCTCGCGAGCTACCGCGCGACGGCCTGAGCGCCGCGCCCGCCCTCGGTGCGGCGGGCGCGCGGTACGTCGCGAGGCGGTCAGCGACTAGCCTTGCATCGGTACAGCC
>NZ_BDAU01000048.1 GCF_001612615.1 Nocardia amikacinitolerans NBRC 108937 | reverse complement strand
AGACGGGTGCGACGGAGCCGAGCGTCGGCGAGGCGGAGTCGTGACGGCAACGGCGCGTAGCGTCGGGGACAGCGAGCGGGAACGGCCGAGGTACTCGATCGGCGAGGCGGCCGAACGGTCGGGTCTGAGCCGCGACACGTTGCGCTGGTACGAGCGGATCGGGTTGATGGATTACATCGGCCGCGACCACACGGGCAAGCGCCGGTTCAGCGATCGCGACCTGGAGTGGCTCGACCTGATCGGCAAGCTGCGCACGACCGGCATGTCGGTCGCCGACATGCTCCGCTACGCGGAGCTGGTGCGCGCCGGTGATTCCACCTTTCCCGAGCGGCTCGCGATGTTCCGTGAGACGCGCGCCGAAGTACTCGCCAAGATCGCCGAACTGCAACGGACCGTGGCCGTGCTGGACTACAAGATCGCCATCTACGAGGGCAAATCCGCCGTCCGGCCGGCCGCGAGCACCACGGACGACAGCGAAGGGATCAAGTCATGACCACCACCGGAACGCTCCCCACCACCGCGCTCGGCGCGAGCGGCATCGAGGTCGGGACGCAGGGCCTTGGCTGCATGGGCATGAGCGAGTTCTACGGCGCGTCCGACCTCACCGAGTCGCGGACCACCCTGGATCGGGCGCTGGAACTCGGTGTCACCCTGTTCGACACGGCCGATATCTACGGCTCCGGGCACAACGAGGAATTCCTCGCCGATTTCGTGCGGGCCAATCGCGATCGGGTGGTGCTCGCCACCAAGTTCGGCATCGTCCGCAAGGCCGACGACCCCACCTATCGCGGCATCGACAACTCCCCCGAGTACATCCGCGCCGCCGTCGACGCGAGCCTGCGCAGGCTCGGCATCGAGACCATCGACCTCTACTACATGCACCGCCGCGATGTGCGGGTGCCGATCGAGGATACGGTCGGCGTCCTCGCAGAGCTCGTCGCGGCGGGCAAGGTGCGCGCGCTCGGCCTCTCCGAGGTGACCGGCGCGGAACTGCGCGCGGCGCACGCGGTGCACCCGATCGCCGCGGTGCAGTCGGAGTGGTCGCTGTTCTCCAGGGACGTGGAGAACACCGCGGTACCCGCCGCGGCGGAACTCGGTGTCGCCTTCGTCCCGTATTCGCCGCTCGGCCGCGGCTTCCTCACCGGATCGTTCAAGGCGGGCGAATTGGCCGACACGAACGACTTCCGCAGGGCGATGCCGCGCTTCACCGGCGACAACGCGGCGCGCAACGCCGAACTGCTCACCCCGGTGCGCGCCGTCGCCGAGGCGCGCGGTGTCACGCCCGCGCAGGTCGCGCTGGCCTGGGTGCACAGCAGGGCGGCCGCGCACGGTCTGCCGGTGGTCCCGATTCCCGGCACCCGCAGCCGCAAGCGCCTTGCCGAGAACGTGGCCGCCGCGGCGCTCACCTTGTCCGCCGACGAGCTCGCGACGCTCGAGCCGATCGCGGCGCAGGTGGCCGGAAACCGTTACGCGGATATGTCTTTCACTTCCGCCGGACGGGAGTAGGACACGATCCTCGCCCGGTCGGGCAAAGGGCGTCGATCGATCACTTGAGGGTGACATGTCAACCAAATGTGGCTACGATTCGACACCATGAACCTCGACAACCGGGTGTGGGTCGACAAGCAAACACCCGTCGCCTACCGCGCCCTGCTCGCCACGGCGAAAGAGGTCAGGGCCGCGGCCGCGGCGGCCGGGCTCGACCGCAGGCTCGTCGAACTGGTCAACGTGCGAGTTTCCCAGCTCAACGGCTGCACGCACTGCCTGGATGTCCATCACCGGGCGGCGCTGCGGGCGGGCGCCACCGAGCAGGAGATCGCGGTGCTGCCCGGCTGGCGGCGCGGCGGACCGTACTCGGCGGTGGACCGTGCCGCGCTCGCCCTCGCCGAGGTCACGGCCATTCTGCCGGATGAAGCGACCCTCGAGCGTGAGTACGCTTTGGCACGAGAGCATTTGTCGGACGACCAGATGTCGGTAATCGTCTGGGTGGCCACCACGATCGGCGCGTTCAACCGCGTGTCGATCATGAGCAAGCACCCGGTTCGGGCGCACAAGGAGGAGGCAACCATGACCGATCTCGCGGAGACCAAGGTCGCGCGCAATGCGGAGCAGAACCGCTACGAGATCTACTACGGCGGCGAGCTCGCGGGCTTCACCGAGTACGTCGAACGCGGCAACGACAGCGACTTCGTGCACACCGAGATCGACAAGGCATTCGAGGGCAAGGGCCTCGGCAGCAAGCTCGCCAAGGAAGCGCTCGACGACGTGGTCGCGCGCGGCCGGACCATCACCGCGCACTGCCCGTTCATCAAGGCCTACATCGAGAAGCACCCCGAGTACGAAAAGCACATGACCGCCAAGAGCGGGCAGCAGTGAGCGATCTCGATCCGCATCCGGCGGAGTCGGTGTGCGAACCGGCGCCGGGCCCGGGTCCGGTGGCCGAGCTCTACCCCGCGCGCGAGGTGCCGCTCGGCGGCGTGCGCGGCGTTTTCGTGGAACGCGTGCTCCCGCAACGGGATCTGCTGACGGTCGGCGCGTGGTGTTTCCTCGATCATTTCGGCTCGCCGACGGTCACCAAGACCGATGCGCCACCCGACATCGAACCGCACCCGCACATCGGTCTGCAGACGGTGACCTGGCCGTTCGAGGGCCGCATCCGGCATCGGGACTCGGTGGGCTCCGATGTCGAGATCAATCCAGGTCAGCTGAACCTGATGACCTCCGGCCGCGGCATCGCGCATTCGGAGTACAGCGTCCCCGACGCCCCCGCGGGCCACGGCCTGCAGCTGTGGATCGCGCTGCCCGGCCATCGCACCGGCATCGACCCGCACTTCGAACAGCATCGGGACCTGCCGGTCTACGAGGCCGACGGCGTGCGCGCCATCGTGCTGATCGGCTCGTTCGCCGGCCTGACCTCGCCCGCCATCGCCTACACCCCGATCGTCGGCGCCGACGTTCGGATCGATCCCGGCGCCGAGATCACCGTTCCGCTCGACCCGGCCTTCGAGTACGCCCTGCTGGTGATCGAGGGCGAGGTGACCGCCGCCGACACGGAGGTCAAGCCGGGTCCGCTGTTCTACCTCGGTTCCGACCGCACGGAGCTGCGGCTCGTCAGCGGCACCGGTGCGCACTTCGCGCTGATCGGCGGCGAGCCGTTCGGCGAGGAACTGGTGATGTGGTGGAACTTCGTCGGGCGCAGTCACGACGAGATCGTGGCCGCGCGCGAGGACTGGGAGAACCGCCGGGTCGAGCGATTCGCCGACATCGCCGGTCACTCGCCCGAGCAGCGCATCCCCGCTCCGCCGATGCCCGCGTTGCACCTGAAGCCGCGCAAGCGGCGCGTCGGCGTGGATCGTTCCTGAATCACGTTTCGCCCCGGAGCTTTCCGGCCCCGGCCACAGTGGAGGCCGCCGCCGTAGCGGTCGGACTCGGCGGCTCGCGCGTGATCCCGGACGAGATCGCCCGGCATCGAACCCTTGGCCATCTGGTCGTCGACGTCGTAGCCACTGGTCTGCGCGGCTTCAACCGCTCGGCCAGCGCCCAGCAACATCGGCGGATTCGCCGGGCGGAGTCGACAGGCAGTTCGACCCCGCCCGCGGGCGATCCGGCTCAGGCCGACTTGGCGAGCAGTTCGTCCAGCTTCCGGTAGCTGGCGTTGAGCCCATCGGACATGCCCGACTGCAGCATGCCGTCGCGCTCTTCCGGCGTGTGGAACTGGCTGACGGTGACGACCTTGGTGCGGCCGTCGCCGAGATCGACGAATGTGGTGGCGTCGATGGAAACGTGCGCGGGCATGCCGTCCCACTCGAAGGACTGCACGATCCGCTCCTTCGGGGTGATCTCGCGGAACCGCCCCTCGAAGCCGTGCGAACCGTCCTCGGAGTTCTCCACGAAGCGGTAGTGGCCGCCCTCGCGGAATTCCCAGCGCTCCACGTCCATTCGATTGCCGCGCGCCCACCACTGGACCAGCTGCTCGATCCGACTGTAGGCGTCCCACACCCGGTCCAGCGGGGCGTCGAAGATCCGCTCGACGTGGATCTCCCGATCGACGGGAGTGGTGATGTCGGCGTCGCGGGTTGTCGTGCTCATTGGTCTGGCTCCGTTCGTTCGAGGAATTCACCGAGACGGTCCATCCGGGCTTCCACCATCCGCCGATAACCCTGCAGCCACGCCACTTCGCGGTCGAAGACGTTCTCGCCGAGTCGGCAATACCTGACCCGGCCCCGCTTCTCCGTGACGATCATGCCCGCGTCCTCCAGCAGCCGGATGTGCTTCTTGATGCCGGTCAGGGTCATCTCGAAACGCTCGGCCAGTTCGCTGACGGTCGCGGGCCCGTGGCCGAGGCGCTCGAGGATCCCACGCCGGGTGGGGTCCGCCAGCGCCCCGAACGAGGCGTCGAGGAAGTCATACTGAACCATCAGGTTCAGTATTGCGAGCCCATGGTCGCGAGTCAATACCCGCGCGCGAATCCGATCGGCGCCTCCGTGACCGCTGGGCCCGAAGTGGACAAGCCCGGCGAGGGTCGGGTAAAACTGAAACACGTTTCAATTGCCGCGACCCGGTGGGAGTTCGGATGGACAGCGCGACCATGGGCGACCTGGTGATGGCCGGGTTCCAGAAGCTGGGGTTCATCCAGTACGCCGGCATCGAGGGCGTCGAGTTCGACGCGGGACGCAATGTCGTCGCCATCGCCCCGCGCGCCGAACACCTCAACCACAACGGCGATCTGCACGCGGCCGTGCTGTTCGGCCTGGCCGAGACGGCCGCGATGGGCGCCGCCGTCTCGGGCATCGTGGACCTGATGGGCGAGACGTTCATCGTCGCCCGCGACGGCCGTATCGAGTATCTGGCGCGCGCCAAGGGCTCGGCGGGCCCCTTCCACGCCACCTCGGAATTCGACGCGGACACCCTCGAGCGCCTTCGCTCGGACATCGCGGGGCGCGTCGCGGTGGAGCTAGAGGTGCCGGTCGAGATCGCCGACGGCACCGGAAAGCCGGTTGCCGCAGCGACATTCACCGCCGTCATCCGGCCGAGAAGGAAGTAGGCGTACCTCCGCCTTCACTGCGGCCGTGCGCGGGCTGTCGACGGACCCCGTCCGGCCGCGTCGGCTAGGCGAAACCTTCGCCCTCGCTCCGGCCATGCGCAGGCTATCGACAGACTCCGCCCGGCCGCGTCGGCTAGGCGTACCTCCGCCTTCGCTCCGGCCGTGCGCGGGCTGTCGACAGACTCCGCCCGGCCGCATCGACCGGGCGTACCTCCACCGTCGCTCCGGCCATGCGCGGACTGTCGACGGACTCCGTCCGGCGTCGACCAGACGTACGCGGGTCATCGGGACGCAAGAGCTCACCCCTGCGCCCCGAGCGAAGCGTGGGTCAGGGCTGGCCGGTGAGGTACGCCTGAGCCGCGTCGATGGCAGGCTGACCGCCCGCCTGGTACAGCCCCGCGAACGCGCCGATCACGCCGCCGACGACGGTGGTGATCGGGACCGTGATGAAGTCGAGAACGAACAGTCCCAGCGGGAATCCGACAAGGAAGCCGATGCCCGCGCCGATGGCGGCACCCGCGAGGATCTGCGGCATGGCCTTCTCCGCCTCGGCGAAGAAGCGCTCCTGCGAACTGATCTCGCGCACCGGCGTTTCCGACATCGCGGCGGGCGCGAGGGTCAGTCGGGTGCCCGCCTCGTCCACGGTCGGGGTGAGATCGACGCGGTGACCCTCGATGTGCAGGGTCATCGGTAGGGCGGCGACGATCTGGCCTGCCCGGTCGGCGATGGTGACGATGCGGTCGTCGTTGACGAGGCCGAAGGCGCCTTCCTGCAGCGTGGTCACGGTAGAACGGCGGTCCTCGGCCACTGCGACGCGGTAGTCGATCTCGTGGAACGCGCCGCTGAGGTTCAGCGCCGCCGCGGCCGGTGCGGTCTGCGCGGGCGGGTCCGCGGGCTCGGCGTGCACGACGCCCGACGAGAGACCGGTGGCCGCCAGTGCCAGCAACGCCGTCGCGGTGATTCTGCTGATCCTCATCCTGTGCTTCCTGTCGCGCCGTCCGGTTCACATTGTCCGGTTTGTCCGCCGACAACTTACCGGCCGACGGGCGGCTTCAGAAGAGCGTCAAGGCAATTGGGTGTGATCTAACAACGCGGGCTCAGTCGCGCAGTTCCGCGCTGAGGCGCTGGAGGTAGCCGGCGAAGCGGCGGCGATCGTCGGCGGACCAGTCGGCGGTGAGCTCGGCGAAGACGTTCCGCTGCCAGTCGCGGGCATCGGCGAGCAGGCGTTCGCCGCGAGCCGTGAGGCGCAGCGCGGTGCGGCGGCGGTCGACTTCGGATTCCGATCGGGCTAGAAACCCCGCCGCGGTCGCGTCGCGCACCATGCGACTGGCGCCGGACTGATCGAGGCCGAGCTGGTGCGCGACGGCGGTGACGGTGGGTTCGCCGTCCCGCTCGGTCGCCGTCGCCACCGCCTCCACGACCTGGATGTGCTGCACGTTCCGCAGTTCCTCTGGCAGGCGCGCCGAGCTGCGGTTGATCCACCGCCGGGACCAGAACCGGACCACCTGGAACAGTGCGGGTCCGCCGTCGATCGCGGTGTCCGGGGTGGTGGTCCTGTTCATGAAATTCAGGGTAGTCGCACAGCGCCAGTTGCATGCGATACGCATGTAATATGCATGCGAATCGCATTCAACTTTGGAGGTTGCGGTGTCCATTGTTCTGAACCACACGATCGTCCGTGCCGCCGACAAAGCCGCAGCGGCTACGTTCTTCGCCGAACTCATGGGCTTGACGGTGGGCGCGCCGACCGGGCCCTTCCTGCCGGTGCGCCTCAGCGCCGATCTCACGTTCGATTTCGACGACCGCGGCGCGGTGACGCCGCAGCACTACGGTTTTCTGGTCGACGACGAGCGGTTCGACGCGGTGCTGTCGCGACTTCAGCGATGGCCCGACGTGCGGTACGGGTCCGGACCGGAGCGGGGCTGGGATCGCAGGATCAACCGGCTGGCAGGCGGTCGCGGGGTGTACGTGCTCGCCCCGGATGGACACAGTTACGAGCTGTTCACCGCGGTTCCGTAGGTGCGCGTCCCCGACCGTCGATGCCCGCGCAGGGCTTCACGGTTGAAGTGCCGACAGCCGCCACGCCGCATACGCGAATCGGAGGCCGCGCTTTTCGAAGAAGCGGCGGCGGTTCGTCTCGGCGAGCAGGCATCCAGCAGCCGGATTCCGCCCACCAACGCATGCAGACCGCCGCGCGACCAGCCCCCAGCGGCGCGCGCGAGTGGACCCCGTTCGGCCAACGCACGCAGATCTCCCCCGTTCACCGGACGAGCACTCACCCACCGGCGCGCAGTCGGATTTCGTTGACCAAGCTGAGCAGGGTATCCAGCGTCGCGGGTGGGCCCGTCAGCCTGGCGAAGGCAAGGGTGTCGACGGGGCCGCCGGTGTCGGCGGCGAAGGCGTACGTCATGGCGACTCGTACCCGAGGCTCACCGTCGATGTCGGCCGGGGATTCCGTGAACGCGGTCGCGTGATCTGTTGCGCGCCAACGTGGTTCCGGTCCGATGAGTTCGGTACGGAAACCGGTCTGCTCCGTGTCGCGGCAAGGTGCGCGGCAGGACTGCACGCCGATCCAGCCGCCCGCTCGACTCCCGCCGCGCTCGTCGGCGCAGGTCCACACCACATCGGCCCGCAATCGCTTGCTGCCGCCGATGCAGCCCCAGGTCTCCGGAACGTCGAAGTCGAACGGCATCCCGCGCAGACCGCGCATCGGCGTCAGCCGCACACCGGGCCCGTACGTCGGCCCGACCACCGGACCGGGCACACCGTCGCGCACCAACAGCACCGCCGGCCGCCGCGGCACCTCCCTCGGCAACGCGGCGGGCATCCCCTGCGGCGGCGGCCCGATCACCGACGTCGCGGGCCCGGAGCCGGGCTGCTCCTCCCGCCGCTCCACCTCCCACACCGCGGCCGCCCCCACGCACAACGCCACCGACACAACCAAACTCACCAGCGCCCCCGCCGCCCGAGCCCGCCCACGCACGACCCCCCGCCGCAACGAACCCCACCCCAACGCACTGCCGCCCACGAACGCGCCCCCTTACGCACACTCAGCCGTCCGGGCCGCCCCGACACCGAACCAGCGCCAAGCCGTGCCACATCTTAACTGCGCCACCGTCTTTCAGTCGCAACATCGAAAATCACACACCACCGATACATGCCCCGCAGACCCACCCCAGGATCCGTATAAGCGTAGTTATAAGAAGTATAGTTATAAGCATGGCCACAGTGCGGAAGCCCGAGAGGGTGTTCGATCGCGACCGCGAGTGGGAGGGGTTGCTACGCTTCGCCACCTCGCCCAGCTCGGACGTGCGATTGGGCATCGTCAGCGGTCGTCGACGGCAGGGCAAGACCTTCCTGCTCGACGCGCTCTCCGAGGTCGTCGGCGGCTTCTTCTTCACAGCGACCGAGGCGACCGAGATCGAGGCCTTGGAGCGCTTCGGTCGGGCCGTCGCGCGATACGCGGGTGGGGGGCGCTACGTCTTCCGCAATTGGGAAGAAGCGCTCGAGCGGTTGTTCGCTGTCGTCGGCGACAACCTGATCGTCATCGACGAGTTTCCGTATCTGACCAAAGCCACGCCCTCGCTGCCTTCGTTACTCCAGTGGGCCCTTGACCCGCGCGGCCCCGCCCGGGTCGCTGGTTCACGGATCCTGTTGTGCGGGTCGGCGATGTCGGTGATGGGCGGCCTGCTGTCCGGCAGTGCACCCCTGCGCGGACGAGCGAGTTTGGAGTTGGTCGTCAAACCGCTCGGCTATCGACAGGCGGCCGCCTTTTGGGGAATCGAGGACCCTCGACTAGCCGTACTTGTCCATTCGATCGTTGGGGGCACTCCGGCCTACCGTCGCGACTTCGTGGCCGGAGATGCACCCGAATCGCTCGAGGATTTCGATTCGTGGGTTTTGCGTACGGTTCTGAACCCGCAGGTTCCGCTGTTCCGTGAGGCTCGCTATCTCCTCGCCGAGGAAACCGAGATCCGCGATGTGGCTTTGTATCACGCGGTACTGGCTGCCATAGCCACCGGAAATACGACGCGCGGCGGCATCGCAGGCGCGATCGGCCGCAGCTCCACCGACATGGCGCATCCGCTTTCGGTATTGGAAGACTCCCAACTGATCGTTCGCGAGGCCGACCCCTTTCAGAAAGGCAAACCGGTCTTCCGAATCGCCGAGCCACTGATCGTGTTCTACGAAGCGATCATGCGACGTCACTGGACGCCCTTGGAACGAGGCAATCAGGCTGCGGCATGGCGAAGTTCGCAGGCCACCTTCCTTTCCCAGGTCGTCGCACCTCATTTCGAAACGATATGCCGGGATTGGGCAATGTCGGTTGGTCCCGAGGTCTTCGGTGAATTGCCGGGACAAGTCGCCGGCGCGGTGGTCAAGGACCCGGATCGACGAAGCCAGATCCAGATCGACGTCGCGGTCCTCGCGCCCGAAGAGCCCGGACGCCGCCGCCGCATTCTGTCGCTCGGCGAGGTGAAATGGGACCGCACGATGACGACGGGACATCTGGACCGCCTCATCCGTGCACGAGAGCTGCTTTCCGGCAAGGGATACGACGTATCCGACACGGTCCTCGCGTGCTACAGCGGCGCGGGTTTCGATGAAGCCCTGCGCACCTCCACGGAGAAGCCGCTCCTGATCGACCTCGAAACTCTCTATGCACAAGCGTGATTCGCGAGGATCAGGGCAGCACGTTCAGATAATCCAGCCCAGCCGTTCTGACTCCACGGAAGTGCTGGTCAGCAGTAGCGATGTCGTGCACGCCTAGCCGCTCGGCCACCGCAATCAGAGACGCGTCGGCAGCGCCAAGGGGAAAGTCGGCGAATTGCTTCATCAAGTCGATGATCCGCGGAGTGTCGTCAGGGTTGAACTCTTCCCGAAAAACGCCATTGCTGACCGCGTCCATGAACTGGATCTCGGCGTGAGCGCCTGCGTACTTCTGGAGGAGATAAGTCACCTCGGCTACCACGTACGGGGTCACGAGGAAGTCGTCCGTGCGGCTGTTCAGGAATGCACGCATCTCTGCGTGGCGCCGGTCCTTGCGGTTCATCACCGCGACCAGGACGTTCGCGTCGATGATCAGCGTCACGGTGCCTCGAACAGTTCGGCATCCATCCGTTCGCTGAGGTCTTCCGGTCCATCGAATGACGGCAGCGCGGCCAAACGATCCGACGCACCACCCTTGACCAGGCGCAGCAGGACGGCGCGCGCCTCAGGAGCAGACTCGGGCGGCAGCTGTTCGATCAGCCGATGCAGCTCCGGGTAGTGGTCGTACGCCACGCTCATGCGCCCAAGGATACCCTCCACGCAGGTCGGCGTGATCTCGAAGCCGCGGCAGCGAACTCCGCGACCGGAGCATCGTCCGAAACGCGAACGGCCCCCGCTCCGGGAAGGAGCGGGGGCCGAAGGCTTATCGGCGTCTACCGATTACCGGTAGTCGCTGAAACCGTAGTCGTCCAGCGGGACCGCGGCACCGGTGGTGGTGCCGAAGCTGTCCGGGCTGTAGTAGGTGTCGTCGTAGGACGGCACCGCGTACGCCGCGGCACGAGCCTCTTCGGTCGGCTGCACCTGGATGTTGCGGTAGCGGTTGATGCCGGTACCGGCCGGGATCAGCTTGCCGATGATCACGTTCTCCTTGAGGCCGATGAGCTTGTCGGAGCGGCAGTTGATCGCCGCGTCCGTCAGGACTCGGGTGGTCTCCTGGAAGGACGCCGCCGACAGCCACGAGTCGGTGGCCAGCGACGCCTTGGTGATACCCATCAGCACCGGGCGACCCGAGGCGGGCTCGCCGCCCTCGGAGACCACGCGACGGTTGGAGGACTCGAACTCGGAACGCTCGGTGAGCGAACCGGGCAGGAACTCCGTGGCGCCGGAATCGATGATCGTCACGCGACGCAGCATCTGGCGCACGATGACCTCGATGTGCTTGTCGTGGATCGACACACCCTGCGAGCGGTAGACCTCCTGGACCTCGTGGACCAGGTGGATCTGCACCTGACGGGGGCCCATCACGCGCAGCACCTCGTGCGGATCCGCCGCGCCTTCCAGCAGCTGCTGGCCGACCTCGACGTGGTCACCGTCGGAGAGCAGACGCTCGGTGCCGTCGTCGTGCTTGAACACGCGCAGACGCTGACGCTTCGAGAGCTTGTCGTAGACAACCTCTTCACCACCGTCGTCCGGGATGATGGTGATCTTGTAGAAGCGGTCGTCGTCCTCGAGCCGCACGCGACCCGAGACCTCGGCGATCGGCGCCTTGCCCTTCGGCACGCGAGCCTCGAAGAGCTCCTGAACACGCGGCAGACCACCGGTGATGTCGTCGCCGGCGACACCACCCTGGTGGAACGTACGCATGGTCAGCTGGGTACCGGGCTCACCGATGGACTGCGCGGCGACGATGCCGACGGCCTCGCCGATGTCGACCAGCTTGCCGGTCGCCATCGAGCGGCCGTAGCAGGTCGCGCAGACGCCGGTGCCGGTGGTGCAGGTCAGCACGGAGCGGACCTTCACCTCGGTGATACCCGCGTCGAGCAGCGCCTCGATGGCCGGGTCGCCCAGGTCGGCGCCCTTGTTCACCACGACGTTGCCGGACGCGTCCAGCGCGTCGGCGGCGAGCGTGCGAGCGTACGCGGAGGTCTCCACGTGCGCGTCGCGGATGATGGTGCCGTCGAGCTGCTTCTCGGCGATCGGCACGACGATGCCGCGCTCGGTGCCACAGTCGTGCTCGCGCACGATGACGTCCTGCGAGACGTCCACCAGACGACGGGTCAGGTAACCCGAGTCAGCGGTACGAAGCGCGGTGTCGGCCAGACCCTTACGAGCGCCGTGGGTGTTGATGAAGTACTCCAGAACCGTCAGACCCTCACGGAAGGAGGACTTGATCGGCCGCGGGATGAACTCACCCTTCGGGTTCGTCACCAGGCCCTTCATACCGGCGAGGGTACGGGTCTGGGTGAAGTTACCCGTCGCGCCCGAGTCGACGATCGTGATGATCGGGTTGTCGGCCGGGTAGTGCGCGCGCAGCGCCTTACCGACCTCTTCGGTCGCCTCCTGCCAGATCTTGACCAGGGCGTTGTTGCGCTCCTGGTGATCGAGCGCACCACGCTGGTACTTCTTCTCGATCTGATCCGACTGCGCCTCGTAGCGCTCCATGATCTCGGCCTTCTCCGGCGGAACGAGAACGTCCGACATGGAGACGGTGACACCGGAACGCGTGGCCCAGTAGAAGCCCGCGTCCTTGAGCTTGTCGACGGTCTGCGCGACCACGATCATCGGGTAGCGCTCGGCGAGATCGTTGATGATCGTCGCCTGCCGCTTCTTCGGCATCTGCTCGTTGATGAACGGGTAGTCCGCGGGCAGCAGCTCGTTGAACAGCACCCGGCCCAGCGTGGTCTCGGTGGTCCACGCGTCGCCGCGCTGCCAGCCCTCCGGGAACAGCTCCGCCTCGACGTCCTTCGGCGGACGCTGGGTGGTGAGCCGCACCTTGATCAGGGAGCGCACGGTCAGCTCGCCGCGGTCGACCGCCATCTGCGCCTCGGCGGGCGAGGAGTACACGCCGAACTCCGGCGCGCCGTTCGACGCGGGCTTGTACTCGCCCTTGGCGCCGTCGACCTGACGGGTCAGGTAGTACAGGCCGGTCACCATGTCGAGACGCGGCATGGCGAGCGGACGACCCGACGCGGGCGACAGGATGTTGTTCGAGGACAGCATCAGGATGCGGGCCTCGGCCTGCGCCTCCGCCGACAGCGGCAGGTGCACGGCCATCTGGTCACCGTCGAAGTCGGCGTTGAACGCCTCACAGACCAGCGGGTGCAGCTGGATGGCCTTGCCTTCCACCAGCTGCGGCTCGAAGGCCTGGATGCCGAGGCGGTGCAGGGTGGGCGCACGGTTCAGCAGCACGGGGTGTTCGGCGATGACCTCTTCGAGGACGTCCCACACCTGCGGCCGCTGCCGCTCAACCATCCGCTTGGCGGACTTGATGTTCTGCGCGTGGTTCAAATCGACAAGGCGCTTCATCACGAACGGCTTGAACAGCTCCAGCGCCATCAGCTTCGGCAGACCGCACTGGTGCAGCTTCAGCTGCGGACCGACGACGATGACCGAACGGCCCGAGTAGTCGACGCGCTTACCGAGCAGGTTCTGCCGGAAGCGGCCCTGCTTGCCCTTGAGCAGATCGGACAGCGACTTGAGCGGACGGTTGCCCGGTCCGGTGACCGGACGGCCGCGGCGGCCGTTGTCGAACAGGGCGTCGACGGACTCCTGCAGCATCCGCTTCTCGTTGTTGACGATGATCTCGGGCGCGCCGAGGTCGATCAGTCGCTTGAGGCGGTTGTTGCGGTTGATCACGCGGCGGTACAGGTCGTTCAGGTCGGAGGTGGCGAAGCGGCCACCGTCGAGCTGAACCATCGGGCGCAGCTCCGGCGGGATCACCGGAACGGCGTCGAGCACCATGCCCATCGGCGAGTTGCCGTTGGCCTGGAAGGCCGCGACGACCTTGAGCCGCTTGAGCGCGCGCAGCTTCTTCTGGCCCTTGCCGGTGCGAATGGTCTCGCGCAGGTTCTCGGCCTCGGCCTCGATGTCGAAGTTCTCCATCAGCTTCTGGATGGACTCCGCACCCATGGCGCCGGTGAAGTACTCGCCGTAGCGGTCGGTCAGCTCGCGGTAGAGCACCTCGTCCACGATCAGCTGCTTGGGGGCCAGCTTGGTGAAGGTGTTCCAGATCTCCTCGAGCCGGTCCAGCTCGCGCTGGGCACGGTCGCGGAGCTGGCGCATCTCGCGCTCGCCGCCGTCCTTGACCTTGCGGCGCACGTCGGACTTGGCGCCCTCCGCCTCCAACTCGGCCAGGTCGGCTTCCAGCTTCTGCGCGCGGGCCTCGAGGTCGGCGTCGCGCTGATCGGCGACGGCCTTCTTCTCGACCTCCATCTCGGCTTCGAGCGTGGAGAGCTCGTTGTGACGCAGCTCCTCGTCGACGCCGACGATGACGTACGCGGCGAAGTAGATGATCTTTTCCAGATCCTTCGGCGCCAGGTCCAGCAGGTAGCCGAGGCGCGACGGCACGCCCTTGAAGTACCAGATGTGGGTGACCGGCGCGGCCAGCTCGATGTGGCCCATCCGCTCACGGCGCACCTTGGCGCGGGTGACCTCGACGCCACAGCGCTCACAGATGATGCCCTTGAAGCGGACACGCTTGTACTTACCGCAGTAGCACTCCCAGTCCCTGGTGGGACCGAAGATCTTCTCGCAGAAGAGGCCGTCCTTCTCCGGCTTCAGCGTGCGGTAGTTGATGGTCTCCGGCTTCTTCACCTCGCCGTAGGACCACTGGCGGATGTCTTCGGCGGTGGCAAGGCCGATCCGGAGTTCATCGAAGAAGTTGACGTCTAGCACGTAACTTCCTTTCCCCTGTGCGGGTCGAATTCGAGCAAAAGTTCACTAGTTGGTTGTTCGCGATGGGCGCGGACGTCGTCGGTGACCGAATACATCCGCGCCCGATCGCCTAGTTCGCCAAATCGTCGACGGTGGCCGCTTCGTTCCTGGACAGGTTGATGCCCAGGTTCGCCGCGGCGCGCTCCAGGTCCTCGTCCTCGCCTTCGCGCAGCTCGATCGCGGCGCCGTCCGAAGACAGCACCTCGACGTTGAGGCACAGCGACTGGAGTTCCTTGAGGAGCACCTTGAACGACTCCGGAATGCCCGGCTCCGGAATGTTCTCGCCCTTCACGATCGCCTCGTAGACCTTCACGCGGCCCACGACGTCGTCGGACTTGATGGTGAGCAGTTCCTGCAGCGTGTAAGCCGCACCGTAGGCCTGCATGGCCCAGCACTCCATCTCACCGAAGCGCTGACCACCGAACTGCGCCTTACCACCGAGCGGCTGCTGGGTGATCATCGAGTACGGGCCGGTCGAACGCGCGTGGATCTTGTCGTCGACCAGGTGGTGCAGCTTCAGGATGTACATGTATCCGACAGCCACCGGGTACGGGAACGGCTCGCCGGAACGGCCGTCGAACAGGGTGGCCTTGCCGTTGTCGTCGACCATGCGCTCGCCGTCGCGGTTCGGCAGGGTCGAGGACAGCAGACCGGTCAGCTCCTCCTCGCGGGCGCCGTCGAACACCGGGGTGGCGATGTTCGAGTCGGCGGGCGCGCCGAGCATCTCCTCCGGCAGGCTCTTTGCCCAGTCGGGGTTGCCCTCGACCTGCCAGCCTGCCTTGCCGATCCAGCCAAGATGCGTTTCCAGGATCTGGCCGATGTTCATACGACGCGGCACACCGTGGGTGTTGAGGATGATGTCGACCGGGGTGCCGTCCGGAAGGAACGGCATGTCCTCGGTCGGCAGGATCTTGCCGATGACACCCTTGTTGCCGTGGCGGCCTGCGAGCTTGTCGCCGTCCTGGATCTTGCGCTTCTGCGCCACGTAGACCCGGACCAGCTCGTTGACGCCGGGAGGCAGGTCGTCCTCGTCGTCGCGGGAGAACACCCGGATGCCGATGACCTTGCCGGACTCACCGTGCGGCACCTTCAGCGAGGTGTCGCGGACCTCGCGCGCCTTCTCACCGAAGATCGCGCGGAGCAGCCGCTCCTCGGGGGTCAGCTCGGTCTCGCCCTTCGGGGTGACCTTGCCGACCAGGATGTCGCCGTCACGGACCTCGGCGCCGATGCGCACGATGCCGCGCTCGTCCAGGTCGGCGAGCACCTCGTCGGAGACGTTCGGGATGTCCCTGGTGATCTCCTCGGCGCCCAGCTTGGTGTCACGGGCGTCGATCTCGTGCTCCTCGATGTGGATCGAGGTGAGAACGTCCTCTTCCACGAGGCGCTGCGACAGGATGATCGCGTCTTCGTAGTTGTGGCCTTCCCACGGCATGATCGCCACGAGCAGGTTCTTGCCGAGGGCCATCTCACCGTTCTCGGTGCACGGACCGTCGGCCAGGACCTGGCCCTTCTCCACCCGCTGGCCCTCGTCCACGATGGGCCGCTGGTTGGAGCAGGTGCCCTGGTTGGAGCGGTTGAACTTCCGCATGCGGTAGCTCTTGCGGGTGCCGTCGTCGGCCATGACCGTGACGTAGTCGGCGGAGACTTCCTCGACCACGCCGGACTTCTCGTTCACCACGACGTCACCGGCGTCGACGGCGGCGCGCAGCTCCATGCCGGTGCCGACGATCGGGGCCTCGGAACGGATCAGCGGCACGGCCTGACGCTGCATGTTCGCGCCCATGAGGGCACGGTTGGCGTCGTCGTGCTCGAGGAACGGGATCATGGCGGTCGCGACCGACACCATCTGGCGCGGCGAGACGTCCATGTAGGTCACCTCGGTCGGGGCGACGAACTCCATCTCCTCGTTGCCGCGGCGCGCGAGCACCCGCTCCTCGAGGAAGTTGCCGTCGGCGTCGACCGGCGAGTTCGCCTGGGCGCGGACCTCGCGGTCCTCCTCGTCGGCGGTGAGGTACTTGACCTCGTCGGTGACCTTGCCGTCGACGACCTTGCGGTACGGCGTCTCGATGAAGCCGAACGGGTTGACCCGCGCGTACACCGACAGCGAGCCGATCAGGCCGATGTTCGGGCCTTCCGGGGTCTCGATCGGGCACATGCGGCCGTAGTGCGACGGGTGGACGTCTCGGACTTCCAGGCCGGCGCGCTCACGGGACAGACCACCCGGGCCGAGCGCCGAGAGACGACGCTTGTGGGTCAGACCCGACAGCGGGTTGTTCTGGTCCATGAACTGCGACAGCTGGGAGGTTCCGAAGAACTCTTTGATCGCGGCGACGACCGGACGGATGTTGATCAGGGTCTGCGGCGTGATGGCCTCGACGTCCTGGGTGGTCATCCGCTCGCGGACGACGCGCTCCATGCGGGAGAGGCCGACCCGGATCTGGTTCTGGATCAGCTCGCCGACGGTGCGCAGGCGACGGTTGCCGAAGTGGTCGATGTCGTCCACCTCGACCGGCACCTCTTCGCCGCCGGGGGCGGTCATGACCTTGTCGCCCGCGTGCAGGCGCACCAGGTACTCGATGGTGGTGACGATGTCTTCCTTCGTCAGCACCGAACCGATGACCGGCTCGTTGAGGTGGATGCCCAGCTTCTTGTTGATCTTGTAGCGACCGACGCGCGCCAGGTCGTAGCGCTTCTCCTTGAAGAACAGGTTCTCCAGCAGGGTCTGCGCGGACTCCTTGGTCGGCGGCTCGCCCGGACGCAGCTTGCGGTAGATGTCCAGCAGCGCCTCGTCCTGACCGGCGGTGTTGTCCTTCTCGAGGGTGGACATCATGATCTCGGAGAAGCCGAAGCGCTCGACGATCTCCTCTGTGGTCCAGCCAAGCGCCTTGAGCAGCACGGTGACCGGCTGACGACGCTTGCGGTCGATGCGCACGCCGACGGTGTCGCGCTTGTCGACGTCGAACTCCAGCCACGCGCCGCGCGACGGGATGACGCGCACGCTGTGCAGGTCCTTCTCGGTGCCCTTGTCGATCGAGTGATCGAAGTAGACGCCCGGGGAGCGGACCAGCTGCGAGACGACGACACGCTCGGTGCCGTTGATGATGAACGTGCCCTTGTCGGTCATCATTGGGAAATCACCCATGAAGACCGTCTGGCTCTTGATCTCGCCGGTGTTGTTGTTGATGAACTCCGCGGTGACGAACAACGGCGCCGCGTAGGTCATGTCCTTTTCTTTGCACTCGTCGATCGAGGCCTTGACCTCTTCGAAGCGCGGATCCGAGAAGGACAGGGACATGGAGCCGGAGAAGTCCTCGATCGGCGACAGCTCCTCGAGCACCTCCTCGAGTCCACCGACAAGGCCGACGTCGCCGCGAGCTGCCGCGCGCTCACGCCATTCCGACGAACCGACCAACCAGGAGAACGATTCCGTTTGTAGATCGAGAAGACCCGGCACTTCCAAGGGTTCACGGATCTTCGCGAAGGAGACCCGCTTGGGGGCTCCAGGGATACCGGCAACTGCCTTGGTCTGGGTGGAGACTGCCAAGATGCGTCCTTCCAGCACCTCACGCGCGTCGCGTGGTGGTCCGCGACCGTCGCTTGCTTCTGCTACGAATTCCGCTGGTCACAACCCGAACGAAACCCGAACAGGCAACAACGGAAGTAACACCGGAAGGCGAAACTTACGTGTGCGAATCGAGGTATGGACAGGAGGCAGCCAGCGCAAAGTCCAAACCTACACTCATATACACGGAGGTGTCAAAGTACCACCCGTGTGATCCTCTACGCCGCTGGCGCGCCGTGGCCTTGGCCACCCCTGGGCCATGGGCCGGACGCGCGCTGCGTCGTAGGCAAGCGGCCGGTCGGCCGACCCCGCGCGGGCGATGCCCGGCACCCGGATCGCTGGCTGCGTCGAGGGCCACGGGGCGGCTGAAACCACTTGTGACAGCTGCCGCTGTTGTGAATAGCGTGACGGGTCGGGCGAAACTCGTCAAGTGCCCGGCCCGACCTGCCCCCGCCGGAATACGGTCGCTCGGACCAAGATCACTGGTCGACGATGCCGTCGGCCAGCCAGCGACCGTCCACCTTCTGCATCCGCAACACCACGGGACCCGCCACGCTCTGCTGGGCGACGCCGTCCTTGGTGGCGCTCACGACGAGATTCACCAGCAACTCGGCGCGATCCTCGGTGAGCATCGTCACGCCGATCGGGTCGGCCTTCGCATCGGCGCTGGTCCTGGCCTGCCGGATGGCGTCGATCGTGGTGGCGGCGAACTCGTCGAGATCGGCAAGCATCTCGCCGGTGACGACTCCGCGAACCGCGGCCTCGTAGTCGTCGATGTGTTCGATGTCGTAGCCGTAGATCGTGCGCAGCGCGTGGTCGGCGGCGGCGCGCACCTCCTCGGTCGCGCTGGTGTCGAGGAAGGCCTGGTTCTCGTCGGGGACGCCGGGACGTTGCGCGGCGACGACGGCGAATCCGGCAAGCAGCACAGCCGCGACGAGTGCGGCGGCGACGGGCGCCCACGAACGCGCGAACCGAAGGCGAGGGGGTGTGAACCGGCGCGACCGACGCTCGGCGGCGGCGGACTGCTTTTCCCTGGTCGGGACGTCGCGCGGCGCGGTCGGACGCGCCGAGGTGACCTTGGGCCTGCGCGTCGGACGCGCGGCGGGCTGGGCGGTGCGCCGTTTCGGCGTGACGCGGTTGACCGGGCGGCGGGTGTTCATCGCGGTCCCTCCTGCGCGGGCGCGCCCTCGGTCGGTGCGGGCGCGGCGGGCGGCTGCGGCCCCGGTTGGCCGAGCCCGGCGGGGCCCGGCCCTTCCAGCAGCACCGGCTGGGTGAGCGAAGCGACCTGCTCGGCCTTCCAGGCCTCGCCGTCCTTGGTCATGTCGAGGCTCCACGTGTAGCGGTAGTCGGAGACCGACTTGTCCGGCTTCGACTCCGTCACCTGGAGCACCACCAGCGCCGTTGCCTTGTCCCGTTCGCTGTTCAGCGAGGTGAGCGCGGCCCCGAGCACCTTGGACTTCATGGCGACGCCAGCCTGGGTGGCCATCTGCTCGGACTGCTGCCGATTCTTCTCCGCCGACACCAGGATCGGTCCGGTCATCGAGGACCTGGCCAGCGCGAGCGAGCCTGGCACGTCGTCGAGGTTCATCGAGGTCATGTTGAGCGCGGCCTGTCGCGCGGCGTCCAACGCGGAATCGCGCGCGTCGGCGCGCGGACCGTCGGTGAAGAACGCCGCGCGCACCCAGCCTCCGCCGAACCACAGCGCCGCGACGAGGGCGACGGCGAGCGCACCGAGCGCGAGCGCGGTCACCGCGACCGGCGGGCGGCCCGAACCGGCCGCGGGTTCGGCGGCGGCCGGGCGGTCCGCCACGGACTCGGACGCCGATTCCTTGGACAGGTCAGTGGTCACGACTCAGCACCATAACGTCATCCTTACTGGTCACCGCTTCGGCGTGACTCCCATGAGAGTGGCGAGCTGCACGGCGATCGGGTTCAGGTTCAGCTTCTCCGGGTCGACCTTCGGGTTGTCGTCCCACGGCTGCACGATGCTCGGATCGGCGAGCTCGGCCCGCTCGCCGCCCCGGACCGCGGTCGGATTGCCGAACGGCACAAGGCATTTCGCCTCCGTGTTGAACGGGAACTCGTCGCGGGTGTCGTCGAAGTCGGGGTTCTCCGCCTTCATCTGCTCGAGAATGCGCTGGGTGCCCTCGTAGCCGACGGTGCAGGCCGGCGGGTTGTTGGTCTCGAGCACCAGGCCGAAGTGGCTGGTGCCGTCGCCTGGCGCGGTCGCCGACGCGCCGAGGGACAGCTGCGGCAGCATCTGTAGCAGCGGACGCAGCGCGTAGAACTTGGGCGAGATGCCCTGCATCAGCACGCGCAGGTTGGCCAGGTCCTCGGTGAGCGCGCCACCGCTCTCGTCGAGCAGGGCGCCGATCTGTTCGCCCGCGTCGGCGCCGGTGCCGATCAGTCTGCGTATCGCGGGGTCGCTGGCACGTAGCTGCGCGGTGAGCCGATCGAGTCCGTCGCTGAAGCGCCGGATGGCGTCGGCCTGCTCGGCCTGGGTGCCGAACACCACCCTGCCGTCGCGGATCAGCTGGATCGTCTCGGGCAGCGTCTCGTGGAACGTGGTGGTGAACTCGTTGAGCGTCTGCAAGAGGACCTGGAGATCGTCGCCCTTGCCGTCGAAGGCCTTGCCGAGCTCGGTGACGGTGGTGTTCAACGCCTCCAGATCCACCGTCCTCGTGAAGTGGTCGACGCTGGAGACCAGCTGTTCCACCGGGATCGGCGTCCGCGCCCCGCTGATCACCGAGCCCTCCTTCAGGTACGGAGCGCTGTCGCTGTCCGGCCGCAGATCGACGTACTGCTCGCCGATGGCCGACCGGTTGGCCACCACCGCCTCGGCCGAGGCCGGGATCCGCGGCGAGTCCGAGTCGATGACCAGCGTCATGCTGACGCCCTCGTCGGTGAGTGCCAAGTCGCCGACCCGGCCGACCGGGACGCCGCGATAGGTCACCTCGGCGCCCTTGTAGATGCCGCCGGTCTGCTCGGCGTCGACGCGTACCTCGTAGTGGCCGAAGCCGAGCATGTGATCGAGCCGGATGTACTTGGCGCCCACGAAGATCACGCCGATCACGGCGATCACCAGGAAGACGACCAGCTGATTGCGAACGAGCCGGGTCATCGCGGCGCACCTCCTGCCTCGGCGCCGCCGGGCGGCGTCACGCCCAGCTGTTCGAGCAGCGGGCCGAGCGGGTTCGGCATGGGCACGCCAGGGGCCGGCAGCGGCGCCATGGTCGGCGGCAGCGGTATCAGCGACACCGTCGGCCAGCCGGGGCGCGGACCGTTGCCGCCGTAGTACGGGTTGGACGGGTCCACGTTGACCGGCGGGCCGTAGGGCGGCGGGATGTACACCGGATCCGGTTTGCCGACGCCGAGATTGCTCAGCGTGACGCCGATCTGCTGGTCCACCGAGAGCCAGGTGTTGACCTGGCCGCCGAAGGTGCCCTCCAACGAGGAATCGGGGAACGGGTAGGTCGGAATCAGCGGAAACGCGGTCACCAGGTCCGGCGCCGAGCGGCCGAGTTCCTGCAGCGTCGGGCGCAGCGAGTTCAGATCGCGGATCAGGTCGTCCTTGGCGGTGTCGATGACGTCGAAGCCCGCCTGCCCCAACCGGTCCAGCTGGGCGAGCAGCGAAATCAATTCGGGCCGTTGCTCTTCCAGGATCCGGATACCCTCGGGCAGCTCGTCGAGAATCTTGCCGATCGCCTCGGTCTGGGTGCTGACCCGGCTGCTGAGCGTGGCGAGACCGTCGATGGCCCGCGTGATGTCGTCCACCTGTTCGTTCAGCCCGCCGATCAGGGTGTTGGCCTGCTCGAGCAGCGAACGAACCCGGTCCTCGCGGCCGCCGAAGGTCTTGTTCAGCTCGCTGACGATCGGTTGCAGCTGCGCGACGCCGCCGCCGTTGAGCAGCAGCGACATGGCGCCGAGCACCTGCTCGATCTCGGTGGCGTGGCGGGTGTGCTCGATCGGGATCACCGCGCCATCGGTCAGCCGCGCCGGATCCGGGTCCGCGACGGGCGGCGAGAGCTCGATGAACTTCTCGCCGAGCAGATTCGACTGCCTGACCTCGGCCCTGGCATTGGCGGGCAGGTCGACCGAGGAGTCGATCAGCGCGCGGACGCTGGCGGTCCAGCCGTCCCCCGCGAGCACGATGTCCTCGACCCGGCCCACCGGCACGCCCTCGACCTTCACCGCGGACTGCGGCACCAGGTCGAGCACGTCGTCGAAGTGGATGTCGATGTGGATGGGATGCGGGCCGACGTCGGCACCGCCGGGCAGCGGAACGCTGTAGATGCCGTCGGCAGCGCACGCGCTGATCAGCGCGGCCGAGACCGCGAGCGCTCCCGCGCTCAGCCCGCGGGCGATGGTCGTTCTCATCGCTCACCTCCCTGCTCGGACGGCGGCAACTGGTTCGACGGCGTGCCAGGCACCGTGCCGGGCACCGGGTCGCGCTGCTGGTTCTCCCCGGAGAGGATGCCGAACGGCAGGATCAGCGTCGGCGTCTTGACGCCCGCGGTGATCTGGTCGGTGATCTCCTTGCAGTGGTCCAGCAGCGGACGCATCTGACGGCCGAGCGCCTCGAAGCGCGGATCGCCCGGCATCAGCTTCGACAGGTCGAGCATCCGGCAGACCGTGCCGAACGGATCCTGCAGATCGGTGAAATTGGCGCGCATGTCGAGGGTGCCGGACTCGGCGTTGTGGATGTTGATCAGGTTGCTGAGCGCGAGCGGAATCACCGGGAGCGCGGCGGCCAGGTCGTCACGCTGGTCGGCAAGCGTCTTGGTGAGGGTGGTCAGCGCGGCGGCGTTCTCCGCGACCAGCGCGCGGTTGTCGTCGATGAACCGGGCGACGTCGCCGAGCGCGATCGAGAGCAGGTGCAGCGCTTCGCCGAGGTTCTGCCGCTCGTCGGCCAGGAATCCGGCGAGATCGGCCAGCTGCGCGTTGAATTCGCGCACCTGCTGATCGTTGCGCGCCAGCATGCTCACGAAGTTCTGCAGGTGCTTCACGGTCTCGAAGATGTCGCCGCGCGCCTCGGACAGGTACCTGACCGCTCCGGAGAGCTGGCTGATGCTGTTGGCCAGCGCCTCGCCGTTGCCCGCCAGGTTGGCCGCCGAGGTGCGCACCAGCTCGTTCACCGCGCCCTCTCGGTTGGCGCCGTCCGGGCCGAGCGCGTCGCTGAGTTCTGCGATGCTCCGGTAGAGCTCGTCGACCTCGACCGGGGTGACCGTGCGTTCCCGCGGAATCGTCGCGGTGCGACCCATTTTCGGCCCGCCGCGGTAGACCGGCGTCAGCTGGATGTAGCGGTCCGCGACGACCGACGGGATGATCTGCGCGGCCTGCGCGTCGGCGGGCACGTCGTAACCGCGGTCGACGCCCAGCACGACCTTCACCTGGTCGCCCATCGGCTCCACCGACTCGACCCGACCCACCGGCACGCCGAGGATGCGCACGTCGGAGCCCTCGTAGATGCCGACCGAGCTGTCGAAGTAGGCGGTGATCCTGGTGGTGGTCAGCCGGTCGTAGCCCCACCACAGCACCCACCCGGCCACCAACGCCAGGACGACGCCGAGGACAACGCCGATCTTGGTGCCCCGCCCCGACTCGCGGAACGCGGTGAGCGGATCGCTGCGCCAGCTCGCGGCCACGTCAGTTACCTCCCATGTCGCGGACCGGATCCCGGTAACCGGGGATCTCCGGCAGTGCGGGCGGCAGCAGGTTGACGATCACCGCGTCGAACCACCGGCCGGTGCCGAGCACGTTGGCGTACAGGCCGTAGAAGGGCGCAGCCAGCTCCAGCGTCTTGGAGATGTTCTGCTGGTTGTCGTTGAGCATCTCGATCGCGGCGGCCAGGTTGGTCAGCGCCGGACCGATCTGCTCGGAGTTGTCCGCGACAAGCGCACTCAGCTCTGCCGACACCGACTTGGCGCCGACAAGAAGCTGGTGGATGGCCTGCTGCCGGATGTTCAGCTCGGCGAGCAGCTGACCGCCGGAGGCGAGCAGCCGCTCGAACTCGGCGTTGCGGTCGGCGAGCACCTCGGTGGTCCGGCGCGTCGCCTTGAACAGCCGCTTCAGTTCCTCGTCGCGTTTGGCCAGCGTCTCCGAGAGCCGCGCGACGCCGTCGATGGAGCCGCGGATCTCCGGCGGCGTCGTCTCGAACGCGTCGGCGAGCACCCGCATGCTGGTGGCCAGCTGTTCGGTGTCGATCTCCTCGATATTGGCCGCCGCGTCCGAGAACGCGTCGATCACGTCGTAGGGAGACACGGTGCGCGACAACGGGATCGGCTTCTCCGGGTCGGCCGGGCGGGAGCCGCGCGGATCGAGTGCGAGGTACTTCTGGCCGAGCAGTGTCTTGATCTGGATGGAGGCGGTGGTCTCGTTGCCGATCCAGGCGTCCTTGGTGCGGAACTCGACGACCACCCGGTCGCCCGCCAGACGAACATCGGCGACCGAGCCGACCTTCACGCCCGCGATGCGGACCTCGTTGCCTTTCTTCAGTCCCGCGGCCTCGGAGAACTCGGCGGTGTACCTGGTGCCCGCGCCGATGATCGGCAGCCGGTCCAGCGCGAACGCCGACATCGTCACGAGCACGACCATGGCAAGGCCGAGCACGCCGAGGAAGACCGGGCTGCGCTTGCCGAGGAGGATGCGATCGTCCATCAGCGGGCCTTCCCGTGGCAGCGCGGCGCGGCGTTGGTGTACAGCGGCTGGTTGATCGTCGGCAGGCTCGCGGGCAGGTTGAGCTGCGGCGCGTCCACCGCGCCCGGTCCGACCACGATGTCGATACCGCACAGGTAGAACTGGAACCAGGAGCCGTAACTGCCCACCCGACCGAGCTTCTCCATCTTCACCGGCAACGTGGCCAGCGCCTGGTTCACCTCGTCGGAGCGTTCGTTCAGCGTCCCGGTGAGCTGGTTCAGTCCGGCGATCGTGCCCTGCAGCGAAGGCCTGGTGGGGACGAGCAGCTCCGTGGTGGCCGTGGTCAGGTCGCCCAGCGAGCTGATCGAGCGGCCGACGGTGTCGCGTTCGGCGGCCAGGCCGGAGACCAGTGCCTCGGTGTTGACGATGAGCTGGTCGAACTGGTCGTCGCGCTCGTTGACCGTCTCCAGCACGGCGGTCAGATTCTCCACCAGCTCGCCGATGACCGCGTCCTTGTCGGCGATCTTGTTGGTCAGGCTCGCTGTGCTGGTCACCAGGTCGCGGATGGTGCCCTGCTCGCCCTGGAAGACCTGGATGATCTCGTAGGAGAGCTTGTTCACGTCCTCGGCGGTCAACGTGCGGAACAGCGGACGGAAACCGTTGAACAGCGTGGTCAGGTTGAGCGCGGGCCTGGTCTGCTCCAGCGGGATGGTGCCGCCCTCGTTGAGCTTGCGGCCCTGTTCGCCTGCGCCCTGCTCCAGCGCGATGTAGCGCTGACCGACCAGGTTCCGGTATCGGATGGTCGCGGTGGTGGAGGCGGGCAGCCAATCGCGGTCGGTGAGTTCGAATTTCACCTCGGCCAGCCGCTTGTCCACGATCGCGATGTCGGTGACCTTGCCGACCCGGACGCCCGCGATACGCACCTCGTCGCCCGGGTTGAGCGCGGTGACGTCGGTGAACCTGGCCTTGAACAGCGTGCCGCCGCCGGTGTAGTTGGCGATCGAGAGACCGAGCAGCGTGGTGACGAACAGTGTCACCGCGACGAAGACGATCAGTTTGGTCAGCGGCCCGCCGAGCCCGCGAAACTTCTCCCTCATCGGACCGTCACCTCGCTGCCGCGGAACGCGGGCGCCGCGATCCTGGTCACCCAACTCGGCACCGCGTCCGGCGAGACCCCTTGCGCCGCACCGTAGATCGCGCCGAGCGACTGCCGCTCCCCCGGCGAGCCCGCCAGCGTCGGCACCTGCGCGGCCGGGTAGACGCCGAACTGCGGCACGGGCAGTTTGCCGCTGTCCTGGTCGCCCGGGTAGCGGCTCGGCACCGCGTAGGAGCCGTCGTTGTTCGGTCCACCGGTGTACTGGCCGGGGTCGACGTTCACCGGATATTCGGGGAGGCACCAGGGGCCGCGGGTGTCGAGCCAGCGCGGCTCGTCCTGGTTGGGCAGGTACTTGCCGCGGGTGTTGGTGAGCTCGATCGTCACCCGGGAGCCCGGCCGGTCGGTGCCCATGCCGAAGAGCTCGTCGATGCGCGGCTTCATCTTCGCGAAGTTGGCCAGCGCGCAGGGGTAGCTCGGCGAGTACATGGCGAGCAGTTCCAGCGCGGGCCGTGAATCGGCGGAGACGTCGATGATGTTGTCGCGGTTGACGAGGAAGAAGTCGGCGGCACTCGACGAGGTCGGCGTGAGCGTGGCGTAGAGGGTGTCGATGTCCGATCGCCGCTGCACGATGGTGGCGTTGGTGGTGCGCAGGTTGTCCAGCGCGTCGATGATCTGCGGCGCGGCGTCGGAGTACACCGCGGCGGTCTCGGCGAAGGTGCGCAGACCCTCGCGCAGTTCCGGTAGCACGCCGTTGATGTCGCGGAAGATCGTGTCCAGCTTGTCCACAGTCTCGCCGAGGGCCAAGCCCTGACCGGACAACGCTTGGGAGAGCGCGCCGAGGGTGGCGGCCAGGTCCTGCGGCGGGATCGCCTGCAACAGCGGAAGCAGATCGTCGAGCAGCTTGCTGATCTCGATGGCGTTGCCGCTGGCGTCCTGGTACAGGGTGACGCCGTCGGTCAGATGCTGCGGGCTGGGGTCCTCGGGGATCACCAGGTCGACGTAGCGCTCGCCGAACAGTGTCTTCGGCAGCAGCCGCGCGGTGGCGTTCACCGGAATCTGCTGCGCCTTGGCGGGATCGATGGCCAGGTCCAGGGTGACCTTGCCGCCCTCGGACCGGCTCGACCGCACCTCCCCGACCGGAACACCGCGCACCTTCACGTCCGCGTTCTTGCTCAGCACGTTGCCCACGCTGTCGGTCACCAGATCGACGTCGACGGTTCTGACGAACTGCTTGTTGTAGATCGCGACGGTCGTCCACAGGAACAGCCCGACGATCACGAAGAACGCGATCCCCAGCAGCCGCACCCGAGTCTTCTCCGTGGACCGCCAGGCCCGCGTACTCATCCCGCCACCCGCACGGTCGTGGTCGTTCCCCAGATCGCCAGGCTGAGGAAGAAGTCGAGGATGTTCACCAGCACGATCGCGGCGCGCACCGCGCGACCGACGGCGACGCCGACGCCAGCGGGTCCGCCGGTGGCGGTGAAGCCGTAGTAGCAGTGCACAAGGATGATCACGAACGCGAAGATCAGCACCTTGAGGAACGAATAGAGCACGTCCTCCGGTGGCAGGAACAGGCTGAAATAGTGGTCGTAGGAACCGCTGGATTGGCCGTTGAACCAGATGCTGACCGAGCGCGAGGCGAAGTACGCGCCGAGCAGGCCGACGATGTAGAGCGGGATGACCGCGAGGAAACCGGCGATCACCCTGGTGGTCACCAGGAACGGCACGCCGGGCACCGCCATCACCTCGAGCGCGTCGATCTCCTCGGAGATCCGCATCGCGCCGAGTTGGGCGGTGAAGCCGCAGCCCACCGTCGCCGAGAGCGCCAATGCCGCGACCAGCGGGGCGATTTCGCGGGTGTTGATGTAGGCGGTGAGGAAGCCGGTGAGCACGGAGCTGCCCAGCGCGTCGAGCGCCTTGAAGCCCTGCAGGCCGACGACGACGCCGACCGAGCCGGACATGAAGACGATGACGCCGATGGTTCCGCCGATCACCGCGAGCGCGCCGGAGCCGAAGGTCACCTCGGCGAGCAGCCGCATGACCTCCTTGCGGTAGTGCACCGCGGTGCGCGGAATCCACGCGATGGCGCGCGAGTAGAACGACATCTGCTCGCCCGCGCGGTCGATCACGTTGAGCGGTCCGCGCGCGATCTGTCCCGCCCGGCGGGCCGATCTGGCGAGCACCGGGTTGCGGTAGGAGGTGGCCATCTGTCAGGAGCCCTTGGCCGGGACGACCTGCAGGTAGACCAGCGTGAGAATGAGATTGACGAAGAAGAGGACCAGGAATGTGATCACCACGGATTGGTTCACCGCGTCACCGACTCCTTTCGGCCCCCCTTTGGGATGCAACCCCTTGTACGCGGCGATCACCCCGGCGAGCAGACCGAAGATCGCCGCCTTGATCTCGCCGATCCACAGGTCGGGCAGCTGCGCGAGCGCGGAGAACGACGAGAGGTACGCGCCGGGCGTTCCGCCCTGCAGCAGCACGTTGAAGAAATAGCCGCCCGCGATGCCGACGACCGACACCAACCCGTTGAGCAGCACGGCGACCAGCGTCATGCCGAGCACCCTCGGCACGACCAGCCGCGCCACCGGATCGACGCCGAGCACCTCCATGGCGTCGATCTCCTCGCGGATGGTGCGCGCGCCGAGATCGGCGGCGACCGCGGACCCGGCCGCGCCCGCGATGATCAGCGCCGTCACCACCGGCGCGGCCTGCTGCACGGTGGCGAGCACGCTGGTGGCTCCGGTGAACGACTCGGCGCCGAGCTGCTTGATCAGCGAACCGGTCTGCAGCGCGACGACCGCGCCGAACGGAATGGCCACCAGCGCACTCGGCAAGATCGAGACGCTGGCGATGAACCACGACTGCTCGATGAACTCGCGCCACTGGAACGGGCGGCGGAACATCTTGCGCATGACGTCGACGAAGAGCGCGAAAACGTTGCCCGCCTGGGCAAACGCCGACTCGACTGGAGTCCGCACGCGCGCCAGAGTCGAGTTCACGGGCGGTATGTTACCCGTTGGTTGTGTTGTGGCGCACGGTCGTGTCGAAAGAGTCGCCCTGGTAGCTGGGGGCGGACGAGGCGTTGTACGACATCACTTGTGTGTCGTCGTTCTCCGCCATCGATTCGCGGATCGCCACCTGCGCGGCGTGCGGCAGGGTGTGCATGATCTCCATCACGCGCGCCTTGCGGCGGATCACCGCCTGGCGAACCGGCATACCCGGGGTGGCCTTCATCTGCGGGATGATGCCCTCGACCTCTTCGGCGCCACCGTGATGATGGCCTGCGTCCACGAGCGCCTGCTCGCGCGCCATCTGGGCCTCGTCCTTCTCCTCGGACATGCCGATCGGGCCGATCATGCGGCCGTTGAGGAACTGCTTGACCACCGGCTCCTCAGAGGTCAACAGCACCTCGCGCGGGCCGAACATGACCAGCTGGCGGCGGAACAGCATGCCGATGTTGTCCGGCACGGTGCGGGCCAGGTTGATGTTGTGCGTGACGATCAGGATCGTGGCGTCGATCTGCGCGTTGATGTCGATCAGCAGCTGCGACAGGTAGGAGGTGCGGACCGGGTCCAGGCCGGAGTCGGGCTCGTCGACCAGGATGATCTGCGGGTCGAGCACCAGGGCGCGGGCCAGACCGGCGCGCTTGCGCATACCGCCGGAGATCTCGCCGGGCAGCTTGCCCTCGGCGCCGAGCAGACCGGTGAGCTCGAGCTTCTCCATGACGATCTTCTTGATCTCGGACTCGCTCTTCTTCGTGTGCTCACGAAGCGGGAAGGCGACGTTGTCGAAGAGGTTCATCGAGCCGAACAGCGCGCCGTCCTGGAAGAGCACGCCGAAGAGCTTGCGGATCTCGTAGAGCTCCTTGTTGGAGCAGGTGGTGATGTCGGTGCCGTCGATGTAGATCGAGCCGCGCTCCGGGCGCAGCAGGCCGATCAGCGACTTCAGGAACACCGATTTACCGGTACCCGAGGGACCGAGTAGGGCGCTCACCTCGCCGGAGGGCAAGGTCAGACTGACATCCTGCCAAATTCGCTGCGAACCGAAGGACTTGGTTACACCCTCGGTCCTGACCTCGACGCCCACGCCAACCTCCACTTTTCTCAGCGAGCAGCCCACCGGCGAACCGCGCTCGGTCATCGCGGTGCGTCACGTCACAGTGGGTTCGGTCACTGTAACCCATGAGGGAGACGGGGCACACCCCAACCTGACTCTAGAGTAAGCCGATCCGGCTCGCGCATTTCGACAATCACGCGCGCATGTTCGCGAGAAATGCGAAACGGGCGGTCCCCCGAATTGGGGAACCGCCCGTTCGAAGTAATTCGTGGAATTACTTGACCGAAACCTTGGCGCCGGCCTCTTCCAGCTTCGCCTTGGCGGCCTCGGCGGCCTCCTTGGCGACCTTCTCCAGGATCGGCTTCGGGGCACCCTCGACCAGGTCCTTGGCTTCCTTCAGGCCCAGGCCGGAGACGATCTCGCGGACCACCTTGATGACCTGGATCTTCTTGTCGCCGGCACCCTCGAGGATGACGTCGAACTCGTCCTGCTCCTCGGCGGCCTCGGCCGGAGCGGCAGCGCCACCGACGGCAGCGACGGCGACCGGAGCAGCGGCGGTGACCTCGAACTTCTCCTCGAACTTCTTGACGAAGTCCGACAGCTCGAGCAGGGTCATGTTGCCGAAGGTCTCGAGCAGTTCGTCAACGTTGGCCATTGTTGTTTTCCTTTCGGTAGTTGGTGTCCGTGGGGGCGTTCCGCCCGCGCACAGGGGGAATTACTCGGCGGCTCCGCCTTCGGCGCGCTTCTTCTCCTCCAGCGCGGCGGCCAGGCGGGCCACCTGCGAAGCGGGAGCGTTGAAGAGGCCCGCGGCCTTGGCGAGGTTGCCCTTGAGGGCGCCGGCCAGCTTGGCAAGCAGGACCTCGCGGGTCTCCAGGTCGGCGATCTTCTCGACCTCGGCGACGGACAGCGCGGCGCCGTCCATGTAGCCGCCCTTGATGATGAGCGCCTTGTTGTCCTTGGCGAAGGTCTTGAGCGCCTTGGCCGCGTTGACCGGCTCACCCTGGATGAAGGTGATGGCGGTCGGTCCCACGAACAAGTCGTCGAGGCCCTCCACGCCCGCCTCGGCGGCGGCGCGTTTGACCAGGGTGTTCTTGGCGACGGAGTACGTGGCCTCCGCGCCGAGCGCACGCCGCAGTTCGGTGAGCTTGCCGACCGACAGGCCACGGTATTCCGTGACAACGGTGGCCGTCGAGTTCCGGAACTGTTCCGCGATCTCCTCGACCGCGGTGACCTTCTCAGCCTTTGCCATACTTCGCCTCCTCTCTGGATGTCGGTTCGTGTACACGAACTACCGATCCGAGAGCCCGGCGACAAAACGAACGCCCCGGACGCAAGGCGTTCCGGGGCGCGAAGGAAAGATCAACACGAGTCACAGGACTCGAATCGACTCCCAGCCTCGGTTCTCCCTGCGTGGGCCGCCGGCAATGTCGCCGGACCTTCGACCGAACCCATGCGGGATCGGCGACCAACGGTCTTCGGTAGAACGGATTGGGTAGCGATCGAACTCGTCGATAACTGACGCCCACAGTACCTGGCGTCCCCCTCATCTGCCAAAACGGCCCCCGACTCGGTGCAAATCGGGACCCTTCGGCGATCGAGTTGTTGTGCCGCACGTCACTTTTCACGGCCGATGTGTCGGATATCGCGAGCAACAAGTGTTACCAAGAGTGACAGATATCTGATTGGCTGCTGAACTATGGCAACCTCCATAGTCGATCCACCGGTGTTGCTGGAACGACGCAACCAGCGCTTTCTCGCCCTGGCAGTCATCTGCCTCGCCGAACTGCTGGTCGTCCTCGACAACACCATCGTCAACGTGGCCCTCCCCTCGATCGGTGTCGAGCTGGCCACCGGTGTCAGCGGCCTGCAATGGGTCGTCGACGCGTACACCCTGACCTTCGCCGGACTGTTGCTGGCCTTCGGCAACCTCGGCGACCGCTACGGACGCCGCAGGGTGATGGCAATCGGCCTGGTCGGCGTCGCCGTCATGTCTGTCGGTGGCGCACTGTCGGATTCGATGGGCGCGGTCATCACGGCCCGCGCGGCCATGGGCGTGTTCGCCGCGGCCGTCTTCCCCGCCACCCTCGCCCTGATCATCAACATCTTCACCGACCGGCGCGAACGCGCGCTGGCCATCGCGGCGTGGACGGCCATGGCGGGCTTCGCGATCGCCATCGGCCCGATCTCCGGCGGTTGGCTGCTCGAGCACTTCAGCTGGCACTCGGTCTTCTGGATCAACGTGCCGGTCGCGCTGGTCGCGCTGGTCGCCACGCTGCTGTGGGTGCCCGAATCGCGGTCCGCGCACGTCGGCAGGCTGGATCTGCCCGGCATCGCGCTGTCCATCGCGGGCATCACGTTGCTCGTCTGGTCCATCATCGAGGCGCCGCACTACGGCTGGCTGTCGGTCACCACGTTGACCGCCGGCGCGCTCGGCGTCGCGCTGCTCGCCGCGTTCATCGCGTGGGAATTACGCACTGCGGCACCGATTCTGGATATGCGTTTGTTCCGCAATCGGCGTTTTTCGATGCCCGCGTTGTCGATTGCCGTCGGCTATTTCTCGATGTTCGGCTTTCTGTTCCTGATCACCCAATATTTCCAAGGGGTGCGCGAGTACACGCCGCTCGAATTCGGCATCGCATCATTGCCGTTCGCGTTCTCGGTCGCCATCGGCGCGCCCGTCGCGACGTTGCTCGCGCAACGCTGGGGCACGACGCCGGTGATCGTCTTCGGCCTGCTGCTCACCGGATTGGGCCTCTACCTGGGCGGCCAGGTCACGGTGGACAGCGGCTACGTCACCGATGTGCTGCCCTCGATGGTGTCGATGGCGCTCGGCTTGGCCATCGTCCAGGGCCCGGCCACCGAATCCATCATGGGCTCACTGCCATTGAACGAGGCGGGCGCGGGTTCGGCGGTGAACGACACCACCCGCGAGATCGGCGGCACCCTCGGCGTCGCCGTCCTCGGCTCGATCGTGGCCTCCTACTACACGACCCGGGTCGAACCGCTGCTCGTCCGCGTGCCGAGCACCCTGATGAACGAGGACCAGAAGAGCCTGGTCGCGGCCAGCCCGCTCAGCGTGCTGGAACTCCGCAAACAGGAACTCCCCGCGTTCCTCGAAGCCCAGCGCGAAAACCTCATCACCGCAATGAAAACCGCCGCCCTCCAGGGTTCGCACGCGGCCTCCCTCGTCGCAGCGGGCGCCGTCGTGGTCTGCGCGCTACTCGTCGCGATCTTCCTGCCCTGGGGTGCGCAGAGCGGAGAGTCGGTCCTGCTGGGCTGGCGCAAACCCGCTGAACCGGCGGACGGCGAGCGGGAATAGGCTCGGTCCGCACAACGGCGGCCGGTTGCACTCGACGCTGCAGCCGGCCGTCACACCGATCCAGCAGGGACAACCCAGGATGTCGGCTGCCCCGTATGAGACGCGATGGTGTCGAAGTCGTTGTCGTAGTGCAGCACCGTCAGCCGATGGGTCTCCGCGGTCACCGCGACGACGAGGTCGGCGATCGAGGCGGACCGGTGTTGAGCTTTGTCCGTCAGCAGCGACTGTAAGTCCGACGCCTGCGTCCAGAGGTCCTCGGGAGTTTCCACCCATTCGAGTGATTCGTGCAGGACTCCCCGGATACGGGCTCGGTCATCAGCGTTGCGCGCCGAGTACAACATCTCCAACTCGGTGACTCCGCAGATATGCACCAGGGCACGATCCATCAAGGGGACCAACACATCTCGGACGGGGGCGAGATGCAGTCGCGCCAGTGCGCTCTTGTCGGCGAGGTACCGCGTCACCCCCACAGGCGATCCTCGGCGTCCGGCTCCAGCAGCGCCGCGAAGGCACCGTCTTCGGCGAGGCCAACCAATTTGCGGACCGAGTCGATCCGAATCACCTCGCGAAAAGCGGCATCAATGGTGTCGCGAAGTGTCTCGGTGCCGAGGATTTCCTTGGCACGATCCAACTTCGCCATATCTACGTCTACGCTGGTCTTCGCCATGAAAGGGCCTCCTCATATCCGCAATAAGCGTAGCGCGATATCAGTCCGGCAGCCAGATAGATGTCCGCATTGCTCTCAATCCGATACCCGAACAGGGGGCCCGCTACCCGCGGACAGGCCGAAGAATGCGCCGAGGGCGGGAACGCGATTGCGTTCCCGCCCTCGGCGGTGGTGAGGTCAGGAGACCTCGGTGCTGCTTACGCGTCCTCTTCGAGGAGGTTGCGGGTGCGGTTCGGGTCCACCGGGATGCCCGGTCCGGTGTTCGTCGAGACCGTCACCTTCTTGACGTAGCGGCCCTTGGCGGTCGACGGCTTGGCACGCAGGATCTCGTCCAGCGCGGCGCCGTAGTTCTCCACCAGCTTGGCCTCTTCGAAGGAGGCCTTGCCGATCACGAAGTGCAGGTTGGCCTGCTTGTCGACGCGGAAGTTGATCTTGCCGCCCTTGATGTCGTTGACGGCCTTGGTCACGTCGGTGGTGACCGTGCCCGTCTTCGGGTTCGGCATCAGACCGCGCGGGCCGAGGACACGCGCGATACGGCCGACCTTGGCCATCTGGTCCGGGGTGGCGATCGCGGCGTCGAAGTCCAGCCAGCCGCCCTGGATCCGCTCGATCAAGTCCTCGGCGCCGACGGCGTCAGCGCCGGCGGCCTCGGCCTCGGCGGCCTTCTCACCGGCCGCGAACACGATGACGCGGGCGGTCTTACCGGTGCCGTGCGGCAGGTTGACGGTGCCGCGGACCATCTGGTCGGCCTTGCGGGGGTCGACGCCGAGACGGACGGCGACCTCGACGGTCGCGTCGGTCTTGGTGGTCGCGGTCTCCTTCGCCAGGCGCGCGGCGGCCAGCGGGGAGTACAGCTTGGTGCGATCGACCTTCTCGGCCGCGGCGAGATACGCCTTGCTTCGCTTTGCCATGATTCTCTGTCCTTAAAGTTCTTGGTTCAGAAGTGGTTTCCGGGTCTGGCCGACCCTCCCACCGAGTTCCGGCTCAGGCTTCGACGGTGATACCCATCGAGCGCGCGGTGCCCGCGATGATCTTCGCCGCCTGGTCCAGGTCGTTGGCGTTGAGATCTTCCATCTTGGTCTTGGCGATCTCGCGAACCTGGTCCATGGTCACCTTGGCGACCTTGGTGCGGTGCGGCTCGGCCGAGCCCTTCTGCACGCCTGCGGCCTTGAGCAGCAGCTTGGCGGCGGGCGGGGTCTTCAGCTTGAAGTCGAAGGACCGGTCTTCGTAAACGGAGATCTCGACCGGGATGACGTTGCCACGCTGCGACTCGGTCGCCGCGTTGTACGCCTTGCAGAACTCCATGATGTTGACGCCGTGCTGACCGAGGGCGGGACCAACCGGCGGAGCCGGGTTCGCCTGGCCGGCCTGGATCTGCAGCTTGATGATCCCGGCGAGCTTCTTCTTCTTGGGGGGCATCTTTCTTCCTTGGTTTCGGGTCCTTACGGTTGCCGTAAGCCTGTCGCGGGCGCTGCCCGCAGCCGGGCACGCGGCCCGGCGCTCGCGAACGAATCCGGCTGACGCTGTTCGGATCCGCGCACGAACCCATACACCTTACCGGGGGGCGTGCCCTCGTCCTTCGAGTGGGCCGGTTGCCCGGCCCCGCGCCCAACCGGTCGGACGCACTCCGCCCTCGGTCCCGGCGGCCGGGGCGAGGGCGGAGGTGGGATTAAATCTTCGCGACCTGGGTGAACGCCAGCTCGACCGGCGTCTCGCGACCGAAGATCGAGACGAGCACCTTGAGTTTCTGCTGCTCGGCGTTGACCTCGGAGATGCTGGCGGGCAGCGTCGCGAACGGGCCGTCCATGACGGTGACCGACTCGCCGACCTCGAAGTCGACCTCGATGACCGGCTTGGGGGCCACCTCGGCGGCGCTTTCGGCGCTCGCGGCGGCGGCAGCGGCGGCCGGTGCCTTCTTCTGCTGGGCGGCCGGGACCAGGAACTTCACCACGTCGTCGATGGACAGCGGCGAGGGCCGGGAGGTGGCGCCGACGAACCCGGTGACACCGGGGGTGTTGCGCACCGCGCCCCACGACTCGTCGTTGAGCTCCATGCGAACCAGGATGTAGCCGGGCAGCACCTTGCGGTTGACGTGCTTGCGCTGGCCGTTCTTGATCTCGGTGACCTCTTCGGTCGGCACCTCGACCTGGAAGATGTACTCCTCGAGGTCCAGGTTCTGCACGCGGGTCTCGAGGTTGGCCTTCACCTTGTTCTCGTAACCGGCGTAGGAGTGGATGACGTACCAGTCGCCAGGGGCGCGCCGCAGCGCGGCCTTCATCTCGGCGACGGGATCCGCGGGCTCGGCGTCGATCGGGGTAGCGGGTGCGGATTCCTCGACCACAGCTTCTTCGACGGCCGCGGCGTCTTCCGCCTCGTTCTCGGCGGGCTCCACCACTGCGTCGTCGACCGGGAACTCGTCGTTTGTGTCGTTCTCCGGGGTGCTCACTGGGGCACTCGCTTCCTGTGTCGTCACGTATATCCTCTGCGTGCCGGGCCGGGCGCGGCGGATTGCTCCCGCCGGTCCGCCCCCGGGATCGGCTACCGGCGTCGGCGTCGTACTACTAGCCGAACAGCCAGTCGACACCCTTGACGAACGCCACATCCAACCCGCTGATGAACGCGACCATGAAGACCACGAACACCAGAACAACGCTCGTATAGGTGACCATCTGCTTCCGGTTGGGCCAGATCACCTTGCGCAGTTCCGCGATGACCTCTCGCAGGAACTTGATCAAACGCTTGAACGGATTACCCGATCCTTCGCGCTTGGCCTTTCCGGCAGTTTTGTCCTTCTTCAGCGACGTCCGGTCGATCGTGGCGATCGAGCCGGTGTCGGCCGACGTGGAGCCAGAACGGGCCCGCCGGGCGGACCGCTTTCCGCTCGGCCGGCTCACCGCGGCGGTGCCATCGCCTTCGTCGGCCGCGCCGTGGCGAGGTTCCCGCTCGTCACTCACGTCGATCCTCTCTCCGTCGCTGGCTTAAGGGCAGGGGCGACAGGACTTGAACCTGCAACCTGCGGTTTTGGAGACCGCTGCTCTGCCAATTGAGCTACGCCCCTTTGGTCGGACGGTGGAACTCGATGTCCGACCATTGTCTGTATTCAGTTGTCACTCCGGTCCACACAACACGCGCGCTGCTTCGGCGGTTGCCGGCTCCCATGGGCAGTCCTTCGGAGATCGTCCTCCGGACCGCCTGGAACCAGCCCCACAGAGCAGCGCGCAGCGGCTGGTGAACCCCAGAGAACCTGAGTGTACGTTACCGCCTAGGCCAATAGCCAATCAGGGTCGATCGACCAGGTCAGGCCAGTTGCACGGTGGCCGTCGCGCGGCCGAAGATCTTCTTGCCCGCCGACTTCGCCACGATGGCGACGACCGCGGTCCGCGTCTCCGGATCCACGGACTTCACCTTACCCGTGTACTCGATTTCGGCCGCTTCGTCGGCGCCGACGTAGACCGGGCTGGTGAAGCGGACGTTGTATTCCTTGACCGCGCCGGGATCGCCGAGCCAGGAGGTGACGAAACCGCCGCCGAGGCCCATCGTGAGCATGCCGTGCGCGACCACGTTGTCCAGGCCGACGAGCTTGACCACGTCGTCGCTCCAGTGGATGGGGTTCGCGTCGCCCGAGACGCCCGCGTAGTTGACCAGGTCGCCGCGGGTGAGGCGGACGATGCGGGTGGGCAGTTCGTCGCCGACGGAGACGTCCTCGAAATTGATCGCGTGCTTGCTCGGCGCGACCTCAGGGATGACGGTGATCGGGGCGGGCTGCTGGCTCTTGGCCGCGGTGCGTGGGTGGTGGTCCGGCGCTTCCTCGCCGATGCCGTGCATGAGCACGTTGCGGACGGCGCCGGTGAGGTTGGGGTCGATGTCGGCGCCGCTGCGGCCGACGAGCGTGGTGTAGGTGGTGAGCACCAGTTCGTCGTTCTGCGCGGTGACGATGTTCTTGGTGACGATGATGTCGCCGCCGAACGCCTGCCGGAAGGAGTGCAGGTAGACGTCGCAGGTCAGCTGGTCGCCGACCCGGATGGGCCGGTGGAATTCCAGGATCTGGTCGGTCTGCATGATCTGGCTGAGGTCGTAGCCGGTGACGATCCGCTCGAAGAGCTTGCGCTGGGCCAGAATGCCGACCAGGGAGATGAAGGTGAGGGGCGCGAGGAGGCCGTCGTAGCCGTATTCGGCGGCGACGTCCTCGTCCCAGTGCACCGGGTGGTAGTCCTGCACGGCGCGGGCATATTCGCGGACCTTCTCGCGGCCGACCTCGTAGTAGTCGTCGACGCGGTAGTGGTGACCGACCATCGCCGCGGCGTGGGCGGCGGGGTCGAGGTCCGCCTCGCTCGCCTGGACCGCTTCTTCTGTACCGGTGTTGATTGTCACGGGAGGAATGTACCTATCTGACCCCGCACCCCGGGGTCGGCGAGCGTTCACCACCGCACCCGACCCGTAGAAAGCGCTCAGGGCCGGACTGATGTCCGGCCCTGCACAGCTTCACGGTTCCGAGATCCCGGGATCAGCGTCCCGGTTGCCCTTCACGCGGCAGTTTCACGCGTGGGTGGGATCAGCGGGATTCGCGGTGCGCCCGGTGCGTGCCGCAGTTCGGGCAGAACTTCTTCAGCTCCAGCCGGTCCGGGTCGTTGCGCCGGTTCTTCTTGGTGATGTAGTTGCGGTGCTTGCACTGCTCGCAGGCCAAGGTGATCTTTGGCCGGACATCGGTGGACTTCGCGGCCACGACTTTCCTTCTTTCCGGTACCTGATGGGCGTAATCGGTTTTGGTAGCGATGGCCGGACTTGAACCGGCGACACAACGATTATGAGTCGTTTGCTCTACCGACTGAGCTACACCGCCACGGCGTCGCATTGCAGTGGTGCGAGCCCAGCCCCACGACCATGGGTGCGATGCCGAGTCGGTCACCACCGGCAATCCGGCGAGCCCCCTAACGGAATCGAACCGTTGACCTTTTCCTTACCATGGAAACGCTCTGCCGACTGAGCTAAGGGGGCATGACTACTTCCGCACCGAGACCCATCTTCTCGGCCCCGGGGCGGCGAAGTCTTGAACGAGATTACACACCCAACGCTCACACTTCCAAATTCCGAGGTCAGAGCCAGTTTTCACCGCACGCGAAAGACCCGAAAATCGCCCTCGGCGCGCCACCCCGCACCACACCGCTCGGCAAGAGCTCGAGACACCGACCGCCCTACCCTCCAGCACCACGCATCGCGCTCGCAGGAACAGGCCGCAGGGCGCCGAATCGACCTGTTGTCAGCGACCGATCGAAGGACGTCGAGAGCTGATCGAGAGAGGTAGAACTCCGCGCGGATACGCGCTCGCCGCGCGCTCGTCCGTTACGGCCGACCTGGGCGGCTCAAAGTTTGTGATCTTCACTTCCCCGGATGGACGGTTCACAGATCGCCGATCAAAGACATTCGAGGCGCGGGAATCATCGACATGTGCGTCGTGGCGGCACCAACGAAACCACCTCGAAAACCAACCAAGACCCCAACCGCACTTCCCCACAAACGCAACCACTGCAAGGGGGGGCCCGGGGGGCGAAGCCCCGCCGGGCGGGGTGTGGGGGTTGCACCCCCACAGTCAATACGAAGCGAGCCCTACATGCGCTTTCTGCATGTAGGGCTCGCTTGTGAGTGGAGTGGCAGGTGTAGGATTCGAACCTACGTAGGCTTTCACCGACAGATTTACAGTCTGCTCCCATTGGCCGCTCGGGCAACCTGCCTTACGTGCGCTTTCTCGGCGCGCAGAGCAGAATACAACGAACCCCGGTGTCGAATGCAAACCGGCTGGCCAACGGCCCTGCGACGGGACTACGGTCGGGCTTCCGGGTAGAACTGACGATGCCGGTTGCACCGGTGCAGTGAGCCCGTCGGACCGTCAGGAACAGGAGCGTAGTGTGGCCGATTCGTCTTTCGATGTCGTCAGCAAGGTCGACCGGCAGGAGGTCGACAACGCTCTGCATCAGGCGGAGAAGGAGCTGAACACCCGCTACGACTTCCGCGGCACGGGCGCGAAGATCGAGTGGTCCGGTGAGGACAAGATCGTGTTGACGGCCGAGGCCGAGGAGCGGGTGAAGGCCGCGCTCGAGGTGTTCAAGGAGAAGTTGATCCGCAGGGACATCTCGCTGAAGGCGTTCGACGCGGGCGAGCCGGTGGCTTCCGGCAAGACGTACAAGATCACCGGCAGCCTGGTGCAGGGCATCGATGCCGAGAAGGCGAAGAAGATCTCGAAGAAGATCCGGGACGAGGGCCCGAAGGGTGTGAAGGCGCAGATCCAGGGCGACGAGCTGCGGGTGAGCAGCAAGAAGCGCGACGACTTGCAGGCCGTGATCGCGCTGCTGAAGGGCGAGGATTTCGGTATCGCGCTGCAGTTCGTCAACTACCGATAGGCCACGGTCAGTAGTTGCGCGGGCCGCCCGCCATTTCCTCGAGCCGGGCGATGCGTTCGGCCATCGGCGGGTGCGTGGAGAACCAGCGTGCGGCCCGCTCGCCCGTGCGGAACGGGTTGGCGATCATCAGGTGCGACTGGGCCGTCAATTGCGGCTCAGGGGGCAGCGGGGCGGCCTGTACGCCGCGTTCCAGCTTGCGCAGTGCCGAGGCGAGCGCGAGCGGGTCGCCGGTGAGTTCGGCGCCGGATTGGTCGGCCTGGTACTCGCGGGAGCGGGAGACGGCCAGCTTGATCAGGGTGGCGGCGATCGGGCCGAGCAGGGAGACGAGCAGCACGCCGATGATGTTCGGGCCGCCGTTGCCGCGGCCGCCGAAGGCCGAGGCGAAGAACGCGAGGTTGGCGAGGCCGGAGATGACCGCGGCGAGCGCGCCCGCGATGGACGAGATGAGGATGTCGCGGTTGTAGACGTGCGAGAGTTCGTGGCCGAGCACCGCGCGCAGTTCGCGTTCGTCGAGGATTTGCAGGATGCCGCTGGTACAGCAGACCGCGGCGTGCCGCGGGTTGCGTCCGGTGGCGAAGGCGTTGGGCGCGTTGGTCGGGCTGATGTAGAGCCGCGGCATCGGCTGGCGCGCCGTCGTCGCGAGTTCCCGCACGATCCGGTAGATGACGGGCGCTTCGAGCTCGCTGACCGGCTGCGCGTGCATCGCCTTGAGCGCGAGCTTGTCGCTGTTGAAGTAGGCCCAGGCGTTCATGCCGACGGCCAGCAGGATGGAGATCACCAGGATCGTCGGGCTGCGGAACATTGCCCCGGCGAACACGATGATGGCCGAGAGCCCGACCATCAGACCGAATGTCTTCAATCCGTTCGCATACCCGTGCCCGTGCATAGGTCTCCTTGCCCACTCCCCCGTCCGTCGAGTTCGTTATGCGAGATCAACGATAGATTTCGGGGGAAAGTTCCTGCTAGCTCCCGACGATGATCGACCCCGGGTACTGCCGGGATGACCGACGACAAGCCCGCTGCGGGCTTCGGGCCGAGGCGCACCACGATCGCCGACGCACCGTCCACGCCCTACCAACCACCCCCGGAGCGAGCCCGACGAGCGACCGTTCGCGGCCGTCTCGCTGCCCAGCGGTCGAAGCGCATGCGACGAAGTCGCGAGTCTCGACCCCGTGTGGCTTCCCGACCCGCCGCACCACGACCGCCAACGCACCATCCACACCCTGCCAACCACCCCGGAGCGAGCCCGACGAGCGACCGTTCGCGGCCGTCTCGCTTCCCAACCGACGAGCAACCCTCTGCAGCCCGCCAAACCACATTCACGAACGCACCATCCGGCCGCTCCCAGCCCCGCACGGAGCGAGCCCGACGAGCGACCGTTCGCGGCCGTCTCGCTGCCCAGCGGTCGAAGCGCATGCGACGAAGTCGCGAGTCTCGACCGCTGGGCAGCGAGACATAAAGGCCGCGAACACGCGCGCGCCAGCGCGCCAAAAACTCAGCCGACGCGTTCGATGGTGTAGCGAACCAGCTGTTCGAGTGCATCGTTGGCCGGGCCCGCGGGCAGCGCGGACAGCTCGGCGTGCGCCAGGTCGGCGTAGCCCTGCAGCTTCTCCTTGGCGAGCACCATGCCGCGCGAGTGCGCGAGCAGTTCCAGCGCCTCGGCGACCTCCTCGTCGGTTTCCAGCGGACGGGCGAGCAGTTTGCGCAGCCGGTCGCCCTCGGCGCCCTCGTCGCGGAGCGCGTAGAGCACCGGCAGGGTGTGCACACCCTCGCGCAGGTCGGTGCCGGGGGTCTTGCCGGACTGTTCGGAGGCCGAGGAGATGTCGATGATGTCGTCGGAGATCTGGAAGGCGGTGCCGACCGCGTCGCCGAGGCGGGCCAGCCGCTCGATGTGCTCGGGGTGCGCGCCGGAGAAGGTGCCGCCGAAACGACCGGCCGCGGCGATCAGCGACCCGGTCTTCTCCCAGACGACGCGCAGGTAGTGCTCGACCGGGTCCTGCGAGTCGCGGGCGCCGACGGTCTCGCGCATCTGGCCGGTGACCAGTTCGGCGAAGGTCTCGGCGATGATGCGGACCGCGTCGGGGCCGAGCGTGGACGTGAGGCGCGAGGCGTGCGCGAACAGGTAGTCGCCCGCCAGGATCGCGACGTTATTGCCCCAGCGCGAGTTGACGCTCGGCGCGCCGCGGCGCATCGGGGCCTCGTCCATCACGTCGTCGTGGTACAGCGTGGCCAAGTGCACGAGTTCGACGACGGTGCCCGCGGTGATCAGAGCCGGATCGGTGGGGCGCGGACCGAGCTGGCCGGTGAGGATGGTGAACAGCGGACGGAACCGCTTGCCGCCAGCCCGCGCCAGGTGCAGTGCCGCGTCCTGCAGGAAGTCCTCGCCGTCGGAGAGTTCGGCGATCAGGAGTTTCTCGACCTCTTCCAGGCCGTTGCGGACGCTCGCCGCGAGCTCGGGGTCTCCGAGTTCGACCCCGGCGACCACCGTGCTCTCATCACTAACAGCCGATGTGCTCATCTCATCTCCCAGCGCCGCGTCCGACCCCACGGTAGAGAACCTAGCGTGTTCAGTCCGCGCGGCCCATGAACACCGTCACTATGCGGTGTATCAGACACTTTTCCACACTTGGGCGTGGCCCGATCGGCCGACCTGGCGAGCGGTCCTGCGTCGACACCGATCCGGCTGTCCTGCAAGTATTGAGCGCATGGGTGCACCGGATGTCTCAGCCGAGGACCGCGGGGGAAACCCGCTGCCCGATCGCGCCGAAGTTCTCGTCGTCGGCGCAGGTCCGGCCGGTTCCGCCGCGGCTGCCTGGGCCGCACGCGCCGGCCGCGACGTACTGCTCACCGACGCCGCGGTCTTCCCGAGGGACAAGACCTGCGGCGACGGTCTGACGCCGCGGGCGACCAAGGAGCTGGAACACCTCGGTCTCGGCGAGTGGCTGCGCGCGCACACGGTCAACCACGGCCTTCGGATGACAGGCTTCGGCAGAGAAGCCCTGCTCAACTGGCCGGGCGGCGGATTTCCGAGCTACGGAAGTGCCGTCGCGCGAACCGAACTCGACGACAAGCTGCGCGAAACGGCGGTGAAGTCCGGCGCGCGGATGGTGGACGGCACGAAGGTGGTGGATGTCACCCGCGCGGGTGACCGTGTCACGGGTGTGACGGTGCGAACGGCCGAGGGGTCGCGCGAGATCGCCTGCGACATCCTGGTCGTCGCGGACGGCGTGCGCTCACCGGTCGGCAAGCTGCTCGGCCGCGTCTGGCACCGGCGGTTCGCGTACGGCACCGCGGCGCGCGCCTACATCAAGTCCGGCCGCAGCGACGATCAGTGGATCACCTCGCACCTCGAATTGCGCGATGCCGACGGCCAATTGGTGCCCGGCTACGGCTGGGTGTTCCCGCTGGGCAACGGCGAGGTCAACATCGGCGTCGGCTCGCTGGCCACCGAGCGTCGGCCCTCGCACATCGCGCTGAAACCGCTGCTGCGCCACTACACATCGCAGCGTTACGAGGAGTGGCAGTTCGAGGGTGAGCTGCGCGCGGTGGCCTCGGCGCTGCTGCCGATGGGCGGCGCGGTGTCGAACGTGGCCGGCCGCAACTGGGTGCTGATCGGCGACGCCGCGGGCTGCGTGAACCCGCTCAACGGCGAGGGCATCGACTACGGCCTCGAGGGCGGGCACATGCTCGCCGACCTGCTGGACGCCCCCGATTTCACCGGCCTGTGGCCGGATCTGCTGCGCGCACGCTACGGTCGCACGTTCTCGGCGGCGCGCCGGATCGCGGGCCTGGCCACCCATCCCCGCATGGTCCCGACCGGCGGCCCTCCGGTGATGCGCTCGAAGTACTTGCAGCGCACCGCGGTTCGCGTGATGGGCAACCTGGTCACCGACGAGGACCTGGACATCACCGCGCGCGCATGGCGGCTCGCGGGACGGGCGTCCATGCGCTACGACGACCTGCCTCCCTTCACCTGAGGCACGCGATGGGCGAACCACGCGGATTGCCCGCGCTCTACCTCCTTCCGCACCTGCGCAAGGCGCGGGATCTCGCGGATCGGCAATACGCCGACCCGCTGAACCTGGACGAATTGGCCGCCGCCGCAGGGGTTTCCAAGTACCACTTCCTGCGTGCCTTCGCGGCGGTGTACGGCAGGACCCCGGCCGCTTACCTGGCCGAACGCCGCATCGAACGCGCGCAGGATCTGCTGCGCGCCACCAACCTGACGGTCACCGAGGTCTGCATGATGGTCGGCTACGCCAGCCTCGGCTCGTTCAGTTCCAAGTTCCGCCAGTTGATCGGCGTCACCCCGTCGGAGTACCAGGCGAAGTTCGCCGACGGCGCGCCGCGCATTCCCGGCTGCTACGTGTTCATGCACGGACTGTCCGACCGCGGACAGCCGTGAAGACACCGCAATTTCGGAGAAGCCACAGCGCGGCGGCCGCCCATAGCCTGGGCACATGACGACGATTTCGAACATCTCCCTGGTCACCGTGTACGTCACCGATCAGGACGAGGCCAAGCGGTGGTACATCGACAAGCTCGGTTTCGTGGAGACCGGCGACGTCACCATGGGCGAGAACGGCTTCCGCTGGGTGACCATCGCGCACCCGGACCACCTGGAACTGGAGGTCACGCTGATGATCCCCGGTCCGCCGCTGGACGAGAACATGGCCGAGGCGGTTCGCCGGGCGCTGGCCAACGGCACGCACGGCGCGCTGGGTCTGCGGACCGAGAATTGTCAGAAGGCCTTCGAGGAGCTCACCGCCAAGGGCGTCGAGTTCATCCAGCCGCCCGCCGAACGGCCGTACGGCACCGAGGCGATCATCCGGGACAACTCCGGCAACTGGCTGGTGCTGGTGGAACAGAAGGAATTCGATCCGAAGGACTTCGCCGCGCGGTGACGGGCCGGAACGGAATCGGGCGCCCGACGCGGGGCGCCCGATTCGACGGACCGGATCAGGCGGTCGCCTCCGCGGTGAGCCACTCCTCGAAGAATTTGCGCTCGCTGTTGAGCACCCGGTGGAACAGTTGCTCGGCCAGCGGCTCGATGGCGCCGCCGACTAGCGACACCTTGACCGTGACGGTGCCGACGACGTCGATCTCGCACCCTTCTGCGGTGGGGCGCAGTTCGAAAGAGCCCGACATCTCACTCGTGACGCCCGTGGTGCTCGCCTGGAAGACGCCCTTGGCGATCTCGCCGTCCAATGCCTGCCAGTCGTCGATGCGCGAGAGCACCAGTTCGTTCTTCAGTACCTTGCCGACGATGCTGGGAATCTTGTCCTTGCGGGCCTTTTCGGTCATATGGATGCGGATGGTGCCCGCGCCACCCGGATGCGACAGCTCGAGTGTCGCGGTCTCGGCGTTCGCGAAACGGGCGCGCCAGGCGTCGTCGGTGGTGAGTGCCCGGTGGAGATCTTCGACCGGGACGGCGTAGGGCACGGTGAAGCTGAATTTTCGGGACATGGCCGCACACGCTAGTCGAGGTGGTCGGTAGCCTGTGGCGGTGTCGGAAACCAGCCAGTCCGAAAGGCGGACCGTCCGCCTGCGGCGGGCGAGGATCGGCGTACTCACCGCCGCGACGGTCGTCAGCGTGCTCATGGTGTTGCTGGTGCTCGCCGCTTGGCGCAACGACTACCTGATCAGTTCCGACAAGGGCGTGACCACCGGCGAGGTGCTTTCCGCAGGCCGGTTGCGTTCGGCGGTCATCTACGTCACACCCGATGGTGAGACGCACAATCCGAAGGTCGGCGTGCTGTACCCGACCAACCTGACCGCCGGCGAGCGCATCAATGTCGAGTACAGCCGCAGCGATCCCGATCTGGTCCGGGTGGCGGGCCGCGACGTCCGGGTCGCCATCCAGCCCGCCCTCTCGGTGATCGTGGTGGTGTGGGCGTTGGCTTTGCCCGCGCTGTGGTTGATCGTCCGCGCGGGCAGGCGCGAGCCGAAGGTGACCGTGGCCGCGGCACGCTGAGCTGGGTCGCCGCCGCACGCCGACTTGGTCCGCCACCGCGCGCCGGAGTTCGGCGGCCGGATGGATTCACTGCGCCCACGGCGGGCTGAGCTTGCTGCCGTCGGCCATGGTGGCCTGGAATCCGGCGGCGATGGCGACGTGCGCGACGGCCGGTTCGTCGCCCGGATTACCCACCGCGATGGGCGCGCCCGCGGGCACGATCGCGACATCACCCGCGCCGAGCCGCTGACCGCTGACCTCCAGCACGCCGGAAAGCACCATGAAGACCTCGTCGCGGTCCAAGACGTGCGCCGCGTCGCCGACGTGGTGCGGCGCGACGGTGAGCCGCCAGGTACAGACGTCCGCCGAACCGCGGCTCGGGGCCGCCATGGCGCTGAATTCGACACCGGGTAGCTCGAAGCGCGGCGCTTCGGCGGCCTTGATGACGTGCATAGCCACTCCTGCGAGAAGAGATAGACAAGCCAGCTTGATCAAGTTGGCTTGTCTATCATGGCGGCATGGCATCCACTCCGCAAGACCCGGATCTCGGCATCCTGCTCGGGCTGGCCTACGAACAGTTCGTCGTCGAATTGCGAACGTCCTTGGCCGAGCAGGGTTTCGACGACATGGGCCGCTCCGACGGGTACGTGTTCCGCTGCCTGACCAAGCGGCCGATGAACGTCAGCGAGCTCGCCGAACGCCTCGGGATCAGCAAGCAGGGCGCCGCGCAGATCGTCGACGACATGCGGCAGCGCGGCTACGTGGAGCGGCGCCCCGATCCGGCCGACGGCCGCGCGAAACTGCTCTACCTCACCGAACGCGGCAACGCCGCCCTCGCCGCGGCAAGGCGATTCCACCGGAATCGGGAACAGCGCCTGGTGCGGGAATTCGGTTCGGACGCGCTGAGCACGCTGCGCGCGGTGCTCGGTGCGGTCGCGACCGAAGAGCGACTGGCGGACCCGCAACTTCGGGCGCTGTTTTGACGGATGCCGGTGTCCCGTCCACTGTCTGCGACAGCGCTAGGAGTTCGCCGGAACTTTCCACGCGCTTCACGTCCGCGTGGCTGCGGCGCGCGCTGCACGGGTCACGCTGAGGTGGTGCGCGTAGCCATCGTTTCGGAGTCCTTCTTGCCGAACATGAACGGCGTCGTCAATTCCGTCCTCCGTGTGCTCGATCACCTGGACGAACTCGGACACCAGGCGCTGGTGATCGCGCCCGATACACCCCGCGGACTGCCCGCAGCGGCAAGCGAATACGGCCGTTTCCCGGTGCATCGGGTCCCCGCGGTCATGGTGCCCAAGGTCAGCTCGCTGCCGGTCGGGCTGCCGCAGCCAGGGATCACCGCCGCGATCGCCGAATTCGACGCCGACCTGGTGCATCTGGCCTCCCCGTTCCTGCTCGGCGCCGGTGGCCTCGGCGCGGCGCTGCGCCTGGATCTGCCGACGATCGCGGTGTACCAGACCGACGTGGCGGGCTTCGCGCAAAGCTACGGGCTCGGGCTGGCCAGCCGTGCGGCCTGGGCGTGGACGCGGCGCATCCACGAGGGCGCGACCCGCACGCTGGCGCCCTCCCGCGCGGCCGCCGAAGACCTGGCCAGGCACGGCATCCCGCGGGTGCACCGGTGGGGTCGCGGCGTGGACATCGCCAGGTTCACCCCGTCGGCGCACCGCGCGGAACTGCGCGAGCGCTGGCTCGGCGGGCACGAGCGACTCGTCGTCGGGTTCGTCGGCAGGCTTGCGCCGGAGAAGCACGTCGAGCGGCTGGCGGTACTCGCGGGCGATCCCACCATTCAGCTGGTGATCGTCGGCGACGGCCCGGAACGTAACCGGCTGGCCCAGCTCATGCCGGACGCGGTGTTCACCGGCGAACTCCGCGGCGACGAACTCGCGCAGGCGTACGCGAGCCTGGACGTGATGGTGCACGCGGGCGAGCACGAGACCTTCTGCCAGGGCGTGCAGGAGGCGCTGGCCTCCGGTGTCCCGGTCATCGGGCCGGACGCGGGCGGTCCGCGCGACCTCGTCGCGCATTGCCGCAACGGCTATCTGCTCCCGGTCGACCGGTTCACCGAACTGCTGCCCAGCGCCGTGGCCGCGCTGCGCGACCCGGCGCTGCGCGCCCGATTCGCCGGCGCCGCACGCAAGTCCGTACTGCACCGGACCTGGCCCGCCGTGTGCGACGACCTGATGGGTCACTACGCCGATGTCACCGGCCGGGATTTCCGCCTTTCGAATACGGCGTAGCCCCGGGAGCGCACCGCTCGAACCCGAATGCAACGCACCGGACAGCGCGCTGTGATCGGGTACACGCGGGTCCGTAACGGACAGTCGCTTAAGGTCGTTGGCGTGGCGCAAACGCATGCAGGTCGAGCTTCCCTGGACAAGCAGCCGGGCGAGGTCGCAGCGATGTTCGACGGGGTCGCCAGGCGATACGACCTCACCAACACCGTGATCTCCGCGGGTCAGGACCGCTACTGGCGCTGGGCGACCCGCAAAGCGCTCGGGCTACGGCCGGGCGAGCGGGTACTCGACCTCGCGGCGGGAACCGGCGTCTCGACCCTGGAGTTCGGCAAGTCCGGCGCCTGGTGCGTGGCGACCGACTTCTCCAAGGGCATGCTCGCCGCGGGCCGGTTCCGCAATGTGCCGATGGTCGCGGGTGACGCCATGGCCCTGCCGTTCGCGGACGACTCCTTCGACGCGGTGACCATCTCCTATGGGCTGCGCAACGTCTCCGATCCCGATCTGGCGCTGCGCGAGATGCTGCGGGTCACCAAGCCGGGCGGACGGCTGGTGGTCGCCGAGTTCTCGACACCGATCTTTCCGGTGTTCCGCACGCTGTACATGGAGTACCTGATGAAGACGCTCCCGCGGGTGGCGCGGGCGGTCAGCAGCAATCCGGACGCCTACGTGTACCTGGCGGAGTCGATCCGGGCGTGGCCGAATCAGCGGCAGCTGGCCATGCGGATCGCCAAGGCGGGGTGGTCGACGGTCAAGTGGCGCAATCTCAGCGGCGGCGTCGTCGCGCTGCACCGGGGATACAAGCTCGGCTGAACGGCGCCGCAAGCCGCTGACCTGCGCAAAGGTGACGAAAAACACACCTCACAGCCGCGAGTGGGAGCGGTGAGGAGAATTGTCACCTGGCGATAACGTTGGGTAAATCCCGCGCAATCGACGTTCCGCATGATCGGTGACATGTCGGACGCAGCCAGCAGCCCCGCGCCGGGCACCGCCAGAACGGCGTGCTCGTACTGCGGCGTGGGGTGCGGCATCACGGTCGAGACCACGTCGGGCCCGGACGGCGCGCCGGTGATCGCGAAGGTCAGCGGCGACAAGCTGCATCCGGCGAACGCGGGCAGGCTCTGCACCAAGGGCGCCACCCACGCGGAACTGATGCGCACGCCGGGCCGGATGACCACCGCCTACCGGCGACCCGAGCGCGGTCGGGAACCGATGCCGATCGCCGTCGACGCCGCCGTGCGCGAGGCCGCCGACCGGTTGCGCGCCATCCTGGACGAGCACGGGCCGGACGCCATCGCGCTGTACGTATCCGGCCAGATGACGCTGGAGGCGCAGTACCTGGCCACCAAGCTGGCCAAGGGCTACCTGCGGACCGTGCACATCGAGGCCAACTCGCGGCTGTGCATGGCCAGCGCGGGCACCGGCTACAAGCAGTCGCTCGGCGCGGACGGGCCGCCCGGCTCCTACGACGACTTCGAGCACGCCGACCTGTTCTTCGTCACCGGCGCGAACATGGCCGACTGCCATCCCATCCTGTTCCTGCGGATGGCCGATCGGCTGAAGGCGGGCGCCAAGCTGATCGTCGCCGATCCGCGCCGCACCGACACCGCCGCGCGCGCCGACCTGTTCCTCCAGCTGCGCCCCGGCACCGACCTCGCGCTGCTCAACGGCCTGCTGCACCTGCTCGTCGCCAACGGCGACATCGACGAGGCCTTCATCGCCGAGCACACCGAGGGCTGGGACGCCATGCCCGAGTTCCTCGCCGACTATCCGCCCGAGCGGGTCGCCGAGATCACCGGCCTCGCCGAAGAGGACATCCGCACCGCGGCGCGCTGGATCGGCGAAGCGCGCGAGTGGATGACGCTGTGGACGATGGGACTCAACCAGTCCACCCACGGCACCTGGAACACCAACGCGATCTGCAACCTGCACCTGGCCACCGGCGCCATCTGCCGCCCCGGCAGCGGTCCCTTCTCGCTGACCGGTCAGCCGAACGCCATGGGCGGGCGCGAGATGGGGTACATGGGCCCCGGCCTGCCCGGCCAGCGCTCGCTGCTCTCGGCCGCGGACCGCGCCTTCGTGGAGACGGCTTGGGGCGTCGAGCCCGGCACGATTCGCACCGAGGCAGGGCCGGGCACCATCGAGATGTTCCGCGGCATGGCCGAGGGCGATATCAAGGCCGCGTGGATCATCTGCACCAATCCCGTTGCGTCCGTGTCCAATCGGAAGACGGTGATCGCGGGGCTGGAGGCCGCCGAGCTGGTGATCGCGCAGGACGCCTACACCGAATCGGCCACCAACGCCTACGCCGACCTGCTGCTTCCCGCGACGCTCTGGGCTGAGGCCGAGGGCGTGTCGGTGAACTCCGAACGCAACGTCACCCTGTTGCAGCGCTCCGTCGACCCGCTCGGCGACGCGCGGCCGGATTGGCTGCTGATCGCGCAGGTCGCCACGGCCATGGGCTTCCCAGGCTTCGAATACTCCTCCAGCGCCGAGGTTTTCGCCGAAATCCAGCGGTTCGCCAATCCCGCGACGGGTTACGACCTGCGCGGCATGAGCTACGACGCGCTGCGCGAGGGCCCGATGCAGTGGCCGTGCGCCGAGCCAGGCAAGCGCCGCAACCCGATCCGCTACCTGAACGACGGCGTCAGCCAGGAACTCTTCGTGGACCAGGCGGGGCACCGTCCGCGGCTCGCGTTCGCCACCGCGAACAGGCGGGCGGTGTTCTGGCCGCGCCCGCACATGCTTCCCGAGGAAATGCCGGACGACGACTACCCGTTCCTGCTGAACACCGGTCGCCTGCAACACCAGTGGCACACCATGACCAAGACCGGCAAGATCGGCAAGCTCACGAAGTTGAACGGGCAGCCGTTCCTCGAGGTGCATCCGCGCGACGCCGAACGGCTCGGCGTGCGTCCCGGCGATCAGCTCGAAATCGCCTCCCGCCGTGGGCGAGCCGTGCTTCCGGTGCAGATCAGCGACCGGGTCCGGCCCGGCGACTGCTTCGCGCCGTTCCACTGGAACGACGAACAGGGTGAGTACCTGACCATCAACGCCGTCACCAACGACGCCGTCGATCCGGCGTCGCTCCAGCCCGAGTTCAAGCAGTGCGCCGTCTCGCTGCGCCGTGTCGCCCCGATGAAACAGGCCGAAACGCCTGTGCCCGAGCCGGTTTCCGCACCGAACGGTGCGCATCCGCTCGCGGTGATGCTCGGCCTGGACACCGGTGTCGCGCCGACGCTCAGCGACACCGAACAGATCTACCTCAGCGGGTATCTTGCCGCGCTGCACTCGCTTCCGGTCGTCGGGCAGCCGGTGCTTCCGGAAACCGCGCCGCTGTCCACCCGCAGCAGGCTCTGGATCGACGGCCTGCTCGCGGGCATGTACTCGCGCGGCGCGCTGACCGCCGAGTCCCCCGCCCCCGCCGCCGAGGAGCGGCCCGTCACGGTGCTGTGGGCCTCGCAGACCGGCAACGCCGAAGAGTTCGCCGCCGCGGCGGCCGAGCGACTTGCCGAATCCGGTTTCGCGCCACGGCTGTTCGACATGGATTCCTGCGATATCGCGGCGCTGACCGGCGACGCGCTGTTCATCAGCAGCACCTTCGGCAACGGCGGCCCGCCCGACAACGGCGCGGATTTCTGGGCCAGGTTGACCGACAGCGCGACCCGGCTGACCGGCCTGCGCTACGCGGTCCTCGCGCTCGGCGACTCCTCCTACGACGATTTCTGCGGGCACGGCCGCAAACTGGACGAGAAGCTGGCCGAGCGCGGCGCGACCCGGCTGCTGCCGCGGGTGGACTGCGAACCCGACTACGAGGACCCCGCGAGTCGCTGGCTCGACGACGTGCTCGGCGCGTTCGGCGGCGGAAACGACGACGGGAACGACGGCGGCGGGAACGACGGCCCCGACGACGGTGACGGCCCTGCTCCCGCGGGCGGTTCGGGCGCGCGCCTATCGGTCCGCTCCGCGAGTTCGGGCGGCGGCACCATGGTGCTGACCAGGCCCGAGGCCCCTGCTCCCGCGCGCTCACCGCGGACCGCGCCCGCACCGTTCACCCGCAACGCGCCGGTGGCCGCGCCGCTCGCGCGCAACGAACTGCTCTCGCTTGCGGGATCACCGAAAGAGGTGCGCCAGTTCGGTTTCGACCTGCGCGGCGTGGACGCGGGCTACGAGGTGGGCGATTCGCTGGCTGTTTGGCCGTCGAACTGTCCGTCGCTGGTCGAGGAGTGGCTCGCCGCCACCGGCCTGGACGGGCGGCGCGTGATCGAGGTCGACGACCGGGAGATGCCGCTGGCCGAGGCGCTGCGCACCCGGTACGACATCACCAAGGTCAGCCACGATCTGTTGAGCTTCATCGGCGACCGCAATGCCAGCAACCAGCTCGCCAAACTGCTGCGCAGGGACAACCGCAACGAACTCGACGGCTACCTGTGGGACCGCCAGGCCGTCGACGTGCTGCGAGATTTCCCGGTGCGCGCCGACCTGGTGGAATGGCTCGGCGCGCTGAAAAAGCTCCAGCCGCGCCAGTATTCGATCTCGTCGAGTCCGCTGGTCAGCCCGGACGAGGTGCAGCTGACGGTCGGCGTCGTGCGCTACGGCGAACCGGCGGGCGCGACAGCCCGGCGCGGCGGGGTCTGCTCGACCTACCTCGCCGACCGGGTTGGCGATGCGACGGTGCCGATCTTCCTCCAGCGCGCACCGCATTTCCGGCCGCCGCTGGACCCGACAGCACCGATGATCATGGTGGGGCCGGGCACCGGCATCGCACCGTTCCGCGGCTTCCTCCAGGAGCGCAGGGCGCTCGGCGCGACCGGCCGCAACTGGCTGTTCTTCGGCGAACAGCATGCGGCACAGAACTTCTACTACCGCGCGGAGCTGGAGGACATGTTCCGCACCGGTTTCCTCACCCGCCTCGATCTGGCGTTCTCCCGTGATCAGCGGGAGCGAATCTACGTGCAGCACCGGATGATCGAGCACGGCGCGGAGCTGTGGTCGTGGCTCCGCGACGGCGCCCACTTCTACGTCTGCGGTGACGCGGCGCGGATGGCCAAGGACGTCGACGACACGCTGCTCGCCATCGCCCGCATCCACGGAAAGCTGGACGAGGACGGCGCGCTGGCGTTCCGCAAGCAGCTCGTCGCCGAGAAGCGTTACGTGCGCGACGTTTACTGAGCCGCCGCGCGTCGACCCAACGCGTCGCGAATCCGCCTGCGCCGCATTCTCGTTCGAGCGCATCCCGAACTACACGGCGGGCGGGTTGAGTCGGGTGAAGTCCGGCAGGCGGTAGTACGGGTAGTAGGGGTAGGGCGGCGTGGTGGCGCTCGCCTTGTCCAGGCGGGCGATCTGGTCCTGATCGAGGCGCCAGCCGACCGCGCCGAGGTTCTGGCGCAACTGTTCCTCGTTGCGCGCGCCGACAATGACCGTCGCGACGGTGGGGCGGCCGAGCAGCCAGTTGAGCGCGATCTGCGGGACGGTCTTGCCGGTCTCGGCGGCGATCTCGTCCAGCACGTCAACCACGTCGTAGAGGACGTCGTCGTCGACGGGCGGCCCCGCCTCGGCGGTCTGGTGCAGCCTGCTCCCAGCGGGCAGCGGCTGTCCGCGCCGGATCTTGCCGGTGAGCCTGCCCCAGCCGAGCGGGCTCCACACGACCGCGCCGACGCCCTGATCCTGCGCGAGCGGCATCAGTTCCCACTCGTAGTCGCGGCCGACCAGCGAGTAGTACACCTGGTGCGCGACGTACCTACTCAGGCCGTTGCGGTCCGCGGCGGCAAGGGATTTCATCAGCTGCCACCCCGCGAAGTTGGAGGCGCCGAGGTAGCGGATCTTGCCCGCCCGCACCAGATCGTCGAGCGCGGCGAGGACCTCCTCGACGGGGGTGTGCGCGTCGAAGGCGTGCAGCTGGAACAGGTCGATGTGATCGACGCCGAGGCGGCGCAGCGAGCCCTCGACCGCGCCGATCAGCCGTGCCCGGCCCGAGCCGGCGTCGTAGGGTCCGGGCCCGGTCGGGAGGCTCGCCTTGGTGGACAGCAGCAGCCGGTCCCGCCTGCCCTTGATGGCCGCGCCGAGGACTTCCTCCGAGGCGCCGTCGGAGTAGACGTCCGCGGTGTCGAACATCGTGACGCCCGCTTCCAGGCTGATGTCGACGAGCCGACGCGCCTGCTCGGCATCGGTGTCGCCCCACGCGCCGAACAGTTCGCCGCGTCCGCCGAAGGTGCCCGCTCCGAAGCTCAGGGCCGGGACGAGCAGACCCGACGCGCCGAGCCGCCGGTACTCCATGGGTGAGTTCTCTGACCGAAGGTTCATGGGACGGCCCTCCTAAAGGGTCTATAGTTCCGTTAACACTTGGAACAGTACACCCCGCTCGCCACAAATGAAACTGGAGTTCCGTTATGACATCCGAAGAGCCCGCTCCCGGCTCGGTTCGCCCAGGTGGGCGCACCGCACGCATCCGCGCGGCCGTCCTGCGCACCGCGGGTGATCTCCTCGCCGAACGCGGTTTCGCCACACTGGATCTCGCGGAGATCGCCGCCGCGTCCGGGGTCGGCAAGACCACCGTCTATCGGCGCTGGGGCACCCCGGCCGGGCTCGTGGCCGACCTGCTCGCCGACATGGCCGAGCAGTCGGTGCCGCGCGCCGACACCGGATCGCTGCGCGGCGATCTCACGGCCAACGCGCGACTGGTCGCCGAGACGCTGACCGATCCGCGCCAAGGCCGCCTGTTCCAAGCCGTGATCGCCGCCGCCACCGACGATCCCGTCACCGCGGCCGCGCTGCGCCGCTTCTACGACATCCGCCTCACCGAGTGGGCGCCGTGCGTCGAGGACGGGATCGCGCGCGGCGAGGCGCCCGAGGGCACCGATCCGCGGGCGGTCCTCTCCGCCGTCTCCGCGCCGCTCTACTACCGCCTGCTGGCCAGCGGCGATCCGATCGACGAGGCGGCCGCCGATTCCGCGGCCCAAGCGGCGTTGGATGCGGTCGCCGCAGGCACTTTCGTCACGGACCGATCGGCAAGTCCCGACCGAAGGTGACATTTGGTCTGCCCGGGCGGCTGGCGGACACCTTCAGTCGGATTGGGCCGACCAGTTCGGGTCGCGACCGGTCAGGCCGATCACACGGTCGAGGAGGGGTGCGTCGGCGGGCACATCGACCACGGGGCCGAAGAGGCCGGGGGTTCCGGACATCGGGGTTTCGCGCAGGAAGTCGAACAGGATCGCCGCGTGCGATTCGGTGCAGCTGAACGGCTGGCCGGTGGCCTTGGCCAGGTCCCAGCCGTGCACGACGACCTCGTCCAGCGCGATCACCGCCATCACGATCGCTGCTTCGCGCACGCCACCCGCCTCGGTCTCACCCTCCCATGCGTCCGGCTCCCGCCACGCGGCGACGAGGGCCTTCAGCTGGGCCGGGATACGCGTGCGCCAGTCGTCGGGCAGCTTCGAGTCGTGCTCGAGGGCGGGCGGGGTGCTGTTGCCGACGGATTCCTTGGTCGCGGACTGCCGGAACGCCTCGGTCAGTTCCAGGACGTGTTCGAGCAGCGCGGCCACGGTCGTGTCGGCGCAGGGCGTCGGTGCGGCGAGCTGGTCGTCGGCGATGCCCGCGACCACGGTTTCCAGTGCGGTGGCGGCGGGCTCGAAATCGAACGTGGGGGTCATCGGGTCTCCTGCCGGATGTGAGAGGTCTGCGTCAGTTGAGACCCGGCGAGCGCGCGGAATTCATCGGTGCCGAGGGAACGGGGCTGCGACGTCGTCCGCGACCAACTCGTAACGGCGAAAAGCCCTGGAAAAGAGGAGAATTGGTAGATGAAGGGTGATCGGGTGGAGATCGTCGTCGACGTCGGCGACGGCTCTCGAAGTTACGAAATCGCGGCGACGCGTGCGGGTCGGCGGGTCGAGGTGCGCATCGCGCGCGGGGTGGTCGAGGTCAGCGAGGTGACGCGGACCGGCGTCGCGGTCCGCACGGCGCGGTTCATGGCCGGGCGGACTCTCGCGCTCGTGGAGCATCCGGTGAACGGGGGCGCGGCCGTCGAGGGGGAATGAAGACGACGCCGGTTGCGGGAAACTCGCCGGCGGGGCAATCTCGATGCCGTCGGACTGTTGCCCGCGCCCTGAACTGGGTATACCCCGTGCGGGAGAGCACCAGCGGAGAGGAGCACACGATGATCGATCGCAGCACGCCGCGCACATTGGACGACGCGCCGGAGGCCGACCGCGTCGAGCAGTCCACGCCCGCTTACCAAACGGACGACGCCGATACCGACGACCGGGCCGTCGCGGAAACCGCCGTCGCACGCGAGGCGCCGAGCGCGGTCGATCGCGACGTGTGGTCCGCGAACGAGGCCGACCTCATCGAGCAGGCCATTCCCGTGCCGCTCGACGACGAGGATCGCGACGACACCGAATAGCCGGTAGCTCAGGGCGCGATCTTGGCCCGCACAGCCGCGTGCAGCTCGCGCAGGCTGGACCGCTCCGTGGCCACCTCCAGCACCCGCAGTCCGTGCGCGTGCTCGGCCAGCTCGGCCGCCAGCTGCTCGGTATCGACCTGCCGGTGCGGGATGCGGTAGGCGGCGCACAGCGCGGCGAGATCCATGCCGTGCGGTGTGCCGAAGACGCGCTCGAACACGCCCGCGTACTGCGGATCGCCCTGTTCGAGCAGCTCGAAGATGCCGCCGCCGTCGTCGTTGGCTACCACGATCGTGAGGTCGGCGGGCCGCGGCTCGCCCGGCCCGATCAGCAGCCCGGACGCGTCGTGCAGGAAGGTCAGGTCGCCGATCAGCGCGACGGTGCGGCCGCCGTGCGCCAAGGCCGCGCCGACCGCCGTCGACACCGTGCCGTCGATACCGGCGACGCCGCGGTTCGACAGCACCTTGATGCCGGGCCGCGGATGCGAGACCAGCGCCGCGTCGCGCACCGGATTGGACGCGCCGAGCAGCAGTTGATCGTCCTCGTGCAGCGCGTCCATCACGACCGCCGCCACGTGCAGGCCGGTCGGCTTCGGATGCTTGGCCAGCGCGTCACGCACGACCTGCTGAGCGTTGGCGTTCACCGCGCGACAGTGCGCGAGCCATTCCGCGCTCGGCGCTCCCGTGGTGATCGCACGGGTTCCGGTGCCGACCACGTTGCCGGACACATCGGGCCAGCGCGGGCCGGTGGTCAGCGCGAAGACCGTCACGGACGGGTCGGCGAGCACCTTGGACACCTGCCGGTGCAGGGTCGGCCGCCCGGTGATGATGGCCTGCTTCGGCTTCAGCAGCGGCAGCGCAAGCGGATGCAGCGCGGGGCCGTGCATGGGGGCGGTCGGCTCCGCGACGGTCGGCAGCTCGGCCAACTCGGGACGCAGGCCGGCGCCGTGCCCGGAGATCACCACGGTGTCCGGGGTCAAATCGATGTCCAGCGGCACGTCCAGCGTCGCGTACTGCGTCGCGGTCCATGGCCGATCGTCCGCGCGACCCTCCGGACCGGCGTCGGCGGTCGGATCCGGCACCAGCGGCTCGCGCAACGGAATGTCGAAGTGGACGGGACCCGCGTTGCCCGACCGCGTGCCCCGGGCCGCGGCGAGCACCCGGCACACCGCCGAGCGCCACACACTGTTCTGCTGACCGTACGGGCCGCTGCCATTGCCGCTCGGCTCGTCCTCCGCCAGCCCGAGGCTGATGGTGGCGCGCACCTGGCTACCGAACAGGCCAAGTTGTTCGACGGTCTGATTCGCGCCGGTTCCGAGCATCTCGTAGGGCCGATTGGCGCTCAACACGATCAGCGGAACCCGCGCGTAGTTGGCTTCCAGCACCGCGGGACCGAGGTTCGCGACGGCCGTGCCGGAGGTCATCACCACCGGGACCGGATTGCCGCCCGCGATCGCCAGACCGATGGCGAGAAAGCCCGCGGTCCGCTCGTCGATACGCATGTGCAGCCGCAGCCGCCCGGCCGCGTCGGCGGCTTGCAGCGCGAAAGCCAGCGGAGCGTTCCGCGAGCCGGGGCACAGCACCACATCGCGGACACCTCCGCGCACGAGTTCGTCGACGACTACTCGGGCCTGAGCGGTAGACGGGTTCACGTCACCAGCCTCTCAGACAGTGTCCCCGCCGTCTCCGTCACCCTGGTCACAGTGTTGTTGGCGCGCTGGCGCGCGCGGGTTCGCGGCCCCTTTTGTCTCGCTTCCGAGCGGTCGAGACTCGCGACTTCGTCGCATGCGCTTCGACCGCTCGGAAGCGAGACGGCCGCGAACGGGCTCGTAAGACTCGCCCTCGGGGTGGTTGGGAGGGCGGGATCGAGCGGTTGGACTTCAGCGCGCTGTGCGGACGCTGATTCGGCGTTCGGGGCGCTGCGCCGATGTGCGGCGGGGTCATGCTGTGGGCGAGGTCGCACGCCGAGTTCGATCGGTCGCAACTCGGCGTGCGCTCGCTGCGCGTGATCAGTTGGCGTGGCGCTGCACCAGGTCGCCGAGGCGCGGCAGGGCCTCGATGACGTTCTTCTTGGCCGAGGAGCGCATCGAGGAGTACACCTTCTGCAGGGCGGGGCGCGAGGAGGACTCGGCGCGGGCGTCGGTCACCTGGAGCAACGCCTCGGCGACCTCGTCCGACTTGGCGACGAGCAGGTCGGCGAACTGACCCGAACCCGAGGCCTTGTACTCCTGCCAGAACGGCTCCAGCTGCTCGACCAGCTTGGGGGCCAACGACTCCAGCGCGTCCGGGACGATGGACGGGCTGATCTTCTTCACCGCCGCGTAGCCGCCCTTGACCGCCAGGCCAGACGCGCCACCCTTATCCGACACCTCGGCGTCCAGAACCTCCTTGGCATCGGCAAGGAAGGCCGAGCGCTTCGCGTCGTCGAGCAGGGATTCAGACAGTGCTGCAACCACTTTCAGGTTCCTCCGAAATAGATGTCGATGAACGAGCGCACGCCACTATACGCACTGGTGCGCGCGGTCACACGAGCTACTTTCCGCTCACGGCTGCCACGGCAGCAACTGCACCATCAGCCCTTCACAATCGGCGAGCAAATCGCCCTGCTCATCGCGTAATTCGGCGGTGATGAAGGTCTTGCGGCCCTCGATGCGATCGACGCGTCCGCACACCGTCAGCGTCCGCTCCAGCGGAGTTACCTTGCGGTAGTTGACGTGTAGATAAGCCGTGCGGCTGATCGGCCTGCCCGCGTAGTGCACGATCATGCCGAGCAGGTCGTCGAACAGCAGCGGAAGCACGCCACCGTGCGCCGCGCCGTTGCCGCCGAGATGGAATCGGCGGAACTCGCCCGTCATGGTGATGCCGTCCGGCCCCGCCGAAACCACCTGCCAGGGCAGCAGCAACAGACTGCCGCGTCCGGGCAGCTCCACCGCGCGTCCGGCCGGACCCTGCAATTCCGGTGCGCGATAGGGCTCGAGCAGTTCGGCGAGTTCGCGCGCCTTGGCCAGCGCTTCACCGAAGACCTCGTCCGGCGCGTCGACGGAAACCGCCAGATCCTGCAACGTGCGCATGGCCTCGACGAAAGGCCCGAAATTCGAACCGATCCGCGCGCGGGACACCTTCGGGAAGCCACCGTGCTTCTCGTACCGGTCCTCGTCCACCGCGCTGCGGTCGATGCGCGGGCGGATCGCCGTCCCGTTGGAACGCTGCGCACCCGATTCGGCGGCACTATCTGGAACAGGTTTCACACGCTCGCTCATACCTGCACGGTAACGCGTAGTTTTACACCGTCAAGTCCTCGGCTCGGTGGCGCACGGAAGTCGCTGGCACCGGATCTTTCGCCGCGGGCAATAATCACAAGCGTGACGTTCAATCCCAAGCTGTGGCGACCGGTCCCCGGATTCGAGAATCTGACCGACATCACCTACCACCGCCATATCGAGCAGGGCACGGTGCGGGTGGCGTTCGATCGCCCCGAGGTGCGCAACGCGTTTCGCCCGCACACCGTCGACGAGCTCTACCGGGTGCTCGACCACGCGCGGATGACCTCCGACGTCGGCGCGGTCCTGATCACCGGCAACGGCCCGAGCCCCAAGGACGGCGGCTGGGCCTTCTGCTCCGGCGGTGACCAGCGCATTCGCGGCCGCAGCGGTTACCAGTACGCCAGCGGCGAGACCGCCGACACCGTCGACCAGGCGCGCGCGGGCAGGCTGCACATCCTGGAGGTCCAGCGCCTCATCCGCTTCATGCCCAAGGTCGTCATCGCACTGGTCAACGGCTGGGCCGCGGGCGGCGGGCACAGCCTGCACGTGGTGTGCGACCTGACCCTGGCCAGCCGCGAGCACGCCATGTTCAAGCAGACCGACGCCGACGTGGGCAGCTTCGACGGCGGCTACGGCAGCGCCTACCTGGCCAAAATGGTGGGCCAGAAGTTCGCCCGCGAGATCTTCTTCCTCGGCCGCCCCTACACCGCCGAGGAAATGCACCAGATGGGCGCGGTCAACAAGGTCGTCGACCACGCCGAGCTCGAGGACGTCGCCCTGGAGTGGACCGCCGACATCAACGGCAAGTCCCCGCAGGCCCAGCGCATGCTCAAGTACGCGTTCAACCTGCTCGACGACGGACTGGTCGGCCAGCAGTTGTTCGCGGGCGAAGCCACCCGCATGGCGTACATGACCGACGAAGCCGTCGAAGGTCGCGACGCGTTCTTGGAGAAGCGCAAGCCGGACTGGACGCCCTACCCCTGGTACTTCTGACGAAGGGACTGGCCACATGGAGATCCTCAGCAGCCGGGTGATTCTGCGGCCTGGCGACTACGCGAAAACGCTCGAGTTCTATCGCGACGGGCTCGGTCTCGCGATCGCCAGGGAGTATCCAGGTGGAACCGTTTTCTTCGCTGGACAGTCGCTGGTCGAGGTCGCTGGGCACGGTGGAACGGGAACTTCGACGGCCTTCAGCGGCGGGATCTGGTTGCAGGTGCGGGATGCCTCCGACGCCGCCGCCGAGCTCGCGCTGAAGGGAATCCCCATCGATCGGGCACCCCAGCGGGAGCCGTGGGGACTGATCGAAATGTGGATCCGGGACCCGGACGGCGTGCCGATCGTACTCGTGGAGATTCCGCCCGAACATCCGATTCGCCGGGATTCCCGCTGGTCGGACGACTGATCACGGCGTAACGAGCGGACCGGGGTCCGAATGCCGAGTTGCCAAGGGCTGTCCCGGCGAGGACGATTGCGCTCTAACGGCCGCCCAGCCGCCGATGTCCGGGCGACCACCGTCCGCGTCCCGTCCGACGAGTGAATCGCAGTCTCGATGTCTGGCCTATCCGAGCCCCATTCCTTCGGGGCGGCCGCACTCCGCGCGCGCCGCCCCAGCAAACCGACCCGTTCCGCGCGCGGCGGCGCGGGCATGACACGATCGCTGTCGTGATGGAACCGAGCGAGGTGCGGTCGTGAGCAACACTTTGCGGACGCTGCCGATGCCCACCGGATCCGGTTTGGGTGACGTGCTGCCGCATCTGCGAGAAGCGTTGGAAGGCAACGGCCCCGCGTGGCTGCCCATCCCGACCAGCGACCGCAGGGAGGCCCGTCGGCTCAGCGACGCGCTCTCCCCCGGCGAGACGATCGACGACGACGTGGCGCTGGTGGTCACCACCTCCGGCACCACCGGGGTGCCCAAGGGCGCCATGCTCAGCGCCTCGGCCCTGCGCGCGAGCGGCACCGCGACACACGACCGGCTCGGCGGCCCCGGCGCCTGGCTGCTCGCGCTGCCCACCCACCACATCGCCGGCATCCAGGTGCTCTTGCGCAGCATCCTCGCGGGCACCGAACCCACCGTGCTCGACGTCTCCGGCGGCTTCCTGCCCGAGGCGCTGGCGGGTGCGGTATCGGGCATGCGCGGCACGCGCCGCTACACCGCACTGGTGCCGACCCAGCTCATCAAGGCTCTCGACGCGCCCGGTGCGGCCGAGGCGCTCGCCGAACTCGACGCGGTGCTCGTCGGCGGCGCTGCCACCCCGCTTCCGGTCTATGAGCGCGCGAAAGCGGCCGGTATCAACGTCGTTCGCACCTACGGTATGAGCGAGACCTGCGGCGGCTGCGTCTACGAAGGCGTCCCGCTGGACGGCGCCGAGGTGCGCATCGAAGACGGTCGCGTCCTGCTCGGCGGCGCCATGATCGCCCGCGGTTACCGCGGCCAGCCCGACCACCCCGCGTTCGCCGAACCCGGTTGGTTCCGCACCGAGGACGCGGGAACGTTCGAGAACGGCGTCCTGCACATCACCGGACGGCTGGACGAGGCCATCATGACGGGCGGATTGCTGGTCATTCCGCAGGTCGTGGAGGCCGTGCTGGTCACTCACCCGTCGATCAGCGAGTGCGTGGTGCTCGGCCTACCCGACGAGCGGCTCGGTCAGCGCGTGGCGGTCGCGGTGGTGCCAACGGCCGGGGCGACTCCGACGCTCGAGGAGTTGCGCGACCACGTCGTCCGCGAGCTCGATGCCATCGCCGCGCCGCGCGAACTCGCGTTGCTGGACGAACTGCCGCTGCACGGACCTGGGAAGCCCAACCGGGCGAAGCTTCGCCAGCTGTTGCTCGCGCAATCTCCGAACTGAGGTCCGTACGGACTCTTCGCACGCCTCGCGGAGCGATCTCAGCGAGGCGTGCGAAACGGCGCGACGGATCGTCCGCATACGCCTGTCAGGTTCACCGGCAGAAGCCGAAACCCTCTGCGCGACGAAGTCGGTCAGGGCAGCGATCGGAACAGCGCCGCGCCGAGGCGGTTCGCATCCTGGCAGGGGTTGCCGACATCGGTCTGGACGCGGATGTTGCGCACCGCGAACACGATGCTGCCGTATTCGGCCGGGGTGCCGATATCGCAGGTCTGCCTGTGTGTGTCCGCCACGTATCGGTATTGGACCACCTGCCTGCCATAGAATTCCGTCCGCCGGACATCGTGAACCGCCCCTGGCTCCAGCAGATCGTCGATCGTGCGATCGGAGGCGGCGATCACCACGCTGAAGGTCTGATCGGCCGATTTCCAACGACACATCTGCCAGGACGGATAGGTCGCGTCGGTGATGCGTTCCTTCGTCGCGGTGTTCAATCCCGCTGCGGTGAGATCGGATTCGGGTAACGTGCAGGGATCCCAGAACCGGGACTCCGCCGGGGTGGGCGCCGGAGAACTGTCTTCGGGCTTGGTGGGCGTGGGAGGCGTGTCTTCGGCTTGCGTTGGCGCGGGCGGCTTGTCTTCGGCTTGCGTTGGCGCGGGCCCATTCGATTCGGTATCGCCCTTGTCGGGTGTGGCGGGGTTGGCCCCGCCTTCGTCCCGAGCGGCCGCCGATGTGGTGCTGGACGCCGCTAAGGACGTGGTACCGCTGGGGGTTTGCGAGCTGTCGACGGACGTACCGCCGCACCCGGCGAGCAGCATGACCGCGCCACAGGCCATCGCCGCGATTCCGAGCGACGTCGCTCTACTCGTCATCCGCGGAGGCCCTCGACGCCGTCATGCCTGCGACAACAACATTTCTTCATCAGGTGCCCTGTTCTGTGGTCGAGCTGTCAGCGGGTGCGCGTGACGGCGCTCATGGTCACATATTTGACCGATCGGTCGCAATAGGGCACGATTTCGAAACATGGCTCGCGCCAAGGAATTCGACTCGGAAGTCGTACTGAGGTTTGCCGAGGTTCGGTGCCGGGCTTCGAAGTGACCTCGACGACAATTGGTCGAGCCGTGATCCTCCGGGCGGACCCGCTTCGGATCAGGCGAAACCGAGTGCCAACGCCGTCAACGCCGACCAGACCAGCAGGGCGAGGCCGGAATCGCGCAGCGCAGGAATCAGTTCCAGGCCGTTGCCGCCCGAGCGCACGGGCGCGTTGGCGCGCACCGCGAGCGGGACGGCGAGCAGGCCGACGAGGGCGAACGGCGTGCGAATCACCAGCAGCAAGGTGACGACGAACGGCACCGCGAGCAGCGCGAGGTGCAGGGTGCGGGTGCGCGGATCGCCGAGTTTGACGGCGAGCGTGGTCTTTCCGGATTCGGTGTCGGTGGGGATGTCACGCAGGTTGTTGGCCACCAGCACCGCGCTGGAGAACGAGCCGACCGCGACCGCGAGCGCCGCACCCACCCAGTCGACCCGCTCGGCCTGCACGAACTCGGTGCCGAGCACGGCGACCAACCCGAAGAACACGAACACCGCGAGCTCACCGAAACCGCTGTAGCCGTACGGTTTGCTGCCGCCGGTGTAGAACCAGGCGCCCGCAAGGCAGGCCAAGCCGACCAGCAGCAGCCACCAGGCCGTCGTCGCGACGAGGACCAAGCCGAGAACGGCGCCGATGGCCAGGCTCAGGATCGCGGCGTTCTTGACCGCCGCGGGCGAGGCGAGCTTCGACCCGACCAGCCGCAGCGGGCCGACGCGCTCGTCGTCGGTTCCCCTGATGCCGTCGGAGTAGTCGTTGGCGTAGTTGACCCCGATGATCAGCGCCAGCGAGACCAGCAGCGCCAGAACGGCTTTCCACCACACCGCGGCGTCGAGCGAGGCCGCGGCCCCGGTGCCCGCGATGACCGGAGCGATAGCGTTCGGCAGGGTGCGGGGCCGTGCGCCCTCGATCCATTGCGCTGCTGTAGCCATGAAAGCAGCCTAGGCTTCGGCTGCCGCCTTCAGTCGGGTGAGTCCCTTGTCGAAGTCCTTGCCGACCAGCCGGTCCATCGAGATCACCTTGCCGAGCAGCGCCATAAGGCCGTGCTGCTGACCGCTCATCCGCCACACCACCTCGGTGGCGCCGCTCTCGGTGGGGTTCAGCTCGAAGACGACGTCGTTGGCCGCCTTGAAGGGCTTGAGGAACTCGAGCCGGATCCCGATCTCGCGTTCGTCGTCGGAGACCAGCTCCATGCTGCCCGCGCCCGCCTTGCGGTTGCCGCTCCAGGCGTAGTGCGCGCCGACGCCGGATTCCGCGCCGGAGTAGGTGCGCTGCAGCTGCGGGTCGACGTCCTCCCACGGGGACCACTTGGTCCACTCCCGGAAGTTGTCGATGAGCGCGTGGATGCGCGCGGGCGGGGCCGAGATGACGATGCGCCGGACCACTTCGAAGTCAGCCATGCGGACAGCGTAGGGGCTGACGCCGCGAGTGGCGCGTCGACAGACCGCGTGGGAAAACGGTGTCGGCCTCGGCGGGGCGCTCGCATACGATGACCGCGGCATGTTTCCAGATCGGCGCGGCCCCGACGGCCCGAATCCCACCGCTACGCCCGCCGGCGCATCGGTTGTGGTCGCCCTTCTCGGTGAGGTCGCCCTGCGCCGCGACGATGCACTCACACCGGTACCCGGCACGCGCTCCCGGCTGCTGCTCACCGCGCTAGCGCTGCGACCGGGCCGCAGCCGCAGCGCACCGGCACTGATCGAGGACGTGTGGGCCGAGCGGCCGCCGCGTTCGCCGATGAACGCGCTGCACACCCAGGTCTCCAGGCTCCGCTCGGCGCTGCCCGCCGGCGCGCTGGAGATCGGCCCCGCGGGCTACCGCCTCGCCTTCGCACCGGAACAGGTCGACCTGACGCTCGGTGGCGAATTGCTGGCCCGCGCCCGCCGTGAACTCGCGACCGCGGATTTCGCCGCCTGCCTCGATTCCGTGCGCACGGCCCGAACGCTGTGGCGCGGCGAGCCCGGGGCTGACCTGCCCGCTGGCGAACTCGCGGAGGAACTGATTCGGACCGCGAGTTCGCTGGCGACCGAACTGGACGCGGTCGGACTGACGGCACGCGAGGCCAGCGGCGACATTCACGGCGCGTTGCACCTCGCCCGCCACCGCTGCGCCGCCGACCCCCTCGACGAACCCGCCCAACTCGACCTCATGCGCCTGCTCGCCCGAGCCGATCGCCCGAACGAGGCGCTGGAATCCTTCGCGGCGTTCCGCACCCGCCTTGCCGACCACCTCGGCGCCGACCCGGGCCGCGCGCTGGTCGAGCTGAACACCGCCATCCTGCGCGGTGAGCTCATCGGCGGTCCGACCGCGAGTGAGTTGCGCGGTGCTGGCGCGAGTTGGCCGGGCGGTGCTGGCGCGAGTTGGCCGGGCGGCGCTGTCGCAACCGGACTGGGCGGAGCCGGAGTGAGCGAGCCGGGCGGTGCGGCTGCGGGTGGGTTGGCCGGTCCGCCCACGAACGGGCCCGGCGACGCCACCGCAAGTGGGGTGGCCGGTCCGGCCGCGAACGGGCCCGGCGACGCCACCGCGAGTGGGGTGGCCGGTCCGGCCGCGAACGGGCCCGGCGACGCCAACGCGAGTGGGGTGGCCGGTCCGCCCGCGAACGGGCCCGGCGATGCCGCCGCAAGTGGGGTGGCCGGTCCGCCCGCGAACGGGCCAGCCGGTGCCGCCTCGAGCGCGGGCAATGCCGCCGCGACAGGACCGCACGGTGCCGCCGCAAGTGGGATGGCCGGTCCGCCCACGAACGGACCGGCTGGTGCTGCCGCGAACGGGCCTGGCAATGCCGCCGCGATA
>NZ_BDAU01000047.1 GCF_001612615.1 Nocardia amikacinitolerans NBRC 108937 | reverse complement strand
GAGACGCAGGATCGGCAGCCAATGCGCGACCTCGGCGGCGCGGCTGCCGGAGGCGGTGAGCGCTCCGGAGTGGACCGCGGTGTCGAAATCGAGCAGTCCGGTGGCGAGCAGCAGCCAGGTGCGCGGGTCGGTCTCGACGACATTGGGCGGGGTGCCGCGCGTGTGGCGGGGCCCTTCGATGCACTGCACCGCGACGAACGGCGGTACCCGCACCTCGACGGAATGGCCGGGCGCGTTCGCGGCCAGCGTGCGCACGGTCGTCTTGACCGCCGCCGCCAGCTCGGGCCGCGCGGGTTGCTCCGCAGTTTCGTCACGCAGCCAAGCACTCACCGCCGCCACCGCCGACCGGGTTTCCGCCGGGTCCACCGTCGCTCGTCGTCCCACTCGGCCGAGGTTACCCAGCGACCCCGACCGACGAGACACCGAAGCACGCCGCCCTGGCACACACCTTTCGCACGCCTCACATAGGCGGTGGCTATGTGAGGCGTGCAGAGGTTGTGTGGGACGCCAGGCGCGGTCCTGCGGGGAGAGCGCGCGGCGGGCGGAACTGTCAGGAGGCCCAGGGGCCGATGCCGCCGACCTTCTCGATTCGGATGCGGGTGAGGAAGCCCTCCGGCGCGTCGTCGGGCGGGAAGCCGATGCCAGGCGCGGCCATCGTCCGCGCGAGTTCCCTGAGCAGCTCCGGCGCACCGCCCTCGACGACGCGCGCCGTTCCGGTCACCGAGAGGTACGGCGTCATGATCTCGCCGCGTTCCCTGGAGACGATGGTGAGCGCGACGCGGCCGTCGCGCCGGACGTTGCGGACCTTCTTGTACTCGCCGAGGTGAGCGGTGACGAGCTCGTCGCCTTCGGGCGTCGATCGCAGCGCGACCCAGACCAGGCTGACCTGCGGGCTGCCGTCGGGATTGAGGGTGACCAGGGTGGCGTCGGCACCGGATCCGATCAGTGCGCGCGCGGCGTCGTCGAGTTTCACGAGTCGATCCAACACCGGCTCGCTTCATTCATTCCCGAATCGCACCGCGCGAGTCGCGATCGGGCCGCTCGCGGAACAGCGACTCCAGAGCGATCCGTCGCGCGACCACGCCGCCCGCGTTGATCGCGTAGTGCACGAGCGCGGGCGCGGTCGTGCTGCCGGTGCTGCGGCGCAGCAGACCGAAGAGCGCGCCGCCGAAAGCGGTGAACAGCACCGTCGGCACAACGGGTTCGGAACCCGCGCGAGCGGGATGGATGTGCCACAGACCGAAGGTGGCGGCGCCGAGCAGTCGGCCGAGGCGCACGCCGAAAGCGTTGTCCAGCAGCGGTTCCAGCGTGGAGCGGAAGATCAGCTCCTCGCTGTAGACGGTGCCGATCGGAATGTGCACGGCGACCCACTCGACATCCGAGACCTCTTGTTCCGGTGCGGCGAACTCACGCAGACTCTCGCGGACCGCCGGAATCGCCACGGCCGCACCGTAACCGGCCAGAACCAGCGAACCGGCGGCCGCGCCGACCCGCACCCCTTTGCCCGACCACCAGTGGGATCGACCACCGAGCGCGAGCCCGTAACCGGTAGCGAAGCAGGCGTTCACCGCCGTTCGCCCGCGCTGATCCAGTCCGAGCCCCGGCAGCACCAGGTTGCTCCACGCCAAGGCGAGGCCGGTTCCCGCGAGCGCCTTCAGAACCGGCCCGACGCTCACTTGGTCTCCCGCTCGAACTCCTCGGCCGCCTCCAGCTGGAACCGAATCCGCTCCGCCAGTTCGGCATTCCAACCGGGCGGCGCGGCGATGGCGGCCCAACCGTCCAGCACCAGGCTGCCGTAGCGGTGGCCGTGCCCGTCCGAAACACCCTGCGCGTTGGTGAGATCCGCGGCGACCTGCCAGAACGTGACGAACGGCGCCCAGCGCATCTGCGAGGACACGTCCGAGCCGCGCGGCTCCGACAGCCAATCCGGTTGGGAGAAGATCAGATCCGTCGACCACCAGACGATCGGGTCGGAGGCGTGCATGAGATAGGCGATGCGCGGCGCTCGCCATTCGCTGTCCGGGCGCGCGAGATCGGCGGCGTCGTCGGCGAATCGGACGACCAGCCCGTCGGCGTACACCGGCTCCACTTCACGGGAACCTGGGTCGCGCCGCTGGACGAACTGCTGCCACAGCCGGTTGGAATTCGGCGGACCCACCCACAGCGCGCCGTCCACCTTGGCGCGCAGATCGGCGAGGCCGTCGAACGCGGCCTCCGACCCCTGCGAGCCCAGGCTCTCGCCGTACACCAGCAGCTTCGGCCGCGACTGCGGCGGGCGCGCCGACCAGTGCTCGTACACCGCGTCGAAGAGCCGCTCCCCCGCCGCGGCCGCTTTTCCGCGGTCCGCGAGGAACGAGAGCACGCTCGGCAGATACGAGTACTGCGTCGCGACGATGGCGCTGTCGCCGCCGTACATGTACTCGATCGCACCCGCCGCCAGGGAATTGACCCAGCCCGTGCCCGTGGTGGTGATCACGACGAGCACCTTCCTGTCGAAGGCTCCGGTGCGCTCCAGCTCCTCGACCGCGAGCGCGGCTTGCTCCGCGCCACCGTCGGCCGATTCCAACCCGACGTAGGCCCGGATCGGTTCGCGCGCCGGCTGACCGGTCACCGCCGCGATGCGGCTGCGCGAGGGTCCGTGCGAGACGAACCAGCGCCCTTCGAAGCCGAGCGTCTCCCACTTCGCCAGCGAGGCCGGGCTGCCCGAGCGCTCAGGCTGCTGCGGTTGCACCGCGTTCGGCGAGGTGTGGTCGTTGCGGACGCTGAACGCCGAGTTGGCGACGGCGAAGAACGCGCGCGAGGCGACGCCGTTGAACAGCGTCACGACGAGCACCACGAGCACCAGCGCTCCCGCGGCGGGCGCCAGCTCGCGCGGCACCCTGACCCACCGGTTCAACTGACGGGCCAGGAACAGGATGATCTCGCGCACGGTCCGATAACCCGCGACCACCGCGGCGCCCACCGCCACGCTCAACAATCCGGTGCGCAGGTAGGCGGGAGTCGTCGTGCCCTCCATGCCCATCAGCGCGGTGATCTCGCGCTGCCAGCGCGCCGACTGCACCAGCATCAGGGCGGCGGCCAGCGCGGAGGTGAGCAGGATCGCGGTCTTGAGCGCGTAGCGCACCCAGGTGGGCGGTCCGGGAATCTTCAGCCGCGGCCGCACCCAGATCCGGAACAGCCATTCGAGCACGCAGCCGAGGCCGTAGCCGAGTGCCGCGTTGATGCCCGAGATCAGGCCCTGGAACAGCCAGTCCCTCGGCACCAGCGACGGCGTCACCGACAGCGCGAAGAAGACGGTCGCGACGATCAGCCCGACGTAGTTGAGGTCGATGATGTCCTCGGCCCGGCGCACCACGACGACGCCGCGGGCACGCAGCTTCGTCAGGGTGTCGGCCTTCTCGAGCACTCGAACAGTATGGCGCTCCGCACCGACGGGCGGGTTGCCCGTACCGCCACGCGGCCACGCGGGCGCACATCACAGCCGCGTCACGCGGCAATTACCCACCGTGCTCGAGTAGTTGTACGCGGTCGCGCGAGCTGTTCGCCCCGCAGACTCGTTGTCCATGAGCACACCAAACGCAGCGCCGAAAGCAACCTCGGCCTATGTCGCGCAGGCCGCGATCGCGTTCGGCGTCAGCTTGTTCGGGGCGGGCGTCGGCATCTTCTACCTTCCGCTGGACGTCTGGCAACGCGGCTTCCTCGGCATGACCGTGCTGTTCCTGGTGACCAGCACCTTCACCCTCGCCAAGGTGGTGCGCGATCAGCACGAGGCCGCCTCCACCGCCAGCCGGATCGACGCGGCGCGGATGGAAAAGCTGATGGCCGAACACGATCCGTTCAAACCACTCTGATCGACGCCCATCCGATGCGAGCCCGGCGACGAGGGGTCCGGGCCCGCATCGGGTGTGGCTATTTCAGCGCGCGCTCGCGGTCGGCGGATTCCTCCAGGTACTGGCGGACGCGGTCGGAGAGTTCCACTGTCCAGTCCGGCGGTTCGGCGATGGCGACCCACGCGTCGAGCACCAGCGTGCCGTAGCGGTGGCCGTGACCGTCGCTGACCCGCTGCGCGTTCGGCAGGTCGGCGGCGACCTGCCAGAACGTGACGATCGGATACCAGCCCATGCGCGGCGACACGTCCGGCCCGGGCGGCTCACGCAGCCAATCCGGTTCGTCGAACAGCAGATCCGGTGACCACCACACCACCGGGTCCGTGGCGTGCTGGAGGTAGAGCACGCGGGGGTCGAGCCAGGTCGCGCCCGCCTGCCACAGGTGTGCGCGTTCGTCGGCGAAACGGACGACGAGACCGTCGGCGTAGGTGGGCAGGATCTCCGGCGAGCCCGGATCGCGCCGGGTGACGAACTCGCGCCAGATCCGGTTGGAATTGGGCGGTCCGACCCACAGCACGCCGTCGGTGCGCGTCCGCAGGTCGGCGAGGCCGCTGAAAGCGCCCTCCGAACCCTGCGAGCCCAGGCTCTCGCCGTAGACCAGCAGCTTCGGGCGCAACTCCGCGGGGCGCGCCGACCAGTGCTCGTAGACCTTGTCGAACAACAGCTTTCCGGCTTCGGTGGCCTTGGCCCGGTCCGAGAGGAACGAAAGCACGCTCGGCAGATAGGAATACTGCGTCGCGACGACGGCGGTGTCGCCGCCGAACATCATCTCGATCGATTCCACGCTGGTCGAGTCGACCCAGCCGGTGCCGGTGGTGGTCACCACGACGAGCACCTTGCGCTCGAACGCCTTGGTGCGCTCGAGTTCGTCGATCGCCAATTCCGCCTGCGCCTCGGGATTCTCGGCCGACTCGAGCCCGGTGTAGACGCGAATCGGCTCGCGCGCAGGCTTTCCCGTCACGCGCTCGATCGCCGCGGCGTCGGGCCCGTAGGAGACGAACCAGCGGCCTTCCGAGCCCAGCGTGTCCCACGCCGCCAACGACGCTGGGCTGCCGGACTTCTCGGGCAGCTGCGGCTGGGTGGCGTTCGGCGAGGTGTTGCTGTTGCGCACGCTGAACGCCGAATTCGCCGCGTCGAAGAAGACGCGCACCAGCACGCCGTTGCCGAGCAGCACCGCGACCACGGCCACGGTGACGAATCCGATCGGCAGCGCGATCCGGCGTGGGATGCGCACCCACCGCACCAATTCGCCCGCCACCCAGCGGACCGACCAGCGCGCCGCGCGGAACAGCCCGATCACCAAGGCGACCACCGCGGCGCTCAACGCGCCCGTGCGCAGATAGCCGGAAGTGGTGGTCTGGTCCATGCCCATCAGCGCGGTGATCTCGCGCTGCCAGCGCGCCGACTGCACGAGCATGACGATCGCGACTACCACGCACGCGAGCACGACGAGTGTCTTGACGACCCCGCCGAGCCAGCTCGGCAGCCGCTGTGCCAGCGCCGCGGGCGGTTTCACCCGCGGCGCGATCCATTTGCGATAGGCCAGGTCGAGCAGGCAGCCGACGCCGTAGCCGATCGCGGCGTTGACGCCGCTGACCAGCCCCTGGAACAGCCAGTCGCGCGGCAGCAGCGAAGGCGTCAGCGACCAGCAGAAGAACAGGGTGGCGACGACGAGACCGACGTAGTTCGGATGGAAGAAACGCTCGACGAGGCCGACCAGTCGGCCGGCCCCGTCGCGTAGCTCAGCGGTAACCATCCGAGCCTCCCGGTGGGGTCAGATCGCGCTGGCTCCGAAGAGTTTCGGCAGCGTGCCCTCGTAGGCGTCGCGCAATTCGGCCATGGTAACCGAGAATTGGCCCTGCACCTCGACGGAATCCGAGCCCTGGTCGACGACGCCGATGCGCACCCACGGCAGCTCACGCGCGTCGCACATCTTGGTGAACCGGGTCTCCTCCGAGCGCGGCACCGCGACGAGCACCCGGCCCGCCGATTCGGAGAACAGCGTGACGAACGGGTCGGCGCCCTCGGGAAGCAGGATGCGGCAACCGGTCTCGCCCGCCAGCGCGGCCTCCACCACGGCCTGCGCCAGACCACCCTCGGACAGGTCGTGCGCGGCGCTGATCATGCCGTCGCGCGAGCCCGCGGTGAGGATCTCGGCGAGCAGCTGCTCGCGCGCGAAGTCGACCTTGGGCGGTTCGCCGCCGAGGTGATCGTGGGCGACCTGCGACCAGATGGAGCCGCCGAACTCGTCGCGGGTCTCGCCGAGCAGGATCAGCGTCTCGCCCGGTTCGAGGCCGAGGCCGGTGGGGATGCGGCGGTGCACGTCGTCGATGACGCCGAGCACGCCGACGACCGGCGTCGGCAGGATGGCGTCCTGGCCGGTCTGGTTGTAAAAGCTGACGTTGCCGCCGGTGACCGGAATGCCAAGGGCCACACAGCCGTCCGCGAGACCGCGCACGGCCTGCTGGAACTGCCACATCACGCCGGGGTCCTCCGGCGAGCCGAAGTTCAGGCAGTTGGTGACGGCCTTCGGGGTGGCGCCGGTGGTTGCGACGTTGCGGTAGGCCTCGGCCAGCGCGAGCTGCGCGCCGGTGTACGGGTCCAGCTTGGTGTAGCGGCCGGAGGCGTCGGTGGCCAGCGCGATGCCGCGACCGGTCTCTTCGTCGATCCGGATGACGCCCGCGTCGGCGTGCTCGGCGAGCACGGTGTTGCCGCGCACGTAGCGGTCGTACTGCTCGGTGATCCACTTGCGGCTGCACAGCTGCGGGCTGGAGATCATCTGGAGCAGCGTCGCGCGCAGCTCCTCCGGTGTCTTCGGACGCGAGAGCTTGTCCGGGGTGTCGGCGATCAGCGCGTCCTGGTAGTCCGGGCGCCGCACCGGGCGCTCGTACACCGGGCCCTCGTGCGCGACGGTGCGCGGCGGCACGTCCACCACGGTCTCGCCGTGCCAGGTGACCACCAGACGGTCGCCGTCGGTGACCTCACCGATGACGGTGGCGAGCACGTCCCACTTGTGGCACACCGCCATGAACGCCTCGACGTTCTCGGGGGTGACCACGGCGCACATGCGCTCCTGGGACTCGCTGGAGAGGATCTCCGCGGGCGTCATGTTGGCCGCGCGCAGCGGCACCTTGGTCAGGTCGATGTGCATGCCGCCGTCGCCTGCGGCCGCGAGTTCGGAGGTGGCGCAGGACAGTCCGGCACCGCCGAGGTCCTGGATGCCGACGACCAGCTTCGCCGCGTACAGCTCGAGACAGCACTCGATGAGCACCTTCTCGGTGAACGGGTCGCCGACCTGGACGCTGGGCAGCTTCTTGCGTCCGGCGCCGGACTCGTCGCCGGAGAAGGTGTCCGAGGCGAGCACGGAGACGCCGCCGATACCGTCGAGGCCGGTGCGCGCGCCGAACAGGATGATCTTGTTGCCCTTGCCGGAGGCGAAGGCAAGGTGCAGGTCCTCGACCCGCATCACGCCAGCGCACAGCGCGTTGACCAGCGGGTTGCCCTGGTAAGAGGCGTCGAACACGGTCTCGCCGCCGACATTCGGCAGGCCGAGCGAGTTGCCGTAGCCGCCGACGCCGCGCACCACGCCGTCGACGACGCGGCGGGTGTCGGCCGCGTCCGCCGCGCCGAAGCGCAGCTGGTCCATCACCGCGATCGGGCGCGCGCCCATCGCCATGATGTCGCGCACGATGCCGCCGACACCGGTGGCCGCGCCCTGGTACGGCTCGACGTAGGACGGGTGGTTGTGGCTTTCCACCTTGAAGGTGACCGCCCAGCCGTCGCCCACGTCGACCACGCCTGCGTTCTCGCCGATGCCCGCGAGCATGGACTCGCGCATCTCGTCGGTGGTGGTCTGACCGAAGTAGCGCAGGTGCACCTTGGAGGACTTGTAGGAGCAGTGCTCGCTCCACATCACCGAGTACATCGCCAGCTCGGCGTCGGTGGGCCGACGGCCGAGGATCTCCTTGATGCGGGCGTACTCGTCGTCCTTGAGACCCAGCTCTTTGTACGGTTGCGCCACATCGGGGGTCGCTGCGGCTGCGCTGACGGTGTCGACCTGCGGAGTCACGGAGTACCAGGGTCCTTTCGGCCGGGCCGTTGTCACTGAGTTGCGGCGAGACGCCTGGCGCCCAGTCTAGAGGGCGGGTGACGCGGCCCCGCAGGTGAGGGGCACGGCCGCCCATTACGCTGTCCGGGTGAGCGAACGATCGGGGGTTGCGAATTCGGCCGAGGATGCCACGGAGGATGCGCACCCGGAGGTCGCCGAATCCACCACCGGCTCGTCACCGCGTTCGCCGATGTCATCGAGGCAGTTGCGCTGGCTGGGCGCGGCCCTCGCGTTGTTCCTGGTCTCCGCGGTCGTCTCGCTGCTGGTGCACTGGTGGGGCGGGTACATCGACCTGCGGGTCTACCGCAACGGCGCGCGCGTCTGGCTGGACGGCGGCGAGCTGTACGGCCCGATGCCGCCGGTGTTCGGCATCGGCCTTCCGTTCACCTATCCCCCGCTGGCCGCGCTGTTCTTCGCGCCGCTCGCGCTGATGCCGCTGCCGCTCGCCGAGGTGCTGGTGCTTGCCACCTCGATCGGCAGCCTAGGCATCACGCTGTGGCTGGTGCTGGCCAGGATCCGGCCGGAGCTCGACCGGACGACCATGCTGCCCTTGGTGATCGCCGCTGTCGCTGCGGCGGGGTTCCTGGAACCGGTGCGGCAGACCTACGGCTTCGGCCAGATCAACCTGGTGCTGATGGCCGCCGTCGCGCTGGACTGCCTGGTGCGCAAGCCGTTCTGGCCGCGCGGCATGCTCATCGGAATCGCGGTGTCGATCAAGCTGATTCCCGCGGGTTATCTGCTGTACTTCCTGCTGCGCAGGGACTGGAAGGCCGCTGGCACCCTGGTCGTCTCGGCGATCTGTGCGGTCGGCCTCGGATTCCTCCTGTTCCCAAGCGATTCCGTGGACTACTGGTTCCACACCCTCTCCGACACCGGCCGCATCGGCCCGCCGTACTTCGCGGGCAACCAGTCGCTCAAGGGCATGGCCTTCCGGCTCGGCGTCTCCGATTCCGCGGCCACCCTGATCTGGATCACCCTCTCGCTGATCGCGGTCGCGCTGGCCGCCATCTGGATGCACCGTCTCATCGCCGCGGGCAACACCGTCGCCGCGCTGCTGGTCAACGCCGCCGCGGTCCTGCTCGTCTCGCCGGTCTCCTGGTCGCACCACTGGGTCTGGGTGGCGCCCGCCCTCGTCGCCGCCGCCGACGCCCTCGTCCGCGCCCGCGAGGGCCGCGCCCGAACCCCGCGCGGACGCTGGTTCCCCACAACCATCGCCTGCCTGACCGTCCTCTTCCTCGTCGGCCCCCAGTGGTTGCTCCCCCACTCGAAGGATCGAGAACTCGACTGGGCTTGGTGGCAGCAGATTCTCGGCAGCAGCTACGTCCTCGTGACCTTCGCCATCCTCGTCTACGCGGTCTGCACCTACCGCCCCGCCGTGACCCGCACCACCGAAACCGCCTCGGCCACCGCCTGACTCGCCCGTCACATCCCGTAGAGGGTGTTCGAGTCCACCAGGACCACGTCCTCCGCGGCGACGGCCTCGGTCAGCGCGGGCATGAAACCCGCAGCGCTATAGCAAGCCAGCCGTGTTCGGCTTGTGTCGAACTTGGCCGAGAGCAGGTCCCGGATCCGGCGCAACCGGTCGAGATGACCCAGGCCCATCGTGTCGTTCCATTTGGCTTCGCCGATGGACAGCAGCGCTTCGCGCCCGTCGGGAAGCTCGCCGAACACCGCGATGTCGACCTCGTGCGTCGTCTGCTGTGCGGGATCGTTGACCATTCCGCTGGCCACTCTGGTGACGTGACCCCCGAAGAAGTCCTCGGGTGCGTAGTCGGCGACCCAGGCGCGGCAGACCTCCTCGAAATGCGGACCCAGCACATTGCTTTCGAAGCGATGGCGCCGACGTTCCCACAGACGCGCCGTCCGCCGTCCGCGTTCCCATTCGGTCCAGTCCGGGCGCTGCACGGCTTGATAGAACGCGACGAGCGGCTCATTGATGCGGTAGATCATGCGGTTGCCGCGAAACGCATCGCGCTCGCGGCGCAACAGGCCGCAGTCTTCGAGCACGGTGAGCGGATGAGTGATGTCGCTGGCCTTGCGTCCGACATACGAGGCGATACCGCCGCTGGTCGAGTTTCCCTGGGCCACGGCCGCCAACACCGAGTGGTAAAGACCAGGGTCGCGCAATCCGGGTTCCTCGCTCAGGAGATACCTCGCCTCACGGAACAACGGACTCGACGGGTTGAGCACCGTTCGTAGCACCCAGTCGTCGAAATCCTCCAGACTCGCGGGCACGTCTCCTTCGACGAACTCCCTCCGATAAGCGGGTGTTCCGCCGACGATCGAGTGCACCTGGATCGCCAACCGCGGATCGTCGATCCCCCAGAAATCCGCGGCGAGACGATAGTCCAGCGTCGGAACGATCAGTTCCAGCCCGGCTCGCCCGCGCAGCGGTGCGCCACCGGCCAGCAGCGAACCCATGAAGGACATCGCCGACCCACACAGCAACAACCTGGCCCGGGACCGCCGCCGCTCGGGCCTGCGCGGCGCCAACGCCGACTGAATGATCGATGGCAATCCCGGACTCGCCTTCACCAGATACGGGAACTCATCGATGACGACAGGGACCTCGCGGTTCTCGGTCACCGTCAGCAGCGCATCGACCGCCTGACGCCAGTCCTCGAATCGAACCGGCAGCCCCGACCCACTGAACTCCGCCACCGCCGCGGCGAAATACCGCAACGACTCGGCCTCGGTTGCCTGGTCCGCGGCAAAGTAGAAGCCCCCGGCCGCCTCACAGATCGCCTCCAGCAGGAACGTCTTGCCCTGCCTGCGCCGACCGGACACCACCCCCAGCGTCGCGTGCGGCTGACCACTCGTAACGAACCCCGCCAGCGCACGCCACTCCCGCTCACGGTCGAACATGTCGGCAGGTTTCACCAGCAACGGAACCTCCGCTATTCGAGGAAGTATATTTACACTAACTATACTTCCTCAAATATTGTCACGGTTCCAGGTAGAGCCGCTCGTTTGGGAGGCGCGGGTACCGCCCACCATCCGCGAGGCTCACACTCACGGCATCCACATACCGCCGCTGCTGATGTTCCTGAAGGAACCACAGCGCAGCTGTCATGCACGCGGTGAAATCGAAACGCATCCCACGTACGTACACCGCAAGGTGCACATCGGGTTCCGCCGGGCGCGGTGAACACCGGCCGCTCATCAGCGCGATCCCGGACTCGCCAAACAGGCATGTACGGTGTCGATCACCGCCAAGCCCGAGGGCCGGAACCCGCTGTGTGCGAGGGTAATCCACGTCCGATACCGCAGTCCGTGATCCGAAGGCCCCGGCAACGCGATATGCCCTCCGCCGCGGATGACGTGGACGTGGTTGCGCCACAGCAATGCCTCGCCGGGAAGGTCGACCGGGATGTCCGAACGCACCAAGAACGTCCAGGTCCGACTGCGCGGGTGAGAAATGATCGACCCACCCCCGCACTGCCTGCGCTCCATACCGCCCTTGACGCGCAGCCCGAGATCAGCGGGCATCCTGATCGCCCACACCATGCCGGTGGTGAAGCCGATGCGGCCGGTTTCCTCGTCGACCACGGCGGGCAAATTGCAGACCGCTCGGTAGTACTCACACCGTGAATGCGCCGTATCGCCCGCCGCGAAAACCGACGGCCCCCCAGCCCGGTCGCCGTTCGCAGCAGTCGACGCGAGCCCGGCCACACCGGTCGCCGGGCCCTCGTGGCGCGATGAAATCGCCTGCGGCAGAAGTTCGTTCGAATTGTTGTGGTTGCCCGATTCTTCGATGGTCACGCGAGTCACCCCAATTGACGTCATACCGATCCAGAAGGCCACACTTGAGAGCAATAGAAGTAGCTCTATTTGAGCAGTGGGCCCCATCGGTGTCAATAGAGCCGGTTGTATCTCCCTCAAGATGGTCGGCGGCTACTCTCGTCATCGGCGGGCTCGAAGCGGATCACAGACGGGAGCGATCAGCAGATGGCGGGCGGCGGGTACCGAGAGTTGGCGGCCACTTTGCGCGCGGCCATCCGCGATGGCGTGTACCCACCCGGCGCAACTCTGCCCAAGCAGGACACGCTGGCCGTACAGCATGGCGTCAACATCAAGACCGTTCGCCAAGCCGTCGCCGTGCTCGAAGCCGAGGGACTGGTGACGCCGATCAGGCGCCGGGGCACGGTGGTTCACGAACGCCCACCTATGCACAGACTCGGTCCGGAACGATATTCCAAGAAGAAATGGAAGTTCGGTGACCTCGTCGCCTTCGCGGCCGATCGCGAAGCATCGGGGCGTCCATGGAAGTCTGCCGATCAGGCAAACACGGTCCAGCTCGTAGAAGCGGACAGCGAAGTAGCCGCAGCTTTCGGTATCCCTCGGAAGTCTTTCGTGTACGAACGCGCACGCGTCGTGCGTGACGATGGCCAGCCGACACATACGCTCACGAGCTACTATCTGCCAGCGCACGTCGAGGGAACCCCGCTGGTAGATCCGGCGCCAGGTCCCGCCGGGCGCGGTGGAGGATTCGCAGTCCTCGCCCTGCAAGGCCTCGAGCCCGACCGAATCGTTGAGACGATCTCGGCACGCATGCCGAACCCGAGCGAGATCGCCACGCTCGAACTACCGTCCGGTGAGCCGGTCATGATCCTGACGCGTCGCACGTACACCACAGACAACGTCCTCGTCGAGTTCGCGCGCGGCGTGCACGCCGCATCACGATTCTCGTGGACCTACGACTTCAAAGTTCCCGACTGAAAGCGCCTCGATCATGACTTCGGTGGCACTGCCCAATCGCCTTCGCTCCGATGTCGAAGTGCTGTGGGACTACAACCAGATGCATCAGCGAGTGGGCTCGGCGGACCTCGGGATCGGTCTAGGTAGCCATGACCTCGGCGTGGCCACCTGGACCGCAGCGCTGTACCGGCAACGCACATTTCCGCTCATAGTTTTCAGTGGAGGGAACTCCCCCACCACGATAGGCACATTTCCCCGTGGTGAGGCGGTGCATTATCGCGAGCATGCGATTGACCTGGGTGTTCCCCAGAGCGCCATCCTCATCGAACCCGCTGCGACCAACACCGGTCAGAACATCACGTTCACACAAGCACTGCTGGAACAGAACGGCCGTCTCGACTCGATCGAGTCCGTGGTACTCATCTGCCGCCCATACCAGCAGCGCCGCAGTTACGCTGCGTGCCGCAAACTTTGGCCCGAAGTGGACGTCGTCTGCACTTCACTACCAGTGACCCTGGACGAGTACATCGACAGAATCGGCGATGTCGATCGCGTCATCACCATGCTCGTCGGCGATACCCAGAGGACGTGGGTGTATCCGAGGAAAGGTTGGGCCATTCACATGGATGTGCCGGACGAAGTTCGGAACGCCTACTCACGACTCGTCGCCGCGGGATACACCGGCCGCCTGCTTCCGGAATAGGCGCGCTCCGCCACCGCACGCAGAAGTGAAGGCCGGGACAGGGTTTGATCGATGCGATCCATGGCCGTTTCCATGCCGACGCTCACCTGCATCCAGTCCACATCGCGCAAAGGATCCACTCGGTACCGCGAACGTTGAGGATCTCGCGCCGCTGACGAACCGGCCGCCTTGATCACCTTCCGGCGGACGGACGTGCGCCGAGGCGACGTCGTCCCTGCCGACCGGGGAACATTGCCGGGCGAACCTGATGTGAGAGCCCGCTGAGCGGAGATCGACGCCGAACTCGGCCGGTAGCGCGTCCCGGCTGGGCGCAGCGGGCCCTACTCCACCGGCGTGAGGAACGCCGCTAGCGCCGCCGCGTAGGCGGGAACGTCGTTGGCGCCCATCAATTCTCGGGCCGAGTGCATCGCCAGTTGGGGGGCGCCGACGTCGACGGTGGGCATGCCGGTGCGGGCGGCGGTCATGGGGCCGATGGTGGAACCGCAGGGCAGGTCGGCGCGGTGGACGTAGCGCTGCAACGGGACTGCCGCTTGGTCGCAGGCGAGGGCGAAGGCGCCCGCGCCGGTGGCGTCGGTGGCGTAGCGCAGGTTCTGGTTGACCTTGAGCACCGGTCCGCCGTTGATCTCGATGCGGTGCGCGGGCTCGTGCCGCTCGGGGTAGTTGGGGTGGGTGGCGTGCGCCATGTCGCCGGACGCGCAGACCGAACCGGCAAGGGCCGCAAGGTATTCGGCGCGACCGCCACCGCGGGCGAGCACGATCCGCTCCAGCACGGCGGGCAGCAGATCGGACTGGGCTCCGCGATCGGACTGGCTGCCGACCTCCTCGTGATCGAACATGGCGAGCACCGGGGTCGCCGCGCCGGGATCCTCCACCGCGGCGAGGAACGCGCGCAGTCCGGCGTAGCAGGTGCCCTGGTTGTCCAGCCGGGGCGCGCTGACCAGATCGCGGTCCCGTCCGACCAGCCTGCTCTGCTCGAGATCGTGCGTCATCAGCTCCCAGCCGAGCACCGCGGCCGGATCCACCGCCGCGCTCTCGGCGACGAAGGCGAGGAACGAGCGCGGCGTGTCACCGACGCCCCACACCGCGTTCACGTGCCGCTGCGGGTCGAGGGTGACGCCGCGCCGGTCCTCGGAGAGGTGGATGGCCAGCTGCGGCACCCGCAGGATCGGGTCGTCGACGCGAATCAGCTGCTCGCGCACCCTGTTTCCGTCTCGCACCGTCAGCCGGCCGGAGATGCCGAGCTCGCGGTCCAGCCACGAGTTCAGCCATGCGCCGCCGTAGGGCTCGAGCCCGACGAGCTGCCAGCCCGCGGAGGCCAGATCCGGGTGCTGCTTCACCCGCAGGTTCGGGCTGTCGGTGTGCGCGCCGACGACACGGAACGGGGCGTCTTGGCCGGTCCCCGACCAGGCGACCAGCGAACCGCCACGCACCACGTAGCGGCGTCCGATCGTCTCGTCGGGCCAGACCGACGCCTCCTCGAGCCGGGTGAAGCCGTGCAGGTCCAGTTCCCGCGCGACCGTGCGGACCACGTGGAACGGCGAGGGCGAATCATCGATGAACGCGCACAGACCATCGGCCGTGGCGGCGGTGGCGGAAACCGGCATGGACCGATCCTAGGGCCCGCACCGCCTCGGCCGCCGACATGGATAGGCGGCAACTTCCGCCGACGCCGCTAAACTAGCCCCCAGGCTGCGAACGAGAACATCCAGCAATCTCGCGTGAAGGGCAGGGGTTCGCATGACACTGCCGAGCGGGCGGCACGACGCCGTCGAGATCGTCAACATCGCACCCCTGCACGGCGCCGGCGCCATCATCGGGCCGTCCTGCGTGGCCGCCGCGAACCTGGCCGTGGCCGAAATCAACAGCGGCACCGGCATTCTCGGACGCGAGGTATGCGTGACCACGATCGACGGCGGCGGTCCGCCGCAGCGCGTCTACGACGAGGTCTCGGCCCTGCTGGCGACCGGCATGGTGCACGCCGTCACGGGCATCCCGATGCCGGAGAATCGCGCCGCGATCATGCGCGCGGCGGCCGGTCGCGCGCCGTGCCTGTTCGGTGTCGGCCACGACGGGCTCGCCGCAGAAGAACCGGGCGTCTTCATGATCGGCGAGCACCCCGGCATCCAGACGCTGGTCGCGGTCGACTGGCTCTACCGGGAGTTCGGCGCCCGGCGCTGGGCGGTGGTTGCCAGCGACTATCTCTGGTCGCGCCGGATCGCGCCCGCGCTGCGCGAGGTGCTCGCACCGCGGCACTCGGTGGTCGCCGAACACTTCGTGCCGATCGGCGCCGAGGACTTCGACGCCGTGCTCGACGATCCCCGGCTGGACGCGGCCGACGGGGTGATCCTGCTGCTGATCGGCGCCGACGCGGCCCGCTTCAACCGGGCCTTCACCGCGGCGGGACGCGCCGACCGCCAGTTCCGCACCGGCCCGACCATCGACGAAAACGTCCTGCTCGCAGGCGGACTCGACGTCAACCGCAATATCTACGTGCCCTCCAGCGTGATTCCCGATCGGCGCAGCGCGGGCCACCGCGATCTGCTCGACCGGTACCTGCGGCTGCACCACGGATTCGCCCCAGCCTTCAGCAGATTCGCCAACGGCGCCTACCGCTCGCTGCACGCGCTGCGGACCGCGGTCGACACCGCGGGCTCGTTCGAGACGGCGCGCATCCACCGCGCGCTGGCCGACCGTCCGGTGCTCGAAGGCCCGTCCGGCGAGTTCACCTTCCGCGGCGATCAGATCGTGCAGCCGACCTTCGTCGCGCGGGCGGCGGGCGTCGACTTCGAGACGCTCACCGTGGCGTGAGCAACCCCCCTTGACGTTTCTCCGTCGCGACGACCGTGCACGGGCGGACGACGGCGCCGACTACCCCTCGGCGACCAGCTCCAGCAGCCGCTTGAGCTCGGCATAGCGCCGCGCGCCGATCTTGTTCTGCAATTGACGCTCCGCGAGCTCCTCCTCGGCGCGCACCGACGCGACCAGCTCGGCCCCCAGCCTGCTCAGCCCGATCAGGATGCGCCGCCGATCCTCCTCCGCCGCCACCCGGAAGATCAGGCCGCGCTCGGCGAGGAAGTCGGCGTGCCTGGTCGCCGAGGACGGCGCCAATTGCGAGCGGTTGGCCAATTCGCTCATCGTGATGCCGTTTTCGGTCGACAGATTGCACAGCATCGACCACTGATCCGGCGAAAGCTGCCTCGCGCACAAAGCGGCATCGAGGTTGCGTAGCCAACGTCGTTCCGCGGCACGCAGCGCCCCATGCAGCGTGACATATCCGCTTAGAATGGTCGTCATTGATTTTCCCCGCCTGCTTTTGAATTCGTTCGAACCAGAAGAAGAGTACCCGAATGTCAGCGGTCGGCGAGAGCCCAGACGGCACGATAGAGATCCTGAACATAGTTCCCATGCAGGGGCCAGGCGGTATCTTCGCGCCTTCCTGCGATGCCGCCATTTCGCTGGCCACGTCCGAAATCAACCGGGGCGCCGGAATTCTGGGTCGCGAAATTCGTACCACGAATATCGATGGCGGCAGGCCGCCCGCGGAGGTAGCGACCGAGGTCGCCGCGCTGCTTGCCACCGGCATGGTGCACGCGATCACCGGCTGGCACACCTCCGCGGTGCGGCGGGCGGTGGCCAAGGCGAACGACGGTCGGGTGCCGTATCTGTTCGCGGTCAGTCACGAAGGTCTGCCCGACGAACTGCCCGGCGTGCTGCTGGTCGGTGAGCACCCGGCGGGCCACACCGTCGCCGCGGTGCGCTGGCTCGGCAGGGAACTCGGCGTGCGCCGCTGGGCCGTCATCGGCAACGACTACATCTGGCCGCGCGAGACGGCGAAAGCGGTGCGGCGCAGCCTGATCGACCCGGATGCCATCGTGCTGGAACGATTCGTCCCGCTCGGCACGCCGAGCTTCGGCGAATTCCTGCTGCACCCGGATCTGGACCGCGCCGAGGGCGTCATCATCCTGATGGTCGGCGCGGACGTCTCGCGGTTCAACCGCCAGTTCTGCGCCATGGGCCGGGCCGCCGACCAGGTGCGGGTCAGCCCGGCCGCCGACGAGAACGTGCTGCTCGCGGGCGGCGCGGGCGCCAACCACAATCTCTACGTGCCGTCCAGCTTCTTCCTGAACGAGAAGCTCACCGACGGCAGGGACCGCAAGGCCCGCTATCGCAGGATGCACGGCAGCTTCGCGCCCGCCCTCACCACCTTCAGCAACGCGACCTACGAGGCCATCCACGCGCTGCGCGGGTTGGCCGAGACCGTCGGATCGCTGGACGTGCCGAGCCTGCAACGCGCGCTCGCCGACGGCGTGCACTTCCAAACACCGGGCGGCCCACGGGGATTCGTCGGCAACCAAGCGATCCAGCCCGGCTATCTCGCAAGGGCCGACGGCGTCGAGTTCGACATCATCGACCGGATCTGGTGAGCCGCGGACCACCCGGACAGACCGGATCTGGTGAGCCGCGAACACGAACCACTCGGACAGCCCGGCTCCCGACGCGGAAAGCGAAACGGCGCCGGATCATCCGGCTGTGGGTGCCGAAACGCGAAACGGCCCGGATCGACCGGCTTCCCGATGCGGGAGCCTGGATCAACCCGGGCCGTAGTGTCGCGTCAGGCCGAGACCAGCGTGTCCAGCACCGAGAGGAACAGTCCGAGACCGTCGTCACTCGGGCCGGTCAGCGGCTCGGTGGCGTGCTCGGGGTGCGGCATGAGACCGACGACCCGGCCGTTGGCCGAGGCGATGCCCGCGATGCCGCGCTGCGAGCCGTTCGGGTTGTCGCCCGAGTAGCGGAAGACCACCCGGCCCTCGCCTTCGAGCTCGTCGAGCACGGCGGCCGAGGCCTGGTAGCGGCCCTCGCCGGACTTCAACGGGACAAGAATCTGCGCACCCGGCTCGTAGCGGGACGTCCACGCGGTGGAGACCGACTCGACGGTCAGCCACTCGTCGCGGCAGATGAAGTGCAGACCCTCGTTGCGGGTCAGCGCGCCGGGCAGCAGACCGGCCTCGCACAGCACCTGGAAGCCGTTGCAGATGCCGAGCACCGGCATGCCCTGGCCCGCGGCCTGCACGACCTTGCCCATCACCGGCGCGAACCTGGCGATGGCACCCGCGCGCAGGTAGTCGCCGTAGGAGAAGCCGCCTGGCACGACGACTGCGTCGACTTGCTTCAGATCGGCGTCGGCGTGCCACAGGTTGACCGCCTCGGCGCCGGCCAGACGCACCGCGCGCACGGCGTCGACGTCGTCGAGCGTGCCGGGAAAGGTGATGACCCCGATGCGCGCCGTCATGGGAGGCGAACCACCTTCCACTCCTCGATCACGGTGTTGGCGAGCAGGCCTTCGGCGATCTGCTCGAGCTCGGCGTCGCTGACGCTCTCGTCCACCTCGAGCTCGAATCGCTTGCCCTGCCGCACATCACCGATCCCGGCGAATCCCAGGCGCGGGAGCGCGCCGACAATGGCCTGCCCCTGCGGATCCAGGATTTCGGCCTTCGGCATCACCTCGACCACGACTCGTGCCACGCGTTGCTCCTCAGGTGGTGTGGGGGGTTACCTGAGCAGCCTAGTTGCTCAGGGTGGGCGAGCTACCTGCGGGGTCGGGTGAAAATCGACACGCTGCCAATAGCATGGCGGAATGCGTATAGCCCATTTCGGCCACTCCTGCATCCTCGTCGAGCTGCACGGCGCGAAGGTGCTCTTCGATCCGGGCACGTTCTCGCACGGCTTCGAGGGCATCACCGGCCTGGACGCCATCGCCGTCACCCACCAGCACCCCGATCACATCGACCCGAACCGCATCGACGCGCTGCTCGAGGCCAATCCACAGGCCAGGGTGCTGTCCGATCCGCAGACCGCGGCCCAGCGCGGCGGGCGGTGGGAGGCCGTGCACGCGGGCAACGTGCTTCGGCTCGGCGACCTGCAGATCACCGGAGGTGGCGGCAGGCACGCGGTGATCCATCCGGACATCCCGGTCATCGACAACACCGTCTTCCAGCTCGGCACCGCCGACGACCCCGCCCAGCTCGTGCACCCCGGGGACTCGCTCTGGGTGCCGCCGGTCCAGGTCGGCGTGCTCGCCATCCCCGCCGCCGCGCCGTGGATGCGGATCAGCGAGGCCGTCGACTACCTGCGCGCCGTCGCCCCGCGCACCGCACTACCCATCCACTACGGCATCATCCAGCCCGACGCCCGCGGCATCTACTTCGGCCGACTCGCCGAAATGGGTCCCGACGGAACCGAATTCACCGTCCTCGAACCGGAGAACCAGCGCGAATTCTGAACGACGGCCGACCGAAGGTCACCTCCAGCCCGTCACGCACGGTGCGGGCAACCTTCAGTCGCGACCGTAGCTGGTCAGGAAGATGGCTTCCGCCAGTGCCATGTGTTGGATTTCGGAGGGGTCCACACTTTCGTTGGGGGCGTGGATCAGGCACTTCGGCTCCTCGACGCCGATCAGCATGATCTCGGCGTCGGGGTAGGTGTCGGCGAAGACGTTGCACAGCGGGATCGAGCCGCCCTGGCCCTGGGTGGTGGTGGGCCGGCCGTAGGAGGCGGCCAGCGCGGCGTCCATGGCCGCGCGGGCTGGGCCGCCGCTCGCGGAGCGGAACGGCGCTCCTTCGCCCTCCAGCTCGATGGTGAGCTTCGCGTGCAGCGGAGTGTTCGCCTCCAGGTGGGCGACCAGGGCGCTGTGCGCGTGCTCGGGCGTGATGCCCGGCGGAATGCGCAGGTTCAACCGGGCGCGGGCGGCCGGCTGGATCGCCGCCGTCGAGCCGACCACCCGCGGCGCGTCGATCCCGAGCACGGTGAGAGCCGGTCGGGCCCAGAGCATTTCGGCGACGGTACCGTCGCCGGAGAGCTCGACGCCCGCGAGCACGCCCGCGTCGTTGCAGAAGCGCTCGGAATCGTATTGCACCCCGTCCCAGGTCTGCCGGTTGTCCAGCCCGGCGACGGTGGTGTTGCCGTCGACGTCGCGCAACGTGGCGAGCACCTGGATCAGCGCGGCGAGCGCGTCCGGCGCCGCGCCGCCGAACATGCCCGAATGTAGCGGTCCCGCAAGGGTTTCCACCGTGACGAGCACATTCACGTTGCCGCGCAGGGTTTCCGTGAAGGTCGGCACGCCCGCCGCGAAGTTGCCGCAATCGCCGATCACGATGGCGTCGGCGCGCAACAGATCCGGGTTGGCGACGACGAACTTCTCCAGACCACCGGTCCCCTGCTCCTCCGAGCCCTCGGCGACCAGGATGACGCCGACGGGTAGCTCGGAACCGATGGCACGCAGGGCCGTCAGGTGCATGACGATGTTGCCCTTGCAGTCCGCCGCGCCGCGCCCGTACCAGCGACCGTCCTTCTCGGTGAGCTCCCAGGCGGGCGTCCGCCACGCGGCCTCGTCCAGTGGCGGCTGCACGTCGTAGTGGCAGTAGAGGAGCACGGTCGGCGCACCCGGCGGCGCGGGACGCGAGGCGATGACGGTCTTGCTGCCGTCCGGGGTCTCGTGCAACCCGACCTTGGTCAGCCCGACCGCGGCGAACGCGTCGGCCACCCACTGCGCGGCGCGCTCGCACTCCTCGGCGGGGAACTGCCGCGCGTCGGCCACGGACTTGAACGAAACCAATTGCGCGAGATCGCGTTCGGCTTGCGGCATCAGCGCCGCGACGCGCGAGCGCAGGTCGGCGGTATGCGGATCGTCGGAAGTCATGGGCAGCGGCCTCGCTTCGTCGTGTCGGGTCGTTCGCACCTCGTCGAGGTTGGTGCCGAGCCGGTCCGCACGGCGCTGGATCCGATTCGCGCACCGCGCGGGAGCCGATTCGACGGCGATCACCGTATCGCGATCACTGTTCACCGGGCGGTTGCCGGGGCCAGGCGCGCCGTTAGTGCTCGCTCGATCCAGGCTCGGGCATCGGCGCTCTCCGGTCCGACCCGTACTGCGTCGGACCTATCCGCCGAACCTCGAGTGTCTGTCCAGCAAACGCCTGGCCGTCTCGAATTGCCCGCTTGTACAAGCGAACCATTGCAGAATGGGTCGACACCCGAGCCGCGGCAATCTATGAGCAGCCTTGCTGGGAGGCCCTGATGCCCGTTGAACCGGAATTCGACGATCTGTTCGCACTGCCCGCGATCGACCATCCCGCGCCGAAAGAGAGCTTCCCGGACAAGGAAGTACTTCCGCAGGTCGCCTATCAGATCGTGCACGACGAGCTGCTGCTCGACGGCGTCTCGCGGATGAACCTCGCCACCTTCTGCACCACCTGGGTCGACGACCAGGCGCGCAGACTGATGAACGAGTCGCTGGACAAGAACATCGTCGACAAGGACGAATACCCGCAGACCGCGGAGCTGGAGCGCCGCTGCGCGCGGATGCTCGCCGACCTCTGGCACGCCCCGGATCCCGCGACCACGCTCGGCACCTCGACCACCGGGTCCAGCGAGGCCGCGATGCTCGGCGGACTCGCCGCCAAGTTCCGCTGGCGCAAGCGCGGCGGCTCGGGCACGCCGAACTTCGTCTGCGGGCCCGTGCAGGTCTGCTGGGAGAAGTTCGCCCGCTATTTCGACGTCGAGATTCGCCAGGTGCCGTTGCGCGGCGACCGGCTCACCATGCACCCCGACGACGTGGCCGCGCACTGCGACGAGAACACCATCATGGTGGTCGCCAATTTCGGGCAGACCTACACAGGGCTTTTCGAGGACGTCGCGGGCATCGCGCGTGCGCTCGACGATCTCCAGTCAGCGAAAGGCCCGGACATCCCGCTGCACGTGGACGCGGCGAGCGGCGGTTTCCTCGCCCCGTTCACCGCACCCGACGTGGTGTGGGACTTCCGCCTGGAACGGGTGAAGTCGATCAACTCCTCCGGCCACAAGACCGGTCTCGCCCCGCTCGGCGCGGGCTGGGCCATTTGGCGCACGGCCGACGATCTGCCCGCGGAGCTGATCTTCGACGTCGACTACCTCGGCGGCAGCATGGCCACCTTCAACCTGAATTTCTCCCGCCCCGGCGGGCAGGTGATCACTCAGTACTACGACTTCATCCGGCTCGGCAGGCTCGGCTACACGCGGTTGCAGGAGGCGATCTACCGGGTCGCCGGGCACCTGGCGGCCGGGTTGGCGAAATTCGACGGGTTCGAACTGATCCACGACGGCGATCCCAATCGCGGCATCGCGGCGGTGTGCTGGCGGCTGACCGGCTCGCCCGGCTTCAACCTCTACGACCTGTCCGATCGGCTGCGCACCCGAGGCTGGCTGATCGCCGCCTACCCGCTGCCGCCCGACCGCGGATCGGAGACGGTCATGCGGGCGGTGATCCGGCACGGCTTCACCCACGACATGGTGGACCTGCTGCTCGCCGACATCGACCGCAGCGTGCGGCAGCTCGCCAGCCACCCGATGAAGGTCTCGCTGAGCAGGGCGGAAGCGGGCGGCTTCACCCACAACGCGAAGCCCAAGGTCCCTGGCAACAAGCCCACGACATAAACCCGCCGGGGGAAGCCCCCGGACTGAGGTACGCCCGCCGCCATCGATCGCCATTCCCGGCGGCGGGCGTACCTCGGCCCGCGACCTTCAGGCCGCGCGCACCAGGTCGAACGGCTCCCACCGATACACATCGCTCACCGCGCCGTGGAACAGCGCCAGATCCACCGCGTCCACCATCGCCAGGCGCGGACCCGAACGCTGCAACTGCGCCCCGGAGATCGCCAAGCGCAGCACGCCGCCGCGCCGCGCGGTCCTCGCCGCGCCCATCACCAGGGCGCGGCACCACCACGGCTCGGCGCGGAAGCCTTCGCCGATGCCGTAGACGCGCGACTTCTGCGCCGCGTTGCGCTCCAGGTCGAGGATCGAGGTGAGCCCGAGTGCCAGCCGGAAACCCGTCTCGGGCAGCGCGGCGATGGCGCCCGCCGAGGCGTCCCAGCGCGGCGCGGCGAACAGCCGGGTGCGCAGTTCGACCTGCTCCAGCACCCGGTCGGCCGCGGTGAGCCGCAGCTTGGCCTCGTGCTTGGGCAGCGTGGCGAACTCGGCCCTGCGCCGCTTGGTCGCCGCCTGGTCGTAGCCGTGCAGCACGATGGCGTCGCCGCGGGCCCGCCTGCCGCGCAGCCATGCCTGCGTCGCCAGGTCGTCGACCAGCCGGTACTTGCCCTTCAACCGCGGCGCGACCAGCAGCGACAACCGCACGTCGCGACGATCCATCTCGGCGGCGAATTCGATCGCGGCGTCTCGAGTGGTGTCCCGAATACCCGACACGGACACGATCAGCTCAGCGTTCATGAACCAACGGTGCCCGACGCAGGTGTCATTCATGTGCAGCGAGCATGACCAGGGGACGAACAACCGAAGCACCGTCGGCGACCGGGCTACGCCCCCCGGCGTTCACCTCTCGGCGAGGCCCACCGTGTCGAGCACCCAGGCGTGCTCGAACGCCACTTCCTTCCACTTCTCGTAGCGCCCGCTGACGCCGCCGTGGCCCGCGCTCATCTCCGTCTTGAGCAGCAGCGGCGCGTCGCCGGTCTTGGTCGCGCGCAGCTTGGCCACCCACTTGGCGGGCTCGACGTAGAGCACCCTGGTGTCGTTCAGGCTGGTGACGGCGAGGATCGCCGGGTAGTCCTTGGCCTCGACGTTCTCGTACGGCGAATAGGACTTCATGTACTCGTAGACGTCCTTGTCCGCCAACGGGTTACCCCACTCGTCCCACTCGATGACGGTGAGCGGCAGCGACGGGTCCAGGATCGAGGTCAGCGGGTCGACGAACGGCACGTTGGCGAGAATGCCCTTGAACAGCTCCGGCGCCAGGTTCGCCACGGCGCCCATCAGCAGCCCGCCCGCGCTGCCGCCGTCGGCGACCAGCCGATCGGGCGCGGTCCTACCGGTGTCGATCAGGTGCCGCGCGCAGGCGACGAAGTCGGTGAAGGTGTTCTTCTTGGTGAGCGTCTTGCCGTTCTCGTACCAGAGCCTGCCCATCTCGCCGCCGCCGCGCACGTGCGCGACCGCGAACACCATGCCGCGATCGAGCAGCGAGAGCCGCGCGACCGAGAAGGACGGGTCCATGCTGGCCTCGTAGGAGCCGTAGCCGTAGAGCAGCAGCGGCTTCGGCTCGCCCTCGGGGACCGCGCCCTTCTTCCACACCAGCGAGATCGGGATTCGGGTGCCGTCGTCGGCGACCGCCCAATCCCGGTGCTGCTCATAGTCGTTCGCGTCGTAGCCGCCGAGCACCGGCTGCTCCTTGCGCAGCAGCAGCGCGCCGGTGGCAGGCACGTAGTCGAACACCTGCATCGGGGTGATGAACGAGGTCAGGCCGATGCGCAGGGTCGGCTGGGCCCACTCCGGGTTCGCGCCGGAGCCGACAGCGAAGAGCTCCAGATCGAATTCGAGTTCGCGCCGCTCGCCGTAGCCGGACTCGGTGAGCGGCCAGACCGCGACCCTGGTCAGCGCCTCGCGGCGGTAGCTGAGCACCAGGTGATCGGCGAACGCGTCGACGTCCTCGAGCCGCACGTCGTCGCGGTGGCCGATGAGCAGTGTCAGGTTCGACGGGTCGGCGACGGGCGCCTCGGCGAGCACGAAGTTCTCGGCCTTGACCCCGTCCACGACGTCGTTGTGCAGGATGAGGAAACGGTCCTCGCCGCCGATCACGGCGTGCTCGGCCGAGTATTCGACGCCCTCGCGCCGCGGCATGATGATCCGGAAATCGCCCTCGGGGTCGTCGGATTCGAGCACCCAGCCCTCGGTGGTGATCTTGGAGCCGACCCAGATCATCAGGTATTTCTCGGAGCGGGTCGAGCCGATGCTCACCCAGTAGCGCTCGTCGGGCTCGTGGAAGACCTTCACGTCGTCCTCGGTCGCGGTGCCGAGCCGGTGCCGCCACACGGTGTCGGGGCGCCAGGACTCGTCGACCGTCTGATAGAAGACGTGGCTGCCGTCCAGCGACCAGGTCGCGCCCGGCGCGGTGCCGGTGATCTCGTCGGCGAGCGATTCGCCGGTGCGCAGGTCCTTGAAGCGCAGGGTGTAGCGCTCGTCGCCGACCGTGTCGACCGAGTAGGCGAGCAGGTTGCCGTCGTGGCTCACCGAGAACGCGCCGAGGGCGAAGTAGGCGTGGCCCGCGGCCAGCTCGTTGCTGTCCAGCAGCACCTGTTCGCCGGGGATCTCGGTGTCGACCTCGAGTCGCGGCGGAGTCCACGCGTCGATGCCCTCGGCCTGCGCATCGATGGGGCAGCGGCAGTGCACGCCGTACTGCTTGCCCTCGTAGCTGCGCGAGTAGTACCAGAACTCGCCCATCCGAGTGGGCACCGAGAGGTCGGTCTCCTGGGTGCGCGACTTGATCTCCTCGAAGAGCTTCTCGCGCAGGTCCTGCAGGTGCGCGGTCTGCGCCTCGGCGTAGGCGTTCTCGGCCTGGAGGTGGGAGATGACCTCGGGATCCTCCTTGTCCCGCAGCCACTCGTACTCGTCGACGAAGACGTCGCCGTGATGGACCCGCTCGGTCGGCACCGTCTTGGCGATCGGGGCCGCCACCGCACTTTCGACAGACATGCGGTCCACCCTACTTGCGGGTCGTCGAATCCCCCGCGCGATGGAACTCCGCGGGCGGCGCCTCGCCGCCCGCCGCGCGGATGACGCCGTCGAGCACCTCGCAGGTGCGATGCAAGTCGCGCAGCGCGCGGTCGATCCTGGCCCGCTCCTCGGTCAGCTTCTCCACCAGGAACGGGGTGGCCTCGGCGCTGGGTGAGCCGTCGGTGTCGTGGATGCACGGGAGCAGTTCGGCGATGGTGTCGCTGGTCAGCCCCGCCGCGAACATCTCCTGGATCCGGTGCACTCGCTCGACGGCCACCTCCGGATACTCGCGCTGCCCGCCGGAACTGCGGGCGGCGGCCAGCATGCCCTTGTCCTCGTAGTACCGCAGCGACCGGACGCTCACCCCGGTTCGCTCGGACAGTTCACCGATGCGCACGTCACTCCTCGAGCTCTTGACCTGACATTGATGTCAGCTTCTAGCGTACCTCCTATGCAACTTCTGACGCCCTACCGCGACCACGAACTCGCCCTGCCGAACCGGATCGTCATGTCCCCGATGACCCGCCTGCGTTCGCTGCCGGACGGCTCCCCCACACCCGACGTCGTCGACTACTACGCGCAGCGCGCCACCGCCGGGCTGATCATCACCGAAGGCATCTGGCCGCATTCGACCGGCCAGAGCGAGGCGTGGGCGCCCGGCCTGCAAACCGAAGCCCACGTCAGCGCATGGCGGCGGGTCACCGACGCGGTGCACGCGGAGGGCGGGCGGATCTTCGCGCAGCTGATGCACGGCGGACGCAAGAACCATCCGCGCGGCCGCATCGACGGATCCTGGCCCGCCGGACCTTCCCCGGTGCTCGATCCTGACCGGGTACATCTGATCGAAGGCGGCAAAGCCGATCCGATCAGACCGCGAGAGTTGAGTCACGCCGACATCGCCGCGGTGATCGGCCAGTACGCGGCCGCCGCACGCAACGCGATCGCCGCGGGCTTCGACGGCGTCGAAATCCACGGCGCCAACAGCTATCTGATCCACCAGTTCCTCGCCGACAACACCAACCGACGCACGGACGAATACGGCGGTTCGATCGACAACCGGATGCGGGCGCCGCTGGCAATCGTCGACGCGGTAGCCGAGGCGATCGGATCGCGCCGCACCGCCATTCGGCTCTCGCCGGGCAATCCGCAGTTCAACATGTACGAGGCCGATCCTGCGCAGCTGTACCGAAAGCTGGTGTCCGAGTTGGATCGTCGTGAACTGGCCTACCTGCACCTCATCGACAACCACGACTACCCGGCGCTGACCGATCTGCGCCCGCGCTGGCGCGGCACGCTGATCGCGAACATCGGCGAGAACCGCGAGCCGACCACCGCCGCGGAAGCGGAAGCCGTATTGCGGGCCGGCACAGCAGATCTCGTCTCGTTCGGGCGGGCGTTCCTCGCCAATCCCGATCTGGTGGAACGGATCGCGCGTGACCTGCCGCTGAACCCGATCCGCGAGGAAGGCCTCTACGGGCGGGGCGCGAAGGGCTACACCGACTATCCGGCCTGGTCGGAGAGCGTGTTGTCCCGGGCGTAGGTGGGCAGCGCCGGGTCAGGCGCCGATGGCCGAGCCGATGGTTGGCCACGAGGCGTGCAGTGTGTCCTGCCAGTAGGACCAGGAGTGGGTGCCGACCGGGCTGTAATCGATGCGGGCCGGAATGGCCAAGCTGCGCAGGCGCTGCTCGAAGGTGATCACACAGGTGTTGATACCCACCTCGACAGGGCCGCCGAGGAAGACGTTCTCGGCGAGCTGCGGCTTGATCTCCGTCTCGTGCGGACCGGGGACGCCGGTGCCGGTGGACAGGTAGATCGTCTTGCCGCGCAAGCGCTCCGCCAGCAACGAGGGGTCGTGCTCGGCCCACGCGCTGGTGCCCGGCGCGCCCCACATATTGATCGGGTTGCCGCCGCGGTTGGCGATCGAGAACATGACGCCGCCCGTGGCCAACCCGGTGTCCGGGCAGGCGCTGTAACCCGCGATCGCGCGGTAGAGGTGCGGGTGGCGGGCGGCCAGGATGAAGGCCGCGGTGCCGCCCATGGAGAGTCCGCCGATCGCGTTGACGCCGTTGCCGTCGAAGTTCTCGTCGATGAGCGGCGGCAGTTCGCGGGTCAGGAAGGTCTCCCACTTGTAGCGGCCGAAGCGCGGGTCGTCCTGCTGCCAGTCCGTGTAGTAGCTGGCCTGGCCGCCCACGGGCAACACCACATTGACGTTCTTGCCGCGGAAGAACGCCTCGGCGTCGGTCGCGTTGGTCCAAGTGCTCTGGCCGACGCCGGGGTCGAGCCCGTCCAGCAGGTAATAAGCGGGCCTGGCGCGGCCGCCCGCCGGGTGCAGCACTTGAACCTGAACCGTTCGGCCCATGGCCGGGGAATCGATGAAGACCGAGGAACGGGTCGGGCTCAGGGAATCGATCCGCACGATCTGGGCGGCGGAGGCGGGGGCCGGTGCGGCGACCAGCAGCCCGAGCATGGCGATCGCGCTGGCAAGCACTGCAACAGCAACTCTGGTACGCCGCACGTCCCACCCTCCATCACCGCGTGAAACTGGGATACAACGTAACTCAGTCCATGGAGTTGCGGAAGGGATCCGAGATCTCGGCTCTTTTACAGCAAACTGCCCAGTACGTAATGGATTTCACGCGGCCCCACCTGTCACAGACCTCCGGCGCGCGCCAGTGCCCCGCGGATGGAGCCTGCGAGATAGTCCAAGTCGGCGCGGGGCGGGGTGGTCGGCCGCCCACGCAGACCGAACCCGTCACCCGGCGTGCGCGGAATGACATGCAGGTGCACGTGAAACACCTCCTGCCCCGCCGTCACACCATCGGCGAGAAAGAAATTGACCCCGTCACACCCCACCTCACTCGCCCGCAGCGCCCCCGCCAGCCGCTGCCCCACCTGAAACAGCTTGCCCCCGATCACCGGATCCAGCTCCGCCAAACACCGCGCCGCCACCCGCGGCACCACAAGCAAGTGCCCAGGCGTCATCGGCCGAATGTCCATGAACGCGACGACATCGTCGTCCTCGTACACCTTGGAAGCCGGCGCCCGCCCGGCAATGATGTCGGCGAATATCGAGTACGGATCCATCCCCGCACCCTAACCGCCCCACCGCCGCCATCGAGCCAGCGCATGCCCCGCTCGACGGGCCCGGCGCCCCGCGCAATCAATTCGGTGTACCGCGATGACGCCTGCTCGTAGGATCAAGCGGCCCCTGGCACTAGCCGGAGGAAGTGGGCGCAGGTCCTGGCCGGACGACCAGCATCTGCGTTCCGCGTGGACCCGGCTCTTCACCGGACGGTGGGCAGCCGGGTTTCGCGCAATTCCACGCCTCTTCACCTTGGCAGCGCCAACGATATCGATGAACGCAATTACGTTGCGTCAGTGCAACGGTGCAGTACAATTGGGGCAGCCCCCGGCACTAGCTAGGGGAAGTGAACCCGACTCTTCTCCGGACGGTGGGCAGTCGGGTTTCGCGCTATCTAGGGCTCTTCGACCTTTCGATGAAGCTGAACCATCGGAAGCACGAGCGTTTTCCACGCCCCGCCTGCTCCGAACGCCCACGCGATCGCGTCCGGCCACCACAGTCCCGGCTCGTTGTGCGGCGGTACGTGCGCGTATGGCAGCTCAGCCGAAGCCTTGTGTAGAACCGCAGCGATGGTGTGCCTATCACGCTGATCCTGAGCTTCCCTCGACTCGACGATCAAACGCTCGGCACGAATATCCACGAGGTAGGTCAGCAGTGCGGTCAGGCACTCGTGCCGAGCCCGGACCTCGACGCCGCGTGCCTCGAACATCGCCACGTTCGCGGTGCCCGATCGCTTCATGGCGGACAGAATGTGGCGCCGCCGCTGATCCGGTTCCTTGGCGAAATGCCAGCGCCGCTGCCCGGGGAGGCAGAATTCGCGGACCAGGCTCCGCGCCTGCGGAACCCGACCCGCGGGAATCAGCGCAGCACACAACAGGTACCGATCTCGACGAACCGACTCGTCGACGAAGGCGTGGATGGGCACCGCAGGACGATACCCGCTCGCTATCGCTCACACGAGCGAATTGCGCCGAGATCGCTACGGGCTCTACAGGATCGGGGAGGGGGTGTAGCGGGCGGCTTCGGGGTAGGTGTCGACGAGTTTTTGGACCTGGGCGATGACGTCGGCGGTTTGGGCGCCCGCGGCGCCGATGAAGGCGGACTTGTCGGCGAGGGCGGTGTCGAGGGCCGTGCGGTCCAAGGGGAGGCGGTGGTCGGCGGCGAGGCGGTCGAGCAGGTCGGGCTCGCGGCCCTGTTCGCGCATGGCGAGGGCGACGGCGACGGCGTGCTCCTTGATGACCTCGTGCGCGGTCTCCCGGCCGACGCCCGCGCGCACCGCCGCCATCAGGATGCGGGTGGTGGCGAGGAACGGCAGGTAGCGATCGAGCTCGCGGGAGATGACGGCCGGGTACGCGCCGAATTCGGCGAGCACGGTGAGGAACGTTTCCATCATGCCGTCGATGGCGAAGAACGCGTCCGGCAGCGCGACTCGGCGCACCACGGAACAGAACACGTCGCCCTCGTTCCACTGCGCGCCCGACAGCTCGGCGGCCATCGAGGCGTACCCGCGCAGCACCACCTGCAGACCGTTGACGCGCTCGCAGGACCGGGTGTTCATCTTGTGCGGCATGGCCGAGCTGCCCACCTGCCCGGGCTGGAAGCCCTCGGTGACCAGCTCGTGTCCCGCCATCAGGCGAATGGTGTGCGCGAACGAGGACGGGCCCGCGCCAACCTGCACCAGCGCGGACAGCACGTCGTGATCCAGCGATCGCGGATACACCTGGCCGACGCTGGTGAACACCGTCGCGAAACCGAGATGCCGGGCAACCTGCTGTTCCAGGGTTGCCAGCTTGGCCGAGTCGCCACCGAGCAGGTCGAGCATGTCCTGCGCGGTGCCCATCGGCCCCTTGATGCCGCGCAGGGGGTAGCGGTCGATGAGCTCGCGCAGCCGGGTCAGCGCGATCAGCAGCTCGTCGGCGGCCGAGGCGAAACGCTTGCCGAGCGTGGTGGCCTGCGCCGCCACGTTGTGCGAACGGCCCGCCATGACCACGGTCTGGTACTCGGCGGCCCGCTCGGCCAGCCGCGCCGCGATGGCGACGCCGTGCGCGTGCACGTGCTCGAGCGAGAGCCGGATCTGCAACTGCTCGACGTTCTCGGTGAGGTCGCGGCTGGTCATGCCCTTGTGCACGTGCTCGTGGCCGGCCAGCGCGTTGAACTCCTCGATGCGCGCCTTCACGTCGTGGCGGGTGACCCGCTCGCGCTCGGCGATGGAGGCGAGGTCGACGTGGTCGATCACCCGCTCGTAGTCGGCGATCACCCCGGCCGGGATGTCGATGCCGAGCTCCGACTGTGCCCGCAGCACCTCCAGCCACAGCCGCCGTTCCAGCACGATCTTGTGCTCCGGCGACCACAGGTGCACCAGTTCGGGACTGGCGTAACGGGTGGCGAGGACATTCGGGACGAGACTCACGTCTGGTCAGTCTAGTGCTCGGAACCTGTCCGCTTGCTGCGGCGTCGCCGGGGCGACGATATCGATCACCTCGAGCAGCGCGCCGCGCGCCATCCGCCGGGGTTCCGGGTTGCTTTCGCTCAGCGCCGCGACCACCGCGCCGTCCACCACCGCGACCAACCTGCGTAGCTGTTCGGGCCGCACCATCCGGTCCGAGCGCCGCAGCACGTCGGCGAGCAGCTCGTCGAGTTGCGCGCGCAGCCGTAGCTGGACCTCGCGTAGTTCGGGATGTCGCGCCGAGGCCACCGAACGCTCGTAGCGGGCGATCAGCTGACCGCGCGCGCCCTCGTCGGGTCCGTCGGAGCCGACCAACAGGTCGAGCACCAGGTCGACGGTCGCCTCGGCGCCGCGGCGGCGGTGACTCACCTCGCCGACCCTGCGGCGCATCGCGTCCAGCTCCGCGTTCCCACTGAACTCGACCGCGCGGGCGATCAGGTCTTCCAGGGACTCGAAGTAGTACGTGGTCGAGGCGAGCGGTAGATCCGCGCGCGTGGCAACCGAGCGATGCCGCACCGCATCGAATCCGCCTTCGAGTAACAACTCGGCGGCGGCCGCTACCAGAGCCTGGCGACGCCGTTCGCCTTTCGGGGTCGTCGCGGTTATCACCGTGCCATCGTGCCAGTCGTCATCAGTTCATCCGTGCGAAATCGAGAGTCGAAAGCCAGCAATCGTTGTTTTACCTCATCTGGGCGTTCCCGGTGCCGAACTGTGGAAACTTGTTGTCGGACTTGAGGTTCAGGCGCCCAGATAGTAGCCGAGCCGGAGCAGCGCCGCTTCGATATCCGCGGTTGCGCCCGCAAACGAGAAGCGAACGGTGCGATGCCCGGCCACGGTGTCGAAGTCGATGCCGGGCGCCAAGGCCACTCCGGTGTGCTCGAGCACTTCGGCGCACCACTTGCGCGAATCGTCGGTCAGGTGGCCGATGTCGGCGTAGGCGTAGAACGCGCCGTCGGCGGGCGCCAGCTCGGTGATGCCCAGCCTCGGCAGGCCGTCCAGCAGCAGCCGCCGGTTCACCGCGTAACGCTGGACGTGGCCGTCGAGCTCGGTTTTGGCCTCGGCGCCGAAGGCGTGCAGCGCCGCGTACTGGGAGACGGCGGGCGGGCACACCGTCATATTGGAGGCCAGCCGCTGCAGCGCGGGCCGCAGCCTGCTCGGCGCGAGCATCCAGCCGAGCCGCCAGCCGGTCATCGAGAAGTACTTGGACACCGAGCCGATAACCACGGATTCGCGAGAGGTCTCCCACGCGGAGGAGGTCTGCGCCGCCGAGCCCGGGGTCTCGTAGGTGATGCCGTGATAGATCTCATCGGAGATCAGCAACGTCCCGTGCGTGTCGCACCAGCGGGCGAGTGCGGCCAGCTCGGCCGGGGTGATCATGGTGCCGGTGGGGTTGGCCGGGCTGGCGACGACCAGACCGGCGGGCGGCTCGGGCAGCGCTTCGAGCATGGCGACGGTCGGCTGGAAGCGGGTCTCGGGGCCGCAGTCCAATTCGACCACCCGGCAACCCAGGGCGGTGAGCGTGTTGCGGTAGGCCGGGTAGCCGGGCCGGGCCACCACTACGGTGTCGCCCGCGTCGAAGGCGGCGAGGAAGATCAGGGTGAACGCGCCGGACGACCCGGTCGTCACCACCACCTCGTCGGGGTCCACGTGGTAGCCGTAGGTGTCCAAGTGGTGCTCGGCGATCGCCTCGCGCAGCTGCAGGATGCCGAAAGTCTCTGTGTAGCCGAGCAATTCGGCGTCGATCGCGGCTTTGGTCGCGCGCAGCACCGGGGCGGGAGCGGGCGTCGAGGGCTGACCGGCCGCGAGCACGAGCACGTCGCCGTGGGTTCGGGCGCGCTCCGCGGCGGCTTTCCAGACATCCATCACGTAGAAAGGTGGAATGGTCGACCGGCGAGATTCTCCTGACACCCGACAGACGGTAGACCCTCGCGCTCGACGGCAGGTCGCCAACGCTCGGCTTTCGTCGAAGAGCTTTCTCGGCCGACACCTGCCCACATCCGCGCCTGCGGCCCGCGCGCACCGCTAAGGTCGGCGTAATGCTTGAAAAGGCTCGCCGCGCGGGGCTCGATCGGGTACGCGGAGTGGGTGGCATCGGCGTCATTCCACCGGATTGGCGTGCCAAGGTGCGGGAGCGGTCCGATCGTGACCCGCGCCGCCTACTCCGCCGCGCCCGCACCGAATTCGCCGAACTGCGTCGCCGCCCCAGACCCGACCTGCGGGAACTGTGGACCGAACAGAAGCGGCAGGACTATCGGGCGCTGCTGCGCAAGCATCGGGTGCTGATCGCCGGGCTGGCCGCGACACTGGTGCTCGCGGGGGCCGACACACCGTTCGACTGGGGCGTCAGCCACCGCGACCCTGGCCCGGACGAAGCCATGCGGGTGTTCTTCGCCCATCCCCAGGAAATGCAATCGACGCCGCCCTCGGTGCGCCGCTATCTCAACGCCATCGCCAGCGGCGAGCGGCGGCGCGAACAGGCCGTTGTCGCCGCCGCGGCGCGAGCGACTCTGGAGCGAGCCAAGGCCGAAGCCGCCGCGGCCGCCGCGGGCGAATGGCAGCCCTGGATGGGTGGCACCGCACCGCTGCCGCCCGGCTCGATCCTGCCCGGCGCCGGCGGTTTCGTTCTGCCGACCCGCGGCACCTTCACCTCCGGATTCGGTTCGCGCTGGGGCACTTTCCACAACGGCATCGACATCGCCGCGCCCATCGGCACCCCGATCTACGCCGTCGCCAACGGCACTGTGATCGACGCGGGCCCGGCCCAGGGATTCGGCCTGTGGGTGCGTATCCGCCACGACGACGGCTCGATCACCGTCTACGGGCACATGTACGACTTCTTCGTCTCCGTCGGCGAACGCGTCCCGGCGGGCATGCAGATCGCCCGCATGGGCAACCGCGGCGACTCCACCGGCCCGCACCTGCACTTCGAAGTGATCGTCGGCGGCCGCCACGTCGACCCGCGTGCCTGGCTGGCGCTGCGCGGGCTCAACTTCTGACCAACGGCACGAAGCTCACAGACCTTTCGCACGCTTCACACAGTCGGTGCCTATGTGAAGCGTGTGAAAGATCTGTGGTGCAGGCATCTTCGCCGGGTGTGCCTGGGTGGCGGGCCTCGCTTCGCACAACTTTTTCACGCTTCGCAGAGGGTGTGCACCCTCTGCGAACAGCGTGATTGCCCTGCGAAGCGGCCGACTTATCGGTTGGGGACTGCGATCCGGTTCTCGACGGCGGCGAGGCCGATATCGGTGCGGTAGTGGCTGCCGGGGAGTTTGATCGAGGCGATGCGGTCGTAGGCCTTGGCGCGAGCCTCGGCGAGGTCGGCGCCGACGCCGACGACGCTCAGCACGCGCCCGCCCGAGGAGACCAGCGCGCCGTCTTCGCGCTGCGCGGTCCCGGCGTGCAGCACGGCCGCGTCGTCGGGCGCGCCTTCGCCGACACCGGTGATCACGTCACCGAGACGCGGACGGCCCGGGTAGTTCTCGGCGGCGACAACCACAGTGACGGCCGAGCCGTCCCGCCAGCGCGGCGGCGCGACCTCGGCGAGAGTGCCGGTGGCGGTGGCGTTCAGCAGCTCGCCGAGCGGGCTCTCCAGCAGGGCGAGCACCGCCTGGGTCTCGGGATCGCCGAAGCGGCAATTGAATTCGACCACCGCAGGCCCGGCCGCGCCGATCGCCAGACCGGCGTAGAGCAGACCGGAGAACGGACAGCCGCGGCGCACCATCTCGGCGGCGACCGGCTTCACCACGTCCTCGACGATGGCGGTGGCGGTCTCCTCGGGCAGCCAGGGCAGCGGCGTGTACGCGCCCATGCCGCCCGTGTTCGGGCCGGTGTCGCCGTCGCCGACGCGCTTGTGATCCTGCGCGGGCAGCAGCGGCACCACGGTCTCGCCGTCGACCAGGCAGAAGAGCGAAACCTCCGGCCCGTCGAGGAACGACTCCAGCAGCACCGGGTGACCCTGTTCGAGCAGTTCCGCGCCGTGATCGCGGGCCGCGAGCCGGTCGGCGGTCACCACGACGCCCTTGCCCGCGGCGAGACCGTCGTCCTTGACGACCCAGGTGGGTCCGAAACGATCCAGCGCCGCGTCCAGCTCGGCGGGGTTGTCGACGACCTCGCTGTGCGCGGTCCGCACGCCGGCCGCCGTCATCACGTCCTTGGCGAAGGCCTTGGAACCCTCGATCCTGGCAGCCGCGGCCGACGGGCCGAAGCAGGCGATACCCGCCGCGCGCACCGCGTCGGCGACGCCGAGCACCAGCGGCACCTCGGGCCCGATCACCACGAGGTCGGCGGCCAGCTCGGTGGCCAGCGCGACGACCGCCTCGGCCGAGGACGGGTCCACCGGACGCACCTGCGCGTGCTGCGCGATGCCCGCGTTGCCCGGCGCGGCGTAGAGCGCGCTCACCGCGGGGTCGCGGCGCAGGCTGAGGACGAGGGCATGTTCACGGGCTCCGGAACCGATGACGAGTACGCGCACGGCCAACAGCTTAGGTGAAGCGACTACCCGCCTCGTCGGGCATCGGCCTTCTGGTCGGCTCGCGTTCGGCGGCCGTTCGCCCAGCGTTCGGCAACCGCTCGCCGTCCGATCGCGAATTCGATTGTCGCCTTTCACCCCTCGCGACCGCGTCGCGTGGATCATGGGTGGGGAGGGTTCGGACCATCCGCCGACCCGCCTCTTCCCACCGCGAAGGACGTACAGATCATGGGTCTGATCGACGGACTGATGGGCAACGCCGGGCGCATAGATCCCGGCCAGGCACAGCAGGAGTACGCGAAGCTGCTCGGCAACGGCGAGCAGATCTACTCCGCCTACCTGCTGGTGCGCGACGCCCTCCTGTTCACCAACCGCAGGCTGATCTTGGTGGACAAGCAGGGCCTGTCCGGCAGGAAGGTGAGCTACCACAGCATCCCCTACCGCTCGATCACGCACTTCGCGGTGGAGACGGCGGGCACCTTCGATCTGGACGCCGAGCTCGTCATCTGGATCGCTGGCACGCACGAGCCGGTGCAGAAGCGGTTCAACCGGCAGGTCGACATCTACGAGGTGCAGGGCATCCTGTCGCACTTCGTGGCGGTGTAGCGCGCGGCCGTCCGCGGACTACGCTGCGGATATGGCTTCCGTCTTCAGTGCGATCATCGCAGGTCAGATCCCTGGTCGATTCGTATGGCAGGACGACGAATTCGTCGCCTTCCTGACCATCGCGCCGGTCACCCAAGGCCACACGCTGGTGGTGCCGCGCAAGGAAATCGACCACTGGCAGGACATCGACGCCGAGACCTTCGCGCGGCTCAACGGCGTCGCGCAGCAGATCGGCAAGGCGGTGCGCGCCGCGTTCGACGCGCCGCGGGCCGGTCTGCTCATCGCCGGCCTCGAGGTGCCGCACCTGCACGTGCACGTCTTCCCGGCCTACAGCCTCGGCGATTTCAATATCTCCGGCGCGGACCCGAACCCGTCGCCCGAGTCGCTGGACGAGGCGCAGGCCAAGATCAAGCAGGCGCTGCGGGATCTGGGCCACGGGGCCAACGTGCCGGACTGAGGCGGTCGGCGCGACGCTCGCCCACAACGACCCAGGGCGCTCGGCTTCGAAACCGAGCGCCCTATTCCGGTTTCATGACTGTTCAACGAACTGCTCTGTCCCGCAGCCGCACTGCTCTACACTGGACGGATAACCGTACCGTTGCTCGAAGACGGCGTTCAGACGTTGCAGCTCCGCACGAAACGAGTGGTGTCATGGGCGATAACCACGAGCAGTTCCCCGCTCCGGCAACAGCATTGCGGCTTCTCCGGAATCTTCTCCCGCGTCGCGGAAGACCCCTCGCCACCGACCGACTATCGACCGTCGGTCCGGCGCATCCCGCAAGGCGCCCTTGACGCCGCGCCGAAGGTGCCCTCCCCTCTCGCACTTTCACATATCCGCGCGCATCGCTCGGCCGCCGCTCGGCGGTAGCCCTCCGTGACACAGGCACGCTCGACGCCGCACTGAAGCGGCGATGCCCTGGCGATCCACGCACCTCGCGGCAGATCGGCTTGCGCACACCGGTCGATCCGCCGCGCACTTCCGCAAGATCCGGATTTCCAATCGCCCTGGAGGGCAACGATGGTCACAGCAGTGGATTACGCAGCACGCCAGATCGACCCGCGAGCCATCCGAGACGCCGGGCACGTCGCGGTGCTCGCCTACGTCTCGACCTCGCGTCCCGGCTCGAACTTCGGGGCAAAACCGCTCACCCGCGAGTACGCCGACCGCATCCGCGCCGCGGGCCTCGACATCGTCTCGATCTGGCAGTACGGCAAACCTGGCAATCCCGAGGCCCCTTCCGACTACACCCTCGGCTTCGAGGGCGGTGCCCGGATGGGTCACGAGGCCAGGGAACGGCACTTCGCCGCGGGCGGTCCCGGCTACTGCCCGATCTACTTCGCCGTCGACGAGGACATCGACGAGCACACCTGGAACACCAAGGCGGTGCACTTCTTTCGCGGCGTGAACAACGCCATCGGCCAGGAGTGGACCGGCGTCTACGGCCACGACGAGGTGTGCCTGTGGGCGATTCGCGACGGCGTCGTCGGGCGGTCGACCACGCCGGGGCGGTACTGGGCCTGGCAGACCAAAGCGTGGTCGGAAGGCGATATCGCCGAGGGGATTACGCTCTATCAGCGCATCGTCGACACCCCGTCGACGCCAGGTCCGAAGATCGACGGCACATCCGTCGACGTGAACGACATCTACGCCGCGGACTACGGGCAGTGGTCGATCGACCGCGCGCCGAGGCCGGTGGCCAAACCCGAGTACGTCGAACTCGACCGGATGGGCAACTCGCGCAGCAGCCGCCACGGCGCGCGCGTCACCAACTTCCTGCTGCACACTCAGGAGGGCAACGGCACCGCGGAGTCGCTGGCGAACTACCTGAACAACACCGCGAACGGTGTCTCCTACCACTACACCGTGCGCGACGGCATCGTGTGCGACGTCGTCGACACCGACTACGCCAGCTGGAGCGTGCTCGACGCCAACCCGTTCACGATCAACCTGTGCTTCGCCGGCTCCCGCGCCGGGTGGAGCAGGGCGCAGTGGCTGGAACGCGAGGACGATGTCCGGATCGCCGCGTGGCTCGCGGTGCAGGACGCGCGCAAGTACGACTTCGAACCGGTCGTCATCCCGCCGCCGTACTGGCGCGGCGAGGGCATCTCGGACCACAAGTACGTCACCGAGGAACTCGGGATCGGCACGCACACCGACGTCGGCTACAACTTCATCTGGGACCGGCTGGAAACCTTCGTCAACGAATACGCGGGCGGCGGACCACCGCCCGGCCAGGGCAACGCCATCAACGACGCTGCCGCCGCCGCGCCGTGGCTCGGCAGGCGGATCACCCCGGGCGAGATCCCGACCCCGGACGGCGTCGGCCGCCGCGCCGAATTCGAGAACGGCCAGGTGTATTGGCATCCGAACACCGGCGCGCACGCCATACCCACGCGGTTGTTCGAGAAGTTCGCCGAACTCGGTTGGGAGACAGGCCCGCTCGGCTGGCCGATCACCGACCTGACCATCCTCACCGACCCCGCGGGCACCCGCCTCGGCGAAGTCCAGGGCTTCCAGGGCGGCGCCCTCTACCTCCGCTACGGCGCCGACCGCCCGCCGGTCTGGGTACACGGCGCGATCCGCGACCGCTGGAACCGCTCCGGTTTCGAAAACGGCCCACTCGGCTGGCCCATCGCCGACGAACAACCCTTCGACGGCGGCGCCTACCAGCGCTTCGAACACGGCACCATCTACTGGCCCGGCCGCCGCAACACCGTCGCCCTACTCGGCACCGACGGCCCGGACATGCCCCTCCCCGACCGCGATTGAGATAGCGCAGAGCACGCGCCGCACCGGGGCGATGCGTGCAGCTTCGCAGGATCGCGCGGTCAGACCGCCCGCAGGCGGTATCGGCCGGACGGTCGGCTGCGGTTCCCGTCGCTGGTGACCTCGGTCTCCTGCGCGGCCCGCAGTTCGGTGCCGAATGTCAGTGCGTGAACATCGCCCAATGGCAGGTCGAGTTCGTCGGCGATGATCCGGGCGGTCACCTTCTTGGTGTTGGACCGGCTCAGCACCTGCGGGAAAACTCGCGACATCTCGTAGTTCGGCATCCCACCGGGTTCGGATGATCGGAACCCCCGCGTGGAGAGCTCGATGCATACCTGACGGTAGATCCAGTCGCTGATGCGACCGGCCTTGTGCGCGGCGAAGGCCAAGGCCATAGCGGACACCTTGAACTGGTCGCGCACCTGGAGTATGTCGTCGACCGAGGGGGTCGGTGCGAGGTATTCGACGATGCTTGCCTCAGGCATGAGGAATTCCGAGGCGAAGGCGTCGGCTTCACGTTCGACGGCGGCTGTCGCGCAGGGTTCGCCATCGTGCAAAACGAGATGCCCGATCTCGTGGGCCAAGTCGAACCGTATCCGTTCTGGAGATTTGCGACGCGCCAGGAACACGTACGGGATATCGGATCGCCACATCGAATACGCATCGACCGCATCGGCCAACGGCGGAAGGCTGTAGACGCGAACCCCGCGAGATTCACAGAGCTGCACAAGATTCGGCAGCGGCTTGGTCCCAAGGCCCCAGAAGCCTCGCAGCAACTGAGCGGCCGTTTTCGGGTCGTTGCCCGCCAACGAGGGCAGCGATACCTCAGGCAGCACGAACCGCGCGGAGATCCAGCGGTCGATCTCCATACCGGCAACCCCGGCCGCGACCGCCGCATCACGTTCGCGCGCAGTTGCTCGCCGCGCGGCGCGGAAGCGAACCTCAGTCGAATCGAATGCCGGTGCTCCACCACGAAGGAAGTACCCGGCCGGAAAATCCAGCGTTGCTGCGAGCGCCGCGGCAATTTCCCGCGGCGCCTCACCTGCTTCATATCGAGCGATCGTGCGAGGGATGACCGAAAGTTCTCGTGCCAGCTCGACTTTCGTCATTCCTCGACGCATACGTGCGATCCGGACTCGGTCCGGTTCGAGGTACGCCTCAGCCGACTTCGACGACTTGGAAGTCGACGTCCTGCCCTCCGATATCGCGCGGCGTGGCGCTGACAATTTCCGGCCTCCATTCATCGAGGATGACCCGCACTCTCCAACCTGTGAATTGACCGTCCTCGAAGCCTAGCGGCAGCGAGATTTCCATCCGCACCGACTCCTCGGCGCGGTGGTACAGGAGAAACCACCCACCGTGAGGTGGCCTGGTCCTGCCATCGCCGTCGCGGTCCACGACGCCCGCTCGCAGTGATTCGACAGTGATGAGCGGCGCGGTGCCATTGACCGCTTCGGCGGTGGCTCTCCCTTTGCGCCGCGCGGCGAAGGGGCCCCTCGGGTGGTCGGCGATGCCGGTGACCTCGTTACCCCCGACGGTGGACAAGGTGTACGGCTGACCGATCCGCTGGGAAATCGGCCGATTCTGCGGATCGTCGCCGATCCACAGGTTCGTCCCGGCCAGACGCTCACGCAATGTACCGACAACATAGATCCACCGGATGAGACCTGCGGCGGTCACCGGATGATGCCGGGTCATGTTTCCCGCCCAGGTCTCGCCCGCCTCGACGGCGTCGAGAACATCCGGAACTGCGATACCCATGTGACTGAGGTACGCGGCCGCGTCCGGGGGCTCGATGACGATCGGATGCTGAATCGGCAGTGGCCTGCTCATGCGCTGACACCTCCGGTACGCCTCAATTTTCTGTTGAAAACCGGTCAATCACCAGGTCACGGGCAGGTTAGCACACACACGAAGCATGATCGGCGAATCACGTGAGAACAGCGGAGCCAGAAGCGAATGGTGAAAATAGCTCGCGCACTGCGGTTCTCAGCGAGCGATCCCCAGAACGCCCTGCCGGGGGCAGCATGGGCGATACCTCGGCGGTCGGGTCGATGCTGACCCGTCATGCACCGGAGCCGTAAGGACCGGCAGGGCTCTACCGCTGAGCTCGGCCGCGAAGCGGACGCACAAAGGGCGCCCGGTACGAAACCGAGCGCCCTTCGAGTCTACGAGCCCCCTGTCAGGATTGAACTGACGACCTTTCGCTTACAAGGCGAGTGCTCTACCACTGAGCTAAGGAGGCGAGAAGCGGTGCCAATCATAGCCGGGCTCGCCCGCCGCGTGACACCGGCTTTACGGTGTCACGCGGTGGCGGCTCAACGAGATGTCCCGGCGCAGTATCGGATACCGCGGTTCAGGACTGGGCGCCCTGCCGGGCCGCGTCGTCGGCGGCCATCGCATCGCGCAGACTCTTCGGACGCATATCCGTCCAGTTCTTCTCGACGTACTCGACGCAGGCAGCGCGGCTGTCCTCACCGAACACGACTCGCCATCCGGCCGGAACCTCGGCGAACGCGGGCCACAGGGAATGCTGTTCCTCGTCGTTGACCAGGACGAAGAAGCGGCCGTCTTCGTCATCGAAGGGGTTGGTGCTCAATTTCACCTCACTGGATACTGGCGCTGTGTACGGGATCTGCTCCAGGGTCCGTCCGGCGCGGCGACCGTGCTGATCACGAGTCGTACACCGGAAGAACTCCCCGAGCGTTGTGTCGACCCTAGCAAGGGAGACGTTACGTGTAGGTGGTTACCTCAGGCCGCGAAGAAATCCAGGAGGATCTTGTTGACCGCCTCCGGCCGCTCCAGGTAGCCGAAGTGCCCGGCGTCGGGGATCTCCTGGTAGCGGGCGCCGGGGATGGCGTCGGCCACCTCCCTGGTGAGGTACGGGGGAATCATCCGGTCGTCGGCGAATCCGACGCCGAGGCACGGCACCGAGATCGCGCGGTAGGCCTGCACCCGGTCGAAATCGTGGTCCATCTTGCGCTGGGCGCGGATGCCGGGGGTGACCGGTCCGCCGGTGAATTCGAACAGGTCCAGCCAGTCGCGCGCGGAGTTGGTGTTGGCCATGGTGGCGGGCGAGAGGTTCATCACGGCGGTCACCGCGGCCTCGTACTTCGGCGGCAGTTTCACGCCGCTGGCGTCGAGATCGTGTTCGCCGAGCGAGAGCGTCTTCTGGAACTGGTCGAGCCGTCCGTGCCCGGCCATGAAGACGGCCTTGCGCACCAGGTCGGGGCGGGCGAGCGCGAGTTCCTGCGCGACGCGCGCGCCCATCGAGGTTCCGACGACCAGCGCGGGACCCTCGTCGAGCAGTTCGATGAGGCCCGCGGTGTCGGCGACCAGGTCGTCGATGGTCATGCCGGAAGCCGCCTCGAAGGACGGCGCGATGCCGCGGTTGTTGAAGGTGCAGACCCGGTATCCGGCGGCGACCAGCGCGGGAACCTGGTGCAGTTCCCAGACCCGGCCTGGGCTGCCGGTGCCCATGATCATCACGACGAGCGGACCGCCGCCCTTGACGTCGGTGCCCTTCGCCCGGTCACCCTTGACCTGGTAGTTGAGGGAAATTCCGTTCACCGTCGCCAGCGGCATCTGTGGACCCTTTCGTGTGGTTTATGCTGCGCCCCACGGTATAGGCAAGGGGGTGAGGGTGCACCAGGCACTCGAGATAAGCGGGATACTGGTGCGGCGGCGCCGTTCCATACCGTGAAGCGGCTCCGAGGCCTCGGAGGCCGGGGTCGCTTACCATTGACTATTCGTACGCACGAGCGTAATGAGCCGGGAGGACAAGAAGATGGCCGCGAAGGGCAGCGCGAACGATATCGCGGACGACGAACTGGAACCACTCGCCGACGAGACCGCACGTCAGGCGCAGCGGGTCGTCGCGGCCTACGCCGAGGACGCCGACGAATGCCGGATGCTGCTGTCGATGCTCGGCATCGGCCCCAGCGGACGCGGCGAGTAACGCCCGACCCCTCGCTCGACGACAACGGCGCCGTCGACTCGACAGATCAACTCCAACGCCGAATCAGCGACGCGTGACCGCGGCGAGAGCGATGGGCCCGACCGGGAACCCGCGTGACCGCGAAGACACCGCGAACGCCGCCAACCAAATAAGGATGCGTGAGTGGACCAGATGACCGAACAGCCGTCCGACGACTCCGAGCACGCCCCCGAACTACCCGAACCCGACCAGCCGGAGTCCGGCGCACCGCGCGCCGTATCGATCGCTCCGGAGGGCGCCGGTTCGGGTTTTGTCGTTGTGGCCAACCGTCTGCCCGTCGACCTGGAGAAACTGCCCGACGGAAGTACCCGCTGGAAGCGCAGCCCCGGCGGCCTGGTGACCGCGCTGGAGCCAGTCTTGCGCAACAACAAGGGCGCGTGGGTCGGCTGGGCGGGCGTGCCCGACGTCGAGGTCGAGCCGATCATCGAGGACGGCCTGGAGCTGCACCCGGTGCCGCTGTCGGCGCAGGAGGTGACCGACTACTACGAGGGCTTCTCCAACGGCACGCTGTGGCCGCTGTACCACGACGTGATCGTCCGGCCGACCTACGACCGCAGGTGGTGGGCCGCCTACGTCAACGTGAACCGCAGGTTCGCCGAGGAGACGGCCAAGGTGGCCGCCGAGGGTGCGACCGTCTGGGTGCAGGACTACCAGCTCCAGCTGGTGCCCAAGATGCTGCGCATGCTGCGGCCGGATCTGACCATCGGCTTCTTCCTGCACATCCCGTTCCCGCCGGTCGAGCTGTTCATGCAGATGCCGTGGCGGACCGAGATCATCGAGGGTCTGCTCGGCGCCGATCTGATCGGTTTCCACCTGCCGGGCGGCGCGCAGAACTTCCTGTACCTGGCGCGGCGACTGGCCGGGCAGCCGACTTCGCGCGGGACCGTCGGCGTGCGCTCGAAGCTCGGCGTCGTGCAGGTCGGTTTCCGCACCGTGCGCGTCGGCGCGTTCCCGATCTCGATCGCCTCGGCCGAGCTGGACGAGCACTCGCGGCGCCGCTCGATCCGGGAGCGGGCGGCCAAGATCCGCGCCGAACTGGGCAATCCGAAGAACATCCTGCTCGGCGTCGACCGGCTCGACTACACCAAGGGCATCGACATCCGGCTCAACGCGCTGGAGGAGCTGCTGATCGACGGCCGCGTCGATCCCGCCGAGACCGTCATGGTGCAGCTGGCCACCCCCAGCCGCGAGCGCGTCGAGAGCTACATCCAGATGCGCGGCGACATCGAGCGCCAGGTGGGACGGATCAACGGTGAATTCGCGAGGGTCGGCTACCCGGTGGTGCACTACCTGCACCGGCCCATTCCGCGCGACGAGCTGATCGCCTTCTTCGTGGCCGCCGACGTCATGCTGGTGACGCCGCTGCGCGACGGCATGAACTTGGTCGCCAAGGAGTACGTGGCCTGTCACAGCGGACTCAACGGCGCCCTGGTGCTCAGCGAGTTCACCGGCGCGGCCGCCGAACTTCGCCAGTCCTACCTGTGCAACCCGCACGACCTGGACAGCGTGAAGGACGCGATCGTCTCCGCGCTGGAAGACAACCGCGACACCAAACGCCGCCGCATGCGCTCCCTGCGCCGCCAGGTCCTGGCCCACGACGTGGACCGCTGGGCGCGGGCCTTCCTGGACGCCCTCGCCCAGGACCAGGTGGCGGGCAGTGCGCTGCTGACCGACGAGGACGTCTACCCGGAGTCGGAAAACCCCAGCCGCTGACGCCCACAGCTGGTTCCCAGGAATCCTCCAGCGTCCTCGCAGATACGTGGCGCACCATGAACGCATGAGTGGTGCGCCCGTGGAGCGGTCCCCCGAGGCCAGGGTGCTGGTGGTGGACGACGAGCCGATGATTCTCGAGCTGCTCTCGGTGAGTCTGCGCTACCAGGGCTTCGAGGTGGAGACGGCGATCGACGGTGCGCAGGCGCTGGATCGGGCGCGGAGTTTCCGTCCGCAGGCGATGATCGTCGACGTGATGATGCCCGGCATCGATGGCTTCGGCCTGCTGCCGCGGCTGCGCGCCGACGGCATCGACGCGCCCGTCCTGTTCCTGACCGCCCGCGACGACGTGCAGGACAAGGTGGCGGGGCTGACCCTCGGCGCCGACGACTACATCACCAAGCCGTTCAGCTTGGAGGAGGTGGTGGCGCGGCTTCGGGTGGTGTTGCGCCGCGCCGGGCACAGCGCGCCCGCGAAGGAGAGTTCGCGCCTGCGCTTCGAGGACATCGAACTCGACGACGACACCCACGAGGTGTGGAAGGCGGGCGAGCCGGTCGCCTTGTCCCCCACCGAGTTCACCTTGCTGCGCTACTTCATGGTCAACGCCGGAACCGTGCTGAGCAAACCGCGCATCCTGGATCACGTGTGGCGCTACGACTTCGGCGGTGAGGTCGGGGTGGTAGAGACCTACGTGTCGTATCTGCGCAAGAAGGTGGACACCGGCGAGCAACGCCTGATCCACACGTTGCGCGGCGTCGGCTACGTGATGCGGGCGCCGCAGCGCGGTCGCACGGGGCAGTGAGCGCGGATTCGGCGGACCCGCAGCGCGAACGGAAAGCGCCCGCCGCGAAGCGAACTCGACCGTCGCCCGCCCGTCGTTCAACAGCTAGCCCGTCGGCAGCGCGGGCATCGACGGCCGATCCGTCAGCAGGGCGCCCCAGAGGTCGGTCGGCACAGCCAGGCGCCAAGGCGGCGCAGCGTCCCGGCGATAGGTCGACACGTCGCCGCACGACCGGCGAAGCAGGCCGGATCCGCCGAGTCCGGGAGACGATCGGGCAGCGGCTGGCCGCGATCCCCCTGCGGGTGACGCTGGTGCTCGCACTCGTCGCGCTGGCGGGGCTCGGCCTGGTGGCTTCCGGCATGGCGGTCACGTCGTCGTTGGAGAGGTCGCTGCTGAGCCGCACCGATCAACAGTTGCGCGATGCCGCGATGACCCGCGTCCGGATGACGCGCCCGCCGCTGCCGCCGCCGAGTCCGCCAACGGATCAGCGCAGTGCGCCGAGCCCGTTCTACATCTTCACCGAGAACCACAACGGCACTGGCTCTTTCGTGTTGCAGCCCTTCGATGTCGAGGCCGCCCCCGCGCTGCCGGATCCGCCGTCGGCGCGACCGGTGACGGTGGGTTCGGCGGGCGACGCCGACGTCGAGTGGCGCGTGATGACCGTGCAGAGCCAGGAAACGACCACCACCATCGCGCTGCCCCTCACCCAGAACCAGGAGACCGTGCGTCGACTGGTGATGCTGCAACTGGTGATCGGTCTCGCCGTGCTCGCCGCGCTGGCGCTCGCCGCCTATTTCGTGATCCGTCGCAGCCTGCGCCCGCTGCGCCGGGTGGAGAACATCGCGGCGGCCATCGCGCGGGGCGACATGCACCGTCGAGTTCCCGTGCGCGGCACCAACACCGAGGTGGACCGGCTGTCCCGTTCGTTGAACGGCATGCTGGCGCAGATCCAGTCCGCATTCGCCGCGACCGAGGCGTCGGAGGCGGCGGCCAAGCGCTCCGAGGCGAAGATGCGCCGTTTCGTCGCGGACGCCAGCCACGAATTGCGCACGCCGCTCACCACCATTCGCGGCTTCGCCGAGCTGTACCGGCAGGGCGCGACCACCGATCCCGCGATGTTCATGGACCGGATCGAACGCGAGGCGCAGCGGATGGGCCTGCTCGTCGAAGACCTGCTGATGCTGGCGAGGCTGGACGCGCAACGTCCGCTGGAGACCGGCACGGTGGATCTGCTCGCGGTCGCCAGCGACGCGGTGCACAACGCGCGCGCCGTCGCCGCTGCCGCCGACCCGGACGGGGCCCGCCGCCCGATCGCACTCGAAGTGCGGGAGGGTGCAGGCACTTTGGAGATCCAGGGCGACGAGGCCAGGTTGCGCCAGGTGCTGGCGAACCTGCTGAACAACGCACTCACTCACACTCCGCCGGACGCCGAGGTGACCGTTCGCCTCACCCCCGCCGACGACGAGGTGCTGCTCGAGGTGGCCGACACCGGCCCCGGTCTGCCGCAAGAGGAAGCCGATCGAGTCTTCGAACGCTTCTACCGCACCGACACCTCACGCGCCCGTGCCAGCGGCGGCACCGGGCTCGGACTCTCCATCGTGCAAGCGCTGGTCGTCGCGCACGGCGGCACCGTGCGGGTCGCGAGCGTGCCCGGCGAAGGCGCCACCTTCACGGTGCGGTTGCCACGCGGCGACCATGCCAGCCGCAACGACAACGCGCGCGACAGCCGGACCCGCGACCACTGATCGGGCCGGTGCGGACGTACCTACCGCAGGCGCGCTAGATCGGCGTCACCGCATCCACGAGCCAGCGATCGTCGGTCTTGTCCAGCGTGACTCGCACCCGACTGCCGGTGGTCGTGCCCTGCGGTGATTCCTTGCTGGTGGTCACCTGATTCAGATACAGGAGCACCACCGCGTGGTCACGGTCGGCGGAGACCACGCCGCTCGCCTGGGTGGTTGCCTTGACGGTGAGCTGCTTCTCCTTGGCGCCCGGCGCGATGGCCTGGGCGATCAGCTTCAGGTAGTCCTCGCGGAAGTCGGCGGACAGGTTGTCCGCGGCCTTGGGCAGCTCGGTGTCCACGCTGGCGAAGTCGTAGGTGAACATGGCCGAGACGGCTCGGTCGGCCGCGGTGACCGCGTCCTGTCGCGCCCGCTCCTCCTGCCGATCCGACCAGTACCCGAATCCGTTGATGGCCATGACGATCACCGCGGCCAGCGCCACCGCGCCCGCGGCGCCCGCGGCGATCAATCCCCGTGTTCCACTCATGGCACGAACTCCACATTCGAGGCGGACAGGCCGGAATCGGTGCGGCTCACGGTGACCCGGAACCGGTAATACCGCGTCTGCGGCTCGGCCTGACCCGCATTGGTCAGAGTCTGTTTGGCGGCGACGAGCACCTTCGCCGAATCGTCGGCGTCGCTTTCCAAGGCCGCCTCGACGATCTCGCCGTTGGAGACGACCTTGGCCTGCTGCACCACACTCAGGAACGGGTCGACCCGGCCGTCGAATTCGGACTTGAACTGGCCGGAGGCCATCGAGAGGATCCGGTCGATGTCCTCCTTGGCGGAGTCGGCCCGGATGGTGGTCAGGTTCAGAATCGCCTGCCGCGCGGTCTGCACGTATTCGGTGCGACGCGCGTCGCGCCGGTCGGCGGCGTTCGCGAGGAAGGTCGTGACGACAGCGCCCACCACCAGCGCGAGCACCAGGACCGCCGAGGCCGCCATCGCGAGGATGCGTTTGAGACCGAGCTGGTCGCGGCCGGTCGACTTCGCGATGTCGTCCGAGTCGGCGGCGGTCTCGTCCGCGGGCGTCGGCTCGTCGGCCTCCGGCTTTCCGAGGTCGACCGATGGAGAGCCGGAGGAACCCGAAGCCGCCGAACCGGCCTCGGACAGCTCGCCGCTCTTCGCCGAGTCCATGGACTCGGCACCCTTCGCCAGCTCGACGGTTGCGGCAGCCCGCACGGCACCCTCCGGCGGCCCGACCGACTCGGCAGTCCGCACCGGCGCGGCACTTTCGGCACCGCCCTTCGCGGACCCGGTGCCTACCGCGTCCTTGGCCGTCCCGGAACTGATCCGCTCGGTGACCTTCCCCGTCACCGAGGACGCGTCCTCCACCGGCGGGCCTGCCGACCGACTGGCCCGCCTGCGCGCGCGATGTGCATCTCCGTTGATTTCACTCATCGTTGCTGCTCCTCGAGCATCGCCTGCCAGCTCGACGGTACCGTGCCGGAACCGCCCGGTCCGATATCTCCCTGTCGATAGGTGCGGCCGTCGGGACCGATGTACACGCCCGTGGCCGGATCGTAGGACTTCGCCGCCGCCGGCGTCTTGAACGACGCGGGCGCGACCTCGGTCCCTTCGGGCGCGGAACCGCTCGCGGGCGCCACCGGCTGCGGCGGGCCGAACGGCGGGTTGTCGCCCTCGGGCACGTAGCCGGTGCGGCACAGCTCCGGCGTCGGCGCGCGCACGCCCGGGTATTCCATGCACGGCGTGTTGCGGATGCCGCGCACCTCGATGGGCGAGTCCTGCGGGATCTTGCAGTACAGGCCGGGCGGGGTGTCCACGAAGTCCAGTTCGCTCGGCGAGCGGCGCTGGTCCTCGGGCAGGAAGCCGGTGGTGCACGCGGGCGGATCGTTCACGGTCATCATGAAGTCGACGAGCACGCCGTATTCGACCGGGCCGCGCACCGCGGTCATCAGCGCGGCGACCAGCGGCGGATACACGACGAGCAGCTGCTCGAGGCCCGCGTGGTAGATCGTGGAAACCTGACCGACGCTGACCAGGTTCGCGAGCACCAGCGGCAGTGTGGGTTTCAGATCCTGGAACTGTGTGCTCACCCGCTGCATGGCGGCCGGGCCGTCGCGCAGGATGCCGGTCAGCGCCGGGTCGTGGGCGCGCAACTGATCGGTGACGGTGGCCAGGTCGGCGGTCCACGACCGGATCGCCGCGTCCGAACGGATCTGGGTGTCCAGCAGCGGACCGATCTGCTCGATCAACTTCTTGGTCGGCTCGGAGCTGTTCTGCGCCTCCTGAACCAGCAGCGAGGCCGAGTCGATGAAGCGCTGCAAGTCCGGGCCCGCCCCGTTGAAGGCGCGGAAGGCCTCGTCGATGACCTGCCGCAACCGCGTGTCGGCGACGCTGGAGAGCAGGCGATCGGTCTGGTCGAGCAGCGTGCCGACGTCTTGCGGCAGCTTGGTGCGGTCCTCCGGAATCACCACGCCCGCGGCCAGATTGCCGCCCTTGGGGCTCTCCGCGGGAATCAGGTCGACGTACTGTTCGCCGATCGCCGAGACGCTGCGCACCCAGGCGTCGACGTCGGCGGGAATCTTGTAGTCGCTGTCGATGGACAGCTTCGCCTCGACACCCTCCGGCGTGAGCCGGACCTCGTCCACCTTGCCGACATTGGTGCCTCGGTAGGCGACGTTGGCGTGCGGGTAGAGGCCGCCGGTCGCCGCGAGCTGCACGGTGACGTCGTAGCGTCCGATGCCGAACATGGCGGGCAGTTGCACGTAGGTGCCCGCCATGATGGTCAGGCCGATCACGGTCAGCACGGCGAAGATGCCGAGCTGCACGCGGACGAATCGGGTCAGCTTCATCGGCCCGGACTCCCTTGCGGCGCAGTGTTTCCCGCTCCCGGCAGCGGCACGGTCAAACCTGGAATGGCAGGCAGACCGGGAATCGGCGGCAAGCCGGGGATGGTCGGCGTCGGCTGCTGGCCGGGCGCCGGGGTCTGCAACGGTCCGGTCGCCGGGTTGCCGCTGTCGCTCGCGGTGGGCGGGGCGAAGCTGCCGACCACGCCCTCGACGCCGCCGAACCGGCCGCCGAGCGGGGTGCCGGTGAGCCAGTTCGAGTCGAGGCGTTTGCCCGTCATGTCCACCGTCATGAACAGATTCAGGTAGTCGCCCTTGATCGCCTTGTCCAGGTTCTCCATCGGGAACGGGAAGGTGAGCAGGATCTTCAGCGACTCGATGAGGTTGTTCCCGGTGTCGGACAACTGCCGAAGCACCGGCTCGAGGCTGCTCAGGTTCGCCCTCAGGTTCTCGCCGCTGGTGCTGACGACCCGCTGGGTCACATCGCTGAGCTCGCCGAGCGCGGTGATCGCGTGGGTGATGTTCGCCCGCCGGTCGGCGAGCACGGTCAGCGCCGGGTGGATGCGTTCGATCGCGCTGCTGAGGACGTCACGCTGCTGCGCGAGCTGCCCGCCGAAGCGGTCCAGCCCCTCCAGCGCGGCGATGATGTCGCCGGTCTGCGCCTGCAAGTTCGTGGTCAGCTCGTTCAGCTGCGGAAGCAGGTCGCGGATCGCGTCCTCGCGCCCGCTCAGCGCGGCATTCAGCTCGCGGGTGATGGTCTCCAGCTGCGCGACACCGCCGCCGTTGAGCACCACCGACAGCGAGGACAGCACCTGCTCGGTGGTCGGGAACGCACCGGCGCGGTCCAGCGGGATGACGTCGCCCGCCTTCAACTCGCCTTCCGCGGGCGCGTCGGTGGGTGGACCGAGTTCGATGTGGTTGCTGCCGAGCAGACTCGTCTGACCGATCTTGGCGACCGCGTTGGCGGGCAGTTTCACGTCGCGGTTCAGCGAGACGGTCACCAGCGCGTGCCAGTTCTCCACCTCGATGTCCGAAACCGTGCCCACCGGGACGTCGTCGACGCGCACCGGCGAATTCTGGGTCAGCGTGGTGACATTCGGCATCTGGATGCGGATCTGATACGAGCCCTCACCGGTGCCTTCGGCCCCCGGCATCGGCAGCGAGTTCAGTCCGTCCCATTGGCAGCCGGTGACGCCGAGGGTCAGCGCGACGCCCATCGCGAGGACGGCCGTCTTCCGCAGCGGTCGCATCATCGCCCTCCCCCCGGAATAGCCAGGCCCGCGAGACCTTCTGGCACGGTGATCGGCGCGGGCTGCGGCGTCGATGTCGGCGCGCGCTCGGCCAGCTCTGGCGAGCTGTAGACGATCTGGTTGGGGAAGGCGTGCACGCCGGTGGCCGGGTTGGTCATGATCGGCACGTAGTTCATCGCCAGCGAGTCGATCACCGGCGCGAGGTAGGTGGCGCACAGGTCGGCGGAGCGATCGGACTCGTTCTCCTCCAGCGCGCGCACCGAGCCGCACAGGAAGCTCAGTGGGTCGGCGGTGTTGTTCAGCGCGATGGCGCCGGTGAGTGAACCCTGGGCCGGCTTGTATAGCTGGTAGAAGTTCACCAGCGCCGTCGGCCCCGAATGCAGCACCCGTTCCAGCTCGGGACGCTTGTCCACCAGGATCTGGGTGACCTCGGCCAAGCGCTGCACGCCCTCGGTGAGCTCGGCTCCGCTGCCGTCGAGGAAGCGCTTGACGTCGGCCATCGCGATATCCAGATTGTCCAGTCCCGCACCGAGATCCGAGGAGACACCGGCCAGCACCGACGACACCGAGGCGAGCCTGCCGCCGAACTGCACGATCTGCTCGTTGCTCGCCGAGAGCACCTCGACGAACTGCTGCAGGTTGCGGATGGTGCCGAACAGGTCGGTGCGCCCGTCGGAGAGGGTGCTCAGGGTGGCCGAGAGTTCGCGCAGGGTCTCGCGCATCCGCTCTCCGTTGCCGTCGAGGTTGTCCGCCGCGGTGTTGACGAAGCGCCCGAACGAGCCCTGCTCGTCGTCCCCGACCGGTCCGAGAGTCGTTGCCAGCTTGGACAACTCGGCCTTGATGTCGTCCCACTCCACCGGAACGGCGGTGCGCTCGATCGGGATGGTCGCCCCGTCGGTCAGCGTGGGTCCGCCGGTGTAGGCCGGGGCCAGCTGGATGAAGCGTGCCGAGACCAGCGAGGGCGAGATGATCACCGCGCGCGCGTCGGCGGGGATGTCGATGCCGCGATCGATGGTGAATTCGACCCTGACCTGTTCGCGGCCGGGCTCGACCTTGTCGATCCTGCCGACGGCGACGCCGAGCACCCGCACGTCGTCGCCGACGTAGAGACCCGAGGTGGACGGGAAGAACGCGGTGACGGTGGTGGTCCCGATCTTGGTGATGCCGCGATAGGCGCCCAAGGCCACCAGCGCGACGACCAGCACGCCCGCGAGCACCAACGCCCAACGGGGGGTTTTCTGAACAACTTTCGGCATTTTCATCGCGGCGGCTCCTGGACCGCAGGCCCGATCGACGGGGGCGGGTTCAAGAAGAAGTTGCGCAGGTCGTCGGGCAGGTGCTGCGGCCACACCAGCGCGTCGACCAGCGGCTGCAGACCCACGGAGGTCGCGTTCACCACGTAGGCGTTGAACCACGGTCCGTTGCCGACCTGCTCGCCGAGCGCGGCGGCGAACGGGCCGAGTCCGTCGAGGGCCTGGGTGAGGTTGTCACGGTTGCGCTGGAGCAGACCGAGCACCGAATTCAACCGGTCCAGTGCGGGTTTCAGCTGCGCCTCGTTGTCGGCGACCAAACCGGACAGCTGCTGGGCGAGGCTGTTCACGTAGACGATCAGCTGTCCGATCGCGGTGCGGCGGCGGTCCAGCTCGCCGAGCAGTTCGTTGCCGTCCAGCAGCAGCGCGTTGATCTGGGTGCTGCGGTCGGAAAGGATCTTGGTGACGTTCTGCGCCCGTCGCAGCAGCTCGGACAGCGCCTCGTCGCGCGCGTTGATGCTGCGCGAGAGCTGGGTGACGCCGTCGAGTGCGGCGCGCAGCGGCGCCGGGGTGTCGGCGAAGGTGGCCGAGAGGGCGTCTAGGGTCTCGTCGACCTTCTGCATGTCCAGTCCATGCACCGTGCCCGCCAGATCGCCGAGCGCCTCGTTGAGCGAGTACGGCGAGGTGGTCCGGTCCAGCGGGATCGTGTCGTCGCGGCGCAGCGCGCCGGAGCCCTGCGGCAGCAGCTCCAACGACTTGCGGCCGAGCACGGTGTTGGTCTTGATGGCCGCGGAAGTCTTGTCGCCCAGGATGATCGACTCGTCGAGGGTGAACTTCACCAGCACCTTCGCGCCGTCGAGTTCGACGTCGTCGACACGGCCCGAGCGCACGCCCGCGACCTGCACCGGGTCGCCGGGCACCAGCCCGCCCGCGTCGGCGAAGTGGGCGGTGTAGAGGGCGCCGCCGCGGATGAACGGCAGCCGGTCGAACTGCAACGCCGAGAGCGCCACCGCTATCGCGACGACGATGCCGACGATGCCGATCGTCACGGCCGGGGATCGCTGCTCGTTCATTCCGGGGCACACCTTCCCGTGTCCTGCCCGCCGGGCATGTTGATGTGCAGCGGCTGTCCGTTCGGCCCGTCGATGATGAAGTTCGTGCTGCAGACGTAGAGCGCGAGGAACGAACCGTAGGAACCGATGCGGATCAGCTTCCGGTAGGTCTCCGGCAGCCGTTCCAGCACCCACTGAACGGTGTCGGAACCGTTGTCCAGGTTGGTGGCCAGGCGACCGGTCTGCTCGATGGTGCCGCGCAGATCCGGGCGGGCCTGCGCGAGCAGGTCGGTGAGATCGCCGGTGGCGCCCGCGATCCTCGGCAGCGCGTCGCCGATCGGATCGCGGTCGGCGGCCAAGCCGCTGACCAACCGCTGCAATTCGGTGAGCGTCGTGTCGAACTGCTCGCCGCGCTCGTCGATGGTGGCGAGCACCGCGTTCAGGTTGTCGATGACGCTGCCGATCAGCGCGTCGCGCTCGCCCAGCGTCTTGGCGAACGAGCCGCCGCTGTTGAGCAGCGAGACCAGCGTGCCGCCCTGGCCCTGGAAGATCTGCAGCAACGCGTTGGTCAGGTCGTTGACCTGGCCCGGATCCAGTCCGCGCAGCAGCGGTTTGAAGCCGCCGAGCAGCATGTCCAGATCCAGCGCGGGCGCGGTCTTGTCCGTGCCGATGGTGCCGCCCTCGCGCAACTTGTCGGCCGAGCCCGGCCCGTCGAGGAGTTCCATATACCGGTCGCCGACCAGGTTCTCGTACTTGATCGTCGCCCGGGTGCTGGTCAGCAGCTGGTACTTGCGGTCGACGTCGAACTCGACGTGCGCCAGGTTGTCCTTGCCCACCTTCACCGAGGTGACCGAGCCGACCGGCACGCCAGCGATGCGCACCTTGGCCCCTGGCAGCATGCCCGAGGAGCTGGTGAACACGGCGTGGTACCCGTACTCGCGCGCGAAGCGCACCTGGCTGAACACGATGACAAGTCCGGTGAAGACCAGCGCCATCACCAGGGCGAAGATGGTCAGCTTCACCGTCGTCGCGGTATTCCTCACGGCGCGCTCACCCCCGGCAGCCCGGCGAACAGCAGTTGGAACACCTTGGGGCCGTTGAATTCGATCTGCATCGAGGGCACGTACGGCGCGCCCTCGTTGGTGTCGGTGACGAGGTAGTTCGCGTGGCTGCCCGGCACTCGGTCGTCGAGCCCCTCGCAGCGCGGGCCACCGGTGGCGTTCACCTTCGGCAGGTCCTCCGGATACTTGTACGGGTCGGCGCCGAACATGAAGTTGGTGTTCATCGTGACGCCGGGCTGCCTGCCGCCGAACATGGCGTTCGCGACCGGCATCAGCCGTCCGATGGCGTTGATCATGCAGTTCAGGCCGGGCACGTACTCCTCGAGCAGCGCGGTGGTCGGGCGCAGCAGATCCAGCGCGGTGCCGAGGTTGTTCTCGTTCTCGCGCAGCACCGAACCCGTCGTGTCGGCGAGGCCGACCAGGTTGGCGAGCACGTCGTCGAGACCCTGCCGTTCGTCGACCAGCGTCTGGCTGGTGGTGACCGCGTTGTCCACGGTCCGCAGCAAATCACCAACGGTGTCCGCGTACAGGTTCGACACGTCGGCGGTGGCCGCGAAATCCTGTTGCAGCGTCGGCAGCGTCGGGTTCATCTCGCGCAAGTAGACGTCGAGGTTCACCAGCAGCTCACCGAGCGTCTCGCCGCGGCCTTGGAGCGCGGTGCCCAGCGCGGAGAGCGTGGCGTTCAGCTTCTCCGGCTCCACCTTGGCGAGCACGTCGGACAGGTGCTGGAACAGCGTGTTGAACTCGACGGTCACGTTCTCGGCGACCACCGTCGCACCCGGCTTCAGCGAATTCGACGAAGGCGCTTCCGGCACAACGAAGTTGACGTACTTCGCGCCGAACACGGTTGTCGACCTGATGTCGACGCCCGCGTTGGCGGGAACCAGCTTCAGCATTGCGGGATCGACCGCCAGCTTCAGCTGCGCCCGGTCGGCCTGCTGGGTCACCTCGGCGACCCGGCCGATCTCCACACCGCGCGCCTTCACCTTGGCGTCGGGGTCGAGCACGAGGCCGCTGCGCGGCGCTTCGACCAGCACCGTGGCGGTCTTGGTGAACCCGCCGACGAACATGGTCAGCGCGATCGCGACCACCGCGACCAGCACGAGCACCATGGCGAGGCCGGCGAGTTTGTACTTGAACTTTTCCATACCGCCCTACCCGGAAAGATGGAAGTTGCCGGAGGTGCCGTAGATGGCCAGCGAGATCAGCAGGGTCACCGTGACCACCGCGACCAGCGAGGCCCGCACCGCGTTGCCGACCGCCACACCAACGCCGACCGGGCCGCCCGCGGCGTAATAGCCGTAGTAGGTGTGGATCATCATGACCGCCAGTGCCATGAAGATCGCCTGGGCGAAGGACCAGAGGATGTCGCTCGGAATGAGGAACGTCGAGAAGTAGTGGTCGTAGACGCCCGCCGACTGCCCGTAGATCACCACGGTGGCGAACCGGGCCGCGACGAACGAGGCGATCACGGCCAGCGCGTAGAGCGGCACGATCGCGATCATCCCGGCCAGCACCCTGGTGCCGACCAGGTACGGCACCGGGCGGATCGCCATGGTCTCCAGCGCGTCGATCTCCTCCGAGACCCGCATCGCGCCGAGCTGGGCGGTGGAACCCGCGCCGATGGTGGCGGCGAGACCGATGCCGGAGATCACCGGCGCGGCGATGCGCACGTTGATGAAGGCGGAGAAGAAGCCGGTCAGCGCCTCGACTCCGATGTTGCCCAGCGAGCTGTAGCCCTGCACCGCGATGGTGCCGCCCGCGAACAGGGTCAGGAAGCCGACGATCACCACCGTGCCGCCGATGACGGCGAGCGCGCCGGTGCCCATGCTGATCTCGGCGATCAGCCGAATGGTCTCGGTCCGGTAGTGGATGAGGGCGCGCGGCATCGAGGCCACCGCCTGCGCGTAGAACACGGCGTGCTTGCCCACCGCGTCCAGCGAATCCGACATCCGGCGCACCCGGCGCACCGCGCGGGGGAAGCGGGACTGGATCACGAAGGCCATCGCGTCACCGCACCGTGAACTTGATGCCGACGGCGGTGACCACCACGTTCACCACGAACAGCGCCATGAAGGCGAAGACGACGGTCTGATTCACCGCATCACCGACACTCTTGGGACCGCCTTTGACGTTCAGGCCGAGGTAACAGGCCACCAGTCCGGCGATCAGCCCGAACAATCCGGCCTTCACTTCGGAGATGATCAGCTCGGGCAGTTTGGTGAGCAGCGTGATGCCGTTGACGAACGCGCCGGGGTTCACGTCCTGCAGATAGACGGAGAACAAGAAGCCGCCGACGATGCCGATCGTGCACACAAGGGCGTTGAGCAAGAGCGCGACGAACATCGAGGCCAGCACCCTCGGCACCACCAGCCGCTGGACCGGGTCGATGCCGAGAACGCGCATCGCGTCGATCTCTTCCCTGATGGTTCGGGCGCCGAGATCCGCGCAGATCGCGGTGGCGCCCGCGCCCGCCACGATCAGCACCGTGACGATCGGACCGACCTGGGTGACCGTACCGAAGGCCGCGCCGGCCCCGCTGAGGTCGGCCGCGCCGATCTCGCGCAAAAGAATATTCAGCGTGAAGCTCACCAGGACGGTGAACGGGATCGCGACCAGCAGGGTCGGCACGATGGACACGCGCGCGATGAACCAGGACTGATCGATGAACTCACGCGCTTGAAAGGGCCTGCGGACGCTCGCGCGGGCGACTTCCGCGGTGAGTTCGAAGAACCCACCGACGGCCCGCAACGGGACAGCAAGGACCTCGTTCATCCGCGATCCTCCTTGCTCAACTGCACGTACTGCTGCATGGCGCGACTCGGCACCATGGCCGCGTCGCCGGAATGATTAGAACATGTTCACATGGTCGTCGTGCGGTTTTCTTCACATTTGAACTGCACGTTTTCTAGATGACGGCCCTCGATTATGAAACGTGTTTCATACACAGGTGGTGACGCCTTTGTGAGGCGTCACACACCGATCACCCATGTCTACCAAGTGCCGGACTCATGATCAACAGCTGGACAGCTGATCAGTTGTCCCTTCGACGACCGCGGCGAGCGGTCGGCGATCAGCCGAGTTCGGTCAGCGAGGAGGCCGAGAAGGTCTGCCCCGCCGGTCGCTCGGCGAAGTATCCGGAGAGCGTGGCGGCGAGATCGCCGGAGTCCCACGCGTCGCCCGCGGCATCGAAGCGCCGCTCGACGACGGGCGCCGCCATCAGCGCCACCATCGGTCCGTAGACGACGAACAACTGCCCGTTGACCGCGTCGGCCGCGGGCGATGCGAGATAGGCGACCAGCCGCGCCACGTGATCGGGCGAGAGCGGGTCGATGCCCGCCTCGGGTGCCGCGCTGAACACGGCCTCGGTCATCGCCGTGCGCGCACGGGGCGCGATCGCGTTGGCCCGCACGCCGTAGCGCGACAGGGCCCGGGCCGCCGAGAGAGTAAGGGCGGTGATGCCCGCCTTGGCCGCGCCGTAGTTGGCCTGCCCCTCCGGACCGAGCAACCCGGCCTCGGAGGAAGTGTTGATCAGGCGGCCGTAGACCGGCGCGCCCGCCTCCTTCGACTTCGCGCGCCAGTAGGCGGCGGCGTTGCGGGACAGGAGGAAATGGCCGCGCAGGTGGACCGCGAGCACCGCGTCGAAGTCCTCGTCGGACATGTTGAACAGCATCCGGTCGCGGGTGATGCCCGCGTTGTTGACCACGATGTCCACGCTGCCGAACGCCTCGTTCGCGGTGCTGATCAGCGCGTCGGCCGTCGACCGTTCCGCGATGCTGCCCGCGACGAACTCCGCCTTGGCGCCGAGCGCCCGGATCTCGGCGAGGGTCTCGGCGACCGCGTCGGATTCCGCGAGGTCGTTGACCACCACCGACGCGCCCGCGCCCGCCAGTGCGAGCGCCTCGGCCTTGCCGAGTCCCGCGCCCGCGCCGGTCACGATCGCCACACGGCCCGCCAAGCTCAGATCAGTTTCGTTCACCGGCCCGACTTTAGAACGTGTTCCAACCTACTGGCAAGAAACTTTCACTGAAGCTTCAGCGCGGCTTTCGGGCACTGCGCCACCGCGTCCTCGACATCGCCGAGACGGTCGTCGGGCACGTCGGCGGTCAGGATGTGCAGTTGGTCCTCGTCATCGAGTTCGAACACGTCGGGGGCGATTCCGACACAGATTCCGTTCGCCTCGCACAGATCCAGATCAACGCTGACCTTCATGGAAACTCCTTTACTGCGACTCTTCTCGAAGCCTACAAGCCCGCGCTGCCACGCGCGCCGTCATCGGCCGGATTCCTCGGCAATACTGGAACATGTTTCAGTCGATATGCAATCATCGGGACAAGCGAATCGAAGGACACGAGGTTTTGCCATGCGCATTGCGTACACGCCGCAGCAAGAAGAGCTCCGCGCCGAGTTGCGCGACTACTTCGCGCGGCTGATCACACCGGAGCGCCGGGCCGCGCTGAGCGCGACGACCGGTGAGTACGGGCACGGCAATGTCTACCGCGAGATCGTCCAGGAGATGGGCCGCGACGGCTGGCTGACGCTGGCATGGCCCAAGGAGTACGGCGGCCAGGACCGGCCGACCATGGACCAGCTGATCTTCACCGACGAGGCCGCGATCGCGGGCGCCCCGGTTCCGTTCCTGACCATCAACTCGGTGGCGCCGACGATCATGCACTACGGCAGCGAGGAACAGAAGAAGTTCTTCCTGCCCAAGATCGCCGCGGGCGAGCTGCACTTCTCCATCGGCTACTCCGAGCCGGGCGCGGGCACCGACCTGGCCAGCCTGCGCACCTCCGCGGTGCGCGACGGGGACGAGTACGTGATCAACGGCCAGAAGATGTGGACCAGCCTGATCGCCTACGCCGACTACGTCTGGCTCGCGGTGCGCACCGACCCGAACGCCAAGAAGCACAAGGGCATCAGCATGCTCATCGTGCCGACCACGGCCGAGGGCTTCTCGTGGACGCCGGTGCACACCATGGCTGGCCCCGACACCAGCGCCACCTACTACCAGGACGTGCGCGTTCCGGTCAGCTCGCTGGTTGGGCAGGAGAACGGCGGCTGGGCGCTGATCACCAATCAGCTCAACCACGAGCGCGTCGCGCTCACCTCGGCCGGGCCGCTGACCGTCGCGCTGAACCAGACCCTCGAGTGGGCGCGCACCACCAAGGCAGGCGACGGCTCGCGCGTCATCGACAAGGAATGGGTGCAGCTGAATCTGGCCAAGGTGCACGCCAAGGTCGAGTACCTGAAGCTGCTGAACTGGGAGATCGCCAGCCGTGCCGACGCGGGCGGCGATGCGGCGCCGCGCCCGTGGGACGCCTCGACCTGCAAGGTGTACGGCACCGAGCTGGCCACCGAGGCGTACCGGCTGCTGATGGAAGTCCTCGGCCCGCAGGCCTACCTGCGCCAGGACTCCCCCGGCGCCGAGCTGCGCGGCCGCCTCGAGCGCTTCCACCGCGCTGCGCTGATCCTGACCTTCGGCGGCGGCACCAATGAGGTGCAACGCGACATCATCGCCATGACCGCCCTCCGCCAGCCCGCGGCCGCGCGCTGAGCAGAAAGCAGAGACCACCATGGATTTCACCCCCACCGAAGCTCAGCTCGACCTGGCCCGCCTGACCGGCGAGGTGTGCGGCAAGCTCGTCACCGCCGACCGGCTTCGCGCGCTCGACGTGGCGGGCCGGTTCGACGAGCCGCTGTGGAAGTCGTTGGCCGAGACCGGCATTCTGGCCGCGGCGCTGCCGGAGAACGTCGGCGGCAGCGGACTCGGCGCGCTCGAGCAGACCGCGGTGCTTCGCGAGCTCGGCAAGTCGGTCGCCGCCGTTCCCTACCTGTGGTCGATCGTGGTCGGCGCGGGCGCGCTGGCGCGGTTCGGTTCCGAAAACCAGCGGGCGCTCGCGGCTCGGGCGGGCGAAGGCGAGGCGATTCTGACCGCCGCGCTGGCCGAGGAGCACAACTACGAGCCCGCCAAGCCGACCACCGTCGCACGCGAGAGCGACGGCGCGTGGCTGCTGACCGGCGCCAAGACCACGGTGCCCCACGCCGATCGCGCGGCCCGAATCCTGGTGCCCGCCACGGTTTCCGGTGTGCCCGCGGTCTTCCTCGTCGATCCCGCCGACGCGTCGGTGTCGGTCACCGCGCAGCAGGTGGTGGATCTCAGCGCGGAGTTCGGCGTCGAATTCACCGACACCCCTGCCGAATTGGTCGGCACCGTGGACGGCGGCGCGGAGCTGCTGGACTGGATTCTCACCCGCGCCTGGCTCGGGCTCAGCGCCCAGCAGCTGGGCACCGTCGAGAAGGCGCTGGAACTGGTCGCCGATTACGCGCGCGAACGCGAGCAGTTCGGCAAGGCCGTCGGCAGCTTCCAGGCCGTCGCGCAGCGCTTGGCCGACGCCTACATCGACGTGCAGGGTCTGCGCCTCGCGGTCACCCAGGCGGCCTGGCGGCTCGCCGAGGACCTGCCCGCCGCCGAAGCCGTGCACACCGCCAAGTTCTGGGCCGCCGACGCGGGCCACCGCGTCGCCCACACCGTCGTGCACGTGCACGGCGGCGTCGGCATCGACCGCGACCACATCGTGCACAACTACTTCACCGCCGCCAAGCACAACGAATTCGCCCTCGGCGCCGCCACCGACCACCTCCGCGCCCTCGGCACCCTCCTCGCCACCCCGTCCTGAACCCCAGCGGCCACAACCGCCCCGAGACATCGGCCCGTCGGCACAACCGACGGGCCGATCGTCGTTACCGGCTCTGCGGCAGCCATGTTTACTGAACTAATTCAGATAAGTCGCTACACTGGCGTCATGGCAGCGAAGAACTTCCCGTTCAGCGACCTGATCCGCAAGCAGACGTCGGTGTTCCCGGCCCTGGAGAACGCCGATGTCATCCTGGAGCGTCGCGACGCGGAGAATCTGGTGCTGTCCAGGTCCGAACGCTTCGAGGCCAAGGACACGGCCGTGCGGCTGCTGGCGCGCACGATCGCGATCATCGCCAAGTCGAATCGCGGTCTCGCCGAGGAGGTATTCGCCGAGGAACTGCCGTGGCTGAAATGGCTACCCGAGACCGGCAGGAGCGAAGCGGTCGCGGAACTACTCGACCATCTCATCGCCGGTGCGGACACCGGCTTGTTCACACCGTTCGCGCGCGACCTGATCGCCTGGCAGCACACGGCCGAGATCTACGCGCAGCCGGAATTGGCACGACAGCTCTCCGGCCCCTTCGAGCTGTCGGACTTCGGCGAGGTGCCCCGCCCGGGAAGCGCGGAATGAAGCTGCGCAAGGGCGACGAGGTACCGCGACCCCGTCCGTGGCGCGTCGTCGTACACAACCTCAACGCGGCACGCGGCTGGTCCGAGTTGCTCGCTCAGGCTCCGGGCAATCTCGACCGGGCGTGGACCGACATCACCTCCGACCCGCGCAGTGTCGCGAACCCGGCTCGCCAGCATCGACTGAAGTACGACCTCGGTTCGGTCAAGGTGGGCGGCGCCGTACTCGACCAGTGGCAATACGAGATCACCGGCGGCGGGCGAATCTGGTACGCGATCGACGACGAGAACCGCACGCTGTACCTGACGCTCGCGGGCACCGGCCATCCCCGCCAAACCGACAGGCGCCGTTAGGCATACACGCGGAAACCACAACGACTACGCCGCGGGTGGGGACGAGGTCAGGTAGCGCTGGAGGGTGGGGGCGATGTCGGCGATGAGTTGGGGTGGGGTCATGGCGACGACCGGGGGTAGGCGGAGGACGTAGCGGCACAGGGCCAAGCCGAGGAGTTGGGTGACGACGAGGCCGCTGCGGCGGGGGGCGTCGGCGGGGTCGCCGAAGCGCAGGACCGCGGGGAGGACCTGTTCGGCGAAGACCGCGCGGAAACGGTCGGAGACGGCGTCGTCGGTGATGGACGAGCGCAGCAGGATCAGCAGGACGGTGTTCTGCTCGTCCTCCCAGATCGCGAGGAAGCGGCGGATCAGCAACTCGCCCAACGTGTCCGGCTCGGCGGCGGCCAGGTCCGGCAGTTCGAGATCAATGTCGACGGCCGCCGCGAAAAGGCCGTCCTTGCTGCCGAAGTAGCGCATCACCATGGACGGATCGATGGCGGCGTCGGCGGCGATGGCGCGGATCGTCGCTTTGCGGAATCCTTCGGCGGCGAAACGCGCCCGTGCCGCTTCGAGGATCGCGGCGCGGGTCGCGTCGGAGCGACGGGCGGGGGGCGGATCAGACGACTCTGTCATGCCAACGATTGTAGGCCAACAACTGTTGACTTCCGCGTCCACGCAGCCCTACAGTTGTGCCAACAAGCGTTGACCTACAGTTGTTGACATAGGAGCCAGTCATGAACGCCACCCCGCTTCCCGGCACCACCTCGGTACTCGTCGTCGGCGCCGGACCCGCCGGACTCACCGCAGCCATCACCCTCGCGGACGCGGGCGTCGACGTCGTTGTCCTGGACCGGCTCACCGAGGGCGCCAACACCTCTCGCGCGGCCGTGGTGCACGCGCGCACCCTCGAGGTACTCGTCGAACTCGGCATCGCCGACGAACTGATCCTGCGCGGCATCCAGGTTCCGCGTTTCACCGTGCACGACGGCGCGCGCACCCTCGCGACCATCGAGTTCGGCAACCTCCCGACCCCGTACCCGTACACCCTGATGACCCCGCAGGACACCACCGAGGCGGTGCTGCTCGAGCGACTGCACAAGGCGGGCGGGCGGGTGCACCGGCCGTACATCGTCACCAGCGTCGGGAACGAAAAGGACGGCGTCACCGTCGAATACACCGATGCCGCGGGTGTCGCGGGCACGATTCGCGCCGACTACGTCATCGGTGCCGACGGCATGCACAGCACCGTCCGCGAGCACGCGGGGATCGGCTTCACCGGCGACACCTACCCGGCCTCGTTCGTCCTTGCCGACGTGCGAATGACCTGGCCGATCGCCAGAGACGAAGTAGCGCTGCACCTTTCGCCGGAGGGCGTGACCGTCGTCGCTCCGCTGCCCGACGCCGCGGAACCCGACCGCTACCGGGTGGTCGCCACGGTGGACGATGCGCCGGAACATCCCACCGCCGACGATATTCAGGCGATCCTGGACGCGCGCGGCCCCGGCGGCGACATCCGCGTGCGAGAAGTGCTCTGGTCGTCGCGATTCCGTGTGCACCACCGGGTGGCGGACCGTTACCGCGCGGGCCGAATCTTGCTGGTAGGCGACGCCGCTCACGTGCACAGCCCGGCGGGCGGTCAGGGCATGAACACCGGCATCCAGGACGCGGCCGCCCTCGGTCCGCTGCTCGCGCGAGTGCTGGCCGGCGAGCCGCAGGCGCTTTTGGACGAGTACGAAGCCACCCGCCGTCCTGTCGCCGTCGGAGTGGTCGCGTTCACCGACCGCATGACGAAGATGGCCACCTTGCGCCCCCGCATAGCCCGGCTCGCGCGCAACACCGCGCTCGCGACGCTGAGCAGGATCCCCGCGATCCGCGCCCGCCTCGCCTTCCGCCTGGCCGAGCTGACGACCCGCTGACCGAAAGACACACCGGCGCCGCCGTATTCGACCGCGGCACACGACGAAAGAAGGCCGGATCGACGCGTCGATTGGGTAGCGCTCGGCGCATGACGAAGGGCCGCCGCGGTTTTCGCGGCGGCCCTCGATCGTGGTCGACCTACTTGGCGCTCGCCTCGGCGTGCTCGTCCGCCGGGCGCGCCTCGGTCTGCGCCTTGGCCCACCGGTAGTCCGGCTTGCCCGCGGGGGAACGCTTGATCTCGTCGACGAACCAGAGACTGCGCGGGAGCTTGTAGGGGGCGATCTCCTTGGTCAGGACCGGGCGCAGATCCTCCAGGGTGGGGCGGTTGTCGCCGCGACACTGCACGACCGCGACGACGCGCTGGCCCCAGCGATCGTCGTCGACGCCGACCACCAGGGCGTCGAAGATCTCGGGGTGCGACTTGAGCGCGCCCTCGACCTCCTCTGGGAAGATCTTCTCGCCACCGCTGTTGATGCTGACCGAACCGCGGCCCAGCATCGTGACGGTGCCGTCCTCCTCGACCCGCGCGTAGTCGCCGGGGATCGAGTAGCGAATTCCGTTGAACTCCTTGAAGGTCGCGGCGGTCTTGGCCTCGTCCTTGTAGTAGCCGAGCGGAATGTGGCCCTTGCGCGCGAGGATGCCGATCTGGCCGGAGCCAGGCACGACGGGGTTGCCCGCCTCGTCGAGCACCTCGGTGGAGGCGTCGATCTTGACCCGAGGCCCGCCGGTGTGCGCCTGACCCTTGGCGACCATGCTTAGCCCGCCGAACCCGGTCTCGGAGGAGCCGATCGAGTCGGTGATCATCCGGTTCGGCAGCAGGTCGAGCAGCTTCTCCTTGATGGCGGGCGAGAAGAGCGCCGCGCTGCTTGCGATCGCGAACAGCGTCGAAAGGTCGTACGGCTTACCGGTTTCCGGGTTGCCCTCGATCAGCGCGTCCAGCATCGGCCGCGCCATCGCGTCGCCGGTGATGAAGATGAGGTTGATGCCGTGGCGGTCGATGTGCTGCCACACGCCGTGCCCGGTGAACTCCGGGATCATCACGGTCTTGCCGCCGCCGAACAGGCTCTGGAAGGTGGCCCACTGGGAGCCGCCGTGGATCATCGGCGGAATCGGGAACCGGGTCATCGGCGGGTTGGCCGCGCCGAGCTTGGCCAGATCCCATTCGTCGGCGACGTATTCGCCGGTGAGGAAGTTGATGCCGCCGCCGAGCACGCGCCACACGTCCTCCTGCCGCCACATCACGCCCTTGGGCATGCCGGTGGTGCCGCCGGTGTAGAGCATGTACAGGTCGTCGGGGGACCGTTCGCCGAAGTCGCGCGCGCCCGAGGACTGCGCGAGGGCCGCCTCGTATTCCACCGAATCCGCTGCGGTGGGGATCGTGCCGGTCGTATCGTCGTCCACGACGATGACGGTGCGCAGCTTCTCGATCGCGGGGCGAACCGCGGCCACTTTGTCGCTGTAGCGGCGCTCGTGAATCAGCGCGACCATGTCCGAGTTGTCGAAGATGTATTGCAACTCGTTCTCGACGTATCGGTAGTTCACGTTGATCATCACGGCGCGGGCTTTGAACACCGCGACCATGGCCTCGACGGCCTCGATGGTGTTGCGCGAGTAGATGCCCACCTTGTCGCCCGGCTGAACGCCGTGTTCCAGCAGGTAGTGGGCCAGTTTGTTGGCGCGCTCCTCCAGCTGGGCGTAGGTCACCTCACGGCCGTCGTCGGCCAGCGCGACGCGATCGGGCATGAGGTCGATGGCATGTTCGACGAGGTCGGCTATGTTGTGGCTCACACGCTAAAAATAGAACGTGTTACTGTTCTTGACAAGGCTCGAAAGTCAGGAGAATCAGCAATGCCGCACTGCCTCGTCGAGAAGCGCGACCACGTTCTCATCGTCACCATGAATCGGCCGGAGGCCCGCAACGCGCTGTCGGCCGAAATGATGGCGATCATGCGCGACGCCTGGGACCAGGTGGACAGCGATCCGGACATCCGGGTGGCGATCCTGACCGGCGCGGGCGGCGCTTTCTGCGCGGGCGCCGACCTCAAGGCGATGACCGCCCAGCATCCGGGCGATTCGTTCAAGGGCGGCGGCTGGGACCTGTCCAAGATCGAGGCACTGCTCAAGGGCCGCAGGCTGACCAAGCCGCTGATCGCGGCGGTCGAGGGCCCGGCCATCGCGGGCGGCACAGAGATCTTGCAGGGCACCGACATCCGCGTTGCCGGCGAGAGCGCGAAGTTCGGTGTGTCCGAGGCGCGCTGGGGCCTGTTCCCGCTCGGTGGCTCCGCGGTGCGCCTGGTGCGCCAGATCCCCTACACGGTCGCGGCCGACATCCTGCTCACCGGCAGGCACATCACCGCGCCGGAGGCCAAGGAGATCGGCCTGATCGGGCACGTCGTCCCGGACGGCACCGCGCTGGACAAGGCGCTCGAACTGGCCGACCTGATCGCGGCCAACGGCCCGCTCGCGGTGCAGGCGATTCTGCGCACCATTCGCGACACCGAGGGCATGCACGAGGAAGAGGCGTTCAAGATCGACGCCGAACTCGGAACACAGGTCTTCAAGTCGGCGGACGCCAAGGAGGGACCGAAGGCGTTCGCGGAGAAGCGCAAGCCCACTTTCACCGGTCAGTAGCCGAATGCGGCTCGGCCCCCGGCGCGTTCGCGCTCGGGGGCCGCGTTGCGTTCGGGCGTCAGTTGGCGCCGGGGTAGTCCATCCAGAACGGCTCCCACTGGTGGCCGTCGGGGTCGATGAAGGTGCGGCCGTGCATGCCGACCTGGGCCTCCTGCGCGCGCTTCTCCTCGTTGACCTCCTCGGTCGCGCCCGCGGCGACGGCGGCGTCGGTCAGCTGGTCGACCTCCTGCGCGCTGGACAGCGACAGCGCGTAGGCGGCGGCCGTCGCCGAGACGGTGTCGGCGATCGGGCGCTTGCTGAAGGTGGTGAAGTATTCCCTGGTCAGCAGCATCAGGCAGATGTTGTCGTCGACGACGATGCAGGAGGCGTTCTCGTCGGTGAAGTCCTGGTTGACCTTCCAGCCCAGTGCCTCGTAGAAGGCCTTCGACCGGTCCAGATCGGTGACCGGAAGGTTGATGAAGATCATCTTGCTGCTCATGTTCTCGTCCTCTCGGGGCGCGTCGGCGTGTTCACAGGTAGAGACGAACCCGGCGGCGAGAACTCATCGCTCTAGCCGCGTGTGATCACGGCCACTCCCCTTTCGGTCGATCTTGGTGCAGGTGTCACCCGGTTTTCGGGCCTGTTTTGTGTCGGTGGGCTGTGGCATGGTGGCACCCATGACCGACTCGTCCAGCCCGTCGACCACTCTCTCCCCCGACGTTCTCGCGTCGTTCGAGGGTCACCGGCGGGAGCTGTGCGCCTACGCGTACCGCATGCTCGGCTCGTCCTTCGAGGCCGAGGACGCGGTGCAGGAGACCTTCACCAGGGCGTGGAAGTCCTACGGCTCCTTCGAGGGCAGGGCCAGCCTGCGATCCTGGCTGTACCGCATCGCCACCAACGTCTGCCTCGACATGCTCGACGGTCCCCAGCGGCGGGCCAGGCCGATGGATCTCCACGGTCCAGGCACTCCGGATTCGCCGCTGCCCCCACCGCAGCCCGACTACGTCTGGATCGAGCCGATCCCCAATGCCCTTGCCTTCGGGGCGGATCCGGCCGAACACGCGGCCACCAAGGACACCCTGCGCCTGGCTTTCGTCGCGGCATGTCAGCATCTGCCCGCAACCCAGCGCGCCATCCTGATCATGCGTGAGGTGCTGCGCTTCTCGGCGAGCGAGACCGCCGAGGCGCTGACCATGTCGCCCGCGTCGGTGAACAGCGCCCTCCAGCGCGCCCGCGCCACCATGTCCAAGGTGCAGCCCGACAGCACCGACGGCTACGACGAATCCGACGACGATCAGCGCAAACTCGTCGACGAGTTCGTCGCGGCCTTCGAGGCCTACGACATGGACGCCCTGACCACCCTGCTGAAAGCCGATGTGGCACTGTCCATGCCGCCCTTCGACCTGTGGATCTCCGGCCCGCAGAACGTCGCCGAGTTCATGCTCGGCACCGGCAGCGCTTGCGCCGGGTCCCGCATGGTGCGGCTGGAGGGTGCGAACGGCCTGCCCGCGTTCGGGCACTACAAGCCGAGCGAGGAGCCGGGAGTGTTCGTACCGTGGTCGATCACGGTGCTGGAACTCGACGGCGAGACGATCTCGGGGCTGAACTTCTTCTTGGATACGGAGCGGTTGTTCCCGCTGTTCGGGTTGCCGATGGAGTTGCGGGACTGAGTTGGTTGGCCGGGTCCGGTTTGGGTGGGCCGGGCGGTAGGTAGGGGGTGTGCCAGGGGGTGAGTTGTGGGGGCGGGGTGCGGGGAGTGGGTGGTTGGCGGCCCGGTGGGGCGCTGGTCGCGGGGTGGGTGGCGCCCGGTGGGGCGTTGGTCGCAAGGTGGGCGGCGGCCCGGTGGGCCGTCGGTCGCAAGGTCGGTGGCGGCCCGGTGGGCCGTCGGTCGCGAGGCGGGGTTGGCAGCGCGGTGAGCCACTGGCCGCAAGGTGGGCGGCGGCCTGGTGAGCCGCTGGCCGCGAGGTGGGGTGTTGGCCCGGTGGGCCGTCGGTCGCGAGGCGGGGTTGGCAGCCCGGTGAGCCACTGGCCACGAGGTGGGCGGCGGCCCGGTGGGCCGTCGGTCGCAAGGTCGGTGGCGGCCCGGTGAGCCGACGGGGTGGGTTAGCAGCCCGGAAGGCCACTGGCCGCAAGGCGGGGTTAGCAACCCGGAAGGCCACTGGCCGCAAGGTGGGTGGCAGCCCGGTGAGCCGCTGGTCGCCAGGTGGATGACAGCCCGGGCGGGCTGCGGGGAGTGGGTGGTTGGCGGCCCGAGGGGCGTTGGTCGCGGGGCGGGTGGCGGCCCGGTGAGCCGCTGGTCGCGAGGTGGGTGGCGGCCCGGTGAGCCGCTGGTCGCGAGGTGGGTGGCAGCCCGGTGAGCCGCTGGTCGCCAGGTGGGTGGCAGCCCGGTGAGCCGCTGGTCGCCAGGTGGATGACAGCCCGGTGAGCCGCTGACCGCAAGGTGGGTGGCAGCCCGGTGAACCGTCGGTCGCGAGGTGGATGACAGCCCGGGCGGGCTGCGGGGAGTGGGTGGTTGGCGGCCCGAGGGGCGTTGGTCGCGGGGCGGGTGGCGGCTCGGTGAGCCGCTAGTCGCGGGGTGGGTGACAGCCCGGGCGGGCCGCTGGTCACAAGGTCGGTGGCGGCCCGGTGAACCGTCGGTCGCGAGGTGGGTGGCAGCCCGGTGGGCCGCTGACCGCAAGGTGGGTAGCGGCCCGGGGAGCCGCTGACCGCGAGGTTAGCGTGACGGCCCTCGCGGGGTGGGGGGTGGCGCCCGGTGGGCCCGCTCATCGCGGGGTAGGGGTGGCGGGCCGGTGGGCCCTGGTCACGAGGTGGGGTGACGGCCCGGTGGGCCGCTGGTCGTGGGCCATGAGTCGGGTGGTCGTGGTGGGTCGTTTGTCACGCAGCCATGTGTCGGCCCGGTGGGCCGTCGAATGTTGGGGTCGTGGTGACCGCGCGTTCGGGCGGGTGCGGGGTCGTGGTGACCGCGCGTTCGGGCGGGTGCGGGGTCGTGATCGATGGGTGCGGCGGTCGGGCGGATTCCGACCGGGGCGGCAGGTTGGGTCGGCGGTCCGGTTGAGTCACGTGAGCCCAGGTCGATGTGCCCACATAGTCTGCCTACCAGTGTTTTCCTCGAACGGTGCTGGGCACGTTGAGTGCCGTACCCGGCTTACCTCCCGCAGTTGAGGAGCGTGGGCACGGCTTCCGGCGTGGTCATCTGGCTGTGGCTGCGTCTAGGGAGGGCAGTGAGCGGGAGTTGGCGGGTGGAGCTGCGGTGTTGGGTTGTCGTCGCGTGCAGGTCGCGTGCAGTTATGCACAGTGCTCACACGAGAACTGGCGCTGCGCGGCGTCGGCAGCGGTCGCGAGCTGGTCCGATGCGAGAGCAGTGCGCCCGATGCGGGCGCGGGGAACCCGCGAAAATCGACGGTAGTCAAATGGTTGCTATTT
>NZ_BDAU01000046.1 GCF_001612615.1 Nocardia amikacinitolerans NBRC 108937 | reverse complement strand
AACCGCGCCGGACGACACCTACCCGCAGAGGGAGCGGGTCGAAGGCCCACCCCTCAGAACGCAGCCTCGTCCAACTCCATGATGTCGTTGTCGATCCCAGCCAACACCTTCCGCGTAGCCGTCAACTGCGGCAACACATTCCGCGCGAAGAACTTCGCGACCGCGACCTTCCCGGAATAGAACGCCCGATCCTTGGCGTCCGTGTCACCGACGAGCGCCGCGGCGGCGATCTCCGCCTGCACCAGCAGCCTCCACCCGATGAGCAGGTCGCCGACCGCGAGCAGGAAGCGCACGGACCCCAGCCCCACCTTGTACAACTCGGTGGGCGACTGCTGGGCCGCCATCACGAATCCGGTGAGCGTCGCCGCCATCGCCTGCACGTCGGACTGGGCGGTGCGCAGCAGTTCTCGTTCGGTCTCGAAGCGCCCGGTCGGGGTGGCGAGGAAGGCGGTGATCTGGCCGTCGACGTGGGCCAGCGCCGCACCCTTGTCGCGAATGATCTTGCGGAAGAAGAAGTCCTGCGCCTGGATGGCGGTGGTGCCTTCGTACAGCGAGTCGATCTTGGCGTCGCGGATGTACTGCTCGATCGGGTAGTCCTGGAGGTAGCCCGAACCGCCCAGTGTCTGAAGGGATTCCGTCAGCAACTGGTATGCGCGCTCTGAGCCGACGCCCTTCACGATGGGCAGCAGCAGATCGTCGACGCGGTGCGCCAGATCGGCGTCCGCGCCCGAAACCAACTGCGCCACATCGGCGTTCTGATGCGCGGCGGTGTAGAGGTACACCGAGCGCAGTCCCTCGGCATAGGCCTTCTGCATCGCCAGCGAGCGGCGCACATCCGGGTGACGCGTAATCGGCACCCGCGGAGCCGCCTTGTCCGCCATCTGGATCAGGTCCGCGCCCTGCACGCGCTCCTTCGCGAACTGCAGCGCATTGAGGTAACCCGTCGAGAGCGTGCCGGAGGATTTGACGCCCACCATCATGCGGGCGTTCTCGATCACCTGGAACATCTGCGCGATGCCGTTGTGCACGTCGCCGACCAGCCAGCCCTTGGCAGGAACCGGGCCGCCGCCGAAGGTCAGCTCACAGGTCGGCGAGGACTTCAGGCCCATCTTGTGTTCGACGCCGGTCACGTAGACGCCGTTGCGGTCGCCCAGCTCGAGCGTCTCGTGGTCGAACAGGAACTTCGGCACGTAGAACAGCGACAGCCCCTTGGTGCCGGGGCCCGCGCCCTCCGGCCGGGCGAGCACCAGGTGGAAGACGTTCTCGGCGGTGTCACCGACGTCGCCGCCCGAGATGAACCGCTTGACGCCCTCGATGTGCCAGGACCCGTCCTCCTGCGGGATCGCCTTGGTGCGGCCCGCGCCGACATCCGAGCCCGCGTCCGGCTCGGTCAGCACCATGGTGCCCTGCCAGCCCTTCTCGTAGCCGACCGTTGCCCAGTGCTTCTGCTGCTCGTTGCCGACGGTGAACAGCACCGACGACATCACCGAGCCCATGCTGAAGAAACTGGCCGCCGGGTTGGCGCAGGTGATCATCTCGTTGACCGCCCAGACCACCGCGTTGGGCGCCGGCGTGCCGCCCATGCCCTCCGGCATGCCCAGCCTGCCCCAATCGGCGTCGCGCACCGCCGCCACCGTCTTGCGCAACGGCTCGGGTACGGAGATCTCGAAGGTGCTCGGGTCGTAGACGACGGGCTCCCGGTCGGCCGCGGCGAAGGAGTCCGCGATCGGGCCCTCGGCGAGGCGCTTCACCTCGGCGAGGATCTCGCGCACGGTGTCGGAGTCGAGGTCGCCGTAAGCGCCGGTATCGAGGAGCTTGTCCAGGCCCAGCACCTCGAAAAGGTTGAATTCGATGTCACGCACGTTCGCCTTGTAGTGCCCCACCTGGTCCTCCTCGACTCGCGGCCGTGGCCCGCCGCCACGACGCTCCGGCGCTTCTGACGATGTACAAATCGCAGCCTGCCGCACCGGGAATCGGCTACGCAACCGTAGGGAAGATCAGAGCGAACACGGCCCGACGAACCTCGCCGACGACCTGCGCCGGACCGCGTGCGGGCGAGCGCCGACGACCGAACCGTAGACGTTGCTACGGACCGACTACGGACCTCACGCCGGTTCACCGATCGATAGCCGGAAAGTTTTCACACACCGGAAACATCGGCAACGGACTCGTCACCGAGAGATATTCCGGCGCAACAACTTCTGTCTACTCTTCGCACCACGAATATGCGGTTGTATACACCCCGGTCGACAGCTTTGACCGGGGCGGATGCGGCGTATTCGCGCGCGGCGCTGCCAGCGCCGCCGAACACCTGATGAAGTGAGAGGGTCCCGCCCCATGTCAGATTCCCGCGCCGCTCATCGGCATCGTTCCCGCCTGACCAGAGCGCTCGCCGCGCCGACCGCGCTGGCGCTCGCCGGCCTGTTGCTGACCGCCTGCGGCGCCAAGGACGACGCCACGGTCGGCTCGAACGCCGCCTCCTGCGTCGACACCTCCACCGACACCATCAAGGTCGGTTCCCTGCACTCGCTGTCGGGCACCATGGCCATCTCCGAGGTCACCGTCGCCAACTCCACCAAGCTGGCCGTCGACCAGATCAACGCCGCGGGCGGCGTGCTCGGCAAGAAGATCCAGCTGGTGCTCGAGGACGGCGCCTCGGACCCGAAGACGTTCGCGGAGAAGGCGGAAAAGCTCATCAGCTCCGATTGCGTGGCCGCGGTGTTCGGCGGTTGGACCTCGTCCAGCCGAAAAGCCATGAAGCCCAAGTTCGAAAGCTTGAACTCGTTGCTCTACTACCCGGTCCAGTACGAGGGCCTGGAGGACAGCAAGAACATCTTCTACACCGGCGCGACCACCAACCAGCAGATCGTGCCCGCGTTGGACTACCTGAAGCAGAAGGGCATTACGTCCCTCTACCTGGTCGGCTCCGACTACGTCTTCCCGCAGACCGCCAACCGCGAGATCAAGGCCTACGCCGCGGCCAACGGTATCGAGATCAAAGGCGAGGACTACACCCCGCTCGGCTCCACCGACTTCTCGACCATCGTGAACAAGGTGCGAAACGCCAAGGCGGGGGCGGTATTCAACACCCTCAACGGCGATTCGAACGTTGCGTTCTTCCGCGAGTACAGCAACGCGGGCCTGAAAGCCGCCGAAATGCCGGTGGTTTCGGTGTCCATCGCCGAGGAAGAGGTCGCGGGCATCGGCGCGCAGCACATCGCCGGCCAGCTGACGGCGTGGAACTACTACCAGACCGTCGACACCCCGCAGAACAAGGCGTTCGTCGACGCGTACAAGGCCGCCTTCGGCGCCGACAAGCCGACCTCGGACCCGATGGAGGCCGCCTACGCCTCGGTCTACCTGTGGAAGAACACCGTCGAGAAGGCCAATTCGTTCAAGACCGAGGACGTCCAGGCCGCGGCCGACGGCGTCAGCTTCGACGCACCGGAAGGCCTGGTCACCATCGACGGCTCCAACCACCACATCACCAAGACCGCGCGCATCGGTGAGATCCGCGCCGACGGCCTGATCTACACGGTGTGGGACTCCGGCAAGCCGATCCAGCCGGACCCGTACCTGAAGTCCTACGACTGGGCCAAGGGCCTGTGACGACTGTCGTCCGTCCGATGCGGGGCGGCCGGTTCGCCGGCCGTCCCGCACAGGCCTGATTCCGGAGGGATTACTCATGGACGTGTTGATCGGCCAGCTCTTCACGGGGTTGAGCCTGGGATCGATTCTTTTGCTCGCCGCACTCGGCCTCTCGCTCACCTTCGGCCAGATGGGCGTGATCAACATGGCGCACGGCGAATTCATCATGGCCGGCTGCTACACCACCTACGTCGTGCAGAAGGTGATCTCCTCGGCGGGTGTCTCGCTGCTGGTGTCGCTTGTGGTCGGGTTTCTGGTAGGCGGCGCGCTGGGCGCGGCGCTGGAGATGGGGCTGATTCGCTGGATGTACGACCGCCCGCTGGACACCCTGCTCGTCACCTTCGGCGTCGGTCTGGTGTTGCAGCAGTTCGCCCGTGACATCTTCGGCGCGCCCGCCAAGAACGTGCTGGCGCCCGAGTGGCTCAGCGGCGGCGTCACCATCTTGGGCGCGGTCGTCCCCAAGACGCGCATCTTCATCCTGGTGCTCGCGGTTCTCGCGGTGACCGCGTTGGCGGTCGTGCTGAAGGCGACGCCGCTCGGCAGGCGCATCCGCGCGGTCGTACAGAACCGCGGACTCGCCGAAACAAGCGGCGTGTCCAGCCGTTTCACCGATATCAGCACCTTCTTCATCGGCTCCGGGCTCGCGGGCGTGGCCGGCGTCGCGTTGACACTGATCGGCTCGACGAGCCCGACCATCGGCCAGAGCTATCTGATCGACGCGTTCCTCGTCGTGGTGATCGGCGGCCTCGGCCAGATCAAGGGCACGGTGATCGCGGCCTTCGCGCTCGGGCTGCTCAATTCCTACATCGAGTACGAAACCACCGCGTCCATCGCGAAAGTCGTCGTCTTCGTGGTGATCGTGATCTTCCTTCAGGTCCGTCCGCAGGGCCTGTTCACTGTCCGGACAAGGAGTTTGGCATGAGCACGCTGATCGGACGCCGCTCCTCGCTGACCGCGCTCTGCGGTTTCGCCGTCGCCGCGATCCTGTTGTTCGCGGTCGCCCCCGCAGTGCTCAGCGACTTCCGGCTCAACCTGCTCGCGAAGTTCCTGTGCTTCGCGATCGTGGCGGCGGGCATCGGCCTGGCGTGGGGCCGCGGCGGCATGCTGACCCTCGGCCAAGGCGTGTTCTTCGGCATCGGCGCGTACCTGATGGCGATGCACATGCAAATGGCCGATGCCGCCCGGCTCGGCAACGATGTTCCTGAGTTCATGGAGATCGCGGGCATTCGCGAATTGCCCACATTCTGGCAGCCTTTCGGGTCGGCGCCGGTGGCGATCCTCGCGATTCTCGTGCTGCCCGCGCTGGTCGCGGCGCTGCTCGGCTACGGCGTGTTCAAGCGCCGGGTCAAGGGCGCCTACTTCGCGATCCTGAGCCAGGCGCTTGCCGCCGCGCTGGCCATCCTGCTCACCGGACAGCAGGCGCTCGGCGGGTTCACCGGGCTCTCGGATTTCCGCGCCTTCTTCGGCTTCAAGCTCTCCGACCCGGTCAACCGGCAGATGCTGTTCTTCATCGCCGCGGGCACGTTGCTCGTGGTCGTCGCGCTGGTGCGCCAGCTGATGCACAGCCGCTACGGCGAACTGCTCGTCGCGGTGCGCGATCAGGAGGAGCGGGTGCGCTTCCTCGGCTACGACCCGGCCAATATCAAGATCGTCGCGTACGTCGTCGCCGCCTTCTTCGCGGGCATCGCGGGCGCGCTGTTCACACCGATCGTCGGCATCATCTCCCCCGCCGACATCGGCGTGGTGCCCTCCATCGCCTTCCTGATCGGCGTCGCGATCGGCGGCCGAACTACGCTGCTCGGTCCGGTACTCGGCGCGATCGGCGTCGCGTGGGCGCAGACCGCGTTCTCCGAACAGTTCCCGTCCGGCTGGACCTACTTGCAGGGCGTGCTGTTCATCGTGGTCGTCGGGTTCATCCCGGCGGGACTCGCGGGTGTGTGGCCGATGGTGAAAGGCCTGCTGGAGAACCGGTTTCGACGCTCGAGCGCGCCGGTCGTGGTGCGCGAGACCGCGCCGACCGAGGACGCTTTGCCTGCCGTACAGCAGGTCGCCGAGGAGAAGGTGGAATCCCGATGACGATCGAACCCAAGCTCGGCGGCAACGCGGGCATGGACAGCGAATACCTCGAAATCCGCGGACTCTCGGTGAGTTTCGACGGCTTCAAAGCGGTCACCGATGTGGATCTGACGGTTCTGCAAGGCGATCTGCGCTTCCTGATCGGCCCCAACGGCGCCGGCAAGACAACGCTCATCGACGCGATCACCGGCCTTGTCCCGGCGACGGGTTCCGCGCAGAAGTCCGGGACCGAACTGCTCGGCAAGAAGGTGCACCAGATCGCCCGCCTCGGCGTCGGGCGCACGTTCCAGACGGCCAGCGTTTTCGAGCAGTTGAGCGTCTTGCAGAACCTGGATATCGCTGCGGGCGCGGGCCGTTCGCCGCTGTCGCTGCTGCGCAGGCGCAAGTCGGTGCTGCCGAGTATCGAAGAGGCGCTGGAGATCACCGGTCTCACGGCGCTGCGCGACAAACCGGCGGGCGTGCTCGCGCACGGCCAGAAGCAGTGGCTGGAGATCGGCATGCTGCTGGTGCAGAACGCCGCGGTGCTGTTGCTCGACGAACCGGTCGCGGGCATGAGCGCAGAGGAGCGCGAGGAGACCGGAAACCTGTTGCGCCGCATCGGTGCCGAGCGCGTCGTTGTGGTGGTCGAGCACGACATGGACTTCATGCGCTCGTTCGCCACGTCGGTGACCGTCCTCGCGGGTGGCCGGGTGCTCAGCGAGGGAACGGTCGAGCAGGTGCAAGCCGATCCGAAGGTGCAGGAGGTCTACCTCGGCACCGCGGCGGCCATCGGCACCGAGCTCGAAGACGAAACCACCGCGCAGGACGTTCGCGCCACGGAGCACGGTGTGCGCGCCACCGATCACAGCGCCGAAACCCCGGCGCAGAACAAGGAGTCCGCCGATGCTTGAACTGGCCGACATTCACTCCGGCTACGGACGGACCGAGGTGATTCACGGTGTGTCGCTGACGGTTCCGGACGACAGCGTGGTCGCGATCATGGGACACAACGGCGCCGGCAAGACGACACTGCTGCGCACCGCGGTCGGGTTGGTCGCCACCAAGTCCGGGCGGATCACCTTCGACGGCGACGTGATCACCAAGCTCTCGCCCTCGCGCCGGGTCAAGCGCGGCATCGCGTATGTGCCGCAGGGCCAGCAGAGTTTTCCCCAGCTCACCACCGCGGAGAACCTGCAAGTGGTGGCCGATGGGCGCAAGCGCGGCAAGGCGCTGATCGACGAGGCATTGGACCTGTTCCCGGCGCTGCGAGAACTGTTGAGCCGCAAGGCTGGCCTGCTCTCCGGCGGCCAGCGCCAGCAGCTCGCCATCGCGCGGGCCCTGATCACCGAACCCAAGCTGCTCATCCTGGACGAGCCGACCGAGGGAATTCAGCCGTCGGTGGTGGCCGAGATCGAGCGCACCATCATCGAATTGACAGGTCGCGGCGGGTTGAGCGTGCTGCTCGTCGAGCAGCACATCGGTTTCGCGCTCCAGGCGGCGCAGCGGTATTACGTGCTGCAATCCGGCCGCGTCACTTCGACCGGTGCGGGGGGCGCAGGTGCGGAGACGGAAGTCCGTTCGGCGATGGCGATCTGAGCCGGTTCAGCAGTCCGTCTGGAACGGATAGCAGTCGCGGGGACGAGACAGCGATGGAGTCGGGTCCACCGTGGTGGTGGTCTCCGGGGCGGGATGCGGTTCGTCACGCGCCACCGCCGTCGCGACGACGCCGAACACCACCAGTATGCCGATCAGCGCCACCGCGACGACGGCCCAGGTCGCTGCGTGCTGGCTGCGCGTGGGCGGACGCGGCGGAGGTGGCGCGGTGCGCGGCGGCGGCGCGACAGGGACGGGCATGTGCGAATGCGGCGCGAGTTCGTCGAAACCGTCGGCGATCAGTTCGGCCCGCGACGGCGCCGTCACGCCGAGCGCCGTGGCCGCCGAAATCACCCGGTCGGCACTCCAACTGCGCGGGCCGGCCGCGAAACTCTCGATATAGATGCGTAATTCGGTGGAGTCGGGCACGTTGGCGACGACGACGTCGATACCGGAGCGCAGGTTCGTCCGCGCGGGCCGCACCACGACGCCGCGCAACGGAACGAGCGCGACAACGCCGCACACGTGGCCCGGATCGAGCAGCGCCCGTTCGAGTTTGCTCTTCACCGCGTACACGCTCTGTTCCAGGCGTTCGGCCGGATTCGCGTTGCTCTCGTCGTCGAGATCGGCGGGAGTGTCGCTGATGGTCCACGGCTCGTCGGCCGCCACGTGCAGAATGCCGCTCTGCCGCCGCCGGAAACCCCTGACCTCGACCACCGTGATGCCGCGCGGAGTGATCAGCACCGCGTCGATCTGGCGGGTTCCGTTGTCCCCCACGTGCGCATCGATCGCGGCGAGACCGGTCGTCGGAAAGGACCGCAGGCAGTCCACGAATTCCTGCTCGGCCCCGGAGAGCTGCGCTCCGGGCCTGATCTTCACCAGCATGTGCCTCGACCCCTGCTCAACTGTTCGCCCTCGCGGCGCGACCGCCCACAGCCCCGGCGATCCGCACCGGTACTGATGATGCCGGTACGCACCCGGGAAAACCACTGGAAAGCGGAAAGCGCGGGTAGGCTCGGCTCTCGGTCCGGCGCGAGCTACCGGACCCAACCACGATGGCGTGGAGCGCGGGGAGGCGCTCACCGCGCGGAAGGCGGGAAGCATGGTTTCGATGTCGCAACCACGTATCGCACCGGGACGTCTCAAGGAGCTCGGTCCGGTGAATTGGGCTGTCTGGCAGGTGCTCTCGCGCGCCGCTGGCACACCGGACGCGCACCTGTTCAGCACGCTCGGCCGCACCAAAGGACTGTTCCGCGGCTGGCTGCACTACTCCGGCAGGCTGATGCCGGGCGGGCGGCTGCCGAGGTACGAATCCGAGCTGGTCATCATTCGCGTCGCCCACCTGCGCAGCTGCGAGTACGAGATGGACCATCACATCCGGCTCGGCCGCCGCGCAGGCGTCACGCCGGAAATCCTGGAAAGACTGCGCACCGGACCGGCCGATCCCGCGTGGAACGCCAAGCATCGCGCGCTGCTCGAGGCGGTCGACCAACTCGTCACGACCCGCGACATCGACGACACCACCTGGACCCACCTGGCCGAGCACTACGACGAGCGCGGACTCATCGAAATCGTGCTGCTGATCAACCAGTACGAGGGATTGGCGTCGACCATCACCGCACTACGCATTCAACGCGACGGAATCTGAACCTCCACGATCCAGCGGAGCAGTTCAGCGCCGGACCGCGCGACGCCGCGACCTTGCGTCGCCGAGCCGTGCAACGCAGGCCGCCGTGCAACGCAGGCAGCGCAGCGCGGGACAACACCACGCCGGGAGATGAGGTAGCTCCGAGCCGGGTAGCACCAAGCCACACGGTGCGGGGTCGGGCAACGCCGATCCGAGCGGCGCTGTGCAGCACCGAGCCATGCAGCCCGAGGCCCAGCCGGGCCGGGTCGTGCAGGCCGGGCCGCGCAGTGCGTGCCGGGCAACGCCGTGCAGCGAAGGCCGCGCAGCGCCGAGTCATGCGCGCAAGGCCTGGCCGAGCGGCGCCGCGCAGCGCGAGCCGGGGCAGTACCGATACGAGTGTTGGCGTCGACCATCACAACGCTGTTCAGCGCGACGGAATCTGAAGCGTGCCACGTCGTTCAGCGCCGGACCGCGCTGCGCCGGGGCATTGCAGCGCCGAGCCGTACAACGCGCGACATGCTGTGCAGCGCGAGCCGTGCAGCCTGGTCGTGCAGCGCCGAACCATGCGATCCGAGGCCGACCCGGGGTAATGCCGGGTCGGCAACGCCGGGCCGAGCGGCGCGCGCCGTGCACCGCCGAGCCATCCAGCGGCAAAGACCGAGCCTTGCAGTGCCGGACCGTGCGGCACCGGGCTAGCAGCGACGAGCCGTACAACGCAGGCCGGGCCGTGCTGTGCGGCGCCGGGCAATCAGCGCGAGGCCAAGCCAGGTATCGCCGAGCCGAGCCGGGTCGGCCAACGCTGAGCCGAGCGGCGCCGTGCAGCGCGAGCCGTGCAGTGCAAGGCCGAGCCGGGTCGGGTCGTGCAGGCCTGTCCGCGCAGTGAGTTGCCGGGCAACGCCGTGCCGAACGGTTCGGGGGCAGCTCCGATCCAAGCGGCGCCGTGCAGCGCGAGCCGTGGAGCGCCGAGATGCGGCGCAAGGCCGAGCCGAGCCGGGTCGAGCAGCACCGGGCCGGGCCACTCAGCGCAGGGCCTGCAGCGCGAACCATGCAGCGCCGATACGAGGGGTTGGCGTCGACCATCACCGCGCTGGGTGTTCAGCAACGGGATCCGAAGCGTGCCAACCGTTCAGTGCCGGACCGCGCGGCGCAGGAACCTTTGTAGCGCCGAGTCGTGCAACGCTGGCCGGGTCGGCCCGTGCAACGCCGGGCAGCGCAGTGCGGGACCGGACAACTCCACGCCGCGAGGTGAGGCAACTCCGAGCCGGGTGGCTCCAAGCCATGCCGAGCCGTGCCATACAGCGCCGCGCTGAGCCGGGTCGGGCAGCCGCGGTCGCGCAGCGCCGAGCCAGTCGCGCCGAACCATTCAGTACGGAGTCGAGCCGGGTCGGGCCGCGCAACGCGGAGCCGGGCATGTGGGACAGCTGCGAGCCGCGCCATACACCGCTGGGCCGAGCTGGGTCGGGCCGGGCAGCGCCGAGCTGGATAGCGCCGAGCCTGCGGTGCGGGGTCGAGCAGCGCCGAGCCGGGTCGGGCAACGCCGATCCGAGAGGCGCTGAGCAGCGCCGAACCATGCAGTGCAACGCCGAGCCGGGTCGGGTCGTGCAAGCCGGGCCGCGCAGTGCGTGCCGGGCAATGCGGTGCAGGACAGTTCGGGGCAGCTCCGATCCGGGCCGGGTCTGTAGCTCGAGGCTGTGCCGGGCAACACAGGGTCAGAGGGGTGCGGCGCAGGTTGTGCAGCGTCTGGGCAGTGGCTCCTGGAGCGGCGCGGTGTCGTCCCAGGCGCGCATTGGCAACCGACTGTGATTCAGCTCATAGTGCAGACGGCCGGAAATTTCCCTACAAAGTACAGCGTACTAAGTAGAGAGTTTTTCGAGGAGGATGTATGAATATCACCGCTTCCGCCATTTCGCTCAATGTCGCCGACCCGCAGGCCTCGGCCAAGTTCGTCATCGACCACCTCGGATTCACCGAGAAGATGTCCGCCGACGGGTTCGTCTCGCTGGAGCGGCCCGACGCCGGGATGAACCTCATCTACTTGCGTACCGGGCTGAAGTCCTTCAAACCGGCGAGGGCGGCGGGGAGCGCGGGCGACGGGTTGCTCGTAGTGTTCGTGGTCGACGACATCGACGCGGAATACGCCCGCCTCCAGGGCGAGGGCGTACCGATCGTGACGCCCATCGAGACCGAGGAATGGGGCGAGCGCTACTTCCAAATGTCCGACCCGAACGGAATCATCCTCCAACTCGTCCAGTGGGTCTAACCCGCTAGTCCGCTGCCACACACCGCGTGTACGCCTCACACAGCCGATGACTGTGTGAGGCGTACGAAAGGTGTGTGGCAGCGATTTCCCGGTCAGCCGAGGGCGGCGCGGAAGACCTCGACGGCCGGGGTAGACGGGCGGCCGAGCAGCTTTTGCAGGTCGCCGGAGTCGACGTCGAGGTAGCCCGCGGCAATGCCGGTGTCCGCGTCGGCCAGCGCCTTCGCGTAGGCGGCGGGCAGCCCGGCCTGCTCCAGCGCGGCGGCGTAGTCCGCCTCGGCGAGGTTCCGGTAGCGCACCGGCTTACCCGATGCTTCCGAGATCGACTGTGCCAGTTGGTCATACGTGAGACGCTCGTCGCCGCCGAGCTCGTAGACGCGGCCCTCGTGTCCGTCGGTGGTGAGCACGCACGCGGCGGCCGCGGCGTAGTCGGCGCGGGCCGCACCGGCCACTCGACCTTCGCCCGCCGCACCGTGCAGCACACCGGATTCCACCGCGTGCGCGAGGCCGCCCAGGTAGTTCTCCCAGTACCAGCCGTTGCGCAGCAGTACGTGGGGCACGGTGGATTCGCTCAGCACCGCCTCGGTGCCGCGATGCTCCTGCGCGAGGATCAGCGGGTTCTCGGTGGCACGGGGAATGCTGGTGTACGCGAGCAGCCCGACACCCGCACGCTCGGCGGCGCGAATCACGGTGGTGTGCTGGGCAATTCGCTGGCCGAACTCGTTGCCGGAGATCAGCAGCAGCCGGTCGACACCCGCGAGCGCGCGGTCGAGAGCGGCGGCGTCGCCATAGCCGGCTTCGCGCACGTCAACGCCACGGTCGGCCAGATCGGCCACCTTGCCCGGATCGCGCACGATCGCCACGGGCGAAACGCCCGCGCGCAACAGTTCCTCGACGACGAGCCTGCCCAGCTGTCCGCTTGCTCCCGCGACGGCGACGGTCATGATTCCTCCAAATGTCAGATCTGCATGTACTTACTATTAGTAAGCACTATGCATTCCGACGCCACTGCCGTCAAGGCGGGTACCATCGACCCCATGGACACCCAGCCCACCACGTCGGCCGAGGTCGACGACGCGACGCTGGAAGCCGACGTCTTCGCGCGAAACTGCACGTCACGGCCGGTTTTGCAGAATATTGCGAGCCGGTGGGGCATTCTCGCTCTGGTGGCGCTGCGCGAGGGTCCGTACCGCTTCAGCGCGCTGCGCAGGCGGGTCGACGGTGTGAGCGAACGCATGCTCTCGCAGACTCTCCAGGCGCTGGAGCGCGACGGCATGGTGCACCGCGAGGTGCAGGAGACGATTCCGCCGCGTGTCGAGTACACCCTGACCGAACTCGGCGCCGAGGTGGCCGCCCAGCTCGAGGGGCTCATTCAGCTGGTGGAGAAGAACATGCCGCGGGTGCAGGAGGCCCAAGCCGCCTACCACCGCAAGTGATCGGGAACGACCGCGCCCGCAGAGCGGTTGCAGGAGACATGGAACTCTCCGAAGCCGTCGATTTCGCTCGCTCCGCTCGCCGTTCCGTGCTGACCACCATCCGCCGCAACGGCAGGCCCCAGCTGTCCAATGTGCTGCACGTCGTCGGCGACGACGACATCATCCGCATCTCCATCACCGCCGACCGCGCGAAATACCACAACCTGCGCCGTGACCCGTGGGCCGCGCTGCACGTCACCCGCGACGATTTCTTCGCCTACGCCGTCCTCGAAGGCACCGTCGAACTCACCCCCGTCGCCGCCGACCCCGACGACCCCACCGTCGACGAACTCGTCGCCTACTACCGCGCCGCCTCCGGCGAACACCCCGACTGGTCCGACTACCGCCGCTCCATGGTCGAAGACCACCGCGTCATCGCCCGCTTCACCCCCGACCGCGCCTACGGCATGCTCTGACCGCGCGACTCCGCGCCGACGAACCTGGCCTCCTTCCCTCGATAGGGTGATGTATGGCCACGTTGGACTCTGACGACGAGCTCGCGGCAGCGACCGTCGGCGAGCTGAAGCCGTACGCCGTCGAGATCGTCATCGAGGACTACAACCCCGCATGGCCCGCCTGGTACGCCGAGGACGAAGCCGTGATACGAGCGGCGCTCGGTACGTTCGCGTTGCGGATCGAGCACACCGGCTCGACCGCTGTGCCAGGGCTCTCGGCCAAACCGCTGATCGACATCCTGCTGGTCGTCCCGGACGCCGCCGACGAGGCCGCCTACGTTCCAGCCCTCGAAGTCGCCGGCTATACATTGCGGATCCGGCAGCCGGACTGGTACCAGCATCGCTGCCTCGTCCGGCGGGTGGAGGACGGCGCGCGGTGGAGCGTGAACCTGCACGTCTTCGACCCGGAGTTGGGCGCACCCGAGATCGAACGCATCGTCGCCTTCCGTGACCGGCTCCGCACGCACGACGACGACAGGAAGTACTACGAGCGAGTCAAACGGGAACTGGCCCAGCGTGACTGGAAGTTCGTCCAGCACTACGCGAACGCCAAGAGCGACGTCGTCGAGGAGATCCTCGGCCGAGCACTTCCCGGTCGTAGGTCAGTGCGTGAGGAGTTGGGTGACGGGGAGGAAGGTGTAGCCGTCGGCGCGTAGTTCGGCGACTATGCGGGGGATGGCGGCGAGGGAGTCCGGGTTGCTCATGACGTGCAGCAGGATGATGGAACCGGGGCGGACGTTCGCGAGGGTTTCGCCGACGATCTCGTCGGTGGTGGCGACCTTGCCGGAGTCCGGTTCGACGTCCCACATGACGGTGGTGCGGTCGTGGTCGGCGAGGTACCGGGGCAGCGACCAGAGCTTCTTGCCGTAGGGCGGGCGGAAGGTGATGGGTCCGCGGTAGCCGGTCTTCGCGATCTCGGCGTCGGTGTCCTCGATCTCGGCGCGCACGGTCTCGTCGGAGACGAACACCATGCGGCGGTGGTTGTAGGTGTGGTTGCCGATCTCGTGGCCTGCGGCGGCGATCGCCCTGCCGGCCTCGGGTCGCGCGGCGAGATCACGCCCGTTCAGGTAGAACGTAGCCGGAATACCAGCGTCCGCAAGGACTTTCAGCACTTCGGGTGCATTGTCGGAGGGACCGTCGTCGAGCGTCAGCGCGACCACTTTGTCCGCGGTGTCGACCCGATCGACCAGCCGCCCCGCCACCTGATAGGTGCGCGAGTTCATCAGGAAATAGGTGCCGACACCGAGCAGCACGACGAGCACCAGAGCGAGCGCGGCCCCGGTCAGCATTCGGCGAAGCATCTTCGCTGTATATCAGAAGTCGCGACCGAACCCCCTCGGCGAGAACCGTATTCGGGCGAACGAATCCTCCGCGCCCTACCATCCACCCCGAGGGCGAGTCTTACGAGCCCGTTCGCGGCCCGTCTCGCTTCCGAGCGCTCGAGACGCATGCACCGAAGGTGCGAGACTCGAACGCTCGGAAACGAGACATCAGGGGGGCCGCGAACCCGCGCGCTAGCGCGCCGAAAACACCGCTCAGAAGTTGATCATGTGGCCCGCGAGACCGTGGATGGCCTCCTGCAGCGCCTCGCTGAGCGTCGGGTGGGTGTGCACGTTGCGCGCCAGCTCGTTGACCGTCAGGTCCCACTTCTGGGCCAGGGTCAGCTCGGGCAGCAGCTCCGAGACGTCCGGTCCGATCAGGTGACCGCCGATCAGCTCCCCGTACTTGTTGTCGGAGATCAGCTTCACGAAACCGGTCGCGTCGCCGAGGCCGTGCGCCTTGCCGTTGGCGGTGAACGGGAAGGTCGCGACCTTCACGTCGTAGCCCTCGGCGCGCGCCTGCTCCTCGGTGAGGCCGAAGCTGGCCACCTGCGGCTGGCAGAAGGTGGCGCGCGGCATCATGCGGTAGTCACCGAGGGTGACGGTCTCCGCGCCGCCGATGGTCTCGGCCGCGACCACGCCCTGCGCCTCCGCGACGTGCGCGAGCTGCAGCTTCCCGGTGACGTCACCGATGGCGTAGATGTGCGGCACGTTGGTGCGCATGTAGTCGTCGATGGCGATGGCGCCGCGCTCGAGCTGCACGCCGGTGTTCTCCAGGCCGTAGCCCTCCACCCGCGGCGCGAAGCCGACGGCCTGCAGCACCTTGTCGACGGTGACGGTCTCCACCGAGCCGGACTTGTTGTCCTTGATCGAGACGGTGACCTTGGACCCGTCGTCGTCGATGGACTGCACGGCCGCACCGGTGGTGATGGTGATGCCGAGCTTCTTGTACGCCTTGGTGATCTCTTTGGAGACGTCGGCGTCCTCGTTGGGCAGCGCGCGGTCCAGGAACTCCACGATGCGCACGTCGACGCCGTAGTTCTTCAGGACGTAGCCGAACTCCATGCCGATCGCGCCCGCGCCGACGATGAGGACCGAACCGGGCAGGTCCCGGGTCATGATCTGCTCTTCGTAGGTGACCACGTTGGCGCTGAGCTGGGTGCCGGGCAGCAGCTTGGTGACGGTGCCCGTCGCGATGATCACGTTGTCGAACGTGACGGTCTCGGTGCCGCCCTTGGACAGCTCGACCGAGAGCGTGTTCGCGTCGACGAAAGTGCCCTTGCCGTCGAACTCGTCGATCTTGTTCTTCTTCATCAGGAAGTGGACGCCCTTGACCCGGCCGTCCGCCACCTTGCGGCTGCGGTCGAACGCCGCGCCGAAGTCGAAGCTCGCCTCACCGGTGATGCCGAAGGTCTTGGCCTCCTTGGTGAAAATGTGCGCGAGTTCGGCATTGCGCAGCAACGCCTTCGACGGGATGCAGCCCACGTTCAGGCACACACCGCCCCAGTATTTCTGCTCGACGATCGCTGTTCGCAGGCCGAGTTGAGCGGCACGGATCGCGGCGACATAACCGCCGGGACCAGCGCCGAGAACGACGACATCGTAGTGGGAAGTCACGCCACCGAGCCTAACTCCGTTGCCGGGAGTTCACCCACCGTGGTCCCGGTTCGGTGAGATGCCGAGCACAGGGGGACGGACGAGCGCCGCCGAGGCCGCGCCGACCTGGACGGGATCGGCCCCGTGAGCACTACGGTGAGCTGGTGACAAACGGCGGATCGAGCGGTGCGGACGGCGTCCGGCCGCTCGATCCGATCGACGGCACCACCTCGACGCACCTCGTCCGCCTGGTCCGTGATGTCGTTCGGCTATCGAACGTCGATCCGGCGCGACTGACCCGCATTCCCTCGATCGATGACGCCGCGCTGGCCGGTGAACTCAACCGGATTCCGCTGCGCTCGCTGGTCGACCTGTGGGAGTTGCTCGCGCGGGCGAGGCCGGAGCCGGGAGCTGGACTTGCCGTGGCGCGGGCCGCGCCGCTCGGGACACTGACCACCTGGGACTATCTCGTCACCACCGGCTCGACGCTGGCCGACGCGCTGCGGGCGGCACAGCCCTACCACCGGGTGGTGACCGCCGCCGCCGAAGGCTTCGAGCTGGACCACCCCGGCGAACTCACGGTCGGCTACCGCACCACCGCGGGCGATCCCGACGTCGCCGCGGTGGTCAACGAGTACGTACTGGCCTACTACCTGCGCCGCGCCCGCGAGGCGACCAGTCGACCCGTCGTCCCCGCCCGGCTCACCTTCAGCCGCGCCGCCCCGGCGTCCCACGACGTGTTGACCACCGCCTTCGGCACCGACCGCATCGAATTCGACGCACCGGCCGACACCATCACCTTCACCGCCGCCGACGCCGCCGCACCGCTCCCCCGCGCCGACCCCATGCTCGCCGACCTGCTCCGCAGCCACGCCGACTTGGTGCTCGCCACGGCCAAGCCGGTCCCCGGCCCGCTGGAGGCCTTCCGCACCGCCTTGGACGCCATCCTCGACCAGGGCGAACCCTCCCTCGCCGCGGTCGCCCACCGACTTGCCGTGAGCCCGCGCACCTTGCAACGTCAACTCGCCGAGCACGACACCGGATGGCGACACGAGGTCGACCTGGCCCGCTACGAACGCGCCAAAGCCCTTCTCGACCAAGGACTTACCACCGCGTCCGTCGCCGACCGCCTCGGCTTCGCCGACGACCGCGCGCTACGCAAGGCCTTCCGGCGCTGGACCGGTGCTTCCCCCTCCACCCGTCGGCGCACCTGACACCGCCGAGCGGGACGCATGTCCTCGCAGGCCGTGCACACGCTTCGCAGACCGTGCAGCTCCCGCGAAGGGTACAAAGCGTCTGCGAAGTCCCCTCCCTCTGCACGGCGCGAAGTTGCAGCGGGGCGCGCCGGGATGGTGGCGCGTTCGGACCGGTTGGTGGCGGCGGAGGACCTGGGAAGTCGGTTGGGGCGCTCATAACGTGATTCGTGCCGGATGGAACGGTCCGGAACGTTCTCGGATGAAGCGCGAAACAGATGAGTACACAGGCGGTTTCGAACACGGTCACAACCAGGGAGATTCACTTGGCGGCCCGGCCCGATGGTGCGCCTACCCAGGCGAACTTCGCGCTGGTGACCCGACAGATCCCCGAACTCGCCGAAGGGCAGATCCTGGTGCGCAACACCTGGATGTCGGTCGACCCGTACATGCGCGGCCGGATGGACGATCGTCCGTCCTACATCGCACCGTTTCAGGTCGGCGCGGTGCTGGAGGGGTCCGCGGTCGGAGAAGTGATCGCCTCGCGGTCGGCGCGGATTCCCGTGGGCGCCACGGTGACCCACTTCGCGGGGTGGCGGGAACACTCGGTGGTCGATGACGAACTCGCGACGCCGATCGATACGTCCGCGGCCGAGCCGCAGCACTTCCTCGGCGCGCTCGGCACCACCGGGCTCACCGCGTACGCCGCGCTCACCGATGTGTCGCCGGTCCGGCCCGGCGACACCGTCTTCGTCTCGGCGGCGGCGGGCGCGGTGGGTAGTGTCGCGGGTCAGCTCGCCAAGGCGCTCGGTGCGGGCCGGGTCGTCGGCTCGGCGGGCGGTCCGGCGAAAACCGCTCTGCTGCTGGAGGAATTCGGTTTCGACGCCGCGATCGACTACCGCGCGGGCGACTTGGCGGGGCAGCTCGCCGAGGCAGCTCCGGAGGGCATCGACGTCTACCTGGACAGCGTCGGCGGTGAGCACCTGCGCGTCGCGGTGGCGGCCATGCGGCCGAAGGGCCGGGTCGCGCTGGTCGGCGCGATCAGCGGATACAACGGCGCGACCGGCGAGCAAGGACCGGACCTGTATCTGGCTGCCACCAAGGAAGTTTCGCTGCGCGGCATGTTGGTGAGCAGCTACTTCCCGATCTTCGGCGAGTACATCGCCAAGGCCGCCGCCTGGCTGGCCGACGGCACCCTGCGCACCAGGGAGACCGTCTACGAAGGGCTGGAGCAGGCACCCGCCGCGTTCCTCGGCGTGCTGTCGGGTGCCAACACCGGCAAGATGCTCGTGCGTCTGGGATGAACGCACCGGTCAGCGCCGACCACACCGTCTGGCCCGACGGCACACCCAACAGACCGCTCACGGGGGGTTGCGCAAGCACCCGCCGCCCTTGTCGACGTCCTGTCCTGTGCCAACCGCACGGCCGAGGACGAGTGAGCCCGGGCCACAGCCGCGCAAGCCGAAGCCCGCTCAGTCCCGCCAGACCTGCTCGGCGACCCTGCGGAAGTTCCCACCGAACACCGCTGCCCGCTCGTTCTCGGTGAATCCGCGCGCGGCCAGCTCGGCGTCCAGCCCTGGACCGACGCCGACGCCGAGCAGGTCCTCCGGCGGAACCCATTGCAGTGGACCATATTTGGTATATGACTCGGAGAAGGCGTCCGGATTGGCGAACAACTCGGCGTTGAAATCGTCGGCGTCGAAGGAGTAGTCCGAGCCGATGCCGATGTGCTGCACGCCGACGAGTTCCGCACCGTATTGGACGTGGTCGGCCATGGCCGCGACGCGGAGGGCTCGTTCGTCGGGCTCGTTGTGCCCCAAGAAGATTCCGACGCCATTGATACCGATGACACCGCCGGTCTCGGCGCACGCCCTTGCCTGCTCGTCGGTGATGTTGCGCGGGTGATCCCACAGCGCGGCGAAATTGGCGTGGCTGTAGATCATCGGCACGGAGGTCGACGCGGCGAGGTCCAGCCCGGTACGCCGCGAACAATGCGCGCCGTCGACGAACACGCCGACCTCGTTGAGCTTGCGCACCAAATCCCTACCGTAGGCGGTGAGTCCGGTGTCCTCGGTGTCGAGACAACCGCAGCCCGCGGCGTTGGCGTAGTTGTAGGTCGGCAGCAGCGAGCGCACGCCGAGTTCGTGGAACACCTCGACGTTGTCCAGATCGCCGCCGAGCGGCTCGGAGTCCTCCAGATCGAAGGCGAGCGCGATGCGTTCCGGATCGCCGAGGTCGTCCAGACCGCTGACCAATCGAAACCGGCCGTCCGCCAGCGCATCCCGGCGGAACTGCCGCACCAGCGCCAGCGAATCGGCGGTGCTCTGACTGGAGTAGCCGATGTTCAGCGACAGGTAGGAACCGAGCGGATACCTGGCCAGCTCCGTGATGTCGGCGGAGGGCAGCAGCGGCAGACAACAGTGCTGCTCCCACAGGAAGGCGGCCAAATTCGAACTCCTGTCGCTCGGTGCGGAAGTTCGATCTTAATGAGCGCGGGCAGCGACGAATTCGAGACGAATCCGCGACACAACGGTGGCTAACGAATTGTCGGATTCGACCGATTTCCCGTGTGCTTCATCCCAACTGCCCCAAGGCGGTGCGACGTGCGTCGCTTCCTCGTTCTGATTTCCGCGCTGGTCGCCGGAATCGCACTCCTGATCTTTCCCGGCTCCGCCGACGCGACCCCCTCTTATTGCGGTCTGGTCTGGGGTTCGCTCGAGAAGACCGAACCGAACCACTCGACCGCGCCCGTCACGAGCGTGCGCTCCGGTCGCCACCAGTGTTTCGACCGGCTCGTCATCGACGTCGCCGGTCCGGTCACCGGCTACCGGGCGACCTACGTCGGCTCGGTGAGCATGGACGCCTCCGGCGCGCCCGTGCCGCTGCGCGGCGGCGCCTTCCTGAGCGTGACGGTGCACGCTCCGGCCTACGACAACGCGGGCAACCCCACCTACAACCCGGCCGATCGGGGCGAACTGGCGAGAGTCGCCGGCTATCGGACCCTCCGGCAGGTCGCCTGGGCCGGGTCGTTCGAAGGCCAGACCACCTTGGGCGTCGGCGTGCGCGCGCGGCTGCCGTTCCGGGTGTTCACGCTGGACGGGCCCGGCGGCGGATCGCGGGTCGTGATCGACGTCGCACACTTCTGGTAACCGCGCACGCAGGGAGGACGCCGCTCAGCAACAATAGTTGACATGAGCGGCGTCGAGCAGAACGTGAACGATCCCTACTTGTGGCTGGAAGAGGTGACCGGCGAACGGCCACTGGCGTGGGCGCGCGCCCACAACGAGGTCGTCGGACAACGCTTCGCCTCGACCGAGCGGTTCACCGAGCTGGAGCGCCGCATCCTCGACATGCTCGACACCGACACCAAGATCGCCTACCCGGGCCGTCGCGGGCGCTGGCTGTACAACTTCTGGCGCGACGCCGAGCACCCGCGCGGCCTGTGGCGGCGCACCACGTTCGCCGAGTACGCCAAGGAGTCGCCGGACTGGGACGTCCTGATCGACTTGGACGCGCTGGCCGCCGCCGAAGGCGAGAACTGGGTGTGGGGCGGTGCCGCGGTGCTGCGGCCGGAGCAGTTGCGCGCGCTCGTCAGCCTGTCCCGCGGCGGCGCCGACGCCAAGGTGGTTCGCGAATTCGACATCGAGCGAAGAGAATTCATCGAACCGACGGACGGCGGTTACTTCCTGCCCGAGGCGAAATCGGAGATCCGCTGGATCGATGTCGACTCGGTGTATGTCGGCACCGATTTCGGCCCCGGTTCGCTGACCGAATCCGGATACCCACGCATCGCCAAGCGCTGGCGGCGCGGCACCGAACTCGCCGACGCCGAAACGGTTTTCGAGGGCGCCGAGGAAGATGTCGCGGTCTCCGCGGGCTACGACCGCACCCCCGGCTACGAACGCCATTTCGTCGGCCGCGCCACCGACTTCTTCAACGAAGAGGTCTACCTCATCGAGGACGACGGCACGCTGCGCCACATCGACGTGCCGACCGACGCCAGCGAATCCTGGTACAAGGACTGGCTGCTGGTTCGCTTGAAGTCGCCGTGGGAGGTGGGCGGCGTGACCTATCCGGCCGGTGCGCTGCTGGCCACCGATTTCGAGAGTTTCCTTTCCGGCGCACGGGAATTCGAGGCGCTGTTCACCCCCGACGCGCACACCTCGCTGCACGGCTACGGCTGGACCGAGAACCACCTGCTGCTCATCACCCTCCAGGACGTGCAGACCAAACTGCACGTACTCACCCCGGGCCCCGACGGGTGGTCCGTCGAGCCGCTGGCCGACACGCCCCCGATGGCGACGACCAGCGTCATGAACCTGGACCCGCTGGAGGGCGGCGACGAGTTCATGCTCACCACAAGCGGTTTCACCACCCCCGCCACGCTGCTTGCCAGCGCGGTCGGTGGCAGCACCGAACAGCTCAAGCAGGAGCCCGCGTTCTTCGACGCCGAAGGCGTGCAGACCGAGCAGTTCTTCGCCCGCTCCGACGACGGAACGATGGTGCCGTACTTCGTGATTCGGCACCACGACCGCACCGACGAGCCGGGCCCGACGGTCATGTCCGGCTACGGCGGTTTCGAAGTGTCCCGTACGCCCGCCTACAGCGGCGCGTCCGGCATGGGCTGGCTCGAGCGCGGCGGCACCTGGGTGATGACCAACATCCGCGGCGGCGGCGAGTACGGCCCGGAGTGGCACACCTCGGTACAGAAGGCCAACCGCCACAAGGTGTACGAGGATTTCGCCGCCATCGCAAGGGATCTCGTCGACCGCGGCATCACCACCCCGCGGCAGCTCGGCGCGGTGGGCGGCAGCAACGGCGGTCTGCTGATGGGCGTGATGCTGACCAGGTACCCGGAGCTGTTCGGCGCCATCGTCTGCCAGGTCCCGCTGCTCGACATGAAGCGCTACCACCTGCTGCTGGCAGGCGCGTCGTGGATGGCGGAGTACGGCGACCCGGACAAGCCGGAGGAGTGGGAGTACATCGGCAAGTACTCGCCGTACCAGAACGTGCGCGCCGACGCCGAGTACCCGCCCATCCTGCTCACCACCTCCACCCGCGACGACCGCGTCCACCCCGGGCACGCGCGCAAGATGGCGGCGCTGCTGGAGGAGCAGGGACACACGTTCTGGTACCACGAGAACATCGAGGGCGGACACGGCGGCGCCGCGGACAACAAGCAGATGGCGTTCCAGGCCGCGCTCATCTACGAGTTCTTCACCCAAATGCTCATGGAGAAGGGCGAATAGGACTCACGCGGTGGCGTGCTCCAGCTCCGCGAGCCCCGTCTCCAGGTGCCGAAGGATTCGCTGGAGGTGGGGCACGCTGCGGCGGCAGCCGACCACGCCGAAATCGAGATTGTCGGCGTTGGACGTCACGGTGATGTTGAGCGCCTGGCCGTCCAGCACGATCGACATCGGGTAGTTGCCGTCCAGCCGCGCGCCGTTCCAGTACATCGGTTCGCGCGGCCCTGGCACATTGGAGATCACGATGTTGAACGGCGGGCGCGTCATCGAGACGAAGCCGGGCACGGTCGACAGGCCGAGCGGCGCGATCATCAACGCCGACACCGCGAGTGCCTGCGTCTTGGGCATCTGCGCGAACAACCGCTTGCCCTCGCTCATGGACTCGCTGATCGTCCGCAAGCGCTCGGCCGGGTCGGGCAGATGGGTGCCGAGATTGCACAGGATCGTGCCGACGCTGTTGCCGCTCTCCTCGTCCGCGCCGTCGTGCCGCAGCGACACCGGGACCATCGCGATGAGCGACCGATCCGGCAGCGCGTCGTGCTCGAGGAGATAGCTGCGCAGCGCCGCCGAGCACATCGCGAGGACCACGTCGTTGACGGTGACACCGGCCGCCGCCTTCACCGCCCTGATCCGCGCCAGCGGCCAGGACTGCGCCGCGCAACGCCGCGCTCCCCCGATTCGCACGTTGAACATCGAGTCCGGCGCGTCGAACGGGAGGGCGAGCCGGTGTTCGGCGAGCGCCTGTTTGGCCAGCGCCAGGGTCGACGGCGCGATGCCGCCGATGCCGCGCAACGCGCCAACCGCGCGTCCGGCCAGCGACGGACCCCCGCCGCGTCGGCCCTCGCCGGAGGAAGTCCACGGCACCTGGACGTCGGTCGCGTTCGGGTCGGTGCTCAGCGTGCGCTGGAGCAGCAGTTGCGCCGAGACGCCGTCGATCAGCGCGTGGTGCACCTTCGTGTAGACCGCGAGGCGACCGTCGTCGAGTCCCTCGATCAAACGCTGCTCCCACAGCGGGCGGTGCCGGTCGAGCAAGCTGCTGTGCAGCCGGGAGGTGAGGTCGAGCAGTTCCCGCACCCGGCCCGGTGAGGGGAGCGCGGAGCGGCGCAGGTGATAGTCCAGATCGACCTCGTCGTCGTAGGACCAGGTGAGACTGGAGATGCCGCCGAGCAGCGTGCCAGGACGTTTGCGGAACAGGCGCTTGCGCACCGGCATCGCGAGCATCTGTTCATGGATGGTTCTGGCGAAGTCGGGACCGGCGTCGTCCGGCGGCTGGAACAGCTGGAGCGAACCGACGTGCATCGGGTGTTCCCGCGACTCGTTCACCAGGAAGATCGCGTCGGGTGGAGATATCAACTCGACCATGTGCCCGTCCCTTGCCGAACCCGAGTCGAAGAAATGTACCGCTTCGCCCGCGCCGGTCGGCCGGATTCGGCTCCACCGTCGCGTGTTCGCGGTCATCGCGCGGCAAACATCTACGTCGTAGATGAGATCTACAGCGTAGCCGCAAAGCGGTGGCGGCTACCATGCCCGCATGTCGTCCTTTCCAGCCGCCCCGGCGCACGGCACGCGGCGGTTACCGGCGTGCGTTGTCGTCCGGCAGGCGGACCCGCGGCGGCCGGTCGCCGGATGACGTCGCGCAAGCGGACACCGCCCACCCGCACCGCGCTGAACCGCGACTACATCGCGGCGGTCGCGCTGACTGTCATCGACGAGACCGGGCTCGACGGGTTCTCCATGCGCAAGCTCGGCGCCGCGCTGGGCGCCGATCCGATGGCGGCGTACCGGCATTTCTCCGATCAGCAGGATCTGTTCGACGGGATCGCGGCGGCCATGTTCGCCGAGCTGGAAATGGAAAGCCTGCCGTGGCAGGAGGATTGGCGCGAACTGCTGCGTGCGTACGCGCGCAGACTGCGGTCGACGCTGCGCAGGCATCCGAACGCGGTGCCGGTCTTCGCGACCCGGCCGGTACGCAGCCCGGCCGCGATCGAGACCGGCAACTGGATGATCGAACGATTGCAGGGCACGGGTTTCGAGCCCGGCCATGCCCGGCAACTGACCCAGTGTCTACGCGACTACGTGATCGGCCACATCCTCGGCCAAGCCGTCGCCGCCGTGCGTGACGGCGATGCGATGCGGCGCGGCCGCAAATCCGTTGTGCCCGAGAACGACACGTTGGTCAGGTCAGGCGCCGCGGCGGGTGGCGATCATTTCGAGGTCGGCGTCGAGGCGATGCTCGACGGGTTCGCGGGCCGGTTGGCGACGAGCCGCTGAGCCGATCAGCGGTCGCGCAACCATTTCTCGATGCGGTCGACGGTCGAATTCGGATCCGGGATCCAGCCGTTGTGCCCCAAGCGTTCCGGCTGATGCCAGGTGGTCAGGTCGGCGGCGGGCATTTTGCTCAGCAGGTGTTCGGCCGACCCGCGCGGGGTGAGTTCGTCGCCCGCGATGGTGATCGACAGGACCGGAAGCTTCAGCCGGGCGATGCGCTCCTCGTAGTCGATATCGGCGCCGACCGGAACGAAACGGCCGGTGCGGGCCAGCCGCGCCCAGTCGGAGATGAGCACCTTCGACTGGGGTCCGAAACCGCCGACGGTGATCCGGTCGCCGGGCCAGAAACCGGCGAGGCTCGCGGTCAGCGAGGCGGCGGCGGTGCCGAACAGCATGCCGGGACTGAACAATCCGCGATAACCGCGGTAATACGGCGTGCCCGAGGCGACCAGGATCAGCCCGCCGAGCCTGCCGCGGACCCGCGCCGCGTACATGACGGCGAGCTGACCGCCCATGCTGTGCCCGAGCAGGTACGGCGTGCTCGACGGGAACCGATCGCGCACCACCTGGAAGATGGCGGGGAAGTCGACCGACACCAGTTCGTGGTAGCCGTAGGTGCTGGTCGGGCTCGGCCGCGGGCGGCTGTCGCCGTTGCCGCGCAATTCGCCGATGGCCGCGTCGAATCCGCGCGCGGCGAGCTGCTGGGCGACCAGTTCGTAGTACGCGCCCGGCACGCCGAGCCCCGGCACGATCACCACGACGGGGCGCGGCGCGTCGGGCGTCACCGGATGCCGGTGCTGACCCTCGGCCGGAATCAACCGCACCGGAATGGTGCTGCCGTCCGGCACCTGGATCGGAACTGTCTCCATGCTGCGCACGCTACCGCGCGGCCTCGGGCGCCGCCGCGCGGGCAGCCGACCAGCCGGTCCGCTACGCGCCGACCGCGCCCATGATCACCCGGCTCAGCACGCGGATCACATCGTCAAGCGGCGGGCGCGGATCCGACCCGCTCCACGAATCCACCACGTAGTTCACCGCGCCGATGATCGCCAGCACCCGCATTTCGTAGTCACCCGGCGGGATTTCGCCGTGCATGGCCGCGTCCTCCGCGGCGCTCGCGAGTAGCGAGCCCCACACCCGGCGCAGCTCCAGGCGGAATTTCTCCACCTTCGGCCCGGCGCCGACCACCTCGACGAGCGCGACGCGCGCCTTGCGCGGATCGGCGCCGATGGACTCGACGTAGGCGCGCACCGCGGCGTCGATGATCTCCAGCGCGGACGCGTCCGTCTTCTTGTCGAGCGCGGCGGTCACCGCTTCGCGCGACTCCTTGTCGATTTGCTCGTAGAGCTCTAGTAGGAGTGACTCGCGCCCGGTGAACTCCTCGTAGAACTGTCGCGAGGAGAGCCCGGCGTCTTTACAGATGGCGCCCACCGAACTATTGGCGTATCCGTCGCGCGCAAAGACCGTCAGGCCCGATTCCAGAAAACGCGCACGCCGCTGGCGTTGCCGGTCCTCTACGGGTTGCCCGGCATACATTCGTCCCGTATTCGCATCCTGTGACATTGGGGCAGACAATACCGAAGGGCCCGATCCCCTCGTCATGGATCGGGCCCTTCGTCTCAACCTTCGACCGACCGCGCGTTAGCCGAAAGTTGGCAGCCTGGTAGCTAGATCAAACATTCCTCCGATCCGACCATCGCAACTCCGTTGTCACTGACTGTTTGCCGACACGGACGATACCGAGCAATCCGCCGCGCAGGAAGGCTTTTGGAGGAATTTCGTAGAACTTTTTTCGAACGGACCGGTTCCGATCCTTCACCCGGCGACGCCGCTGGTCGACAGCAGTTCCGGCAGCGCGGTCACCGAGTCGATCACGTGGTCCGGCGCGACGTCGGCGGCGGCGAGTACGCCGGGGCGGAACTTTCCGGTGCGGACGAGTACGCCCGTCATGCCGACGGCTTGCGCGGCCAGCACGTCGGAATGCAGGTCGTCGCCGACCATCACGATCTCGGCGGGCTCGAGTTCCATGAGCTGCGCGCAGGTGCGAAACCCCGTCGGGGCGGGTTTGCCGATCACCTCGATCTCCGCGTTGCCCGCCGCCGAGAGGCCGGGGAGATACGCGCCCGCGTCGATACGGAGGCCGTCGTCGGTGGCCCAGGTGAGACCGCCCTGCATCGCGACGACCGGCACGCCGTCCAGCATCAGCTCGACCACCCTGCTGAGCGCGCGGTGTGTGAATTCCGTTCCCGCGCCGCCGATCACGACTACATCGGGGTCCTTCTCGACCAGTTCCAATCCGGCCAGATCCGCTTCGATGTCGCCGTGATTCAACAGCCAGACACGGGAATCCGGATAGCGGCGCCGCAGGAATTCGGCGGTCAGCCTGGCCGCCGTGACGATTTCCTCGGTATCGATCTCGAATCCCGCCGACTTCAAACGACTGCCGATCTCGGCGCAAGTCCTCGAGGTGGTGTTGGTGAGAAATGCTCGGCGCAAACCCTTTTCGCGCAATTCCCGCACGGCGGCGCGCGCTCCCTCGATCTCGTGCCATGAGGTAACCAGCACGCCGTCGATGTCGTAGAGCACGCCCTTGATCTCGCCGCGCGACATGAATTCAGCCTACGACCGGAGTGGGTGGTGCGCCCGTGGAACGGTCAGACAAGGTGCTTACCTCGGGCCGCCCGGTTGCGTCCGATCATCAGGCGCCGGTCGCGCCGGAACGCGAGTCGCGCGACGATCGATCGACCGGCGGAGAATTCGACCATGGCGCTTTCGACTCCCGATGTGGTGCAACGGTTCTGGGATGCCGACCAGCCGACGATCACGACCGGTGACGGCCTCGTCCTACGGCCGTGGCTCGCCGGTGACGCCTCGGCGGTGTTCGCCGCGTTCGCCGATCCGGCGATCCAGCGGTGGCACGACATGCACCTACACGCCCGCATCACCACCGACTGACCGCGGGGCCGGATTCGGCCGAATGCTGCGAGAGCATAGGACTGGGTCAGCGAATCGGAGTGGGGGCCGGGGTGGGTTCGGATGCGGCCGAGCGGGCCAGGGCGAGGGTGGCGGCGGTCATCGCGGTGAGGGCGAGGGCGAGCAGGATGACGTGGGCGCCGTCGACGTCGAAGTACTCGTCCAGCAGCAGGATGCCGAGGGCCGCGGCGACGACGGGTTCGGTCACCGTCGCGGCGGGCAGTGAGGCTTGCAGCGCCCCCGCCTGGTAGGAGTCCTGTTGGAGGACCACCGCGGCGACGCCCACCACGACGAGGGCGTAGGTCTCCGCGGAACCGAACACCGCGGCGGCCCCCTCCCCGATCAACGTGACCACGCCTTTGGTGAGCACCGCCGCCAAGCCGAACAGCGCGCCAGCCGCGATGCCGAGCAGCAGCGCCCGCCGCCTGCCCGGCTGTCGCGCGCCGAGCAGGCAGGCCGCGAAGAGGGGGACGCCGATCGCGGCGGTCAACGCCCAATGCCAGGCCGCCACATGCTGTTTCCCCTGCCGTGGATCGCCGACGATCAGTAGCACCACGATGGCGACGCTGAGCACCAAAGCCCACAACCATTCCGAACGCCGAATCGCGCGGCCGGAGAGAGTCGCCGCCAATGGCAAGGCGAACAGCAGGGAACTCACCAGAAGCGACTGGACCAGAAGCACCGATCCGCGACCGAGCGCCATCGCCTGGAAGACGTAACCGCCCGCGCCGACCGCCGTGCCGAACCACCACAGCGGCCGATGAACCAGGCTGCCGATCGCGCCGAGACGCCCGAGATCCACATCAGGCACCCGCGCCGCCTCCCAGTGCCGCATGACCGCGCTGAACGCGATGCACAGCGCGGCGACCAGCGCGAATCCGATCGCATGCAGGTGCGCCATCACCGCAGACTACCGACGTCGCCCGGGGTGCCGCGGACGTTCGCGATCCCGCGCCGCTCCGCCCCCGCATACGGAAGCGAGCGCCGACGAGCCGCGCCGCGTCGCGGACACCAGGCCGTCGGCACCGCGTGTCCACACCAGCCGCCCCTGTTTGCTGGGCAGCGGGCTCTGGCGGAAGCCTCGGTTCAGGCGGGCCTATTTGTTCGCCGTGGGCGCGTCCTCGCGAGCGGCGTCGAAAGCGTCGGCGCAGCGGGTCAACAGCTCGACGAGGGTGTCGCGCTCCGTGGCAGTGAACGCGGCCGCCACCGAACGCTCGACCCGGATCGCGCGGGCGTCGGCGTCCTTCATCACCGACTCGCCGCGCTCGGTGAGACGGGTCTCCAGGACGTTCTTGTGCCAGGCGTGCGGGGTTCGTTCGATGAGGCCGCGCTCCTGGAGGTTGGTGAGCACGGTGTTCATGGTCGGCGGGGTGACGCCGCACAGGCGCGCCAATGCCGCCGCCGAGATGCCCGGGTTCTCGGCGAGGAACAGCAGCGCGGAGTACTGGGCCACGGTGACCCCCGCGGGCTTCAGCGCGACGTTCTTCGCCGTCGCCAGAGCCTGCTCCGCGCGCTTGACGTAGGAGCCGATGCGTTCGGCGGCGGGCATAGGGGTCATGCCTGGCATGGTATCCGCTCGTCTTGCCGTTCGAGTCTTGACGATTATTAGAACTCGAATCTATGTTCGTGAACGTTCTTCGATACGATCACATTCGAAAGGTCACGGCATGTCCCGCACGCGCACCCTTCCGATCGCCCTCCTCACCCTCGCCGCGCTGACGGCCTGCGGCTCCCCCGACGAAGCACCGCGGGTAACCACCGCCTACGAATTGCCAGGCGAGCGCGCCTATCCCGAGGGCATCGCGCTGGACGCCCGCACCGGCGACACCTACGTCGGCTCCTACAGCACCGGCGCGATCTACCGCGCCACAGCCGACGCCGAGCGGGCGGAGGTGTTCCTGCCCGAGGGCGCCGACGGGCGGAAGACCGCGAACGGACTGAAGGTCGACGGGTCGGGTCGGCTGTGGGTGACCGACTCGACCGCGGGAGTCGCTGTGTACGACACGGCCTCTCGCGCACTGATCGCCCGCTTCGACGTGCCCGGCGCCGAACCGCGCTTCGTCAACGACGTCGCCATCACGCAGGACGGCACCGCCTACCTCACCGACAGCGTGCGCGCCGTGGTCTACCGGGTCACGCCCGAGCAGGTGCGTGCGGTCGCCGCGCAGGGCGGACGTGGCGAGCTGACACCGCGATTCGAACTCGGCGGCGTCATCGAACCGCGCGAACCGGGGAGTTTCAACCTCAACGGCCTGGTCGCGGACCCGTCCGGGCGGTACCTGCTTGTGGTCGACATGGTCGGCGGCGACCTCTACCGCGTCGATCTCACCGCCGACGCGCCGATCAGGAAAGTCGAACTGAACGGCGGCGACCTGACCAACGGCGACGGCCTCGAGCTGCGCGGCGACACGCTGTGGGCGGTGCACAACTCCACCAACTCCATCTCGCGCTGGACGCTGACCGAGGACGGCGCGTCCGCGCGGCTGGACGAACGGCTCACCGACGAGACCCTGGACATTCCAACCACTTTGGTGCGCGACGGCGAGCGCACGCTGGTGGTCGCGTCGCAGTTCGACAAGGGTGGGCCGATGGGTCCCGGCACTCCTAGCGCCTTCCGCGTCGTATCTGTCGCGGGCATCTGAGCGAGTTGCGGGCGCCCATTAGGGTGAGCCGCATGCTGAAGGCACTGCTCTACGGTCTCGGCACCGCGGTACCGCTGCTGGTCGGCGCGGCCATCGGCCTGCGCTGGTCGTTGCCGAGGCCGCTGCTCGCGTCATTGATGGCGTTCGGCGCGGGCACCATGATCGCGGCGGTGTCCTCGGAACTGTTCGAACCGGCCTTTCATCAGGCGGGCGCGGTGATCGCCGGTGCGGCGCTGTTCGCGGGCGCCGGGGTGTATGTGGTCGCCAATCATCTGATCGAGACGAAATTGGGCGCGGCGGCCATCGGTTGGGCGCTGATGCTCGGCACCATCCTGGACGGCGTTCCCGAGAACCTCGCGCTCGGCGTCTCGCTGACCTCGGGCGGCGGGCTGGTGCTGCTGGTGGCGGTCGCGGTGGGCAACCTGCCGGAGGCCATCGGCGGCGCGGCGCTGATGCGCAGCGAGCACGGATTGAAGCACGCTCGCGCATTCGGGTTGTGGGCGGCGACCGGTGCGGTTCTGGTGCTCGTCACGGTGCTGGGAAACAGTCTCTCGGACAATCTCTCCGACACCCATATCAGCACCGTGCAGGCTTTCGCGGGCGGCGCGACCATCGCCGTTCTTGCCGATTCACTCATGCCGGAGGCCTATCGCGAAGGCGGCTGGTGGGTCGGAATGGCCACGGCGGCAGGTTTTCTGGTCGCCTTCGTGCTGCAGGGGTGAATACGCGGTGAGACCGACGCGCGAATTCACCGGGGGTTGCGGTAGCGATATCCGGTCCGGTGGAATACGCTTCGCGCGGATGAAAACCGCCTCATGGAGGGACTATTGACCACTCCGAGCATGCCGGAGGACGGTGAAGGCGGAACCGGCGTCCGGCGCACCATACCGTTGTCGCAGCTGATACACCTGATGGCCGAGTACGAAAAGCTCGGCACGCACCGCCAAACATTTCTCCCCGCACCGGTGAGCGACACCTTCGTGCGCGGGTGCGGAATCGTCGCGGGCGGACTCGCGGCCGTCGGTGTGATCTGTGCCGCGGTCGGATCCTTCGCGGGCGGAGTCGCTGTCGGCGTCGTCGCGCTGCTGCCTGCCACGCTGGCGTCGGTGCGCGGACGGCAGAACCAGCAGAACCGTTCGGCGCGGCTCGATCTGTTCGATAACGGCATGACCGTGTACCGATCCGGTGAGCAGATCGCCGGATTCCGCTGGGACACCGCCGAAGTGCGCCAACAGGTCATTCCGTTCCAGAACACCTCGCGCGTCGAGTATTCGCTGGAGATGAGCGGACCCAACGGCGCGCACGCGGCTTTCGACGACACCGAGTTCGCCGACGCGCGCGAATGGGGCAGGGCGATCCAGTCCGCCATCACCGGCACGCAATTGCCGCGCGCTGTCCTCAAAATCGACAACGGCGAAACCGTCCACTTCGGCGATATCGGCCTCGACTTGGTCGCCCTCAGCTTCCGCAATCAGGTCTATCCCTGGGACCGCATCCAGCTCATCGACGCCCGCAGCGGACTGGTCCGCATCAAGGTCGACGGCACCTGGATCTCCCTCGCCCCCGTCGCCGCCATCCCCAACTTCTACATCTTCAACGAACTAGCCGAACGCCTCCGCCTCCCCGCCACCACCTGAAGGGTTCTGTCGGGGCGGCGTCAGTTGACAGGCGTGGACGCGGAATCCAAAGACCACGCCGAAACCGACGTCGGAGCTGCAGAATCGACCCCACGGCGGCCTTCGGGCAGTTGTGGGTGTTCGTTGGGTCGCACCAGCCACAGCCGATCTGCGAGCCTGCTTTGGGCGAGGACGTGTCCCACGCACTCGGCACGGGCTTTTCGAACGTCGCGGTGGCCAGCGCCGTCATCGTTTGACGCCGGAACGGCCAGACCTGAGGACGGCAGCCACTGAGTAAGCCCCGACCGACTAGTGGGCCTCACGATCTTCTGCGGCGCAGTACAGCTGACACTTACTATCCGCGTATGCAGCCGCGCAGCTCCGCAGAACTGGGCAACGACTTCCCCTACACAAGCCAAACCGTCTGCTACATCGAAGTCGGAGAGGACGGAACCGTCTCTCATGGCGTGAACATTGACTCTTGGTCCCGGGCCAAGGGCGGAAAGTCTCGATTGTTCGCTGTGTGGCCGGGCCAGTGGCGTAGCGATCTGTTCGTCATCGACGACCTCGATCGTATGGGCGGCGCCTTCGGATTCATTCACAGCGAAGCAGCATCGGGCCTCAAAGAACATGATCACACGGCGAAGTGGGCCCTGAGTAAGTACGAGGCCAATCCCTCCGGCACATATGTCTCGATCGAAGTTCGACTCGAGTGTGGCTGCCGCATAGAGGACATCGATGCCTTCGCGAGGCAGATGAAGCGGCAGAAGGGCTGGGATATCGCCACATCACGCGGATGGGGCAGCCAGTCGGGTCCTGGCCCTCGCAACACGGTGTATTCGATGCGCGCTCGACGCCGAAGCCTCGACTGACCACCGGGCTCACATACGGCGGTAGCACCTTCACTGCCCGGTCGGGCACCGACGGCGATGACGGGAACCAGCCTCAATCCGTTCTATTTTGTTCCCTGGGTCCACTTTGCAGCGAACTCGAACTGCCATTGCGGCTGCGCTGCGTCGAGGGCGCCAGAGATGCTTGTGCCACAACAGGTTCCATTGATTTCACAGCCCCCACTGTCGAAGGGTCGATGACCCGGCTGCGAACTCGTCCGGCGTGCCGACCGCGCGGCCCATCATGAGGTCGATATCGAAGGAATCCGGTGCGCCGAGGACGGCCGAGACCATCTGCCGAGCCGTATCCGTCAAGCCACGCTTGTCGGTGGCGATCGTCCAGTGATCGACCGCAGGCACGTGGACAATCCACGCCGAACCGGCGCAGTGAATCTTCGCCAAGTAGTACAGCGCGCCCCTCTCGTTGAGCGCACACCGCACCGGGAAACCGCGACTCGATGACTCGTCACTGGAACCCAACCCGGTGCCGCGTGCTGAGTCGAAGCTACGAACGGGGGGCGGCGCTGGGCGACTAGTGTGCCAAGATTTGCCAATACTGGTCGACTTCGATTCAGCATTTACACAGGTAGACGGCGTTAGTCTTGATTCTGCAAGAACTTGCACACGCTCGATGGGAGACCTGACCATGCGCTTGCATCTGCTCGGTAAAGGTGGTTCCGGCAAGGACGATTGCCCTTCGCTGTTCGCCACCGACCAGGACAGCTACGTGATCCTCGGATGGAGGACCGACCACCCGGAAACGGTCGAAATCCCACACCTTTTGACCGGCTTCACCGAGCCCCGGACTTACATCGGTACCCCGCTGGTCGATACAGGCCGGGGAACCTTTGCGGTAACCGGCCGACCGATCACCGATCGGGAGACTTTGGATCAAATGACCATGGAAGACTTCGAAACCGCGATCGAAGTGCCCCGGGCAGAGAGGACCTATTTCGGTGGAGTTCCGGCCGACTCGTGACGTACTGCGAGAGTGCCAACGTGAAGCGTTCCGGCTCGAGGTCCGGGACTCCTACGGAGTCCCCGGTGAATCCGAACCGCTGCAACGGTTTCTGAGGGGCGAACCGTTCGATCTGCGCGGGTGGTTCCGCGACTGGTCGGACTTCGTTGGCGAGTTGGTGACCCGCGGAGTGACCGTGAGCCGCGTCCGCGTCGTCACCGTGCCACACACCGATTATCACCGGTGGCTGCTCACCCTCGCGGAGCTGAACGCCGAAGCGGGCGAGAGCATCCGCTACGTCGCCCGCCATCGAGCCGGGGACGTGCCTCCGGATGACGTCTGGCTACTCGATGACGAACGAGCGGCATTCACCCTCACCGATGAGGAAGGCCGCGCGGTCGGCGGTGTCGCGGTGACAACCGATCCGCGGATTGTCGACTATTGCCGGAGTGTGCGTCTGCGACTCTGGCCGCTGGCGACGCCGTACGCCGAGTATGTACGGGTGATGTCACCCAGTGACTAGTTCGGTTCAGGAAGCGAGGCAGGCGCTCGGCCAGCGTCTCCGCGAGATCCGGCGACGTGCCGGCATATCCGGCCGGGAGCTTGCCCGCCTCGAAGGCTGGCACGAGTCGAAGGTATCGAAATACGAGTTCGGAAAGCTGCACGCGTCGGACGCGGTGATCCAGGCTTACTGCCGACACTGCGGTGCCGCAGATCAGCTAGAAGATCTCCTAGCCACGTTGCACCACATAGACAGTGCATACGTCGAGTGGAAACGCCTACTTGGTCCCGGCATCAAGGCCGGACAGCAGCGGCTACAGAAGCTCGAGGCCGAAGCAACGTTCATCCGCAACTATCAGCCGGTCATCGTGACCGGCCTGCTGCAGACGCCGGAATATGCCGAAGCGATGTTGAGGTACGTGGGAGAGTTCTATCAACTACCTGGCGACATCGAGCAGGCCGTAGCCGCTCGGATGCGGCGTCAACAAGTTCTGTACCAGCGGGACAAGCGCTTTCACTTTGTCGTAGGTGAGCAGGCGCTCTACACGACGGTCGGCGACGATCAGGTGATGATCGGTCAGCTGGACCGACTCCTCACTGCCGGAAGTCTTCCCAGGGTCACCTTCGGGATAGTCCCGAAGGCAGCCGAAGCCCGGGTGTTGTTCAACAACTTCGTGCTGTACGACAACCGCCTAGCTGCTGAGGAAGGCTCGACCGCGAAGTTGACTATCACACAGCCGAGGGAGCTCGCTCTCTACCTTCGAGCGTTCGACACGCTCGCCGGTCAATCCGTGACCGGCGAAAAGGCTCGGGAGCTGATACGGCGGGCGCTGGACGACCGAACCCGGATCTAGCCTCTTCGACCGACTGACTCCCGCGCGGGCGCGGCATCTACGGTTGCGCGCCCAGACCTACCCGAGGTTTCCCCTTGGACGACGAGACCGATGCCGCAAAAGTGTCCGAAGTGCTGACCGGCATCTGAGCGTCCGGGCAGACCGACAGCGGTCTCAGGCGTCGAGCGCGCTGAACTCGACCTTCAGGGGATAGGGCTCATTCAGGACGAGCACCTCTTGGTGTGGCTCCGCGCGGCGGTAGGCCGCGCTCGCCCAGTCGAGGCGGTATTCCTGAATGATCTTCACCCGCAGTTCGTCATCGAGATGCACGACCAAGTAGACGGGTATTCCTTCGGCCGCGTATTCGGCTCGCTTGTCGACGGTGTCGACGTACTCGGATCCGGGTGAGACCACCTCGACGACCAACAACACACTGTCGGTGCTCAGCTTGTGGCCGCGCTCGATGCATCGGTGAACCACGACATCAGGCCTACGGAACGAGAACCCAGGGGTATGCGGCCGAATTCTCTGATAGTGCATCTCGAAATCGGTGACGACGCGAATGCACGGCTCTTGCGGACGGGCCGCTTCGAACGCATTGGCCAGCCTGCGGGCCACGATGTTGTGCTCCGAACTTCCACTGCGGCAGAAGATCACTCGGCCGTCGATGACTTCGATCTGCTTCTGCACCTCGTCGGGCAGCGCGTCGTAGCCGTCCTCGGTGATGAGCAGCATCTCCGGATCGTTCGCCCAGGCGGGCAATGTGGTCATGGAGTCCTCGCTCTCGAGCAGGCGGCACCGCACATCTTATGCGGAAGGCCGGTCCACCCGAGGGTGGACCGGCCTTCGTGACTAGCGGGAACTCGCTGATCCGAGGATCAGAAGTCCATGCCGCCCATGCCACCGGTCGGGTCGCCGGCGGGAGCGGCGGCCTTCTCCGGCTTGTCGGCGACGACGGCCTCGGTGGTCAGGAACAGGGCCGCGATGGAGGCCGCGTTCTGCAGGGCCGAGCGGGTGACCTTGACCGGGTCGGCGACGCCGGCGGCCAGCAGGTCCTCGTACTCGCCGGAGTCGGCGTTCAGGCCGCTGCCCGCGGGCAGGTTGGCGACCTTCTCGGCGACCACGCCGGGCTCGAGGCCGGCGTTGAAGGCGATCTGCTTCAGCGGAGCCGACAGCGCGACGCGCACGATGTTCGCGCCGGTGGCCTCGTCACCGGTCAGGTTCAGCGCGTCCAGCGCCGGAGCCGACTGCAGCAGGGCCACGCCACCACCGGCGACGATGCCCTCTTCGACGGCGGCCTTCGCGTTGCGGACGGCGTCCTCGATGCGGTGCTTGCGCTCCTTGAGCTCCACCTCGGTGGCCGCGCCCGCCTTGATCACCGCGACACCGCCTGCCAGCTTGGCCAGACGCTCCTGCAGCTTCTCACGGTCGTAGTCCGAGTCGGAGTTCTCGATCTCGGTGCGGATCTGCGCGACGCGGCCCTTGATGGCCTCCGCGTCGCCCGCGCCCTCGACGATGGTGGTCTCGTCCTTGGTGACGACGACCTTGCGCGCCTGGCCGAGCAGCTCGACACCGGCGGTCTCCAGCGAGAGGCCGACCTCTTCGCTGATGACCTCGCCACCGGTCAGGATGGCGATGTCGGCGAGCTGAGCCTTGCGGCGGTCACCGAAGCCCGGGGCCTTGACGGCGACGGACTTGAAGGTGCCGCGGATCTTGTTGACCACCAGGGTCGACAGGGCCTCACCCTCGACGTCCTCGGCGATGATCAGCAGCGGCTTGCCTGCCTGGATGACCTTCTCCAGCAGCGGCAGCAGGTCCTTGACGGTCGAAACCTTCGAGCCGACCAGCAGGATGTACGGGTCCTCGAGGACCGCTTCCTGACGCTCGGGGTCGGTCACGAAGTAGCCGGAGATGTAGCCCTTGTCGAAGCGCATGCCCTCGGTCAGCTCCAGCTGGAGGCCGAAGGTGTTGCTCTCCTCGACGGTGATGACGCCTTCCTTGCCGACCTTGTCCATGGCCTCGGCGATCAGCTCACCGATGGACGCGTCGCCGGCCGAGATACCGGCGGTGGCGGCGATCTGCTCCTTGGTCTCGACCTCCTTGGCGGTGTCGAGCAGCTTGGCGGTGACGGCCTCGACGGCCTTCTCGATGCCGCGCTTCAGACCCAGCGGGTTCGCGCCGGCCGCGACGTTGCGCAGGCCCTCGCGCACCAGCGCCTGAGCCAGGACGGTGGCGGTGGTGGTGCCGTCGCCCGCGACGTCGTCGGTCTTCTTGGCGACTTCCTTGACCAGCTCGGCGCCGATCTTCTCGTACGGGTCCTCCAGCTCGATCTCCTTGGCGATGGAAACACCATCGTTGGTGATCGTGGGGGCGCCCCACTTCTTCTCCAGGACGACGTTGCGACCCTTGGGGCCCAGCGTCACCTTGACCGCGTCGGCGAGGCTGTTCAGACCCCGCTCGAGACCGCGACGGGCCTCTTCGTCGTACGCAATTGTCTTGGCCATTGCGTTGGAATCCTCCATTAGTAATGGGGCTGACACACAGGACGACCCCTTTCGGATCGCCCCATTTACGCTGGCCAGGTTCGGTGCCCGCGACGGACGACCGAGGGTGTCGATGAAACCCGGTCTCACCGTCCCGACCCTGGCACTCACAGGTCGAGAGTGCCAAAGCCATTTCTAGCACTCGAGGGTGGCGAGTGCAAGGTCCGGGCCGCGAAGGGGCGTGCGCGGCTCGCGGCTCAGTGCCGGTCGTCGATGCGCAGGACCAGCGCGACGAACGCGTCGGTCCGGCGCTCGTCCGGCGTCCTCGGTTCCTCGTTGTCCACGGTGACGAGCTCGGCGTCGTGCAGCAGCAGTTCGGCCTCCACGCGCATGATGGCCCGGATGAACGGGGGCGCCACTTCGGGCGGCAGATCACCGTTCACGATGTATTCGCCGTCGGGTCCGGATTCGGTCGACACATAGGACAGAGCGCGCAACAAGTCGGCGCGGCGTTCGCCCGCGACTAGGTCGGAATCCGTATCAGCCGATTCATCCGCCATCGCTATAGCTTAGCGGTCGGCGGTGACGCGCCTCGGTCGAGCAATCGGCCAGCACACCGCACCCCGCCCACGTCGGCGCGGATCGGCGGCTGGGGGCTGAGTCTACGGAGATTTCCGCCCGAGGAGGTACGCCTAAAGTGACCGGGTGAGTGTTGGACCCGGCCGGGATGCGATCGATGGCGCCCTGGCACAGCTGTACGGCGAGCTACAACCGGTGCACTGGACGGTCGGGCACCCCTGGTCACTGGGCGGGCCGGACCCGTTGGAGGGTGTCAGCGCGTACCCGCGCACCGATCCGGTCCCGCATTGGCATTACGTCGGGTACGGCATGAGCGAGCTCGGTCAGAAGGAATGGGACGATCCGGACGTCTCCGGGTGGGGATTCGAGTTCACGTTCCGGCTGGCGGGCGATCCCGCCGAGGCGCAGGCGCCGATCTGGCCCGCGCACTTCTTGCAGAACCTCGCCAGGTACGTCTTCCAGTCGGGTAAGTGGTTCGAGCCCGGCCACACCATCAAGGCGAACGGCCCCCTCGCCGCGGACCGGCCGGACTCGGCGATCCAAGCCGTCGGCTTCGTCGCCGATCCGGAGCTCGGCACCATCGCGACCCCCAACGGCCGGGTCGCCTTCCTGCAAATCGTCGGCCTGACGATGACCGAGTACCAGGCCGCGCTCGGCGGGAAGCTGCTCGCGCTGCTGGACGGTCTCGCGCCGCGGCTCCCGCTGTTCGTCACCGATATCGACCGGGAATCGCTGGTCGCCGCCCCCAAACCGCAGGCGCAGTGGCCGCGGTGGGGCGGCGGCTTGCGCGGGCGGGCGTAGGGCCCGCGAACGCCGCCCGGTCGCACGAGTTCGACGCGTTCCGAGCACGGCGGAGCGCCGCACGCGCGACGCGGCGGCGGCGCGCACGTGCGGCATGCGCGTAACGAAAAGCCCTCAGCGACAAGGACACCCGGCTCCGACGCGGATCGCGCTCCCGCACGACCACGAGGAGCGCCGCGGCGACGAGGGCGGCCGTTGCGATCCGGCCGCCGTGCCGCCACACCCTCACGGCTTCTTGGCGGCGATCACCGAAAGCAGTTCCAGCAGGTGCGCTTCGGTTTTCGCCTTGTCCATGCCGAGGTCGGTCAGGAGCCCGGCGCCGTTCTCCTGTTCGAGGATGGCGAGCAGGATGTGTTCGGTGCCGATGTAGTTGTGGCCGAGGCGAAGTGCCTCGCGGAAGGTCAGCTCGAGCGCCTTCTTGGCCTCGGGATCGAAAGGCACCAGACCAGTGGGCGCCTCGTCGCCGGATTCGGCGGGCGGCAGCGCGGCGGTCGCGGCGGCGCGCACCTCCTCGAGATCGAGCTTCGCGGTCTGCATCTCTTTGGCGGCAAGGCCTTCCGGCTCGCTCAGCAGCCCGAGCACCAGGTGCGGCAGCCCGATGAGCTTGTTGCCCGCGGTGAGCGCGGCCTGCTGGGAGGCCATCACCGCCTCGCGGGCGCGGGGGGTGAACTTGGCGAATCCCGCGTTCGGATCCATCGCGGCCGCGTCGGCCGGGTCACCGGGACCCTTCGCGACGAACCGCTTCTGCGCGGCCTGCTTGGTGACGCCCATGCTGGCGCCGATATCGGTCCAGGACGCGCCGGAGCGGCGGGCCTGGTCCACGAAGTGGCCGATCAGGTGATCGGCCACTTCGCCGAGGTGACCGGCGGCGATGACCGCGTCGGAGAGCTGCTCGAGCACGTTGTCCGGCCGAGCCTTCTTTATGGCGGAGATGAGGTCGTCGAGACGAATCGAAGAAGTCATGCGTCAACCATAGGTTGACGACACGCCTGCGTCAACCGTTGGTTGACGATCTTGATCGCCCGCTGATTCCCATCCCCGCCAGCGTCGGTCCGTCGTGGGCCGGTCGCCAGTCAGGCCGCCCGTCGCCGCATCCGGCGATGGCGACGACTGCCGCATGGTGGAAGCCGGGTGCGAGCACGGCGGTCGAAGGACCAGCCCAGCGGCCCTACCCAGACCTCGCGTCGGCCGCCGCACCGCGCACGACGAGCTCGTTGACCACCGCAGCTACCGCAGCCGCCGCTCAGCGTACGAGCTCGTCGACCACCGCCCCTACCGCAACCCCGCAGCCGCAGCCGCACCGCGCACGACGAGCTCCTTGACTCGCGCCCCAACCCACCCGCGCAGCACGGTCCGCGCCGGGGTGTCGTCGGCGTGCAGAAACTGGATGACCGCGTCCCGCCGCCCGAGGCTGATGCACTGGAAGACGTAACGGAACCGCAGTTCACGCGGGTCCCGCCCGCGCATCCGCGCCGTGGCCGCGTCGGCCGCGTACTTGCCGGTCGGCAGCGCCGTCGCGCAGGCCATCCGCAGCGACCGCTCGCCGGGACCGGCGACCACCGCGCTGTCGCCCGCGGCGTAGATGTCCGGATGCGAGAGCGAGCGCAGCGACTCGTCCGTCAGCACCCGGCCAGCGCCGTCCACCTCGAGACCGGCGCGGGCGGCGAGATCGGGCACGCCGAACCCGGTGGTCCACACCGTGGTGTCGGCCGCGACGAATTCACCGTTCGTCAGTCGGACACCGTCCGCGGTCACCTCGACCACCTTCGCGTCCGAGCGGATCTCGACGCCCAAGCGCTCCAACACTTTCCGAATGTGCGTGACCGCTCTCGCCGAGAGCCAAGCGCCCGGCTCGTCGGGACTGAGCAGCAGCACGCGCGAATCCGGCTGGGACTCGGCGAGTTCCGCGGCCAGCTCGATGCCGGTGGCGCCCGCGCCGACGACGGCGACGGTTCCCTTCGCCGTCCATACCGAATCCTCGGGCGTCGCAACGGTTCTGGCGAACTCCGTGACACCGGGGACGCCGACGGGATCGGCGAGACTGCCCAGGGCGTAGATCAGGACGTCGTAGTCGATGGAAGCACCGCTGTCCAGCTCGACCCGCTTGCCAACGGTGTCGATGTCCGTCGCCCGCGCCCGAACGAATCGAATACCCTTGCGCTCCAAGAGTTCCGCCAAGTCCCAGCGGCGCACCCGCTGCCCGGCGACCTGCTGGTGCAACCGCACCCGCTCGACGAACTCGGCCCGCGCGTCGACAACCGTGACGCGCGCGTCCCCGGCTCGCGCGGCCAGCCGCTTGGCCGCGGCCAGTCCCGCGTACCCGGCGCCAAGAACGACGATGTGCTGATTCCCGGTCATGATGGTGGCTCCTCTCGTTGGCCGATACCACTCAGACCGGACAGGCCCCCGTTTCCTGACAGTCCGCGGCATGAGCCGCGTCACACCGGGGAACAGCTACGCCCGAGCGGCGGCGAGGTAGGCCAGCTTGTCGGGGTTGACGACGAGGTACAGCTCGTCGACGAGCTCGCCGTCGAGCTCGAAACCGACCATCAGCACGGGATTCTCGGCGACCCGCACGACCATCGCCAAGGCGCCGTTGACCTCTTCGATCCCGAATTCCATGCCCGGGACCGCCCAGCGGAACAGGCCGGCGAGGTAGCGCGCGACCCGGTCGGCGCCGTGCACCGGACGCCGCGCGGCGTTGATCCGGCCGCCGCCGTCCGCCGTGGCGGTGACGTCGGCGGCGAGCATCCGGCCGAGCTCATCGATCTCGCCGGAACGCGCCGCGTCCAGGAAACGCTGGATCAGCGCCCTCGCGTGGGCGGGTTCGATCACGAAGCGGGTCCGGCCGTCGCGGACGCGCTGACCGGCCCTGCGGTAGGTCTGCTGGGACGCCGCTTCGCTCAGGTCGAGCATGTCGGCGATCTCGCGGTGCGCGTACCCGAACGCCTCGCGCAGCACGAAGACGGCGCGCTCCACCGGATTCAGCCGCTCCAGCGCAGTGAGCAGCGCCAACGAGACCAGCTCGCGTTCCTCGACGGTCTCCAGCGGACCGAGTTCACCGTCCGCGGTGAGCACCGGCTCTGGCAGCCACGGGCCGACGTAGGTCTCGCGCCGCGCCCGCGCCGAAACAAGCCAGGTGCGGCAGAGATTCACGACGGCGGTGGTGAGCCAGGCCTCCACGGAGCGGATGGTGGCCCGGTCGGTGCCGTCCCAGCGCAGGTAGGTCTCCTGCACCGCGTCCTCGGCCTCGGTGGCCGAGCCGAGCATGCGGTAGGCGAGCGCGAACAACCGAGGGCGATGCGCCTGGAATTCGCGCAGTCCGTCGGGTTCCACTCCTCACCTTCCTCCGCTCGCCGTCCGCGTCGTCAGAGTTCGGTCAGCGCGCGGCGCAGGTGTCAGCGCACAACGTCGTCCGCTTGTTCCCGGCGTCCACCGGGCCTGCGCAACCGCAGCCGCGCGGTCGAACCGCGGAAACCGGAGGGGATCGCCGGACGACGCCGTTGTGCCCGGCGCTGCGCCCGGCGTTCGGCGGGCTTGTGCTGCCAGGTCTCCGGCCGCGCCGCCACCCAGCGCTGCGAATGCCAGGCGAACGGAATGTGGCCCAGGTACAGCGCGACGAGGATCAGCAGCAGGATGATCGGATAGGTCACCAGCAGGGCCGCCGCCACCGCGACGAGCACCAGCAGACCGGCCGCCGCCTGCGGCGCCACCGACACCGACTTCATCGCCAGCGTCGGAATCGTGCTGACGCACAAGGCTCCCGCGAACACCGTCCAGGCCGCGACCTCGTAGAAGCCGACCCACCAGCCGTCGCCGAACTGCACGAGCAGCGCGATCGGCACGAGCGCGATCAGCGCGCCGGCCGGAGCGGGCACGCCGACGAAATACTCACGCGCCCAATCGGGTCTGGTGTCGTCGTCCATCAGGGTGTTGAACCTGGCGAGGCGCAGCACGATGCTCACCGCGAACAGCAGCGCGATGATCCATCCCGCGCTGTTCTGGTCGAGCAGCGCGATGTACAGCACCAATGCGGGCGCGACGCCGAACGAGATCGCGTCGGACAGCGAATCGAGTTCCGCGCCCATCTTGGTGGTCGCGTCGAGCATCCTGGCCAAGCGGCCGTCGAGGGTGTCGAGCACCGCGGCGGCGCCGACCATGGCCAGCGCGATGTCGAGTTCGCCGTCCAGCGCGAACTTCACCGCGGACAGACCCGAGGCCAGCGCCAGGATCGTCACGATGCTCGGAAGCAGCCGGACGCTGCGGCGCCTGCGCCGTTGGTTGGGCACAGCCGCTTCCATCATGACAACACGGCCAGAACGGTCTCGCCCCCGATGGTGCGCTGGCCCGGCTGCACCAGCAGCTCGGTTCCCGCGGGGAAGTAGGTGTCGACCCGGGAGCCGAAGCGGATCAAACCGTAGGTGTCGCCGATGGTCAGCACGTCGCCGACCTGCGCGTCGCACACGATGCGCCGGGCAAGAAGACCGGCGATCTGCACCACGACGAGCTGCTTGCCCGCCGGGGTCTCCAGCAGCATGCTGTTGCGCTCGTTGACCGAGCTGGCCTCGGGCAGATCGGCCGAGCGGAACTGACCCGCCTGATGGTGCACGGCGCGGACCGTGCCGGAGACCGGGGTGCGCTGCACGTGCACGTCCAGCACCGAGAGGAAGATGCTCACCCGGGGCAGCGGCTGATCGCCGAGCCCGAGCTCCGCTGGCGGCGCGGCCGTGTCGACCAGCGCGATCTCACCGTCGGCCGGGGCTACGACCGCGCCCGCCCGGTTCGGCGGAACCCGCTTCGGGTGCCGGAAGAAGGTGGCGCAGGCCGCCGCGGCGACCAGACCCGTCCGGCGCACCCATTTGCGCTTGCCGCCCACCACCGCGACCGCGAGCGGCGCGGCGACGAAGGGCAGCCCCGCGGGATGCAGCGGGGGAATGGCGGCCCGTACCAAGTCGACGACGTGGCCGACTCCGGTGGTTTCGGGCGTGCCGGGCGGGGTGGGACGGCGTGCCACAGGCTCCTCTTTCGTGCTAGATGCAGTCGGTTGCGCCCTTCAACGATAGGTCGGGCGCAAGCGATCACACCTTACGGGAGGAGCCTGTGACGCGTCCGGTCAGCGCAATGCCCTGCGGCCGGTGACCAGTCCGACCAGGAACAGCAGAATCACCGCGCCACCCAGGCAGGTGAAGAAGCTGAACCACAGCCCGCCACCTTCGACGTCGACGCCGAGCAGCTTGAGCAGGAATCCGCCGAGCAGGCCGCCGATGATGCCGACGACGATGTTCAGCAAGATGCCCTGTTGGGCGTCTGTTTTCATGATCTTGCTTGCGATCCAGCCGGCAAGACCGCCGATGATGATCCAGCCGATAATCCCGAGACCGAGCATGGTGACCTCGCATCACTAGTTGGGATGCACGCCGAGCAGTAGAAGGACGTGCTTTCGGCGATATACCCGGCGATTGTGAGAATACGCACTCGCCCGGCAACCCTCGGGTAATATGAGGGAGCCTCATGTCTAAGTTTCGTAGCCATGGCAAACCGATGAGGAGTTCGAGGCTCCGCCGGATCCCCGGCAGCAGCGCCGCAGGTATTAGGAGACGCATCATGTCTGCTCGAATCGCCCAGACCACCGGGGCTGAGCACACCGCGATCCTCGGGCTCGGCGTCTATCGCCCGGCCCGTGTGGTCACCAATGACGAAGTTGCGGGACCGATCAACTCCAGCGACGAGTGGATCCAGACCCGGTCGGGCATCAAGACCCGACGTTTCGCCTCCGAGGACGAAACGATTCAAAGCATGAGCGTGGCGGCCGCGCAGAACGCGCTGGCGGCGGCGGGCGTGGATTACGACGAGGTCGACTGCGTCATCGTCGCCACGTCGACGCATCTGCTGCTGACACCCGCGGCCGCCCCGCGCATCGCCACCGAGCTCGGCATGAACGGCGTAGCCGCGTTCGACGTCTCCGCGGGCTGCGCGGGTTTCTGTCACGCGCTGGCGCTGGCGTCGGACCTCGTGCGGTGCGGCACCTCGAAGAACGTGCTGGTGATCGGTGTGGAGAAGTTGACGAACACCATCAACATGACCGACCGCTCGACCGCGTTCCTGTTCGCCGACGGCGCGGGCGCCGTGGTGGTCGGTCCCTCCGAAGAGCCGGGCATCGGCCCGACCGTTTGGGGCTCGGACGGCACCCAGCACCACGCGATCCGCCAGGACAAGGACTGGATGGAGTACTTCGCCGAGATCGAGGAGAAGGGCCTCGACGCGGTCCGGCCGTACCTGACCATGGAGGGCACCGCCGTCTTCCGGTGGGCCGCCCACTCGCTGGAGAAGGTGTGCCGCGACGCGATCGACCGCGCCGGACTCTCCACCGACGACATGCAGGCGATGATCCCGCACCAGGCCAACGGCCGGATCATCGAGATCATGGCGCGGGTGCTCAAGCTGCCGGAGGAGTGCGCGCTCGCCCACGACATCGAAGAGACCGGCAACACCTCGGCCGCGTCCATTCCGCTCGCCATGGAGGCGTTGCTACGCAACGGCGAGTCGAAGCCGGGTGACACCGCGCTGCTCATCGCCTTCGGCGCCGGGCTTTCCTACGCCGCACAGGTCGTCAAGCTGCCGAGCTGGAAGTAAGGCGTACCTCCGCCTTCACTCCGGCCATGCGCGGGCGATCGACGTCCAGCAGCGCCTGTTGAGTGCCAAAACGCCCTCGTCCCGCAACTCGGGGTGAGGGCGTCGGCGTGCCTGGCTGCCGATCGAAGCTCAGGCGCCCGTCTCGGCGGTGGCCTTGATCTTGGCGAGCGTCGCGTTCATCCCGCGAACCAGGTTGGCCTCGAACGCCTGCTCGCCGCCGAGCACGGTGTCGATTGCCTTGCGCACCGCCCAGGTGACGCCGTTGGACACATCGCGGCGCTCGATCAGCCGGGTGCCGGTCGCGGTCGGCTCCAGCGTGTAGCTCCAGACCGTGCGGTTCTCGTTCATCCGGAAGGCGAAGGCCTGGTTCGGCTCGAACCGCACGATGCGGGAGGTCGTCGGCCAGCGCTTCCAGCCGTCCTTGTTCCAGTTCACCGTCCAGGTGCCCGCCTTCGGCGTGCCGAGCGGAACCATCCGGACCGTCATCGGACTGAACTCGGGCATGCGCTTCAGGTCCGAGACGATCTGCCAGACCCGCTCCGGCGGTGCGGCGATGTCGACGGTCGCTTCGAGGTGGTTGGGCAACGCTGCCTCCGGTGGTGCGCGGTCCGGACAAACCGGACATATGTGTACGACGAGTAACAGACATCCTAAACGGGCGCCCTTGGAAGACAACTGTGTCACATTTTGGCTTTTTGGTTACCGCCCGTCGTAATGGGCCGCGCACAATGGCGGATAGACGAAGCACAAGCACAGCCACCAACTTTCCCGTCCAGCGTGAGGTGATCGGCCGTGAAACTTCGCTCGCTTCTTCATCGTCGGCAGCCGGACCAAGTCCCCCTGCTTCCCTCGCTAGAACCCGACGACGGGCCCGCGGCGCCCGGTTCCATATCGCGCCGAGCCGCGAAGGCGCTCGCCCAAGAGGAACGGCTGGAGCGGCTGCTCACGCCGAGCGAACTCGAAATGGTGCTCCAACACCGGGTGTGACACACACCTCGGGGGTGATCCGGGGGACGGGAATCTTCGGCGACACACCCGACGCCGAGGCGACATACTTTTGTGGTGACTGCACCCGCTGCTACGAAACCGGCAATCCTGAGCGTCGACGACGATCCGGGCGTTTCCCGCGCGGTCGTACGCGACCTGCGCCGCCGCTACGGCGCCGACTACCGGATTCTGCGCGCGGAATCCGGCCCGCAGGCGCTCGAGGCCCTGCGTGAGATGAAATTGCGCGGCCAGCCGGTCGCTGTGTTGATCGCCGACTACCGGATGCCCGGCATGGACGGCATCGAATTCCTGGAGCAGGCCATGGACCTGCACCCGTACGCGCGCCGCGTGCTGCTGACCGCCTACGCCGACACCAACGCCGCGATCGACGCGATCAATGTCGTCGATCTGGACCACTACCTGCTCAAGCCGTGGGATCCGCCGGAGGAGAAGCTCTATCCGGTCCTGGACGGCCTGCTCGACGCCTGGCGCAGCAGCGAACACCGGCCGGTGTTCGAGACCAAGGTGGTCGGCAACCGCTGGTCGCCGCGCTCCTCGCAGGTGCGCGAATTCCTGGCTCGCAACCAGTTGCCCTACCGCTGGTACCTGGCCGACGAGCCGGAGGGCGTCCGGCTGCTGGAGGCCGCGGGCGCCGAACCGGACCGATGTCCGGTGGTGATCACCGCGGCCGGTGACGCGCTGGTCCAGCCGACCGACAGCGCGCTGGCCGAGAGCGTCGGACTCAACGTCACCCCCACCGGCGATTTCTACGATCTGATCGTGGTCGGCGGCGGTCCCGCCGGGCTCGGCGCCGCGGTCTACGGCGCGTCCGAGGGCCTGCGCACGGTGCTCGTCGAACGCACCGCCACCGGCGGACAGGCCGGGCAGAGTTCCCGCATCGAGAACTACCTCGGTTTCCCCGACGGTGTGTCCGGCGCGCAGCTGGCCGACCGGGCGCGACGGCAGGCCGCCAAGTTCGGCGCCGAGGTGATCACCACGCGCGAGGTGGTGGGTCTCGAGGTCAACGGTTCCGCTCGCACTGTGCGTTTCGCCGACGGCGGCACGCTGTGCGGACACACCGTGATCATCGCGACGGGCGTCGACTATCGACGGCACCCCGCGCCCGGCGTCGACGAATTCACCGGTCGCGGAGTGTATTACGGCTCGGCGATGACCGAGGCGTCCGAATGCGCCGACCACGAGGTCTACATCGTCGGCGGGGCCAACTCGGCCGGACAGGCGGCGGTCTTCCTGTCCCGCAACGCCCGCACGGTGCACCTGGTGGTGCGCGGGGACTCGCTGGAGAAGTCGATGTCGCACTACCTGATCCAGCAGATCGGGCAGATCCCGAATATCAAGGTGCACACCAACACCGAGGTGACCGCCGCCGACGGCAGCGATCACCTGGAGCGAATCGTGTTGCGCGACAACACCACGGGCGCGGAGGAGAAGGCCGAGGCCGAGCGCCTCTTCCTCTTCATCGGCGCGGCGCCGCAGACCGACTGGCTCGACGGCGTCGTCAAGCGCGACGAGGACGGCTACGTGCTGGCCGGGCCGGATCTCATGGTCGACGGCGCGCGGCCCGCCGGCTGGGAATTGCCCCGGCCGCCACACCATTTGGAAACCAGCGTGCCAGGCGTGTTCGTCGCGGGCGACGTGCACGCCGAGTCCGCCAAGCGGGTCGCCTCGGCGGTCGGCGAGGGCGCGATGGCGGTCATGCTCGTGCACCGGTACCTGGCGTGATCTCAGGAGGGCAGTTGTGACCATCGAAAACGCGGCGCGCCGTTCGCATCTCGTCTGCGACCCCGCCGAGCTGCGCACCCTGTTCCTGTTCGAGAAGCTCGACGACGACCAGCTGGCCTGGCTGTGCACGGACGGGCGCATCGAGTACATCGAGCCGGGACTCGTCTTCCGCGAGGGCGATCCGGCCATCTGCTTCTACGTCCTGATGGACGGCGAGGTGCGGCTGACCAAACTCTCCGGCGGCACCGAGATCGAGCTGAACCGCACCGACCACAAGGGCGCCTACGCGGGCGCGTGGAGCGCGTACCTGGGCGACAAGGCCGATCCGAACTACACCGGGTCGATGTACGTCACCCGCAAGTCCCGGTTCTACGTGCTGGACGCGGGCACCTTCGCGCGGATGATGCACGAGTGGTTCCCGATGGCGGTGCACCTGCTGGAGGGCGCGTTCTTCGGCAACCGCAACACCGCCCAGCGCGTCGCGGAACGGGAACGCCTGCTCGCCCTCGGTTCGCTCTCGGCGGGCCTGACCCACGAGCTGAACAACCCCGCCGCCGCGGCCGTGCGCGCCACCTCCGGCCTGCGCGAGCGGGTCGCGGGTATGCGGCACAAGCTCGCCATGATGGCCGACGGGAAGTTCCAGCCCGAGGTGCTCGTCACCCTGGTTCGGTTGCAGGAGGAGGCGGCGGCCCAGGTCGCCAAGGCGCCCGAGCTGACTCCAATGGAGGCCGCCGACCGGGAGGACATGCTCGGCGAATGGCTCGAGGACCACGAGATCGGCGACGGCTGGGCGCTGGCACCGAACTTCGTGCAGGCCGGGTTCGACGTGGACTGGCTGGAGCGGGTGCACGGCACGTTGGCGGACTGCCCGAGCAAGGTGTTCGAAGGCGCGATCCGCTGGCTCAACTACACCATCGAGACCGAGCTGCTGATGAACGAGATCGCGGACTCGACCGCGAGGATCTCCACGCTTGTCGACGCCGCCAAGCAGTACTCGCAGATGGACCGCGCCCCGTTCCAGGTGGTCGACCTGCACGAACTGCTCGACAGCACCCTGGTCATGTTGAACAGGAAGCTCGGCGACGGCGTGAAAGTGGTCAAGGAGTACGACCGCAGCCTGCCGCCGCTGCCCTGCTACGCCGCCGAGCTGAACCAGGTGTGGACGAACCTGATCGACAACGCGGTCTACGCCATGCGCGGCGAAGGCACCCTCACGGTGCGCACCGGCAAGGAGAACGACTGCGCCGTCGTCGAGATCGGCGACACCGGCCCCGGCATCCCCGCGGACGTCCTACGCCGCGTCTTCGAACCGTTCTTCACCACCAAACCGGTAGGCGAAGGCACCGGCCTCGGCCTCGACATCTCCTTCCGCATCGTCGTCAACAAGCACAACGGCGACATCCGCGTCGAATCCGAACCGGGCAACACCCGCTTCACGGTCCGCCTGCCCCTGCACCGGCCGGAGCAGAATGAAGACGCGCTGGAAGCCCCTTGACCGAACGTATCGCCGCCAGGAGGCACACCGAATGACGGAAGCCATCGAAGGCATCAACCCCGCTGTCCCGCCCAGCGGCTCCGGCTGCCTCGAGTGCGAGGCCGAGCAGGGGTGGTGGGTGCACCTGCGCCGCTGCGCCGAATGCGGTCACATCGGCTGCTGCGACACCTCCCCTGCCCAGCACGCGAGCAAGCACGCCAAGGACACCGGTCACCCCTTCATCCAGAGCTTCGAGCCGGGTGAGGACTGGTTCTGGGATTTCCGCAGCGAGGAGATGTACGGCGGCGGACCCGAGCTCGCTCCCCCGCACAGCCATCCGGCGGACCAGGGCGTGCCGGGACCGCGCGGACGAGTTCCCGAGGACTGGCAGGCGCACATTCACTGATCGCGGGACGCACGCCGGATGGAGCACCGCTGGGCCGAACGCAACACTCCCGCGCTCCCAACCACGTCGAGGGCGAGTCTTACGAGCCCGTTCGCGGCCGTCTCGCTTCCGAGCGGTCGAAGCGCATGCGACGAAGTCGCGAGTCTCGACCGCTCGGAAGCGAGACAAAAGGGGCCGCGAACTTGCGCGCGCCAGCGCGCCAAATACACTGCTGCCCACGCGCTGGAGGCTCCAGCGCTCTGTGGCACCCGGGAAAGCACCAAATGAAGCGAATTTCCGTCATCGTCCTCGCCGCGGGAGCGGTGGCTCTGGCGGCGACCGGCTGCGGCGGGTCGGACGAGTCCTCCGATGCGAGCGGCCTACGCAAGGGCAGCACGGGCACCAGCACCAGCGCGACGCAGGCACCGACCACGACCGTTTCGGCGCCGACCACTCCCGACAGCGCTCCGGCGACCACCGAGTCGCCCGACACCTCCGGCCTCGGTCCGGCCTCGCGCACCACGTGCGGTGAGTTCAAGGAACTCGACAGCGAAGCGGAGAAGCGGGTGATCGAGCAGATCCTCGCCGAGAACCCGGACAGCTCGTTCGCGGGCAGCCCGAACGTCGCGCTCGGCACCGCCAAGCTGGTCTGCTTGTCGCCGAGCAACGCGGAAAAGCCGGTGGCCGTCGCCGCGCGGATCATCTAGGGGCCATAGCGGGACGCCGTCCACCCGGCGAATGCGGAGCCCTGTCCACCGCCGCCCCAACGCGGGCAGAATGGCACAGTGGCAGAACTGGCGCTCACCGCTCGACTGAACACGTCCGCCGCCGACGCGAGACGCGGGGTCGTGCGCCTGCATCCGGAGGCGTTGACGGCGCTCGGCCTGCGCGAGTGGGACGGAGTCGCGCTTGCGGGATCGCGGCGCACCGCGGCGGTGGTCGGTATCGCGCCCGCGGGCACTCCGGCGGGCGTCGCGCTGCTGGACGACGTAACCCTGTCGAACGCGGGACTGCGTGAGAACGCCACCGTGGTGGTCTCCCCCGCCGCGGTGTTCGGCGCCAAACAGATCTCGGTCAGCGGCTCGGTGCACGCCTGCCGCAGCATTCCGGCCGCCACGCTGCGGCAGGCGCTGCTCGGCAAGGTCGTCACGGTGGGCGACGCGGTGTCGCTGCTGCCACGCGATCTGGGGCCGGACATTCCCTCGTCGGCGGCGAGCCAGGCGCTGTCGCGCACCTTCGGCATCGCGTGGACCACCGAACTGCTGACCGTCACCGCCACCGATCCGGTGCGCGGTCCGGTGAGCGTGCAGCCCAACACGGCCGTCGCCTGGGGCGCGGGAGCGGTCGCGGCGATGGACGCCGCCGAACGCGCGGCCGCCGGGGGCCATACCTCCCGCGCGGTGATCGAGGCTGTCGCGGGCACCAACGGCGCGACCGCGGTGCGCAGCGCACCGCCGCGCGTTCCCGCGGAGGAACTGGTCGGCGTGCACGCCCAGGCCTCGAAGCTGACCGAATGGCTCAGCCTCGCGCTCGACGAACCCGAACTGCTCAGAACACTCGGCGCGACACCGCATCTCGGGGTGCTGATCACCGGACCAGCCGGTGTCGGCAAGGCCACCCTGGCCAGATCGGTGACCGCCCCGCGGCGCCTCGTCGAATTGGATGGCCCCTCGGTCGGCGCGCAGGAGGGCGGCGCCCGGCTGCGCGAGGTGGCCGAGGCGGTCGCCGATGTCGCGTCCGGGCGCGGCGGCATCCTGCTCGTCACCGACATCGACGCGCTGCTGCCCGCCGACCCGGAGCCGGTCGCGACGCTCATCCTGGACCAGTTGCGCGCGGCAATGGCCGAGACCAGCGTGGCGTTCATCGCGACGACCGCGCATCCGGCCGGTGTGGACGCGCGGCTGCGCGCGCCGGACCTGTGCGATCGGGAACTCGCGCTGCCGCTGCCCACGTCGGCGATGCGCAAGGCGCTGCTGGAGCAGCTGTTGCGCAAGGTGCCGACCGGTGAGCTGAAGCTCGACGAGATCGCCGCGCGCACACCGGGTTTCGTGGTGTCCGATCTCGCGGCGCTGTGTCGCGAGGCGGCGCTGCGCGCGGCGTCGCGGGTCAGCAAGGAGCAGGCCGAACCGCACCTGACCCAGCAGGACCTGGTCGGCGCGCTGGAGGTGATCCGTCCGCTGTCGCGTTCCGGCATGGAGGAATTGGCGATCGGCAGCCTCGGCTTGGACGACGTCGGCGACATGATCGAGACGAAACAGGCGCTCACCGAAACGGTGCTCTGGCCGCTGCGCCATCCGGATTCCTTCGCCAGACTCGGCATCGATCCGCCGCGCGGCGTGCTGCTCTACGGCCCGCCCGGTTGCGGCAAGACCTTCCTGGTGCGCGCGCTCGCCGGCACGGGCCAGCTCAGCGTGCACGCGGTCAAGGGCGCGGAGCTGCTGGACAAGTGGGTCGGCGCGTCCGAGCGCGCGGTGCGCGAATTGTTCCAGCGGGCAAGGGATTCCGCGCCGTCGTTGATCTTCCTCGACGAGGTCGACGCGCTCGCGCCGCGACGCGGGCAGAGCACCGACTCCGGTGTCGGCGATCGCGTTGTCGCCGCGCTGCTCACCGAACTCGACGGCGTCGAGCCGCTGCGCGACGTGGTGGTGCTCGGCGCGACGAACCGGCCCGAGCTGATCGATCCCGCGCTGCTGCGTCCCGGCCGGTTGGAGCGGCTGGTGTTCGTGCCGCCGCCGGACGCCGCGGCGCGGCTGGAGATCCTGCGGACCGCGGGTCGTTCGGTGCCGCTGGCCGCCGACGTCGACCTGACCGCGCTGGCCGCCGACCTGGACGGCTACTCCGCCGCCGACTGCGCCGCGCTGCTGCGCGAGGCCGCGCTCGCGGCGATGCGACGCGACGTGGCGGCCGCCGACGTCACCGCCGCCGATCTCGCCGCCGCCCGCGCGGTGGTGCGTCCTTCGCTGGATCCGGACCAGGTCGAAGCGCTGCGCAAGTACGCGGAAAACCGCAGCTGATCGACGGTCGACATGCGGCGGCGATGAGTGGGTAATCACCGGCTCGGCACGGTCGCGCGGGTATGTTGCCTGGGTGCGGCGATGGATCGGCGACGGAGTCGACGTGGTCACGGCCTTCCTCGGGGCCGCGGTCGCGGGAGTCGCGCTGTTCCTGCCGACCACCTTCGCCTGGACCTCGCAGAGCGACCCGTACCAGATCGCCAGCCTGATCAACAGCGTGCCGCGCGGCGCGACGATCGGCGTGGTCGTCGCGGTCACGGTCGCGGTGCTGATCACCACCTTCGCCCGGCCGGTGGTCGGCTGGGTCGTGGCGTTCGGCGGCGCGCTCTGCATGTACGTCAACCACTTCGCGGGCCGCGACGTGTCTTCCGCCGATCTGCTCACCACGCAGAACTACATCGACGCGGTATGCGGCGGAATCCTGTTGGGCGCGTTGGGCGCCGCCGCGCTGCGCAGGCCCGCCTCGGCGATCGGCTACGTGCTCGGCGCGACGAGCTTCTTCGTCTTCGGCGATCTCGCCGACCTGCTCGACCTGCCCGATCAGGACCCGTGGTCGGTGCTGGAGACGCCGCCGTTCTGGATGATCGGCATCACTGTGGTGCTGCTGTTCGTCGCCATCGCTCGCAATCGCGACCGGGCCGAACCGAAAAGCGACTCGACCGTGCCCATCGATCTGCCGATCACGCCGATACTCGCGGCGATCGTGCTCGGCATGATCGTCCTCGCCGCGACCGAATGGCTGGCCGCCCAATACAACAATGTCTCCGCGCCCGGCGACAACCGGCTGGAGATCGCGATCGCCATCGCGGCCACGATCAGCGCCGCGCTCATCGCGGCCATGCTGTTGCCCGGCCGTGACGGGATCGGCGTACTGCTCGCGGTGAGTCTGGTCGCGACCGCCGACGCGCTCGGTTACGCGCCCCGGCCATGGTGGAGCGTCTTCGTGGTGATCGCGCTCACCGCGCTCGGCTTGTTCGCCGGTCTGCGCGCGCCGTCGCCGTTCCTTGCGCTGCTGGCGCTGATGGGCGTCACGGTGTTCGCGTGGGTCGACGCGCACGGCGACGGCACGGTCTACTACTCCGTCGCGACGGTATTGCTCGCGCTGACCGCCGGGTTCTGCGGTGGCGCCGCCCGCCCCCACTACGGCCCGAGCGCCGTGCTCGCCCTCGGCGCGATCTACCTGCCGAGCATCGTCACCGCGCTGCCGGTGGAGCACGAGACGTGGCCGCCACGGGACAACATGGCGCACGCCACCACGCCCGGCCGGGTGGCGCTGATGATCGTGTTCGGGTGCGCGATCGCCTTGCTCCTGCTCTACCGGCTGCGGCCGCGCGCCTATCGCAAACCCGCGCCGCCCGCGCAGCGGGACGAGGTAGCGGACATATAGCCGAGCCGCCGCGACATGGCTGACGCCATAGCCGCCGCGTCCCCGAAAAACCCTGGCTCCACGTAGGCTGGAACCGCACCACCGCCCGCCACGACCTGACGGAGTGCAGTTTGCTCGTAATCCTGCTCGCGCACGCGCTCGCCGCGCTGGCAGCGCCGTGGTGCGTACGGGTGTTGGGGCGCAACGCGTTCGCGGTGCTCGCGCTCGCTCCGCTGGCCGGTTTCGGCTGGGTGATCGCGAATTGGGATAGCACACAGCAGGTTCGAGTGACCTGGGCGCCCGCGATCGCGATGAACATCGAGCTGCGCTTCGACTCGCTGGCCGCCGTCATGGCCGCGCTGGTGCTCGGCATCGGCACGCTGATCCTGCTCTACTGCACCCGCTATTTCACCGACGACGAACCGCGGCTCGGCATCTTCGCCGCCCAGTTCGTCGGCTTCGCCGGCGCAATGTTCGGCTTGGTCGTCAGCGACAACATGCTGCTGCTCTACGTCTTCTGGGAGACGACGACGGTGCTGTCGTTCCTGCTCGTCGGCCACTACGCCGAGCGGGCGACCAGCAGGCGCGCGGCACTGCAAGCGCTGCTGGTCACCGGTGCGGGCGGGCTGGCCATGCTGGTCGGCATCGTCATCCTCGGACAGACCTGCGGCACCTATCTGCTGTCGGAACTGCTGGCCATGGACCGCCTGCCGGACGGGATCGCGGTATCGGTGGCGGTGACGCTGGTACTCGTCGGCGCGCTGAGCAAGTCCGCGATCGTTCCCTTGCACTTCTGGCTCCCCGGCGCGATGGCCGCGCCAACCCCGGTGAGCGCGTACCTGCATGCCGCGGCCATGGTGAAGGCGGGCGTGTACCTGATCGCGCGGCTCGCGCCGGTCTTCGCGAACAGTCCGCCGTGGCATCCGATGGTGCTCGTCCTCGGTGCGGTGACCATGCTGCTCGCGGGCATACGCGCGCTGCGGGTGACCGATCTGAAGCTGCTGCTGGCCTTCGGCACGGTGAGCCAGCTGGGTTTCCTGATCGTGCTGCTCGGGCTCGGCACACCGGACGCGGCGCTGGCCGGGACGACGCTGATCGTGGCGCACGCGCTGTTCAAGGCGTGCCTGTTCATGGTGGTCGGGATCGTGGACCACGGCGCGGGCACCCGCGATCTGCGCGAGTTGTCAGGTCTCGGTCGGCGGGCGCCGGTGCTGTGCGGGGTCGCCGTGCTCGCGGCGCTGAGCATGGCGGGCATTCCGCCGCTGCTCGGGTTCGTCGGCAAGGAGAGCGCGCTCGGCGCGATCCTGGACGCGGACATCTTGACGGCTCCGGTGCGCGTCGCGTTGTGCGCGGCGATCGTGCTCGGCTCCATGCTGACCGTCGGTTACAGCGCCCGCTTCGTCTGGGGCGCGTTCGGCGACAGGGAACTCGACGAACAACCGTCGTGGCACGCGCCGGGGCCGCTGTTCCTCGCGCCGCCCGCCGTGCTCGCCGTCGCAGGCCTCGCCGCGGGCGTCGGCGCGCAGTGGCTGGACGAACTGCTGCGCGGGTATCCGGAAACTCTTCCGGGAGAACTGGTTTCGCACCTGGCGCTGTGGCACGGCTTCACCCTGCCGCTCGCGCTCTCGGTGCTGATCATTAGCGTCGGCTCGGCACTCTTCTTGGTGCGCAACCGATTCGGCGAGACGGCGCACCCGCGCCTCGGCAACGCCGACCGCGCCTACGACGCAACCCTGCGCGCGATGGACCGACTTTCGCTGCGGATGACCGGATCGGTGCAGCGCGGTTCGCTGCCGCTGAGCCAGGCCGCCATCCTCGGCACCCTGACCATCCTGCCCGCGGTCCTGCTCGCGCTCGGCACCAAGACGGGAGTCCAACTGCGCCTGTGGGATTCGCCGCTGCAGCTGGCCATCGCCGGGATCATGGCGGCCATGGCGTTCGCGGCGACCATCCTGCGGAACCGGCTCGCCAGCGTGCTGGTCGTCGGCGTCACCGGCTACGGCTGCGGCGTGATCTTCGCGCTGCACGGCGCGCCCGACCTCGCGCTCACCCAGTTCCTCGTCGAGACGGTGACGCTGGTGGTCTTCGTGCTCGTCCTGCGCGCCTTCCCCGCCGAGATCGAGGAGAGCAGGACCGCCCCGTTCGAGACGCGCCGCGCCGCGCTGGCCGTCGCGGTAGGGGCGAGCGTCGCGGTGCTGGCCGCCTTCGCAACGGCCGCGCGCGGCGCGGAACCGATCTGGCACCGCATCCCCGAGGCCGCCTACCGGATCGGCGGCGGCAAGAACGCGGTCAACGTGCTGCTCGTAGACATCAGGGCGTGGGACACCCTCGGCGAGGTCTCGGTGCTCATCGTCGCGGCCACCGGCGTCGCCTCGATGGTGTTCCGCACCAGGCGTTTCGGCGCCGCGCCGCGCGCCGCCGACTCGCCGGACTACAACCCGGACCTGGTCAGCTGGCTGCCGGCCGGGCGGCTGGTGGACCGCAGGGAACGCTCGATGGTCTTGCAGATCACCGCGCGCCTGCTCTTCCCGACGATGATGGTGCTCTCGGTCTACTTCTTCTTCGCGGGCCACAACGCCCCCGGCGGCGGTTTCGCGGGCGGCCTCACCGCGGGCCTCGCGCTGACCCTGCGCTATCTCGCGGGCGGCCGCTACGAACTCGGCGAGGCGCTGCCGATGGAAGCGGGCCACGTGCTGGGCGCCGGGCTGACGCTGGCGGCGGGCACCGCGGCCACCTCGCTGCTGCTCGGCGCGCCGCCGCTGTCCTCGGCGATCGTCGAAGTCACGCTGCCGCTGTTCGGGCACGTCAAGCTGGTGACATCGCTGCTGTTCGACCTGGGCGTCTACCTGATCGTGGTCGGCCTCGTCCTCGACGTGCTGCGCAGCCTCGGCGCCCGCCTGGACAGCGAACTCGGCGACTCCCCGAGCGACGAGCCCTCCCCGGCGCCGCGGGGTGGTCGGGCATGAGTGCGAACCTGACCCTGCTCGTCCTCATCGGCGTTCTCACCGCCTGCGGCGTCTACCTGATCCTGGAGCGCGCCGTCTCCAAGATGCTGCTCGGCATGATCCTGTTCGGCAACGCGGTGAACCTGCTGATCCTGACCGTCGGCGGTCCGGACGGCGACCCGCCCGTCGGCACCACCGAGGCGGGCGCGCACGAGGGCATGGCGGACCCGCTCGCCCAGGCGATGATGCTCACCGCGATCGTGATCACGATGGGTCTCGCGGCGTTCGTGCTCTCCCTCGCCTACCGGTCCTACATGCTCACCACCACCGACGACGTGCAGAACGACCCCGGCGACGCGGAGGTGGCGACGCGACGCGAGCGAGAGGATCCGGAAGATTGACCCTCTCGCCGCACCTCATGCCCGCCCTCGCTCCGCTGCCGGTGCTGGTTCCGCTGCTCGGCGCCGCCGCGACGCTCATCTTCGGCCGCAGACCCCGCATCCAGGCCACGGTCACCCCGGTCACGCTGACCGCGGTCGTCGTCATCACCGGAATGCTCCTCTACCTGGCCGACCGGGACGGCACCGCCGCGGTGCAGGTCGGCGGGTGGGACACCCCGATCGGCATCACGCTGGTTGTGGACCGGCTCGCGGCGGCCATGCTGCTCATCTCCGCCATCGTGCTGCTCGCCGTCTCGGTCTACGGCGCGGGCCAGAACATCCGCGACGGTGACGAGCGCCAGCCGACCTCCATCTACCGCCCGACGTATCTCGTTCTGACAGCGGGTGTTTCGGCGGCCTTCCTGGCCGGTGACCTGTTCAACCTGTTCGTCGGCTTCGAGATGCTGCTCGCCGCGTCGTTCGTGCTGCTCACCGTAGGCGCGACCGCCGAACGCATCCGCGCGGGCGTGGCGTACGTGATGGTGTCGATGCTGTCGTCGCTGATCTTCCTGACCGGCATCGGCTTGGTCTACGCGACCACCGGGACGCTGAATCTGGCGCAGATCGCCGTCCGCCTCGGCGCGGCGCCCGAGGGCGTGCGCACGGCGGTCTACGCGGTGCTGCTCGTCGCCTTCGGCGTCAAGGCGGCGGTGTTCCCGCTGTACAACTGGCTGCCCGACTCCTATCCGACCGCGCCCGCGCCGGTGACCGCCGTCTTCGCCGGTCTGCTGACGAAAGTCGGTGTGTACGCGATCATTCGGACACACACGCTGCTGTTCCCCGACGGCGCCTTCGACAACATCCTGCTGATCTGCGGCCTGCTCACCATGGTGATCGGCATCCTCGGCGCGATCGCCCAGCACGACATCCGACGGCTGCTGTCGTTCACCCTGGTCAGCCACATCGGGTACATGATCTTCGGCGTCGGGCTCGCCACGGCCGCCAGTATCGGGGGCGCGGTGTTCTATGTGGCGCACCACATCCTGGTGCAGACCACGCTGTTCCTGGTGGTCGGCCTGATCGAGCGGCAAGCCGGTTCCACCTCGCTGCGCAGGCTCGGCGGGCTGGCCGCGGCGAGTCCGGTGCTCGGCGTGCTCTTCCTGGTGCCCGCACTGAATCTCGGTGGGATACCGCCCTTCTCGGGCTTCATCGGCAAGGTCGCGCTGCTCCAGGCGGGCGCGGCCGACGGCAGCGTGCTGGCCTGGGTGCTGGTCGGCGGCGCGGTGCTGACCAGCCTGCTGACGCTGTACGTCGTCGCGCGGGTCTGGGCCAAGGTGTTCTGGCGGCCGCGCTCCGAAGCTCCGGAGGGACACCTCGCTGCCGCGAAACCACCGACCCTGATCGAGGATTCGACCGACGTGCTCTACGACGAGCGCACCGACCCCGGCCGCATCCCGCCCCTCATGCTGCTCTCCACGATGGCGCTCGCCGCGGTCGGTCTCGGCCTAACCGTGCTTGCCGGACCGATTCTCGACATCGCCGACCGCGCCGCGGCCGACCTCAACGATCCCGCGGTGTACGTCGGCGCGGTGCTCGGCGAACCGGAGGCGTATCGATGAGTGAACGAAACACGTGCCCGCGCACGCCAGTTGAGGACAAGGCATGAGTAGCGGCAACGAGATCACGGACGGGACAAGCGGATCCGGTGCGCGGCGGCGGGTCGGCAAGGACATCGTGGTCCGCATGGCCGTGCTGCTCTGGCTCGCCGCCGTCTACATGGCGCTGTGGGGCGACTCGAGCATCGGCAACCTGCTGGCGGGGCTGGTGGTCGGCGCGCTGATCATGGTGGCGCTGCCGCTGCCCCGGATCCCGGTGAGCGGGCGGCTCAACCTGCTCGCGCTCGCCGAGGTGGTGTGGGTGGGCACGTACTACGCGCTCGAATCCAGCTTGCAGATCGCGTGGTTCGCGCTGCGGCCCGCGCCGCCGCCGGTCTCCGGTGTGCTGCGGGTCAACCTGAGCACGAAGTCGGACCTGGTGCTCGTGCTGACCACCGACCTGCTCAACCTGATCCCCGGCACGATGGTGCTCGAGATCGACCGCAACCGCTGCCTGGTCTACGTGCACGTGCTCGACGTCGGCAGCGAGGCCGCGGTCGCGCGGTTCTACCAGCAGACCCGCCGCCTGGAACGGCTGCTGATCTCGGCACTCGAGCGGCCCGTACCGAAATCCGTCCGGAGGTGAACGCATGACCGTCGTCGCCGTGCTCGCGGGCTTCCTGCTCGCGGCCGCCGCTGTCATCACCAGCTACCGCATCCTGGCGGGGCCGAGCACTCTCGACCGGGTCGTCGGCATCGACTCGCTGATGGCCATCGCCATGGCGGGGCTCGCCGTGTGGGCCGCGCACAACCGGGACGCCACGGTGCTGCCCGCCATCGTCGCGCTGGCGCTGGTCGGGTTCCTCGGTTCGGCCGCCGTCTCCCGCTTCCGCGTCAGGGACGACCGATGACGGGCTGGCAGTGGGCATCGGCCGCGCTGATCCTCAGCGGCGCAGCGCTGGCCTGCACCGCCGCGATCGCCATCGTCCGCTTCCCCGACACCCTGACCCGCATGCACGCCGCCACCAAACCGCAGGTGGTCGGGCTGCTGCTGGTGCTCGCGGGCGCGGCGATCGAGCTGCGCGGCCAAGGCAATGTCTGGCTGCTCGCCTTGGTCGGCCTGTTCACACTCTTCACCGCGCCGGTGATCGCGCACCTGCTCGGCCGCACCGCCTACCGCGAACAGCGACACCGCGACGGACTGCTGCGGGTCAACGAACTCGGCGACGAGCTCGACTGAGCGGACCACCACCGCGACGTGCGCTGGAGTCGACGACCGGCCGACTCGGCACTCACCGGACTCGACGGCCGGTGGGCTCTGCGCTCCCCGGACACGGCGACCGGTCGACTCGACCCTCACCGGACTCGACGACCGGTCGATTCAGCGCGCGCCCGACTCAGCAGCCAGCCGACTCAGCGCTCGCCGGACTCAACGACCGGTCGGCTCAGCACTCGCCCGTCCCAGCCGGCAACGTCGCGGGCGATCGTCTCGTGGTGCAGCACGTTGCCACACCAACGCGCCGAACGAACTTGGCGCATGGTCTGGAATCGGCGCAATCGGGCCGGGATTGGCGCCCGCTCGCCTAACGTGTCCCGACATGAGCCATGCCAGGCCTACCCAGAGTGCCGGTCCGGCCTGGATGTCGATCGGCGGCCGCGCGCGGTCAGTCGTCGTAGTGCCCGCCGACCTGCACGACCGCTATCTCTGTGTCGGTGACGTAGTAGATCAGTCGGTGCTCTTGAGTGATCCGCCGCGACCAATGTCCTGCCAGTTGGTGCCGTAGTGGCTCCGGCTTGCCGATCCCAGCGAACGGGTCGGCGAGCGCAGCGTTGATCATCTTGTTCGCCGCCTTCAGCACCGCGCGATCGCGTGCCAACCATGCCGAGTAGCTGCGCCACCCCTGAGCGGTGAATGTCAGTTTCCGGTCAGGCACGTCGCCGCGACTCCTCCGGCTGCACTCTCGCGGGCAGATCAGGTATATCTGGTAGATCCTCGTGCTGCGCTTCATCTGCCGGTGCCGGTTGGTACTCCATCAGCGATTGCGTCGGCACTGACCCATGTGCGATATCGAAGACGTACTGTCGGATCTCATCGACCAGCTCGGCGGCGGCCGGAGCTTCCGGACCGCTGAGAGCGGCGAACTGCTCGCGGAGACTGGCGACCTTCGCGACGAGTGCCTTCAGCCCAGCCGTCATGTCCTCGGGTGCCGGCCATTCTTCCATCGATGTCTCCGCGTCAGGATCGATGAGGGTGTGCGCTTGTGTGCGGCCCTCGCGGGCGTCCTGCGCGGACTTCAGCAGATGCACGCCGCCGTGGGTCTGGAGCACATACAGCGTCTCCATCAGCGAGTTCCAGTCCGACTCGGCTACCAGCACGGCGTTCTGGCCTGACTTAGTGACCACCGTCAACGGATCATGATCGTCGTTGACCTGCTGCACTAGCCCGAACAGGTTCTGGCGCACGTTCGAAATCGGTAGCGCAGGCATCAGCTTCTCACCTTCTTTCCAAGGTTGTACGACTTATCGTACAACCTTACTGAGGCGTGTGCATTTGGGATACGCGTCACCCATGACCGGCAGGAAGGTCAGGGTTGATCAGTTGTATTCCGTCACGCTTTCCAGCGGGATCAAGAGGCGCCGACCGGCAGCGTAGGCGTATCGGGGTCTTCGATCCCTTCGACCGACCAGGGTGTAACGACAGTCGTCGTTGTCACGCAACCGGCGATGTAGCCGACGAATACAGTTTCGTCACTGCTGGTCATTCGGAATGGGTAGCAACCCAAGTCGTCGGGCTCTGCATCGAGGACTTCAGTGCGGGTGCAGGGATGGTAGTAGAACAGCGGCCCGCCGAGGTTCAACGGCCGTCCGAACAGCTCAACGATTCCAGGCCGATAGTCCACGAGTGCAGCGTGCAACTCGCCGTCCGTGGGGAGCGTAGCGCCGGGATGCGTGCGGCCTTGCACAGAATTGCGCGGCAACGGGGCAATTCCACCGTCGAGGATGATGCGTAGGACGCGCAGCCAAATGCGTTGAAGAGCGTTGATCTCATCCGGCATGGCGAAGATGGTGCCGGTCCGATCCTGGACAACGTCGAGGTCACGTGCGGCATCAGCTAAAGCCGAGAGTGACCTCTGGTCCTCGTCAGAAACGGCAGCGTCCAGTTGTGCCGTGAAATATGGGATTCCATCGACATGAACCTGCGCCGTCACTGCTTCGCAGATGGCGTGGCGAAGATCGATGCCGCGCCAAACTTCACGTGGCTCGCGTCCGCCCAGGGTGAGAGTCATGTTCGCTTCACCGGGTTTGCCTGCCTGCATCGGTGCGCGAAGTTCGAGATGCAGGCTGTGATGGAACGTGGCTGCGATGGTGTACCCGGTTGTTCCAGGAGCGATTCGAGTAATCGGCCCCTCTGCGTGGGCGGTCGCGGTTCCGTCCGCATCGAACAGTGACAGTCGGCATGGCTTGCCGGTCAATGAGGCGACTGGTGCAGATTCACCAATCCGCATCTCGGCGAGTGTGCCCTTGGTCGGATCCAACAGCTCTGGTCCTGTCCATCTCAGGCCAGTGACGACGGCGCCGGGCACCACCACCTCTCCTGGAGCACCGAAGCCGACGACTTTGTCGAGATCGTCCAGGAGCTCGTCATCCGCTGCGGTCAGGTCGATCCCGAACTGGACGCCGAGCGGGCTGCGCTCTGCGGCATGCGGGTGTTTCGCAACGGGAGTGAGAGTGATGTTCTTGCCGTCGGTGGCGTAGGCGAGCGTCCAGTGATCGTCGAGTTCGGCGGCGACACTGTTCAGCGCACGCAGCCGACTGGTCAGATCAGCAACGCCGCCAGCCAACACCGACTGTTCTGCGCGATGGAGCCTGACCAAGGTGGTGAAGTGGTCATCACGCGACATCCTGCTCAGCAGGTCAGGCTGGGCCAGCAGCAGAAAATCCAGCTCTGGCTGGTCGATCATGGAGAACACAGGCTGAGGACCGGTGACCTTCGCAATCAGATTGTCCTTCACGTACGTGACGATGGAGTCCTTGTACTTGCAAGGCACCACCAGGATCCACACGTCCGGTCGCGGACTGAGCTTCATCGCCTTGTCGAACGACCGCTTGATCTGGCCCTTGCGGGTCCTTTCGTTGCTCGATAGCCCGTCGGTGTAGAACTTCAGCTGGTAGACCAACCTCCGGTTCGGATAGTCGACCAAGATGTCGATGCCTCCGTCCCCACCGCGGTCGTCCGGAATCCGAACCACATCGGCCGCGCCTCGGTGTTCGCGCAGCATGAGCTGTTCAAACACCCACTCGAACTCGTGCCTCTCCGCCTGCCGCCAATTAATGCCGACTCCCACCACGCCCTTCAACCCAGCGCCCGCCTCTCCGTCTATTGATGGCACGACCATCCTCCGGTCTTCCACAGACACAAAGCCAGGGAGACAGAGATGGCCACCAGATACGCAGGACTTCGCCGACGAGAGATTCGAGGGGCGACGTGGCCTCGCGCCCGGCCGAATACACCACAACGAGCACGACCTGCGGCCAGTCGTGCTGCGGGTTTTGGGGAAGCTGCCGCCGAGTACGAACGACCAATACCGCGCAGCGTGGGAACAGGTTGCTGGGCACCGGTAGATGGGATTTGGTCCCCACACCCTTGAGCTACAGCGGGCGCGTCAGGTCGACGAGTCCCTCGGTGTCTGGCTGATCCGGGGTTCGAAGTCTGTCGGTGCCTCGGCGCACTATCGACTCCATGAGTGCGCACGATCGCATCAACGCGGTCAACGCCGAGGCGGCCCGCGCCGCTGGATGACCGGAGCTGACCGGCACCCCTGGACAAGTCGGGTGGACCAATACCGTCCGCGCGGACAAGCTCCGGCAATCCGCGCCGCGCCAGCTCTTCGACCACTTCCAGGCGCGTCACCGTCGGAATCGCACCCACCCGCGATTCCACCACCACCTGCTCGCCATCGCGCTCCACGCCAGCGACCTCTTGCGCTTCGGCCACACGAATCGGTTCGAACAGGCCCACATCAGGAGGTTCGAGAAAATACAAGTGCGCCTGAGGCATCCGCGTGACCCGCGCGATGACCGCACGCCCGGACGGGCCCAGCCAGCCGACTCAGCACTCGCCGGACTCAACGACCGGTCAGCTCGACCTTGCCTGAACTCAGCGGCCAGCCGACTCAACGCTCGCCGGACTCATCGGCCAGTCAGCTCGACCCTTGCCTGGACTCAGCGATCGACCGTCTCCGACTCCGTCTCCCGCGCCTCAACCACCGGCTCTCGCTCCCCCGCGAACCACGTCGCGTGGAACGCCGCCGCCATGCCCGCCAACAGCGCGAGCACGATGGTCCCGGCCGGGACGGCGTACTCCGCCATCGGCGCCGCCAGGTAGCGGTAGGAGACCAGCAGGATCACCAGCACCGCGGCGCCGCCCCCGACCAGGCGGATGCGGAACCAACCCCAGCCGCGTTCCGGCTCACGCAGCGCGGATTCCACGGTCAGGCACAGCACCGCGCCCGCGACCAGGTCGACGCCGTAGTGGTAGCCGAAGCCGAGCGTCGCGGCCAGCGTGGCCAGCAGCCAGAAGGTGCCGCCCCAGCGCAGCCAACGCGGCGCGCGCGACCCGTCGATATCGCGACGGGTGTGCAGGAAGACCGACAATGCCCAGGCAGTGTGCATGGATGGCATGCAGTTGCGCGGCGTCGCCGTGTCGAAGGGCAGCGGCTCGGGACTGCGGTCGATCGGCGGCAGTACGCCAGGCCAGTAGTTGCCGATCTGGAGTCCGTTGCCGTCGGCACCGAAGGCGAACATCGGACCGACCACCGGGAAGAACACGTAGACGATCGGTCCGACCAGCCCGAGCACCAGGAAGGTCCGCACCAGGTAGTGGCTCGGCCACCGCCCCGAATCGACGACCCGGCGCAGCTGCCACACCGCGACCACGATCGCGGCCACCGGCAACTCGATGTAGACCCAGTGCAGCACGGCGTAGACCACCGGTCCGAGCGCGTCGATCACCCGGCCCATCACCCACGACGGGTCGCCGAGCGCGTGATCGGCGAGCATCACGTACTCGTCGAGCACATCGGGACTGCTCAGCACCGTGATGTGCAACCAGACGTCGCCCACCTTGGTCGCCAGGATCAGCAGTGCGCCGAGCGCGGCGGCGCGCAACGCGTTGCGCCGCTCGTCGCCGCTCCAGCGCAGCCAGGCGATGAGGGCGAGCGCGGTGAGCACGAGTACAGGACCGTTGCCGACCGTTGGCGGATCACCGGCGAGCAGCCGGGCCCCCGCGCACACCAGGTCGATGGCCACCGCCGCACCGGCCGCGACGAGCCTGCGCCGCATGGGGATACCGACCAGCGCGAGGACCAGCCCGGCCCACGGCACCGACATCGATTTCGGCGTACCGACGTAGTCGCGCAACAGGCTTTCCAGCGGACCTTCGAAATTCTGCTGGAACGCGACGATCTGGAGCACGATCAGCAATAGGGGCACTGCCGCGACGGCGGCGGTCACCCAGACCCGGGACGGCGGTATCTTCAACCGCCACACCGCACTTCCTACGCTGGAACCCGGGTCTTCGACAAGCACGACGACCATAGTAAACGGGGGATGAACGACATCCCCCTGGCCAGCTGAACGGCAGACGACCGCTCGCGCTACTTGTAGAGCTCCTGGACCAGCGCGTCCACCACCGCGATCAGGTCGCCCTGGGTCGCAGCGGCCACCTTGCGCTGGCGCTGATACGACGCCCCACGCTGGGGAATCTCGGCGACATAAGACAATTCGTCGGAGCAGCCGAGCCGCTTGGCCGTCGGCTCGAGCCGGTTCAGCACGTCCATCAGGTCGTCGGTGACCAGCCGCTCGCTGTTGTCGGAGTCTGTGATGACGATCGCATCCAGCCCGTAGCGTGCGGCCCGCCACTTGTTCTCCTGGACATGCCACGGCGGCAAAGTCCCGAGATCCTCGCCCTCGTCGATGCGACGGTCCAGATCCACGATCAGGCAGTGGATGAACGCCGCGAGCGCGGCCAATTCGGCCCTGGTCGAGATGCCGTCGCAGATGCGCACCTCGATGGTGCCCCACTTGGGCGCGGGCCTGATGTCCCAGTGCATGCCGCCGAGCTGTTCGATGACGCCGGTCTGCATCTGGTCGTGCACGAAACGCTCGAACTGGCCCCAGTTCTCGAACTGGAACGGCAGACCCGCGGTGGGCAGCTGCTGGAACATCAGCGTGCGGTTGCTCGCGTACCCGGTGTCGGAACCGGCCCACATCGGCGAGGAGGCCGAGAGCGCGAGCAGGTGCGGGTAGGTGAACAGCAGCGCGTTCAGGATCGGAAAGACCTTCTCCCGGTGCGAGACTCCCACGTGCACGTGCACGCCCCAGATCATCATCTGGCGGCCCCACCACTGGGTGCGCTCGATCAACTCGTCGTAGTGCGGCGAGCGGGTCAGCTGCTGGGCCGACCACTGGGCGAACGGGTGGGTGCCCGCGCAGAACAGGTCGACGCCGAGCGGGTCGGCGGCGCGGCGCACGGTGTCCATCGTGCCGCTCAGATCGTCCACCGCCGCGCCGACGGTGTCGTGCACGCCGGTGACGATCTCGACGGTGTTGCGCAGCAGCTCCTTGGTGACCTGCGGAGTGCCGTCCCAGGCCCGCAGGTCACCGACGGCATCGAACACCGCGGCCGCGGTGTTGGAGAGATCGCGCGTCACCTTGTCGACGAGCGCGACCTCCCATTCGATGCCGATCGTCGGCCGGGGCGAACCTGGAAATGGAACGTTCTCGATTGCCCCGCCCATATCGGCACCTTGTCTACTGGACTACACCGCAGGCGACGCGGCCGCCCGCGTCACCGGTCGCCAGTGTGTTGTCGTCCGGGCCTGCCACGCCGTCGGCACGGACGTAACGGTTGGGAATGTTGCCGAAGTTGTCGGCATCGGCATGGATGATCAGCGCGCGATTCTTCAGGTCGTCGAGGGTCACCGTGTCGGTGGTGGTGACCAGCTTGCCCTGGCCGTCCGAGCGGACCTGCAACGAGGTGAGGTCGCCGCTGGCCGGGTGGGCGTTGGCGTTGCCAACCTGGAGGTGGCCGCCCGCCGAGAGGAAGTCACCGGCCGCACCGCCGGTGGGCGCCACGGAGTTGGGCTCGCACTTGCCGACCTGGTGGAAGTGCAGACCGTGGAAACCGGGCTTGAGGCCGTGCGCGTCGACGGTGATCACGAGGTGCTCGCCGTCCTTGGCGATGTTCGCGGTGGCGACCGAGCTGCCGGACGCGTCCTTCAGCTCGACCTTGGTGCCGGGGTCGGCGGCCGGGCTGCCGTGCTCGGTATCGGTCCCGTGTCCCTCGGCCGGAGCGGAGGCACCGGTCCACACCGGCGGGGTCGTTCCCTTGACGTCACTCGACTCCTGGCTGTTCGTGCAGGCAGCGAGGCCGAAGACCGCGACCGCAAGCACCGGGGTCACAGTCCGCCAGGACGGGCGACGAGTTGTGGACGGGGCCATCGGGGGAACTCCTTTACGAGTACCGAGTTTACGAGTAAAGCTGGGTGGACACTGTCGTTACCGGACAAGATGATGCCACGAGCGCCGTGTCGCGCCGCCAAGGGGCCGTGCGCGCCGGTCTCGGTTTTCAGTTACCCGTCAAGATGACGACCACACCCGGAGCGCTGTCCCCGATTCCCGCCGACTTGGGTTCGGCGGTCGCGCCGAGCTGCGCGGCGATCGCCACCGCCGCCTCCCGCTCACCGGCCGTATTCCCGTAATACACAGTCGTTTTCGCGATGGTGCCGCCCGCGTAGTTGCCCGGCGAGACGTTCGTCCAGCCGCTCGCCGTCAATTCCTCTGCGGTACGGGCGGCCAGACCGGCGACCAGACTGTTGTTCAGAACACGGACCGGCACGGCCCGGTTCACGCCCGCCGCGGGCGCAGCAGCGGTGGTCGTCGGCGCGGCGGTGGTGGTCGGCGCCACGGTCGTCGTCGCCACCGTGGTGGTCGCGGCCGTCGTCACGGGCGCGGCCGAGGTGACCTGCTGGGCCGCGGTCGACGACTCCTCGGCGTTCGTGGCGTCGGAATCGGAACTCGACAACGACATCGCACCGAGACCCGCGAACACGATGGCCAGCGCGATCAAAACCATCGCCAGCGCGCGCAACGGCGGCCCGCCGGAGGTGGGATTGGTTTGACTCACGCTGTCGACCCTAGTCGCACATCCGGCCGGGATGCCCGCATCACGATCCGAAGACGTGTCATACCTGGAAACCGAGACGCCGTGCGGCTCTGGCCTTCTGCCTGCTCGCGCGGAGCCTGCGCAGCCGCTTCACCAGCATCGGGTCGACGGCGAGGGCCTCCTGCCGGTCCACCACGGCGTTGAGCACCTGGTAGTACCTGGTCGGCGACATGCCGAACAGCTCGCGGATGGCCTCTTCCTTGGCGCCCGCGTACTTCCACCACTGTCGTTCGAAGGCCAGAATGTCGAGTTCGCGGCGGCTGAGGCCACTGCCTTCGCCCGCCTCGGCCTTGGCCGATGCGCCCGCCGTCGTCGCTTCGCTCGCGGAAGGGTCGTCTTGGATCGCGGAAATATTCCGTGCCGCTGCGCCGTCCATCTCGCTCCCTCGCCGAGTTGCCACCAGACGAAAAATGGTGCTTGTACGTCGCGGATCATTCAACCACGGGGCAACGGGGATGATTCGCCTTCGGTCCGGCGTGTTGATTACGCCCAGGTACGCGCGTCCCACCTGCGCCGGGCGGCGGCCATTCGCCTCCGCTGAGCGGCCGGTAGGCTTGCTTTCCATGGCAATCCTCCCCATCGTGATCGTCGGTGACCCCGTGCTGCACAACCCGACCAAGCCGGTCACCGATTCGCCGGAGGAGCTGGCCCCGCTGATCGCGGACATGTACGAGACCCTGGACGCCGCCAACGGCGTCGGGCTGGCCGCCAACCAGGTGGGCGTGCCGCTTCGGCTGTTCGTCTACGACTGCCCGGACTTCGGCCCCGACGGCACGGCCGTCCGGCGTCGCGGCGCGGTGATCAACCCCGTGCTGGAGACCTCCGAGCTACCGGAGACCATGCCGGACCCCGACGACGACGAAGAGGGCTGCCTCTCGGTGCCCGGCGAACAGTTCCCCACCGGCCGGGCCGACTGGGCGCGGGTCACCGGCACCGACGAGCACGGCGAGCCGGTCTCGATCGAGGGCAACGGCTTCTTCGCTCGCATGTTGCAGCACGAGGTCGGCCACCTCGACGGATTCCTCTACGTCGACGTGCTGATCGGCCGCAACGCCCGCGCTGCGAAGAAGGCGATCAAGCGAAACGGTTGGGGCAAAGCGGGTTTGAGCTGGGTGCCGGGCACCGTTCCCGATCCCTTCGGGCATGACGACTGAGCCGGCGCCCGCGGGGATTCCGCTCGGCCGCCGGGTGGTGATGCGTTATCAGCTGCCGCCCGGATATCCGCAGCCGCTGACCGACGTGATCGGCGAACTGATTTCGCTCGACCCGCCTACGGTGCGCGACGCCGACGGGCAGATGGTCTCGGTGACACCCGATCGGGTGATCGCGCTGAAAGCCATCGGGCCGAGGCCGATTCGCACCAGGGAGATCAGGGCGCTGGAGGCGGCCGCGGCGGACGCGTGGCCCGGCGTCGAGAGCGAATGGCTCGACGGCTGGCTGTTGCGCGCCGGGGACGGCTACACCAACCGCGCCAATTCCGCTGTGCCGCTGGGCGAACCGGGACGACCGGCCGAGTTGTCCACCGACACCCTGCACCGCATCGGCGCGTGGTACACCGCGCACGGGCTGCCGCTGCAACTGCTGCTGCCCGACCGGCTCGCACCGGCGCCACCAGGCTGGCGCACCTGGAACGAAACCCTGGTGCTGGGCATCGACATCACCAATTTCGTACTGCCGCAAGGTCCCCCGATGGTCCGGATCGCGCAGCGGCCCGACGAGGCGTGGCTGCGGCTGCACCGTTATCGCGGCGAAGACCCTGCGGCGCAGCCTGTTCCGGTGACCGAGGTGCTCACCGCGGTGCGCGATGGCGAGCTGGGTTTCGCCTCGCTCGGACTGCCGAGCCCGATCGCCATCGGACGCGGCGCGTGCACCACCGCGCCGGACGGGCGCCGCTGGATCGGGCTCGCCTGCGTCGCGGTGGCCGCCGAGCACCGCAGGCACGGCCTGGCCACCCTGGTGTGCGCCGAGCTGATCCGCTGGGGGCACGAGCGCGGGGCTACGCACGCCTACGTCCAAGTGGAGGCCGACAATGTGCCGGCGCTCGAGCTCTACCGCGGCCTCGGCTTCCTGGACCACCACGGCTATCGCTACGCCGCTCCGCACGGCGGACAATAGACGAAGACCGCAGAAGGAAGGCATTTCGTGCGTCTGGCGACTTGGAACGTCAACTCGATCCGCTCCCGGCTCGACCGGGTTGCTGCCTGGCTCGACCGCCAGGACATCGACGTGCTCGCCATGCAGGAAACCAAGTGCCGCGACGACCAGTTCCCGTTCGAGCGCTTCGAGGAACTCGGCTACGAGGTGGCCCACCTCGGCATCAACCAGTGGAATGGCGTGGCCATCGCGTCCAGGGTCGGCCTGGATGACGTCGAACTCGGCTTCCCCAACCAGCCCGGTTTCGACAAGGACGCTGGCGAATCCCTCATCAGCACACCGATCGTGGAGTCGCGTGCACTCGGCGCGACCTGCGGCGGCGTGCGGGTCTGGAGCCTGTACGTGCCCAACGGCCGCGCCCTCGCCGACCCGCACTACGCCTACAAACTCGAGTGGCTGGAAACTCTGCGCGCCAACGCCGCGAACTGGCTGACCGAGGACCCGCGGGCCAAGATCGCGCTGGTCGGCGACTGGAACATCGCGCCGACCGACGACGACGTGTGGTCCCCCGCGTTCTTCGAAGGCAAGACGCACACCTCCCAGCCCGAACGCGACGCCTTCGGCGCCATCGTCGACACCGGCTTCGCCGACGTGATGCGGCCGTTCGCGCCGGGGCCCGGGGTGTACACGTATTGGGACTACACGCAGCTGCGGTTCCCGCGTAAGGAAGGCATGCGCATCGATTTCGTCCTCGCTTCGCCTGCGCTCGCCGCCGCGACGACGGACGCGGGTGTCGACCGTGAGGAGCGAAAAGGCAAGGGCGCCAGTGATCACGCGCCGGTTGTCGCGGAGTTCGATATTCCCGTAGAGCCCAGCTGAAGGCGTCGGCCGCCAGTGGTCGGGTCCCGCACCGACAGTGCGCTACGGTGCGGCCCGCTCGTCGGCTGCGTTCGACGCGCACCGACCAGGCTGACAGCGCGCCGCAGCGTGCCGATGGCGAACGTGCGGCGGCGGGTTCAGCCCACCGACGCGGCGTCGCCGAGCGCCTGAATCAGCCCGCCGACGCGTCGCGGGCGGCACCGAGTGCCAGCCGGTGACGTGTATCCGCAGCTGCGACGCGCGACTATGGGTTCATCTCGTAGGCGCCGGCGTGTGAGCGGGCCTTGGTGAGCACGTTGCCGAAGCGGGTGGCGTCGGCCGCGGGGCGGCGGACCAGGTCCAGTGCCCTGGTCCGCTGCGCTTTGGTCGCGGTCGGCTTGCTGTGCAGGGCGAGGGCGTTCTTGGCGAATTCCCGCACGAAGACGTCGAAGAGCTGGTCGAGTACGGCGGTGTCGGTGCCCTCGATCGCGGCCTGTTCCAGGATGAGTTGCGCGTACGGGATCGCGGTGAAGAGCTCGCCGATGGCGAACAGGAAGTCCACGTCGCGCTGCTGGTCGGCGGTGGGCGGGGCGGCGGCGAGCAGCGTCTGGAAGGCGAGGGCCTGGTCCAGGAAGATCGCGACGTTCGGCACGTGCGCGAACTTCTCGAACACCGGACGCCAGTCGGTGAACCGAATACGGCCGAGACCCGCGCTCGGACCCTGCCGGAACAGGAATTCGTCGTCGGCGGCGTCGCGGTGGGTCGGCACCTCCAGGTAGCGCGCGGCGGCCAGCTCCGCCCGCAGCTTGGGCACCGCCGCGCCTGCACGCGGGGCGAGCTTGCGGCTGGACCAGCTCAGCGCAGAGGACACCGCCCGCACCGCAGTCCTCGGCGCGGCCTCCGGCAGCACGCGCAGCGCGGCGAGTCCGGCGTCGGACGGGTGGAACATGTAGTTGGCCATGAACTTCAGCGACAGCGCCATGTTCACGTGCACGGTGCCTTCCAGCCGCGGCAGCCCGAACAGGCCGAGCATGGCCATCGGGAAGTACATGTCGTTCTCGAAGCCGCGGGCGGCGATCACGTCGGCGAGGTCCTCGATGACGCGCTGCCCCTGCCGCGTCACGGTCATCTTCTCGATGGCGTTGAACAGCAGGTAGCGCCGGTCTTCTGCGGACGCCGACCGCAGGTAGTCGATGGCGCGCTCGCTGTAGAGCTTCATGCCGATCAGCCGCGCGTAGGAGTCGGTCAGCAACGTGCGCACCTGCGGGAACTCGGTCACCCTGTGTCCGAACAGGATTCGGTTCTCCGCGTGCGTGATCGATTCGTAGAAGGCGTGTTCGCACGCGCCGACGGCGCCGAAGCCTAGGTTGAACTTGCCCACGTTGACGGTGTTCATCGCGGCGTGGAACGCGGCCTCACCGCGGTGCAGGACGTCCTCTTCGGCGACCGGGTACTTCTCCAGATCGAAAGCGGCCACGTACATCTGGCTGTCCACGACGTTGCGGCGCAGCTTGTAGTTCTTGTGCTTGCTGTCCGCGACGAAGAACAGATATCCCTCGTAATCCTCCTGCGCCGGTTTGGCATTCAGCGCCTTGGCGCTGTCGATGATCGGCTTGTCGGCGCGGCGGCCGAACACCGAGACCATCCCGGCGAGGTTGCCGTTGCCGATGTAGTGCTTGCTACCGGTCGCGGTGAAACCGCCGCCGCGCCTGGGCTCCAGCACCATGTCGGTGGAGTAGACGTCGGCGCCGTGCTCCTTCTCCGACAGCCCGAACGCGAAGATCTCGCCGGAGTCGAGCAGCGCCGCCGCGCGCTGCTTGGCGGCCTTGTTGTCGCTCTGCCAGATCGGGCCGAGGCCGAGGATGGTGACCTGCCAGACGTACCAGTAGGACATGCCGTAGAAGCCGAGCACCTTGCTCATCATCGCGATGCGGCCGGTGTCCCAGCGCTTGTTCGGATCGCCGTTGGCCTCGGCCGCGGGAGTGAGGAAGATCGCGAAGATCCGCTCGCGCTTGACGAAGTCGAGGAAATCGGAGTACCAGACGCGCTCCCGGTCGTCCCGCTTCAGCGCCGCCTTGCCGCGCGTCTCGAACCAGTCGACCGTGGCGCGCAGCAGCCGCCGGGTCTCGGCGTCGAACTCGGCGAACTCGCAGTTCTTCGGGTTGAACAGGGTTTCGGGCATCGGTGACTCCTGGGCCGTCGGGACGACGCCCGGCATCCGGCCGGGCCACTTCATTCGTGAATGTAGCATTATTGTTCAGCAGTGTAGGAAAATGGGCAAGGGCCGCCCGACCTGGGAGAACCGGAGGAGGTCGCTGCTAATGTTGGTGCCCATGAGTACCGAGCAGGCCGTGCAACCGCGTCAGCGGGCGCGGCACCTCGGACCGGAACGCCGCCGCCCGCAGGTGCTCGACACCGCGCTGGCCATCGCCGTCGAACACGGCGTCGCGGCCGTCACCATCGCCGCCGTCGCCGAGCGGATGAACGTCACCCGGCCGGTCGTCTACGCCTGCTTCGCCGATCGCGTCGAACTCATCCAGGAATTGATCCGCCGCGAGGAGAACCACCTCGTCGAGGGTCTGCTCGAGGCGACACCGCGCCGCGCGGTCGACGCGGGCGAGACGGTCTTCGTGGAGGGCTTCCAGACGCTGCTGGAGATCGCCGCCGCGCGACCCGACTCGTGGCGGCTGCTGTACGGCAATCCCGATCCCGCCGTTGCGGATTCGTTCGGGCGCGGGCGCAAGTTGGCGGTCGAACGCTGCACCGAGTTGCTGCGGCCGACGCTGCGCGCGTGGGGCACCGAGGACGCCGAGCGGAAGCTGCCGATTCTGGTCGAGCAGTGGGTGTCGGCGGGTGAGGGGGCGGTGCGTTCGCTGCTCGCCGACGAGGGCGACTGGACGCCGCAGACGCTCGGTGCCTTTGTCGGCGCCGCGGTCTATCGGGCGCTGCGCCAGGCCTGAGGCCATACGCCGGCGATCGGAACCCGACCGAAGGTGACAATCAGCCGGTCTCGCCGGATGGCGGTCGCCCTCAGTCGACATCCGCGACGCCAGCGCCAAGAGTCCGCCGCACGCACACGCCAGACCTAAAGCCATACGCCCGCGAGCGGAACCCGACCGAAGGCGACATTCAGCCGGCCTCACCGGATGACGGTCACCCTCAGTCGACATCCGCGACGCCAGCGCCAAGAGTCCGCCGCACGCACACGCCAGACCTAAGGCCATACGCCCGCGAGCGGAACCCGACCGAAGGCGACATTCAGCCGGCCTCGCCGGATGGCGGTCGCCCTCAGTCGACATCC
>NZ_BDAU01000045.1 GCF_001612615.1 Nocardia amikacinitolerans NBRC 108937 | reverse complement strand
GATTGGTCGCGTCGGGTGACGGTGGTTCCGGGGGTGGGCGTGCGGGTTTTGCGCAGTTGGCCCAGGGCTGATTTGGGTTCTGAGCGGATGAGTCGCGTTCGGTGCGGTTGGTGGGTTGCGTTGGGCGACGTTGTTCCGGGGGTTGGGCCTGCAAGTTCGTGCGGTTGGCCCAGGTTTGCCTCGAACGGTGCTGGGCGCGTTGGGTGCCGTACCCGGCTTACCTCCCGCCGTCGGGTGCGCAGAGTTCGCCTTCCGGCGTGGTCGACCGGCTGTGGTTGCGTTCCTGGTCAGGTAGTGGGAAGGGGTTGGTCGGGGAGGTTGCCTTGGGTGGGTGGTGGCACACAGGTTTTGTACGCCTCACACAGGCGGTGGCTGTGTGAGGCGTACACAGAGTGTGTGGGGAGCTCTTCGGTGTGGCTTGCCCTCGGCGAGGTGCGCGTGTGGCGCCAGGATGTGGCGGTGCGCCCGGCCGGCGAGCGTGAGGCGGGCGGTGCGCCCTGAGGGGCGAGCATGTGGTGGCGGTCGAAATTCGACGGTAGTCAAATGGTTGCTATTCGATCTTGAAAAGCCA
>NZ_BDAU01000044.1 GCF_001612615.1 Nocardia amikacinitolerans NBRC 108937 | reverse complement strand
ACGCAACCACAGCCGGTCGACCACGCCGGAAGCCGAACCCGCCCACCCGACTGCGGGAGGTAAGCCGGGTACGGCACCCGACGCGCCCAGCACTGCTCCGGGGAGAACCTGGGTAGGCGAACCCCTTGGGCACCCGCAACATTGGGAACCATCACCCAACCCAGCGGTCCGCACCAGACCGAGCCCTAGGAACCAACGGTAGGCGCTCAGCCCGGCGAGTTAGCAGCAGTAGGTGTGGTAGTAGCCGTTCCAGCACCCAGGGGTGTACTCCCAGCGATCCGGCAGATCCGAGGCCGGGATCGACGCTCGGATACCCGCTCCGATCGCGTCGCTTCTGCCCAAAACCTGTTTCTGCTATGCGGGCGGCCGGCAACCATAACTCTGCGGCATCCGGTACCACGGGCGCGGGCCCTTCCGTGCGCAGGCGGAACATCTGATGGGCCGAGCGTCGTTCACTACCAATTTGTTGCCGAGAAACGTATGGACGATCAGCGACCTCGAGTGGCCTGCGTCAACCAAGCCTGTGAATACGAAGTCGTACATGGTCAAGCGTCTTCCGCATTCGCATTCGACCCGTTGGAGATAGTATTCGTCTTCGGCAAGCATGCCCTCTCTCAAGTCGAGGAGCCGCTCCATCCGTGCGATATCGACATCATCCGATTTTGTCGACTTCGAAACATCTCTGAGTTCGGCCACACTCGGTCCCGAGCGTTCGAATTCCTCGCGGGACAAAGAAACGACTCGATCGTAGTCAGCCATTACCGTCCTCCAAGTTCCGGGATTTCCCATGCTCGGCTGCGGTGTTCGCAGACCAAGGGTAACCGCCGTGGCTTTCGTCAGCGGGATGATCTCTGCGGTTGTCTGGTGTGTCGCGGTGCGCTGAGCTATCGGCGATGCCGGACTGTCTGCCACGATGACACCGATCGGCAGCGCGAGCGGCGGGAATTCACTTCAGCACGTAGGGCGACACCGAGCTGCGGTGCTCGCTGATGTCGAGGACCTTGCCGAGCGGAGGGAAGGCGCGCTGCGGGCAGTTGGCTCGCTCGCAGACGCGGCAGCCCGCGCCGATGGGCGTCGGCTGAACCACGTCGAGGTCGATGCCGTCGGCGTAGACGACCCGACCCGCATGGCGCAGCTCGCAGCCGAGGCCGATGGCGAAGGTCTTGCTCGGCTGGCCGTAGTGGGTGGCGCGGCGCTCCACGGTGCGGGCGACCCAGAGGTACTTGCGCCCGTCGGGCATCTGCGCGATCTGGGTCATGATCTTGCCGGGATAGGCGAACGTCTCGTACACGTTCCACAGCGGGCAGGTTCCACCGCTGGAGGAGAAGTGGAAACCGGTGGCGGACTGGCGCTTCGACATGTTGCCCGCCCGGTCGACCCGGACGAAGGAGAACGGGACGCCGCGCAACTTGGGCCGTTGCAGGGTGGACAGCCGGTGGCAGATCGTCTCGTAGCTCTGGCTGAAGAACGCCGAGAGCCGTTCGATGTCGTACCGGAAGTCCTCGGCGACCTCGTGAAAGTGCGTGTAGGGCAAGACCGTCGCCGCCGCGAAGTAGTTGGCGAGGCCGAGCATGGCCAGTTTGCGGGTGTCCTCGGACGCGAAATTGCCCTCGTCGACCAGCTTTTCGAGCAGATCGCCGCATTCGAAGTAGGCGAGCTCGGCGGCGAGCTTGAACGTGCGCTGGCCGCCGGACAGGTGCGGTGCGATCTCCAGCACCCGGGACTCGGTGTCGTAGCGGTGCAGCACACCTTCGCCCAGATCGATACGCTCCACGATCTTCACGTCGTGCGAGCGCAGCCTGCGCGCGATCTCGCTGGGCACGTCACCGCCGTGGAAGCGGATGCGGGCCGTGAGTTCTTCTGCGGCCGTGTCCAATTCGTGGATGTAGTTCTGCCGCTGATAGAAGTAGTCGCGCACTTCCTCGTGCGGCTTGCTGATGGTCGCGCTGCCCGCGCCGTCGGCGAAGCGGTCCTCGGTGGCGGCCGCGAGCTGGGCGCTGGTGTTGCGGTAGCGGTTGTGCATGGCGACCATCGCGCGGGCGATGCTCGGGTGCGCCGAGACCATGTCGGCGATCTCCTGGGTGTCGGCCTCGATGCCCAGCTCCTGATCCATGACGACCTCTTGCAACTCGGCGATGAGCCGGGTGTCGTCGGCGGAGGAGAAGAAGGTCGCGTCCACGCCGAAGACTTCGCTGATCTTCAGCAGCACCGGCACGGTGAGCGGGCGCACGTCGTGCTCGATCTGGTTCAGGTAGCTGGCCGAGATCTCCAGCTTCTGAGCGAGCGAGACCTGGCTCAGCCCCCGTTCGGTCCGCAGCTGTCGAAGCCGGGCGCCGACGTAAGTCTTGGCCATATGTCCAGTTTATGGGGCATTTCGCAGCGGTGCCAATGGGAAATTAACAGCGGAGCTGAGCTATATGTCACAGCCTCGGGTTACCGTCGAGATGTGCTGTTCTCGGAAGTCGTGCAAACGTCGGAAACCGTTCGCGCGACCAGGTCCCGAAAGACGAAGATCGCCGCGCTCGCCGAGTTGCTCGGCGCGGCCTCGCCGGAGGAACTCACGCCCGTGGTGGCGTGGGTTTCCGGTGAGCTGCGCCAAGGTCGCATCGGCACCGGATGGCGCACCCTCACCGGACTGGACGGTGGGTCGGCTTCCGTTGCGACACTGTCGGTTTCGGCGGTCGACAAGGTGTTCGACGAACTCGCCACCATCGCGGGAAAGGGCTCGGCGAACCGCCGCAAAGAACTGCTGACCGCGCTCTGGAGTGCGGCGACCTCGGCCGAGCAGTCGTTCCTGCTTCGCCTGCTCACCGGTGAGATCCGGCAGGGCGCGTTGACCGCGCTCGTCGCCGAGGCGGTCGCGGTAGCCGCCGCGGTGCCGGTCGAGCAGGTCCGGCGCGCGTACATGCTTGCCGGGCAGCTGCCCGTCACCGCCGCCGCCGCGCTCACCGGCGGTTCGGAGGCGCTCGCCGCGTTCCGGCTCGAGGTGGGCAGGCCGATCCAGCCGATGCTCGCCTCCCCTGGCTCCGCGCTCGACGAGGCGATGGGCGAGTTCGACGGCGATGTGAGTGTCGAGCACAAGCTGGACGGCGCGCGTATCCAGGTGCACCGCGACGGCGACGAGGTCCGCGTCTTCACAAGGACCCTGCGCGACATCACCTCCGGCGTGCCCGAACTGGTCCGGCTGGTGGCCGGGCTGCCGTGCCGGAGCGTCGTGCTCGACGGGGAGACGCTGGCGCTCACCGATTCCGGACGGCCGCGTCCGTTCCAGGAGACCATGAGCCGCTTCGCCGCGGTCGAGCCCGGCGACGAGGCGAGGTTGCCGCCCGGCGCGTCCGCCGGTCCGCTCGTCCCCGCGGTGAGTTCGACCAGGGAACTGCTGCTGCACCCGTACTTCTTCGACTGCCTGCACCTGGACGGCCGCGACCTGCTCGACGCCCCGCTCTCGGAACGGCGCGCCGCGCTGCTGCACGTGGCGGGCGAGCACACCATCCCCGCGCTGATCCGCCCCGACCCCGAGGCCGCCGCCGAGTACTTCGACGGCGCGCTCGCCGCCGGGCACGAGGGCGTGATGGTCAAGTCGTTGTCCGCGCCGTACGCCGCGGGCCGCCGGGGCCGCGCCTGGCTGAAGATCAAGCCGACGCACACCATGGACCTGATCGTGCTCGGCGCGGAATGGGGCTACGGCCGCCGCACCGGCTACCTGTCGAATCTGCACCTCGGCGCGCGCGATCCGGCGACCGGCGAACCGGTCATGGTCGGCAAGACCTTCAAGGGCCTCACCGACGCGCTGCTGCACTGGCAGACCGCCGAATTCCCCCGCCACGAACGCTCCCGCGACCAACACACCGTCTACCTCTGGCCCGAACTCGTCGTGGAAATCGCCCTCGACGGCGTCCAAGTCAGCCCCCGCTACCCCGGCGGCGTCGCCCTCCGCTTCGCCCGCGTCGTCCGCTACCGCCCCGACAAGACCCCCGCCGACGCCGACACCATCGACACCATCCGCGCCCTGCTGCCGTGAGCGCACGGCACGTGACTCCCTCGAGCGCCTGACCAGCTACGACGCGCCCCCCGAGCTTGCGGAGCGGCGCGGCGGCGGTGGTTCAGACTTGGGGGCCGAACGGTCCGGTGTCGGTCTGGACGGGAGCCTTTGTGCGCAGGAAACGGTGGATGTGGTCGGCGGGCATCGGTCGCGTAGGGCGGCGAGCCGTGCTGCTCGCGGTCGTGACCTCTCTCGGCGCGGCGCTGAGTCTCGCGGTGCTGCCGGGACCGGGTCCGGTGCCCGCCGGTCCGCTCCGCGAGTTGAATCACCCTTCGCGCGATCCCGCGACGGTGCTGCCGACAGAACCGGCTAGGCGCCGCCGCGCCGCGCGTTCCGGTGTTCATGTACCACGGCGCGCACGAGGTGTGGATCCCGCTGGAGGGCGCCGAGAATCTCTACGACGACTGGTGCGCGCAGGGGGTGCCGGTCCGATTCGAGGTCTATCTCGGCGAGCACATGATCGTCGGAGCCACCGGAATCCCGGGCGTGAATGCCTGGATCGACGAGCGCCTCGCGGGGAAGCCCGCGCCGAGCGGCTGCTCCAGTTTCGGACTCCCCTGACCGCACCGGGTGCCACCTCGGGCGTCCACGCTAGCGCACCCGGAAGTCTTCCCGGCAGGTGGTTACCGCATGGCAATCCGCTGGAGCGGTGCCGCACACTGGAGGCGTGACCGTCGAATTACTGGTTCTGCTGATCGTCATCGTCACGGCACTCGCTTTCGATTTCACCAACGGATTCCACGACACCGCCAACGCGATGGCGACCTCCATCGCGACGGGCGCGCTGCGGCCGCGGGTCGCGGTGGCGCTCTCGGCGGTGCTGAACCTGATCGGCGCGTTCCTGTCGGTCGAGGTGGCGGCCACGGTGGCCAAGGGCATCGTGCAGTTGGGTGCGGTGGACGGACACGATCTGCTGATCATCGTCTTGGCAGGTTTGGTCGGCGGCATTCTCTGGAACCTGTTGACCTGGCTGTTCGGCCTGCCGTCGAGTTCCTCGCACGCGCTGTTCGGCGGTCTGATCGGCGCGACCATCGCCTCCCTCGGTTGGGGCGGCGTGATCTGGGCGTCCGGTTCCGACGGCGTGCTCACCAAGATCGTGCTGCCCGCCGTGCTCGCCCCGGTGGTCGCCGCGCTGGTCTCGGCGATCGGCACCCGCGCGGTCTACCGGATCACCGCGAAATCCAACGAAGGCAAAGTCCGGGAGGGCTTCCGCTGGGGCCAGATCGGTTCGGCGTCGCTTGTCTCCCTCGCGCACGGCACCAACGACGCGCAGAAGACGATGGGCGTCATCTTCCTCGCGCTGGTCGCGCATGGAACGCTGACCAAGAACGACGAGATGCCGCTGTGGGTGATGGCGGCCTGCGCCGTGGCCATCGCCGCGGGCACCTACCTCGGCGGCTGGCGGATCATCCGCACCCTCGGCAAGGGGCTGGTCGAGATCGATTCGCCGCAGGGCCTTGCCGCCGAATCCTCCTCGGCCGCGATCATCCTGACCTCCGCGCACTTCGGCCTGCCGCTGTCCACCACCCAGACGGCCACCGGCTCCATCCTCGGCAGCGGGCTCGGCAAGGGCGCCGAGGTGCGCTGGTCGGTGATGGGACGGATGGTGGTCGCCTGGCTGCTGACGCTGCCGATGGCGGGCCTGGCCGGTGCGCTCTGCTGGGCCGTCGCGCACTTCGTCGGCGGGCTGCCCGGCGTCCTCGTGGTGTTCGGGATCCTGATCGTCCTGTCCGCGCTGATGTGGCTGCGGTCGCGGCGTAACCCCGTCGACACCACCAACGTCAACGAGTGGCCTGGCGACTCCGACACGCCGACGGCTGCTCCCGACGTTGCCAAGGCCGACCACGGACCGCGCTCGACCGACGATCCGCACGGGGACGCGGCGCGCGGCGGCGACCCGCGCAACGCCGGGCCTCCGGCGCAGGCGCATCCGCCCACCCGTTCCGCCCAGCTGTAGAGGAGCCACCGTGCACACGCTCGTCACGAACTTGAACTCCCTGTGGAAGGTGGTCGCGGTGTCCCTGGTGCTCGGCGCCGGGCTGCCGATCGTCTTCGCCTTCGGCGTGCGGCTGTGGTCCGCCGCCGATACCGTCGACGGCGAGGGCGGCGGCGCCCGCCGGAACTATCCGGCGCTGGCAGGCGCCTACGCCTGTTTCGCGCTGATCGTCGTCGCGATCGTCACCGGGATCCTCTACACGGCGAAGGCGTTTCTCGCCGCGAAGTTCGGCATCCACCTGTTCGGACAGTCCTGAAGGGCGTTGCATTGACCGATCACCCCCAAACCTCACGCCCCAAGGTCCTCGGCCGCGTCCTCGGCTGGTTGCGCGCCGGATATCCGCAGGGCATTCCGCAGTCCGACTACGTCGCCCTGTTCGCGGTCCTGCACCGCCATCTCACCGACTACGAGGTGGCCGCCGTCGCTCAGGAACTGGCGGACAGCAATCCCGACTCCGAGATCAGCCACGAGGACATCGTGGCCGCGATCGCCAGGATCGCCATGGAACAGCCGGACGAGCACGACATCGCCAGGGTCGCCGCGCATCTCGAGGCGGGCGGCTGGGCACTCGCCGAACCGCTCACCGACGACTGAATCGAAAAGCTTTCCGCGACGCCGCCTTTCCTGAAACGCCCATCATCGAGTGATTGCGGGCCGGATATCCGGACCGCGTCCCGGAGTCCGACTGTGCGGACCGGCGGCGCGCTGCGAGGGGTCGGCGCCGCCGGCCCGGCGGGTGGTGGTCAGGGCAGTGAGCCACCGTGTCGGGAAAGGGAAGTGGAGGCGTCCCGCGTGGAGCGCCGCGGGACCTTCCGTTCGTCGACGGTGTCGATCCTGAACCTTCCCGCTCGAGAACGGCGGTGACCACGCTGAGAGTCGGCTGTGAACGGCAGCCGAACAGGACTCGCGCCGTGCAGGACCCGCCGATCGGACTCGGCGCAGAAGGGGGCTGACGCCGCGCGGGAACCGCGCCGACCGGAGCGCGCGCCGAACAGCGCTCAGGGGCGGTCGAATTCGCCCGCGCGAATGCCCGCGGTGAGCGCCGCCCAGTCCGCGGGCGAGCAGTCGAGCATCGGCCGCTCGCTCGCCCGACCCCGGTATTTGCTGTCCCGGATCAGCACCCGCCCCGGCTCGAATTTGACCTGCACGCAGGCGACCGAATCGCTGGAATACGACGACTTGAACCAGCCCGTCTCGGCTGACGACACGCTGCTCATGGCGCGATGCTACCGGCCGGACGCGCCGGACATCTTGCGTTCCAGCGCCGCGAGCGATTCCTCGCGCGAAAGCGCTTGTTCGGCCAAGGCGTTCGCGAACAATGTGTTGAGATGCCGCACCGGCTCGGTGTCCTCGATGACGCCGTGGTGGACCAGTGTCTCGGTCCACGCGACATCCGGCAGCACCGACTTGTCGAAGCCGAGCAGGTGGAACGTCGCGCCGCCGAGCAAGCCGCCGCCGGTCGCCTCGAACGGAATGATCCGCAGGTCGATGGTCTCCATGTGCTCCTCGAGCAGCGCGGCCAAGTGGCGCACCTGATCGAACATGATCTCGGGACCGCCGATCTGCTGGGTCAGCGCGGCCTCGTTGACGATCGCGGTGACGCGCAACGGATCCGATCCGTGCAGGCGCCGCTGGCGGCGCAGCCGGATCTCCACCAGCCGGTCGATCTCGACCTGGCGAATCCGCGCGCGATCGTTCGCGATCAGCGCACGGGCGTAGTCGGCGGTCTGCAATAGCCCTGGGATCAGGATGCTTTCGTAGGTGCGCACGCTGTCGGCGCCGTGTTCGAGACCGTACAGGCGGCCGATCTCGTCGGAGATCAGCCCGGAGTAGCTCGTCCACCACCCGCGCTGCCTGGCGATGTCGCGAAGTTCGTGCAGCTCTTCGCGTTCGGCCGCGTCGAAGTCGAGTAGCTTCATCAGCTCGTCGAGTTTGGATTCGGCGAGGACGCGTTCCTTCTCCACTTTCGACCAGTAGGAGATGGAGAAGCCGAGCTCCTTGGCGATCGCGGACACGCTGACGTCGTTCTGCTTACGCCTCCGCCCGATACGGAGCATCAGTTCCCGACGCGCGACCGTCGGCGAGAGTGGTGCCATCGTTGGATGGTGTCCTTCCAGCTCTAGCGATGCGTGGAGATGACCGTACTCCCCGCGGTGACCGGCTCGCACAATGCCGTTTCATTTTGTCAACTTGACGCACAATGCGACGCTCACCTAGCCTCCTTGTGTCTCATGTCACATCGCGGGTGTGCTCCGGCCGGTCCCGCCCGGCGGGATCGAGGGGTGGATGTCTGTGCATGTTGTGGGTAAGTGCTGGATGGTCGGTGACCGGACGCCGCATCAGGCGCGGCGGGTCAGTGACGACACCTGGGTGGTGTCGTATCTCCGCGGCCGGATGTTCACCACCGAGCAGGCAGTCGCCGCGATGCAGGCGGCGGACACCGTCGCCTTGATGGACGATCTGGCCTCGCGGGTCGGGCTCACCGCGCTGGAGGCCATCGGCCTCGCGGTCAACGAAAGGCCTTGGGACAAGGCGCTTCCGCGTTTCGCGCGGAGCGACCGATAAGAGCGTTGTCCTGCACCACTATTCGAACAGGGGAATGCGCGGTGGAACCACTGCCATCGAAAAAGCACGTGCTCAGGGCGTTTCGCGCCAAGCCGAGCGAGGAACATCCGGTTCTGCAATCCGCCCACACGCTCGGCGAGCTGCACGTGCGGCGACTGCGCACCGAAGCCGATGCGACCGGGGAGATCGATCAGCGTCGAGTGCACCTCGTGCTCGGCATCGATCGCTGGGTCGCCACCGAGCTGCCGCCCGCGCACGGCGGCGCGCACATGCACACCGAATCCGTCGGCATGGTGATCGATCGTCTCGCCCAGTTCTCGGCCCGCGCCTTCGCTTCGCTGGTGTCGGAACCGGATTGGGTAGTGCACGACGACTGGGAGCTGCTCGCCGAATTGGCGCTCGGCTACCAGGATCTGGCGCTCGAGGTCTCGGCCGGTATTCGCAGGCTGCCCTACCTCGGCGGACCGTGCCGGTGAGGGTCGTCCGGTCGGTTCGCGAGGAGGTGGAGGAAGTGCTCGACCTCCGCGCGGACGGCGGCGCGGCCGGGCGCCAGGTACTTGCGCGGGTCGGACAGGTCGGCGTCGCGGATGACGGCGGACCGGACCGCCTCGGTCATCAGCACATTGAGCCGGGTCGCGATGTTGACCTTCGTCATACCGTGCTCGACAGCGGCGCGCAGGCCGTTGTCCGGCACCCCGGACGAGCCGTGCAGGACCAGCGGCACAGGGACTTTCGCGGCCAGCGTGGCGATCAGTTCGAGGTCGAGCTCGGCGGTTCTTGCATGCATGGCGTGTGCGGAACCGACCGCGACGGCCAGCGCGTCGACGCCCGTCGCCGCGACGAATTCGACGGCCTCGTCCGGATCCGTGCGGACGCCGGGAGCGTGCGCGCCGTCCTTGCCGCCGATCTCGCCGAGTTCGGCTTCGACGAAGACGCCGCGCTCGCGGCACCGCCGCGCGACCTTTGCGGTGGCCGCGACATTGGCGGCGTAGTCGAGCGTGGACGCGTCGAACATGACCGAACCGATGCCCAGTTCGGCAGCGGCGGTGACGAGTTCGACGGACGTGGCGTGATCGAGATGCACCGCGATGGACGCGGAGCTGTCCGCCGCGATCCGCAGGCACGCCAGCGCGAGTGGGGCCAGGGAGCCGTGATAGCGGACGGTGTTCTCCGAAATCTGCATGACCACGGGACGTTTCGCGTCCTCGGCGGCAGCGGCGATGGCCTCGGCGTGCTCCAGGGTGATCACGTTGAACGCGCCGAGGCCGCCGGGTCTCGCGGCCGCGATCAGGTCCGGTACAGGTGTCAGCGGCATGGGTTGGTCTCCGCGGTCATGGCGTGGTCTCTTCGGATTCCGGGGCGGCGAGCTTGTCGACCCGGACGGTCGGTGCGAGGCGGGTACGCAGGCAGCGGTCGATCTCACCGGCCACTGGGATGACGACGGCCGACGCCGCGGTGGCCACGGCGTCGGTGAGGATGGCCGCCCAGTCGGGCTCGGTGCGGGTGGACAGCGCCGCGATCACCGCCGCCGCGGCGGAATCGCCCGCGCCGGTGGGATTTCCGGCCAGCGGCTCGGGCAGCGTCGCGCACCACGCGCCGTCGGCCGTCACCGCGATCATGCCCTTGGCGCCGCGGGTGGCGACGACGGCTCGCACGCCGCGATCGATCAGCGGGCGGGCGGCCGCAACCACCTCCTCCGGCGTGCTCTGGGTGCTGCCGGAAAGACGCGCCAGCTCTTCGGTATTCGGCATCAGCACCACGCCGGAGACCTCCGCCGCAAGCCGCAGCGCCTCGCCGTCCACATCGCAGATGGTCGGCACCCCCGCCGCGACCGCCGATCGGGCGAGCTCGGCGGGTAGGCCGGGATCTATCCCGCCCGGCAGCGACCCAGAGACGACGAGGCCGTTGATATCGGGAAGCAGGCCCGCGACCCGGATGGCGAGTTGCTCGGCGGCGTGCGGGTTCGACACGCGGGCGCCGGGCTCCCACAGCGCGGTGGCGGTGCCGTCGCGGGACTCGCTGATCACCACCGTCCGGCGAACCCACGGCAGCGCGTGCACGAAGTCGACCGGCATCTCCAGCTCGGCGGCCGCGGCGAAGGCGTGATCGGAGAAGCCGGTCGCCCTCGCGTACTTGCCGAGCTGGTTCAGCACCCGCGTCACGTTGATGCCCTTGCCGCCGATGCGCTGCTCGACGGAGCGGACGCGGTGCGCCTGTCCCCGCTCGAATCGCTCGACCCGGTAGGTCATGTCGTACGCGGGATTCATTGTCACAGTGAGGATCACGTCAACCACTGTCCACGTCTGAGCACCCGGCGCAACTGTAGATCGTCATCGACAATCAGCAGGTCGGCGTACTGGTCGGTTCGGAGATCGCCCACGTCGGTCAGGCCGGCGGCGGCGGCTGGTACGGCGGTCGCGGCGCGCACCGCGTCGGGCAGCGGCACACCGCAGTTCCGGACCGCCCACGAAAGGCATTGCGCCAGAGTCGCCGTGCCGCCCGCGATCGACCCGTTGGGCACCCTGGCCACCCCGTCGATCACCCGGACGGCCTGCGGTCCAAGCCGGTATTCGCCGTCGGGCATGCCCGCGGCCTGCATGGCGTCGGTGATCAGCGCGACCTGCCGCGGAGCGGCGGCGAAAACCAATGCGCCGAAACCGGCGTCGACATGCACTCCATCACCGATCAGCTCGACCACCGCGTGGGCGTTGGCGGCGGCCGTCAGAGCCGCGGCGACCGGTCCCGAGTTGCGCTGGTGCAGCGGCGGCATGCCGTTGGCCAGGTGGGTCACCAGGCGCGCCGATCCGGTCGGCGCGAGCGCCTGCCGGAAGCGCGCGAAATCGGTGTCGCTGTGGCCGAGGGAGATGACCACGTCGTTGTCGGTGAGGAGTTGCGCGACCGCGTCGTAGCCGGGCAATTCCGGCGCGATGGTGCAGACGCGCAGGTGCCCGTCGGCGGCGGTCAGCAGTTCGTCGGTCAGTGCGGGGTCGGGGTCGCGCAGGTAGCGGGGGTCCTGGGCGCCGCAGCGGGCGACCGCGAGAAACGGTCCCTCCGCGTGGATTCCGCCGATCGTGCCGTCGACGGCGAGCGCGCGCAGCGTCGCGACCTGGGCGACCATGTCGGCCGCGGGACCGGTGACCACGCTGGCGAGCACCGTCGTCGATCCGCGCGAGTGGTGGAATCCGGCGGCCGCGCGCGCCTCGTCCGCGTCGACGGTGTCGAAGCGGTGGCCGAAGCCGCCGTGATTGTGGATGTCCACCAGGCCGGGGACGATCAGGCCGGAGAACTTGGGCGGCGCCGAATCCGGATGGAAGGCAAGCCATTCGGCCATCGGCCGCACCGCGACGATGCGATCGCCGTGCACGGAGACCACGCCGTCGGTCAGGTCGAACGACGCCGAGATTATTCGGCCGCGGACCTCCAGGCCGTCGGAGGTGTTGGTCATCGAGCCTCCGTCCGTTGGGCCGGACCGGTCCGGGCGCTCGCCCGAGGGTTTCGTGTTCGGCGGAATCGAGTCTCGGTCGTGGGCTCCGAGTCGCGCCGCGTGCTTCGTACTCGGCGGAATCGCGTCCTCGCCGGGAACGATGGACTCCGCCGCGCGCTCATATCAGCGCTCCGTACCTGGCGAAGAGCGTGGCACCCGCGAGCCCGGCGCGCGCACCGAATTCGCCGAGCACCACCTTCGGGACCGGCACCACGCGGAGACGCTGCTCCAGCGCTGTCTGCAAGCGCTCGCTGAGCGCGGCGCCCGCACCGGCAAGCCCGCCGCCAAGTACGACGAGTTCCGGGCAGGCCGCGTGGATGACGCCGAGCAGTCCGTCCGCGAGCGCGGCGACGGCGTCGTCCACCGCCCGCACCGCGTGGGTATCGTCCGGCAGCCGTCCGAAAACGTCTGCCGCGCTGCTCACTTCGTGGCCGGACAGCCGAGCGTAGTTGCGGGCGATGGCCGCGGCGGAGGCGAGCGTCTCCACGCAACCGACATTCCCGCAGGCACAAGGCAACCCGTCGGCGGACCGTACGGGGATGTGGCCGTACTCGCCCGCCTGTCCGAAGGCGCTGCGCACCAACCGGCCGCCGACGGACAGCGTCCCGCTGACTCCGGTGCCGAGCACGATCACCAGAACGTCGCCGTGATCGCGCCCAGCGCCGAAACGCCATTCGGCCCAACCCGCAACGGCCACATCGTGTTCGATCAACACCGGAACGCCCCAGCGCGTGGTGAAGCGATCGCCGACGTGCACATCGCGCCAGCCGACGTTGCCGCTGAAGACGGCGATCGATCGCGCGGCGTCGACGATGCCGGGCAGCAGGACAGCGGCCCGGCCGAGCCGGCCGCGCCGATCCGCGGGCAACTCGGCGAGCAAGCTGTCGCCGAGCTCGCCCATCGCCTCGAACGCCGTCTCACCGCGCGGGGTCGGTACCGTGCCCGCCGCGAGGATCGCGCCGGACGCGTCGGCGATCTCGCCTTTGATGGTGGTGCCGCCGACGTCCAAACCCAACGTGAGTGCATTCGAGCCCAAGGGCATCGCCGGTGTGTCCCGTCTCGACGTGCTTGGGCCGGGCGGCCGCGCCTCGACCGCAGGCGCGAGTGCGCTGCCGCCGACGCGATGCGTGTCCATCTCCGGGAGCGTAGTTACTCTCAGCAACCTTGTCGTCGGCGGCTCCGGGATGTGGGACTTGGGCGCGGACACGGCGGCGTACCGGTCACTGGTCCAGGACGACCGAGCGGTTCAGGCTGCGCGGATGGTCGGGGTCGAGCCCGAGGTCGGCGGCGCGCGTGACGCAGAGGCGGTGCACGCGCACCAGCTCCGCCATCGGATCGATGTCGCGGTGCTCCAAGTGGGCCCCCGTGGCGGCGACGTCGGCGGCGAAATCCGGGATCAGCGGCCCGAGCGCCCAGACCGCGCGGCCGGGCGCGGCGATGCTGATCGGCCCGTGCCGGTATTCCGTCGCGAGGTAGGACTCGGCCCAGGACTGGCAGGACTCGCGCAGCTTGAGCCCCGCCTCCTCGGCAAGCGCACCCGCGAAACCCATGCCTACGAACGTGATCTGCTCGGTCCAGCGCACCGCGGCCAGCGATTCCGCGGGGTCCTCGGCCAAGACGGCGCGCGCCTGTTCGACGACGGGGCCGAGGTCCTCGCCGAGATGCCAGCGCAGGATCGCCAATGTGGTCGTGGCGAAGCGGGTCTGCACCACGGATTCTTCGTCGACCTCGTCGATGAGAATCGGGTCGCCCAGCTCCAGCACCGGGGTGCCAGGGCTGCTGCAAATCACCGTGCGCGGGATGTGCGACGGGATCTCGCGCATCGCCGAGACCACTTCGGTGGTGGTGCCCGATCGGCAGATGACCAGGTAGCGGTCGTAGTCGCGGCCGCGCACCTGACTCGCGGGCCACGCGTCGGTCAGGCCGTGGCCCGCGTCCTCGCGTAGCGCCGCGATGGCGCGAGACATGAACAGCGAAGTACCGCAGCCGATCACGGCGACCCGTTCACCCGGCTGCGGGAGCAGGGCGCGGTGTTCGGCGGCGATCGCGGCGGCGCGCGCCCAGTCGTCGGGCTGGGTGGCGACCTCGGCGGCCAGGTGGGATGCGGGGGCGTGGTCAGCGGACGGCACGAGAACAGAATCGCGCCGATGATCGTTCATGTCAAATATCTGCGCAAAATGGTCACGTTCGATCATCATTCGCGCTAGATTCAACCGGTCGACACGTTTTGCTTCATCATCGGCGGTCGGTAGGCGCCGGGGGTGCAGATTCGAAAGGTTCGCTTCGTGAAACGACCACTCCACCGCCTGCTCACGGGCGCCGCGCTGGCCACCGGCCTCGCCGTCGCGGTCGCCTCGTGTGGCTTCGGCTCCAACGATTCCGCCGACTCCGACACCACGATCAACTTCCTCGCCCCCGTCTACAGCGACGGCGCCACCGGAACCAAGGCGCTCTGGGACGGGATCATCGCCGATTTCGAACGACAGAATCCCGGCCTGAAGGTGAATCTCCAGCTGGAGTCCTGGAACTCGATCAACGACGTGGTGCGCACCAAGCTCCAGTCGCCCTCCACCACGCCCGACATCCTGAACATCGACGCCTACGCCAGCTTCGCGGGCGACGGAATGCTGTACCCCGCAGCCGAAATCGTCTCCCCGCAGGTGCTCGCCGACATTCAGCCCGGCTTCGCGAAGAACGCCTCGCTCGACGGAACCCAGTACGCGCTACCGCTGTTCGCCTCCACCCGCACGCTGTTCTACAACACCGATCTGTTCGCGCGCGCCGGTGTCGCCGCGCCGCCCAAGACCTGGGCCGAGCTGACCGAGGCCGCGGCCAAGATTCAGGCGCTCGGCGACGGCGTCTCGGGTTACGGCCTGCCGCTCGGTAGCGAAGAAGCGCAGGGCGAGACCTCGATCTGGACCTTCGGAGCGGGCGGCGACTGGTCCAATGGCGGCGAGATCACCGTCGACACCCCGGCCAACCTGGAAGGTGTGCGCGCCATGCGCACGCTCATCGACGCCAATGCGACGCAACCGAATCCGGGCGCGACCGACCGCAAGGACGTGATCAACGCCTTCATCCAGGGCAAGGTCGGCATGATCGAGGGCTTGCCGCCCACCATCGGTCAGATCGCCGCCAAGAATCCCGAGCTGAAGTACGCGACCGCGCCGTCGCCGACCAAATCCGGCCAGCCGGTGACCCTCGGCGTCGCCGATCACCTGATGGCTTTCAAGAAGGACGGCAGGAAGACCGAGACGATCAAGAAGTTCCTCGACCACTTCTACTCCGCGAGCGTGTACGCGAATTTCGTGAAGCACGAGGGCTTCATCCCGATCACTCAGAGCGGCGCGGCCGAACTGGCGCAGGACCCGGTCACCAAGGCGTTCGCCGCGACGCTGCCCGTTGCCAAGTTCTACCCGAGCAACAATCCGAAATGGGCTGCGGCGCAGGGCGCCATCCGGCAGCAGATGGGCACCATCGCGCAGGGCGCCGACCCGGCGCAGGTACTGGCCCGCATTCAGGAAGCAGCGAAATAGCGTGCGGCGCAATGCGATGCTGAGGGCGGTCCCGTGGCTCGGGCCCGCCCTGCTGCTGATCGTGGCGATCGTCGCGTTCCCGGTCGGCTACATGCTGTGGACGAGCACCAGGGATCTCAGCGCCTACGGTCAGGACCGAGGGCCCGCCGGGCTGGCGAACTTCCGCGCTCTGTTCGACATCGGCGAACTCGGCACGGTGCTCGCGCACACGGTGGTCTGGGTGGTCAGCGTCGTGCTGATCACCCTTGTGCTCTCCGCCGGGCTCGCCCAGTTCCTGAACAAGGACTTTCCCGGACGTACCGCCGTGCGGATGGCCATCCTGGTGCCGTGGGCCGCCTCGGTGGTGATGACGACGACGATCTTCTACTACATGCTCGATCCCGACGTCGGCATCGCCAACCGGTTCCTCGTCGACATCGGGCTGCTCGAGCGCGGTTACGGGTTCACCAAGCAGCCGACGCAGGCCTTCCTCGTGGCGATCGGCGTCGCGGTGTTCGTCTCGATTCCGTTCACGACCTACACGATTCTGGCGGGGCTGCAATCGATTCCGGCCGAGATCGAGGAGGCGGGCCGGGTCGACGGCGCCGGTCCGTGGCAGCGCTACCGCTACCTCACGCTGCCGCAGTTGCGCCCGGCCATCGCCGTCGCCACCGTCATCAACATCATCAACGTGTTCAATTCGCTGCCGATCCTGCAAGTCGTCACCGGAAGCATCGCGGGCTTCTCCGCGGACACCACGACGACGTTGACGTTCAAGCTGATCCGGCAGAACCAGCAGGTCGACACCGCCGCCGCGATGAGCGTGCTGAACTTCGCGCTGATCGTGGTGATCATCGCGATCTACGTGAAACTGGTCCGGCCGACGCGGCAGGTCGACGCATGACCGCCGAGACAGAGGTGCGCGTGCCGTCCCAAAACGCCACCACCGCACCGAAAGAGGCGCCGGTACGAGCGAAGCGCCGACGTTGGGAGCTGACGGCGATCGGCGTCGTGATCGCGCTGATCTTCCTGACGCCGTTCGTCGTGATGGTGCTCGGTTCGCTGAAGAGCCGAGCCGAAATCCTGCGCATCCCACCGACCTATCTGCCGCAGACCTGGCATCCGGACAACTACGCCACGATGTGGGACACCCCAGAGACGCCGCTGCCGTTCAACATGGTCAGCACCGTCGTCATCGCGGTGAGCGCCACGGTGCTCGTGCTGCTCGTCGCCATCCCGGCCGCGTATCACACTGCGCGGCATCGCTTTCCGGGCCGCGCGGTGTTCCTCGGACTGGTGTTGATCACCCAGATGTTGCAGCCGACGGTGCTGGTGACCGGCCTGATCCGGCAGTTCTTCGCGCTGGGCATCAACGACACCTGGCTGGCCATGATCCTGGTGAACGCCGCGTTCAACCTGTCGTTCGCGGTGTGGATCCTGCACAGCTTCTTCGCCGCGATCCCGGTGGAGATCGAGGAGGCGGCCCAGCTCGACGGGCTGAACCGCTGGCAGATCCTCACCAAGGTCAGTCTGCCGCTGGTCTGGCCGGGCATCGTCACCGCGACCATCTTCACGATCGTCGCCTGCTGGAACGAGTTCGCGGCCAGCCTGGTGGTGCTGACCACGCCGGAGAATCAGCCGCTTTCGGTGGCGCTGACCAAGTTCGTCGGCCAGTACGACACCGCGTGGCAGTACGTGTTCGCGATCTCGACCGTCGGCATCGTGCCGGTGGTGATCCTGTTCGCGCTCATCGAGAAGCGCTTGGTCGCGGGACTGACCGCGGGCAGCGTGAAGTGAGGCCGCCCAGCGATATCGCCCTTCTCCGACCGCCGCTCGAGCCCCGCGAGCGGCATCCTTCGGCGGTAGCATCGATTGGTGGCACGGCAGGACGGCGCTCCCAAGGACGGCCGCAACTACGCGGGGTTGTCCAAGGAGCAGCGGGTGGCGCAGCGGCGGACCAGGTTGATCGACTCGGCCCTGGAATTGTTCGGCACCCAGGGGTACGCGACCACCTCGATCGAGCGCCTGTGCACCCTCGCGAACGTCTCCACGCGCAGCTTCTACGAGGACGTCGGCAGCCGCGAGGCCCTGCTGATCGCCCTGGTGGATCGGATCACCACGCGGGCCATCGCCCGTGCTTCGGAAGCGCTGGCGCGCACCGCGAACGAGCCGCTGTCGAGCAAGGTGGCCGCCGGTTTCCGCGCCTACCTCGAGGTGACCTGTGCCGACCGGCGGACCGCGCGGGTCTGCTACGTCGAAGTGGTCGGGGTCAGCGAGGCGGTGGAGGAATGGCGCAGAGCACAGCGCGGGCGCATCTCGTCGATGCTGATCGCCGAGGCCGAGCGCGCTGTCGAACGCGGCGAGACCAAACCGCGGCGCTTCGACCTGTTCGCGCTCGCGGTGATCGGCGCGGTGAACTCGTTGGCGCAGGAACTGGTGCAGACCACCCAGCCGGACGCGCGGATCTCGCTGGACGACATCTGCGAGGAAATCGCCTACGTGGTCAATTCCGGGCTCGCCGCGCAGTGAGTCCGCGCGCGGCTCACGTTGGCAAGCGGCGCGTGGAATCTCTACGGTTTGGCATCGTGGCTGTGGTCAGATTGTTCGCGTGCAAGCAGAAACGGCACGTCGTCCGGGTCGGGGCGGTGTGAGATGACCGGACCGACGGATCGTCCGCAGCGGTGGAACCGGCTGCTCGAGCTGCTCGCCGAATCGGGTCGGCTCTCCGTGGAGGAGGCCGCCGAGCGGCTCCAGGTGTCGCCCGCGACCGTGCGCCGAGACTTCACCGCGCTGGCCGAACAGCAGCTGGCCACCAGAACCCACGGCGGTGTCGTGGCCACCACGGTCGCCTACGACCTGCCCGCCCGCTACCGGCAGACCGGCGGCGAGGCCAAACAGCGCATCGCCGAGCACGCCGCCGCGCTGGTCGACCCGACCGCGGTGGTCGGCATGAACGGCGGCACCACCACCACGGCGGTGGCGCGGGCGCTCGCGGGTCGCACGGATTTGGCCAACTCCGGTGACGACCAGCTCACCATCGTCACCAACGCGCTCAACATCGCGGGCGAGATGGTGCTGCGCCCGCACCTGCGCACCATCTGTCTCGGCGGCGTGGCGCGCCGGGAGTCCTACGAACTGCACGGCCCACTCGCCGAGCGCGCCCTCGCCGAATTGCGTTTGGACACCTTGATTCTCGGCGTGAACGCCATCTCCGCCGAGGGCGGCGCGCAGTGCAGGCACATCGACGAGGCGGGGGTGACCACCGAGATGGTGCGCCGCTCCGGCCACGTCATGGTGGTCGCCACCTCCGACAAACTCGAACGCTCCGCCCTCGCCCGCATCTGCGGAATCGACCAGGTGCACGTCCTCGTCACCGACACCCGCGCCGACGCCTCCGCCGTCGCCGCCATCCGCGCCGCGGGCGTCCGCGTGGATTTGGTGTAGTTCCGCGAACCGGCCTGTCGAGGCGTCGACCGGCGTCACGCAACGGGGCGGCGATCCGCGGACGTGGTCGGTCGGACGCGCCCTCTCCGGCCGCCACGGGTATGGATGCCGCGGGCGCGCTCGCGGATCGGTCGGCCGTGCTCGGTCCGGCTGTCATGGGCGGGGTCGCTCGCGGGCGGGATCAATCGGGCGCACCCTGCCCGGCGGCCACCGGGACGGATGCCGTGCGCGCCGATTCGGTGCGCATGGCGCGGACCCAGACGGCGAAACCCCAGGCGACGAAGCCCGCGTAGATCAGGTAGAGGGTGGCGGACGGGTAGTAGCCCGCCTTCAGCAAGAGTGGGACGCCGACGATGTCGACGGCGATCCAGATCAACCAGAACTCGGCCAAGCCGCGGGCCATGCCGTAGGTGGCGAGGACCGAGCCGGTGAAGATCCAGGCCTCCGCCCATGGGCCGTAGGAGCCGATCCAGGCGAACAACTGGGCGAAACCGACCGTGCCGAGGAGCATGGCGGCGACCAGCAGCCATCGTTCGCGGGCGGTGGCCCAGCGCGGCACCACGCCGCGGTGCTCGAGCCCGGTACCGAGGCGGGCGTGCCGATGCCACTGCCACCACCCGAACACGCTGACCGCGATGAACATGAGCTGCCGCCCGGCCTGCCCGGCCATGTTCAACTGCTGCGGTGTGTTGAAGAAGCCGCCGACGAACACGGTGAACAGCAGCGCGTTGCCCGCGATTCCGACCGGCCACGCCCACACCCGCCGCCGCATGCCGCCCACCGCGGCGGCCAGTCCGAACCCGTTGCCGATGACCTCACGCCAGAGGATCGCCGAGCCCGCGATGTGCAGTTCGGCGTCGAGCAGTGTGCTGAGCGGGTCCACCTGGTGTGCAACCAGCGCTGTGCGCGATCTCATCCGCGGACGACGAGTTCGGCTCGCCGTCATACCGAATGCCCGTGCGTGGACGCGGACGCCGGGGTCCGTGCGCGGACGCCTGGGTATCCGGACCGGCGACGCCGGGTGTCCGGTGCGCGCACGCCTGGATATCCATGGCACGGACGGCGCATCCGCAGGGCCGACGGTGAAATGCCCTCGGCGCGTAACGATTGCGCAATCTGGGCCCACGAAATGCAATATCGGTGCAATCGGGTCCTTCTATCGTGACCGAATGAGCACCGAGCACGCCGGGGGGACCGGTATCCACATCAGCGGGCTGAGCAAGTCCTTCCGCGCCGGGCGGCGCACGGTGCACGCGCTGGACGGAGTGGATCTGCATACCGAGCAGGGCGCGTTCCTGTCGCTCCTCGGTCCTTCCGGCTGTGGAAAGTCCACCGTGCTGCGGATTCTGGCCGGATTGGAGGAACCGACCGCGGGCACCGCGCTGATCGACGGCCAGACGCCCGCGCAACTGCGTGGCCGCCACGAACTCGGCATCGCGTTCCAGGACGCGGCGTTGCTGCCGTGGCGCTCGGTGGAATCCAATATCAAGCTGCCGTTGCAGGTGGCCGGTCTGAAACCGGATCCCGCGCAGATCGCCGACCTCGTCGCGCTGGTGGGATTGGAGGGCTTCGAGAAGGCCAAACCCGCGCAGTTGTCCGGCGGCATGCGGCAACGCGTGTCCATCGCGCGTGCGCTGGTCGTGCAGCCGACTGTGCTGCTGCTCGACGAGCCCTTCGGCGCGCTGGACGACATGACCAGGCAGAAGCTCAATCTGGAGTTGCTGCGGATCTGGACGGAGAAGCCCGCGACCACATTGATGGTCACGCACGGCATCGCCGAGGCGGTCTTCCTCTCCGACGTGGTGGCGGTGCTGAGCCCGCGCCCGGGCCGCGTGCTCAGGCTGGTGGAGATCGATCTGCCGCGGCCGCGGCTGCCGGAGATGATGCGTACCCCGCAGTTCCACAAGTTGTCCGACTATCTCTCCGAACTGCTGTTCGGCAAGACTGGTGCGGGCGGCGTCGCCCTCGAACGCGGCGACCGTGCGCTCGACGCGGGCGGTCCGTCGTGAAGCGGCTCGGTGGACTGCTCGGCATCTTCGGCCTCGCCGGGGTGTGGTGGCTCGCCGCGGCGCTCGACCTCGCGGGCGGCACCATCCCGAGCCCCTGGCGGGTTCTGCACACCATGTACACCGACGGCTGGCAGCTGTACGGGCCGAACTTCGAGATCACCGCGATCGGCGCGCTGAAGGGCTTCCTCTGGGGCAACGCGCTGGCCATCGGCCTCGCGGTCGCGGTGGCGCTCATACCGCAGCTCGAATCGCTGGCCACCCAGTTGGCGATCCTGTCCTACTGCACGCCGCTGCTCGCGCTCGGCCCGATCATCCTGGTTGTCTTCGGCGGACGCACGCCGACGGTGTTCCTCGCCGCGATGTACTGCTTCTTCACCACGATGGTCGGCAGTCTCGCCGGTTTGCGCTCGGCCGATCGGGCGAGTCTAGAGCTGGTGCACGTCTACGGCGGCGGGCGCTGGCAACGCCTCTACCGGGTTCAGCTGATCGCCGCGCTGCCGAATACTCTCGCGGCGTTGAAGATCGCCGCGCCCTCGGCCGTGCTCGGCGCGATCATCGGGGAGTATCTGGGCGGCGTGGACAGCGGGATCGGTGTCGCGCTGACCGCCGCGCAGACCGCTTACAACGTGCCGCGTACCTGGGGGATGGCGCTGGCCGCCGCGGCGCTGGCCGGTCTCGGCTACTCGATCGTGGCGCTGGTGGCGCGGCTGGTCACGCCATGGACCGGGGAGGAGGTGCGATGACCGTCCTGCGTCGCCTCGGCGGGTTCCTGTTCCCGCTCGTCACCTCGCTGCTGCTGATGCTGGTCATCTGGTGGGCGTTCCTGGCGGCCTTCCCGCAGGTGGGTCCGCGGGTGGGCAAGACTCCCGGCGATGTGTGGCGCTATCTGGTTACCTCGCCCGGCGCACCGCAAGCGCGCGCGGCCATCCTCGACAACCTCCAGATCACGCTGCGCGACGCGGCGCTCGGCTTCGGCGTCGGCATGGCGGCGGCCATCGCGCTCGCCGCCCTGTTCGTGTCGTTCCGCGCCGTGGAGCACACGTTCATGCCGGTGGCCATGCTGCTGCGTTCGGTGCCGCTGGTGGCGCTCGCGCCGATCATCGTGCTGGTGTTCGGCCGCGGGCCGGGCGGAGTGACCGTGATGGCCGCGATCGTCGTGCTCTTCCCGGCTCTGGTGATGATCACGACCGGACTGCGCAGCGCGCCCCGCCAGGCCATGGAACTGATCGCGGCGTACGGCGGTTCACGCTGGACGGCGCTGCGGATGGTGGCGGCTCCCGCGGCGTTGCCCGCGGTGTTCGCGGCGGCGCGAATCTCGGTGCCCGGCGCGCTCATCGGTGCCTTGATCGGCGAATGGCTCGGCAGTGGAACAGGTCTCGGAGCCAGTCTGATCCGTGCGATACCCACGTTCCGGTACAACGAGCTGTGGGCGTCCATCGTGATCGTCACCCTGGTGTCGGTGCTGCTGTACGCGATCGTGGGCGTCGTCGAGAACCTGGTGCTGGCCCGGTTCGGCCCGGATGCCGGGCGCGGTTGATCGTCGCGATTCGGTGTTGGGAACCTGAAAGAAAAGAAAACGAAACCGAATCCCCCTAAATTCGGTCCATGACACCCGCGCAACGCTCTTCGTTCGGGGCGAACCTGAACCGCAGGTCCTTTCTTCGTTATTCGGCACTGACCGGGGCCGCGCTCGGCGGCGTCGGCGCGCTCGCCTCCTGCGGCGACGACGCGGGCGGCTCGTCGACCGGCTCGACGCCGGACGGCTCGCGCTACGGCACCGTCGCGATCCAGCTGTCCTGGATCAAGAACATCGAATTCGCGGGCGAGTATTTCGCCGATTCGCGCGGCTATTTCCGGGAGGCCGGGTTCGGCTCGGTGAATCTGCTGGCGGGCGGCGCGGCGAGCACGTCGGTGGAGGCCGGGCTCGACACCGGAAAGGTGTGGCTCGGGCTCTCGGCGCCGCAGACCACCGCGCCCGCGATCCTCGAGGGATTGCCCGCCAAGATCGTCGCGACCACCTACCAGAAGAATCCGTTCGCGATCGTCAGCTCCGCGGCCAAGCCCATCAACTCCCCGCAGGACATGAAGGGCCGCAAGATCGGCGTGCAGGACACCAATCAGCTCATCTTCAACGCGTTGTTGACCGCCAATGGCATGAAGCCGGGCGATGTGACCATCGTGCCCGCGCAGTTCGACCCGACGCCGCTGGCCAACGGCGAGGTGGACGGTTGGGTCAGTTACGTGACGAACGAGCCGATCACGCTCGCCGCCAAGGGTTTTCCGAACGCGCACTTCTTGTTCGCCGATTTCGGCCTGCCGCTGGTCGCGGAGACGCTCACGGTGAAGCAGTCCACCATCGACAACGAGCGCGAGAAGCTGAAGGCGTTCCTCACGGCGGAGATCAGGGGGTGGAAGGACGCGGTCGCCGCACCGGCCGAATCGGCGCGCCTCGCGGTCGAGACGTACGGCAAGGACCTGAATCTCGACCTAGCCGAGCAGACCCAGGAGGCTATCGCGCAGAACGACCTGGTGGTCTCCGCCGACACCGCCGCGAACGGTCTGCTCACCATGACCGACGCGCTGATCGAACAGAACATCGCCGCGCTGCGCACCGCGAAGATCGACATCCAAGCCGACCAGCTGTTCGACCTCTCGGTGTTGCGCGAGGTCTACGCGGAGAATCCCGGCCTGAAGGACTGAGCGTTCCGCCGCGTCACAACCCGACGCTGGCCCGCGCGCTGAACGCCTGCTCGGCGTGGATCACCTCGGCGTTCCCGGACTGCTGACGCCCCGACCGGCCCGATCGGGCGGCCAGCAGTTCGGCGGCGATGGCCACGGCGGTTTCGGCCGCCGTGCTCGCGCCGACGTCCAGGCCCGCGGGAGAGTGCAGGCGTGAGAGCGTCGCCTCGTCGAAACCGCCTGCCCGTAAATCGTCCAGGCGCCGGACGTGCGCCGAGTAAGAGCCCGCGGCACCGAGGTAGCCGAGCTCCGGCAAGCGCAAAGCGACTGTGAGCAACGGGATTTCGAACTTCGGATCGTGCGCCAGCACGACAATGCCTGTGGTGGAGTCGATTTCGCCCGCGGCCGAAAGGGTGTTCAGGTAGCGGTGCGGCCAGTCCACCACCACTTCGGCGCCGGGGAAGGCCTCCGGCGTGGCGAACTCCTCGCGCGAATCACAGATGGTGACGCGGTAGCCGAGCAGTCTGGCCTGCACGGTCAGCGCCGCTGCGTAGGAGTTGGCGCCGAAGATGATCAGTCGCGGCGGCGGGGCGAAGGACGAGATGAACACGTCCGATTCGGGAAGCGCGACCAGTTCGGTGTTGTGTCGCTGACCGGTGATCAGGTGCTGGCCGATCACGTCGGGGTCCGGGTTCCATACCACGGTGAACACCGTAACCCGCCGGTGCGCCGCGATTTCGGATGCGACAGTGGGGAATTCGGGAAAGTCCCGCCGGGAGAACGGCTCGGCGAAGACGTCGATCATGCCGCCCGCCTCCATGCCTGGTTCGCCGGGCGGCACGGGTAGGCGATGCATGGCGCGCTGCCCGGTGCGTGCCGCGGTCACCGCGGCCTCGTGCATCGCGGTCTCCACCGAGCCGCCGAGTCCGGATCCGTACACGGCGCCGTTGGCGTCGACCAGCATCGCTGTGCCCACCGGCAGCCGCCCCGAACCCACGGTCCGCACCACGGTGGCCAGGCCACCGATCCGGCCCGAGTGCCATACCCGCAAGAGGTCGTCGACGATGTCGCGCATCAGTTTCCGCTCCGATCAGCGTGCGTCGAGGCCGGGAAGTCTCGATCCCTTCCCGTCGCCAAATCGTCGCACGTGACGCACACCATATCGTCTCTACTGGACAAATAGGTACGCGCTCCCGAATCTCCTGCCGCCTCGGCGCTCACCGAGGTCCAGTGCTTGTGGTCGATCACAACGGGGTGACCGGGTGTGTCGTGGAACACAGCGCGGGCCAGCCCGCTCGGTGCCGCCCGCTCCGCGGCGAGCACCCGCGCGACGACGTCGGCCCCGACATCCGGGGTGTCCACCGGCATGATCGCGACGGCTCGTGCAGGAGTTCGCGCCGCCGCGCGCAGCCCGGCCCGCAGCGAGGCGCCGATGCCGGTCGCCCAGTCCGGCGCCCAGACGGGCACCGCGCCCGCGGGCAGTCCGACCGTCTCCGGCGCGGGGCCGGTGGCGCCGAGCACCACGATGACCGGGGCGCAGCCGCCGTCGCGCAGGGCGTCCACCGCGGCACGCAGCCAGGCGCCGCCCTCGGCCAATGCCTTGGGACGGCCGTAGCGGGTGCCCGCGCCCGCCGCGAGCACGATGCCCGCGCACCCCGTGCGGGCGACCGGAGCGTTCCCGGCGCGTTCCGATGCAACCACGTGTCCCACGCTAGACCGCGTGCGTTGCCGGTGGGTTACCTGAAAGTGCCGGACAACCGGGGTGCGAGGTTAACCGCGAGCGCCGAATCCTGGCTTTCGCTCGGACAGCGACCTTCGACACGCCGACGATGTTCTGGTGGCGCGCGGGCTCGCCGTATTCGATGCTGGTTCGATGACGGACGAGCCGGCCGGAATCACCGAATTCAACGCCCTGTCCAACGCGACGGCCGCCGACGCGTTGCTCGCCTGTTGCGCCTCGCCCGCCTGGGTCGGCGGGATGCTCGCCGGGCGGCCGTACCGCAGCGCCGAGCGCCTGTACGAGACCGCCGACGCCGTGCTCGCCGCACTCCCCGAGGACGAGATCGACCGCGCGCTGGCCGGGCATCCGCGCATCGGCGAGCGGACGGACGACACGACCTCGGGCCGCGAGCAATCCGGCGTGGCGGAGGCGACCGACGCGGTGCGCGCGGCGCTCGCTGAAGGCAACCGCGCCTACGAACAGCGCTTCGGGCACCGGTATCTCGTCTGCGCCACCGGCAGATCCGGCGCGGAACTGCTCGACCTTCTCACTGCCAGGCTGCGCAACGATCCCGCTACCGAAAGGGCTGTAATGCGAACGGAATTGGCGAAGATCAATCGAATCCGGCTGCGGCGGATGCTGGCAGGGCTGGCATGAGCGAGCGAGCTGGGGCGGATCATATGTCGGCGCGTGGCGCGTATGCCGGAGTCGCGCGTCAGCCGGGCGAACGCAGTGGGCGAGTCGTGCTCCGGCACGAGGTGATGCCGGAGGTGAAGGCATGAGTACCTTGAGCACGCACGTCCTGGATGCGGTGCACGGATTACCGGCCGTCGACGTGGCGGTCACCCTGTATTCCGGCGACGCCTTGCTCGGTGCGGGCGCGACCGACGACGACGGCCGGATCGGCGGACTGGGCGCCGAACTCGCGCCGGGCGTCTACCGCATCGTCTTCGACACCGGAACCTATTTCGGGCACAGGCGAATCGACACCTTCTACCCGGAGGTCTCGATCTCGTTCGTGGTAGCCGAAGAGCGGCACTATCACGTCCCCCTGCTGCTCTCGCCGTACGCCTTCTCCACCTACCGAGGGAGCTGAGCATGACACTGTCCGGCCCGATCGTGCTGACCGACAACCGATACGGCAAGGCGGAGAACCGGATCGTCCGGATCTACCGCGACGGTCCGCGCCACGAGATCCGCGACGTGAACGTCACCACGGTGCTGCGCGGGGATTTCGCCGCCGCCTACACCGCGGGCGACCAGTCGAAGGTGCTGCCCACCGACAGCCAGAAGCAGACCGCCTACGCCTACGCGAAGAAGCCGGGCCTGCAATCTGTCGAGGATTACGCGCTGGCGCTGGCCCGGCATTTCGTCGACACCATCGAGCCGGTCGACAGCGCCACCGTAGAGGTGGACGAATATGCCTGGCAACGGGTTTCGGTCGACGGCGCCGAGCACGACTTCACCTGGACGCGGCAGGGTCCGGAGGTGCGCACGGCGCGAATCACCGTCGCGGGTACGGGAGATTCGCAGCGCGCGTGGGTGATCGGCGGCGTCCGGGATCTGATCATCCTGAAGTCGACCGAATCCGAGTTCGCCGACTTCCTCACCGACGAGTTCACCGTGCTGGAGCCGACCCGCGAACGCATGCTGGCCACCTCGTTGTTCGCGCGCTGGCGCTTCGCCACCACCGAGGGCGTGGACTGGGACGCGACCTACGACGGGATTCGCGCGCGGTTGGTGGCGGTCTTCGCCACGCACTACTCGAAAGCCTTGCAACAGACGCTGTTCGAGATGGGCAGAGCGGTGCTGGAGTCGTTTCCGGTGCTGGCCGAGGTCCGCCTCAGCGCGCCCAACAAGCACCACTTCCTCTACGACCTGGCCAGATTCGGCATCGAGAACCGCGGCCAGGTGTACTACGCGGCCGACCGCCCGTACGGCCTCATCGAGGCGACGGTGGCGCGCGCGGACGCGCCGGACGCCGGGCTGGCGTGGGCGCCGTGAGCCAGGCCGCGACCCTCGTGATCGACGGCTGCGCGGTGGCCACCGTTGACGCGGCGGGCACCGAGTATCGGCGCGGCCACGTCGTGGTGCACGGCAACCGGATCGGCGCGGTCGGGCCGGGCGCCGCGCCCGCGCTCGACGCCCCGCGCATCGATGGCCGCGGCTGCCTGCTGACGCCCGGCCTCGTCAACACCCACCATCACCTCTACCAGTGGATCACCAGGGGATTGGCCGCCGACGCGGGTCTGTTCGACTGGCTGACCGCGCTCTATCCGATCTGGGCGGGCATCGACGAGGAATCGGTGCGGATCGCCGCCACCGGTGCGCTGGTCGCCCTCGCGCGCACGGGTTGCAGCACGACCGCCGACCACCACTACCTGTTCCCGCGCGGCGGCGGTGACCTGCTCGGCGCGGAGATCGCCGCGGCCGCGACCGTCGGCTTGCGTTTCCACCCCTGTCGCGGCGCCATGGACCTCGGCGCGAGCGCGGGCGGTTTGCCGCCCGACTCCGTGGTGGAATCGCTGGACGCCGTCCTCGCCGCGAGCGCCGACGCGATCGCCCGCTGGCACGATCCGTCTTTCGACGCCATGGTCCGGATCGCGCTCGCGCCGTGTTCGCCGTTCTCGGTGACGGCCGACCTGTTGCGCGAGTCCGCCGCACTGGCCAGGGCCGAAAAGGTGCGCCTGCACACCCACCTGGCCGAAACCCTCGACGAACAGGACTACTGCGCCGCCACTCACGGCTGCACGCCCGCACAGTATTTGGAGCGGCTCGACTGGCTCGGCGCGGACGTCTGGTACGCGCACGCCGTCCACCTCGACGACGTCGCGATCGCCGCCATCGCGCGCACCGGCACCGGCGTCGTGCACTGCCCCACGTCCAACGGACGCCTCGGCGCGGGCATCGCCCGCGTTCCCGACCTGCTCGCCGCCGGCGTCGCGGTGGGGCTCGGCGTCGACGGCGCCGCGAGCAACGAAGCCGGCTCGATGATCGAGGAACCCCGCAACGCCCTGCTCTACGCCCGCGCCGCCAACGGCCCCCGCGCGATGACCGTGCGGACCGCGCTCGAGCTGGCCACCATGGGCGGCGCGCGGGTCCTCGGCCGCGCCGCCGAGATCGGCTCCATCGAACCCGGCAAACTCGCCGACCTGGCCCTCTGGCGCATGGACACCCCCGCCCACGCCGGCATCGACGACCCCGTCACCGCACTGATCCTCGGTTCCCCGCCCCCGCTGGCCGCCCTGATCGTGAACGGCCGCGAGGTGGTGCGCGACGGGGAGGTGCGAACGGTGGACGAGGAAGCGGTGGGCCGCGCGGTAACGCGCGCCCAGACCGCCCTCGTCGCCGGTACTCGGTGAAGCATTGGGCGACAACGGGATCGGGTCGACTGCCCGATCCCGTCGTCAGACCGCGAACACTGTCGTCCCCTCCGCGACGGTGGGCGCGGAGTCGCGATCGCCCGTGGCGTTCGGCGGGCACGGCAGCGGATCGGCGTTCCCGTCGGCACGCAGCGCGAGCAAGCACATGACGTCGTGCAGCGTCAGCCCGAGTTGCGCGGCGTGCAGTCGGCCGACTTCGAGGTCGAAGGGCGCTGCCGAGTGCGGTTGGTCCAAGAGGATCATCTCCGCCAGCGCGACGCCGAGCAGCGCCTGCTCCCTGGTCAGCCGCCGATCGGTCGGGAGGTAGGACAACACCCAGCTGCCCCTGCTCGGTTCGGGAAGATCCACCCGGAACGCCGCCTCCAGTGCGACGTCACTCGTTATCAGCCATTCGGTAGCGGTAATCGCCATCGCGCGAACTCCTCCGCCGGTCGCGGCGGGATCCGCTCGCCGCGGGTGCCCTCGTCGCGCCCGCGGAGGACGATCGAGGTAACGGCCGCGCAATCTGGGGCGGGTGTCGCGCAACACCGCGGCAACTCCGGGCCCCTACTGTGGCGGCAGGTGCTGTGGAGCGAGGTGAGACGTGGACTTGGACACGATCCGTTCGGTGGTGGTGGCGCGGGGGCGGTCCGACCTGGCCGGCGTCGGCGGGGCGACCGGGGTGCTGGCCGGGGGGACGTTCCTGTTCTCGGAGCCGCAGCCGCAGCTGCACCGGCTGGTGGATATCACCGCGCTCGGCTGGCCCGCCTTCACGGAGACGGCCGAGGGCTTGGAGATCGGGGCGACGTGCACGCTGGCGGAGTTCGCCGGTGCCGCGCCCGGGCGCGAGCTCGGTGCCGACGCGCGGTGGCCGCGGTGGCCGGGGACCGCGCTGTTCGCGCCCGCCTGCCGGGCGCTGGTGGCCTCGCACAAGATCTGGCACAGCGCGACCGTCGGCGGGAACGTGTGTCTCGCGCTGCCCGCCGGTGCGGTGCTCGCGGCGCTGACCGCGCTCGACGGTGTCGCACTGGTGTGGGCCGCCGACGGCGGTGCTCGCCGGATTCCGCTGCGGGAGTTCGTGATCGGGCCGGGACTTTCGGTGTTGCGTACGGGCGAGGTGCTGCGCTCGGTCGTGGTGCCGGAGCGCGCGCTGTTGGCGCGCACTGCTATTCGAAAGATCGCGCTCGCGCCGCTTGGGCGGTCCGGTGCGCTGTTGATGGGGCGGCGCGAGCCCGACGGACGGTGCGTGCTGACGCTCACGGCGGCGACCACCCGTCCGGTCGTGCTGAATTTCCGTACCGTGCCGGAGGATCGCGAGGTGGCGGCGGCGGTGGCGGGTATCGATGCGGCGCTCTGGTTCGACGATCCGCACGGGTCGCCCGACTGGCGCAGACATGCCGCGGGGCTGCTCGCGGTGGAAGTGGCCGCCGAGCTGCGCGCCGAACCCGGTGGGCGACCGTGAGATTCGAGATCGACGGCCGCACCGTCGACGCCGAACCCCGTCCGGGGCAATGCCTGCGCACGCTACTGCGCGAGCAGGGATTCTTCGCGGTGAAGAAGGGGTGCGACGCGGGCGACTGCGGTGCGTGCTCGGTGCGGCTCGACGGAAAGACGGTGCACTCGTGTCTGATTCCGGCCTACCGCGCGGCCGACCGGTCGATCACCACGGCGGCGGGGCTCGGTGCGCCGGATCGATTGCACCCGGTGCAGCGGCGGATCATCGAGGAGGCGGCGTTTCAGTGCGGGTTCTGCACGGCGGGCATGGTGGTGACGGCGGTGGGGTTGGGGTGCGGAACCGACGGGGGACCGGATGCTGCCGATCTGCCGGAACTGTTGAAGGGGAACCTGTGTCGCTGCACCGGGTATCGACCGATTCGCGCGGCACTGACGGGCGATGCTGACGGCTCCGGTTCACCTGGCGAGGTGGAAAGCGCCCTGCCCGCGGGGACGGGTGCGAGCGAGCGGCTTCCGTCCGGACTCGGTCGCCTCGGCGCTCCCGCCGGTCCTCGGATCGTCACCGGCACAGAGCCGTTCACGCTCGACGTGCTCCCCTCCGTCGACGACCCGGCGGCGCCTCCGACCGCCCCCCTGCACATCGCGGTATTGCCGAGCCCGCATCCGCACGCGCGCATCATCTCCATCGATACCGCCGCCGCCGAGGCGATTCCGGGCGTGCACGCTGTCCTGACCTTCGCCGACGCCCCCGCGGTGCCGTTCTCCACGGCCAGGCACGAGTGGCGCGCCGACGACCCGGACGACACCTTCGTCCTCGATCGCACGGTGCGTTTCGTCGGCCAGCGCGTGGCCGCCGTCGTCGCGGACAGCATGGACATCGCGTCGGCGGGATGCCGCGCCCTGCGCGTTTCGTACGAGCCGCTGGCCGCCGTGTTCGATCCAGTGGAGGCGTTGAGCGAGGACGCGCCGAAACTGCACGGCGACAAACCGGATTCGGCGCGTATCGCCGACCGTGAACAAAACGTGGTCGCCGAATTGCACGGCGGCGTCGGTGATATGGACGCGGGTCTGGCCGCCGCGACGCGAGTGGTGCGCGGGACGTGGCACTCGCCGCGCGGACAGCACGTCCACCTCGAAACCCACTGCGGCATAGGGTGGCTGGACGCCGAGGGCAGACTCGTCATCCGATGCAGCACGCAGGTGCCGTTCCTGACCCGCGAGGAGCTGTGCCACATCTTCGGGCTGCCGCGGGAACGGGTGCGGGTGTTCGCCGCTCGGGTCGGCGGCGGTTTCGGCGCCAAACAGGAAATGCTCGTGGAGGATCTCGTCGCGCTCGCGGTGCTGCGCACAGGGCGGCCGGTGCAGTACGAGTACACCCGCTCCGACGAGTTCACCGCGGCGACCAGCAGACATCCGATGCGCGTCGCCGTCACCGCGGGCGCGGACGCGGGCGGCGTGCTCACCGCGCTCGCCGTCGACGTGCTGTCCGACGCGGGTGCGTACGGCAATCACAGCGCGGGCGTGATGTACCACGGGGTGAGCGAGTCCATCGAGGTGTACCGGTGCGCGAACAAGCGCGTGGACGCCCGTGCGGTCTACACCAACAACGTGCCCTCCGGCGCGTTCCGCGGTTACGGGCTCGGTCAGATCATCTTCGCCGTCGAGTCCGCACTCGACGAGCTGGCCCGAGAGCTCGGCATCGATGCGTTCGAGTTCCGTAGGCGCAACGTGGTCGTCCCGGGTGACGCGTTCACAGGTGCGAAGGTGGAGGCCGGGGATCTGGTGTTCGGCAGCTACGGGCTGGATCAGTGTCTCGACCTCGCGCAACGAGCTTTACTGCGCGGCAACGGGATAACGGCACCGGGTCCGGGGTGGTCGGTGGGCGAGGGCATGGCATTGGCGATGATCGCGACCATCCCGCCGCGGGGGCATCGCTCGACCGCCGTCGCGATATTGCGGTCCGACGGTTCTTTCGAAATTCGGGTGGGCACAGCGGAATTCGGTAGCGGCACGACGACGGTGCACGCGCAGCTCGCGGCGACGGCCTTGGCCACCGAGCCGGCGCGGATCGCGATCCGGCAGTCGGACACCGACCTCGTCGACTACGACACCGGAGCGTTCGGCTCGACCGGCATCGTCGTCGCGGGCAACGCCGGTTACCGAGCCGCGCTCGCGCTGAAGGACTCGATGCTGGCCAGGGCGGCCGAACTCACCGGGACACCGGTGCGCGACTGCGTCCTGGGTCCGGACGGGGTGCGGTGCGGCGATCGGCTGATCAGCACGGCGGAGCTCGCGGCGGCGGGCGAACTGAGAGCGCACGGCGACCACACGGGTATCCCGCGCTCGGTCAGCTTCAACGTGCACGCCTTCCGCGTCGCCGTCGAGCGCGCGACCGGTCGGGTCCGCATTCTGCAATCGGTCCAGGCCGCCGACGCGGGCACCGTGCTCAACCCGGTGCAGTGCCGCGGGCAGGTGGAGGGCGGGGTCGCCCAGGCCATCGGCACGTCGCTCTACGAGGACATGCGCTCCGAACACGGCGTCGTGACCACCCGGACATTGCGGCAATACCACATTCCGCAGCTCGCCGATCTACCCTCGACCGAGGTCTACTTCGCCGACACCGCCGACGAACTCGGACCGCTCGGCGCGAAATCGATGAGCGAGTCACCGTACAACCCGGTCGCCCCGGCGCTGGCCAATGCCATCCGCGACGCCGTGGGAGTGCGCATCGATCGACTGCCGATGACGGCCGACCGGGTTTGGCGCGCCATGCAGGAGGGAGAGGAACGGTGACCGCGACACGGCTGCCGGAGAACGTCCGGGCCAGGATCGAGGCCATGCTCGAGGCCGTAGACGCCGATCTGCGGGCGCGTTACCCGGGGTCGGGGGACCGGACGCAACCGATCCACACCGTCTACGTGCCCGCCGACCGCGCGAGCGCCGACACACCGGCGGAGTGGGGCGCCGCGGCCGTCGAGCTGCTGGACACCCACCGCGAATCGCTCGCCGAACTCGACACCGCCGCGGCGCTGCCCGCGGTGCGGGAGCGGCTGCTGCGTGAGCCGGTGCAGGATCTGCGGATCGATTTCGAGGACGGCTACGGGTATCGCTCGGACGAGGAAGAGGACGCTGCCGCGACGGCAGCGGGCGAGATTCTGGCCGGGTGGTCCGTCGACGGCCCGGCCGGCTTCGGCATTCGGGTCAAAGGACTGGAGGGGCTCGAGCGTCGCAGGGCCGTGCGCACCCTCGAACTAGTGCTGGACGGCGCGGGCGGTGTGCCGGAAGGTTTCGTCTTCACGGTGCCGAAGATTCGTGCCGCCGAGCAGGTTTCGGCGCTCGTCGCGCTGTGCGAGGGGTTGGAGCGTGGATCCGGGCTCGCCGATGGCATGCTGCGCTTCGAATTGCAGATCGAGAGCCCGCAGGCGATCGTCGGCGCCGACGGCGGTGTGCCGGTCGCCAAGATGATCAAGGTCGCCGGGCGACGTTGCGCCGGGCTGCATTTCGGCACCTACGACTACACCGCCGCGTGCGGGATCGCCGCCATCGACCAGGCGCTCGACCATCCCGCCGCCGACTACGCCAAGGCGGTCATGCAGGCGGCAGCGGCGCAGACCGGCGTCTGGGTGTGCGACGGATCCACCCAGATCGTGCCGGACGCGGAACCGGAAGCCGCACTGCGCGAACATCATCGGCTGGTCACTCGCGCCCTGCGCCGCGGCTATTACCAGGGCTGGGACATGCACCCGGGGCACCTGGTCACCCGCTGGCTGGCGACCTACGAATTCTTCCGTGGCGCGATCGATGTCGCCGTGCCCCGGCTGCGGGCGTACCTCGAGCGGCACGACGCCGTTTCGGGAGTCGTCGACGAACCGGCCACCGCCGAGGCGCTGGCCGCCACGGTGCTTCGGGGGCTGCGTTGCGGCGCGCGCTCGGAGGCGGAATTGACTTCCACGGCACCGGAACTGACCCGGGAGGTGTTGGAAGCGCTCGCGGCGCGCGAGCCGATCGGTGATCTCGGCGTGAAGGAGAAGCGATGAGCGAACGAAGCGAGCGAATCACCTCGCACCTGCCGGAGCAGAACGTCGGCGAGGCGCAGACATGAGCGAGGCCGACGGGCATTTCACGCTGCTGCCCGATCTTGCGGTGCGCCCGCTCGGCGGCGCGGTGATCTGGGCGAACGACGAGTTCTTCGCGGAGAAGGAGAACTTGATCAGCCCCGGCGTGCCGGAGTATCGACCGTCCACCTTCGGCCACAGAGGCCAGGTCTACGACGGATGGGAGACCCGCAGGCGCCGCGGCATGCCGGGCGACGACGCGGCCGTCGTGCGGCTCGGCGTGCCGGGGGTGGTGCGTGGCATCGTCGTGGACACCGCGTGGTTTCGCGGCAACTATCCGCCCGCGGTGTCGGTGGCGGCGCTGGAGGTCGAGGGATATCCGACCGCCGAGTCGCTCGCCGGTCGAACGGACTGGACGACGCTGATCGACCGCGCGCCGATCGCCGGAGACGCTCGCAATCCGTTTCCGGTCGACAGCGAAAAGCGGTGGACGCACGTGAAACTCACCATGCACCCGGATGGCGGCGTCGCTCGGCTACGCGTCCACGGCGAGGGGAGGCCCGATCCCGCGCTGCTCGGTCTCGGCCCGCTGGACTTGGCGGCGCTTGAGAACGGCGCCCTGGTGCTGGACTGCTCCAACCGCTTCTACAGTTCTCCCAACCAGTTGCTCTATCCGGGCTCGGCGCGATGCATGGGCGACGGTTGGGAGACCGCGCGCCGCCGCGACGACGGAAACGATTGGGTGCGAATACGTCTCGCTGGCCCGGGGCTCATCCGGCTCGCAGAGATCGACACCTCCTACTTTCTAGGCAACAGTCCCGGTTCGGCGCGGCTGTCGGGGCGCACCAACGACGGCACCGACGTGGAACTGTTGCCGCGCACCGAGCTACTGCCCGACACCAGGCATCGCTTCCCGATCGCGCCGATGGCGGCGTCGGTCGAAGAGGTGCGCCTGGACATCTATCCCGACGGCGGACTTGCCCGGCTGCGGTTGTACGGGGAGCTGGGCGCATGAGGGATTTCGTAGGGTACGGGCCGAATCCGCCGGATCCGCGGTGGCCGGGCGAGGCGCGCATCGCGGTGCAGTTCGTACTGAACTACGAGGAGGGAGGGGAGAGCTGTGTGCTCGACGGAGACCCGAGCTCGGAAACATTCCTCTCCGAAATGACTCCAGCTCAGGCCTTTCCGAACCGGCACATGAGCATGGAGTCGCTCTACGAATACGGCTCCCGCGCCGGCGTGTGGCGCGTGCTGCGGATTTTCGAGCGCCGCGGCCTTCCCCTGACCGTGTTCGCCGTGGCGCGCGCCATGGAGCGGAACCCCGAGGTGGTCGCGGCGTTCTTGGAGCTGGGTCATGAGATCGCCTGCCACGGCTTGCGTTGGAAGTCCTACCAGCTCACCGACATAGAGACCGAGCGCGCCCACATGGCCGAAGCGGTGCGCCTGCACACCGAGCTGACCGGCGCCCCGCCGCTGGGCTGGTACACCGGCCGCGATTCGCCCAACACGCGCGAATTGGTCATCGAACACGGCGGTTTCGTCTACGACTCCGACTCCTACGCCGACGACCTGCCGTACTGGGTCACCGCGCACGAGCGCCCCCACCTCGTCGTGCCCTACACCCTCGACACCAACGACATGCGCTTCGCCTCCCCGGCAGGCTTCCCTAGCGGCGAACAGTTCTTCACCCACCTCCGCGACGCCTTCGACGTCCTGTATCGCGAAGGGGCGGAAGGAAGCCCGAAGATGCTCTCCATCGGCCTGCACTGCCGATTGGTCGGCCGCCCCGCCCGCACGGCCGCCCTCGACCGCTTCCTCGACCACGTCCAATCCCACGACCGGGTCTGGATCACCCGGCGAATCGATATCGCCGAGCACTGGCGGGCGACTCACCCGCCGCAACTGTGATACTTGGGCGACGCACCGGCCGGAAGTGTCCAGCCGCGAGTACGTCCGCGTTGTTGATCGCCGCTCCGCCCTCGAATTCGTCGGAACCGCTCGGTCTTTCGGTGCGTCAATATAAGTAGGCCATTGCTCGTCCACGAACGGCGTAGCGGTAGTCGCCGGTAGCGGCCAACCTGAGGGACATCGGCGTCCCGCTATGCTCGTGGCGGCATCAGCTCGTGCCGCAGAACGTTTCAACCTGGGGTTGTCCCCGGTCTGGGGGAGGTGACGCCTCATGGCTGAGAGCTTGAACGTCGATCCGGAGCGTATCCGGACGCATGCGTCGAATGTGGAGAAGTTGGCAGCGCCGTTGGGGCAGGCGTTGGATGCGGCGAAGGCGGTGTCGGCTCCGACGGAGGCGTTCGGCAAGATCTGTGCGTTTCTGCCACCGTTGTTCGTCGATTCGGTGGAGAGCGACGGGATCGCGGCGCTCGAGGCCGCCGTCACGGCTGTGGGCGAGGACGCGGGCAAGCTGCGCACAGTGGCCGAGGGGTATGAGAGCACCGACAGCTCGAATGCGAGCAAGCTGAAGGCGGTTGAGCCGAACGGGTCGGCCAAGTGAGTGATGGCCAGTCGAATCCGCTGATCGCGCAGGCTGAGGATTCGACGGAGTGGTACTCCGGTGTCACGCTGTTCGAGACGGTTTCCGATACCTACGAAGCGATTTCGTCCGGTTCGTGGGTCGAGGCGGGGCTCGGGATCGTCGGTGTCGGGCTCGAGGTCGCCGCTGTGGTGGTCGACCCGTTCGGCACGCTGGCCGGTTTCGGTGTGGGTTGGTTGATCGAGCATGTCGAGCCGTTGCAGGAGGCGTTGAACTGGGTCGCCGGTGATCCGGATCAGATCCAGGCGTATGCCAAGACCTGGAGCAATGTTTCGGAGAAGATCAACGAGGCCGCCCAGGCGCACAAACAGTCCGTGGAGCAGGACATCTCCGAGTGGACCGGTGCGACGGCGACCGCGTATCGGGCGCGGGCGGCTGAGACCGCTGATGCGTTGGCCGCGGCGACGAAGGCGGCCGAGGCGGCCTCCCAGGCCATCGAGATGGCCGGTGGTGTGGTGGCGGCGGTGCGGATGGTGGTGCGCGACATCGTCGCTCAGACCGTCGGGCGGCTGGCGGTGTGGGCGGCCGAGGCGGTGTTCACCCTCGGTGTCGGCATCCCGGTGGTGGCCACCCAGGCCGCGGTCTACGTCGCCAAGACGATGAACACGATCTCGAAGCTGTTCCGCAAACTCGCTTCGACGATGTCGAAGCTGACGCCCGCTGCTGCGGAAGCTGAAGGACGCGTTCGCCGCGATCATGAAGAAGCTGACCGGAAAGCGCGGTGCTACCCCGTCCGGCACTCGTCCGTCGAAGAAGACCGATACCGACACCACACCGGCGAACACGGATACGAAACCCGCCAACACCGACACCAAACCCGCAGGCACCGAGCCGAAGCCCGCCGATCCGCCATCGAAACAGCCTGATACACCCAATAACTCGCCCGACAACACCAATCCCGCGGGCACCAACTCGCCAAGCAACACCGACAAGCCGAAGCCCAACAACCCGTCGAAGTCGAACGAGGGTGTGGGCGACGAAGCGCGGGCCAACAATCCGAAGGACACGCAAAAGCCGGAGGACGTCAACTCCTGCGGTGACCCGGTCGATGCCGCGACGGGTGAATTCCTGCTGCCGGAGACCGATGTGGAGTTGCCCGGAGTGCTGAGCCTGGTGTTGCGGCGCAGGCATCGGTCGAGCTATCGGTTCGGACGCTGGTTCGGCCCGTCCTGGTCGGCGACGTTCGACATGCGCGTGGTGGTCGATCAGCAGGGCGTGACCTTCGTCGGCGAAGACGGAATCCTGTTGGCCTACCCGCACACCGCACCCGATATAGCCGTGCTTCCTTCGGGTCGTTCGCCACGCTGGACGATGACCCGGACCGAGTCGGGCGGTTACCGCGTCTTCGACCCCGACCGCGAAATCACCTGGCACTTCGCCCCCAAACCCTCACACAGCGCGATCTCGACCCTGCTCGGTGACTACCCCATCACCGCGATCACCGACCGCCACCACAACGAGATTCGCTACCACTACGACGCCGACGGCGCCCCGACCGAAGTCACCCATTCCGGCGGCTATCGCGTACGAGTCGACACCGCCGAAGGACGCGTCACGGCGCTGTCGGTGCTGGGCCGCGACGCCTACGGCTCCGAGATCGTCACCCGCGTCCGCGAATTCGGATATGAGATGGGTCAATTGGTGTCGATCACCAACGGCGTCGGCGCCACGACCCACTACACCTATGACGACCAGCATCGGATGCTATCGTGGACCGACTCCAACGGCAACCAGATGCACAACGTCTACGACGGGGCCGGACGCGTCATCCGCCAGCACGGCACCAACGGCATCATGTCGGCCGAGTTCGACTACGACAGCCTTCCCTCGGGCAGCCGCACGACGTACACCAATTCGTCTGGCGCAGTGACCATCTTCGAGTTCGACGACGATCTGCGCCTGCGGAACACGATCGACCCGACCGGCGCTCGCACCCGGACCGACTACAACGACGACCGCAAGCCCGTCCGGGTGGTCGCCGCGGACGGCGCTGTCACCCGATACGAGTACAGCGACGACGGCGACCTCGCCGCTGTGACTCGCCCGGACGAGGCGACGATCACCGTCGAATACCACGCCCGAAACCGCCCCGGGATGATCCGCGATGCCGATGGTTCCGTCAGGCGCTTCGAATACGACGAGCACGGCAACCTCACCGCGGTCATCGACAACGCGGGCCTGCGCACCGTGCACACCCACCACCCGTCGGGCGCCGTCGCTTCGATCACCGAATCCACCGGCGCGCGAACCGTTGTCGAAGTGAACGCCGCCGGGCTGCCGGTGACAATCGTCGACCCGCACGGCGGCGTCTCCCGGATCACACGTGATCACTTCGGTCGTCCCGTCACCGTCATCGACCCGTTGAACGCGATCACCCGCTATCAATGGTCGCCAGAGGGAAAACTGCTGTGCCGCACCGACTCCGACGGCCACACCGCCACCTGGGAATACGACGGGGAAGGCAACCTCCTCACCCATATCGACCGGGCGGGCGGGCAGACTCGCTTCACCTACGGCGCGTTCGACCTACTGACTTCCCGCACCGAACCCGACAACACGACCACCCACTACGCGTGGGACACCGAACGCCACATGGTCGGAGTGGTCAACCCGCTCGGTCACACCTGGCGCTACACCTACGACCCGGCCGGCCGCGTGAGCAGCGAGGTCGACTACACCGGCGCGCAGACCCGCTACGACTTCGACGCCGCCGGGCGCGTCACAGCAGCCACCGCGGCTACCGGCGTTACCCGCCGCAACCGCTACGACATCCTCGGACGACTCACCGAAGTACGCGCCGACACCGGCGAATGGGTTCGCTACACCCACGACCTGGCCGGACGCCCACTCACCGCGATATCCGGCGTCGGCAACGACCGCACCCACACCGTCGAATCCACCTACACCACCGAAGGCCGCCTCGTCACCCAACGCGTCGACGACCGCCCCGCGATGGTCTTCGGCTACGACGCCCACGGCCGCCGCACCGCCCGAACCAACCCCTCCGGCGCCACAACCACCTGGCAACACGACCCCACCGGCCGCATCACCGCACTCACCACCGACGACCACACCATCGCCTTCACCCACGACGCAGCAGGCCGCAACACCGGCTGGAGCCTCGGCGCCATCACCGTCGAACAAACACTCTCCTCCCACGGCCTCATCACCCAACAGCAAGTCCACGCCAACCTGGCGATCGTGCAGGACCTCACAACCCCGCCTGCCCCGCACCTCCTGCGCCGAGACGACTACACGTGGCGCCCAGACGGATACATCACCACCCCACACCACCACCCGCCCCGACACCAGCCCCCTCGTCCGCGACTACACCCTCGACCCCATCGGCCGCGTCACCACCATCACCGCCAACGGACGAACCACCGAGCGCTACACCTACGACGCCCTCTCCAACATCACCACGAGCCACCTACCCGAAACCGACACTGCCCCAACAGCTACCACCGCAACCGCTGTCGCAGACCGCTCCAACCCCGTCACCGACATCCACCGCGAATACCGCAACAACCTCCTCATCCGAGACGGCCGCACCCGCTACCACTACGACCAAGCAGGCCGCCTCATCCGCAAAGAAACCACCCGCCTCTCCCACAAACCCGACATCTGGCACTACCGCTACAACGCCTTCGACCAACTCACCGACGTCTACACCCCCGACCGCCAGTGGTGGCACTACACCTACGACGCCTACGGCCGCCGCACCACCAAACAACACCTCACCAACGACGGAGCCGTCCTCGAACGCACCGACTATGCCTGGGATGACACCCGCCTCATCGAACAAAGCGCCCCACAGGTCGTTCGGCGCTGGAGCTACCAACCCAACACCTACATACCCGTAACCCAAACCGCCGACCAAGTGACCATCGACCGCGAATTCTTCGCCATCGTCACCGATTTGGTCGGTACCCCAACTGAACTCATCGATCCCGCTACGGGACACATCGCCGCCTACGCAACCTCAGACCTGTGGGGCCGCACCACTTGGCGCGGAAGCACCGACACACAACTCCGGCTTCCCGGTCAGTTCTACGACCCTGAAACCGGACTCCATTACAACTTCTTCCGTATCTACGATCCCGACAGTGGCCGGTACATCTCACGGGATCCACTTGGCCTGCTACCCTCGCCCAACCCCCATAGCTACCCACGCAATCCAACCACCTGGATCGACCCTCTCGGACTTGCGTGTCGAGAGTACGCAAATTTGTATGATGGGAGCGGTGGTATTCTTGGCAAGCTCACCGATGAAGGCATTCTATCCTTTGTTATCGAGCGAGGTGCCGGTACTCCTAGCGGGCGGGATATGTTCCAAGAAATGGTAGATCACTTCGGTCGAGAAAATATAACCGGAATCGATGCCAAATGGGTAACGGAGATGCCGACCAATCTTGATAAATACAATGAGCTGATCCGGCAAGGAATGAGTCCTGAGCAGGCGGCTCTGGCGACCTTTACTGGAAAGCGTGCATCGGAGCTCGGGTTCACCAACGTGCACGTATACAAGCTAATGGGCGATAGTGGTCAGTATACAAACATCGAGGTGCTGTTCTCGTGAGTGAAAACGTTCTGGACAACAGGATTGTTGCCGTGCGCAAGCTGGCGGCAGAGGGTCATTCTTTTCAAGATATTCTATCGTACCTCCGGTCCGACGAGAATTTCGAGCTGACTGCCTTTAAGCTGATTGCCATACTGTCGAATTCGTGCGAGATCCCTTGGATCGAAATAAGGGATCGTTTAGTGCCGCTTCTGGCCTTGGATAACGGGACGGCCGAGAGGGTCGAAGAGTTGGAGCGGGAGTGGCAATGGCTTGTCAAATTCCGCTCCGGTCAAGCCGGTACTTAGCCAGTTGTGTCGCAAAGGTGACGCCATGAATGGTGAGCAGCCGAGATATTCGTCATCCAACATTCGTAAGACTGTGTGGGGAAAATGCTCGGCACTCGAGGGAGGGGGTTGGTATACGGTGTGGCAGTTGGAATTTTTGTCATCGTATCGGGAGCGGTCGGTAAACGTTCTAAGCGACTCGATGATCGGATTTCGAGCCGTTCTCGAAATGAAGGGCGGCGTCGACGGCGAACTGCATATTTTCACCAGTGAACACGCCATGTCGGCAGTCAACTATCCGATGACCTACAAGAGCTTCCGAATCGTCAACGATAGTATTGCGGAGATTGACAAGATCCAGGGCCTCCCTAGGGACTGGTATGCACCGTTCCGGTGAAGTATTGCGAGCTGCGTTGCTTCTGTCGTAATGCCCGCATGCCGGAAAGCGCCGCCCTCGGACCGGCCGAACATTTTGGTGATTTATAACCAGCAGGGGCGCTCGTCGACTTTGCCGAAATCGGCGCGGTTGATCCGGAAGTCAGGGTGGGGCCGCGTGGGATGACGGGGACGGTGGCGATGATCTGGCGGGCGAGGGTGTGGCCGCTGACGAGTGACATGCGGACGGCACCGCCGCGCGGTACGGCGCGCAGGTCGGTTACTGCATGAGCACCACCGCGGACGGGCCGGAGACTGCGGTGGTGCATACGTATGAGGGCACTTTGGCCACGCTGTGGTGCGCACGGTTGGTGAGCCCGTGCGCACCTTGTCGAGTCGCAGGTCGACCGGAGGGCAGGCTGCCGTGTCGGCGTAGAGACCGGGCAGGTCAGGCGGTGTGGTGGGGAAGGTGTAGGTGAGGCGGTGATTTCGGGCAGGCTGAAATCACGTACGGGATTGCGTACGGGATGAGGTATGCTGGAGATCGAAAGATCCTGACTGGAGGTCACATCATGCGCGCTATGCACGCCACCGAGGCGCGGGCCAACTTCGCGGCAGTTCTCGATGCGGCCACCGAGGACAACGACGAAGTCGTCATCACCCGCAGCGGTGACAAAGAGCCTGCTGTCGTCATCAGTCTGCGCGAATACGAGGCGCTGAAGGAGACGGCCTACCTGCTGGGCAGCCGGGCGAACGCTCGCCGTCTGATGGAGTCGATCGAAAACGTCGAGCGGGGCCTGATCGAGCCGCGCTCGCTGAGTGATGACGGGTCTGTCGAGGCATGAGCCGCAAGGTTCTGTTCGACGCCAACGGGTGGGAGGACTATTTCTACTGGCAGTCCGGGGACCGGGCCACTCTGAAGAAGGTGAACCGGTTGATCGAGGATATTCGCCGCAATGGCAACGCCGACGGTATAGGCAAGCCGGAGCCGTTGCGGCAGAACCTGTCCGGGTGGTGGTCCCGGCGAGTCACCAAGGAGCACCGCATCGTGTACCGCGCCGACGACGATGTCGTCGTCGTCATTGCCTGCCGCTACCACTACGACGACTGAAAGCACCGTGAGTCGGCACCGCCGGCCGGGTGGCTAGGTCGATTCAGCTGACTGACCAGCACGCGAGGCGCAATGTCCGTCGAGTTCGCCAAGTGGGGGTATCGGCCGCATGTTGAAGAGCTGAGTTGGCTTCGGACGGCGCTGGTTTCCTTCGTGGCTTGCTCGATGCGTTGCGTTGGATGGATGCGGCTGCTGACTGCTCGTGTGGCACACCACGATGGCGTGAGCCAACGACGTGCGCCCATCCGTCGCTCGGAGTAGTGACGCCGGATCGGTCACGGTATGGGCGCCAAACGGCGATGGTATGGACACATGGCTTCGATTCCCCTTGCGAGTGGGAACTCTTCGGCAACACGCTGAGCGAAGGAACGAGGAGGCCGACATGAGCGAGTACGCCTGCGGCGACTGCTGGCGCCGCGAGAATCTGACATTCGCGCAGCGACTGGACCCGGCCTTCATCCGGCGCGGGAGTGGGCACCTGTGCGATGAGCATCGGGCCAGCCGAAACGAATCACGGCGCCCGGCACCGCTCGCGCAGCGCGCGTGTCCTTCGAGATCCACATCTGGAAAAGAAGGCAGCCACCGCTAGCTACACCAAGGGCTGGACCGACTGTCGAGGTCTACGCCGGGAGGGCTGGTTCCTTGCTTCATCCGAGATGTTCACGGGAACCGTGCGAATCCATCCCTTGAGCAAAGTCGCACAGTGCCTTGACCGTTGGTAAGTCGGCGGCGTGGCCGTGCCGAGTGCGCACTGTCGAGTGACCCCGGGCTTGTGCATGTCCGGGGATGTCGGCAACCCGAAGTGCCCCAGTAAGAGGGGGATGCGCCCCTCGATGTCCTGAGTAGGCTGCGAGTTGTCGATCACCGAAAAGCGAAAGGCAGCAACATGATCCGGAAGGTTGTTCTGGCCGTAGCGGTAGGCGTTGCGATTACGGCACCCGCGACAGCGTCGGCCGATGTCGCACGGCATGATTTCGTTGCCGACAAGCCCGCTACCGCACAGGAAGTGGCGATCAGCACTGGATCCGGCGTGGCCGATGCCGTCATCAATGGCTTGATTGCCGCGATCTTCGGCCCGAATGATCCCTCGACGTGCAAGTTCCCTTACTGCTTCTGAGGGTCGTCGGGTCGTGTGGTTCGGCTACTGACTGTCTCGGTGGGTCGTCGCCGTACGAGTCGGGCCCCGGAACTGGTCAGGCGAAGACCTCGTCGAGGGTGGTGGCGGTGAGGACGCGGACGGTCCAGGTTCGCA
>NZ_BDAU01000043.1 GCF_001612615.1 Nocardia amikacinitolerans NBRC 108937 | reverse complement strand
CCTGGGTCGGGTCTGCGGTGTGGATGGTGTCGGCGATCGCGGCGGGGATCGGTCCGAACCTGCTGGTCAGCAGATCGACCAAGGCGTTCACGCGGCCTGTCGCTTCGCCCTGGACGCGGCCTTTGGCTTCGCCCTCGGCGCGGCCCTCGGCGCGGCCTTCGGCACGGAGCCGTTCGGCGGTGGTCATAATGGCCTCCTTGGCTCGGGGACCGAGTCGGTCGATGAGCGGTTGCAGATCGGCTTGCTGGGTGTCGCCGACAATAAGAATGTACGACGCGACGCATTGAAATTCATCTGTGCCGCCGGGGCCGTCCAGGATGGCGTGCAAATCCTCGATCAGCGGCAACAGCTCCACACCGAGGTGGGTGTTGCCGGGGACGATCTTGTGCAGGGCCAGCATCACGCGAGCCGCCGGGGTGAGATCGCGGGCGCGCAATGCGGGCAGGTCGAGGGCGGCGACGTCGTCCAGCAGGAACCGGAAACGTGGCAGATATGGGCCCAGAGCGTCTCGAGTGGGCGGGTCCAGATCGATGAGCTCGGTCAATTCCGTTGGCGCGTTCCAGGGGCGACCGGTGTGGTTGCTGTGGACGACCAGTGGGACCACCGCGGGCAAGGTGCGGGTGTGGGGGTGCTCCCGGACGTAGTGGTTCCAAATGTGGACCAGATAGTCCAGCATGCGCAGCGGCATGAGCGGGTCGCTGCGGCTTTGATGTTCGATGAGTAGATAGATGTAGGCGTCGTGTCCGTCCAGGCGAGTCCGGAAGATGAGATCGCTGTAGCGGGAGCGCAGGTGCTTGGACACGAAACTGCCGGGCTGGAGTTCGAGTCCATCCCAATCTACCCGTGCCGCAACATCTTTCGGTAGCACCACGCGTAGCTCGGAGGCGGCATCGGCGGGTCGGCCCATGACGTGCCGGAAGTACGCGTCATGCGAGTTCGATCGCGGCGCTGCGGACATGCCCGCGAACCTACTCGCGACTGGTATCACTCGGTCAGGTCTCGACCTCAGTTCTATTGCGCTGACAGCGAATTCGGACAAATCGGAGGTACGAACACAGCGGTAGACCGCCGCCTCAACGGCAGTCGTCGCGGTGTCCGTGCCTAATTCGGCTCAGGAGAACAGGTTTCGTACGAACGGCAGGGAGTCGGGGAGGGAGGCGTTGACGGCCCCGCTGTGGTCCTGCTGGTAGGTGCGCAACGTGACCGGCTGCCCGTTGGCTTGCAAGGTGGCGGCGAACGCGAGGGTGGCGGGGGTGATGACGTCGGTGTCGCGCAGGCCTTGGCCGAGGAAGACGGGGCGGTCGTAGCCGGATTCGGGGAGGCCCATGGTCCTGGTGAGGATGCCGCGCAGGTCGGGGATCTGGGCGAGGGGGCGGGCGAAGAGGTCGCCGAGGACGACGTTCGCCGCGCCGAGTTCGTCGCCGAATTCGTTGATGCACGCAGTGCGGGCGCGGACGAGCCAGTCGCGGCCCGCGTCGGTCAGGTAGGACTCGATGTCGAGTTCGGGGTAGGTGGTGCGCAGGCCGTTGAGGATGTACAGCACGTAGGCGGTGCTGTGCGGGCTCAGTTCCAGCGGCGGCATGCCGGGGCCGAGCGGCAGCAGGATGTCCTCGATGTAGGCGGGCACGCCGGTGCCGACGGCGCCGCGGTAGTCCAGCTCGGGCCCGCCGAACTCGGTGGCGTAGCGGGCGGTGAAGACGGCCGCGCCGCCGCCCTGCGATTGGCCGACGACGACCCACTTCTTGGCCAGCGAGGTGTACTGCGTGGTCGCGGCCTTCACCGCGTCCACCACGTTGTGCGCCTCGACGGTGCCGTTCAAGTAAGGATGCTCGCCCGGCGTACCGAGGCCCGCGTAGTCGGCGGCGACCACGGCGTAGCCCTGGTTCAGCCAGGTGCCCAGGTAGGCCCAGTCGCGTTCGCGGGCGGCGGGGCCCGCGACGCTGTAGGCGCAGTCGTCGCCGAGGCCGACCGTGCCGTGCGCCCAGGCGATCACCGGCCACCCGCCTTCGGGCGGCGTTCCGGCCGGGAAGTAGACGGCGGCGCTCGCGGTGGTCGGCGCGTCGCCCGCGGTAGTGGAGCGGTACAGGAGGCGGGCCGCGTCGGCTGCGTCCGGCGGTGTCGCGACCGCGGCGAGCGGCGCGACGGATTCGACCGTGCCCGCCGCGGGTTCCGCGCTCGCGGTCGACGGGTACAGCAGGGCGGTCGCGCAGGCCGTGACGGCCGCGGCGACGCTGAGCTTCCGCATGGGACTCCTGTTCGATGGGCGCGGGTGGTCACGCCGAGCGAGGGGCACTCCGCAAGAGTTGGACGCTTGCTCGAGATTGGCTCTCCGCCCAAGTCTGCCGCATCCCCGCGGCGCGCGTGTCCTGGCCCACACCGACGGCGCCCGCCCCACCCTGTGAATCGACTCACAGACCGGTTCGCCCCGGCGTGTTGCCGCGCACCCGCAGGGTGAACGCAAACAGTACGAGCGTTACGCTAAAACCCCACGTCAGGGCTACTCGCGGGTAGATTGAATGCTTGCAATTCGCCCGCAAATTTCGCAAAGTTGGCAAACGGTAGGCGAAACCTAGCTGAGATTCACATTAGCAACAGGTAGACGGCTATTTCCCGGTGTGCCATCGTGTGGAAGTACACCCCAAGGGCCTAGCAACCCTGCGAATCGCCGCTCCAGCAGTCCGAGTGAAATCTCGGCAAGCGGCACCGACCGACCAAAGAAGAAGTGGAGTCAGAGATGTCGACCACCGGCACCCCGAAGACCGCTGCGGAAATCCAGCAGGATTGGGACACCAACCCGCGCTGGAAGGGCATCACCCGTAACTACACCGCGGAGCAGGTGGTGAAGCTCCAGGGCACCGTCGTCGAGGAGCACACGCTCGCTCGCCGCGGCTCGGAGATCCTGTGGGATCTCGTGAACAACGAGGACTACATCAACTCCCTCGGCGCCCTCACCGGCAACCAGGCCGTGCAGCAGGTCCGCGCCGGCCTGAAGGCCATCTACCTGTCCGGTTGGCAGGTCGCCGGTGACGCGAACCTCTCCGGCCACACCTACCCGGACCAGTCGCTGTACCCGGCCAACTCGGTGCCGCAGGTCGTGCGTCGCATCAACAACGCGCTGCTGCGCGCCGACGAGATCGCCAAGGTCGAGGGTGACACCTCGGTCGCCAACTGGCTGGCTCCGATCGTCGCCGACGGCGAGGCCGGTTTCGGTGGCGCGCTGAACGTCTACGAGCTGCAGAAGGCCATGATCGCGGCCGGTGTCGCCGGTTCGCACTGGGAGGACCAGCTGGCCTCCGAGAAGAAGTGTGGCCACCTGGGCGGCAAGGTGCTGATCCCCACCCAGCAGCACATCCGCACCCTGACCTCCGCGCGTCTGGCCGCCGACGTCGCAGGCGTGCCGACCGTGGTCATCGCCCGCACCGACGCCGAGGCCGCCACCCTGATCACCTCGGACGTGGACGAGCGCGACCGCGAGTTCCTGGACGGCACCCGCACCGCCGAGGGCTTCTTCGGTGTGAAGAACGGCATCGAGCCCTGCATCGCGCGTGCCAAGGCCTACGCCCCGTACTCCGACCTCATCTGGATGGAGACCGGTGTGCCGGACCTCGAGGTCGCCCGCAAGTTCGCCGAGGCCGTCCGTGGCGAGTTCCCGGACCAGCTGCTGGCCTACAACTGCTCGCCGTCCTTCAACTGGAAGGCGCACCTGGACGACGCGACCATCGCGAAGTTCCAGCGTGAGCTCGGCGCGATGGGCTTCAAGTTCCAGTTCATCACCCTGGCCGGCTTCCACTCGCTGAACTACGGCATGTTCGACCTGGCGCACGGCTACGCCCGCGAAGGCATGACCGCGTTCGTCGACCTGCAGGAGCGCGAGTTCAAGGCCGCCGCCGAGCGTGGCTTCACCGCCATCAAGCACCAGCGTGAGGTCGGCGCCGGTTACTTCGACACCATCGCCACCACCGTGGACCCGAACACCTCCACCGCGGCGCTCAAGGGCTCCACCGAAGAGGGTCAGTTCCACTGAGTTGACCAGCCCGCAGTGATGCAGGCCGACAACCCTCTACTCCAGTAGGGGTGTACCGCCCTCCCCGCCGAACAGCCCCGGCGGGGAGGGCATCCCTATAACTTGGACCAGAACCCCCCAAGCCAATCCCAGCCACACCAGACCAGCAGGAGCGGGACGTGAGCAGCGAGAAGATTCAGCGTGTCGGCGTCATCGGCGCCGGACAGATGGGTGCCGGAATCGCGGAGGTGTGCGCCCGGGCGCACGTCGACGTGCTCGTCTACGAACAGACCCGGGAACTAGCGGCCGCCGGCCGCGCCCGCATCCTGCGCTCGCTGGACCGCGGCGTGAGCAGCGGCAAGATCACCGAGCGCGAGCGTGAGCAGGCCGCTTGGCGGCTGCGCTTCACCTCCGACCTCGGCGACTTCGCCGACCGTCAGCTGGTCGTCGAGGCCGTGCTGGAGAACGAAGAGGTCAAGACCTCGATCTTCGCCGAGCTCGACAAGGTCGTAACCGACCCGAACGCGGTGCTGGCCTCCAACACCTCCTCCATCCCGATCATGAAGATCGCCGTCGCGACCGCCAACCCCGAGCGCGTCGTCGGCATGCACTTCTTCAACCCCGTGCCGGTGCTGCCGCTGGTGGAGCTGGTCACCACGCTCAAGACCAGCGAGGCGGTCTCCCAGCGCGCCGAGGCCTTCGCCGGTGACGTGCTCGGCAAGCAGGTCGTCCGCTCGGCCGACCGCTCCGGCTTCGTCGTCAACGCGCTGCTTGTGCCGTACCTGCTGTCCTCCATTCGCATGGTCGAATCCGGTTTCGCGACAAAGGAAGACGTCGACAAGGCCATGGTGCTCGGCTGTGCCCACCCGATGGGCCCGCTGGCGCTGACCGACCTCGTCGGGCTGGACACCGTCAAGTCGATCGCCGACTCGATGTACGCCGAGTTCAAGGAGCCGCTGTACTCCGCGCCGCCGCTGCTGATGCGCATGGTGGAGGCCGGGCTGCTCGGCAAGAAGACCGGCGCGGGTTTCTACCAGTACAACTCCCCCGCCTCTCCGCGTACTTAGCGGGCGGCGCGGAGCTCCCCCGCCTCTCCGAGTACTCAACGGTCGGCGCAGAGCCGTCGGCGTCGGGCTCCCGTGCCGGCGGTTGGGTGCCGAACCGATTTCGGTCGTACCCGGTGAGTTACCCGGCCCTCGCGAGATCAGTTGTCGCGTTGGGCGGAGGAGTTCGCCTGGTCTTCGGCCTCGGCGCTCGGCAGCGTCGGTCTTCGTTTCCTCAGGTGCACGTCGCCCCGCAGGTGGCGGCGTCCATCCTCCCCTCGGGCATCACCTGCGAGAGGTAGGCGTGGGCCGGTCGAGTCGGGGGCCGCTGCTCATCGCTTCGCAGTGATACCAGCAGTAACGGCATAAGCTGCAAGGACGCCGAGTCGTTGGCGCGGCTCGGCGGGACACCGAAAGCGCAACGCTGCGCGTCCTCCGCCGTGCGGAGCGGATATCGCGCAGGTGATCGAAAGGGAGTTCCCGCGCATGGTCAACGTCACGGATGGCTACGGGTCGAGCATTCTGGGTTATCCCAGGATCGGGCCGCACCGGGAACTCAAGCGGGCACTGGAGTCCTACTGGCGCGGTTCGCTTTCGCGCGCGGAACTGCTCGCGGTCGGCCGCGACATCCAGGAGCAGCAGTTCAGCGAGCTGGCCGCCACCGGACTCACCCAGGTGCCAGGCAACACCTTCTCCTTCTACGACCACGTCCTGGACAACGCGCTGATGTTCGGCGCGGTGCCGAAGCGCTTCCAGCCCTACCGGGACGTGATGGAGCCGCTGGACTTCTACTTCCTGATGGCGCGCGGCCGACCGGATCTGCCGCCGCTCGAGCTGGTGCGCTACATCGACACCAACTACCACTACCGCCAGCCCGAGCTGGACGCCGAGACCGAGTTCTCGCTGCATCCCGAGGCCCTGCTCGACGAATTCGACCGCGCGAAGGCGCAGGACATCGAGCTGCGGCCGGTCATGCTCGGTCCGCTCTCGCTGCTGCTGCTCTCCAAGGCGGGGCAGGTGCCCGGCGAGCCGGAGTTCGACACGCTCGCCCTCTTGGACAAGCTGCTCCCGGTCTACGAGGAGCTGTTCGAGATCCTCGCCAAGCGCGGCGCCACCTGCGTCCAGTTGGACGAGCCGATGTTCACCAGCGAGCGCAGCGACGCCGAGCTGGCCGCGTTCGAGCGCGCCTACCAGCGGCTTTCCCACGCGCCACTGCGCCCGCGCATGCTGGTCACCGGTCAGTACGGCGACTTCGGTGAGGCGTTGACCATCCTGGCCGCGTCCAATGTCGAGGCCATCGGTCTGGACCTGGCCAGCCACCGAATCCGCCCTGAGGATCTCGCCGCGGTGCCCGGCATCCGCCGCAAGCGGTTGTACGCGGGCGTGATCAGCGGCCGTAACGTGTGGCGCGCCGACCGTTACGTGACGCTGGAATACCTCAACGAGCTGGCCAAGGTGTGCCCGGATCTGGTGGTCTCCACCGGAAGCACGCTGCTGCACGTGCCCTACGACCTGCTCGTCGAATACGACATCGAGGGCAACGTCGCCGATCGCCTCGCCTTCGCGAAACAGAAGGTGGGCGAGGTGGTTTCGCTCGCCAAGGCACTCACCGAGGGTCCGTCGGACAAGTGGCGGAAGCGGCCGAGGGAAGTGCACTTCAAGCAGAAGCATGCGGTGCGCCAACGGGTTTACGCGATCACGCCGCAGATGCGCGAGCGCGAACCGTACGAGCAGCGCCGAATCGCCCAGCAGGCCAAGCTGAATCTACCGCCGGTGCCCGCCACCACGCTGGGGTCGTTCCCGCAGACCGACCGGATACGCCAGGCCCGTTACGAACTCGGCGAGGGCAGGTTGTCCTACGAGGAGTACCGCAAGCGAATCGAGGCCGAGATCGAGGCGACGATCCGGTTGCAGGAGGACATCGGCCTCGACGTGCTCGTGCACGGTGAGCACGAGCGCAACGACATGATCCAGTACTTCGCCGAGCTGCTGGACGGCTTCGCGACCACCCACTTCGGATGGGTGCAGGTCTACGGATCCCGTTGCGTGCGACCGCCGATCATCTACGGCGACGTCTCGCGCCCCGCGCCGATGTCGGTGGACTGGATCACCTACGCCCAGTCGCTCACCGACAAGCCGGTCAAGGGCATGGTCACCGGCCCGGTCACCATGATCGCGCGCTCGTTCGTGCGCCAGGACCAGCCGCTGCACGAGACGGCCGACCAGGTGGCGTTGGCGATCCGTGACGAAGTGGTGGATCTGGAGCGCGCGGGCATCTCGATCATCCAGGTGGACGAGCCAGCCATCCGAGAGTTGTTGCCGCTGCGCAACATCGGGCGCGCCGAGTACCTGCGCTGGGCGGTCGGCGCGTTCCGGCTGGCCACCTCCGGTGTTCGACCCGAGACCCAAATCCACACGCACATCGGCTATTCCGGCCGCGCCGAAATCGTGGAGGCCATCGAACAGCTCGACGCCGACGTCACCGCGATTGTCGCGACCCGCTCCATCGAGTGGGTGCTCAAGGCGCTCAAGGAGGACTGCGCCTCGGGTCACGGCCTGAGCCACGGCGTGGGTCCCGGTGTGTACGAAAGCCGTTCGGCCCGCATCCCGGACATCGACGAACTCGACGAACTGCTCACGGCCGCGGCCGAGGCCGTCACCCCGGAACGGCTGTGGGCCAACCCGGACGGCGGACTCAAGACCCGCCACTACTGGCAGCTGGAGCCGTCGTTGCGCAACATGGTCGCGGCTGCCCGGCGTATTCGTCGGCGTATTCCGACGGGCGAATAGTCCACCTGCACGGGCCGCCTTTCCGTTGGGAAACGGATAGGTGGCCCGTCGTTTTCGTCGAGAAGACTTGGTCCTCGACGAGCACGTCCGCATCCACGGCAAGGGCGGTCGGGGCCGTCGCTGACATCAAACTGAACTACAAGGCCCACCTTCGTCAGCCACGACCCCGCTGACCGGATCCGCGCCCGGTTGGTGCGAGATGGCCCAACGCCTGCCCGCAACCAACTCCGATCCCGCCCATGCGATACCGCGGCCACCGCCTAGGCCGGAGCGGCCTTCGGACCGCACTGCCTGTGGCTCGCAGCGCCAAATGGTGGCGATTCCGAAGTGTGGGGGCGGTGATTTCGGCGTGGTGGGGAATCGCATTCGGGCGAGATATCGAGCGCGATGCGGGTCGCGGCGCACGGCTCTCGTCACCGAGTGGCCGCTGTGGTCGGGCCCAGTACATGGTCGAGGAGATGGTCGACGAGTTCGGTCGCGGACTGCGCGGTGCTGTAGCCCTGGAGCATGCTTTGGGCGAGTCCACCGATTGTCATGAGGATGAGTTCGGCGTCGAGATCCGGTTGACGGGGGCCTGAGCCGTCGGCGTGTTGGGCTCGACGGAGCTGGTCGGCGACGATCGTGACCAGTGCGCGAGGCGCGGCGAAGGTTTCTTCCGCGGTGATGCCACCGCCGGTGATCGCCGCAGTGCCGAAAGCGCCGAGCACGACGGCTTCTTCCCGGCGCTGCTCGTCCAGGGGTAACAGTTCGGTCAGGACCGCGCGGATAGCTTCGCGGGGTGTGGCGTCCTGGCCCAGAGCGGTCCACCGTTGCGTGAATCGGGCGCCGGCGTCTTCCATCACCGACCGGTGGGTCGCCAGCAGGAATTCGCTCTTGGTTCCGAAGTAGTACTGCACCAGCCGAATCGAGAATCCGGCCTCGGCGGCGACCGTTTGAAAGGTCACCGCTTCGAGGCCTCCGCCGACGATGACTCTGCGTACGGCGTCGGTGATCTGGCGTCGCCGTACCTCATGGTCGACCAGTCGTGGCACGAGACCTGCGCTTTCCTCTTGTATCGACTTCCCAAAACTGGATGGTATGAGCATACCGCATACATGTTGTGGTCATACCATAGAGATGATACGTTCGTATCATATCAGTGGATGAAGGGGAGGCTCATGCCGAAGATCGGGCGATTCACCAGCGAGGAAGCGAAGGCGACGTTCCTACGCGCCTATGACACCGTGGCCGCGAAATGGCCGGTGCCCTCGACCGATATCGACGTCGAAACATTTTTCGGCACCACGCGAGTACGCAAATCCGGAAACGGGGACGGTGCGCCGATCGTGCTACTGCCGGGCATCGGGGGTAACGGGCAGGTATGGCTCAACTTCATCGAGGATCTGGCGCGCGAGCGTGTCGTGTACACCCCGGATGTCATCGGGTGGGCGGGACGCTGTGTGCAGACCGCACCCGTGCGTGACACGGCAGATATCGCGACGTGGATGGTCGAGGTGCTCGACGGGCTCGGTGAGGACCGGGTCCATCTGGCCGGAAACTCTCTGGGCGCCTGGCTGGCCGGTGCTATCGCCGTGCATCGTTGCGATCGTCTGGCCAGTCTGACCATGTTCGAGCCCAGTGGCGCGACCTTCGCCAAGCCGCGCTGGAGTTTGCTGTTCAAATTTCTTGTGGCGGGTGCGCGGCCGACTCCCGAGCGGATGCGCAAGTTCAACAAGTGGCTGATGCCGGGTCTGGACTTCACCGACGAGGAGTTCGCACTCGCCATGGCAACGGTGAGGTTCCGGTCCGGTATGCCGTGGGACCGCCCGTTCACCGACGAACAGCTGGCCGCCATCACCGCACCGAGCCTGGTGCTCTTCGGCGCCGACACCGTCGTCAGCGACCCGCAGCTCGGGGCGGCACGCGCCCGCAACCACATGCCGTCGGTCGAGGCCGAAATCTACCCAGGCATCGGACACGATCTGCTGTGGGCGAATCCCGAACAGATAATTCCGCGCTTCCTCGACTTCGTCGCCCACCACGACCAAGTCCGAGCGTGAACCACCCACGGTAGGCGAGGAGCATGCCAGGCAACCTCATTCGAGGTGCTACAAGGTCCAGCTCCTATCCCATAGACGCCACACCACCGACGGCGCGGATCGTCCCACCCTGCTGAGGCAAGAATGCGCGAGCGGCCAGGTGTCTCGTGAACGAAGGCGCGCTCAAACAGTCAGTGCGTCACCGCTGTTCAGATGCTCAGCGTAAACCTCTGCGGGACTGCGATAGCCGTGGATCTTGCGGCGGCGGTGGTTGAGCTCGTCAGCGATGGTGGCGAGGTCGGCTTGACTGAATCGGCGTAGGTCGGTGTTCTTTGGCAGGTATTGACGCAGTAGGGGATTGGTGTTCTCGTTCGCTGATCGGCACCAGATCGCTGATCACGCCTGCCCCAGTCGGGCGGCGAGCCCGCTTCGGATGCCGCATCGGCCGCTAGGTGCGCAACTTGCGGGGTCAGTCAGTTTGGCCGGTTTCGGCCGCCGCGCTCGCTGATACGCCCGGTGATCGGCCGCGGCGGCACGATAGGCCGCGCGACCGCCGTTGCGGACGATCTCCCGCGCGATCGTCGACGGCGAACGCCCCAGGCACACGGCGATCGTCCGCCCCGAGCAGCCCGCGGCCAAGCCACGGGATGTCTCCTCGCGCTCGGCCATCGTGAAGTGCTGGCTGCGCCGCCGTGGCGGCAGCCGGTGAACTCCTCCGGTCTGAGCGAGAAACCTCCGCACATGCTGCAACGGCAGCCCGAGCGACCGGGCAATCGCGCTGAACGACTCGCCAGCCCGCCAGCGGCGCCACACCTCGTCCTGACGAGCAGCAGGCATCCCGCACCCAAACCTCCACGCCGACATGATCATCCACGCGCTTCGCGCTTGACCCATGGCCTCGCGGGGTCATCGCTCACTCTTCCTCGAGGAGCAGCGACACATCCGGGATTTCGTCCCAGTGACGGGGACGCGCGGTCTGCGGAGAGGGTTTTTCCGGCCCGGCTGTGTAAACCGATTCGTCGGAGGTCGGGTCTGCGACGGAAAGTTCGTCGTCATCGGGGTCGGTGCCCCAGAGGCGGCCGATGATGCGCCGCACGATCCTGGTGGTCATAGGCCCCTGGAATTCCTTACGCCGCTGTACCGCGTCGCGGGCGTGTTCGGCGTCGGCCCGGTTGGCGTGCAGCGACGTGTGCCGGATGGCGCCGAACTCGTCGGCGAGGACGAGCACGTACAAAGCGGCGGCGCGGTCGACGCGGGCGAGCCTCGCACGAGCGTCGAGCGCCCCGTCGGGGGTGGCGCCGAGCCGGTCGGCGATCTCGGCGTAAGAGGTGGCCAAGCCCAGCTCGACGAGCCGGTCTGCGATGTCGGCCTCGTGGATGCCGAGTTGGGCAACCAGAGACCGGATCCGGGCGTCGGAGGCCGCGCGCTTGGGCCGCCCTCGCCAGTCCCGAGCGGGCACGGCCGATTCCCACACCTGTTGAAGCAGCTCTTCACCCGCCTCGTCCCAGTACGCCAGCTCAGCTTCGGCGTGCTTGGCGCGGGCGATGGCTTCCCAGTCGTGTTCCGGGTCGACCGCGATCCGGTCCTGCAGTCTCTCCCACGCCTTGCGTCGGCGTCGGCCGGGGTTGCCGATGTCGTCATCGTCGTCGATCAGGAACCCCGCGCGTGCACGTGTAGCGCCGAGCTTGCGGCCAACACCGCGCGCCGCGTCCTCCCATGACAGCCCATTACGCAAGGCCTCGATGATGATGCGGTAGTGGTGGGCGGTCCAGACCTTCTTGTGGTTGGGCCACATACCGTCGTCGATCTCGACCACCGAAACCCCCTCAGCCGTGTGGGTAGTCGTTGTCTCACAACGGTATCCGCCCGCACCGACAGCTGTCGGTCCTTCGGCGTATGGTGGCCGGCCATGCCGTACGAGCTGCCCGCCTGGGCGAAATCGAAGTCGCGGGGCGTGACCCGCGAAGAGGTTGATGAGGTACTTATGGCGCGCGCCGACGCTGGAGCCGTCCGTCGACGGGCGGCCCCGCGTGACACAGATAGCAGGACGCCTGAAGGCCCGTGCCGAGGCCACCGACGCCACGTCGAGAGCTGGCCTCGGAAGGGGTGACGGTTGAAGCCGCCGCCGTGGACACCATGAGCCGCGACGAAATCCTCGCGCTGCTGGCCTGCTGACACCCCCGTCGGCGAATGCACGTCCTCGACGCGGATCGCGGTGGCGGTGACGTAGCGGATCACGCCGGAGGCGGTGACGCGCTGTCCGGCGGCGATGGCGCGACCGACGTCGCGGACGGCGGTCTGATCGTCGTCGGTCATCACCGAGATCTCCTCGGCGATCTAGCCCGGAGCCATCTGCCGCTCGGTGAAGGCTCGCAGCAGCTGAGGCACCCTGCGCCGAGTTCCCTCTCCCGGGTCGACCGCCGCATATTTCAGTACGGGTCGTACCGTATCATTTGTGTATGACTGTGGATGGACGGGTGTGGCCGGAATCGTTGCGGGTGGCTCAGGTGCGGGTTGCGCGGCCGACGGATCGGCTTGATGAAGTGGTGCGGTTCTATGTCGAGGGGGTGGGGCTGCGGGAGTTGTATCGGTTCGAGAACCATGCGGGGTATGACGGGGTGATGGTTGGGCTGCCGGGGGCGGAGTATCACCTGGAGTTCACCTCGCATGTGGATGGGAGTCCTGGGGACGCACCGAGTTCCGAGAATCTGCTCGTCCTCTACTTCGAGGGGGAAGCGCAGATGTACGACGTGGTGCAGCGGCTCGGTGAGTTTGGCGTCGAGCCGGTACCACTCGAGAATCCGTACTGGGCGGCGAACGGTGGCTTGGGTTTTCCGGATCCGGACGGCTGGCTCGTCGTGTTGATGCCGCGGCCGGTGTTCTGATGGTGGGGCGGGCGCGGGACGATCGGATCGACGCGGCGGTGTTGGTCGCAGCGCGAGAACTGTTGGACGAGAACGGATATGCCGAGTTGACGATCGGTGGTGTTGCGACGCGATCGGGAATTCACCGTCCCGCGATCTATCGGCGCTGGCCGTCCAAACGGCACTTGGTCGTGGCGGTGGTCGCCGATCTGCTCGGTCTGCGGCCCACCGCGAACACCGGAGACCTGCGGTCCGATCTGACTGCGGCGATGCGCGATCTCGTTGCCGCCCTGCGCGATACGTCGCTCGATCGGGTGCTTCCCGCGCTGCTCGCGGACCTCGCCAACGACCCCGAACTGCGCGAGCACTTCCTGGCGGTCGTCTTCGAGCCGCGACGGCGGACCACCGAGACCGCGCTGCGCGGGGCTATCGACCGTGGTGAGGTGCGCCCCGAGATCGACGTGGACTTCGTCTTGGACGCCATCGCGGCGCCCATCTACTTCCGGGCGCTGTTCGGCCACCTGCCGCTGGACGACGAACTCGCCGAGTCCTCGGTCGACGCCGTCCTGCGCCTGATCGTCGCGACACGATGAGGTGGTCGCTTCCGCGCGAGCGGGGCTGTTCCGGTGCGAGCGGGGTTGATTCGGCGCGAACCGGTTAGCTCAGGCGAACCTGGTCGCTTCGGCGCGAACGCGGTCGCTTCGGCGTAAACGGTGGTGCTCTGGCGTGCACCGGGTCGTTCCGGCGCGAACGCGGTCGCTTCGGCGTGAACGGGAGTGCTCTGGCGTGCACCGGGTCGTTCCGGCACGAACGCGGTCGCTTCGGCGTGAACGGGAGTGCTCTGGCGTGCACCGGGTCGTTCCGGCACGAAGGCGGTCGCTTCGGCGTAAACGGAGGTGCTTTGGCATGAACAAGGTTGCTCTGGCGCGAACGAGGTCGCTTCGGCGTGAATCGGGTCGCTTCGGCAGGAACGGATCGCTTCGGTGCGAGCGTTCTCGCTCCGGCCGTCCTGACCGGATCGCCCTGCGCGTGACTCGGAAACCCGTCAGTGCTGGGCGCGGGTGAGTCGAAGCATCAGTTCGCGCATGCGGTTCGGGCCGTTTCGCTTCGGGGGTTCGGGGGCGGGGGCTTCCACATCGGCCTCGACCTCGTAGCGGCGGATGTAGGCGCCCGCGAACGCTTGCACGGTGGCGGTGACGGGGATGGCGAGCAGCGCGCCTGTCGGGCCGAGTAGTGCGGCGCCCGCGATCACGGCGCCGAAGGCGACGGCCGGGTGCATGTCGAGGGTGGTGGCGGTGATGCGCGGTTGCAGGACGTAGTTCTCGAATTGCTGGTAGAGGATGATGAATCCGAGAATCCACAGGGCGTCGCCGGGGCCGCCGTTCACCAGGGCGACGATCACCGGAAGGGCGCCCGCCAGGTAGGTGCCGACGGTCGGAATGAATTGGGAGACAACGCCGACCCACAGCGCGAGCGCGAACGCCGATGGCACGTCGAGCACTCGCAGCACAACGTAGTGCGCCAGCGTCGAGCAGACCGCGAGCAGGCCGCGTGAGTAGATGTAGCCGCCGGTCTTATCGACCGCGATGTCCCAGGCGCGCAGCACATGTCGCTGACGATGCGGCGGAAGCAGCGAGGACACGGCGTTGCGGAAGCGCGGGCCGTCGGCGGCGAAGTAGTAGGTGAACAGCAGCACGCCGAGCCCTTGGAAGAGCGCGCCGATCGCGGCCGTGCCGATGCCCCAGGCGTTTTCAGCCAAGCCGACCAGGTAGCCCTCGATCTGGTCGCTCCACTCCGTCGCGTATTTCTGGATGTCGGTGCCCGACAGCTCGGTATTGAACGTGTCGTTGATCCAGTCGACCATGCGGTCGGCGTATTCGGGCGCGTTCTGCACCAGCGTGGTCACCTGGTCGATGAGCAGCGAGCCGAGTGTGTACAGGAACCCGCCGACGATCATCAGCAGGCCGAGGAACACCACGCCGGTCGCGAGCCCGCGCCGCACCCCGCGCGCGGCGAGCCAGTTGACCGCGGGTTCGATGGCGAAGGCGAGGAACAGCGAGACCATCAGCACGGTGAGCAGGCCCTGGAGCCGCTGCAATACCCAGAACCCGAAGATCAGGCCCGCGATCGTCGCGGCAGCCAGCAGGAAGGCGCGCAGCAGCCACGGGGGCGGACCGGCGGAGAGGTCGGTGAGCACCCCGCCGCGGCGATCGGGCGTCTGCTTCTCCGATCTCGTCGCTTCGGGTTCCACTGCGCTCGGCCCCGGGTGGTCCGCTGAGGTCGGCACTGGGCGACCTGCTGCGGTCGGCGCGGGGCGCTCGGTTGAGCGCGGCCGTCGGTATTTCGCCCTGCTCGTCGCTTCGGGTTTCGCTGCCTCGGAACGCGGCTCCTTCGGTCCGGACGCCTCGGTGCGCGGCTCCTTCGAGCCGGACGCCCCGGCACGTGACACACCGGACCCGCGCGCGGCGGAATCTCCCGCATCGGACTTCGGGGTGGTCGAGTCTTCGTCATCCGCGGACACAAATCCACGGTACTTACGTGAGAAGAACCCGCGCCCCGCAACATGCCAGCGCGCACGTGAACGCTGTCGGGCCGATGCGGGCCGGTCGATCATGGATCGCTGCGGGGACGACGATCTGCGCTCTCTGAGGGAGCCTGTGGACAACTCGCGCATGGGTTACACGCGCTGTGTGCGCAGTTGGCGCTGCCGGGGGAGTCCGGCGAAGGCCGGTGGCGGAGTCGACCCCGACAGAGCTGTCGGCCTGTCAAGGCCGCAACCACCATTTGACTACCGTCGATTTCGCCGCGCCCTCAACCCATGCGCGCCGCACACTTTCGGAGCGGGCGAAGGTGCGCACGATGGGCACTGCCGACGGAGGACCTGACCGCAGCCGAAGCCCCTACATCGTCGCCGTATCGATGACGAACCGATACCGCACGTCGCTCGCGACAACCCGGTCGTACGCGCTGTCGATCTCGTCGGCGGAGATCAGCTCGATCTCCGCGCCGATGCCGTGCTGGGCGCAGAAGTCCAGCATCTCCTGGGTTTGCGCGATGCCGCCGATCATCGAGCCCGCCAGCGACCTGCGGTAGCCGGCGAGGGTGAACGGCTTGACGGTCATCGGGTTCTCGGGGAGGCCGAGGATGACCAGCGTGCCGTCCAGGTTCAGCAGCTTCATGTAGTCGTCCAGCGGCAGGTCGGCCGAGACGGTGTTGAGGATCAGGTCGAAGCGGCCGCGCAGTTCGCGGAAGGTCTGCCGGTCGCCGGTGGCGTAGTAGTGGTTCGCGCCGAACCGCTTGCCGTCTTCCTGCTTGCTCAGCGAGTGGCTGAGCACGGTGACCTCCGCGCCCATCGCCGCGGCGATCTTCACGCCGACGTGCCCGAGCCCGCCCATGCCGATGATCGCGACCCGTTTGCCTGGCCCGGCCTGCCAGTGCCGCAGCGGCGAGAACAGGGTGACGCCCGCGCACAGCAGCGGCGCGGCCACGTCGAGGCCGATGCCTTCCGGGATGGACACCACGAAGTTCTCGGTCACCACGACCTGCGTGGAGTAGCCGCCCATGGTGTAGCCGCCGGGCTGCACCGCGGGATCGACGGTGGAGTTGTAGGTCATGGTGGCGCCGGCCTGGCAGTACTGCTCCTCGTCGGCAAGGCACGGCGCGCACTTGCCGCAGGAATCGACCATGCAGCCGACGCCGACCCGGTCGCCGACCTTGTGCCTGGTGACCGCCGAGCCGACGGCGGCGACGAGGCCCGCGATCTCGTGGCCGGGCACGCAGGGGTAGCGGGTGCCGCCCCATTCGTCGCGCGCGGTGTGGATGTCCGAGTGGCAGATGCCCGCGTACTTGACGTCGATCAGCACGTCGTGCGGACCGAGTTCCCTGCGCTCGATGGTGACCTTCTCGAAGGCTCCGTCCGGAGCGGGCAGGGCGTAGGCGGCAGCAGCGGTGCTCATGAATACATGCCTACCGCCGCATGCTCGGGTTTGTCGAGCCGAGGGTTTGTCGAACACAGGGGTTTGCCGAGGCCGGCGCCGGGGATGTCCATCCTGTCCTGGTTTTCCGGCCCGCGCTGGGCGCACGGTCCGGAATTCCTGATCTACGGTGAAGATCTCCGGCCACAATGGAATTCGTCAGGCGTAACGAGGCGGGAGTGCCCATGGACGACGGACGGCGCGGCAGCGGCGGCGGGCGAGCGCTCGCGCTGATCGTCGTCGCCGTGCTCGGCCTGGCGGGCTTCCTCGGTTATCGCGGTGAACTGCCGGGCTGGCCGCTGTTCACCGGCCCCGGCACCGCCATCGCGCCGATGCCGCCCGCGCCGACGCCGCCGCTGGACCGGGCGACAGTCGCGGCCGCGGTGCAACCGGCCATGGTGCACATCAGCACCGCCACCGAGACGTTCGGTCAGGGCGCGGCCGGGTCCGGCATCGTGCTCACCGCCGAGGGACAGGTGCTGACCAGCCATCACGTGGTCAAGGGCGCCGACACGGTCACCGTCACCTCGGTCGGCACCGGACAGGTCTGGTCGGCGACCGTGCTCGGCTACGACTCCGGCGTCGACATCGCCCTGCTCGAGCTGCCCGGCGCCGCCGGACTCACCGTCGCCCGGCTCGGCAATTCCGCCGACGTGCGGCTGCACGACGAGGTGCTCGCCATCGGCAACGCGGGCGGCGCGGGCGGCACGCCGACCTCGATCACCGGGAACGTCACCGATCTGGACAGCACGATCGTCGCGCTGAACTCCGCCGACCTGTCCCGCAAGGCGCTGTCGGGAATGCTGGAGATCGCCGCCGCGGTCAGTTCCGGGCAGTCCGGGGGAGCGCTCGCCGATTGGCGCGGCGCGATCATCGGCGTGATCACCGCGGCGTCGGGCGAGCACGACCCGGAGGTCGACCGCGAGCCCAACGGGTACGCGGTGCCGATCGACACCGCCATGCGGGTGGTGCGCCAGATCCGCTCCGGCACGCCGACCGACACGGTGCACATCGGCCCGACCGCGACGCTCGGCGTGCTGATCTCCGACGCGCGACCCAGCGGCGCGCGCATCGACGTCGCGATCTACGGCAGCCCCGCCCACTCCGCTGGACTCGCCGACGGCGAGGTGATCACCTCGATCGACGGCCGGGCGATCACCAGTGCCCGCGCCCTGCGCGCGGCGATCAACGTGCGCAAACCCGCCGACACGGTGCGGCTCGGCGTGCTCGGCCCCGGCGGCGTCGAGCGGACGGTGACCGTGGTGCTCGGCAAGGGCGCGCCGAACTGACCCGGCTCAGAACAGGCTCAGCCAGTAGTCTTGGAAACGCAGGAAGATCAGCAGCAGCACCACCGCGTAGAAGAGCGCGACGATCGTCCAGCGCCATTCCGCGAGCACACCGAGCGGGCCGCTCGACCGACCCCACAGCTGATCGGTGGCCACCGCGAACAGCGGCGTGACGATCGCCCAGACCACCATGCAGTACGGGCACAGCGCGTTGATCCGGTACAGGCTCTGGAAGATGAGCCAGCAGACGAAAGCGATGCCCGCGATCGTGCCGAGCCACAGACCGCCCCAGACCCACTTCGGGAACCCGAGCCCGGCGACCGCCAAGACGCCGAGGGTGACGACCACGGAGAAGCCGACGATGCCCATCAGCGGATTCGGGAAGCCGAACACCGAGGCCTGATCGGTCACCATGACCGAGCCGCAGGACAGGATCGGGTTGATGCTGCACGTCGGCCGGTAGTCCGGATCGGTGAAGAGCTTGAACCGCTCGATGGTCAGCGCCATCGAGGCGAACCAGCCCGCCAGGCCGCAGATCAGCAGCAGCCAGGCGGACCGGGGTGGCGCGGCGATCACTGTCCTGCGGCCGCCGTGGCGATGGCCTGCTCGAGCGCGCTCGGGTTGACCTGCTTGCCGTCGACGAACACCGTCGGCGTGGACTGGATACCGCTGTCGAAGGCCTGGTTGGTGGTCGACGCGACGTACTTGTCGTAGGTGCGGTCGGTGATGCAGCTCGCGACGTCGTCGGTGTAGCCGACCGACTTCGCGATCTCGATGAGCTGCTGGTCGGTCAGGCCGCTGCCACCCTCCGGCGGCTGCTGGGCGAACATCGCCTTCAGCCACGCCTGGTACTTGGTCGGGTCCTGCTGGGCGACGCAGTAGGAAGCGTTGGCCGCGCGGGTCGAGTACTCCGTGGTGGAGGCCTTGTCCAGGAACGAGATGATGTTGTATTCGACCGCGGCGGTGCCGTTGGCGACCGCGTCCTCCAGCACCTGACCGTAAGCGGCTTCGAAGTTCTTGCACGCCGGGCATTGCAGGTCGGCGACCACCCGGACGGTGACCTTGGCCTCCGGCTTGCCGACGCGGATGGAGCCGTTGTCGGTGATGGATCCGGAGACGGCGCCGGGCGCCTGCGCGGCGGCGATGCTCGGGGTGGGGCCCGGGTCGTCTCGCTCCGCCTTCTTGATCGCGATTCCGATGCCGATCGCGGCGACCAGGCCGATCAGCACGGCGGCCACCGCCACCTGGATGAGGATCTTGCGGTTGCGGTCGGCGCGCTCCGCTTGCAGCAGCGGATTCTTCCGTCCCGGGTTGTTGCTCACCGTGCGTTCACCACGCCTTTCGCTCGCCTGCCGGTTTCGCCTGCCGCCACGATGGTAGTTCCGGAACTGTTCGCCGAGCGGTCGGGCACGGCCACATCATCGTGGGTGAACCTGAGAGATTCCGAAATTTCCTACTGGCCCACTCGGTAATTCGCGCGGGCACGCTCGGGAGTTCACGCGGACGTGTAGCCGCGATTCGAAGCAGGCGCTCAGCGCGCCGCCGCGCCGCTCAGCACCAGATCGACGGCATCGCGGGCCCACGCCGCCGGAATCGCGCCGCCGAGGTGGGTGACCTGCAAGTGCACCAGGCCGCCGAGCGTGAGCATGATCAGCCGCGGGTCGGTGGTCGGCGCGAGCTCGCCGCGCCCTATCCCGCGGCGCACGATCTCCTCCGACGCGGAGAGCCGAGCCACCCAGAATTCCCGGCGCGCCTCGGCCACCTCGGGATCGCTGTCGGCGATGGCGGTACCGCGAATCAGCGCGGCGCCCGATGGCGTCTCGGCGAACCGGATCAGGTCGGCCAGGAAGGCCTCCAGATCGGCGCGGGTCGAGCCGGTGTCGGCGATCGGTACCTCCGCGTCCAAGCGCGCGAGCAGGGCGTCGAGCAGCAACTTGGGCAGCGTTTTCCAGCGGCGATAGATCGAGGTCTCGTGCACGCCCGCGGCGTCGGCCACGTCGGCCACCCGGACCTGGTCGATGCCGACGGACTCGATGCGCGCCAGCGTCGCGTCGAGCACGGCCTGCCGTAATCGCGCGCCGCGGATTTGGGGGTTCGCCATGGGGTCGATTATCGCAAGTCGTCTTGCGTTATTTCCGCACGGGTCCTACCGTGGACCGCGCAACGCAAGTCGACTTGCGTTAGAAGGCGAGAATGGCATGGACAACGTGGTCGCCGGGGGCCTGCGCGGCGAAAGCGCCGACGGCGTGGTGGCGTTCCGGGGCATCCGCTACGCGCGCGCCGAGCGCTTCGGGCCGCCCCAGCGGGTATCCGCGCACGACGAGACGCGAGACGCGACGAGCCGCGGTCCGAGCGCGCCGCAGCTGCCCTCGCGGCTGACGGCGGTGATGGGCGCGCCCGCGCCGTTCGAACAGTCCGAGGATTGCCTGAGGCTCACCGTCACCGCGCCGGCTCAGGCTGTGCCCGGTGGTCACGCCGTGCTGGTGTGGTTGCACGGCGGGGCGTACCTGACCGGCGGCGGGGAATGGAATCTCTACGACGCGGACCGGCTGGTGCGGGATACCGGAATCGTGGTGGTCTCCGTGTCCTATCGGCTCGGCGTGCTGGGTTACCTTCGCGCCCAGGGTGTTTCGCCGGGCAACCTGGGTCTGCTCGATCAGCTGACGGCGCTCGAATGGGTTCGCGACAATATCCGCGCCTTCGGCGGTGATCCGGCGCGGGTGACGGTCGCGGGTCAGTCGGCGGGCGCGCACTCGGTGGTGGCGATGTTGGGGAGCGGGCGGGCCGAGGGGTTGTTCGCGCGGGCGATCGTGCAGAGCGCGCCGTTCGGCGTCGGCTTCCATCGGCCCGCCGACGCCGAACGGGTCGGTGCGATGTTCCTCGGCGAACTCGGTGGCGACCCGCGGACGGCAGGCATATCGGAAATACTTGCGGCACAGGCGCGTACGGCGGTGCGCTTGGCAGGGCCGGGCGGCCTGAACTCCGCGCCGCCCCTTCTTCCCGTGTGCGAGACCGAGGTCTTGCCCGGGGACTGGCGCCAGCTGATCCGTGAGCGCGCCGCGCGGACGCCGGTGCTCGTCGGCTGTACGGCCGCTGAGATGCGCGCGTTCTACGACGGGCCGCACCCGGTGTTCGGCAGGGTGCGGCGCGCACCCGTCATCGGGCGACGCCTCACGGCCGTCGCGGAGCGGGTAGTCGGGCGGAAAGTCTTCGAGGACGGTGTGTTTCGGTTCGCCGATCTGCTGACCGAGTCCGGTGGAACGGCCTTCTGCTACCGGTTCGGTGCGCTGCATTCGGACGGCCCGTTCGGGGCGTGTCACTGCATCGAATTGCCGCTGCTGTTCGGCGCGGCCGACGACTGGCGCGCGGCGCCGATGGTGCGTCCGCTCGACTCGGCTCGCCTCGATGAGCTCGGCGCCCGAACACGGCGCTACTGGGGCGAATTCGTGCGGACCGGAAGTCTCGGGGACCGGCCGCGTCATCGGCACGGATCGCGTGCCGTTCTGGAGCTCCCGTGAACGGGCGCGCACTAGGAAGGAGCGGGTCGGTGGGACGACATGCGGAAGTGATCGGCGGTGGCATCGGCGGGCTCACCGCGGCCACCGCACTCGCCTTGGGCGGGTGGACGGTACGGCTACACGAGCGGCAAACCGAGATCCGTGCCGTCGGCGCCGGAATCTACGTGTGGGACAACGGATTGTCGGCGCTGGAAGCGATCGGGGCGTATCGCGAAGCGACGCTCGGCGCGCACATCGGTCCAGCCGTCGAGGCACGTTCGCGGACCGGACGCACGCTCTACCGGATCGGGATCAACGGGCCGGGTCAGCCACGCTGCTACACACTGTTGCGGGATCGGCTGATCGAGGCCCTGGTGCACGGGGCCGAGCGGGCGGGCGTGGAACTGGTGACCGATTCCCGCGCGGTGTCGGCTGACCCGGACGGGACCGTCGCTTTCGACGACGGGCGCACGGCGACAGCGGATCTCGTCATCGCCGCCGATGGCGTGCACTCCCGGCTGCGCGACAGTCTGGGTATGGCGACCCGGCGGGTGCGGATGCGCCAAGGCGCGGCGCGGCTGATGGTGCCCGCCTCGCCGGACTATTTTCCCGCCGAGGACCTGGTCAAACACCTCGAGTACTTCCAGGGCAGGCGCCGGTTGCTCTATACGCCATGCACGCCCGAACACGTCTATCTCGCAGTGGTTTCCGATGTCGACGCCCCGTCGACCCGCGGCTCGAGCATCGATTTCGAGTCCTGGGTGCGCAGCTTTCCCAGCCTGGAGAACCTGCTGCGGCGGGCCGAGGGCATTCCGATCCGCTGGGACACCTTCGAATACATCCGCCTCCGCTCGTGGTCGTGCGGCCGGGTCGCCTTCCTCGGCGACGCCGCGCACGCCCAGCCGCCCTACCTCGGGCAAGGCGGCGGCACCGCGATGACCAACGCGGTCTCGCTGGCCGCGACCGTTTGCAGGCCGGGGCTCGCGCTCGGCCAAGCGCTGGCGGCCTGGGAGCGCGAACAGCGGCCGGATGTCGAACGCACGCAGCGGACTTCGTACCGGATGCGGCTGCTCAACGCCGTCCCCGACGCGGTACGCGACCCGTTGCTGAGCCTGGTCGGGCGAACCTCCGGGTTCGCCGACAGCCAGCTTGCCGCGACCAAACTGCGCCCTACCGCCTCGTGAGAACGCTCGTCGAACAAGAGAAACAGGAGAAGAGAATGCTCAACACCTATCGGATCAACGGCGTCGAGATCGGTTTCGACGACCAGGGCTACGCGCCGGATCGGCCCGCGATCGTGCTGCTGCCCGGCTGGGGACACGACCATCGCGCCTTCGACCGGCTGCTGCCCTACCTGCGCCCGCACCACCGGGTGGTGCGCGTGTGCTGGCGCGGACACGGGATCGATCGCACGCTCGTCGGCGATTTCGGCGTGGCCGAACAGGTTTCCGACACCATCGGCCTGCTCGACGCGCTCGAGGTGGAATCCTTCATCCCGCTCTCGCACGCGCACGGCGGTTGGGCGGCCATGGACATCGCCGAAACGCTTGGCGCCGAACGTGTTCCCGCGCTCCTGCTGCTCGACCTGATCATGACCCCGCCGCCGCCGGAGTTCGCCGCCGGGCTCCAAGCGCTCCAGCGCAAGGAGAGCTGGCGAGCCGCCCAGCGGGCCCTGCTGGACAGCTGGCTGGCTGGCAGCGTCGACCAGGCGGTGCTGGACCACGTGCGCTACGAGGCGGGCGGCCACGGTTTCGACATGTGGGCACGGTCCGGGCGGGTCATCGAAAACGCCTACGCCACCTGGGGCTCACCGATGGGCCGCCTCGACAAGCTCACCGAGCCGCGCCCGGTGCGCCACGTCTTCTCGCACCCGAAGTCCCTCGACTACGACGCCGTGCACGAGGAATTCCGCCGCAACCACCCGTGGTTCAGCTACACCCGCCTCGACGGGCACACCCACTTCCCGGGAATCGAACTCCCGGAGCGCGTGGCGGCGGAACTCTTCGACCTCATCGGCACCGATCGCGCCGAAGCGTGAACGCGCCTTACTCGCAGGCGATCCCGTCATTGTCGCGGTCCAGTTCGCTGCGATACCCGGGCTCGCCCCGATAGATCGGAGCCGCGCCCGCCGCCCTGGCCGCGGAGCAATTGCGGTAGTAGACGTCGCTCTGCTGCGGGCTGGGCGGAGCCGGAGGTGGTGCGACCGGCGGTGGCGGTGGTGGTGCGATCGGCGGGGGCGGTGGTGGAGGCGCGGCCTGCGGCGTCGGGACGGCCGGTGGCGGTGGTAGTTGCGAGGTCGGCGGCACCGGCGGCGGCACGAACGACGCTGGTGGCGGTGCCGTGGTCACGCTGGTCGTGGTCGGGGGTGGCGTCGTGGTCGCGCTGGTCGTGGTCGGCGGCGTGGTGACGGTGGTTCGTGCCGTCGTTGTCGGGCGCGGACTGTCGGTGTCGCCGCCGCACCCAGCGGCGGCGAGCACCGCGAAACCTAACGCGACGACGGCGATATGTCGTGGATTTCCCATGTTCCCCTGCGATATCGAGTCGATGGAGACGCGACCCGGTTCTGGCCCGAAGGCGGCTCCCCCCGACAGGAGTCGTCGCGTGCGGAACATTTTGACAGGCAAAATGTTTGGACACGCGGGATTCGGGGAACTATGTCCAGCCGCAGTTACGGTGGGGCTATGTCTGGCGACCGCAACGGCTATCGGTGGGGCGGACGTCAGGCCGGACCCGACCGGTGCGCGGTGAGCACCGGCTGGAAGAAGCCGGTTTCCTCCGGCGTGTGCCAGGTCGGTTCGACGAAGCCCGCTTCCGTGACGAACTCCGTGAGCTGCGCCCTGGTCAGCGCCCAGTAGCGCGCGCCGCCGACCCGGACGGCCCAGCCGTCGCCGCCCTCGGTGAGCCGGAACATCTCGAAGTCGTAGCGCTCGCCGTCCTCGTGCCAGCTCCAGAGCTGAAAGGTGACGGTGCGTCCGGTCGCGGAATGGACCGACTTCGCTGGCATGCCAGCGGGTTTGGCGGCGCGCAGCGCGTCGTAGTCGCGGGTCGTCAGCACCAGTAGGCCGCCGGGCCGGAGCACCCGCCACATCTCGCCGAGCGCGGTACCCACCTCGACGGCGGTGAGCAGATGCGGCAGCGCGTTGTCGGCGCACACCACCGCGTCGGCCCACCCGCCCGCGAAGGGCAGCGCCCGCATATCGCCCGCCGAAGTAGGCAGCCGCAACCCTCTCGTCCGCGCCTCCTCGGCCGCCCGCGCCGCCGCCACCGGACTCAAATCCATCCCCACCACGCTGTGCCCGCACGCCGCCAACCCGATCGCCTGCGTGCCGATCCCGCACGCCGCGTCCAGCACCGTCGACGGCCCGGCCCCCAACCGCCCCCGCAACACCCGATCCAGCGCCCGCCCCTGCCCCGCGACCGCCGCGGGCCAGTCCTGATAGAGCAGGTGATACTCGTCGGCCAAGTGGTCGTAGAAGTCCCGCGCCGCGTCTCCGGACATACCCCAACCGTAGATGCCCGCCGCGGTCGGCCGGGCCATACCCTGCGTCGAATGAAGACCAAGACGAGCGTGTACCTCGAAGCCGATCAGGTGACCTGACTCGAGCAGGCCGCGGAGGAGTCGGGCCGGTCGAAAGCCGAGCTGATCCGAGAAGGGATCGACCTCGTACTGCTTCGCACACTCGAGGTCCGCCGCACCCGGCCCCGGCCGTCTTTCGACTCCGGCGATCCGAGTTTCGCCGCCGACGCCTGTGCCCCGAGTCGTGCGGCGAATTGTCCGAGGCCGCCTCTAGCATTCCCCGGGTGACCGGATACGACTTCGAGCATCTCGATACTTCGACGCTGCCGTCGCGGCAGCAGCGGATCCTGGCGGTGATTCGGGACTGGGTTGTCGAGTACGGGTATCCGCCGAACGGCAGGCAGATCGGTGACGCGGTCGGGCTCTCGGCGTCCACGGTCTCCAAGCACATGAAGAGCCTCGAGGAGCGGGGGTTTCTGCGGCGCGGCTCCGGGATGGCGCGACCGATCGACGTGCGGTTGTTCCTTCAGGGGACGGCGCGGGCGGAGACCTCCGACGCCGCGGTGACCGTGCCGGTGGTCGGCGACATCGCCGCGGGCACGCCGATTCTCGCCGAGCAGCACGCCGACGACACGTTGACGCTGCCGCGCGAGTTGGTCGGTCGTGGAACGGTTTTCGCGCTGCGGGTGCGCGGCGATTCGATGATCGACGCTGCCATCTGCGATGGCGACACGGTGGTGGTGCGTCAGCAGAACGAGGCGCATTCCGGTGACATCGTGGCCGCCATGCTCGGCGAGGAGGCGACCGTGAAGGTGTACCGCCGCCGCAACGGCCACGTCTACCTCGAACCGCGCAACCCGGCCTACGACGTCATCGATGGCGACGATGCCGTGATCCTCGGCAAGGTCGTCTCCGTGATGCGCCGAATCTGACACGCGGGGCGCAACCCGTGGCGCAAGCGTGTCGCTCGATGACGCTGGAACAACTTCGCCGATGGGCTGATGCTGTCCTGCGGACCCGCGCCGCGCACGGAGGCGACCCCCGCCGGGAGGGGACCGACGGGGGCCGCGCTGGGCACCGAGGTGAAGCGGGTACGGGCGGGCCGATCACCTCGGTTGCTCTGTTATCTCCGCTGCCACCTATTTCGCAGCAGCGAGAGCGGCACTGATTTCCGCGGCGTCCCGCGCACCCGCTTCCACGGCACCCGAGATCCACCCACTCCAGTACGGTCTGACGGTGCTGCTACGCCGCCCTGCGCTGGTCACCATGCCGAAATCGGACTGTCCCAATTCCTTTGGGTGGTCGCCCGGCGGCGCTGTAGCTATCTGTACATCGCGCCGCCGATCGCAGTCGCGCCGGCCAAGCACCTCTCGGTCGACGAATACGACCTCACCAGCGTGCGGGCCGTCATGTCGGTCGCGGCGTCGTTGGGCGCGAAGCCGGCCGAGGCGGTGGCGCGCTGAGCTTCAGGACTTGTCCAAGCGGCGAAGTTGTTCGGCGACATCGAAATTCGCCGGTGGCCAGTCCAGTTTCAACTTCTCCAGCGCGTCGATGAGCAATTCGGTGACCGCGAGCCTGGCGTACCACTTGTGGTCGGCGGGCAGCACGTACCAGGGCGCGTCCGCGGTCGAGGTGCGGTCCAGCATGTCCTGGTACGCCGCCTGATAGGCGGGCCAGTAGGCGCGCTCGTCGATGTCGGAGGGGTTGAACTTCCAGTACTTGTCCGGCCGCTCCAGCCGCTGGCGCAGCCGCTTCTTCTGCTCGTCCAGCGAGACGAACATGGCGACCTTGACCAGCGTGATGCCCTCGTGCGTCAGCTCGCGCTCGAACTGGTTGATCTCGTCGTAGCGCGGCTCCCACTCCGCGCGCGGCACCAGTTCGTGCACCCGCACCACGAGGACGTCCTCGTAGTGCGAGCGGTCGAACACGCCGAGCTGCCCGCCGCGCGGCAGTTGCTTGCGGATGCGCCAGAGGTAGTGGTGGCGCCGCTCCTCCTCGGTGGGGACGCCGAATGCGGCGTGGTCGACGCCCTGCGGGTCCACCGATCCGATGACGTGCCGAACGATGCCGCCCTTGCCCGCGGTGTCCATGCCCTGCAACACCAGCAGCACGCTGCGCTTGTCGCCGGAGCGTCCGTTGGCGTAGAGCTTCTCCTGGAGCACGGACAGGACGTTTCCGCGCTCGATCAGCAACTCCTGAGCGAGTTTCTTGTCCCCGGTGAAGCCCGGCGTCGATGACGTCGTCAGCTCCGCGAGCCGCAAACCGTCCGCTTTCAGGGCCTCGGTGACCGGGAGGGACCAGTACAGCGCCATCGACCACACTTACCACGTCCGCGCGCGCCCGGAAGGCGGTTCGGCGTCAGCGGATCTGCGCGAGCCGCAGCAACTGCACGGCGAAGTCGTCGTCGGAGACCGGCGTGAGAATCAGGTCGTGCGAGGTGGTCAGCAGGTAGCGGCCGTCGCCGGTGAAATCGAGCCAGGTGCGGTGGCGCGTCGGGGGCGACATCGGATTGTCCGGGTCCACGGTCACGGTGATGAACCCGCGGCAGTCCACCGGCTTGCGCAACGTCTGCCGGAAACGGGCGGCGCCGCGCTGACCGTTGGTCGCGGGCGTCTCGGCCGGCTCCGTGGTGAGCACCGCGTCCTGCGGCTCGCGCATCGCGCCGAGCCGTCCGGGCTGCGCCGAGCCGATCACCTGCACCAGATGCTGGCCGAGGTTGCGCGCGTGGCACATCTGCACGATCACCTTGTCCGGCATCGCGACGAGCACGCCCGCGTGATTGTGCACCACCGCGGCGAACGCCAGGACGCGGTCGCCCTCGGGGGAGCTGCCGTTGCGCCCCGGCGTGCTGCGCTCACCCGAGATGGTGATGGTGGTGGCGTCGGTGCGCGCGCACAGCATCAGCGCCGCGGCCAGATCCGGGTCGGCCTGCCTGGCGAAGCGCTGCGGCAAACGCAGTGCGGCGTATTCGGTTTCGGTGCGCACGGTGGACGACGGCATCATGTTGATCGGATACGGTCGCCTGTCCAGGTTCGTTTCGCTTTCCCAGACATGCGTGAATTCGTCCGGGGTGAGTACCCATCTCACCGTGCGCCGCCCTCGCCATCGGAGGGTGCGCGCGGTGGTGTGAATCGGGGCACGCTGTCGCCCGAGGCGGGCATGGTCGGTGTGTAGACGTAGGTCATGGTGTCCTGGACGTCGGCCTGCGCCGCCGCGGCGGCCAAGTCGTGTTCCATCCTGCGGCGCCCGCCGTACACGGCCTCCGCCGCCGGGTCGTCCAGCGGAACGTAACGTCGCGGCTCCGGGATCGCGGCGCGAATGGTCTGCGCCGCATCGCGATTGAGCTCCATGAGCCGCTGCACCGCGCGGCACACGTCGTGCGCCTCGTCGCCGACCCGGATGAACTCCCGCGTCGCCCGCTGCGCCGCCTCGGCGGATCGACCCGACCAACGGGCGAATTCGCGATTGGCGGCGTCGGCGAAGTGCTGGAAGGCGTCGGCGATCGCGTCGGCGCCCGCCTGCCACGCCGCGGCCGTCTCGCCGAGCGCGCCCGGATCGAGCGCCTCGTGCACCCGGTCCCAGATCTCGACGTGCGTGTACGCGCCGAATCGCTCCCGCTCCGGCGCGTAGGCGGGATCGGTTCCGCCGCTGGATGTTCCGGCGGAGTCGGCGAGCGCGCGCTGTTGCACCCTGATCTCGTCGGCGGCGGCTCGTGCCGCGGCGTCCACCACGGTCACCACCTCCGCATCTCGGATACGCGCGCGGTCATCGCGGATCCAGATACTCGGTGACCAGTTCGAGCGCGGCCCGATTCGCGGCCTCCGCGTCCGCGAGTTTACGGCCGGCGGCGAGATAGGCCGCTTTGAAGAGCAGCGCGGTCTCCTGAAAAGCGGCAACGGTATCGAGGAACTGCCTGCCTTTGTCGCCGAACCCCGCGGCGAGGCCCCGGCCGGAAGGCAGCTCGGGAAACCCGCTGACCTCGGTGACCAAATGCCCTGTGGCCATGGCCTTTCGCAGATCGTCGACCAAACGGTCGCAAGCCGCGGCGAGATTCTCGGCCACATCCTCGGCCAGCTCGAAACGCTCGCCCTCCGCGCCGACGGCCGCCGCGTACAGCCCCCTGGCCAGCCCCTGTCCGGTATCCGGCACCGCCATTCGGTTCGCCCCCTTCTGCTCGGTCCACACCCAACCGCCCGAATCCGTCCGAGGCCGCGCACGGGCCGTAGCGGCGGTGGAGGTACACAAAGAACAGACACTGTCCGTCGCTACACCGCGCATGGCCGGAGCGGATGCGGAGGTACGCGTACTGGTCGGCACTCTACCGTCCGGTAACCACCGCCGTTGCCCGCTTGCGCCCGCCCACGTGCTGTGATGTGGCGCACGGTCGGCGGCGAGGCGCAGTTCGCGGGCTGGTTACACTGGCCCGAAGTATTGGCAGATCCCGGAGCGGAAGGCGTTCGGTGCCCGACATCGAAGAAGTACTCCCGAAGTATCAGCAGATTTCGGGGTACATCCGCGACCAGATCGAGCGCGGCGAACTCGCGCCGGGCGCCGAGGTGCCCTCCGAACGCGAACTCGCCGCGGCGTGGAAGGTCGCGCGGCCGACGGCGGCCAAAGCGTTGAATACGTTGCGCCAGCAAGGATTGGTCGAATCGCGACGCGGCTCGGGCACCTTCGTGCGGGGCCCGGACGCCGTCCCGCTGGTGCGCGAATCCGCAGGGCGGGCACGGCAGTACGGCGGGATGTACGCCGAGCGCGAGCCGATCGACATCCTTGCCGCGGAACTCGTCGACGGCCCGGAGTACGTGACCACCGCGCTCGGTTTGGAGATCGGTAGCGAGGTGATCGCCCGCAGGCGCTTGCTCCACGGCGAGAACGGCGACGCCGAACTCTCGACGTCCTGGTTCGCCGGCGACCTCGCCGATGTCGCGGATCGCCTGCTCGATACCCAGCGGCTGCCCGGCGGTACCGCCACCTACCTGGAGGCGGTGACCGGTCGCCGGGTGGCGTCGGTGTTCGATCAGGTCAGCGCGCGCATGGCGACCAACGAGGAGCGCAAGCGGCTGCGGCTGGCTCGCACGTCCGCGGTGCTGGTCTACCGGCTCACCGCGATCGATGCCGACGGCGTGGTGCTCCAGTTCGACGAGGGCGTCTATCCGCCCGAATCTTGGTTATTCCGCCAGGAATATTCCGTTCCCGGCGTGTGACACGCGGTCGATGACGCGCCGCGAATCCGTTGACAAGGCGGCATCGCACCTGGAATAGTCCGGCGCGCGAGGGAATGGCCTAGTCCGCAGGGTGGGAGGTGCGATGCTCGACCAGTTGACCATCGGTGGCTGGGTAGTCGTCGGAGAGCACTGCTCGGTCCGGCGTGCCGCATTGCACTGCGACGACTACCTGACCTATGTCTTCGAAAACGGCGGTACCGAACTCGATTTCGCGATCGCGCCCGCCGTGCTGCGCCGGATGGTCGAGCTGAGCGAGGCCCGGCCGCCCGGTGACGAGTCGTCCGACTGATCGGGTTCGATTCCGGCCGGCGTCGCAGCCGCGTGTGGGCCGGGTTTGCGCGAACCCAAAGCGGTCGTGTCTGAGCTGGAACCGCCGCAAGGGTGGCGAAAAATCATCACGAGAGAAAGTAAGGTGCCCAGCCCTCGCTCACGCAGGACGGGTGGCGCTGACGTACTGCAAAAGCCGGTGCACCCGCTGATCGATCTCCACGAGCCCGAGTTCCCGGAACAGGTCCGGGAAGGTCGAATCGTCGAACACCCGCAGACCGCTCAACCCGCCGACGAACCGGCTGGCGCGCCCGAACGGCGTATCGGCGCGGTGGCTCGTGGTGATGGCGATGCGCCCGCCGGGAGCGAGCACCCGCACCATCTCCCTGGTCGCGGTCAGCGGATCGGGTATCAGGTAGAGCGCGCCGAAGCAGCACACCGCGTCGAAGGCGCCGTCGGCGAACGGCAGCGTGCGGGCGTCCCCGCGCAGATAGCCGACCCGCGGCCCGGCGTTGTCGACCACCGCGCGGGCCAGCATCGGCTCGGAATAGTCCACGCCGACCGCGTAGCCGCCCTCGGACAGTGATTCGCTCAGATATTTGGTGAAATTGCCCGGACCGCAAGCGATGTCGAGCACCTTCTGGTCCCCGCCGAGCCGCAGCGCGGTCACCGCGTCGCGGCGATCGGACGCGGTGCTGCGCCCGCTGGCGAGGTAGAACAGCGTCGGCCGCCACGCGCGTTCGTACACGGCGGCCAGCGCGGGGTGATTCATGGTGCGGCGCGCCAGGTTCAACGCGCCGCCCTCACAGCGTCGTACACGACAAAGCTCCTGGACGATGGAAATCGTGGTGCGGCAGTCCGATTCAGGACCGCTCGACCTCGATCGTCATGCCCGCGGTGCGCAACCGATCGGTCAGCGCGTCACCCATGGCCGCGGCCGGGGTGAGGATGCCCGCCAGCTCGGGCTGCTTGTCGGTGTCGAAGGCCAAGCACAGCCCGGCCTCGCCGAGCATGACCGCGGTGGCCTGGTACCCGGGGTCGCCCTGACCGGCGAAGGTCGCGACGTACTTCGCGCCGGATGTGGTGCGCGCGTAGGTCTTCATGGTGAACCAGCCACTGCGCCTTGCCTCTTCGCTCGGTCCGGTGCCCGGCTTCGGCAGCACCCTGTCGAGCAGCTTGCGTCCCGCCGAGACCCGCGAGAGCAGCGCGCCGGTGGCCATGGTGGCCACGATGCCGCCCGCCATGCCCGCCGCGACCAGCGGTGCCGCCGCCGACTTGCCCGCGTTCATCACCTCGCGGTAGCGGAAGTTCTTGCCGTACGGCCAGCCGAGCAGGCCGTTGCTGCGGCGCACGATCTTGGTGTTGTGCGCGGCCATCACGAAGGTGGCCACCCAGCCGTCCAGGCTCGGGTCGATGCTGCTCGCCCGTTGCAGCGCCTGATCGCTCTGGCGGCCGACGTCGGGATCCATCGACTTGTCGGGGCTCAGCGAGTACGGGTGCGAAAGCACCGAGGCCTTGCTGGAATCGGCGGCGATGGCCTCCATCATGGCCCGGCCCGAATCGATGGTGCCGCCGCTCATGCCGCCCTTGAGCGAGGCGATCAGGGTGGTGTCGGTCAGCTCGCCGGTGTTGTCCGCGACCGTGCTGCGGTACAGCTGGTAGACGCTCAGATCGGACGGAATCGAGTCGTAGCCACAGGAATTGACGATCTTCGCGCCGGTGCGCGCGGCCTCGTCGTGGTAGGTGTCGATGGCGTCGCGGATGAACAGCGGCTCACCGGTGAGGTCGGCGTAGTGGGTGCCCGCCTTCGCGCAGGCGGCGACCAGCGGCATGCCGTAGCGCAAGTACGGGCCGACCGTGGTCACCACGACCTTGGTGCGCGCGGCAAGGGCGTCGAGTGTGGCCTGGTCGGTCGAGTCGGCCACCACCAGGTCCCACGCCGCGGCCTTCGGGCCCAGCTCCGCGCGGACCTTGGTCAGCTTGTCCAGCGAGCGGCCCGCCAGCGCGATGCGGGCGTCCGAGGGCGCCGCGTCGAGCAGGTACTCCGCGGTGAGCTTGCCGACGAAACCTGTCGCGCCGAACAGGGCGATGTCGAATTCGCGATTGTCTGCCATGTGTCTGTTCACTCCTGGTCGGTGCCGTGGCGTGCGGTGCGGGTCAGGCTTTGCGCCCGGCCCTCGGCTGCCGCGCCTTCTTCGCCGCGGTCTTCTTGGGTGTGTTCGCTGTGGACGCGGCCGAGCGCGGCCGCGCGGTCTTGGTCGGCGCGGGCGGCGGGTTCTCCGCAAGCCATTGCTGGTGCGCCTTGCCCAGTTCGGTGACCGGTGGTTCGTCGTAGAGCCACTCGCGGGAGATCCGATGCCAGTTCGCGGTGGCCTCGAGCTGGCCGAGCATGCCGAAGGTGAGGAAGTCGGCGCGGCGGGAGAACAGGTGTTCCGGCGGCAGGTTCTGCTGCTTCATGCCCGCGAACTCGCTGGCCCGCGGGTCAACGGCGAGCAGGAACGCACCGCTGGCCAGCTCGGGCGTGATGGTCAGCTCCTCGTCGACCAGACACCATTCCGAGGCCGCGAGCACGTATTCCAGGCATTCCTCGGCGCCGATCTCCTCCGGCGAGTCGATCACGCCGCGCTGAATCATCAACTCGCGCAAGTCTTCCGCACGGTCCTCGGCGGCCGCCCGCAGGCAGATCGTCTCGAACCGCACGTGCTCGGGGTCCATCCGGTTGAACAGGCCGAAGTCGAGGAAGCCGACGCGGCCGTCGTCGACGAGCAGCACATTGCCCGGATGCGGGTCGCCGCAGAACTCGTTGAAGGTGAACAGCGAGCCGACGTAGAACCGGTAGATGATCTCGCCGATCCGGTTGCGCTCGTCCTCGGGGAACTGGCGAAGCTCCTCGAAGCCCTTGCCGGGCAGGTATTCGCTGACCAGCACGCGAGTCGTGCTCAGCTCGGGCAGCGAGCGCGGCACCGCGATGAACGGGTGCCCCGCGTAGAGCTCCGCGATCTGCAACTGGGTGACGGCCTCGGTCTGGTAGTCGAGCTCGCCCTCCATGTTCAGCCGCAGCTCGTCGAGGACGGCGGGGGTGACCCACGGCATGGCGGAGGTGAGCACCTTGCGGAACATGTTGAGGTTCTTCAGATCCGCGCGCACCGCGGCGTCGATGCCCGGATACTGCACCTTCACCGCGACCACCCGGCCGTCGCGCAGCGTGGCCTTGTACACCTGGCCGATCGAGGCGGCCGCGATCGGCTCCGGATCGAACTCCGCGAAGATCGCCGTGAGCGGCTGCCCGAAATCCTCCTCGACGACCTGCCGCATGGCGTCGAAGGAGACGGTCGGCGCGGCGTTACGCAGCACGGCAAGCCGCTTCTGGAAGCGTTCGCGATGATCCTCGGGCACCAGGTCCAGATCGAGCACCGACATCATCTGTCCCAGTTTCATGGCCACGCCCTTCATGGTGCCAAGCACCATGACCACCTGCTCGGTGGTGCGGATCATGGATTCCTCGGCCATCTTGGCGCGCACGGCCTCGGATCTACCCCGCATGGAAAGCCTCGTGCGCTGCGTCCGCAAGACCGAACTGGCGGCCACGGCACCCAGCTTGGTGCCACGAGCAAGCCGGGAAGTCGGTACTTGCTTCGCCATCGAGGTACCTCCATTGGTGCCGCGGTCGTAGCCGACGGGACACGCAGGCGCGAGCTCGCGTGACCACGTTGGGGGCGGTGACCAACCCCACTGTGGCACCGCTCGCGTTCAGAGTAACCAACCGGGCGGCATTGTCGAACCCACCGTCACAGACACCGGCCGCGACGGGCGCGGCACCGCCTCTTACGTCGGCGCGTCGGTGTTCCGGGTGGGCAGCACGTGCGGCTGCTTGTTGAAAGTCTCCCGGGAGCCGCCCGCCTTCGCCATGCCCTCGATGGCACTCCAGGCCATCATCGTCAGGTAGTCGATGACCTCTTCGCGCGACATTGATTTGTCGGTGGTCCACCAGTGGGTTGCCAGCTGGATGCCGCCGACCAGCACGTAGGACCAGAGCATCGCGCCCGTGGTGTCGAGGCCGAGCGCGTCCGCCTTGTCCGCGATGACAGCGGAGACCACCTCGGCGAACAGCTTCTCGAACTCGGCGAGCGAGGACGCGTCCGAGCCGCTGCCCATGATGAAGCGGTACACCTCGGGGTCCTCGTCGACCGTGCCGACATAGGCGGCCAGTGCCGTGCGCACCAGCTCGAATTCGTCGGCGTCGAGGCTGATCGCGCCGTAGACCCGCGGCATCAGCGTGGTCTCGATGAACCGCTGCATGGTCGCGTGGACCAGGTCGTTCTTGTCGGAGAAGTACCGGTAGAGCACGGTCTTGGAGACGCCGATCTCCGCGGCGATCTCGTCCATGCCCGCGTTGCTGCCGCGGGTGCGGACAGCGGCAAGGGTGCCGTCGACGAGTTCCTCGCGGCGGTCGATCTTGTGCTGTCGCCATCGGCGCTTGCGGCCGTCCATCCGGCCGGTGCGCACCGCAGCCGGTCGCTCGGCGAGCTCACCGATGTCGACAAGGTCTTCGGTGGACAGCGTTGGCTCCCTCGTTCGTAATGGTCGTGGACTTTCAGCTTAGGTGCAGGCAACCCAGCGTAGGTCCGTTTGGGTGCCGGATGCGGCAGGAACCACACATCAGAGGGCCCAGCGCGCGGCACAGCAGAATGGAGACATGGAGAAAGCTCCCGGCAACATCCCGGTCATGGCCCCGCCGACCCCGGCTGGGCCGACCGGGTTCTTCGTCGACGAGGCCGCCAAACGACGTGACCTGTGGAAGATGAAAGCCGTCGCCACCGGCTTCCTCGCCTTCGCGACGGTGGTCTATCTGTTCTGTCGCTGGCTGGAATCGCGCGGCGGGGGCGGCGACTGGGTCGGGTACGTGCGCGCCGCGTCGGAGGCGGGCATGGTCGGCGCGCTCGCCGACTGGTTCGCGGTGACGGCGCTGTTCCGGCATCCGCTCGGCCTGCCGATTCCGCACACCGCGATCATCCGCAAGAAGAAGGATCAGCTCGGCGCCAGCCTCGGCAGCTTCGTCGGCACGAACTTCCTCGCGCCTGAGGTGGTCTCGGCCAAGGTGAACTCGGCCCAGATCTCGCTGCGCGTCGGGCGCTGGATGGCCGACCCGCAGCACGCCGGGCGGGTCGCCGAGGAGAGTTCGACGATCCTGCGGGCGGTGGTCGGGGTGTTGCGCGACGAGGACGTCGAGCAGGTCATCGACAACACGATCGTCAAGCGGATCGCCGAACCGCTGTGGGGTCCGCCGATCGGCCGGGTGCTCGCCGAACTGCTCGCCGACAACCGGCAGCTGCCGCTGCTCGACATGCTCGCCGAGCGCGCGCACCAGTGGGCTCTCGGGAGCCAGGAGACCATCGACCGGATTGTTTTGCGCGACGCGCCGCAATGGGCCCCGAAATTTGTAAACATTCTGCTTTCAGAAAAGATCTATCGCGAGCTCGTCGAGTTCACCTGGAAGGTGCGGTCGAATCCCGAGCACGAGGTGCGTTTGGCCGCGAATCGCTTCCTGGAGGATTTCGCGCACGATCTGCAGTACGACGACGCGATGATCAAGAAGGCCGAACGGATCAAATCGCAGATCATGGGCCGCGAGGAAATCACCGGCATGGCCGAGGCGACCTGGCGCGCGGCCAAGCGGCTCATCCTGGAATCCGCGGACGATCCGAACAGTACGTTGCGCCGCAAAGTGGGGGAGAATGTGCAGCAACTCGGTGAGCGGCTGCGCGACGACGCCGAGATGCGGGCGAAGGTGGACGGCTGGATCGACCGGGGCGCGCGCTACCTCGTGTCGAACTACGCGAGCGAGATCACCACGCTGGTCACCGACACGGTTGCCAGGTGGGACGCCGAAGAGGCGAGCAAGAAGATCGAATTGCAGGTCGGGCGCGATCTGCAATTCATCAGGATCAACGGAACCGTCGTCGGATCGCTGGCCGGGCTGGCGATCTACACGGTTTCGCACCTGTTGTTCCAAGGTTGAGAAAACGGCACGCCGGCGGTTTGCCGAACGCGTGCTAACAGCGTGCTTGCAAGAGTTAGCACCCTGCCCTAGAATTGAATCCGTACAACCGCCAGAAGGTGAGTGATGGCAGACCATCCCGAGGTTTCCGCCGAGTACACCGACGGTCCGTCCGAGCAATCGGCGGGCGTCGGCGAACGAGGGGGTCGCGTCGCGAACGCGGCGCACGACATCGGAGGTTTCATCAGGGCGCAGCGCGAGGCGGCGCAAGTCTCCCTGCGTCAGCTCGCCGCACTGGCGGGGGTGAGCAATCCGTACCTCAGTCAGATCGAGCGCGGATTGCGCAATCCCTCCGCCGAGGTACTCACGCAGATCGCGAAGGCGCTGCGGGTGTCCTCGGAGGTGCTGTACGTACGGGCTGGCTATCTCGAGCAGCGGCCGCACAGTCCGGTCCGGGATGCCCTGCTTGCCGACACGGAGATCAGTGAACGGCAGAAGCAGGTGCTCCTGGAGATCTATGAATCGTTTCGCCGGGAAAACGGAGGGAACGAGCCAGGGGGGGAATGGGACAGCGACGTTCCGCGCACGACAACCGACACTCCGCCACGCCAGGAGAACGAAAAAATATGACCGAGAAGACCGCAACAGTCAGCAAGCCTCTGTTCGCCGCCGTCGGCGCCGGGGATGCCGTCTACACCGCCGCCCTGGATGTCGTCACCCAGGTGCGTGAGCGCGCGGCCTCCGCCGACGTGCCGGGCCGGGTGGAAGAGGCCCGCGAGCGCTTCGCCAACGTGCCCGCCGACGTGCAGGCCCAGTTCGAGACGCTGCGCGAGCGGCTGTCCGGCCTCCCCGCCGAGCTGCCGGACGACCTCGCCGAGCTGCGCGAGAAGTTCACCTCCGAGGAGCTGCGCAGGCTCGCCGAGGAGTACTACAACAAGGTGGTCGACCTGTACGCCGACCTGGCCGTCCGCGGCGAGGAGACCGTCGAGCGGCTGCGCGCCAACCAGCTGGTCGAGGACCAGATCGACCGCGTCGAGACCCTGTACAAGGACGCCGCGGGCCGCGCCGAAGAGGTTCTGGAGCGCGTCAACGGCCTGATCGGCCGCAAGGCCGACGAGGAGCCCGTCGCCGAGCCGGTCGTCGAGGCCGAGGTCGTCGCGGTGACCACCGAGACCGCGCCTGCCGCCGAGAACGGCGCGCCGAAGAAGGCTCCGGCCAAGAAGGCTCCGGCCGCGAAGAAGGCCGCCCCCGCCGCGAAGAAGGTCGCGCCGAAGAAGGCGTAGTCGTCACGGGCGGTCCGTCGACAGCCCGCGGACACGCCGATGGCACAGCCGGACGTGATCCGTCGACAGCCGCGCATGGCCGCGGCCGAGGCGGAGATACACGCACCCCACGACGCCCCCGCACAGCCTGCTGTGCGGGGGCGTCGCTCGTATCATGGGTCAGGTGAATACCGTGCACGGGTTGACCGGACTGATTCTGCTGGTGTTGTGGCTCGTTGCGCTGGGCGCGACGATCTTCGCGCTGATCCACGCCATCCGCCAGCGGCCGGACGCCTTCACCGCGGTGGACAAGCAGACCAAGCCGATCTGGCTGGCGATCCTGGGGGTGGCGCTGCTGCTTCTGCTGCTCTCGCCCGCCGGGCTTGGTCTGCTCGCCTTCGTGGCGATCATCGCCACGGGTATCTATCTGGCCGATGTGCGGCCCAAGGTGGACGAGGTTCAGCGCGGTCCGCGTTGGTAATTCGCTGATCGGCGCCCGTTTCGCGCGTCGGCGAGTTGTCGGTGCCGCGATGCCGATTTCCACGAGATCGGCGCGACCGCGGGACGCAACATCATCACCGGCTTCGCCAGGGTGACGGCCGCAGCGTCAGGGTGCGCGACTACCTGAGCTTCCTGCCGAGGAGCGGCTCGCACTGAGCCGAAGCTGGTCCGCATGGCGAGCGGCCTTCGGAGCGGGCGC
>NZ_BDAU01000042.1 GCF_001612615.1 Nocardia amikacinitolerans NBRC 108937 | reverse complement strand
CCACCGGACATCCGTCGTTCGTGATGTCGAACAGCTTCTCCAACCAGGTGATCGCCCAGATCGAGCTGTGGACCAAGCCGGACGAGTACGACAACGAGGTCTACCGCCTGCCCAAGCATCTGGACGAGAAGGTCGCCCGCATCCACGTCGAGGCGCTCGGCGGCACGCTGACCAAGCTCACCAAGGACCAGGCCGAATACATCGGCGTCGACGTCGAGGGCCCCTACAAGCCGGACCACTACCGGTACTGAGCCACCGCTGAGACTCGACCAACCTTGGGACTGCTGCACAGATAGGTGACAACCGAGATGGCTTGCCGAGAGGTGGGCCTGAAAGGATGTCACTGTGCCCAAGCCCTACCCTCGTGAGTTCCGCGACGACGTCGTGCGGGTCGCTCGCAACCGCGACGATGGTGTGACGCTCGAGCAGATCGCCGCCGATTTCGGGATCCACCCGATGACGCTGTCGAAATGGATGCGCCAAGCCGACGTCGACGAGGGCACCAAGCCCGGCGCCAGCAGCAGCGAGTCTGCCGAGTTGCGGGCGGCGAAACGGCGAATCCGGTTGCTGGAGCAGGAGAACGAGGTCCTCAAACGGGCCGCCGCCTATTTCGCGCAGGCGAACCTGCCGGGAAAATGATCTACCCGCTCGTCCGCGAGTTGGCCGCCGACGGGATTCCCGTCACGGTGACGTGCCGGGTGCTGGGACTGGCTCGTCAGCCCTACTACCGGTGGCTGGCCGAACCGGTCACCGACGCCGAACTCGAGCAGGCATATCGCGCCAACGCGCTATTCGACGCCCACCGCGACGACCCGGAGTTCGGCTATCGATTCCTCGCCGACGAGGCCCGCGCGGCCGGTGAACCGATGGCCGACCGCACCGCCTGGCGGATCTGCTCGGCCCAGGGCTGGTGGAGCGCGTTCGGCAAGAAGCGCCGCGGCAAGGCAAAGACCGGCCCACCGGTCCACGACGATCTGGTTCAACGAAACTTCACCGCCGAAAGTCCAAATCGGTTGTGGCTGGCCGATATCAGCGAGCACCAGACCAACGAAGGCAAGCTCTACATTTGCGCGGTCAAGGATGTCTATTCCAACCGGATCGTCGGTTACTCCATCGATTCACGCATGAAATCGGCGCTCGCTGTCCGCGCTCTGAACAGCGCGGTGGCCCGACGCGGCGACGTGGCCGGCTGCATTCTTCATTCCGACCGCGGATCGCAAGACGGATTCAACTGATCGTCGCAACACTCCTGATCATGGAGGTGTCGGCGGGTGGGAGCTGTTCAGCGGTGGAAGAATGTTCGGGAGTATCGGGGGCAGATTCCCTCGCCGGGCCGGCCGACGGTGGCCTGGCGTGAGGACCGGGTCCGGTTCTGGGTGGCGATCGCCCGTGGGGTGATGACAGAGGACGCTGCGGCCGAGGCGGGGGTGTCCGCGCCGGTCGGGTTCCGGTGGTTCCGGCATGCTGGCGGCGTGAATCCTCGTTTGCCCCAGACTGTTTCGGGGCGCTATTTGTTGTCGTCCGAACGTGAGGACATCGCGCTGTGGCGTGCCCAGGGCGCGGGCGTTCGAGAGATCGCCCCGTCGGCTCGGACGGAATCCCGCGACGGTCTCGCGGGAGCTGCGCCGCAACGCGTCCACCCGCACCTACCGGTTGAATTACAAGGCATCGACGGCGCAGTGGCATGCCGAACGGCGCGCCAAGCGCCCCAAGCCCGCCAAACTGGTCGGCAACGACCGGCTTCGAGAATACGTGCAGGACAAGCTGTCCGGGGTCGTGCGAGGTGCTGACGGGCGTGTAGTGGTTGGTCCTGCCGGTCCGGAGTGGAAGGGTCGCAACAAGCCGCATCGTGGCGATCGGGCGTGGGTGACGGCATGGAGCCCGGAGCAGATCTCCAACCGGTTGAAGATCGAATTCCCCGACGACGAGTCCATGCGCATCAGCCACGAAGCGATCTACCAGGCATTATATGTCGAATCCCGCGGTGGGCTCGAACGCGAGCTCGTCGGCTGCCTGCGCCGGGGCCGGGCGCTGCGAGTCCCGCGCGCACGCACTAGACAAAAGGCCTGGGCGCACGTCACTACCGAGACATTGATCCGGAACCGGCCCGACGAGGTCGATGACCGGCTGGTTGCCGGGCATTGGGAGGGTGATTTGGTGATCGGGCTGCAGCGTTCGGCAATCGGCACCCTGGTCGAACGCGCTACGCGGTTCACGATGCTGGTCCACCTGCCCCGCGAGGACGGCTACGGTGTCATCGCCCGCACCAAGAACGGCCCCGCTTTGGCCGGTTACGGCGCGGCGACCATGACCGACGCGCTCACCAGGACCATGCGCCCATTGCCGACGCCGCTACGTCGATCGCTGACCTGGGACCGAGGCAAGGAACTGTCCGACCACGCCCGGTTCGCTGCCCGCACCGGCATGCAGGTCTACTTCGCCGACCCGAAGAGTCCCTGGCAGCGCGGCACCAACGAAAACACGAACGGCCTTCTGCGTCAATACTTTCCGAAAGGCACCGACCTGTCCCGTTGGTCCGCACGCGAGATCGCCGCCATCGCCCATACCCTCAACGCTCGGCCCCGCAGGACCCTCGGCTGGAAGACACCCGCCGAAGCCTTCACCGAACAGCTACGATCGCTCCAACAAACCGGTGTTGCGACCACCGATTGAATCCGTCCAATTTCGCAGCCGGAAGTTCGTTCGCGCCCTCGACAGGCACGGCATGGTCGGGTCGATGGGCCGTGTCGGGGCGGCCGGTGACAACGCGGCTATGGAGAGTTTCTTCGCGCTGCTGCAGCGCAATGTCCTCGATCGCCGATCCTGGTGCAGCCGTGAGGAATTACGCATCGCGATCGTCACCTGGATCGAACGGACCTACCACCGCCGCCGACGGCAGAGCACCCTCGGTCGTTTGACGCCAATCGAATACGAGACAATCATGACCCCACCGGCCAGTCAGGCCGCGTGATCGAACCTGTCACCCGATCGTGCAGCAGTCCCCTTCCCGGGAGAATCGCCCGTGAACGCCGACGACCCCGAGCTGGACACACCAGTTCCCGTGCGGGCAAAACCCCGCGGTGACTAAGTCGCCGATTCCAGGTACTCACACCGGTGCCCGCGCGATCGTCCGTCGCCGACCCGGCGGCGCCACAGGCTTGGGGCTGGAACCTCGACGGCCCCCGGCCGCCACGCGGGCACGCTACTCACTTGGGCGAAAAGGGTGAGATACGCAGATCGCCGCCTCGACCTCGGCCACGATCCGAGTTGGGCTGCAATGCGGCCCGCCGAGACTATTCCCGCGCCCCGTTTAGCCCGTCGCTCTCATATTGGACCGTCGACTTATCTGGCGGCAGGCGGTTCACGAGTCAGCCCGACCGGTCTCCTTACCGCACGGCTGACCCCGATCACGAAACGGCTGCCACCAGATAAGTCGACGGTTCACCTGCGGTAACGGACTACCGCTCGCGGTCACGCTGTCAGCGGCCAACGTCAACGACCACCGGGTGTTGCCCGAGCTACCCGGCAGGTTCGGCCTCTGTGTGGGCGGCCAGGCCGCCCACACCGGCAGATCACCACGCTCATCGGGGACAAGGGCTACGACGATCCACGCGTGTACGACGAACTGCAGCAACGAGGTATCGCCGGCTACATCCCGCGCCGCGGTAGCCGCGACAAGATCACCGCCGGATGTTGGGTCGTCGAACAATCCCTTGCTTTGCTACACCAATACCGCCGTCTCGCCACCCGCTGGCAATGCCGCACCGACATCCACCGCGGATTCCTCTACCTCGCAGGCACCCTCATCCACTGGCGATCGCTCGGCAACCGAACCTGATAGGAGCTCGAAGGGGCCATCATCTCAGGTGTTCGAATATCGAAATGGGGTTCCGGCGGAACACCCGAATGTCGGACATGGCAACGTGTTTGAAGCTCTCCTGGGCGGCGTGCACAGCCTGCGTCTGCTCGACGGTGAAGTAGTTGTCCTCGGTGCGCCACATCGGATGGATGAGAAGCACGCATTTGCCGTTTCTTGTTACCGCGGGGATGTCTCCGATCACAGCAGCGGATGCTCCTTCGAGCGCAGCTGCCGCCGTCTCGATCCACTTCTCTTCGCTGGGAAGCGATCGAGACGAGGTTAACGGCTGTCCTGTGATCAGTTCGAGCAGGTCGAGCGCGAGTCGCCAGTCGAGCAGCGGGTGGCGGCGGGAGTTGTCGTAGGAGCGTAGGCAATCCGGGCATGAAGTGTCGCACGTCCGGCTGTGGGTCGGGTCTTCCCAGGCGGCTCGGAATTCCGCCAGCGCGTTCTTCAGTAGTGCAGCCAGGGTGGAGTCCTTACCGAGCTCTACGGCGTACCCTGCTCCGTTCTCGGCGGTGTCGGCGAGGAAGACGCCTGCGCCGACCTGCTCCTCGGAGTGTCCGGAGTGCCCGAGTATAGGGAGCTTCTTGGGTACGAGGCCGGAAGTCAGTTCGGCGGGGTCAAGGTCGAGCAGTGCTTGGGCGGCCTTTCGCAGTACTTCAGCGAAGGAGGTGTAGATCGCCTTTCCGGAAGGAAGTTCGTAGAGCGCGATAGTGCCGGTGCCGATATCCAGGCCGATGGGAGTAATGAGCAACGCGTCGGTGACTCGTACCTCGCCTATGGCATTCTTCTCTGGCGTTGCAGCGCTAGGAGTTTCGGCGATAACGCTCTTGTCGAATTGACGCTGGAGAGCGTATCCGCGGCCGAAGTTGTCGTTGATCGTGACGAGCTGACTGTTTGCGAAGAGGTCGAGTTCGAAACGTTCGTGCTTATTGCTCTCTGTCGGCATATTTCCTGGTATCAGGGCGGGAGGTGAAGCGACGCTCAGTGCCTCCTGGTCGTCATCGTAAGGTCGTTCTTGATAGTCGGTGCGAAACCCCCTCGGTTCGAACAAAGTGATCTGTTCTACCGGGTTGTCGCATGCCGAACATTTCTGTGCAGTAGTCAGCGCTGTTTGTCCACACGTTCTGCACAGTGCGACGGTTCTGGGTTGACCGAGAGGATCGACGGCCACGGCTGCGCTACCCCGCAGCGCATATGCAGCGAAGCCAGCCGCTGTGTGAACCAGTCCGTCCTTGACGATTTCGGCGGTGGGGGCGAAGCTCCTAACGGCTTGTTCCAACGCCCGGTCGCTGACCGCGAAGCGATCCAGCATATCGCGGCTGGTTATGCGGCGACTCCAGAGGTTTCGCACCCGGGTCGGGAATCCGAACATAGGCACGAGCCCGTATCGGGCGAGCGCCGCACTTAGTTCGGTATCAGTCGAATTCTGTTCCTCGACGGTCACCTTGTCGATTTCGGAGATCAGTCCGGATCTGACGTACTTCTTGATCGCTTCGATGTCGCTGACGTCCAGCGGGGTATGTGAGGTGAGGCGGTCGACGATCGCATCGACCTGGAGAGACTTGGCTAGCCATGCGGCGATGTCGTCGCGGTGGATGGGCCAGTCGGGGATCTGGCCGAATGTGCCGTGGTTGCTGCTCGGCGTCCATGCGGGCGGGTTCTTTTGCGCGGCGAATGCCTCGTAGAGGCACACGCTCGCGGCGACGCGCTGGACTATCCGGCGTCGTCCCAGGTCGAGGAAGGGCTGCGGCGGGTTGTCTCCGGTGATGCGCTCAGGGCGGTTGAAATAGTATTCGTCGTGGGTGCGGTCGCGGCAGATCGTCACCGCGAAGCTCAGTGCCTGCCGTGCTCGGCCGGCGCGGCCAACGCGTTGCTGGTAGTTGAACCGCTGAGGCGGCATGTTCGCCATGAGCGTGGACCGCAGGGACCCGATGTCGACGCCCACCTCCATCGTCGTGGTGACGGACAGGACGTCGAGTTCGCGGGTCAGCGCGGTCTCGCGCTGGGTGAACGCGCCCTTGAACCAGCGCTGTCGATCTCGCTGTACTGACAACGGCTTCGTCTGACCTGTGAGTTCGGCGATGTTCATCCGCCGCGGATCTTCATGCGCCAGCCAGGCGTAGTAGTCGTCGTCTGTCGACAGCGGGGACTCCCGCAGATCGCTGCTCAAGCATTGACGGTTCACGCAGACTCCTGCATTGGGATGCAGGTGAGCGAAATTGCATCGGGAGCACCGCCATACGCGGTTGCCGGCGGGCTGGAAAACGAGCGTCGAGTCCGCCGAGGTCGTCCTCAAGAGCCACCCGCTGACGGCCCGCGCTACAGCGTCGTCGTTCGTGAGTTCGAGAAGTTGATCGTTGAGTCGCTGAGGATCGATTCCGCGTGCTTTGGCAACGGCGGCAAGGTATTTCCGGACCGGCGGGGGAGTTTCTGCGGAGGAGGAGACTCCTGCCCGTTTGCTTCCCTCCGTGCGGCCCGACAGCCCGAGGATGCGCAGAACAGCGCCGAGCAGCTGGTCCTGCTCCTCGATGTCCAGTGGGCCGGGTTTGGGCTTCCAGCCTTCGATGTGCACGCGGGCGATGCCTACGGACTCGAGGTCGCGACGCGCGCGATCGAATGCAGCTTCGACAACCGAGGCGCGCAACGCTGACTTCAGTTTGTCTTGCCCTTGAGTAAGCGGCGGTTCGTCCCAAAGCCCCTTCTTCGGAGGTCGGAATGCTCGGTACCAGGGCGTCGTGCCGTTCGACGAGTCTTCGAGGTGTTGATTGCCGGGGTCGGTGCCCCCAGGATTGACTCCGATGGATACGAAGTAGTTGGTGATGCGTTCGCACATCTCGAGAAAGCCCACAGTTGTGCGCGCTGCAAGTTCCCTCAGCGCGTCGTCCAGCGCGGTTTCCTCGCCTTCGGTGAGGGGCATGCCGATTCGTTGTTTCATACGCGCAAAGCCGCCAGGTGCGATGGCGGGCTCGGACTGGAGTCTTTCGGGCTCCGCGACGAGGGCGTCCAGTGCGGCGACAGCGTCCTTGCCTGCTGCCAGTTCGCGTCTGAGCACTTGGCGAACCAGGTCGCGGTGGTGATTGCGGGCCACTCCGGCAGCCGTGCGGGCTGCATCGTCGCGGCTGTCGGTAAACACGATCGTCTTGGCCTCCGACGCGGCGGAGGGTTCCTGGCCGTAGGCCAGTGAGCGCACCAAGTGCGACAGGTACAGCTGGGTTGCTGCCGCTGTTCCGGAGGTGTGCGCTCGGATCACAGACGAGACCTGGCCTGCACGGAAAGCGCCCTTCTTCTTCGCGAAATTGGGGGCATAGCCGCATGCGGGACACCGGTCGGGCAAGGCCGGGATCCGGTCGTCCGGGCCCGCCCCCTTTGACGTGAGACTCAATCCCGTCGGGGCGGCGCCGCTTCGCTGGATGAGTCCCAGTTTCGGCTCCCAAGCGACCCGAGCGAAGTCGAGCGTGACTCCTTCTTTTGTCCATGAAGTCGTAAGATCTTCTGGGATGCCCGGCCTGTACCACAGGAACTCACCGGTCGAGCGCAGGAACACAGGCTTGGCGCTCTGGTTCTCTGTTACGGGCGTGGGGGAAAGCAAGACCTCCATCGCGCGGTCGCCTTGGGTGTCATCGACGACGAGGAAGCCGCCGAGGCTTTGATCGCCGCATTCGTAGCAGTAGAGCAACTCCAGTACGCGTGCCCCGCAGTCGGTGCATGCGCTTGTCGGGGTCGTGTACAAGCGGCCGATGCGACGCGTGGGAGTCGGGTCGGTTACGCCCGTGCAGTCGGGGTCGCTGCATGCCCACATGCCGTGAGGGACGCGGACGAAGAGGTGACCTCGGACAGGAATGGGCGTCAGTGCGGAGTTCTCGAAGTCCGCCGCGACCAGCTGGTCGAAGATGGTCTCCATCAGCGAGTCCGCATCGTCACGTCCAGGAAACAACCGATCCGCGATCTCGTCGACTGCCGTCGCGCGAAGGCGCTGGTCCTCGTCGGAAACGCATGCCGCAGCGATCGCATGGGTCAACGTTGCCGGGGCGATGTCGCGTGCCCGAACCAGTGCTGGATCTAGTTTCTCCGGCGGCGACAACGAAATCTGCGCGCCTGGCTGGATCGTGAAGGAGTCTGGAGCGAGGCCGAAGAACTGTTCGAGGTAATGACGCCCCTCTTCGGTATCGGTGAGCGAGGCCGAGGTGGCGATGACCCGGAGTTGAGGGCTGTCGGGCGCAAGATCGAGACGACGAAGCAGCGCGCGCAGAATCATCGCGACTTCGCTGCCGGGAGTGCCGCGGTACAGATGCAACTCGTCGACGACGAGGGTGAATACGTTGTCTGCGCTGCTCGCGAGCCAACGTGCGGTCTGCTCGAAGATCTCTTCTTCGGTGTGCCGCATCATCATCGTATTGAGCATCGAGTAGTTGGTGACCAGGATGTCGGGCGCGTGACTGATCATGTCCCAACGAGTGAGCATCTCGCCCGACCGAGGATCGGTGAACTGGCTCAAGTCGACGTCCGATCGGCCTTTGCTTTTGGCCTCGACGAGCTCGTCGTACTCGCGAGCGTATGTCCGGAGCTGGTCGGCTACTTCCCTATCACGCTTTGTCGATGATTTCCCACCGATGGTGTTGCCGGTGTAGCGGCCGAACCAGATGGGGTGCAGCTGGTCTCCCTCGCGAAGCAGCCGGACAGCGCGGCGGAGCCTGGTCATCTGATCTTCGACGAGTGCGTTCGTGGGGTAGAGGATCATGCTGCGGACAGCTGGACGGCGCGTCTCGCGTTCGCGGATGGAACTCCATCGAGGAGAAGGGGATTGCCACCACGGTGTGGTCGCACCTTGTGCGGGCCATGTCGATGCTTCCCGGGCCAAGCGCAGCAACAACGGCAGGAGAAAGGATTCGGTCTTGCCCGATCCCGTGCCCGAGGTGACCACGACGTTTCGACCAGGAGAGGTGCCCGGCAGGAAGTGATGCAGGATGGATTGAGCCTGATGCTCGCGCAGGAAGAGGGTATGGGGGTCGCTTCCCGGGAAGAGCGAAGCTGCCACCCGGGCGGCGATAGAGGAAGGAATCCCGGACCGTGCGGCGACGTCGGACAACAGCGTTGTATTGGGGTGGGGGACGACCGGCTCGATCATGACCTTGCCGACAAGTGCGCCTGGCCGCTCCAACAGCATGCGCCGCTCCGCCATGATGGATTCGTCGTTCAGCCAGAATGCCGTATCGAAGTAGCGCAGGTACGCGTCCCTGAGTCCGCGAGCGAGTGTCGGCGGAGTGATTTGCCTCAAGAATGCTCCTATGTGGTGAACAACGTGACAAGAAGGTCGGCGCTGGCCTGGTCGATCGAACTGTATGACAAGCATTTTCGCCTGTCCGTGTGGATCGTCACCGCTCGTTGCGTCGGAAGCTGCCCTGAGAACGCCACGGCTGCACGGTTATAGAGCCCGGGCAGGTCACATCCTTGGGGCGTCAGCACGGCACGCGTGCCCGCCAGATAGAAGAGGAACGTCTTGCCGATCTCGTTGGCAGCAAGGTGTTTTGCCAGGTATACGCTGGTAACAGCTGCTTGACCCGTCATGACGTCGTCGCTGGATCGGTAGAGATAGAGGATTTCGAATCCTCGTCGCAATCGGTAGGCGCCGGCGGTCGATGGGTCGAGGCACGGCATCCAGCCCGCGGATCTGAGGTCGAAGCGCTCGAGTGAGTCGAATCCCGGCATCGTGATGCGGGGCAGCGCTGCCCCGATCTCTGACAGCCGCGGCAGCGCTTCGAGCATGGCTGCGCCGGTCCGTGGCGCAAAAGCCGCTTCGTGGACCTCTGCGACGCGCTCGGCTTCGCTTCGGGTTGTCGCGACCAGGAAGGTAGCCGGTAGCCCGTCCGCGGTGCTCAATGTCTGCACCGCGCCGGTCTTCTGAGATTCGGTCAGGCTGATGATCGCGTCTCTAGGCCAGAATCCCGCGAGTCGATGGCTTCCGGACTGCGACTCGGCCAGGCAGGTGGGCGAAATCTCCCAACGCGCAGGCTGTCCACGGTCGTTTCGTTCGATCGCGATGTGCCCCAGCGCCTCGAGTTGGCGGGTAAACGCGTCGGCGAAAAGCGCCGACCCGTCGAGTTGGGCAGCCACGGACTGCAGGGACGAGTAGGCGCCGCCACCCAAGTGCATCAGCGCATCAATCGCAGCGGTCCAGTTGAGAGGCTCCTTCTGCACCGTGGGTAGATCGCCGACCTTTATCTCAGGCGGGGCAGCGGATCCTCGCATGGCTTTGCTGTATACGCCGCGATTGCGCGGCAGCCACGTAGGAAACCGCTTGACGAGACCACACCGTGAGCACGTCCCGTCCATCAATTTGGATGCGTGCCGCTCCCATAGGGCAGGCGGTAGTTCCCAGTGATGTGCGCCGGTCACAACGCATGATGTCGGGTCTGGGGTGCCTATCTGAATCGTCCGACGAGGCGGGGTTTGCCGTGGGCTGCTCCAGAACACGCTGCTTGATGCCGTGGCGCTTGAGGTCACTCCGGATTCTCCTTCGGTGACCAGCCCATCGACGAACAGGTCGCCGTGCTCTTTTTCCGAGGCGGTGAGCGCGCCGATCGGAGTCTGCAGGGAGTAGACGAGCCTCGGGACACTTTCCCACAGCCGATCGACAGTGTCGCTGGAACGAAGCCGGAGGCTGGCCTGTTGGGTAGGGTCCTTGTTCTCGCCGGTGAACAACGCGACGTGGTAGTCGCCATCGGTCAGTCCGAGTTCGCTCAAACCGACGACCAGCGTCCCGCTGTCTGAAGATTCCGCGAAAATCTGCTCGTTGTCCGGGTCCTTGTAGAGGACGACGCGGAGTCGTGTGTCTTCCTGTGCGGTGGCCCGAATCTCCGGGGGACTGAGGCTGGACCACTTGCGAATACGGGACGGAATTCGTAGGCCGCCTGCGATGGTGAGCTGGTTGCGCGCGAGTGGCACCAGTTCGTTCAGTCGGATCGTGCCGACCGGAGCCTTGAACAACTGGACATCGGTGAACAGAATCCACCCTTCGGGCAGACCTGCTATCTCGGCGATCCGCGAGTATCCCGGGCGCGCACATTCCTCCAAGACCTGCTCGACCTCGGTGAGAACGTTCGCCGCGGAGGTCTTCCCCGAACTGCGGACGAGCAAGAGCGAGTCGACGCCAAGCTGCAGCCGTTCGGATTGTATGTAAGCGGACTGTAGTTCGTCGTAAACGAGCGGCACGACGTTCGTCGGAAACCGCTTGTATTCGACTCCGTCGCTCCCTCCGCTGTGCCTGATTCTGACGAGTCCTGTCAGCATCGACCCGAAGTCGATCGTATCGACATAGGTGGTGCGCCACAGGCCTGCGACATTCGGGCTGAACGCCAGGTCGGCCCATTCGCCGGCCGTCTGCAGGACTTCGGCGCGGCCGTCCATGTCGCTGATCAGCGGCCGAAGTCCGAGGGCGAGGTCCAAAGCCTGTCCCCGCCAGCTGTTCCTCAAGCTGGCGAGCAGCAGGACTCTTCCGAACGAAGCGCTGGAAGACCCCTGGATCACACCGTCCCAGTTGGCCAACTCGACAGCGGCGATAGCCGCGATCCGGTCATGGGATTCTTTGCGTCGCCAAAGCCTGCGAAGCGCAGCCGATGCGGCGGACTTCTCGGAGTTGATCCACATGTCGAGATAGGTGACGAGATCCTCGGGAGCCAGCCGCATGCCGGGATTCAGCCCGAACTGAACGAACATGTCGGGCAGCTTTCTCCGGTCTCCCCCTCTGACAAGGACCTGAGACATCGGAAGTCCGACGTATCTGTGCGTCAGTGCATAGGCGGTGGGGAGCCCGCGTTCGCCTTCGAGGTTCTCCAGCCACGTGTTGAGACAGCCCCAAAGGAACTCGGCGGAAGTCATGTACTGCGGACGAACACGCTTATCGTCGGGCAGCGAGAGCAGCTTCGCCAGGCGTGGATAGTACGCGTGCGCAGCGAGGCCTTCATCGGCATTGCCCATGTCCTCCGCAGCGAGCACCGATGCTGCCAAAAAGGCCAGGCAGGGAGGAGGACTGGTTGACTTCCGGCGCCAATGGCGCGACTCGGACACCAGCCACTGCAGCGAAAATAGTCCGCTCGAGTCGACAACGACCGATCGCACGGCCTCGGCCATCGCCACGCGCGGCTCTTGTCCATCGACCTCGGCAGTCTCGGCGACTTGTCTCAATCTATCGGCTTCGAGATCCATATAAGCCGGGACAGGTTCGTCGGTAGCTGGGTAGATGACCTCGGCGACAGCGGTATTCCAGCGGAGGTAAGCCTCTGGCAACGGGCGGCGCCGCCCCGAAACCCGTGCGCGGGCCCGTTGCTGCCCCTGACGCCGTGTAACCATTGCACCCCTCGCACTGCTCCGACTTGCCGCAAACCCTAATCCACAGCTATGACAATCAGCCGTTAGCTGAACCCTCGCTCATCGATTCGGTCACTCCAGTTGGGGCTATCGCCCGCAGGTATTCGCTGGTTACACAGCACTGGCAGGCGGGTGGTCGATCTGTCGGGGTAGAGCGGAAGGGCTCGCGAAGACTCTCATCTGGGGTGTTGGTCCACCGGCATTCCATGATGTGTGAGCTGGTTCGTTTCTCATCGAGGTTGCGTCCGTCAGAGTGGTGTAGCAGGTCTTAGCTCGGCCGATGAGGCCGAATTCCGGATGTGAGGGTGGTCATCGCGTGATCCTTCAACAGACCGACCAAAGTCACTGAAGGAAAAAAAGTCCCACGCGATGACCGATATTCAGCGTATCGACCCGACTACGGTGTTGTCCGAGCAACTGGCCACGGCCAGCCCCGATCTGCTGCGCGGGCTGCTGTCGAGCTTCATCCAGACCCTGATGAGCGCCGAGGCCGACACGGCGTGCGGCGCGCCGGCTACGGCGAACGCGCCGAAGAGCGGGTCAACTTCCGCAACGGCTACCGTCACCGTGACTTCGACACCCGTGTCGGCGCGATCGATGTCGCGATCCCGAAACTCCGTTCGGGTAGTTACTTTCCCGGGTGGCTGCTCGAACGACGCAAGCGGGCCGAACGCGCCCTCACCAGCGTGGTCGCGACTTGCTATCCGCTCGGCGCGTCAGCCCGCCGGATGGAGAAGCTCGTCGAATCACTTGGCATCACAACACTTTCCAAGTCGCAAGTGTCTATGATGGCCCGCGATCTCGACGCGCAGGTCGAAGCGTTCGGCACCCGGCCTCTGGACCAAGGGCCTTACACGTTCGTCGCCGCGGACGCACTGGTGCTGAAGGTCTGCGAGAGCGGGCGCGTGGTCAATGTCCACGCCCTGATCGCCACCGGCATCAATGCCGACGGCTACCGCGAAATCCTCGATCTCCAAGTCACCTCCGGCGAGGACGGGGCCGGATGGCTGGCGTTCTTCCGCGACCTGGTCGCCCGCGGTCTGCGCGGGGTCGAACTGGTCACCTCCAACGCACCCGCCGGGCTGGTGGCCGCCATCGGCACCATGTTGCCGAGATTCGCCGCCGCACCGACGTCGTCGGCATCTTCCCCGACCGCGGCTCGATCGTCCGCCTGGTCGGGGCCGTGCTGGCCGAACAGCACGGTTCTCAATGGAGTTGTCAAGCCCCAAGACGGGCCGGGGCGATCCGGATATCTCAGGCTGCCACGGCCACGGCACAGGCAGGGGCAGGGGTCGGCGAGTAGCGGCGCCCGTCGCGTAGCAGCGCCCACAACACGTTGACTCGGCGGCGAGCCAGGGCGGCACGGCCTGGGTGTGGCGTTTCCCCTCGGCTCTCTTGCGGTCGTAGAACGCACGGGATTCAGCGGTCGTACGAATGCTGACCAGCGCCGATTGGTAGAAGACCCTTTGCAGTCCGCGGTGGTAGCGACGCGGCCGATGCAGATTCCCCGATATTCGCCCCGAGTCCCGCGGCATCGGTGCCAGACCAGCCATTCCTGCCAGTTTGTCAGCCGAAGCGAAAGTGGTCAGGTCTCCACCGGTGGCGGCGAGGAACTCTGCACCCAATAGCGCCCCGATACCGGGCATGCTCAACAGGATTCCGGCGGTCCGGTGGCGGCGCAATCGTTCCTCGATGAGCTTGCTGATGTGTTTGATCTGCTCGTCGAGGTTGACCACCCCTTCCGCCATCTCCGCTACGAGTTCGGCAGCCAAGACCTGTCCGGGCAGCCTGACCTGCTGCGCCGCGGCCGCTTCCACCGCCTTTCCGGCAAGAGCAGCTGCATTGCGGACCTTCTGCGAGCGCAGCCACTGCCGTACTTCATCGATTCCGGCGCAGCGGATGGCCTCCGGGCTCTGATAGTGGGTGAGCAACATGAGCGGACCACGGTTGGTCAGGTCCAATGCCTGTTCCAGGGCTGGGCTGATGGCCAGCAACTGTTGGTGCAGCCGGCTGATCAGCCGGACGCGGTCACCGCCAAGGTCGCGTCGTCGAGCCACCAGCATGCGCAGCTCCACGATCAGCTCGTCATCGATTCGCACTGGTGTCAGATCCCGCCGCATGCGGGCCTGATCCGCAATGACCGCAGCATCTTTCGCATCGGTCTTCCCCGAGCCTCGGTATCCGCCGGAGGCGCGATTGACCTGGAAGCCGGTGATATACCAGACCGACTGTCTGCGGGAGTGCAGCAGCGTCAGCAGCAGCGCTGACTCGCCTCCGACGATGTCGACGGCCCAGTCCACCCGCTCAGCCGAACCGGTCACCTCGTCGATGAGCTGCAGTAGCGCAGTCTCCTGGTTCGCCACACGCCGCGACAGGAGTTGGTTGTTCTCTCGGTCGATGACAACCGCTTGATGGTGTTCCTTGCCGATGTCCACGCCAACCCAGGCCCGGTCCAAATTGATCTCTCCTCGTCAGTCGCGCTTTGCCTTGCCACACAGACGACCTCGCCGTCGAGTCCCTACACAGCGATCGGTTCGCAATTCTCAATCAGCAGCCGAGTCGTCGAGGGGCGCCGGGCGGCCAATCGTGTTGAGCCACAACCTCGGCAGACGAATGGAAGCCATACCCGACACCCTGTGGGAGCCAAGACCCTACGACCGGCCCGAGCTACCCGCAATAGAAGGTAGGGACGAGTGGATCGAGGGCCGCCGCTACCCCGGCCTCGATGTCCTGGCTCGCTCCCCGTCTCCCACCCACCGACGAACTCGAGGACTCGGCACCGGCAGAACTCACCGCCTGACCGAAGCCCGGATCATGCGGTGACCACCCCGGTTAAACCACGCCCCAGGACTTGACCGCGGTGCCTCTCGTGTGGTGCTGAGGATCCAGCCGACTGATTGCCGGTGTACCCCTGGACCCTCACTGCAATATCGACCGCCGGATCGCTCAGTGTTGCTGGCCCACTCCACCGCCTGTGCTGTGCCTACGGCGCGCGCCGCTGCACGGACGAGGCGATGTTGGATCCGCGCGGTTACGTTCCGCCGTCGCAGAGGGCCCCAACAGCGATCGTCCAGATAATCCTGAGTTGGTGCGCGCCGTCCCGGCGGCTCTGAGCGAGCACAGGAGTCATCTGCAGTCATTTCGGCCCGTTGATAACTGGATGTCGCCGCGCCACGGTACGGTGTGACCCGGAATCTGGTGGATAATTCCATGGTTGTAATTCGACGGAGGAGACCATTGCGGGAGGGTTGCGGAGCTGTGCGGCGAGGTAGTGATCGCGCGGACGTCCAGTCGCCTGCGGTGGTTGCAGTGTGTGGGTGGTGCCGAACCGGTGCAGCGAGATAAGAGGGATTAGATGCCGAGCTTCTACGAGTTCTTCGCTGGCGGCGGAATGGCGCATGCGGGTCTGGGCGATGGCTGGGAGTGCGTGTTCGCCAACGATATCGACGCCAAGAAGGCGGCTAGTTACACGGCCAACTGGGGCGGCGATCATCTGAACGTCGGCGATGTCGCCAGCCTGTCCATAGCCGATCTGCCGCCAGGGCGTGCTGACCTGGCATGGGCGTCGTTCCCCTGCCAGGATCTCTCGTTGGCGGGTGCGGGAGCGGGTTTGAGCGGCGCTCGGTCAGGCACGTTCCATCCGTTCTGGAAGCTAGTGAAGGCGTTGAACGCCGAGCAACGTGCACCAAAGCTGGTCGTGCTAGAGAATGTCGTCGGCGCTCTCACTGCGGGCCAGAAGGACGAGGTCACGCGCAAGAGCGACGGACGGGACTTCGTCGAGCTCGGGAAGGTTCTCGCCAAGGAGCACTACCGATTCGGAGCCGTCGTGGTCGACGCTGTTCACTGGGTTCCGCAGTCGCGACCGCGGCTGTTCATCATCGCTGTCCATGATTCAGTTCAGATCCCTGCTCATCTGATTGCAGACGAGCCGTCGGACCGATGGCATCCGTCCACGCTGAGAGCAGCGCATGGGAGGCTCACCGAGCGGGTCGCAGCAGCAGCAGACAAGTGGATCTGGTGGAACCTGCCCGAGCCGCCAGCGAAGCGGGTGAGGTTCGAAACGCTTGAGAAGCTCGTCGAAGAGGTGAGCAATCCGGCAGGCGTTGATTGGCACTCCAAGAAGGAAACCGACGCGATCCTCGACCTGATGAACGAGGCCAATCGGAAGAAGGTTGATGAGCAGCTTCTGGCCACCAAGAAGGGTGGTCGTCGGGTCGGGACCGTGTACAAGCGGATGCGCCCCGAAGGTGACTGGATCGTGGTGAACGGGAAGAAGAAGCGCAAGAACGAACAGCGCGCCGAGGTCCGGTTCGACGACATCGCTGGCTGCTTGCGAACCCCAACGGGCGGCAGTAGCCGCCAGACGATCTTGATTGTCGAGGGCGGCGAGGTTCGATCGCGCCTCCTGTCGCCACTGGAGGTCATCCGGTTGATGGGTCTGGAGGACAACTACAAGCGGCCGGGGAGTTACAACGATGTGTACCACCTTGCTGGCGACGGCGTGGTCGTGTACGTGGTGGACTTCCTAGCCAAGAACATCCTCGAACCTGTGTTGGCGGATGAGCTGGCCACTGCCGTGTCGGAGCCTCCTGCAAAACTGACTGCGTGACAGTCGATCGCCTGACATCCGCCCTGCAGAATTTCGTCATCAAGAACCGGTTCACGACGAGAGGGGCGCTTGCGGTCGGCATTCTCGTGACCGAGCGCGCTCGGGATGGGCTGCCGATCGAACCGGCCACACTGCTGACGCCGGGCGGCGGTCAGGTCTCCGGGCTAGGGCCGACCGTGCTGAATTCGGTGCTGAGGCGCAACGGGATCGACCGGACATTGTCGAAGATGGCTGGCCGCAGCAACCGTGCAACGCCGAAGCAGATGCACGCGTACGTGGGCTTCCTCAATGCGATGCATGAGTCGGGTCCGGTGGATCTCGACCTGGCGGAGTCGTTCTGGATCGAGCGAGTGCGAGAGAAACTCGCGGCCCGCCCGATGACGCTGCAGCTCGACACGTCTCAGAGTCTGCGCGCAGTCGTTCGCGACATCATTTCGCAAGCCGAACAACGCGACGCGCAAGCCCCGGGCATGCGATACGCGGGCGCGGTTCTGCAGCATCTGATCGGCGCGAAGCTGGATTACGCCATGAACGGCAAGGTGGCTATCAAGCACCACAACCACTCGACTGCTGATGAGCACTCCGGACGGGCTGGCGACTTCGTCATTGAAGACACCGCCATCCACGTCACGACAGCGCCCAGCGAGAACCTCATCGAGCGTTGTCGGGAGAACCTCAACGACGGGATGCGGCCGATCATCGTGACGACTACGTCGAAGCAGGGGGTGTCCCTCGCTGAGGGCTTGGCGTTCACCAAGGGGCTGGCCGACCGCATCGACGTGTTCGAGGCTGAGCAGTTCATCGCCCTCAACCTCTACGAGCTCGGCAGTTTTGCCGATAGCGGTCGTCGGGTTGCCATCAGCGATCTCGTGAAGCGATACAACGAGATCATCGAGGAGGTCGAGACCGATCCAGCGATGCTGATCGCGATCAAGAAGCGCAAGTCGAGCTAGCGAAACCTATGAAGGAAACGCCCGAGCAGCGCAGTCGGACGATGCGTGCGGTTCGTTCACGCGACACCGCTCCGGAAATGGCGGTGCGCCGGTACCTGCACGCTGCCGGTCTGCGGTACCGCCTGCACGAAGCGCAACTGCCTGGCAAGCCGGATCTGGTGTTCCCTAGCCGCCGGATCGCCCTATTCGTCCATGGCTGTTTCTGGCATCAGCACCCGGGGTGCGGGGCCGCCGCCCGGCCAGCGTCGAACCTCGACTACTGGACCCGCAAACTCGACGGCAATATTGCTCGCGACGCTCGCCGCCGCGAGCAACTCGAAGCCGACGACTGGAAGGTTCTTGTGGTCTGGGAATGCCAGATCCGCAACAAGGAGACGCTGGACCGCTTGGTCTCCAGCATCAGGACCAGCCCGCCCTATGTCCGCAAGCGGCGAGCTTGATGCCGATCAGATGCGCGCCGCGCCTCTTGGAGCCCAAACTCGGGCTCCGGTTCGTGATGGTGGTGGTGTCAACGAGAGAGCAACAGAGGCTGGTCTTGCGGCGGCCGTGTCGGCCGAGCAGAGTACTGTTCACCCGGTCAGTCGCCGAAAGATCGTCTGTGCGTGAGTCATTGCCGTCGCGCGGAGGTTCGAGCCACACCACCGGGGGTGCGAGGATCCTATGTCCAGTCATGGAAAAACGTCATTCAATGCCACGAAGAAGGCGCCGAAGCGCGAATTGCCCGCAGGCGACGTGCGGGACTTTCGCGCTCTACTCAAGAAGTTCTTGAGCGAGAAGGACTCCAATGGCCGGGTAGTGGCGTCGGCAAAGTGGGGGGTCTATGCCTTCTACGACTATGACGGCGAGCCCATCTACGTGGGACAGACCAACGAGCAACTGCGCGTACGGATCCAGCGGCACTTGACCAACCAGAGAACCGACGCGGTTGCGATGCGCATCCTCGACATCTTCGAAGTGGCCGAGGTCGCGATCTGGCCGTTGTGGGAGTACGAGGGCGTCACGAAGAAGGACAAGGAAGCGTTCCAGCAGGCTCAGTCCCATCTCAACCAGTGCGAGTACACGGCATATCTCGATGCCATCAAAAACTCGCGGTACAAGGCGATCCTGAACGAGAAGATCCCTCCAGTGTCGCCGCGGTGCGAACTGCCGGTACCTCTTCGAGGTCCCCTTATTTCCGACCAGGTCCGTCACGAACGAGAGCACCCTGACATCCGGATCGCCCGTCGCGCGGAAGCGATAGCCAGGCTCGCAGCCGTAGCGCGCGAACGTGGGGAGGTGTCGGCCGGGCTTCGGCGAGCGCTGGTTGTTCAAGCTGTGCGGTTGACCTACCTCTCGGCGCAAAGACTGGCTTACGTCGAGGGCCTGCCGGAACCGGACCCGTCAGCTATCGACGTCCTCCAGCTGACCGGCCCGGTTCTTAGCGAGTTCGCTGGAACAGATGGGCAACCGCAGCCGGGAGAGTCTTCGCAGGAGCTCGATGATGATGAGACGTACGACGAGTAGCGGCTAACAAAGGAGCGCGGTGCGGCTCGGCGCAGGTGGGAGGAGCCGCACGTAGCTCGTGCCCGGGCGATGGTCAATCTCGATCTGGTGCGAGGAGACAGGCGCACACCCCATCAGAGGCTGGGATTCCCTCCCGGAGATTCTGCAGCGCCAGGTCGCAGGCGACGTCAAAGGACGCCAGGTCGTGGCCATCCGCGAGGGCCTCGCCGCCTTCCTCGACATCGTAAAGACATGCGTACCAGTGCATGATCTCCGCGCGTGTCTCGGCAAGTCCAGCATCGACCGTGGTGACCACGAGTTCCATCGGGTGGTCGGTGCCGGGAGCCTGCCCAACGATCGCCGAAACGGCCATGCACCCCCCGCCGGTGTTGTCGACCTGGCCCTGTACACCGAGCCGTGCCGCCAGGGATTCGAGTTCCGGCCGATACACTTGCGTCAGATGGTTCGTGAGCTCCGTCATTCTCCTGCGCTCCTCCTTCTTGCCTTACGCTTTGGACCCGGTTTGGTATCCGAATCTTCCCGTTGCCGCCGACCGAATGATCGCGTTCGCCTCGACCACAGCAGGGCTGATTCGTCGTCGGCATGGTCCCGTGTCATCCACGGAGGCTGCGCGCGGCGAGGCGCATCAATCGAGTAGCCGAGTGGTCGGTCGGACCAGCCAGTGATCCGCGTCCACGGTGACGATCGCCGGGACCAGCGACGAAGAGGCGACAACAGCGACCACTTTGGCGTAGTCATACCAGGTCCAGCAGCTGTCCAAGATCCCTGAGTCTCAGGTCGGGGGGAAGTTCTCCGTGGGTGTAGAGGAGCCGAGACGCAGACAATCGGGTAATGCGGAGCGCCTGGACAAGCAACGCTTTCCGAGCGCCGTCGTTGGCCTGACCTCGCTCGAAGACCCGCGCCGCGAGTCGAGCTAGATTCTCCGCCCGTCGCGCGAGACGTGCATCAGGATTTCCGAACTCAGCTCGCGTCCAGTCGTCCACAAGGGGCAGCCGAATGGAGGGCGGCAGTGGGATCACTTGGGTCGTCCTTGGGGTCTTCTCGTTAAGTAACCCTCCGGTCGACACTCGATCGAGGGCATGGATGTACACCGTGTACTCGGTCGCGTCGAGGCGGTGACGCGCTGCCGAGTTGTTTGCATGGGCGTCCTGCAGCTCCCATAGCGGCCAAAGTTCAAGTTCGGCGACTTCAAGCGGGTCGAGGATGTTCATTGCGACAGCGTCGGTGCGCTGGTTGGTCAAGTGACGCCGAATCCTCTCACGCAGACCCAGGTGGGTCGCGCCAACGTAGATCGGTTGACCGTCGAAGTCGTAGAACGCATAGCATCCACGCTTCGCGGCACTCCAAGTTCGGCCTTCTGAATCTTGTGCGCGTAGTGCGTCGTCCAGCATGTTCCGTCGGCTTTGTTGAAACGGGGTCAGCAGTTCCCTCCGCTGAGGTCGGGGCTTGAGTGCAGACCGACGCCGTTCGGGTGACTGGAGGGGCTCGTTAGTCGGTGGAGGACTCACTACGGCGCTTGGCGGCGTGTGCATCGTCGGCTCAAGCGATGGCGGCTTCCAGGCATCCTGTCGGCGCGACGGGACCTCGGTCGGAGTGGAAGCGGGTCGGGGGGATTGCCTTGCCGCGGTCCAGATCGTTTTGAACGCTTCCACTTGGTCGTCTAGTTGCTTCAAGTCTCGACTTGGGTTGTCGAACAACATGGCGCCGACCACGAACCCGCGAACGAGGTGGAAGTCGCGGGGGACGGTCCTGCCCCGGAGCATGCTGCTAATCGTCCCCTGAGAGATCGGTATGCCGTTGTCGCCAGCAATCTTGACGATCCTGCTATAGCTGGGCAGCCCGCAGTCCCGGTGTAGTTTCTGCAGCGCTTCGCTGAACTCAGTGGGACGAAGCGAGTCGGCTGTATCAGGCATGTTGACCCTTTGGGTATGAACGATAATGAACGTTACTGAACGCTGCTCTAGTATGTAGAACACTGACAGTCTAGCGGTTCGCCTTCAAGTTCGTATAACTTCCTTCACTGATACTGCGACTTGTTCACATCCGTGATCTTCTGGTGTCATGACCCCTGGTAAGCGATCCGGAGATGAGGATGATGCCGAACCCCTCGGCCGAGGACACCAAGGCGAGGCTGGCGAAACGCCCGCCATGGCCCGTGGCTCTCGCATACCTTCCCATCAGCCGCTTCCTTTGATCATCCTTCTCGATCTTCTCGTGTTGGCGCTGATCCTCGCGACGACGATCGCGCTGGTCGGCATGTTTGGAGTGACGCCCGCAGGTCTTGGCGCTGCCGGAGCATTCGTCGTCGCGATCCTCGGGGCGTGGAGTCACCTTCGGAGGCGGTAAGTCTTGGCCTATTCAGCTGAGCGTCCAGTGAAATCCCTCGTGAGCTCGCAGCTGAAGTGGTTGAACGCGGATTGGTTCTAGTCGTGGCGTGGCCCGCCTGGATCTCGGCGACGTTGTGCCAACGCAGCACTGCCCGCAGCGCGAGCAGCCTGTGTCGCGGTTCGCGGGCCTGCGCCGCCCGGAGGTGGCTGAGCCCGCGCTCGCTACCGCTTGACTGCGGCCCGGCCGGTCGAACCAGTGGACTGCGAACACCTCTCGGGGCACCGTCGCAAGCTGTGCGGCGGCATGCAAAGGAAGGGTGGACCGCGGCATGTGAGGCCGGCCGGAGCTGCTCCCGCCGAACGTCGAGCGCCCGGCCGTGCAACGCATAGCCGACACGTAGGCGGCATTTCTCGTGGATCCCCTCGCCGGACACCTGAGCGCGCCGCCGCGGCGAGACGGTTGATCACCGGTACTTCCGCCGAATAACGAGGACAAGCCGCTTGCCGCCGCTCACGTTGCCACAAGTTGTCCCCCGGCGACCTGGCTGCGGTGAAACAGCTTCACGCTCAACATCGATGAGTGAGCGTCCACTTGACGAAGGAGATTCATGGGCACGATCCGACCAACTCTTGGCATGTTCTCGGGGTGGACGTAATGGGTCGACGACGCAAGAACAGCGGCGGGGCGGCGGGGGCTTGGGGCGTAGCGATCATCATCATGGCGATGTTCGGCGCTTGCATCGACGACGACACGACAGACCCTGGAAAGTCAGCGCCGAAGGCTTGGGTGAACGCGTCGGTGTTCACCGCGCGTGTCGTTGACGTGTCCTGGAAGGTCACTGTGGAGGTCGAAGGGAGTAGGCCGTATTTCTATCTAGCCAACGCTGGGAGCTATGGCCCATGTGCCCGCGAGTTCGGAAGACCGTACGACCAGCGCCTCGCAGAATTGTTGCCGGTCGGCGTCACCGTGACGGTGGTGCGCGGTGGCAGGGACGGTGGAAACGACTATGTCTACTTTCACCTTCCGCCACCGGGCAGTGCAGCCACCGACACTCCGTACGGCGCAAGCGTCAACGAACAACTCATCACCGAAGGACTCGCGTCGTTCACGCCCACGTTGAAGCGCGAGCAAGACTCTCCGACCGTGGAAACCCAAGTGGCCGAGCTACGAACGACGGTAGCCCCACAGCTCCTGCCATACTTCGACGCCCTCACCGCGGCAGACATTGCGGCGTGGAACAACCAGGTTGGCCTGATCCCAGAATGCCTGGCGCGCCTGAACCGTGAGCGCTCCGATCGGGAACGTCAGTATGGTCCAGATGGCAGGCCAGGAACCAGTGACGATCCGGACGATGGGAACGAGTGGAGCAACGGGAACGGCGGGGGAGATGACGGTGAAAACTGGTTTTGCCGACGCCGCCGTTGGTGCTAGCCGGAGCTGCAACGCGTGCAAGCCAGACCAGCGCCAGCTCCCGGACGACGCGCGGCCCCGACAACTTAGGGTCAGGCTTACGGCCAATGTCGTAGTATTCCGATACCCGCAGGAAGCTGACGGTGGTGCAGGAACCCGTCGACTGCCGGAGTTCGGATATGGAGCGGCAGTGGACCTTAGAGATGAGCTGTAGAACGGAGGGGCCGTCAAAGAGGAGGGAGATCGGTGCGAAAGATAGCCACAGCTGATGTTCGGATTGGATTCACGAGACGTGGTTCAATTCGGCACGGCGTTCCAACTCCCGTGCGATGACTTCGGCGGAGGCGGGGGTGACCGTCGTGTCGTGGTGGGTGACGTCGATCAAGTACCGACCTGCGGCGGCGGGATTGGCATCGCTGACGTCGATCCAGCTCACATGGGCTGGAGGGTAGGGGCGTCGGTCGTGGAGGTACTGCTCGATACGAAAGTATCCCTCGGCGGTTCGCGGTAGCCGCAGCAGCGTCCGGATTCGTTCCTCGCTCGGCTGCTGCCCGGTATTCGCGGTTTTCCAGGAGCTGGGTGGCTGTTCGCCGCGGACTCGTGGTGTGTAGCCGACCATGTTTCCGGCGGCGCCTGCCGACACGTTTGGCATGGTTGCGGCGATATGTTTGCCGAGACTGTGGCGTTGCGTCACGACGAGCTTGATCGAACCACCGAAATCTGCTGTGGCGCCGGATTTTTGGAACAGGATCACTCCGAGGTCGCCGATGGCGGCTGCGAGGGAGCGAAGGCGCCTGACGGAGTTGTGGAACTGTCCGGCACAGACGATACGCAGGTCTGGGTTCGCAAGCACGCGAAGTGGGCCGGTCAGATCAGGGTTGCTTCCGTGTGGATAGCGTGCGCTGATCTCGGCACGCAACTGGGCGTATTCGTCTCCAGTAGTAGGAGTTTCGATGATGCTGATGGGGTATGGGTAAGTGTCGAGTCCGGTTTCCGACCACACCCATGCGAACTCGTCGGGAGTGAACTCCCACATGGTTTGAGTTTTCACCGGCCGGTGCTCGCTGCTGGGTTGTCGTCCATGACGGGGCCGGTGCCTGACAGTCTCACGGGCTGAGGCTGGTTGCTGCTGTCGGGCGTGGCTGGGTTGTCGTCCATGATGGGGCCGGTGCCCGACAGTCTGATGGGCTGGGACTCGGTAGTGTTCTCGGTTGTCTCGGGGGCGTCGTCCATCGTGGGTCCGTTGCCGCTGAGCGCCGCCGATCGCGGTCCGTGCGAAGTGCGGGCCGAGTCGTTCTGACCCTGCTCGCCGGGGGAGTCGGCGGCACCTCCCTGTTGCCGGGCTTCCGGCAGGCCGGAATTCGATGGTGCAGGTTGTGCGCTGCCCGGATACATCACAGGCACTGGACGGTTCGCTTCCGCCGCAGGTGCAGGCGATGAGTTCGCCGAAGTGGGCGTGGCGTAATCGTCGGAGTACTGATGTGCGTACCGGGCTGACGCGACAGCGTTGGGTGCAGGTGAGGTAGCCGAGCCGACGGATGGGAACGGGTTGTCGGTTCCAGGAACCTGATCGTCGCCGACAACTCCGACTGGAACCTCGAGGTTGTCGGTCCAGTCGGAGTGCACCCTGCGAAGGTAGTCGGGCGCACGATGTTCGGACTCGTCTTCCTTGCGTCGCTGAGCACCCGCACCTGGAGCCGTCGGTCCCATCGAGCCGCCCATCCCTGCCCGAGCGCCCATCCCCCCGCGAGCACCGGGGCCGGTCGTATTCGGGCTGTTGACGCCTGGCAAGCCGGATCCGGGAAGACCAGGGATGGATGAACCCGGACCACCGGGGCGTGGACCGGTGTTGCCGGGCCCATTCGACCCATCGCCGAGCCTCGGGCCGGGCGAGGTCAGGCTTGGGCCGCCTGGACCGGTGTTCATCGCCGAAGGTGTCGTCGATGTGGTGGCAGGAGATGTGTTTGTGGTGGGAGGTTGCCCCGCGAGGCCGGACGGGGTCGTCGCGGTCGGCGCGGAGCTGGCGGGGGTGGTGTCGTCTGGACCGTTTCCTGGGGTGGCTGGATCCTGGGGTTGCGGGCCGTTCTCAGTAGGCGAATTCGTTCCCGGTCCGCTCGAGACGGGACGATCGCTGGTCGGCGGAACGCCGTTGTCGCCAGTCGATTGAGGGACATCTGCATAGCTGGGGACACCGGATCCTTGGGGAGGTATCGACCCTTTGTACACGGTGTTCAGGGCCTGAATGGCCTCCTGCCGAGCGCGTTCTCGCTCGGTCGCGACCTGATCGGCGAACGCCGGGTTGATCAGGCCTGGCAGAATCGACTCGATCTGGTTGTCCGGATCAGGCGTCACGTCCGTTACCGAGGCGGGCGGCGCCTGCACCGCAAGTCGCACTGCTTCGGCAGCCCATGCGGCCGCGTCCAGTCGATTCCCTACCGAATTGAACACCTGCCCAACCTGGTTGGTGACGCGCTTGAACTGTTCGGAGGCAACTTGGGCTGCGTCGGCGCTGGCACCCTTCCAGAGACCGTTTCCGAAGATTCGGCTCATGCCCATTCCCAATGTCACGGTGGAAATGTTCACCAAATCGGAGTAGCTGTCTATCCAGACTCTACGAAGAGTCTGGAGACCCGCAGGGTCCAACCCGCCCTCGCCATGCACCGCGGCATACAGCTGTTCATGGGTCATTCCCTCGAAGTGATCCTCGGTCTTCGCGAAGTCCGGGTCGGATCCGTATCCGAGGTCGTCGAGGTGATCATCGGTGCTCTGAATTCGGGTCTGTGCGTCATTCGCACGCTGCTGCGCCTGCTGGGAGTTCAGTGCTGCCGTTGTGTCCTGAAGTCCGATGGCCGCGAGACCGGGTGGCAGCGTCACCTGCCCGGGTAGTGATGGTGCCGTCGGCTCGTTGGCTCCGCCCACCGGATCCCCCTCGCAAAATCGCAGACTTCGATTCGGTGAGCCTATCACTCCGGGTCGGGCGAGTTCTTTGGTTCCTTCCGGTGCTGTGCGCTTTCTCATTGCGCCGCAAGCACTTTCGGTGTCAGCGCCACAGGCGACCAACCGGTCCACTACCCGGAAGCCTCCGATGTGGACGGTGTGGCAGAATCTGCCGCAGCCCGGCCGCTGCTCCCGGGCGTCAGTTGCCTGCCACTCCCGCTGCCGGGAGCTTGCACCGCCTCAGGGGGATTAAGCGCATCATGTTCGAAGCCGATATCCAGCAGCTGCGCTGGCTGGTCAGCACGGTTGACAGCGTCGCGGCTGAGATCGACAAGATCGATGTCCGGACCAATGGCAACAAGATCCCGGCGGCTCTTCCCGGATGTGCGCTCGGGCCGGTATGTGTGCAATCGGGCGAGTTCATCGAAGGCGCATGGATGCGGATTTCCGAACGCCTGCAACGACTCTCCTCGATCGTCAACTTGAGTACCACCGTCTTCCAGACGACCGATGAGGAGTTCGAACTCCGGCTGAAGGCTATGGACTTCCAGGTTCGAGGTGAGCGCTGATGCCGACACGCACGCAGGTCAACGACTGGCAGCTCGGGAAGCTGTCGGAGTGGGCCGGCGAACTGGAGAAATCCACCCAGCTCTATGAAGCCCAGCTGGGGCGCATGCTCGTCCACTTCACCAACACCGCCTGGTCCGGCAAGGCGAAAGACGCCGCATCCGATCGATTCTCTGAAGAGCACGACCAGGGGCGACGGCTTACCCAAGAAATCCTCGATGTCGCAACGGCACTCCGGGCGGCCGAGACTCGCCTGGCGGTAGAGCGCGATGCGCTACTCGGGAGGGTCGCCGATGCCGAGGCAGACACGACATCGCCACTGACACTGCGGGTCGCTGACAACTGGGTTGTCGAGAGCACCCTGATCTTCGTAGGCAACGTCAGCGAGGAGGATCTCGCAAAGGTCAGGGAGAGGATCGACCATCACCAGGGTCTGATCAACGCGGCCTACTACAGCCTTGTCAACGCCGCCAGCGAGGCGGCGACCAGCGTCACTGCGGCCTCGCAGGAGATCCGTGTCCGCGGTGATCAACTGGCAAACGGGATCGACGCCCCAGCAACCGACTTCAGCGAGGCCGGGAGGCTCGGTGCCGAGGACGGTAAAGCCGTCGCTGACGCACTCAACCCGAATGGCACCGTCGACAGAGCCGTTCTGGATCGCATCGCCAGTCAACTACCCGCGGGCATTCTCAGTGAGAACGATCTCAAGATTCTCGCCGAGGGCGGCGAGGTCTCCACACTGCCCGCCTCGGTGCAGGACTACTACCGCGAGTTCTATCAGAACGCAGGTAAAGACGGCCTTCTGGCGATGAACGAACAGCTACGCAAACAGGAAGAAGCCGGCAATCCACTCGCCGCAGGTCGGCGAGACGCGCTCGCCAACGGCTTGCTCGTGGTATCGAACGAGAAGGTCGGAACAGGCCGAAATCCTGATGGGACCCTGCGCTCGCCCGGTGGCTATGAGAACGTACCCAAGCCGGTACGCGATCTGATCGAGACACGATTCCCAATCCCCGAGAACGACGACGCAGATCCGCGGAACGGCCCGCGGCCGTACCGGCAGCCAGCAGAATCAGCCCGCCTCGGTGAGATCGCATCGCTATCGGATCTACTCGGTCAATCGAATCCGGGATACCAGCCCGGGACCAAGATGGGCACCGAGATGATCGAGCAGTCCGCTTATCTGATGTCGGATGTCAAGGATGACCTCAAAGGCGTGCCGTACGTTGGTGACGTTTCAAAGCAGTTCGAGTCCACGGCCGCCCGTCTTGTCGATGTCGGTGGACGCAACGAGGAGTCCGCGTATCAGATTCTGACCGGCGACGGCATGCCCCCCGACTACAAGCCCGATAAGGCTGTCAGTGCCCTGCTTGGCAACGACTGGAGCAATGTCGACCAGGGTCACGGCGCATCACAGTTGCTCGACTGGATCGGACCGGACTCGCACAGCACGGACGAACTACAGGCCGACCGAGCACGTGCCGCGCTCGCAGAACTGCCGGGGCTCCTCGCTCCAGAAGAGAACGGCGTACTCACGGAAGACTTCAGGGAGTACAACGAGAACTTCGCGAAGAACCCCGAACTGTCGACTGCGCTGAGCAAGGCGCTGCAAGCCAACCTCGGTGCGCTCGGAGACATCAACAACCCGAACGGGTACGGAGTAACCGATGTCATCGAAGAAGCCGGTGCACCCGATCGTGTCACACTTCAGGCAAGTGAGGCCGATCGGCTGTTGATGCTCGCCAACCAGAGCGCGGAAGGCCGCATCGGGTTGCAGACAGCTGTGAACCTGACCCAGCAGGAGATGATCAACAACGCACTGAGTGGCGACCCCAGCTACAACCAGCAAGTGGGTACCTACCTCGGAACGCTATCTGGGCGAGTGGACGCGGGAATGAACAACGCGCTGCTCTATCAGGAACACATGAGGATTCTTGACGAGAACGGCCGCTTGGCGTCCTCATATGAAAGCAAGATGAAGGGCGCCGAGATTGCATCCGAGCTTATCCAGGAAGCAATTCCCTTTAGGCGCCTAGGGCCAGCAGGAGAGATTGCAGGCCCGATCGTCGTCGGCGAAGCTGCTGATGCACTAATCAACAGCGTCATCAAGGAACCCGACTACAAAGCAGTGGCGATCCAGAACTGGGAAGACCTCCGTAACACGCAAGTCGAGAACATGAAGTCGCAAATCCTATCCGCCGAATGGCAGGCGGCCGGTACTCTGCCGCCCGGTTTGTTGGGGCAAGATGGACGGCCGTTGCCGTGGACGGCACTTACTGCTAGTGGCCAAGCGCAGGCCAATGAGATATTCCAGGACCGAGGATTTTCATTTTTTGATGATGCCTTTGCACTTTCGTACGGAGAGCAGGCAGAGGATAAGTTCTTTACCGGCGAGGACGTGTTGAATTCTTTCCTCGATGGCAAGTACACGCCTGGAGCGGGCGGAGGTAACTGATGCCTCCTTACACTGCGCGACTTATGGCGGCTGCCGTTGGAGTCGTTATTCTACTGGCCGGATGCAGCGCTGATGAAGGCGTACCGGCTCCAGTCGAGTCCAGTCGGGCCGGAAATGACGTCTGCGACAGCGTCCTCGCGTTCGGCCGGGATAATCTTGGCGCTCTCGACCTTAAGCGATCTCAGGGCGAGGATGACGAGCGTCCGATCCGCGATAGAGCGTACTGTGTCGTCAGTCGCCCCCTACCGGACGGCGGCAAAGGCATGGCGATGATAGCGGAGCTTCGACGTTTGCCGGATTTCGACCCTGACGTGCCGGTCGCTCAGCCCGAAGGCTGGAATGAGGTGCCGGGATTTTCGGTGCCTGTGTGGGAGAGGATCAGTCTCCCGGAAAGGCAGTTCAGGGCTGTAATAGATGGGTGGCATGGCTCTTTGGCCCTAAACGCCGACGGTTTGGTCACTCCAAGCGGCCCGATTTTGATAACTGACGAAGTGGTCAAGGCTTGTATCGAGTTCCTCATCGAGCTGATCCGCTCCTCTGGAGCGTGGAAGTAGTCCGAAGCTGCTATTTGTTGCGGTGGGTGACATTGGTGACAGCGGATAACCTGAAAGTGAGTGGTCCTTTCGGTTTCAAAATGTGAAGCGCAAGCAGCATGTTGGGACGAGCTGGAGCCTTCGCCATGACTTACCGCTGGGAGCCTGGACGGCTTGGATTCGATCCACGCCGGACCATCGAATCGACCGGCGACAGCGACCGCTCACCGCCGCGAATCGTTGCTCGACAGGACGGTCGAATGGTGTACGTGCATCCACTGGCGGCAGAGATATTTTGTAGGGCTGGGTTGGCCCAGCTCCCTCCGCTAACGCTGAGGAAGTTTGGATTCGATGGTCTCGGCTATTCGATTAATACCTTCGCAAGGTTGCTCGTCCGAGTAGACTGCGCTCACAGTTTTGGAGATGTCTACGGCTCCACCGGGATTCCCGACGGTTACATAGCATGCACTGGCCGACGGCTGAACCCGAGTGAGCGCATCGCGTCCATTGATGGTAATTTTTTTGGACTCGACGCCGTCCCGAATCTTGAAGTCGTCAAGCATTATGTTGGTTGACGATACAGTCAGATAACCTATCGTCGTTGACTTGCTTCGGACCTGTTCATTTCGTGCGAATCTGCATCCAATAAATGAGTACGTTTCGAAAATGAAGTCCGCGCGTTCGCGACTCTTTGGATCGTACCCGAGTTCAGCTACTGTCTCGTCGTCGATCTCAGTGCATGGATCGTAGGTTACTGGTTGCCGGCCTCGATTTATTTGAGTCGGCGCTGGCGATATCGAGACAGCGAGGCTTGGCCGACTTGTCGGCGTTGCCGCGCTTGTCGTCGGCTGATTGACGGAAGTGTCGGTTCCGCAGGCGCTGAGGGCCAGAACGGCCGCAACGATCTGAAGCGCTGCCTGTTTCCTAATCATGCGCGGGGTCATCCAATCCGGCGTTCTGAGTAGCGAATCGAATAGCGGCGGCATTCGTCTGGTCGGCCTCGGTGATCAAGTTTCCAGCACGCAAGTATGCCTCTTGCAGACGCATCGCTCCCTGCACGAGCTGATTGATCACCTCGATTCCCTCTTCGGCCTTCCTGGAGAAGCCATCGTTGAGCTCTTTGCCTGACTGAAACCCGCCGAATCCTGAGGCCCGGGTCGCGGCTCGTATTCGTTCCTGCACCTTCAGCAGCGATTGGATCGCTGCGTCATACAGCCCGACAGCTTCACGGACGGCCGCTTCCTCATAGTGGATCAGCCCGGCGCGTGCCGCCTCGTTGAATGCCGCGATCTCGGCTTCGCCGTAGTCGAGCTGGGTTAGTGCCATCGAGAACCCCCAATCAAGTGTGCTTGAACGAGGGTATCAGCCAGTCAGTTCGGGACCGATAGCTCGACCAATGCGCCCCAGAGCCCCCACTGATGAGGCTGGTTGTCGGGCGGCTTCTCATCGAGCCATTCTGGATACGGCCTGGCAGGTCCAGACACTCCGGTTCTGTTCGTTCGTAGCAGCACCGAGGCTAGAACGCATGCAGGCGCGTTGCCGTCGCGATGCGTGAATGCCGGGTGCGATCATCACCCAGGTGCATCGCTACGCCATCGGCGGCGGGTCGGAGATCGCGTTGGGCGGCGACATCGTCATCCAGCCCGGTCCAGGCCAGGCTGGGCGGTCACTGCGATGCCGGATTTGGCAACGGTCGGTGTGAGAACTCCGGCAGTCGACGAGTTCCCCTCGCGATCTCGAAAGCGAGGTCACTGTAGGCGTTTGCCAGTTCGGTAAGTCGATGCCGGGCATGACGGAGCCGCGACACCGAGATCGTCCCTTGGGCGGCCTCGCGGGCGTCGACGGAAAGCTGGGCGAGACGATCGATGATCATGCCGACGGTCTCGGAGTGCAGGTACGCGGCACCGAACGCGGGTGGCTTCTCGGCGGCCACCCATTCATCGATCAGCGACACCAGTCGCACGCGCTCGCGGTCGAGCGCGCCAGCATCTGAGCGGTCTCGTGCCTTATGCAGACTGGCCAACTGCGCAGCGGCATGCAGAATCGGGTGGGCGAGGATGATGGTCCCGGCGCAGGCGCTCAAGACCATGTCCTTCGAGGGCAAAGGCGTTCGCATAGCTTCCTGACTCGAGGGTTGTCTCGATGGAGTCGAGCGGTCGATAACACCGGATCACACGGGGGTACCGCCCAGTCGTCGTTGCGGCGCTGTGATGCCAGCTTCCGGGGTCTGGACTAGGTTTCGGAGTCGGTCTCACCCAGGAGCGTCCGGCCACAGATCTGGGGGCAGCGTGTGCCGAGCGGTCTCGTCGTCATCGGCGAACTCGCCGCGTGGCCCGCGGTATTCCGGCCTATCGAGCACGATGAACTGGAGCAGGCGCGTGAGCACCCTCCGTGTGCGCACCAATGTTGTTAGCTGCGAGGTCATTTGCTTCCTCCGCGCTCCGCAATCCGGTGATATTCGCGGAGCCAGTCGGCGAGGTGGTAATCCCGTTCTGCAAATTGTGTTCACGAATTCTGTTCTCGGCCATGGAGACCGACCCGCACAGCACCGTGGGCACGCCACTGCGATCAGCCGGTTCGCGGTATCGAACCCGGCGCGGGCGGGCGCGGGTCTGTTGTGCCGTTGGTCGTCTCAAGGATCCAGGGCCCTGTTCCAACTTGGACCGGACCCGGTTTGTTCGTTTCAGGGCGCGACCCATCCCCACGGCCGTTCGCCCCGTTGCCCGTGCAGGCAGGCCAGCCGGTAGTCCGCCTGGCGGCGGGCGTGGTCGGAGACGGCCGCATGGCGTAGTGCGAACAGACACAGCTCGAAGGAGCGGACATCGCGGATCACCGGATAGCCCTGCCACTCGGTGACGTCGGAGCCGTAGGCGTCGGCGAACTGCTCCCACCGTGCTGATGGGTCGGAGAGGGTGTCGGACTGGAACGCGACGGTGGCCTGATCCCATTGCGGTGGACCGATGCAGCAGCGTTCCAGGTCCACGACGTGACCGCCGGTGGCGGCGGCAATGGTGTTGGCAGGTGACGGGTCGCCATGGATGACGCACCACGGGCTCGGCCAATCCAGCGCGTTCCACCGTTGCGCGAGGTTTTCGGCGTAGCGACGCAACCAGTCCTTCTCCGAGTCGCCGGTGAGGCATTGGTCAATACGGCCGGTGAAGTCGGGCAGGGTGAAGCGCGGCAGCCCGAGGTGGGTGGGTACTCGCAGGGAGTGCAGCCGCGCGAGCATCGTCCCGGTTTCGGCGGCCTCTGCTGGCCCGCCGGATCCGAGGTCTTCCCAGAAGGTGACCGGCCGCTCGGCCACGATGACCGGGTCGGGGACCAGGGGTTCGGGTGCGCGGACGTGGTGGGAGCGAAGCCAGTCCGCCGCGCGGAGCTCGCGGATCGCGGTGGCGAGTTCGCCGTGTTGGTGTATGCGGATGATGGTGGCGGAGTCGGTCCGCAGCATGGCGTTGTCGCGCAACCGGATCGCCTCGATCCGGGCAGCGGGAACCTCGGCCTGGGTACAGGCCGCTCGGGCCAGGGCCACGATGTCTTTGCTTCTCATGGTGTTTCGCTTCGGGTCAATGACCGGTGGCCAGGGCAGCGGCGGTCTCGAACAGGGCAGCCGAGTTCGCACCCTTGATCAGGACGACATCGCGGCCTCGCAGACCCTCGGTGATCAGCGCGAGCACCTGGTCCTTGGTCCCGACGTGGGTGACCTGCGCGGAGCCTGCGTCGCGGGCGGCGGTGGCCATGAGTTCGGCGTGGCAGCCGCCGACGGCGATCAGGGTGTCGATGCCGAGGTCGGCGACGCGACGCCCGATCCTGGCGTGCAGGGCCGGTGCGGTGGCGCCGAGTTCACGCATCTCTCCGAGTACTGCGACGGTGGGCCGTGTCGCGGCGGCGATGGTGGCCAGTGACCGGAGTGCGGCGTCGACGCTTTCCGGTGAGGCGTTGAACGCGTCGTTGATCACGGTCACCCCGTCGGGGCGTTCGGTGACCTCCATCCGGCTTCCCGACACCAGCGACGCACCGTTGAGTCCTTCAGTGACGGTGGCGAATCCGACACCGGCGCTCAACGCCAGCGCAGCCGCGGCGAGGGCGTTGGTCAGATGGTGCTCGCCCACCACGCCGAGGGTGACCGGTGCGGCGTCGTCACCGTGGCGCAAGGTGAACTGCGCGCGGGCGTTGGCGTCGAGGGTGATGTCGCTGGCACGCACATCGGCCTCCGGGCCGGTGCCGAATCGCAGGACCTGAGCGCGGGTGTGCTCGGCCATGGCCGCGACCAGTGGGTCGTCGGCGTTGAGGACAGCGACACCAGAGGTGTCGAGAGCTTCGACGAGTTCGCGTTTGGCGACCGCGATCGCTTCGCGGCTGCCGAACTCGCCGAGGTGAGCCGAGCCGATACCCAGGACCGCGCCGATCTGCGGGCGGGCGATGGCGGACAGGTGGGCGATGTGGCCGCGTCCGCGGGCACCCATTTCGAGCACGAGGTAGTCGGTGTCGGTTCGGACCCGCAGCACAGTGTGCGGGAAACCGATCTCGTTGTTGAACGACCGCTGGGTAGCCACGACACTGCCGTGGCGCGACAGGATCTGGGTCAGCAGATCCTTGGTGGAGGTCTTGCCCGCCGACCCCGTGATCGCCAGAACCCGGCCTGTGTAGCGGGTGGCGACGACGCGAGCCAGATCGCTCATCGCCCTCACCACATCCTCAACGATGATTGCTGGGGTGCCGGTCGGGTGCGAGGCCAGGACCGCTACCGCACCGGCACCGATCGCTGCGGTAGCGAAGTCATGGCCGTCGACGCGCTTGCCAGTCAACGCGGCGAACAGACCACCGGGCTCGACCTGGCGGGAATCGAACGCCGTCGCGGCGGTCACGGCCCGCTCGGCGTCATCGACGGTGTCGAGCCGCCCGCCAACCGCGTGGGCGACCTCGGCGAGCGTCATGGGAATCATGGATTCGAACCTTTCGATTTCAGTTACCACTGGAAGTCTCGAGAGCCGGGCGAGACCCTGCGCGGGAGGCGAGATCAGTTGTGCGCCACGATCATGCTTGTGGTCGGGTCCGAGACGATGGCCAAGGGTCCGTCGTCGTACTGCCGCCGCCGCTGCCGGTGGTCTCTGCCGGGCTGCGGTGCTGTGGGCAGCCGCTGGTGGCGGGGAAGGTGCGGGTGGGCATCTCGGATCGGGTGCCGGTATCGGTGGGGTTGGGTGTTCCGCACGCGGCGAGGGGTGAGCAGGGCGGTGACAGCGAGCACAGACCGAAGGTGCTGAACTGGGACGAGTTTCATGGTGCGTCGGCTCCTAACGGGGGAATGGTGCGTGCGGGTGTCACCAGGGCGCAGGCCAAGGCGACCGCGTTTTGGATGCTGGTGCTGGGGAAGTGCTCCACGCTGGGAGCGACGACCACGGTCGCGGTGTGCTGGTGCGCGGTCCACACGATCAACGTGGTCGGCATGTAGGTGTCGGCATCGATGGTCACCATGTGCGCCAGCCGATACCCGCGCGCGCGGCTCAAGTCGATGATGACCCGCTCGTCTCGTAACCAGGAGTCGCTGACGCTGCGGTTGAGCAGGCCGATTGCGTTGATGGGCACGCGATGTCACGTCCTCGATTCCGGGGCCTCTGGCGGCCGGCCTGCCGGTGCGTGGGTGGTGAGGCGCTGATAGGTGGTGCGGCCCTCATCGGTCAGCTCGTAGACCGGCTCCGCGCGTTCGGCACCTGTCGGTCGGCGGATCTGGGTGCGGACGTGGCCCTTGGTGACCAGCCATTGCAGAGTCAGCGTGATCGGGCCGATGTGGTGCCCGCCCGCCAGCTCCCGCGCTGAACACGCCCGCCCCGCTTGGGCAAGTGCGGTCAACGCGGTGGCTTGGGCGCGGCTGAAGTCGGAGCGACTCCGTTGCAAATAACTTGTGACACTGTGGTTTTCGCGCTCGTCGCGGGGCTGTTGGCTGGCGTGGTTGGTCACCGGCGCTACCTCTCGAGGTACAAACGTTCGTTGGGGAGGCGCGGGAACTCGCGCTTGTCCAGGTCGACGGTCACCGCGTCGACGTAATGGCGGGCCTGGTGCTCCTGAACGAAGATCAACGCGGCGGTCAGGCAGGCAACGAAATCCATCCGCTGCCCGTGCAGGAACACACTCAAATGCACATCGGGTTCGGTGGGCGATGGCGACCCGTCCGGGGTCGGCGCGGTGGCGCTCATAGCGCGGGCTGTCGGGTCGGGGCCAGGCAGGCGTGCACCGCATACAGCACCACACGCCCCGAAGGCCGGAACACCGAGTGCGCGGCGGTGATCCACCCGCGATACTCCGAACCCTGATCGGCCGGGGACGGGAGCGCTACATGATCGCCGTTGCCCAGGACGGTGATTCGGCGAGCACGGTACAACGCCGCCTCGGCAGCGATCATCGTGGCCGGAATATCCGAGCGCACGAGGAAGGTCCAGGTGTGGGAGCGAGGGTGGGTCACGATCGGCCCACCGCCTTGTTTGTGGCGCTCGAGGTGGACCTTGACCATCTGCCCCAATTCCGAAGGCATCGCGATCGCCCACACCATGCCAGCGGTGAAACTGATGCGGCCGGTGGCTGGTTGGAACACGGCGGGCAGATGGCACACGCTGCGGTAGTAGTCCACTCGCGAACGTGGCGTATCCGCCGCCACCGGCGTGGGCGGCCCGGTCGGCGGCGGGGTGTTCATGGCCGCCCCCGTGCCGGTGTCGTGCCGGATGATCCCCACGGTCGAACGTTTGGGGGCGTCGAGATCTGTCAGTATGTCGGCTGATCGGTTTGTGCCATCACCCGATGACCGGTTACGCCTCGCCGCGGATGGTCGCGGGTTCAGCTCGTCGGAATGTCTCATGCGCGGGCCTCCCTGGTGACGCTTCCAGCAACTCCAGCAACGAGGGGCATCCGGCGGCTTTGCCACGGATTCCCTCGAAAACGGGTACTGGTTTCAAATCGTGGCCCGCCAGCAGTATCGGCAGGAACCGCACAGAGGTGGGGTACCGTAGGCATACCGTAGGTATTTCCCAGGTCAGGCACTGGAAAGTAGGGGGCGGCGATGATACGAGGGCGGGAATGGACCGGCTTCGAAGCTGCTGCGCTGCAAGAGGCGATGCGTAAGTCGATCCGACAGTTCGCCGCACTGCTGGGTGTCGAGACGACCACAGTCAACAATTGGCGCTCGGGCCTGAGCGCGGTCACACCCCGCCCTGTTACGCAAGAGATCCTGGACACGACCTACGCGCAACGCGCAACCCCGGAAGACCAGGAACGTTTCGAGCAAATCGTGGCAGAAGGCGAAGCCGCATGGAGGAGCCGCCACGCGCCGTCTGCGCGCCAAACCCCCGCCATGACCGCGCACACCGATGGCGGCGTCGACCGTGGCCGGTTCGAGGCACAATTCGAAGGCTCAGCTGGTCGAGGGTCGCCGGGCATCGACGCACTGGCGGCCGACGTAGACGACTTCCCTGGCCTGGTTGCCGACATCGAGACCGCTTTCTGGGCGGCGGGCAATGTCACCGATGCCGGGGGGTTGCGCCCAATCCCCGCTCTCATCGCCGCAAGCAGAGCAGTCACGCGACTCAATATGGCCGGCGAGTACACCACTCTTGCACTGATGCTCGCGCCATTGATCACCGATCTGTACCGACACACACGCGAAGGCCGCCCCGCCGAACAGCGCACCGCATGGGACACATTGGCGCAAGTAGCTTTCGACACCTCCGTTGTGATGCGCGCCCGCGGACATCTCGCGGTGGCATGGTCAGCCGCTCGGGCAGCCGAGGAAGCTGCTCGCACCATCGACAGTCGACCGGGGATCGCCGCTGCAACGTTCGTCAGCAGCCAAGTGCTGCTGGCTCGCCCCGGCTCGATGAAAGCCGCCTTGGATTGCGCGGAAAGCACTGCGGCCTTGGTCGGCTCGCAGGCGAAGACCGCCAACGATGTCCAAACGGTCGGGATGCTGCACCTGCAGGCATCGTTGGCGACTGCGGCCGTCGGCGGCGATCCACACGATCACCTCGATCACGCCGCTGAGTACGCCGCACGGCTGGACCGTCCCATCGAGACCGACAGCTCATCAATCATCGGAAACACCACCTTCGGCTCCTCGAACGTGGCGCTGTGGAAAATGTCGGTGGCCATGGAGGCGCGTGATCCGGACGCTGTGCTCGCCCTCGCGCAGAAGCTGAAACCCCAAATGTTGCCGACCCCGGGCCGGGCAGCGCAGTACTGGGTCGAGGTGGGGCGGGCGGCCGCATCGCGTCGTGACTACGCGACCTCGATCGACGCACTGCTGCGAGCCGAAAGCATTGCGCCAGAACACGTCCGGAACACCGATACGGTGCAAGAGGTGGTCGGCCAGATGATGCGCAAAGCCAAGCGCAGCCTCACGACTGGTGATCTGGGCAAGCTTGCTCAGCGCGTAGGCGTAGTGGTGGCCTAGCTCGGGACAGACCCTGAGCAGACTGCCATGATGGGCTCATGACTGAGCGCACTCGGGTGCTGTATGCGATCGTGACCGGTGCGCCACCGGCAGACACGGTCGGTGAACTGGTGGAGCTAGCGCAGGCTGACGGCTGGGACGTCTGCGTCGTCGCCTCGCCCAACGGCGCCCGGTTCATCGATACCGAGGCGTTGGCGGCGCAGACCGGATATCCGGTGCGCTCGGAGTTCAAGGAACCCGGAACCGATGACCTGCTGCCGCCAGCCGATGCCATCATCGCAGCACCGTTGACCTCTAGCTCGATGGCGAAATGGGCAACCGGCATAGGTGACACTCTGCCGCTTGCGCTGTTGGTAGAGGCAGTCGGCGCTGGGCTGCCGGTGGTGGCGATCCCGCACTCGAAGCAGGAGCAGATGAACTTCCCGGCCGTACGTGAGGCACGGGCCCGCCTCACGGAGTGGGGCGTGCGATTTGTGCGAATCAGTGACGATGCCGACACCGGCCCGCTGCCGTGGACGGCGGCACTGAAGGCTCTCAGTTAGGACCGACAACACGTTCGGCGACCGGCCCAGTTTGACGGACTCCATCTGGCACGCATCCGGACCACCTAGGCCACCTACCTCCAGGGCTCTGATCTGCGCGGTGCGGAGCAGGGCACCATCTGAAAGAATCGGTGAATATGGCTGAGACATACGCGGGACTCGTTGTTTGGGATGTTGACGGCACGCTGATCCCTGCGGACTTGCGTTGGCTACGGCGAGCTGTGGCTCGCACGTATCACATCGAGGAGTCTGCGGTCGTTTTCCCCGCTGCGCGTGTGCACGGCTACACAGACGAGTCCATTGTCGTTGATACGGCCATCGCCTCTGGAGTCACCAGCGAAGCGGCTGAAGAGGGATTCAGTCGGTACGCCGACGTACTGATGGATGTAATGTCGAACGGTGCGGCGGAACTTGCCCGCGACCAGGCCGCGTATCCGGGTGCTGCTGACACAATCACCGCCTTGGCAGAACATGGGTATGTTCAGACCGCGCTTACGGGAAACTTGCGGGTTTCGGCTGAATTCAAACTTTCGGTTACGGGCCTGGACTCACATCTGGACCTGGATATCGGCGCTTTCGGCTCCGATGCGCGGGAGCGGTTCGATCTGCCCGCGTTCGTCGTGGACCGGTTTCAAGCAAAGTACGGACACCCGTGCGATCCCGCACGAACCATCATCATCGGCGACGCGCCGAACGATATCGCTACAGCTCGGCATGCTGGATTCGGGGTTGTTGCCGTAGCTCACAGACTGACACCGGAAGAGTTGTCAGAGCATTCGCCGGATGCGATCGTCAACGAGTTGGACCCGGACACAGTGTTGCAAGCGATCCGTTCGGCGCAGGCGATCCAGTCGGCTGTCGGGATCGATCAGTAGCCGGTAATACTGTCGACCCGCTCCCTCAACGCGAGGACCGGCCTTTCATTTCGCCAGGGATCCATCCTTTCGATGGCGCGTTGTGCACGTTCGATTCCGCGATGATTGCCCATGGTCGCCAGCGCGTCGTAGGTCTCGCCGAGGACTCTGCAACCTTCTTCCAGCTCCCCTGACAGACAGTAGGCGCTGGCGAGGTCCACGCGGGCGGCGAGGGCGACGTTGGGGCTGTCGACTTCGGGGGTGTTCAACGCTTCGTTGAGCGCGGCAATCGCTCGTTTCGGTTGGCCGAGGAGGAGTTGGCACGTGCCGACGTAGACCTGAATGCGCGTGGTGTTCCAGTCACTGAATAGTCCGGCACGGTCATTCTCATCGATGTCCTCGGCGGCGCGTTGCGAGCGGGAAAGCGCTTCCTCACATTCGTCTCGCAGTTCCAGCACTGCGTAGGCTTGCGCTTGCTCGGCGCCGATTCGTGCTCGCGCCGCAGGCGGCAGATGGTCAGCGAGGTCGGCGGCCTCCTTCAGTATCCGTAGCCCGATGACGACATCGCCATCGGAGCCGATCAACGTTGCAGCATCGGATCGAAGGTTGCTCTCGAATATTCGCGCGATCCCGCCCATCGTCTTGTCTTGGAGCTGGTCGGCGAGTTTCCGGGCGAACGCGCAATGTGTGAGTGCCATCGACCGGTCACCGATGGCACTCCACACCCGGCTCGCCACAACGGATGTCATGCCCAGTAGCGCCCCGGCCTGCTGCTTGATGCGGTCATCGGTTGCAGCACGAAAGAGGGCGGCGACGGCGTCTCGATGAGCTTCTATCGGGCCGATCAGCGCGTCGGGTGCGATGCTCTGACGCTGACCCGCCAAGAGGTCGGTAACAGCGGCAAAACTACCAAGGGATCTCTCCGAAGCCGCTCGCGATCGCATCAGTGACGAAGCCACGCCGAAATCGAACGCTGCCGCGACGACCCCCTGATCGCTCTTCACAGGCAAGGAGCTGCTGATGGGAGGGGCGGGGCTGGCGGTCTCCGTTGATGCGGTGGCTTCGCGCGAGGACGCGAGATGCCGGCTTCTCCACGCAGTCTCGCCTTCGGCAACGATCTGATCGAACCGTGCTCTGTCCTCCGGTGTCGCATGTTGTGCGTAGGTCGTGTCCAGGATCGCTTGCGTCTCGGACCTGGGTTTCACCGCGCTCAACCGCGAGCGCCAATTGTTGACCGTCGTCGTCTCGACACCCAGCAGGGCAGCGAACTCCCGTATCGACTTACGCATCGCCTCCTGAAGCGCGACCGCTTCGAAGCCGGTCCATCTCCGCCCTCGTATCATCGCGCCCCCTGCTTGTCAGCTCCTGACCTGGGAAATGCACACGGTGTGCCTAACGGTACCCGACTGCGGCCCAACCCATTCCGATGTTTTTTGGGAAGCCTCAAGCTGAATCAACATCATCGTTGGCCGAGGCTATAGCGCGGTGAGACCGTTCGGATGCGTACTCCACAGGTCTCATCGCGACTGCCCGGTTCTTGCTCGTGTTCCGAGGTGTTCTCAGCAGGCGATAGCGTGGGTGTCGAAGACTCCGTAGGCGATAAGAACGTCGGGGGATTCTCCGTATTCGCTGATCGCGAGGCTCAGCGAGCGGGGTTGGTTGGTCCAGGGCGCGTGCAGGTTGATGGGGGCCAGGCGGTGGCATCCGTAGGCGACCTGCATGGGGCTTGTGTCCCAGAGGCGGGGGAATTCGGGGGTGGCTCGCAGTTTCCGGAACAGCGATTGCGCTCGGGGGTGATCACGGTATCGCCCGAGCGTGCCGCGCAGGATTGCGACGGTGTAGCGGATCTCGCTCTCCCAGTTGACGACATTGTCGCGGGCGGCGGGAGAGAACATCCACAAACCGAAGTTGTTGTCGGCCTCGGCGAGGCCGGGCACCGTGCGGTGGAAGATTCGGTTGCCGTGCAGCACGGTCCGGAGGGGATCGACGCAGACGGCGAGGACATCGCGGGTGTTGAGGTCGTCGAGGTAGGTTTGAACGCCCGCGATGGTGAGGCGCTGGCGTAACTCCTCGGCGTGGGGCAGGGCGCGGGAGGGTTGCCACAGTTCGTAGAGGTGTTGTCGCTGGGCGGGTTCGAGGTCGAAGGCGTCGGTCAGTTTGGCGAAGGCATTGGGGCCGGGGATGGTTCGATTTGCGATGATCTTGTCTAGGTGGGATGTGCTGATGTGGGCGGATCTGGCGACGTCTGAGCGGGAGCGGCGATCGCGCAGGCGCAGGAATTCCAGCGTGTCGTGGAAGTCGGGCATTTCGTCCAGGATGGGAGCTTCCTGCATCTCACCCGTCCTGTCTATGTGGTGGTAGCGCGTGTGCGATCTGCCCAGTGTGTGAACGACGGGCCGCTGGTTCGACGTAGCGGTGGTGGGTGTGTTCGGGGGGACTGCTTGTCATCGAGGACTCCTTGTCGGTGGTGCGGGTTGGGGGTTCGGGGCGGCCCCGATGGGGGCGGCTTTGCGGGTGGGTCAGGGCGATTGACGCCCGCTGTAGGGCTGTCGGTAGCACAGGCAGAATCGGGCGTCGGGTGAGCCTGGTGCGTCGCCGAGGTGGATGCGTGCGGAGTAGGGCTCGCCGGTGGTGGGGTCGCGCAGGTGGATGGGGTCGTCGGGGCGGCGGCCGTAGGCGAGGGCGATGCTGGTGTCCCACAGCTGGCTGAACAGGGCGGAACCGCGCAGGTCTTGGAAGAGGGTGCGGGCGTGCGGGGTCTCGCGATGGCGCCCGAGCGCACCGCGCAAGGTCGCGACCAGGTAGGCGGCGGCGCTGTGGTGGTCGATGACGAGGTGTTCGGCGGTCAGGGTCGTGGAGCCGGGGTGGAAGAACCACAAGCAGAGGTTGTCGCCGAACTGCTCGACGCCGGGCAGGGCCGCGCGGAAGCGCTGGTTGGTGAGGACGAGGTTCCATACGGGATCGATGTAGGCGGCGGCGATCTTGCGGTCGTCCAGGCGAGCCAGTTTCGCCCGACGATCGACGGTGACGGTGCGGGCGCGCAGCTCCTCGAGCGGCGGCAGCGGGACCGGCGGGCGGGCGAGGTCGCGGGTGTAGCGTTCCTGCGCGCGATCGAGGTCGTAGGTGGCGACGAGGTTGTTCAGAACCGTCGGCGAGCATCCGGCGTCGCCGCGCTCGATCATCTTGAGCAGGTCCTTGCTGATGTGAAGGTGGGCGGCGGCGCGCTGGCGAGAAAGCTTGCGGCTCTCACGGATTCGGCGCGCCCAGCATCCCAGCTCGGGTATCTCGTGCCCGGCGCGGTCCTGGCGGCGTCGTCGTGGACGGCGAGCCGGGTGTGTCGTCGGGTTCATCCAAAGCCCCTCCTACTACGGTATTCCGCTTCGCCTTCCCCGTGCGGTACGGTGAAAGGTTGGCTCCCCCAAGCTGATTCGTTCTTACCAGAGAAAGAACATCCCGGCAAATATCATTCTCCGTGAGCTAGCCGACGAATAGCCGAAGGCATTCGGGTGGCGAAGCGGAGTATTCGCTGCGGTCGCATACCGGAGCGGGACACGCACCCGGCGACTTTCTCGACTAGCACTTTCTTTACCCCTTCCACGCAGAGGCGCAGGCCACCGCACTGATTCGGAGGGGTAAGGAAAGTGGTAGCACAATCCTTACCCCTCGAAGGGGTAGCGCGGCAGGGGTTTTCGGGGCTGTGATGGTGGAGCAATCGCACCTGCTCCGAAAGGCAAACCCGTGGATATCTACAACATTCTGTTCCTACTCGACGCCGGGGCCTCGCTGGTCTCGACCGTGCTGAGCATCGCCTCACAGGGACTGGGCCTGATCCTGCCCTTCCTCTGACCGCTCACACCATTCCTCTTGGATGAGGAATACGGTCACGGGTCCCCGGCCGAGGTTGGGAAGCCGGGGACCCCAGCATTCCTCGCGCAATTTCCGCGCATTTCCCGACTCATTCTCTCCCACCCTTTCTCCTTCGATCGAAGGGTTATTCGTCATGCCCGAAAACGTGAAACCACCCCGGACCGCCCCACTTTCGGGGCGAGGTTGCGGCCCAGACACCCGCCATCCCCGCCGGGTGTGCGGCGGGAGGCTGCTGTGGGGTGGCCGCATGTTGGCTACCGGTGTCGTGCCGGTGGTGATGATGATCACCACGCCCGAAGTCGGTGCGGTGACGCGGGATCCGATCGCGGACCAGCCTGGAGTCACCGCCCCGGCGCAGCCCGGAACCGCCGCTCCCACCCCGCCCCCGCCACCGGACCTACCGCCGCCCGAGCCCCCTGTGTATCTGCAGCAGCCCCCTGAGGTCCGCAACGGTCCGGCCCCGCGCCCGGCACCCCCACCTGCGCCCGCGCCCCCGATCCAAGTGATCGAATTGCACTCGCCGGAACCGGTGCCGCCGGTCGCGCCGATCGAGGCGCCGCCGAACACGATCCGGATCGGCCAATGGCAGACACCCTCGCCGGACTGGGTGCCGCCGGAGGTCCGCGACACCATCAACGACGTCGCCGCCGACGCCGAGGCCCAAGCGGCGACGTTCCTGGACTCGGTCGGGATCCCGGCGGGGCGTTCGGACCGGGTGGCCGGTTCCACGATCGCCGGGGCCGGGGCCGGTGGCGCGATCGGAGGCGCGCTGGCGGGTGCCCCAGCGGCGGCAGCGGGCGCGGTCGCGGGCGGGCTGGCCGGGGGCACTATCGGCGGTATCGCCGGTGCCGCACTGGGCACGGTGGTCCCGGTGCCGGTCATCGGCACGATCACCTCCGGTGTCGCCGGAACCGCGCTCGGTGCGGCGGCCGGTGCGGTCGCGGGCGCGCTGGTCGCCGGTGTCCCAGCCGCCGTGGTCGGCGCGCTCGCCGGTGGCACCGTGGGCGCTGGATTCGGGGCCGGGGTGGGGGTGGGCCAGCCGTGACCGGTCTGCGCATCCTCACCACCACTGTCCTGGCGGCCTGCACGAGCGCGCTCTGCGCGCCCGGCACGGGGTCGGCGCAACCACCAGCCGAGCCGGGCTGCCCGGTGTTGTGGGTCCTCGGGGTGCAGGGCACCGGCGAGTCCTCCCCGGCCGCGTCCGAGACCGCCGACACCGGAATGCTGGGCGCGATACTCGGCCCGGTGGTCGCGGCGGTGCCGAATCTGGTGCAGCGCACCTACATTCCGTACTCGGCGGCATTCGGAGGCGCGGTAGGCACCGGTGGCGGCACGGCCCCGTACGCGGCCTCGGTGGGCGAGGGCTTGGCCGCGCTGACCGCGACCGCGGACAGGGTCGCTTCCGACTGCCCGGCCACGGCGCTGGCGGTGGTCGGGTTCTCCCAAGGCGCGCAGGTGGTCTCGGAATTCGCGCGCGCGGTCGGCGCGGGCGAGGGACCCGTCCCGCCCGAGCGGGTGGCCGGTATCGCCCTCTACTCCGATCCCGACCGCGCCCCGGGCTCACCGGTGATCCCCGGCCGCCCCGGCCAACTCACCCCCGACCCGGCCCCGGGCACGTCCGGGGCGGCGGTATCGGGGGTGGCGATCACCACCGCCCCGGCCTCCGGCGGCGGGATCGCCACCAGTTCGGGTGTCGACTACGGGGCGCTGACCGGCCGGGTGGCCGATGTCTGCGTCGAAGGCGACCTCAGCTGCTCCGCACCCGAACGCGCCGCCCTGCTGCGGATGGCCGCCCAGCTCGCGGCCCAGGCCGATCTGCGGGATCCGCTGGCCGCGCTCGGTTCGATCCAGGCCCTGTTGTCGGGAGCGCTCGGGGACGCGTGGACGACCGTGGTGAACAACGACTTCCGGATCGGGCCCGGAATCGTCGATTACGCGCCCGCGGCGAGTCTGGCCGAGCGCCTCACCGATGCCTCCGACCCCCGCACCCCGCCACCCGGCCCCGACCAGACCGCAGCCGCCTCAGCGCGGTGGGGGCAGATCACCGCGATCGTGGCCTCCGACCCGGTCGGGCAGCTGCCGAAACTGGCCGGGCAACTCTCCAGTGCCTGGGGGCAGCTGATGGCCGACAACGCCGACCTGACCAATCCCGGTGTGTGGCTTCGCTACGCCGACATCAACGGCCGCCACACCGGATACGCCGCCACCGGTCACCTCGCCAGCGGCATCGCGTGGCTGACCGCACTCGCCTACGACCTCGCCGGGAGCCACCAGTGACCGCCAGCAGCAACGACTTCTGCGACGTCGCGACTCTCGACGGCTACCGTCCCGGAGATCTGGTGCGCACACGGCCGGTGTTCGTTGCCCAGCTGAGCGAGGCGCGCGGGGCGTGGCAGGTCATCTACGTCTCGGCCAATTCCCGCTCCGAACCCATCGCCGCCTCGGGGATCGTGCTGATTCCAGAGGCGGTCGCAGATCCTGGCGCGACCGCGATCCTGGTGTACTGCCCGGGGTTTCGCGGCCTGGGCGGTGTGTGCGCGCCCTCGCAGTTGCTGGCGATCGGTGCCGAACCCGACACCACCGGCATCGATGCCGCGTTGCGGCGAGGGTGGGTGGTGGCGATCCCTGACGGGGAGGGACTCGGGCTCACCGGGGACGGACCGCACACCTTCCTCGCCGCCCGCGCCGGGGGCCGGGTGGCGCTGGATCTCGCGCGTGCGGTGTATCGGGGCGCGGACCTCGGTGTCGCGGTCGCACCGGTGGTGGCGTGGGGGTACGCCGATGGCGGGCGCGCGGTCGCTGCCGCCGGGGAACTACATCCCTGGTACGCGCCGGAGCTGGATCTGCGCGGCATCGCCGCCGGTGCCGTGGCCTCCGACCTCGCCGCCCTGGCTCCCGCGTTCAACCGCGGCGAGGCCACCGGCCTCGGGCTCGCCGCCCTGGTCGGCCTCTCCCACGCTTATGAGCATCTGCCGCTGCGTCACGTGCTGTCCGAGGACGGGGTGCGCGCCGTCGAGCAGGCCCAGCACCTCACCGCCGCCGAACTGCTGCAACAGTTCCCGCAACCGGTGGGGCACTGGTGCCGTCGTCCCGAGCCCTGGAACGATCACTGGTGGCGGCGGGTACTGGCGATGGAGACCCTCGCCCACACCCGCCCCGCGATGCCGCTGCACCTCTACCACGGCGGACTCGACATCGTTGTCCCCGTGCGCGCCGGTCGGCGCACCCTGATCGCCTACCGGCAGCGCGGCACGCAGGTCGACTGGCGCGAGTACGACGCCGATCACCGCAGCACCGCGCACCTGGCGATATCCGATGTCCTGGCCCGGCTCACCGTGGACATCACCAGCCGACCCCCACACCAGCCCCCCACGACACCGGTGGCACCGGAGGCCGAACACACGAGCCGCCCCTGACCCCTCCGGGGAAACCTGCCCGCACCCCGCAACCCCCTCTTCCCCGGGGTGCGGGCAGGCCCCCGGAGCATCGACCATCCCGAGGCGAGATGAATGACGAGGTACCCCCACAACCCAACCGATGACGACGCCGCCGAAACCTGGGTCTACCTGCCTCAGTCTCTTCCGGACTCGCACTTCGTTGCCGACTCCAGGTTCGTCTCCGGCGTCGACGAGCCCCGCCAGTCGCCCTTGCCCGAGGCCGTCTGGCTCGCCCCGCTACCCGACACTCCCGGCACCGCCGACACGGGCCGGTTTTCCGGATGGTGGGTCAGCATCGGGGACCGGCTGCCGCGCGGGGCCTGGGCCGCGCTGGGGGCCGCCATCGCAATACTGACCGGGACCCTGGTGGGCACGGCGACCGACAGCCGCGACGCCGGTCAGCAGGTCCAGGCCACCGCCGCGCCGCCGAGCCCGACCACCACGGCGCAGGGCGGCCCGTGCGCCGGGCTCTCGGGCGAGGTCGTCACCGACCGCGCCGGTGACCCCACAACCCTGGCCGGGGTGATCGCCTCGTTCGAATCCGCCTACTACATCGACCGTGATGCCAGCAAAGCGATGCCGTTGCTCGCGCCCGAGACCGGGATCACCGCCGAAGCCCTCGCCGCGGGCATCGCCAGCATCCCGCCCGGCACCCGGCACTGCGTGGCGATCACCCCGATCGCACCGACCACCGCGAACGTCCACATCGTCGAGCTGCGTCCGGACCGTACCCGCGTCGACTACCTCCAGCTGATCAACACCCGCCCCGCCGCCGCCGACACCGGCACCGGTACCGCGCTGCTGCTGATCTCCAACGTCCAGAAGCAGGGATAGAGGGATGAGGCCAGGCTCGCAGGCGCCACTACTGATCGCCGTCGCCGGACTGAGCCCCCGCGCCGGAACCACCACGACCACCGTCGCCCTCGCCCACACCTGGCCCGGCCCGGAAACCGCCCTCATCGTCGAAGCCGACCCCGCAGGCGGGCAGCTCGCCGACATGGTCGGCGCGGACCCGTATCTCGGGTTGGCGAGCCTGGCCCGCAGGACTACCCCCGGCGAGCCGATCACCCCGGATCTGCTGGCGCAGCACGCGCAGTTCCTGCCCGGCGGAGAGGCGCTACTGGCCGCGCCACCGCACCGCGACCCCGAACGCGCTGTCCCCGCCGCCGAACTTCTCACCGGCCGCTACGCGAACTGGCGGGGGCTCGGCGCGACCGTGCTCGCCGATTGTGGTGTCCCCGAGCCGGACTCGGCCCCGCACCCGGTCATCGCCGCCGCCGACGCCTGCCTGTTCGTCGTGCGTGCCGAGCACATCGACCCCGAGCCCGCTATCCGGCGCATCCGAGCCCTCACCCGCCACGGCCGCCCCCGGGGTGTCGTGCTCATCGGCGGCAGCCTCGACTACGCCACTGCCCTCGGTGTCCCGGTAGTGGGTACCCTGCCCGCCACCCGCGCCGGTGCTCAGGCGCTACTGGCAGGCCGCCGCGTCCGGCGGTCCTCGCAACTGCTCCCGCCTGCCCGGCTCATCACCACCGCCGTGCAACTCCAGCTCCGCGCCGAGGGCCGCCGCGAACGCCTCGCCCAGCAGCGCACACCCCGGGCTGTCCGCCAGGACCGCCCGAGCCGCCGTGATGACTCCGGGCCGAGGATCTACCGGATCGACCTGCCGCCGCCACCGCGCCCACCCGCGCCGGAGCCCGTAGTCGCCGAACCTCCGGTGCCCAGCGCGGGGCCACCGGCTCCCGAGCCTGTCCTCGCGAGCGAAGCCGAGGACGCCGGCCAGCTGGGCGAGGACGACCTCGCCGCGGCGGAGTCCAGCCCGGCCACCGCGCCGCCGGAGTTCGACTCGCCTGCCCTGTCGGTGTTCGTGTTCGGGGCGACGAGGGTCTTCTGGCGTGCGCCCGAGTCCGGTGAGCAGGTGGAGATCACGAGCCAGTTGCAGCCGCGCAGCCGCGAGATCGTGGCCCTGCTGGCACTGCACCCGGAGGGGTTGAGCCGATCTCGGTTGATCGATCTGATCTGGGGCGGGCATTCACCGGAGCGCTCGGCCGCGTTGAGCAATGCCCTCTCGCGGCTGCGAGCCTCGATCACGACGGCCACCGGCGGGCAGATCACCGGGGTGCTCATCGATGACCGGCTGCACTGCCGCCTGTCGGCGACCGCGGCGAGTGTCGACTACTGGGAGTTCCTCGCCGCTGTCGCCGCGCGCCGCCGCGCCAGCAGCGACACCGACCGCAGTGCCGCGTGCCGGGCCATCACCGGCATCGCCACCACCGACCTGGCCACCGACATCACCGGCTCCTGGATCGAACCGCTGCGCGAATCCGCGCGCCGCGACGCCCACAACGCGCTGGACTGGCTGGCCACCCACGACGCCGACCACGACCCCCGCACAACCCTCGGGCTGCTCGAGCTGACAGCCGAAACCGACCCCTACAACGAAACCGTCTGGCGCGACATCCTGCGCCAGCACGCACGCCTGGGCGAATACGCCGCTCTCGCCCGCACCTACACGCTCATGACCCGCAAACTCGGCGAGATCGGCGAAACCCCGAGCCGAGAAACCCGCGAACTCCTCGAACACCTCCGCCGAGGAGAAGACCACAATCCACTCCAGCCCGAACCCTGACTGGTCGGGCAGAAATCAACTACCCGTACACGCCTAAAAATGTGTAAACAGCGGGTAGTCTATTGCCGGGAATGGTCGAATTCGCTGCGGCCATTCGCCCTTAATCGGCGCTCCAATATTCGGGTCGCCCGACAGTGTTCTCCGAAATCTATCGAGTCGGATCGATTCGGAATCCCCGGAAATTCGCTCCCCGGAACTCTCTGCGAGTTCTGCCCGGTCGATACATGGGGAAATACGTGGGGAGATACGTGCGGAAATACGTGGGGCGGTCAAGTATCCCCACCTCTAGTCAGCATATCCGCAGGTAGTAGGCCGTATATCCGCGCGGATGACATCCAGGATTGTCTATATACAAAGCTATATAGACATGCGTCGCCGGTCCGTCGCCGCCCGCCTCCAGCATTCGGTTGGTGTCCTGTCTCCTGCTGCTCCGTCCGTCTTGTTCCCCTTACTTTCTTGTTCTTCTTTTATCTCTTTGTTGCCTTTTCATTCGTTTGGCTGGCCGCCTGTCGTCGGGGCGTGAGTATTGCTGTGCGCGTTTCATGTTCGTATTGCGCTGCGCGCCTCGCCGTTGTCCGGAAATTCCGGAAATTCGAGCCCTTTTAGGGTTGTGAGCCCGTTCGAGGTCGAGCTAGCGTCGACCCCGTTCCCGGAATTCGCCGGGAAATTCGCAGAAATCCGAATGGCGGCCCCGCCGCACCTGTGCCGGAAACGGCGCACGAATTCGGAACGGATTTTCAGGAGTTGCCAATGACCACCACACCCGCCACCGCCACCGCCGCACCGGCCGCCGGTCGCCTGCCGAACGGGGAATTGCGGCGCATGGTCGCCGGTGCGCTGGCCGCCGACCCGGGCCGCGAACTGTCGCCCCGTGAAATCGCCAAGGGTCTCAACCGGTCCTCCGGCGCTGTGGGCAACGCCCTCGAGGCGCTGACCGCCGCTGGGCACGCCGAACGGACCTCGGCCTCCCCCCGCCGCTACCGCGCCAACGCGAACACCGCCACCGCCGCCACAGCCCCGGCCGCCACCACCCCGGCCCCGGCCGCGCCTGCCGCCCCGGCGGCCCCCGCCGCCAGCAAGGCGACGAAACCGGCCCGCCGCCGGACCAAGAAGAACGCCACCCCCGCCGCCGCGCCTGCCACCCCGGCCACCCCGGCCGCCCCAGTGGCACAGGCGCGCACGGGCAACACGGTGGCCCGGCCGAACGGGCAGGACTACCACGTGCGGAAGTTGGCCGGGCGCGCCGATGTCGATGTGTTGCAGACCATGCGCGCGGCCGAGGTGCCGGTGCTGCTGTACGGGCCGCCCGGCACCGGGAAGACCTCGCTCATCGAGGCCGCCTACGGTGACCTGCTGACCGTGCAGGGCGACGGCGACACCACGGTCGCCGATTTCGTGGGCGAGTACACCCAGAACCCGGACGGCACTTTCGTTTTCGTGCACGGGCCGCTGGTCCGGGCCATGCGTGAGGGCCGGGTGCTGTTCATCGACGACGCGACCCTCATCCCGCCGACCGTGTTGTCGGTGGTGTACCCGGCCATGGACGGCCGCCGCGAGATCGTGATCAAAGCCCACGGCGGCGAGGTGGTCAAAGCCGAGCCGGGGTTCTTCGTGGTGGCCGGGCACAACCCGGGGGTGCACGGGGCCATCCTGTCCGACGCCCTCGCCTCGCGGTTCGCGTTCCAGGTGCAGGTGGGCAGCGACTACGACCTCGCTACCCAGCTCGGGGTGGAACGGCGGGCGGTGAAAGTGGCCTGGGAGCTGGCCGCCCGGCAGGAAAAGGGCGAGGTCGGGTGGGCACCGCAGCTGCGCGAGCTGCTCGCGTTCGCCAAGATCGCCGCCGCCACCGACCAGGCCACCGCCCTGGCCAACCTCGTCGGGGCCGCGCCGGAAGAGGACCGCGATGTCGTGGCCGCCGTGGTGAAAGACGTGTGCGGACGTAGCCACGCCCCCCTCGCCCTCGGCCCCCGCCTCTGACCACCCCGCCCAATCGAAAGGCACCCACTGCCATGACCGGCCACGTGATCACCTCCGCGCCCGCCACCGCCGCGCCCGCTACCCCGGGCACCGGCCCCACCGCCCCGGCCGCTACCGCCGCACCTGCCGCTGCTGCTGTGCCCGCCTCGGCATCGGTTCCGGTGATAGGTGGGTGGGCGAGTCTGTCGGCTGCGATGACGGCCGAGACCGCCCCGATCGCCGACCGTGACGGCCTGACCGTGTCCATCGCCCCCGGCGCGGCGTTCGGGAACCCGGCCGTGTTCGTACCGGGCCGCGCGGCCATCGAGATCGACGGCACCCGCCTGAAAATCGACCCCGCTACCGCCCACCCCGAACGCAACAGCGACCGCAACCGCTACCCGGTGGTGTGGGGCGTCCTGGTGCACGAATGCGCGCACGCCAAACATTCGGTGTGGGAGGCCCCGCTGGTGGCGCACCCGGGGGTGGTCGATGCCGCTTACCTGCTCGAGGAGTCCCGGATCGAGGCCGCCCAGATCCGCCGCCGCCCCGATGACCGGCATTGGTTGCGCGCCAGCGCCACCGAGATCTTGATCGGGGACAACGGCGGCGCGATCGCCGCCGCCCAGATACCGGCCACCCCCTACAACGCCGCCCGCAACGCCGCCCTCATCCTGGCCCGCCACGACGGCGGCATCCTCGACGCCGCCGAATGCGCGCCCGCCGCCACCGCGATCGAAGCCATCCTCGGCACCGACACCCTCGACAAGTTGCGCGCCATCTGGCGCGAGGCCCACACCGTTACCGACAACGACACCGCCGCCATGCTCGAGCTCGGGCAACAGTGGTTCGACCTCGTCGGCCCCGACCCCCACACCGACCCCGACCCGGCCTCGGTGCTGGGGGCGGCGATCGGGGCAACCGTGACCAACATCGGCAACGCGGTGGCCGCCTCCCCGGCGGCCCCCGACCCGGCCGAGATCGCCGCCGCCGAACGCGAGGCCGCCGAACAAGCGGCCGACGAGGCTGAAAAGCAGGCGCGCAAGGTGTTCGGCGACGGATCGGGCCGGGGCCGCACCGCGAGTCGAAGGAGGACCCGCTCGGCCCGTCCGGAAGAGCGCACCGCCGCGCGGGTGCTGGCCCGCGCCCTCAACACCGCCTCCACCCGCGAACGCGTCGCGGTGAAAACGACCTCGGCAGTGCCGCCGGGGCGGTTGCGGATGCGCGGCGCGCTCGCGCGTGAGGCGCAGCGCGCCGCCGGTGCGCTGCCGACCGCCAAGCCGTTCACCCGCACCACCCGCAAACCGGTTCCGGTGCCTCCGTTGCGGGTCGGTATCGCGTGCGACGTGTCCTCCTCGATGGCGGACTACGCCGCACCGGTGGCCTCGGCCGCGTGGATCATCGCCTACGCCGCCGAGCTGGCCACCATGGCCGCCGAAACCGCGACCGTAACATTCGGGGCCTCGGTCACACCGATCACCTACCCGGGCACCACCCCGGCGCGGGTTACCGAATTCAGTTGCCCGGATTACCAGCACGTCATCGGTTCCGCCGTCAACGCCCTCGACGGTGCCCTCGGATTGGCCCGGCCCGGCGCGACTCGGCTGCTGGTGATCATTTCCGACGGTTTCTACTACGGCACCGAACGCGGCAAGGCCCAGCGTCGTGTCGATGCGTTGCGCGCGGCCGGATGCGCGGTGTTGTGGCTGGCACCCAAGAACCCCGACCCCGACGCCGACGACCCGGCCCCCCTCGACGGGGTGACCGTGCACATGGTCTCAGACCTGGCCACCACCGCCGCCGCCATCGGGCGCGCCATCACTGCCGCCGTGCGCGCCGCCTAGCCGTTCCGTGTGCCCCGGGCGCGCCCGCGCCCGGGGCACACGGAACCGGGGGCCGCAACCACCTACCGCCCCGCCCCCACTGTCCCGCCCGAACACCAACCCGCCGAACACAACCCGCCCGAACGGGCAGCACCGACAGGAGCCGACACCATGACCGAGCCCGCGAGCACCACCCCAATTGCCACCACGGCCGCCTTGGACCCGATCTATGTGATCGCCAACGCCATCACCGGCGATCAGTTCGTCATCTACGCCCCCGGCCCCCACGACGAGCGCGGCATGTACACCGTGTCCCACGTGACCGGTGGCACGGGCGGGTACGCCGCCCCGCGCATTCACCTCGTGCACCCCGACGACATCGCCGCCTACGCCGCCGGTGCCGCCGAACGGATACGGCGGGGTGGTCACGGGCACGGGGTGAGCGTGTGGCTCGACCGCACCACCGGCCCCCTGCACGAGTGCCTGACTCGCTGAACCCGCCAGCGACAGAACCGACCCGCATCCCGAACCGCGAACAGGAGACCTGATGCGCCCGATGAAGAACACCCAGAGTCACGACGAGGAGGGCGTGATCAAACCCGAGGCCAAACTCAGCGGCAACGCCTACGTGATGGTGACGCCGCGCGACAGCGACGACCCCTACGGCCGGATCCTGCTGGTGTGGAATCCCCACCGCTGCAACCACGGCTACACCATCTGCCTCGAGTGCGCCGAAAGCTGGGAACTCGACCACGTCGTGCACTACGCGCTGACCGGCGGCGGACGACGGCTGCGCGAGGCCCTCGACGCGCAGGCCCCCGACGCTGACAGCACCCAGCACGCCGAGGCCGACTCCACCGAAACCGGTACCGGCGAAGCCGACTCGTAGCGGGCACGACCCGCGCGGGAGGCGGCGGTGTGCCAGAACCACACCAGCACAACACCACCGACCGGCCTCGTGCTCGGGTCTGTGTGCTCGCCCGCCGTGGCCCCGCGGGGAGGCCGCCAGCGCGAGTCGCCTTGCCTCGCGCAGATCGATGGCTGCGAGTCGAATTCCTCTCGTGCTGTTCGCATTCCGGAAATGGCCGAGGGGAATTCGGGGCCGGAGTGTTTTTCAGATTCCGCTTGACATCACACGCCCTATCGAGCGGTCATGGAAACCGGAAACGGCACCGACCCCCCGGGGGGAATCGCCCCGATCGGTGCGGGTTTCCGTCCCGACCGGGACATCACCGAATTCACCGAAACCCAATGTTGAAGGATCTCCCATGTCCAAGAAGAAGAACACCACCACCGCGCCCACGGCACCGGCCGCGCCCGCCCCGGAAACCACCGCGCCCGCCCCGGAAACCGGTTCGGGGGTGGCGGTGGTGCCCGTGCTGCGAAACGACACCGATCGGGCGTTGTGGGCGGCGCTGGGCACCCGTCCCGGTAGCACTACCGCCGCGCTGGCCGACGCGGCGGGCATAGGGGCGTCGACCGCCCGGCGTCTGTTGACGGGGTGGGAAACCGCCGGGGCCGTGCGGTCGGACACCGACCCCGCATCGTCCCGGGCCGCGAAGATCTGGACCGCCGGATCGGCCGCGCCCGAACCCGCCGCGCCCGTAGCCGCCGAACCGGAACCGGCCATCCCGGAACCGGCCGCGCCGGAATCGGTCAGCCCGGAACCGGCCGCGCCCGAACCCGCCGCGCCGGAACCCGTTTCGCCCGAACCGGCCGACCCCGCCGAGGTGGCAGCATCGGCCGACCGCGTGCCGGACAGTGCGCCGGAGACGGTGGTGGCTGCCCCCACGGGCGACGATCCTGCCACCCCGGCCCCGGGGGCCCCGGCCCCGGCCGGTGACGCGGTAGCGGCCGACGCGGAGTCGTCGGTGGAGCGGTTGCCCGCTGGCGCGTTGCGGGGACAGGTCGAGGATTTCCTGCGCGATCACCCAGGCGAGGAGTTCAGCCCGCACCAGATCGGCAAGGCGCTCGACCGGTCCAGCGGCGCGGTCCACAACGCCCTGGTCACCCTCACCAAGAGCGGGACCGCTCGCCAGACCAGCACGGCCCCCAAGAAATTCACCCTCGCCTCCTGAGACGGGGCGATGCCGGAATCCCCGGAGGACCTAACTCCGGGGAGTCCGACACCGCGCCACTCAATGTATCTCCTGAGAAAGGTGCTAGACCATGTACTCCACTCCCACCCCGGCCATTCTGGCGTCGTCCCTGCACAAGGTGTTCGCCGACTCCACCCACGCCCCTGACAGCCTCGCATTGTGGCTCAAGATCGCGGACGTGGCCGTGCGTGAGCTCAGCCTGCCCGTTTTCCCGGCGATGGTGCCGTGGGTGCCGGTGATGTTGCGCTACCGGCTCCACCGGACCGAGGGCGAGTTCTTCCCCCACACCGGTTCGCTGCGGATCATGACGGGGCCGCTGACCGGCACCACGTTCGCCGATCACGACGCCGCCGCCCGCGCGGTCGTCGCCGCGATCCCGGCCCCGGTGCGTGGACGCGCCGAGGAGGACACCAGTGACGACACCGAGATGATTCGGAAGGTGTTGCCGTCGTGGCGGTTCCGGTCGACCGGAGATCCCACCGCGTCCACCCCGCGCGCCCTATCCCCGCTCATCTCCTAGCCCGCCTACCTACTGAAACGGCCGGTGGTGCCGAGCAATTCGCTCGGCACCACCGGCCGTTTCGCTGTGCGCTGCCGGGGGCGGTGCGGCGGCTACTTCGTGCGGTCGATGGCCCCGACGATCCAGTCGTTCAGCACCGGCGCGGCGGTGTTGTAGCCGGTGGCGTCGAACGTGGCCGTGTCGCTGTTCTGGGGGGTCGGAACGGCGGTGCCGGTGGTGCCCGCCGTGCCCGTCCCGGTGGCGGTGGTGTAGGTCTGGGTCAGGGCGGAGAACTGGGTGCCGGTGAACGCGGTGGCGGTGGCGGAGAGGAGATCGGCGGCGATCGGTGCCAGCCCGGTCAGCGCCAGGACGGCCGCGACGGGGTCACCGGCGGCGAGGGTTTCCACGGCGGTCCAGGCGATCTCTTGGGCTTGGCCGATGTCGGTGGCGATGCGGGAGATGTCGAGTCCGGCCAGGACACCGACAATCTCGGCGGCGATCATGGCGACCCCGGTGGTGTCCAGCGGGGCGGCGATCGCCAGCGCGCGGGCCACCAGGCGCAGGTCGAGTCCCTCGGCCAACCGCACCAGGGGGTTGAACTGGTTGTTCAGGTCCCCGGAGAAGCGGTGCAGGCCACGCAGGTCCCCGGCAGTGAGCAGGCCCGGGAGCTGGGCGAGGTCGGCCACGATCGCGGGCACATTCGCGGTGAAGCTGGCCAGCCCGTTGAGGACGGTGACCACCTGGGCGAGTACCTGGGAGGCGCTGAGCTGCCCGGTCGAGGTGGTCGTGGCCGGTGCGGTCGTCGTGGTGGTCGGCACCTTCGCCGAGGTCGTTGGGGCGGTTGAGGTTTGCGTCGGGGCCGGGGTGGTCGTGGTCGAGGTGGCGGTGGCGAGGGCACGGGTGACCGCGGCGAGGACCGGTGACTCCTGCGTGCTGGTCGAGCAGTAGCTGTCGCCCTCGACGCACAGCGTGCGGACCCGGTCGGTCAGGTCGCCGAAGCTCTGCGAGCGCGGGCCGGTGATGCCTTGGCCGGAGACCGGGGTGCCGAGGTGGGTGGTGGCGGGGTCGCGGCGCGGGTCGGCCACGAGTGCGACGGCCGCCACGCGGGAGGCCGGGATCGGGCCCTTGTTGTTGCCGATGCTGGTGGCGAGGTCGCCGGTGACCTCGGCGCCCTGGCCGTAGCCGGCCAAAACGACTCGCGTGTCCGAGCACAGCCCGGAGACCGCCGCGGTGAGTTCGGGTCCGCTCACGGACCCGGCACCGTTCCCGGGCGGCGCGGCGAGCGTTCGGACCTCGATGTCGCTGCCGTAGCGGGCGGTCAGCGAGTCCCCGAGTTGGGTGAGGATCGCGGGCGTCGTCTGTCCGGTAGTGGGGGTTGTCTCGTAGGTGCCCGGTACCAGCAGCGCGGTCCAGCGCGGGCACTGCGTCCCGTTGCGGCCCGGTGTGGGTTCTGCGGCGGCGACACCGGCCGTCACGGTGGTCGCGGCGACGGCCGCGCACAATGCCATGTGGGCAGCGCTGCGGGTGCACGCGGATCGAATGTGGTTGTGGCGCATGAGCTTTCTCCGTTCGAGCGGTGGGCGATCAGGGGGTGGCGCGGGAGTCGTCGTGGGCGGGTGAGGGTCGGGTGGCGGTGTAGTAGTCGTCGCCTTCCCAGCGGTAGGGCGAGATCTGGACGGGCTCGTTGAAGGTGGGTGCGTGCACCATCTGGCCGCCGCCGAGGTAGATCCCGACGTGGTGGACGTCGCCGTCGGTGCTGTAGAACAGCAGGTCCCCGGGCGCGAGTTGGTCCTCGGAAACCGGTGTGCCGGTGTGGACCTGGTCGTAGGTGGTGCGCGGGATGGCGATTCCGGCCGACCGGTAGGCGGCTTGGGTGAGGCCGGAGCAGTCCCAGCCGCCATTGACCTCGGGCCCGTTGCCGCCCCACACGTACGGCAGGCCGAGCTGGGCGCAGGCGAAGGAGATCACCTGCGCGGCAGTCGGATTCGGTGGTGATGCGGTCTGGCAGTCGCCGCCGGAGGTGGTGTCGGTGGCGCGGTAGCGGGCGGCCTGGTCCAGGACGTCACGCACATACCAGTCGGCGTGGTTGTAGGCGAAGATCGCGCTGTACATGTCCTCGGGTGCACCGGAGTCGCACAGGTAGAACGCGGCAGCGTGGATGGCGTCGGAGGGGTTGTAGCGCGAGGGCGGGCTCGCACCACCGGCGGGCAGGGGATGCCGTGCGGTGACCGAGTCGAAGGTGGGGGCCAGGAACTGCATCGGCCCGCCAGCACCGGAGGCGTTCTCGCCGGAGGACACTCCCGGCAGGGTGGAGCGGCCGTGGTCGGTTTCGATCTTGCCGATCGCGGCGAGCACCGACCAGTCCAGCCCGGGGCAGTTCCCGGCGGCGGCTTGGTAGAGCACGAGCATTTCGGCCGGGATGTCCTGTTGGGCTTCGGTGCTCGGGGTCGAGCCGGTGCCGGTCGAGGCTTCCGGGGCGGGCGCGGTGAGTGCTTGGTCGAACACGACGACGGTGGTGACCACGGCCGCGATCACGACCGTGAGGAACACGAACCCCGCGCAGCCCGCTCCGAGTGTCTTGACCAGCATCGCTACCTCACCAGTGCTCGGAAGCCGGGGGACTCGGCGGCGGAGGGGCGAGGGCGACGGTTCCGCTCAGCGGTGCCCAGGTCGACGCTGGGTCGATGCTGTCTTCGGGTGGCGTCCGTCGCGGCCAGACAGTGCCGAGTTCGTGCAGGCGCCTGCGGCCGGAGTCGGTGTGCAACGGCAGCCACACCTGATCGGCCGGACTCTTCCCGGAGATCGAGCCGAGGAACTCGGCGGCGGCGGTAGCGACCGGTACCGCCTCGGGGTCGGGCAACCGCTCCCAGGCCCGGCGCAGAGCCACACGGGCATTGACCTCACGCGCGGTGGTCGGCACCCACAACAGGACCGGGACGATGACGCCGGTGGTTCGGGCAAGCTCGGCGAATCCGGTCAGCTTGGCCGCGACCCGAGGCAGGGAGGTGGTCCCGAGGTCGTATTCGAGGAAGAAGTCGAGCAGCCCCTCGCCGTGGGTGTAGCGGCCGTGGGCGTCGGGGCGTGCGAGATCGCCCCAGAGTCGTTGGCAACGGGTCTGCGACCACCACCGCGACACCCGCGCACCGTTGGAGGGGTGGGTGGTGAGGGCGGTGAACCACTCGTTCACGCCGAGGGTGTGGGTCAGGTGCAGGCTGTGGGCGACCGAGAGCGTGGTTTGGTGGTTGTAGCCGAGCTCGCGCACGCTCACGCCTGCTTCCGCGGCGAGGATCGAGGCTCCGGCGGGGGCGAGGGTCCAGTGGTAGGGGGCGGTGCCACGAGTTCGCATGGGCCGGAACCGGTCCAGGACCCGGTAGGTGTGCAGGATCGCCAGGCGGCGGCGGGCGATCTTGGCGGTCGGGAACGCCAGGTCGGCGAGGTGGTCGGTGGTCAGGACCCGGTGCTCGTAGACCATGCGCAGAATCCAGCGGTCGCGCCCGGTCAACGCACGCACCACCGAGCTCTTTTCCGGGCTGGTAGTAGGTGACCAGGGCGGGCGGGGCGTACGGGTATCGGCTTGCCTGTCGGGACGGGAAATCATCGGTACGGGAGCCTTTCTCGGGAGTAGCCGGGGTTAGAGCAGTGGCGAGTCGGGGGGTTGCGCCGTGAGGCGGGCCTGGGAGGCGGCGGCGATCTCGCGGGCGCGGCCCGGGATCGGCGGGTCCAGCGGCCGGGTGGTGAGGGTGAAGGGGCGGGCGTTGCGGCCGTCGACGAGCAGGCGGGCGGCGGCGTGGAAGGCGTCGAGGTGAGACAAGTCGTGCTCGGACAGCCACGGGTCGGTGTGACGGGCCAGATCCCGGGCGTCATCAGGCGACACGGCGAAGATCACCTTGTTGCGGGCATTGGCCGAGATGCCGTCGCGCAACTCGCGCGAGAGCTGGCCGAGGTTCTGATGCGCCAGCAGCAACGACAGCCGCAGTCCCCGGGCCTCGGCGAGCATGTCCTCGATCGGCGTCGACAGGTTGAGGAAGTTCTGCGCCTCGTCCAACACGAGGGCGGCGTCGGGCCGGTCGGCGGCGGGCACCCGAGCCCGCGCGGTCACCGCCTGCCACGTCCGCGCCACCAGCAGCGACCCGACCAGACGCGAGGTTTCCTCTCCGAGCGAGCCTTTCGGCAGCCTGGCCAGGCAGATGCCGCCGTTGTCGAGGATGTCGGCGAACTCAACCGTCGAGGGGCCGCCCGCGATGGCCGAGCGCACGAACGGACGCAGCAGGAACGCTCTGAGTTTGTTCAGCAGCGGTCCGGTGAGCTGGGCTCGGCCGGTATCGGAGAGGGTTTCGTAGCTGTCCCAGAACCCCCGCAGGACTGGGTCTTTCGCGGTCCGGGTAACGCGGGCACGGAACGCGGGCTCGGTAAGTAGGCGCGGCAGATCCGCCAGGGTGGCGGTGCCTGGTTGGGCGCACAGGGTGAGCAGGCTGGCGCGCATGATGTCGTCGGTGCGCGGCCCCCACCACTGGTGGAAGATCCGGTGAAAGACCGTCACGAGGTTGTCGACGGCGAGATCCATTCCGGCGCGCCCGATCCGGCCGATATCGAGCGGGTTCACACACGGTGGTGGGGCCGGTGAGTCGGCGTCGAACAGCGTGACTCGGTCGCCCATACGAGAGGGCAACCGCGACAACACGTCGGTGACCAGGTCGCCCTTCGGGTCGATCACGATCACCCCGCGCCCGGCGTCGGCGTCATCGAGGATCGTGCGGGCCAACAATGTTGATTTGCCGACGCCGGTGGGGCCGAGGATGTGCAGGTGGTGGCGGGCGTCGGAGATCTTGACCGCGACCGGGCGCCGAGTTCCGGTGTCGGCCATCCCCAGCGGTTTCGTGTGTTCCCCGCCCACGGGAATCTCCGGGGCCGGGGACAGGGCGCGGGCTCCGGCGCGTTGCAGGCCGGGTAGCCCGTCGTCGGTGGGCAGATGCGCGATCGTCGCCAGTTCGGGCACCGACAACACATCCCCGCGCCCGAGACGCCGCTGCCGGATCAACCGCTCTAGGCGCAGGCGACGCCGACGCCGGTAGTAGTTGTGATCGGTGCACGCCCCGAACACCGTGGCGAGCGCGTCGGCGCGACCGCGCGCCACCGCTCGCGCCTGCGCTATCGGCACGATGTCGTCGGGGTCGGTGGAGACCGGAATCGAGGCGGCGTAGCGCACAACGGTCTCCCAGTGCGCCCCTCGCGCTTTGGCCGCTGCCGCGCGGGCGGCGGCACTGTATTCCAGGGAGGTTTGGCGGTCGCTGGCCCGCGCGTTTCTCACCCCAGCGGCGGTGTGGGAGACGTGGGCGGTGCTCGTGCCGGGAGTGAGCAGGTTGAGGGCCTCGCGCAGCAGCCCTGCCACGACGCCAGCGCGGGTGCTGGTGCTCGCCGCGGCGCGGGTGGCTTGCGCGACGCGGCGGCCGGTGACCGGACGCGCCAGGATCTGCACGCAGACGGCCTGCCCGGGGGCGAGGTCGTCGGCGGCGGTGATCAGGTTGCGCACCAGATCACCGGAGTGATCGGTACTCAACGGCAACCCTTCGCGGCGGCCGAGCCGCAACTCGCCCCCGGCCAAGACCCGCCGCACGCCCTTCACCGGGCCGGGTAGCGGGGGCAGGGCGGGTTCTAGGGTGTCGGTGTGCGCGCCGGGCCACGCCGAGGCGATGGCGCGTTCGATGAGACCGGGTGGGATCGCGCCGGGCACCCAGAGCCGGATCCCGGCCCCCTCCTCGGGTGTGACGGTGTACTCGAACCCCAGATGCGGCTGCCCCAACAGGACTCGCGCCCAGGCGGGCCGCAACTGACCGATGAGGTGAGCCCAGAAGGCGAGTGCGCCTTTGGCGTCGACCTCGGGTGGGGTGAGGACGATGATGTGGCGAGCACGTGCACTCAGCCGGCGCCGACGCCACCGAGCCAGAATCCGTACCGCGGCGAGCACCCCGGGCACGGCCAGGACCACGACGAGCCCATCACCAGTCGAGAGCATGCGTTCGGGCGCGTCGGTCAGATCGCGCAGGGCCGAGCCGGGCGCGAGAAGCGCCCGGCCCAGCCACCCCTGCTCGGGGTCCTGCGCGGTCGTCACGCGGCCACCGATCCCGGGCCCATGGCATCGGGCGTCGGCAAGGTCGCCGACGCGCCGAAGGGGAAACGCCCACTCGCACGGCGGCGCTCGGACACGGCGGTGATGGCCTCGGGCTTGCGCAGGATGACGACGTCCTCGTGGGCGATGAGGTGAATCGGCAGCCCGGCGGCCCGCTGCTTGACGACGAAGTCGCGCTGGAAGAACGAGCTGCGGGCGACGAGTTCGCCCTCGGACAGACGGCCCAGCAGTGCCACGCACCGCTCCACCGGCACGAGCCCGGCCAGCTCGCCGCAGGTGTAGAGGTGGCTGGGCAGGGGCACCAGCTCGGCGTGCTGACGCCACGGCCGCGCGGTGATCACGACATGTCCACCGGGAGAGAGGTAGTCGGCGGCACCGGCCAGGATCTTGGTGAACCCGGACAACAACCGGCCGAGGCCGACGTTGGCGAGGTTGCCCCGGTCGAGGACCTGGCCGTAGCGGTGGTTGGACTTGAGGACCGGCTGGGTGCGGTTGGCACGCACGTGGCCGTGCAAGCTGTCGCCGTAGGGCGGCGAGGTGATCACCAGGCTCGCCTGGCCGCGCAGCTCGGCCGGGATCAGGTCGCCCAGCTTACGGGCGTCCCCGTGGTAGACGGCGGCGTCGAGATCGATGCCCGCCTCGCGAGCCAGCTCGATGTTGGTGCGCGCCAGCTCCGCCCAGCGCGACTCGTATTCGACGCCGACCGCGCGGCGGCCCAGATGCAGCGACTCGACCAGGGTGGTGCCGATCCCGCACATCGGATCCAGCACGAGGTCCCCGGGGCGGGTGTAGGCGGCGACGGCATGCTGCACGATGGCGGGGAACATCTTGGCCGGGTGGGCGGTGCTGTCGGGGTGGTAACGGCCGCGCCGCTGCGCGGTCGGCGTGTTCTGGGCCGTCGCCCACACCGACACCGGCGCGGCGGCCGAACCGGTCTGTGCGGGGATCGCGGAGTCGAGGTTGGTGGCATTGGCGTCGAGGGTCATCCGGTGTCCTTCGCTGGAGAGATTCGGGCGGGGCGAGGGGCGTGTGGGGTCAGCCATGGGCGGGCTGGAGGAAGACGAAGACGTCGGTGTGCGCGACCCAGTGGCGCGTGTTGCCGGAGGGAGCCGGGTCGGCGGGCGCGGCGGTGATGGTGGAGCCGCGCACGGGTGCTGCGATGATGTGCTGGAGGTAGAGCAGATCGGCGGCCTGGGCGGCGGCCACGACAGACCCGGCGGGGTCGTGCAGGACGCCGGACTCGCTATGGCGGCAGCGCGAGAGAACGACCAGCAAACCGCCCATCGCCAGCACCTCGGTCGCGAGCGCGGTGACGTGCTCGGCGGCGGCGACCGGGTCGAGGTGCTCGGCGAGCAGGCTGGCGATCACCAGATCCACCGGCTCCTCGGAGCGGTTGCGGTTGGTGGGGGCGTCAAGGCCCTGGCGGTCCAGATCGCCGATCGCGGCGAGCGCTTCGGCGGTGTCGGGCTCGATGATCCGCAGCGCGCCCCGGGCGGTGGGCCTGGGCCAGCCGAGGAGCATCACCCGCGAGGCCGGTTCGGAGAACTCGGCGATCGTGTGGGCCAGGACCGGGCCGGGCCAGCGGTCGTCGGGATCGAGCGGCTCGGGACCGAGCGCCCACAGGGTCGAGGGGACCCGCACGGCGGCGGAGGTGGAACGGGGTCGGCGGGAGCTAGCGGTCATGACGGCCTCCTGGAGCGAGAGAGCGGTGTGTACTCGCTTACTTCCGCCAAAAAGCCGATTTCGGGACACGGCAATCCAACAATTTTTCTGAGAATTTCCTGAGCCGGAAATTGCGGGCCGGAATGCCGTTCGACGCAAGGGGTGGTCAAAATTTTTCGAGAAACTTTTCAACCGGTTGCCCATGCGACAAGAGGACCTATCCGCACCCTATCTGAAACATATCCAAGTCATATCCTGGACCTATCCGTACATTCCCATCCGCTGGTAACAGCGCCAACACTCGCGTGGTCGCCTCGGGTGATGGAGGGGGCGTCGATCCGGTAGCGTGATATTCGCCAGCTCGGCCAGGATGTGACTTGAATATGTTTCGGATAGGTTTTGGGTGTGGTTTGGATAGGGTTTGGATGCGTTTCGGATAGGGGTGTTCGGTGTCCTTGTGAGGTCGGAAGTTTTGATCGATCAAGGAGATCTGTGGTGACGAATACACACGTCGCGAAATATGGGGGACCGGTCGAAAAGTCGGGCTCGCCGCTGGCCGTGATGCGGTCCGGTTTCGAGAAGATCGCCGCCGAGGCGCTGCCCACCGATCCGCGCCCAGTGCCGACACCGCAGGCCGCCCCCGCCGGTCCGGTGCGGACGTGGGGACAGCTGCGCGAGCGGCTGTGGGACTCAGCGACGCCGATGGCCGAGGTCGACGCGATCTGGGTGTGGCTGCTCGATAGGGTCCGCGCCGAGGCCGAGGCCGAGGCCGAGGACGCGATGCTCGTGTGCGCCGGACTGGCCGCGCCGATGCTGTCGCGGACCATCAACGAGTACGCGACATCGAGTAACACCGCGCGCCACGACATCGAGTCCGAAGTGCTGACCGCCTTCCTGGGGCACCTCGTGCGCGTCGGCTTGGACGAGCCGGGCGTGTGGCATCGGCTGCGGTGGGGTGCCTACCGCGCCATGCTCAAGGCGGCATACCAGCAGCAAACCGGCGCGACGGTGGTCGGAGACCTCGATCGCGACCTCGCCCCGCTCGGTGGGCGGGTGCAGGCGATCGCGGCCGGGCCGGGCCACCCCGAGACAGTCCTGGCGCAGGCCGTGGCCGCTGGAGTGATCTCGCAAGAGGCGGCCGAACTGATCGCGGCCTCGCGATGGGAGGGGCGATCGCTGACCGCGCTGGCGGCCGAGCGCGGGGTGTCGCTGTGGAAGCTCCGCAAGGCGCGCCCCCGCGCCGAGCGCGCGCTGCTGGCGTGGCTGAGCGACCGCCTCCGGGACGTCGATCCGGAGCGGACGAGCACAGTCGAGGCCGAGGCGGTCACCGCCCTCGCGCCGCCCGCCCGGTCACCGCGGCGAGGTCGCCGGCCGAACCGGCACTCCGCGGCGCCGGTGCAGGCGAGCACCGAGCACGGGCGGGAGGCTGCGGCATGAACGCGCACCACCTCAGCCAGGTGCAGGCTTCGATTCGACAGCTGGTGCTGCGACGCCGGTGGCCGAGGATCCTCGCGGCGCTGGGCTCCACCGTGGCGCTGCTGGTGCTCGAGGCCGGATTGGCGTCGGCCGCACCGCCGGACACGGAAGTGCTGGCAATCGCCTCGTCGCTGGGTGAGGTGATCGACAACGCGCGCAACTGGATCGTGGGGATCCTCGCCGGGCTGGCGACCCTGTTCTTGACCATCGCCGGTGCCCGCTATCTGCTCGGCGGCGGCGATCCCAGTGAGATCGAAAAGGCCAAGACCGCGTTCCGCGCCGCGTGCCTCGGCTACGCGCTGGCGATGCTGGCACCGGTGATCGTCGCCGTGCTCCGATCCATCATCGGAGCCTGACCGTGAACACCTCGGCACAGGCCCCACCCGCAGTTGTCCCCGTCCAGTACTCACGAGCCGCGCGCACCGCTGCCGCCGCCGCAGCGGCGGTGCTCGCCGCGGTCCTGATCGCGCTCACCGGCGCTGGCGGTGCCACCGCCCAGCCCGCGACACCGACTGTGCCGGTGACCCCGACACCGGCCACACCCGCCCCGACAACCACACCCCCGACCACGACGACTCCGCCGAGCCGGTGGGTGACCCCGCCCTCCACCACCGCCCCTGCCTCGCCCGCCCCGGCCACACCCGGCACGACGACCCCGACGCCTGGATCCGGTTCGGGGTCGGCCGAGTGTGGGGTCACCAACATCGACGGTTGCGTGGAGAACGCGATCGACGGGTTCTTCCAACGGATCGTCGAGTCCGCGCTCAACCCGCTGCTCGAGCTGCTGTCGGAAACCTTGCTCACGACACCGGAACCGGGGCAGATACCGGAGATCGGGGCGCTGTGGAACCAGTCCTGGCAGATCGTCACCGCCCTCTACGTGCTGGTGGTGATGGCGGCCGGGGTGCTGCTGATGGCGCGCGAGACCCTGCAGACCCAATACTCGATCCGCGAGCTCGCGCCCCGGCTGGTGGTCGGGTTCGTCACTGGGGGACTGAGCATGATGATCGCCACGGCGGCGATCGGGTTCGCCAACGCCCTCGCAGGTGCGGTGGCCGGAGACGGTGTCGACTCCGCCTCGGCCGCCGATGCCCTGGCCGAGCTCGCAGGGACCCCCCAGAGCCACGGCTTTTTCCTGCTGCTGCACCTGGCGTTGGTGGTGATGCTGCTCGTGCTGCTCATCAGCTACGTCATCCGTGTCTCGATCACGATCGTGCTGATCGTGGCGGCACCGCTGGCGTTGATGTGTCACGCACTGCCCGGCATCGACGGCGTCGCCCGCTGGTGGTGGCGTTCGTTCGTCGCCTGCCTGGCGATCCAAGTCGTGCAATCCCTGACGCTGGTGACCGTGCTGCGGGTATTGCTCGCCCCAGGCGGATGGCACCTCTTCGGCCCGGACGCCAACGAGATCGCCGACCTCACCGTCGCTTTGGCGCTGATGTACGTGCTGATCAAAACCCCGTTCTGGCTGCTGTCGGTCCTCAACATCGGGCAAGGCCGCAGCTTCGCCGGGTCGATCGCGCGGGGCTTCCTCGCCTACAAAACCCTCGGACTGCTCAAAGGAGCCACCTCGAGCAGCGCCCGCACCGCCGCCTCGGCGACACCGGCCCGGCGCGCCCCACGACCCGCCCGCGCCCCGCGAACACCGCGCACCGCCACCGCCGGACCTCCCGACCCGTATGCGCGGGCGCGCTCGACACGCGACGGACAGCTCATGCTGCCCCTGGAAGGAGTGCGCCGCGTCGCGCGGCAACCCAGCCCGACACCAGCCGACCCGACCGATACCACGCCCCGTCGCCCGCCCCGGACGCCGCGTGGACGGCAACTCGCGTTCGACTTCACCCCGCCGGACCCATACCGGGGCATCCGGGCCGGGGTCGGAGGCCAGTACCCGCTCCCGATCCCGGTGCGCCGGGTCCGGCCCACACCGGCACCGGTCCCGCCACCGGAACGCCCCGGCCCCCGGCGGCGGCCCGAACAGCTCGCCTTCGATTTCACTGAACCCGCCCCCGTCGATCCCTACGCGCGTCTTCGGCCGAACCGTAGCGGCCAGTATCCGCTGCCGTTCCCGGTGACCCGGGTCAAACCCGTTCCGCCGCCACCGAACCCACCACAGCCACCCGCGCCCCCGCCGTCGCGGGCAGCGGGGCGGCAGCTGCATCTGCCCATGCCCGACTTGCCCGTGCGCCGCCGCGCGCCACGCGCCCCGAGAGGAGGCACCCTGCTATGAGCACCATCGTGCGCATCCCCGCCGACGTCGACCGCTCCGACCGCATCCTGGGCCCGTTCACCGCCCGCCAGCTCGCCGTCCTCGCCACGGCGGCCCTGCTGCTGTACTCGGCCTGGACCGCGACCAGGACTGTGATCGCCCCGATGGTGTTCGCCGCCGTCGCGGCCCCGGTGTTCGTCGTGGTCGCTGTCGCGGTCCTAACCCGCCGCGACGGGCTGTCGGCCGACCTGCTGCTCGTGGCCGCGATCCGCCACCGCTTCCGCCCACGCCACCTCGTCCGATCACGCGGAAGCACCCGGACCGAGGCACCGCGCTGGATCGCCGCCCGCGCCAATCGATCCAGGCCCCGCCCGCCCGTCCCCACCGAGTTGTCCGCGAGTCAGGTCCGCCTGCCCGAGTCGGTGTCGAACAGCGGCAGCGGTGCTGTGGGGGTGATCGACCTCGGCGCCGACGGGCTCGCTGTCGTCGCGGTCGCCGGAACCCTCAACCTCTCGCTGCGGACCCCGGCCGAGCAGGACAGCCTCGTCGGGCAGCTCGCGGGCTGGCTACACACCTTGCGCCAGCCGGTGCAGATTCTGGTGCGCTCGGCGCGCCTGGACCTGACCGAGCACATCACCGGCCTGCACACCGCCGCCGAGCAGATGTCACCCGACCTCGCCGCTGCAGCCCTCGATCACGCCGATCACCTCGCCGAGCTGACCGCACGCGAGGACCCGGTCCACCGGCAGGTACTGCTGATCTGGCGCGAACAGCGCGAACAGACCGAGACCCTGGCCGCCACCGGGTTGCGTGCCAGGCTGCCCGGCAGGAGCCGGGCACGGCGGGCGTTGACCGGTGGTGCGCGCCGGGCGGCCGAGTCCCGGCTCTTGCGTCGGATGAACGAGGCCGCCGATGTGCTGGCACCGCTGGGTATCTCGGTCACCGCCCTCGATGACGCGGCGGCCACCGCCGTCCTGACCAGCTGCACCAACCCCGAGGGCCTCGTCTCGGCCGCTGCCGACATCGCCGCCTCCGACGCGATCATCACCACCGATCCCCAAGTCCGGATACCCGACCCGTTCATCGGCGAGGGCCTCGACCGGTTCGCGCCGGAATCGCTCACGATCGGCACCCGGCATCTGGAGATCGGGTCGGACTGGACCGCGACCCTCGCGGTCACCGGCTACCCACGAGAAGTGACCGCTGGCTGGCTCGCGCCCCTGCTCTCGCATCCCGGCCGGGTCGAGGTCGCGGTGCACATCGACCCCATCGACCCGGCCACCGCCGCCACCCGCCTGCGCCGCCAGCAAGCCCGCCTCGAATCCTCCCGCATGCACGACGTCAGCCGGGGCCGCCTCACCGACCCGCAAGTCGATGTCGCCGTCGAAGACGCCGCCGACCTGTCCGCCCGCGTCGCCCGCGCCGAAGCGCGCCTGTTCCGGGTCGGGGTGTATCTGAGCGTGCACGCCGACACCGAGGCCGAACTGGCCGACGAGGTCGCCGCCGTCCGCGCCCTGGCGGCGAGCTTGCTCGTGGACACCTGCACCCTGTCCTACCGCGCCGCCCAAGCTTGGGCCACCACCCTGCCACTCGGGCTCGATCTCATCCGGGTTCAGCGGACCTTCGACACCACCGCCCTCGCCGCGGCATTCCCCTTCGACTCCCCACAACTTCCCGCACCAGACCCCGCCCAGGCCACCCGCCCCCACGGCGTCCTCTACGGCCGCGACGCCGCCTCGGGATTGCTGTTCGTGGACCGATTCTCCCCCGAAGCCCACAACCACAACCTCGTCATCCTCGGCCGCAGCGGCGCGGGCAAGTCGTATCTGGTCAAGACCGAGATCCTGCGCTCGCTCTATCGCGGCATCGAACAGGTCGTCATCGACCCCGAGGACGAATACCGCCGCCTCGCCGCAGCGGTCGGCGGCACCCACATCCGACTCGGCACCGCCGAGGGGCGACTCAACCCGTTCGACCTGGAAATCCACACCCGCCCCGACGGTCACCGCACCGCCCCCACCGACGCCCTCACCCGCCGGAAACTCTTCCTGCACACCCTCATCCACGTCCTGCTCGGCGACCAGAACCCCGCGCTGCGGGCAGCATTGGACACCGCCCTGGCGGCCACCTACGCCGCTGCCGGAATCACCGACGATCCCGCCACCTGGACCCGACCAGCGCCGACGCTGAGCGGGCTCCGTGACCAACTCGGCAGGCTCGCCACACCCGCCGCCGGGGAGTTGGCCGCCGCCCTGCACCCGTTCGTCGGTGACGGGGCCTACGCCGGACTGCTGGACGGGCCTACCACCACCCACCCCGAGGGCGGGCTGATCGTGTTCTCCCTGCGCGAGCTACCCGAGGAGTTGAAGACCATCGGGACCCTGCTGGTGCTGGACGCGACATGGCGGCGAGTGTCGAGCCCAGCCAATCGACGGCCCCGCATGATCACCGTGGACGAGGCGTGGCTGCTCATGCGCCAACCCGCCGCAGCCGAATTCCTGTTCCGGGCCGCGAAGAGTTTCCGCAAACACTGGGCCGGACTCACCATCGCCACCCAAGACAGCGCCGATGTCCTGTCCACCGAACTCGGGCGCGCCATCGTCTCCAACGCCGCCACCCAAATCCTGCTACGCCAAGCCCCACAAGCCATCGACGAGGTCGCCGCCGCGTTCCGACTCTCCGAAGGCGAACAACAATTCCTGCTCTCCGCGGCACGCGGCAGCGGCCTGCTCGCGGTCGGGGGCACCGACCGGGCAGTGTTCGGGTCGCTGGCCTCACCCACCGAGAACGCGCTCATCACCACGAGTCCGAAGTTCGCCGATTCTTTCGGGAATCCCGACGAGAACTTCAGCATGGTGGAGGTGGCGTCGTGAGCCGCGAAGCTCGAAGTTCACGAACGATGCGCGGAGTCAAGCAGTGTCAGCTACGTCGCGCGGCAGCCTGGAACAGTGCAGGGTACTTGGGTTTTGGAACTTGCCGACGGATTGTGTGCCCGCCAGACGGCTTCCATGTCGACGCTCGCGACCGCATCCCGCATCGCGGTATACGCATTGTCGGAGTAGCGCCGCTGACGAAAGGCGCCGAACTCGAAGTAGTGGCTGTACGGCCCGTCTTCATCGAGCCCGAGGTGTCGTCGCAGGGCTGTGCTGCGGTTCATCTTGAGCCCGACTGCCTCAGCCAGATCCGTTGGCGTCCGGTGGTACTTCTTCTGAAGGTCCACTTCTCGGATTGCCGCAGCGGGGACCGACTCGTCGGCTACATATCGAACCGGTGCACCCTGCTTCTTGGTGAAGTGGACGGTGAGAGTCAACCCTTCGCCATCGATAGTGGTAGCGAGATCGCTCAGCCGCGGAAATACATCGTCACGGGAATCGCCTCCACGGATGCCTTTTTCGACCCGATCGACATCCTTGTTCGAGATCACGGCCTCGGGTGCTGTGTGCGCCTCCATCGCCAACAACGTCCGAATGCGTGCTCGCGCTTCGTGTCTCGCCCGGCGGCCCGGCTGCAAAAGGGCCTGGATCTGGCTGTATTCCTCGTCGAGTACAAGTGCCAGATCGCGGGGTGGGTCGACCGACACCGGCAGGACTCGTACGGGCAGGTACACGGCCAAACCCTCGGTGAACACGCGCTTGAGGATGTCGTCGAACAGTGTCACACCCGCCCGTACGTGCAGGTAAAGGATCTGCTCCGGGACGATGTTGAACCAGTGCTGTTCATCGTCGCGCATGGCGTCGATGGCTCGCAGGGTGCCAGCGTCGGCCTCTTCCAGCTTGATGGTGGTGCTTCCTTCGGCCAGCCGGACACATTTCTCGAAGCCGATGGAACGACCAGTGTCTTGGTCGAAGACGTTCTTTTCGCCGATCTGTACGAGTGCCGCTTTCAGCAGCATCTCGAAAGCATGCTGCAGATGCAGCAGGACCCGTGTCTCGCGACCGGTGTCGTGTGGCGAGTTGAAGGCTTCGACTGCGCAGGTCAGCGAGGCAACTGCCTTTCCCTTCAGCACTCGGCTTTCCTGCTTGAGCTTCATCGCCCCTCCGTCCGCTTAGATCGATCCTGTTACAAATGCAATCACTGTGACGGGCAGGTACGTTTCACGGCAAGTCATTTCGGACCGGCTTCGATTTCCACGAGCCTGGCGTGGTCAAGCATGGTGGTGGGTCCGCGCCGGTGTCGTGGCGGTGTTCCTGCTGACCTCGACACCCGACTTGTAGGACCCGACGCTGTCGCTGCCGCTGGCCGGGCACACCGCCCGCCACCGCCTCGCCGCCCCTACCTGCGCCGCCCCCGGCCGCCCGCGCCGCCTGACCGACCAGGGAGCCCCCATGCGTGCCGACCATGCTCGGATCTCGTTCAACACCCGCCCGCGCCGCACCCGCTGTCCCGAACCCGACCAGTCGACCGGATCAACTTCTGGTGGCGGTAAGGGCCGGATGTGGGTGGGGCCGACCAGTGAGCACACCTGCCGTTTGGTTGCTCGACGGGCCGACGACCACCGACCCCGCAGGTGGCCTGATCGTGTTCTCGCTGCGGGAACTGGCCGAGGAGCTGAAAACGATCGGCACCTTGCTCGTGCTGGACGCGACGTGGCGGCGGATGTCGCACCCGGGCCAGCGGCGGCCCCGGATGATCACCGTGGACGAGGCGTGGCTGCTTCTGCGCCTGCCCGCCGGAGCGCAGTTCCTGTTCCGGGCAGCGAAGAGTCTCCGTAAGCACTGGGCGGGGCTCACCGTGGCAACCCAGGACTGCGCGGACGTGTGCTCCACCGAGTTGGGCCGCGCGATCGTGTCCAACGCCGCAACCCAGATCCTTCTACGTCAAGCACCGCAAGCCATCGACGAGGTTGCCGCCGCGTTCCACCTCTCCGATGGCGAGCAGCAGTTCCTGCTCTCGGCCGCGCGCGGTGCCGGTCTCCTCGCTATCGGGGGCGACCGCGCGGTGTTCGGATCGCTGGCCTCAGCCACCGAGAACGCGATCATCACCACCGATCCCGGCGAACTCGCCGCCAACAACGACGAAGCCGACACCGACATCGAGATCGACGCTGCGGCACCGCTGCCCGCGCTCACCGAACCCGACGATCTCACGACGCACAGGCCCAACGCAGCGGGGGAGACATCGACGACGACGAGCAAGAAGAGGTGATTCTCGACAGCCGCGCGGCCTGAAACCGGATTCGACTCTTCGCGCCATCGAGCGCCGCCCGCCGCGTCACGGTGCCCCCGACCCCGACCACCGCACCCCACGCGCGGCCGGTCGTACGACTGGGGCGCATCCCGCCCTATATCGGCCGCTGGGCGCGATAACGGACGGGGTCGGCCCCCGGGGCACCGGCATCGCGAGGCATGGCGTCAGAAACGTTGGAGGAGAAGGTATTTGACGACTCGGCAGCTACGGAGCGTTCATGGACCCCGGGTGCCGCGCGATCCGGCCACCCAAATCACAGCCACCACCCACACACACAGACACCCCGCGACCCAGCACTGGGCGGTGCGGCGTGGTACCGGAAAGGAGCGAGGTATTCATGGACGAGGAACTCTCAGACAGGGCGGAAGTTATTCCGCTGCAACGCCTCCGGGGCTCGCGCCGGTCAGGCGGTCAGAAACCGGTGGATCTTGACGCCCATGCGGGAGCGCTGACGACATCGCTTCGCTGGCTGACCCGCAAAGAAGCTGCCGACTACATGGGCATTCACCCTCGAACGCTTGCGAACTGGGCCGCTGCGGGACGCGGCCCGCGCTACTCCAAGCCGTCCGGCAGTTCGTGCATGTACCGAGTCGATGACCTGGACGCCTACCTCAAGGCGCACATGGTGCACACCGATGACCAACCCGAAGCTGCGTGACCAACTACCGAACGAATGGAGACCCTTCTGTGCCACGACCAGCCACCGAACTCGGCAGTTACGGCGATATCGGTACCAAACAAAAGCATGACGGGACTTGGCGGGCTTGGGCCACGTTCCGTGGATACGACGGCAAGGGGAGGCTCGTGGATGCCCATGGGCCGACGGAGAGCAAGGCCAAGACAGCGCTGCGGAAGAAGTTGGCGGCCCGTCAGAAGCAGTACAAGGGCCGCGCGCGCGACAAGGTCACCCGGGACACTCGTCTCTCAGTCCTGATGGACATGTGGCTCACCGAGGTGGAACGGGACGAGGGTGTGGATCGGCAATCTTATGATCTCTACCAGGGCGAGATAGAGGTCAGCACGGATAAACGTGCGAAGAAGGATGCCATCAAGCTTCGACCCGCTCTCGGCAATCTCCGCGTCTGGGAGGCGGATGCTGGTCGACTCGATGAGCATATCCAATCCGTCGCGGGGGCGGGGATGAAGTCGAAGGCACGCCTGCACAAGGTGATTCTCACCGGAATCATGGGTCTGGCAGTACGATACGGCGCTCTCTCCGAGAACCCCGTGCGCGACACCTCACGCCTGCGTAGACGCAAGACCAAGCCTCAGATCATCGAACGGGACCGCCTGGTCGGCCTGCGTGAGCAACTTCGGCAATGGTTGGCAGGCGAAGAGATTCCGGGGACTCCCGCGTATACGCACGGTCCGAAGCGTGATCAGTTCGTCGTGGATGTGGCCGATCTGATCCTCGGTTCGGGGGTGCGCCCGGGAGAGGCCCTGGCTGCATCCTGGGATCAGTTCGACCTCGAGGCGGAACCGGCGACGTTCACCATAGATGCGACCGTGGTCAGACTGAAAGGTAAGGGACTGTTCCGGCAGGAATGGACGAAGACGGACGCGGGGCACCGAACTGTCGCGCTGCCCGGGTTCGCCGTCGACATGTTGAAGCGGTTGCAAGGCGACCCGGGGCGCGGACGGATGTGTGAGGTGAGGGCGCTGCGTGAGGTTCGCGGCGAGGTGGTGGAGGTGAATGATCAGACGGCTCTTGTGTTCCCGGGGCGTGGTGGAGTGCTACGCGATCCACACAACTTCAACCGCACCTGGCGCGCCGCACGCGGCACCATTTACAAGGATGTGACGCAGTACACGTTCCGAAAGACGGTGGCCACGCTGATCGCTGAGGGCTCGGATGCCAGGACAGCGGCGAAACAACTGGGACACGCCCGGGAGGGGATCACGGAGCGGCACTACATCGCATCGGCGGAAATGGCGCCGGACTCATCGGCCGTGCTGGAGAAGGGGTTGGGCAGGGCAAGCTGAACGCCGGGAACCGGCCCGATGCACCGATGCCCACAGGCGACCCCGCGCGGGCGGCACCCCAACCCGACGTGGAATCCCAAACCGCCCGTGCCGTCGCACGAAATGCCGCGGACGCCTGTCCGCCGCCCGCAAATAACCGAATCACTCAAGGAAGGAGACGGATTTACACCAGAGACTGACTGGACAGACCCAGTAGTAGCTCTCGGCAGCCCGGTGCACAGTGAGCGGGAGGCATGCAGCGTTGTGCACTCGTTGCCGATGGCGCTCGTTCCGGCGTAGGTTCCGGTTCTCGTTCTGAGCGATGCCGATTCTCACCGCGTGCGCTGTCGGTGGCGGTCGATGTGATGGGCGAGCAGTCCGAGCACGGCTTCGTCGCGGGTCTTCCAGGGGCCTGCGGGCACGCGGCGGTTGTGCTCGTTGTGCGCCTGCCAGAGGCCGCGGGTGCCGGTGATGCGGATCTGGCGGTCGACGCGGCCGAGGTAGGTGCCGTCGTCGTCGGTGATCCGGTAGTCCCCGCTTTCGGCGTCGCGGGTGATCTCGACCGCGTCACGCACCGACGCCGCCTGTCGCCAGCGGCGGTGCCGCGCCGCTGTGCTGCGTGGCTGTTGCCCATGCTCGGGCTCGGCGGAGTTCTGGGTGGGCGCTGGTGCCTGGGTCGTCCGTGGTAGCAGCAGCTCGTTGTCCTTCGCCACCTCGGCGGTGGGGTGGTCCTGTCCTGCGGTCGAAACCGTGGGGCGGCCAGCGCCGAGTCGTTTTACGACATCGTCGTGACTGGAATCTCGTCGGCGCCGTGCTGCGCGGATCTCGGTGTCGGCGACCTTGTCGGCCAGCAGCGCGTAGATCTGGGTGGTTTCGGTGGAGGCGTGCCCGAGGCGTTTGCGGACCACCTCGATCGAGACGCCGACGTTGATCAGCTCGGTCGCGTGGGAATGGCGGAGCTGGTGGATGTCGATATCGACCCCGACGGCCGCGCAGTAGCGCGTCCATCGGTGGTGTGCGGCGGAGTACGAGAGTGGCCCGCCTTTGCCGTTGATGCTGGCGCGGAACATCGGCCCGGAGGTGTAGCCGGTGCTCGTGAGGTACAGCCGCACCAGCGCGACGTAGCCGCGGTCATCGAGCAGCACGGTGCGCACCGACCCGCCCTTGCCGTGGATGCGCACGTGCTCGTCGTCGAGCGCGAGATCGAAGTCCTCGACGTAGAGCTCGCACACCTCGCTGGCGCGAGCGCCGCACACGTAGGCGGTCTCGAACAACACCCGATCCCGCAACACGTCGAGCGCGACGTCCTTGCGCGGGCGCCGCGCACAGATCGCATCCAGCACGCGGGAGACGTCGGTGGCCGCGGCCGGGCGCGGCAGGCGCTTGGGCACGGTGATCGTGTCGACCCGGTCCATCGGGTTCGCGGCCAGCCGCTCGTGGCGCACCGCCCACCGGCAGAACGCCGACACCGCGGCGCGTTTGCGTTTGCGGGTGGCCGGGGACTGCCCGGCGATCCCGGACAGAAACGCCCGCACCGGCGTCACGTCGAGGTCCGCGAGGTCGCCGTCGACGTACTCGGCGAAAGCGGTCAGGTCACCGCGGTAGGCGCGGATCGTGTTCGTCGGGGTGTTCGCGTTGCGCAGATCGGTGAGGAAGTCTGCAATGTGCACCGCCATCGGCACGCCCGCGAAGGCCTCGTCCATCACGGTCATGCCCGGCCCCGCTGGCGCTGCGCGGTGATCCGTTGATACTCGCGCCGGATCTCGTCGAGCTTGGTCTGCGTCCGGAACTCGCCAGTCTTGACCCAGCGGTGCATCGACAGCTCGCAGCCGGTGACGAGCCCGACGCCGTTGGCGGCGACGCCGTGGGAGGCCTTCCCGGCGGTGCAGCCGCAGTAGCAGCGGCGCCGGTTTCGGTAGCGGCCGGGCAGCAGATACATGTACCGCTGATGGTCTGCATCCGATCCGATTCGGCCCCATCCGCTTTGCCCGGTCGCCGTCGCCGCGGCGCGCTGCTTGGCGGTTTCGCGCTCGAAGTCCACCCCAACCTACAAAGTTGCCCGATAACCAGAAATCGAACCCTTCGATCCTGCGCGGGGAATCGCCAGCTCGCCTGACATCGTTTCTATCAAACTTGCCCGATAACCGTAGTTGTCAGGCAACAAGTGGTTCCCTGGCCAAGTCGGGCGCGGCACTGCCAGCGCCCGCGGGTCTCGCGCCGCCGCTCTGGGACTTACTCGCGCGTGTACAGCTCGGGCTCGAACAGCGCTTTGGCTCCGGCGCGGGTGAAGAGCTTCCGTTGCAGCGAACGCAGGATCGTGACTGCTTCTGCGTCACGCATCGGGCTGACCAGTTGGAACTCCACACCCGCGCCGAACAGGTCGCTGCCGAAAGCCAGTTCGCTGAGGAAAAGCACTCTGGCGGTCTCGACCTCGGTCAGCGTCGCGCCCTCGCGGACCGCACGCCGAAGCCTTTCGGTCTCGTCGTCGAAACGGTCACGGTTGGGAAATCCCAGTGCCCGCACTGGGATCGGTGCGTTGGTCGATACTCCGGTCCAGCTGGCCAATGCGGCGTCCACGAAGTCGTGTTCCCTGGGTGTCAGCGTCGACATATCGAATTCCAAAGGTGACTTCTCCTGATGTCGTAGTCATCGACTACCGCCAGGTTTCCCTGGTGGGGTTCCCCCGGTCCCGCCGGTACCCCGGGGAGGTCCGAGTGAGGGATCGGTGGTCTGGTTGGTGAGGCGGATGAACTCACCCAGTGGGTCCTTCGGTCGGTAGACGGTGCTGTGATCGTCGGTGCTGGGGTCGATGATGACGATGAACCCGTCGTAGCTCATCATGACCGGGTCACCTTTGTAATCCTTGCCCAGCCGCTCCATCTCCGGACGTTGGATGATCCGATAAAGTAAGGTCGTCGCCTTCGCGCGGCAGGGTCAGCCCGTTGACCACGAAACCGGGGTCGTCGCTCTTCGTATCCTCGGGAATTCTGACCCAGAGCTCGTACGGCACCGGACCGACGATCGATGCAGGCCGCGAAATCTCGTTCAGCGTCACGCAACACATCGTGAATCACCGCATCCGCTGGTGTCACCCCGCTCGGCCCAAGCGCGAGTTGGGATTCGAAACAGGTCGGACCGCGACAGTAGCGGCGGATTTGATCCATCCCAAAGTTACACCAAAAATTAATGGTGATTGTCCGTGATCGTCTGTGAATAGTCGTGCATCATGTCCCGGCATCGTCGCAGGTAGATCGTCTATCGTGACCTGGCGTGATCGGGTGTGAACACCGACCAGCCCCTGAACCAACAACGGCAGGTTTCTGGTTCGAGTCCAGATGGGGGAGCCGAGAACGGCCCCTGACCAGCGCTCAGCGTACATGGTCAGGGGCCGGATTCGTTTCCAGAGCGCGAAAAGCGCCGAAAAGTCTCCCAGAAGTCGCGTCCTGTTCGTCGACCTCGCGATCTCGCCCGCTGTGGCCGAGCCTGGTCATGACCGCATTGTGGATCGCCGCCGCGGCGCCGTGTCGCCCGCGAGCCGTGTGCTAGCGCTGAGCCATCGCTGGATCGGCGTGTTGCGGCACGTCCGCAGTGACACGCGCTGAAGTCTCCAGCGCAGCTGCACCCCGGACGTGCTGTCAGCGGTCGATCAATTCTCCGGTTCCCAGAAAGATCCAACCGAGTAGCAGCAACGGTGAGAGCGCTGCTGCGAGTGCGAGTGGCACCGACATGCCTATCCCTAACGCGATCTCACCCTGCCACAACGATGTGCCGGCGATGATGACTCCGATGATCCAGGTCACCACGGGCACGGCATGGAGTGCTGACAGCCAGAAGCAATAGCCGGTGTATGTCGCTTCCCGGCCGACAAGCCATGCGTCTGCTGGTCAACACTTTGAGCAGGCCACCGAACTGGAATACGAGCCCCGCCAACACAAGCAGCAGTAGGGAAGCGCCCACCAGAAATCCCACCCCGAAATCTCTCATCCACCGAGAGTCGCGAGTGACACAGCCGACGTCGAGATCGTCCTCGAACGACCACGCTGGGCAGACCACTGCCCGGTAGCCGGACTCGGTCTCGGTCCAGTTCCTAGCGAGTGCGGCCTTGGCCGTAGCTGCGCACGATGATGCGGCGGAACGTGATTCGCGCAGTCCGGCCGTCGGCCGATGTGCGGGCCTAGTCCAGCGCCTCAGGATCAACGTGCGAACGGAGTTGCGCGTGCGTGGATGGGCTTGCTGGCGGCCAGATCTCGGCTGGCTCCGACGAGATCAGGAAGGAGCTGATCGACCGGGAGGCAACCAGATACCGGGCTTCAGTCGCCCAACATGTTCCGCACTGCCAAATGGCTGAACAACATCGATGCGCCGATCGGGTTGCCCCCTCCGGGATAGGTGGTGCCGCTGACCGCCGCCATGGTGTTGCCCGCGGCGTAGAGGCCCGGGATGGGAGCTTCGTTTCGGTCGAGTACCCGGGCGGCGCTGTCGGTGCGCAGCCCGCCTTTGGTGCCCAGATCGGAGATGCCGAATGCGGCGGCGTGGAAGGGTCCCTGGTCGATCGGGACCAGCGGCGGTTCGCCGTTGGAGAAGGCGCGATCGTAGGCTTCGTCGCCGCGGCCGAAGTCGGTGTCGACGCCTGCGGCGGCCATCGTGTTGAACCGTTCGACGGTCGCGACCAGCGCGTCGGCGGGGACGCCGATCTTGTCCGCGAGTTCGGGCAGCGTGTCGGCGGTATGCCAGAGGCCGGCGGCGACGTACTTCTCGGTCTCCACCATCGAGACGTTGGCCGCCTTGACCGGGGGCTGCTCGCCTTCTTTGTGGTCGTAGATCATCCAGTAGGGCAGGGTGATCGAGCCTTCCCGCAGCTGCCGGATCACTTCGCGACCGAGCCGGTCGTAGGGTGCGGACTCGTTGACGAATCGCTTGCCGTTCTGGTCGACGAAGATGCCGCCGGTGAACCACAGTGCGAATGCCGAGCGGCCGTCGGGGTGGGTCAGCCCGGGCGACCACCACGCCTGGTCCATCAGGTCGACGTCGGCGCCTGCCGCGATGCCCGCCTCGTGCGCGAATCCCTGATTTCCCCAGGGGCCCATGGTGTCTCGGGCCTCGCCCGGTACGCCGTAGCGTCGGCGCATCTCGTCGTTCTGCTCGAAGCCGCCGGTCGCCAGGAGCACTCCGCGTCGGGCGCGGATCGCGAGGCGTTCGCCGTCGCGCTCGACCAGCGCGCCGAGCACGGCGCCCTCCTCGACGACCAGTTCGATCAGCGGCGAGTTCAGGTGCAACTGGACATGCGGGTAGGTGGACAGCGCCAGCAGGAACCGGCCGATGAGCGCCCGGCCGCCGATCAGCACATCCGGGGACGGCGCGCCGAGCCGGTCGGCGTCCAGCGGTCCGCGCAGCGACTGACCCAGCTCCCCGAGTTCCGCCGCGGGGAGCGGTGTGGGCATGGTGTGGCGCAGTCCGTCGAGACGGGCCTTCGGCGCCTTGCCGAAATAGTCCGGCCATGGCAGAACTTCGAATGCGAAGTGGTCGTCGGCCTCGAGGTATTCGATGAGGTCGCGGCCGCGACGGACATAGGTTTCCTGTAGTTCCCGCGGGGTCCGATCGCCGACGACGGCGTGGAAGTAGGTGAGCGCGTCCTCGATGGTGTCGTCGCTGCCCGCTCGCCGCAGTACGGGGTTGCAGGGGAACCACACTCCGCCGCCACCGGAATAGGCGGTGGTGCCGCCGAACTTGTCGGTCGCCTCGACGACCGCGACGCTCAGTCCCTCGCGGGCCGCGGTGTAGGCACCGGCCAGACCGCCACCCGAACCCGCGACCAGCACATCGACTTCGTCGTTCCAGTCCACCATCGTTTCCTCCCGTGCCACCGTGTTCCCGTCGACGCTAGGCCCGATCGCCTCGACGGGAGGGCCGGTATCCCGGTCATCGGAAAGGCACAGCCGAGAAGGCCTCAGGCGGCGAAGATTTCGTCGAGTGCGCGTCGACAGGCCCGGCAGAGCTCGATATCGGCGGGCACACTGTCTCGGCGGCGGCGAGGTCGAGCGAGTTCGGCGGCGAGCAGGGGTGCGGCGGCCTGGGCGGCGGGTCCGATCTCGGCGAAGCACTCGGCCGCGACCGTCAACCAGTGCGGCCGTGGCTCGACGTTCCAGTCGGGCTCGGAAGGCTCTCGGGTGCTGAGATCGAGCAGCAGGCTTACCGTAGGGTCGGGGTCGACGGTGACCCGCCACAACGCGATGGCAGCCGCGGTCGTCGTCCACAGGTCCGTGTCGAGATCGATGAGTCGACGCAACGCCGGGGCGCAATCGTCGGCCGCGACCCCCAAGGTCCCGGCGATTTCGATCGCACGAGCACGAAGCCGCACGACGTTCGCGGCACTATCGTCATTCGCCAACACCGCGTGCAGTTGCGCCAGCGCCGGTTCTGGATCGCCGGTGAACCGCCATAGCGCGAACGCGGCCTCCAAACGAACATTGGGGCGGTCGTGATCCAGGAACCGGCGTACCACCCCGAGGGTCGATCGCGCGCCCACGCCGAATCGGCCGAGTACTTCGACCAATTCCGCATCACTGTCCGACAGCATGCCCGCGACGTCTTGGGCGGCGGCCGCGGCTGGTTCGCCGATCCGACCGAGTGCGCGCGCCAGCTGATATGCCCGCATATCGTCCGCGGAACGGGTATGCATACCGATCATGCGGTCTCGGATGAGCGGCACCAGTTCGATCGCGTGCGCACCGAGGGGCGCCAGGATTTCGTCGAGACGATCCGGTGTCTCGTCGAGTTCCAACGCCCAGCGCACCGCGGAGACCGCGCGCGCGTCACCGGTGTTGGCGGCGGCGCGCAGCAGTGGACCGGGCTCGTTCAGCATGCGGATGTCGGTATGCAGTGTCAGCCACGGCAGTGGCAGCGGCAGCGGTAATGGCGTGTGCCACTCGGTGATCCGCTTAAAGCGCTCGAGGTGTTCGAGAATGCGGTCGATCACGGGCGCGGCGGCCGTTTCGAGACGAGCAAGCACCTTCGCCGCCGACAGCCAGGTTTTCGGGTCCGCCAATTGATCCGCGACCGCTTCGAGCAACTCGACGTGATTCGTGCGCCACGTCCCGATCAGATCCTCGGCCAGATAGCACGCGAACTCCCGAGCCTGCGGTAGTCCGATGTCGAACAGACCCCGGACGAGTTCTCGCTGTTCCTCCCGCCGCGCGGCCATCCGTGTGTGAACAGCGCTGATCAAACTGGCCGGCCACGCACCAAGCGGCCGGTAGACGTCCGCGAGATCTACGGTCGGCTCCATGAGTCGAGGCGCGGCGCCCAGCACGATCGGTACCACGCGGCCTGGCAGCGCCTGCGGGTCCGAAGCCAGAAGATAGTTCAGGACTGTCAGGTGCTCTATCGGATCTCTGTCGGCGCAGAGCAATTCGCTGAACCAGCGCGAAATACCCAGGGGCGACGCCTGTTCCGGTCGGTTCCACGCGATCGAGCCGACGACTCCGATCATCGCGATCCGGATCTTCGAGTCGTGTTCGAAGCCGACCCGTGCCTGTAGCGCCGGGACCACCGTTTCCCAGTGCTCGGCGCAGACGGCCAGGACATGAGTGACGGCTACTCGGATATCCGGGTCGACATCATCGAGAAGATCGAGCAACTCGGGCAGTGCGCGGCCGATCGCCCGGCGAACTTCCTGCCGGTCGCGCAATTCGACACTGGCTGCTAGCTCGGCATCCGACCAGAGGCGGAACCGCTGTTCCTCGTCCTCGTCCACACCCGCCATCACGGCGATGAGTCGTAGGATCCTCGGCCGGTCCTGTCCACAAGGCCGCGCTGCCAACTCGAGCAGAAACGGCGTGCACAACACCGCCGATCGCGCAGCGTGGATTCGATCAACGGGTGGCCGGTTGTCGTGGAAGTCGTAGTCGTAGCCGTATCCGTATTTGTCGCTGTAGATCTTGCCGTCCGGACGCAGCCTGGCCTCGAGCTCCGGCAGCGCCTGCGCGCGCTCGGAGTCGTCCGCCGACGCGACCTCGCGCAACAACTCGGGAACACTGAGGTCCGCCGATTCCCAGTCCGCATCATCCACTTCGGCGAACACCCAGCCCTCCATCCCCGTACATCCCGAACACGATGCCGTGACTGTAGATGGGCACGCCGACAAGAACTTTCGACCCCAGGGCCGACTACTGAACCGGGGGTCGTCACAGGTTCCGGTCAAGGGCCTGAGTCCGGCGCACTACCGGCTCCGACCCTTGCCACTCGAGCTCCTCCGGCCAGTCCGGCTCCAGGGGTCGAATTCATGACCGCGATGGCTCTGCTGTCACCGACCGGATGAGCGGTTCGGGTGGATCACATCGGATACACCGGGTGCTTGCGCGGGTTGAACTCCGGCTTCACCGGCGGCTTGTCGCGCAGCAGGCGCAGCGCGCGGCGGATCTCCAGGCGGGTGGTGTGCGGTTCGATGACCGCGTCGATGTAGCCGCGTTCGGCGGCGATCCACGGGGTGGCGATCGTCTCATTGTACTGGTTGACCATGAACTCGCGCGCCGCCGCCCGGTGCTCCTCCGGCACGGCCGCCAGTTGCCGCCTGCCGATGAGGTCGACCGCGCTGTCGGCGCCGATCACCGCGATCCGGGCGGTCGGCCAGGCGAAGCTGATGTCGGCGCCGACCTGCCGGGCCGCCATCATGCCGTAGGCGCCGCCGTAGGACTTGCGCACGACGAGGTTGATGATCGGGACGGTCGCCTCGATGATCGCGCGCGGGACCCGCCCGCCGCGGATGATCACACCGTTGGCTTCCTGCTCGAGCCCCGGCAGCACGCCGGGGGTGTCGGCGACGAACACCAGCGGGATATTGAACGCGTCGCAGAGCCGGATGAAGTAGGTCGATTTGTCCGAGCAGGCGGCGTCGATGGAACCACCCAGCACCAACGGCTGGTTGGCGATCACACCGACCGGATATCCGTCGACCCTGGCGAATCCGGTGATCAGGTTCGGGGCGAACGCCTCGCGAATCTCGTGGAATTCACCGTCGTCGAAGATCCGCAGCAGGATCTCGTGCATGTCGTAACCGGCGCGATCGGAATCCGGGATGATCTTGTCGAGCTCCCGATCGGACGCGGTGATCTCCGGCTCCAGACCGGGGTTGACGATCGGCGGTTGCTCGAGGCAGCTGGTCGGCATGTAGCTCAGGTAGTTGCGGGCCCAGTCGTAGGCTTGCTGCTCGGTGTCGGCAACGTAGTGCAGGGTGCCGCGCTCGGCTTGGACCTTGGCGCCACCGAGCTCCTCGGCGGTGATGTCCTCACCGTTGACGGCCTTGATCACCTCCGGCCCGGTGACGAACATGTAGGAATCCTTGGTGCCGATGAGCACGTCGGTGTTGATCGGCCCGTACACCGAACCCGCGGCGCACTTGCCGAGAATGATCGACACCTGTGGCACATACCCGGACAGTTTCTCCAGCACCCGGGAGATATCGCCGAACGAGGCGATCGAACCGACCGCGTCCTGGATACGCGCACCTCCGGAATCGTTGATCGTCACCACCGGGCACGCGTTGTCGAACGCGAGTTGCAGCGCCCGCATGAACTTGCGGGCGGACGTGATACCGACCGACCCGCCGTACACGGTCTGATCGTGGGCGATCACCACCACCGGACGGCCACCGATCAGACCGCGACCGGTGACCAGCCCGTCACCGTAGAGAGCGTCCGGCTTGTCGGGCTGACGAGCCAGCGCACCGGTCTCGACGAACGTTCCGCGGTCGAGCAGCATCTCCACACGCTGGCGAACGCTCGGAATACCCTTCTTCTCCCGCTTGGCGACACCGGCCTCACCTGCCGGTTCCGCAGCGATCGTCAGGATCTTGACCAGTTCATCGAGCTTCGCCTGGGTACCTGCCACGCTCGCTGCCACCTTTCCAACCAACTGTTGTGCCGTCGCGACGTTAAGCGGTGTCGATAACGGAAGGTGTCATTGAACCGGATATACGGGATAAGTCACAGTCGGGGCCGGGCCCACATCATTTCCCGCCCAACGAAGCGCCGCATCCCGATCGGTCGGCCGGTCGTGTCCTAGTCGGTCGACGTCCCCGCGAGGTAGTCGTGGCCGCCGATGTAGACGGTGTGGCCGGATTCGGTTGGGTCTGTGGTGGCGTCGGCGATGGCGGTGGCGAACTCTTCGATGGTGGGAAGTGGGCCGTTGTCGCGGCGGGTGCCGACGGCGTCCGGGTCGCGGCGTTCGAGGAGGCGGACGATGATGGTGCCGTCGATCATGTCGCCGGAGACGACGGTCAGGGTGATGCCGAGGGCTTCGAGTTCGGGGATGAGGGCTCGGAGGGCGTCCTCGCCCGCGCGCTTGCTCGCGGCGATCGGTTCGTAGTCGGCGGGGACGGGTTTGCGGCCGTGGAAATGCGCCTGGTGGCTGGTGACGAAGACGATGCGGCCGCCGGATGGCATGAGGGGCAACGCGAGTCGGGTCAGGCGTAGTTGTGCGTCGCGATTGATGGACATCGCGTAGTCCGCGGCCGCGTCGCGTTCGAGACCGCCGGATGCGTTGAGTACCAAGACATCCAGGCGGCCGAAGCGGTCGGCGATGTCGGCGATCAGTGTGCGGGTGGCGGTTTCGTCCGAGACGTCAGCTCCCGCGATCGATGCGCTGCCGCCTGCGGCGGTGATCTCGTCGGCGATGGTCTGGGCGCGGCGGCGCTTCTCGCGGTAGTTGACGATCACGTGGTCGCCGCGGTCCGCGAGGATGCGGGCGGTGTCGGCCCCGATACCGCGCGAGGCCCCGGTGACGAGGGTGATTCGCTGATCGGTCGAGATGTCCGGTTCGTGCACCACGTTCCTTTCCGTCGCGGACCGCCGCCCGCCCTACTGCTTCTGAATTAGAATCACTATGGTGGTTCGAAATGAGAAGCGCAAGCGGTGCGAAACCGTCCAGGGGCGAGGCCGACCCCGCGAACGAACCGATGCTCGCCGCCATGGAACTGCTCGGCCAGCGGTGGATGCTGCGCATCGTGTGGGAGTTGGAGCCAGGCACGCTGGGGTTTCTCGAGCTGCGCCGCCGGATGGGGCAGTGCTCGTCGAGCATGCTCTCGGTGCGGTTGCAGCACCTTCAGGCCGCTGGGTTGATCGTCAAGAACCCGGACAAGTCCTACGAATTGACCACGGCGGGAAGGGAACTCGGCGCGGCGCTGGGGCCGGTGTGGGAGTGGTCGCGGCGGTGGGAGGCGTTGTTTCCGGAGGCGGGCGACTGACTGTGCGTCGGCAGCAGCCGACGGGTCGACTGCTGCACGGACCGAGCCGACTAGGCCGAGCGGGTCTGCCACAGCAGCTGGCGGCGGCGTCCTCGCCCGTGACGCCTTGGGAACCTCGCCGACCGCAGCGCCTCGGAGCAGGCCCGCGCGGGCTCGGGTGCGCCGCGGCCGCGTCCTCTCCCAGGTGGGCGCCGCTGCTGAAGTAGGCGTACCTCCGCATCCCCTCCGGCCGTGCGCGGTCTGCGGGCGGGCTGCGTCCGACCGCGTCCATTAAGCTGACGGCTCCACTTCAGCACGGGAAAGAGACCATGTCGCAGTTCGAGAATGTCAGCGTCACGAAGAAGGCCAACGTCTACTTCGACGGCAAGTGCGTCAGCCACAGCATCGAGCTGGCCGACGGCACCGCCAAGTCGGTCGGCGTCATCCTGCCCTCGACCCTGACGTTCAACACCGGCGCGCCGGAGATCATGGAACTCATCGAGGGCGAGTGCAAGATCACCCTCGCCGGCGCCACCGAGGCCGTCACCTACAAGGGCGGCGAGTCGTTCGAGGTGCCCGGCGACAGCTCGTTCCAGATCGAGGTCCTGGAGACGGTGCATTACGTCTGCCACTTCGGCTGAGTTCTCGACACCACCGCCGCCGTGCTTGTGGGCGGCGACAGTGTCAGCCGGTGGGTCGGCTCGGGTCGACCGGTGCGGTGGTCCGCGACCCCGAGTCGACTCGTTCGACCCGCGTCAGGCGTTGATTTCCCCGGCGCGCTTGTTTCCGACTCCGCGTGGCCATAGGGTGCCTTCGATTCGCGCGGCGTAGGGGCGTGCACTGCTGCGTGCGATCCGCATCTTCGTAGCGGGCGTGCCGTGCTCAGGCAACGGACTCCCGGCGGGCGCGCCGGAGCGCCGGTGCGACCCGATCAGTCCCGAACCACCATTCGACTACCGTCGATAGAGAAATGGTTTCGACGGTAGTCGAATGGCGGTCGCAACCGCC